>JBMYRF010000007.1:0-37895 GCA_049602075.1 Rubripirellula sp.
ACGCCCTACAAAGATCTGTCAAGCATTCAATGCCTGTCCCCGTTCTGCGCCATGCCTGTCCCCGTTCTGCGTGTCCCCGTTCTGCGCGCTGTCCCCGTTCTGCGCCGCGCCCGCCCGCCTTCAATGCCTGTCCCCGTTCTGCGTGCTGCGTCACCCGTTCTGCGTCCCGTCTCCCCGTTCTGCGCGTCCCCGTTCTGCGTTATAACGGGAGGGCAGTTCGCGGATTGATGTCGCACCAGAGGTGTCTGGTTCGACGGCTGGACAGTTCGGTGGTGGTGGCAGGGAGCTTTCACCAAAAACGTTTTCAAGCAACCAGACGCCCCGCAGCACGGGTTGTGTGTCAACTCTGTTTGCGGTCGCCATCATGACGCTTGGTTTTCCCAGGATACCGCCGAATGGACCGTTGCTTTTGAGTGTTACTCGCTGCATGGTATCGCCCTTGATAGGTTGGATTCCGTAAAGCTTCGCATTGCGGGGATTCCAGTCGGCGATGTCCGGGGTAATGAAGGTTTTTAAAAGAACGCGTAGCGATTGGCATTTTGTTCACAAAATAAAATGGTCATCTGCTCGCAAGTAACTCAAGTAGTGCCAGCAAAAATTCACAACCTTGGATAAAGCACTCCGCAATCTGGAAGTCCTGTAAACTCGTTGCGTGGATTTACGCGGCTTTATATCCTCATCAATAGTTCGAGGATCAGCGAAGCCAAGCTGTTCCATTAACGCTGCGGCAATCCAATGAATAGGAAGAACCTAGATGCAGTGGCGGCGATCATTGGGAATTCAAACGCAATCCTCGGAAACGCGACGTTTCCGAGTTGTTATCGCCAGTCGCCAGGCGATCCATCTCAGACGCTGGTCGAAGCGACGAAAGTCTATGAACACACGACGAACATCAATCTCACTAATCGTTTTCGTTTTCTTTGCGATTTCGTTCTCGGCGGACATCGCGATTCGGGCCGAACCTGCTCGCAAATCAAATGTCGTGCTGATACTTGCCGACGATCTTGGTTGGAGTGACACAACACTTTTCGGTACGACGCGATTTTATCAAACGCCGAATATCGAACGTCTCGCGGCGCGGGGGATGACGTTCACACGAGCGTATTCAGCCAGTCCGCTCTGTTCACCAACGCGGGCCAGCGTGCTGACCGGGCTGAGTCCTGCGCGGCATGGTATTACTTCGCCAAGTTGTCATCTGCCAGCGGTCATCTTGCAAGCGACGCCCAAAACGAGCGGTCCGCCGGACACCAAAGCAACCGTTCTTACATCGGTGTCAAGGCTCGATACAAAGTACTACACACTGGCGGAAACCTTGAAAGACAATGGCTATGCAACCGGCCATTTCGGCAAATGGCACCTCGGCGCGGAATCGTATTCTCCTTTACAGCATGGATTTGATGTCGACGTGCCGCATCACCCCGGGCCCGGCCCCGCAGGAAGTTACATCGCGCCGTGGAAGTTCAAAGACTTTGATCACGATCCTGACCTTCCCGATGAACACATTGAAGATCGGATGGCAAAGGAAGCGATTGCGTTTATGGAAAAACATCGCGATGAACCATTCTTCTTGAATTACTGGATGTTCAGTGTTCACGCACCGTTCGATGCGAAGCGAACTTTAATCGACAAGTACCGCAAGCAGGTCGATCAGAGGAACTCGCAGCGGAGCCCAACATACGCCGCCATGATTGAGAGTATGGACGACGCAGTCGGCACGCTGCTTGACGCACTTGATCGACTCAAGCTTTCCGATGAAACAATCATCGTGTTCGCGTCCGACAACGGCGGAAACATGTATAACGAGGTCGACGGGACAACACCCACCAGTAACGCGCCGTTACGCGGAGGAAAAGCCACGATGTGGGAAGGCGGTGTTCGTGGTCCGGCGATCGTCGTCTATCCCGAACATGTTCAGGCTGGTAGTCGCAGCGATGAAATCATTCAGAGCTGTGATTACTATCCGACGCTGTTGGATCTTCTCGACGTAGAGACTCAGCAATCATTCGATGGCATCAGCATCGTTCCGGCTCTTCAGGGCGGAAGGCTGCAGCGGACAGGCATCTTCACGTACTTCCCCCACCAAACTCGCGTACCGGACTGGCTGCCGCCTTCAGTAAGTGTTCACGCCGGAGACTGGAAACTGATTCGCGTCTTCCATGGCGAATCGCCCGGCAGGCACAGCTACAGACTCTTTAATCTGAAAAGCGACATTGGCGAACGTACGAACCTCGCCGCTAAAAATTCCACTCGAGTGGAGGAACTGGACACGTTGATCACTCAGTTTCTGGCGGAAACGAGTGCGGTTGTTCCGTTGCCGAATCCGCGATTCGATCCGACTCAATACGCCCCCGAGATGATCGGGAAAGCAAGCCCTAAATCGACACGCAGACCGAATGCTCCAGGATCGAAAAACCCACAGCGTAAATTCAAATCGGTCGCCGGATGGCAGGCGGGTGGCACGTGTAGGCTCGCATTGAAGGACGCTTCGTTGATCGTCACCAGCAGCGGTCGAGATCCGCACTTGAGCTTCAAACTTCCGACTGAATTGACTGAGAAAGAACTCGTGTTGAAGGTGACCATGGCGTCCAATGCCAAAGGTCCCGGGCAGGTTTTCTGGCAGGAGAAAGGCGTGACCCCGACATTCTTTCGTGACCGCAGTCGTGGCTTCAACGTTCAGCATGACGGTAAACCACACGAGTACAGCGTTTCCTGGTCCGCAAAGAATCCTGTCGTCGCTGTGCGTATCGATCCTTCAAACGCGCCCGGGGAAATTACGATCTCTCAAATCCAGCTGATCGATGCGGATGGCAATGAGGTTTATCGATGGAAATTCTAAATCGCATGCGCACGATTGAACTTCTGGCCGGATCTACCGGTGAAAGTCATCAACTCAGGCATCAAGCAATGTGGCACTTCACTCAACCCATCTCGATATTGATCTTGCTGCTCGTGACGAGCGTCGGCACGGCGGATGATCGTCCCAATATCATCGTCTTCTACACAGACGACCACGGTCACGCCGATCTGTCTTGCCAGGGTGTAGTTGGTGACATCAGGACGCCGAATGTTGATGCTCTCGCCAAGAGCGGCGTGCTGGCGCGAAACGGCTACAGCACCGCCCCGCAATGCGTGCCGTCGCGTGCCGGATTGCTGGTTGGAAAGTTTCAGTCGCGATTCGGCGTAGAAACCAATGGCAATTCACTGGATGGCTTCAACGAAGAACAGACGATCGCCGAACGTCTGCAAAATGCCGGCTACGTCACAGCGCAGTTTGGCAAATGGCATCTGGGGCCAACGCCGAAGATCACCAACCACGGTTTCAGATACGTTTATGCGCAGAACAGCGGAGGCAATTTTGCGGCGAACATCACGCTGGATGGCAGGGATCAGAAGATGCAGACGGTCAAGCCAACGAGGTACCACATTGATGGATGCAGTAAAGCGGCTTCCTCGATCATTGAGCGTTACAAAGATCAACCTTTGTTTCTGTATATCGCATACCGAGCGCCTCATGTGCCACTCGACGCCCCGAAGAAGTATCTCGATCGATTTCCAGGGAAGATGCCCGAGCGACGCCGGAAGGCGTTGGCGATGTTATCCGCTGTTGACGATGGTGTCGGGCTCATCACGCAGACGTTGGCGAAGCATCAGCTGACTGAAAAGACGCTGGTTTTCTATATTGGTGACAATGGAGCTCCGCTGAAAATTCACAAGCTTGACGCACCCGGCGGCGGCCCTGGCTGGGATGGTTCACTTAACGATCCGCTCAACGGCGAGAAGGGCATGCTGGCCGAGGGGGGGATGCATGTTCCATTCGTTGTGTCCTGGCCGGGAAAGATTCCTGCCGGGCAGTTGTACAACCATCCGGTCAGTGCGTTGGACGTTGCGGCGACCGCTGCGGAGCTTGCAGGTATTGAATCACAACCCGAGGATTTCGATGGTGTGAACCTGATTCCATTTTTGAGTGGAGAGAACGGGGCGGCTCCTCATGAATTCCTGACATGGCGTTGGGGCGGGCAATCAGCGATTCGCGAAGGGAAATGGAAGTTCCTGAAAGGTGGTGATCGCGAGTACCTCTACGATCTCGAATCCGACATTGAAGAGAAGAACAGTCTTCTGAAGCAACATCCCGAAATAGCGTCACAACTGAGGTCGAAGCTTGCTGACTGGGCCAAGGAACTCAAACCGCCCGGTCTTGACGTGGCAAACCTGTCAACAGCAGCAAAGAAATACTTCGACTTTTACCTCGATGGGAAACCGCTGGCACAAACGCGCGCCGAAGCAATGGAGCAACTAATTCAAAGCAACCAGAAGCGAAAAAAACAACGGCAACGAAAAACAGAAGGCGAGAAGTAGGATATCAGCATAGACTTCATCGACGAATCAAAATGAACTTGCCTGGCAATGATCGCAAAGACAAAGGCATCTTCCAGTGTTGCGTGTGTGTCGTAGACTTTTGTGAATTGGGCTTTGGAGGTGGTGAGTTATGTGCCGTACACGGTGGGGTGCCGCACTCAAAGGGAGTCGCATGTTCTCTTCACGGACGTTTGCTTTTTGCCGTTTGCCCCACGGAGCGATGCGTGATTGAGATCCATGATGCTGGAATTTCCTTTCAAAACGCCCAACACGCCGAAAACTGCTTCCACGTGTGGACTCGATTGAGGGGCAAGGCCATCTGGACTCAGCCACCCGCAGGGTATGCGTAACTAGAATCGGTTCCCAGAGGAAGCCCCAGCGTCCAAAACACAACCAACAGCGTCGACCACAGCACAAGAAAGGTAAGGCTGTACGGCAGCATCAAGGAAACAAGCGTGCCAATGCCGGTGTCGCGGACATACCGTTGGCAAAAAACGACGACCAGTGGGAAAAACGGCATCAAAGGAGTAATGATATTGGTCGATGAATCACCGACTCGATAAGCAGCCTGTGTCAGGTCGGGTGAGATTCCGAGGTCCATTAACATGGGAACAAATACTGCTGAAATCAGCGCCCATTTCGCTGACGCGGATCCAACCAGTAAATTTACAAATCCAACCAAGATGACAATCCCAAAGATCGTCAAACCCCCTGGTAAATTCATCGCCTTCAAAAAACCCGCGCCTTCGATTGCTAAAAGCAGTCCAATGTTTGTCTGACTGAACATCCAGATGAACAAGGAACAAAAGAATGCCAAAACCAGGTAGTACGCCATCGACTCCATGGCCGTGGACATTCCTTTGACCACATCCTTATGCGACTTGACAGTTCCAGCCACGTAACCGTGAACGATTGCTGGGACGATGGCAAATAGGAAGATTAAGGGGACAATGGATTGCATCAACGGCGCTCTGAAATTGAGCAGGCTCCCCTCGTATCGGAGCGCGGAATCCTGGCTCCAGCCCCACCAAATCAT
The DNA here is from genome assembly GCA_049602075.1 of Rubripirellula sp. Classification (GTDB taxonomy): domain Bacteria; phylum Planctomycetota; class Planctomycetia; order Pirellulales; family Pirellulaceae; genus Rubripirellula. Next base: position 5,393 of record JBMYRF010000007.1, read on the forward strand.
GATCACGATTCCCAGTGCCACGGTTATCAGGGCGGCGATCATTCCTCGCCGCTCTGCTGGCGTTACGTCATCGAATTTGGGCATCTGTTCCGGATCACCATCCACTGTCATTGACCGGACCCTTGGCTCAATGATTCGATCGGTGATGAACCAGCCTGCACCTACGATCAATAGAGTGGATGCTGCGGTGAAAACATTATTGTTGACAATACTGACTTGAGCATTGGGGTCATAAAGCTGAGCGGCTGCAAGCGTGAATCCTTGTAGTAGAGGATCCAACCCGCTCGGAACCCAGAAATTCGCCGAAAAACCGCCGGATACCCCTGCGAATGCTGCTGCAATACCCGCCAGTGGATGTCGGCCTGCCGCGTAAAACACCACACCACCGATCGGGATAACCAGCACGTAACCGGCATCCACCGCGTAATGAGAACCAATGCCCACGAGGATGACTGCGGGGGTCAATAGAAACCGAGGCACGACACTCAGGATCGTCTTGATGACCGCCCCAATCAAACCCGTATGCTCAGCAACACCAATCCCCAGCAAAGAGACAAGAACAACACCCAAAGGCGCAAAGTTGACAAAGGTGTCGACCATCGAAGTCAGCAAAAGGGCAATTCCTTCACCATTGACTTGATTGACAACCGCAATCGACTCCTGCGTCACTGGATGGAGCGCATCAAACTGGAGCAGTGACAGTGGCCACGACAAAAACCAGACCAACAGCATCAGAAGCAGGAATAGGATGGCCGGATCTGGTAGTTTGTTCCCGGCTACTTCAATGAAATTCAGAAACCTGTCGATCATGCCGGCAGGCTGCTCAGCCTCGCCGTCATCATTTTGATACTTGCCACTGGACATTGGTTCTTCCACTTGAAGGATTGTCGTACTCTGGGTGTTGGAATTCTAATCGATTCAATATTCGTTCGTGGGACGTTTTCAAATGGTATTAGATGACGCTTTTGCGACCAACAAGGATCGCATTCCTGCCTGCCCAGTCTTGTTCAACGGCAACGGAAGCTGCCGTAGATTCCCGCGACCAGTACGATTCTGTGGGAAAGTCGTATCGTCTCTTTAGCAATGCCTTTGACTCGGGAACAAAATCCACAAATGGAGGTAGTTGCCAATTTGCTGTAAGCATTGACTGCAAGAGTAAATCCTGCTGCAAAAACACCCTTGGGGACGGCGGGCCCTTCGCAAGCTTCGGCACCTCGAAGCTTGTGAATGATCTCCTCAGCTCGATCGTGTTTTCTTGGCCTGATTGACTCTCCCTTAAAAAGCGTCCAACACGTCGAAAACTAACTCCACGGGTGGACTCGGATAAGGGGGCAAGGTCCGTCCCGTCCATATGAAGCGTTTGCAGATCACGCACAGACAGACTCCAGAATCGTGTTCCGGCTGATAATCGGCCAGTTGTTCGTGGGCTCGAATGAAGGTCAGTTGAACAACTTCCTAAGCAGCATCAACGTCGGCCAACCGAAGTTCGGCATATCCAAGCAGCGTTCGCCGTTATTGACGTATGACGGCGTCATACGCATCAAAACCGCCACTCAGGATATTTTCGATTGTTTCCTGATGCGTTTATCTACTTCCGTGCCGTGTAGTCTGCCAAAGGGGTAAGGTCTTCTCGCTGCTTGGTCACAGCAGAAACCATGAATCTAAATAAATGACGTCAATGCTATTCTGTCACTTGTTGCGGATTCTCTGAATGCAAAAGATGCAGCCGCATTTTCTACCGTTCGGTGGACTGGCAAATTCAGTCTCTTTACACAGCGTTTAAATCATTCGGCAGCGGCTGGTTCTGTCAGTGGTGGCAGGCCAAGTTCGCGCAGCATGGCCTGCCGCGGCACTTCGACACCATAGGTGGTGGGTGATCCCATGCCACGGATCAGGGTGCCAACTCTCGCCTTTCCACGTTTGGTCCTGCAGGCTTCTCTCGGCGATTTATCATCGAGCCATTCCAGCGGCTGATCGAGCCACGCCAAGTAAAACTTTTTTAGGTAGTCGTTCATCTCCGCAACGATTTCTGGTGTCATTCGCACCCGTTCAGCAGGTTTTGGTTCGCCAAAGTCGATTCTTTCAACTGTAATGACGGTCTGGTTGATATTGTCCGGGGCCGGACCACCTGCTGCGGGATACGTGACGGATTCACCACCAACCTTACCTGTGATGTAGTACTCAAAGTCATGGCCGGGATTCCGCAGCTTTGCCTTCAATACATGGTTGCCGACGGTAACGAGTTCTACCGTAGCGAAAGAGTCGCTCGATCCCAGCTTTCGATAGTGCATCGTGGGTTCGGTGATGGCCCCATTGCCAATAAAAACCACCTTCTGCTCGAAGTCTTCCTTGGTATAAATCTGAGTGATTTCCGGCATGGCTCTTACGGCATTTGAGCCTTTGTACCCGGAGGGCATTTCAGCAATTCCTAGTTCTCCGCGGAAGACAGCATCCCAGGTCGATTGTTGTAGTTGGGCAATAATGCTCAGCTCCGACTCATTGCGGATGCGTTGCACTTCATGGCTGATGATCTTGCCCCAGGTATTCATGATTTCATCAGTTAAAGCACCTTTTTCTGCCTGATCTTCGGAGTCTTCCATTTCCACGAATTTCATCCGGAGTATAGCCAGTTTGCCCAACTCGATCTGACCCTGGAACCAATGCCAGTAGTACATGTATCGATCCCGATTTCCCGTTCCGACGATGTCGTCCTTGTATTTGCAGAACTCCGTATAGAGATGTATGGCATCAACGAAGTTTCGATCTGTCATGGCTGTCGGATCGCCGTCTTCTTCCCAAAACTCGATAAGGGCACTGGGAAGACTTTGTGAAACCCGGGGGAAAGCTCCTTTCACGCCTTTGGCGATGCGCTGTGCTTCTCCCAGTTGGTGAGCTGATGCGAAAAGTTTCCCTATCTCAACGGCTCTTTCGGGGCCAAAATTGGCTTTGGCCCAATGATGGAAGAACCCTTTAATCCAGTCTTGGACTTCGGCTGGATTTTCATTGAGGGGATCATCAGAGAACGTGTCGAAGGTCGGGAACTTCCGGGCTCCATCAGCTATCGTCGGCATTGGCTCGGATACAGAAACCTTGTTGTCCCATGTCAAATGGGCGTGTGCTGCCGACATATGGGCCGCAGTGTTGATGGTCCAGTGCTTGGCTAGGAATGCCTGCGTACCGCCGGTCTTCAGTGAGTGCCCAAACTCGTTGACGATGCCAGCAACTCGCCCTTGTGGTTGGATGAGCATATTGTCTTCTTCATACCAACACGACGACCATGCGTGTCGCCCGGCATCGATTACCGCCTTAGCACCGCCCGTATGGTCCGCCAAGCTGCCGAATGGAACATCAATGGGTAAGTCGTCGTGAAAGTCAATGGCGCCATTGTTATAAGGTGCTCCATTGCTTCCCAGCACCCAGCCAAAGGTAGCCATCTTGAACGGTGCGTTCATAGACTTCATCGTCTCACTGCAGTACCGGTAATCTTCGGCGATGGCTTCGAGCTGATCTCTTGATGGACGCCCTCCGTTGTAGGTAAAGCACTCGTAGGTCCAGAGCCAAAAATAATCCAAGGGATGAGTCCTCATGATCTTGGTGAACACGCCTTCATAAAGTGCTTTCGAGAAGGCCTCATTTGCCGCGCCTCTTTCAGTTGGCACTTCGTAACCGTAGACGTTTCGCATCCTGGTCCGTACCTCAGGTGGGCAGGAGAATACAGTGAGGAACAGGTCATCCTCATTTCCCTCCCACTCTTCACCTTCCTTGATCTTGTTCACGAGGTTCAGCAGGTTCCGGGCATTGCGCTGAGCACGTTTAGCGCCGATGCTACCGGTTGCGCCCATTGGAGTTTCAGTGCCCAGGGCGGTCTTGACCCCCAGTTGCTTGGCATGTGTGAATGCCGCATTCAATAGTCTCCCGACGTTGTTGAAATTCGCGGCCATCTCTTCAGGCGTCGTGGGTTCTTTTGAACCGATGGCTTCTGACGCAAAGTAGTCATGCGCAAAGAGCTTGTTCGTTCCATTGGTAAACTGCGACATGCTAATTGGAGAGGCGCCCCAAATAGGGCCTGGTTCATGACCATGACGAAACGAGCTTGCCCAGTAAGACTTGTAGGCACCTTCTGGCTTTACGGTGCCGTCCGGGTTTACGTCATTCTTGTGCCCAATCCAGAGATGGGGCTCAGGACCTTCTTGTGAACCGGGGAAACCACTCTTGTTGTAGTAATGGAGCCCAAAGAAATTCAGGCCCATTTTGGACTGCTGAGTAATGAACGAGACGTAGTCAGCTGTATTCCAGCAGTCAGGTCCGGCTGTGAAATCGTGGAAAGGAATACAACCACGTAATTCAAACCAAGGTTGTGCTTTCTCATCGTAGCCGCTGATGTTCAGTGGGTAGGTAAGCTTCTTATCCGGAATGGCATCACCCGCCAAGTTGAAATAGCAGCCGAGAAGCTCCGCAAAACGATAGGCAGCCGTAAGCGTTGTGTAAGTATCTGCACCGGTAATTATCAGGATGTTTCTATCGTCTTTGCTTATCGACTTGATGATGTAGCCCATCCGATGGTTCGCATGAGGGGCATCGACTTTCCCGTATTCAGACTTCAGTTCGGTTACGATCGGGCGATCGTTCGCGCCAACGACAATCACATCGCCGGAAGGCAAGTCAGCGTACTTATCCGCCATTCGTATTTCAGGCGCAGTGCCAGTGCGGAGGAAAATATACCTCCGTACTTCTTTTGCAGCCTGCTTTTCGGTAGTCGACGCATTGCTCGGGCAAGAAATCGTGATGGCATTCAAATGCGATGTCGAAAGCAACGTACTCGCAATCAGAATCGATTGCAGCACAAGAAATCGACGTCTCCAGCATGGCATCATTAATACGGCTCCGTTGTTTTTCGTAGTGGTTCCAGATAGAAACGCCTCTCTCACTGCAAGTTTCTCTCTGCTGCGACTCCATTGATTGAAGCAAAGATTCTCTTCAGTTCGTTCCGGACGTCCGAATGTTTGTCTCGTTTTTCTGGTCGGTTTTCTCGGCGGCCCAACTCGTGCACCCTATTCAACTTTCCTTCGTCCGTATAGATCCACGCCTTCGTTCTTATCTGTCAATTACCCCTGTACTTGGAGGTGAAGCCAATGCCTTGAAGGTCCGGATTTTCCCGGGAATTGTGGCAGGTAGTTTTGTCCGTGGATACGTTTTACCGAGTTTGGAGCTGGGCAATGTCAAAGAACGTTGGCGGGAAGTCCGCCCGTTCGACGAAAATGACCGTGGTGCCCTCCGTCTCTGCGGCCAAGCAACCATTACTCTACTAGCCGTGCCGTCATATTCGCAAATGTGCACCTGGTGATGCGTTGGTTCTGCCGCCAAGCAATTTGCCAATCGAGTGCAGCGGCCCAACCAATGGCTGATGTTAGGTGATGTTGACTCATTAGACTGGCCTGATGAATTGCGTATTAGGCTACCCTGAGACCTTCATGGTGTCTTTCCCAAAACGGTCTACGAGTCGCCTGATGAATTTAATGGTCGTCGCGTTTTTCGTTTCAAATGTGTCAGCAGGGGGCGATGTCTGTTGGTCAGCTTTGCCAGACAGGGATCGCGTGGTGACGGGATGAGAGGTTTCACTTCAGGTCAATGTCGCGTCCAACGCACGAAGCAGAAAATGGTGATCAAAGTCTGCGGCGATTTCATCGAATGGTCATGGATTGTGAATGGTTGCGGAGGGTTACGAATGCTCCGTAGTGACCGGCAAAAATTCGCCTCGCTTCAATGCACGCGTTGACGTGGGCCTTATCAAGGACACTGATAAAGACACGCGTCATTTTTTAGGGAGTGCGTTCCGCGGCCATGGGTAAGTAGTTGGATGGTCAATGCCACGATGATTGTGCCGCGAGTGTTCCGCTGACGCAGCGCTTCGGTGGTCGTCCCTCGAAGACACCGACGAGATCCGACTATGTTCTGATTTTTAATGGATCAACAGCTTGCACAGCAATCCTCTTTTCGTTTGAAGCCTGTCGGTGTCCCATCGCGGGCTTCCCCTCGGGCGTCAGCGACAAACACATAACGATGCCCGCCTCCGCAGCCGCGATCTTGCCAGCCGCGTGCAAACATCACCGCAACTCGTCCCACGCATCGAGATGACGGAATGTCGAGGAAGGCGAAGATCCGTTTTATGAAGGTGTTTGTTACTTTACCTTTCTGCACGTTCAACAACCAACCAATTGATACAGGTATTACTCCCACCTTCTGGAGTGCCAATCGTGACGGTGAGGACGCCATCCTTTATCACGGTTGTTGCTGACAGTTCGCGAAAACCCCCGGCTTGTGTGTCAATATTCTCTGCGAGAGTGACACCCTCCATCGCAAGGTATTGACCAGGTTGAGGATACGCTGCATCACCCAGGCAGACGGTCACAGTCCATGAGCCGTTTTCAATCTCGCACTCCCAGGTGTGTTGCTTCCTGGTAAAGACGAATCCGGATTTCAGCGAATCTCCGCCATTCTTTCGGTAGCGAGTATTGTCAGAGATGTTTTCGCGCCATCCAAAGCCATGTTCCTCTTGAAACGGTTTCCCCGAGTCTTTTGTCCACCCTTTCCGATTTGGCGAGTCATCACCGGTGAAGTTGAATGCTCGTTCGTAGACCGACAAGTTACGGTCGGGTAATCCATCCCGCTCTGGATCGGCTTGCCAAGTGATGGGTTGCTTGAAGTGTGAAGCCGGAACCGGTTGTCCTTGTAGTTCAGCCCAAACTTGTCGGCCCAATTCGCGACGGGTGATCGGAAGCGTGATAGTCTTTGAAAACTTGTAGCCTCGTTCCTTGATGGTCGAAACAACCTGGGTTACCCACTCTTTGGCAGCCGGTAGATCGGGGCGAAACGCGGTATCGGAGGCGGTTAATCCCAAGACCCGCCGGAGCGCCAATTGCTGGAACATCGCAAAATCTGGATCGAATGGATCGACATCGTAGAAAGGCCAAACGGCCATCGGCGCTCCATGTTTTGAATCGAGCAACGCCGACCAGATGGCGGGCAAGTGAGCGGATTCGCCAGGCTCCTCACCCTCCTTGAGACTGACAGCCGCGATGGCTCCGGCGGCTTGGCCTGCATGGATCGACTGGTCGTGCAGCCGGCATGACGAACTGACGATGCTGGTGTAACCGAGGTTTTTTTGCGCGGCGATCAGCCCTTTCGTCGATTCCGGGAGCAAGGCCCGCAGGGGAAAAACGGCCCGCCCGGTTCCTCCCCGGCCGAACCTGCGATTGCCACGAAAATCGGCTTCCCAGGGGCCCGTGTCGCCTTTGTTGGTCGTCCACTTTCGGCGGGTGGGATGAAAGTCGAGTTCAAACTGCCAGCAGAATACCGCGTCTGGGAACATGACCGTCGCATAATTGGAACGGGCCTCGAAGCCGACGACTTCCTGTTCTTTAAGAACATGTCTGGCGACCAAGCGAAGGCTTTCGCGAATGTAGGGTTTTGGCGGGAGATGGTCACTTGACCCAAATTCGCGGCTCAAGGTCATGTAGCGAAACTTGGGGAAGTTCTGCTGCAGATGATAGTAGTATTTCAGTGTATGCTTGCGGGCGTCAGCGAACACGATTTCGCGTTGCTCACGCGTCATTGCCACGACGTTCTTTTTTGAGGCTCCATGCTCTGTCGCCTCCAACGCGTCGGCCACTGACTTCGGCCAGACGTCCAACGGGTAATCGATGTTGGGATTATTGATCAGCAGAATATCCGGATGATCGATTTCTTCGGCTCCCCGGCCATCCACCAATCGTCTGGTGGTATAAGCAAAGTCTTCTTTGATCCAACCCCAATTGCCACTGAAGTAGGTGGGGTCATAGCCATCGGGTTTCGGAAACAGATTAGGCTCTGCCTGTTGCTCGAGAATCATGCACCAGGTGATCGGGTTCAGATCGGTTGCGGGTTCACCGGAGGCAGATGCGCTGGGTTCGTTGTAACGTGATTTTGGATCCTGGCCCGCTTCCCATTTTGCGCCCGAGCCTTTGATGACATCTCCCCAATCACTGGCGTCGATCGTGAGCTGCGCCTTCACCGTGAGCGGTTCGCGTGATGGATCGTCGGGGCGGAACTCGACTCCCACAACGCGATCATTCTCCACGAGTACGGAATCAACATGGTAATGGGACCGGCGTAAGATCTGTCCACTCTTTTCGAATGGAGCGATCAGCTCACGAAAGACCTTTTCCGAGACAACTGGACGCGCGGTAGTGATGACGCGGGTGTTGCCCGGACGCCTTACGCCTCCGTATAGCTCAGCGTTTTTCGACTCGATCGCATCGATGACGTCCCGGAAAATCCCCGAACGTGGAATCGGGACCGTACCCTCATAACCATGGCTGCGGTTTTCGTCGATCGCGCCAAGGCCTTCAGAGCTGAATTGGCCGCCGAGCCATTCAATGTCATTGACCAGCGCAATCCTACTGATCCCCATGCGAGCTGCTTGAACCGCGGCAGCGCAGCCGGATTCGGTCCCGCCAACGATTAAGAGATCGACCTCCGTTTCTTCCGCCAGGAGTTCTAGCGTCACCAAGACGCATGCAATGAACATCCAACTCGTCACAATTGTTTTCATAAGCGTTGTCACTCACCTGCACTAGGAACGTTCCCCGCTTCTAACTTAGGGAATTCATCGAGCATTCTCCAGTTGCACAAGACTGCTGGATCCTGGTGGAAGCGGGCTCGTGCGATTGATCTTCTCCGGTGCCGGAGGCCGATTGCCCAGTGCGCAGTGCGCAGTGCGCAGTGCGGTCCAATCGTGTTGCAGGTCGATTACCAACGCTCGATCAGCACCCTGGATCTGGGAATCGCTTCAAACAAGAGAAAAAGGTGGCAGGGCTCTTTTGGGTGTTTGGGTTGTTCCCCTCGAGATGCTTAACTGGTCTGCTGCGAGAGCAGTGAGGTAGCATGCGGCAAACCAGTGACTTCAAAGTGCTTGGTGAATGCGGATTTCGGGATGGTGTTGTATCCCGGATGGTCCGTGGAACACCTGGCGATGCGGACTCACCGCGGTTGAGCCTGCCTTCGGGTTGGTAAGGCATCGCCGACAACATTTCTGAACGCAAGCTTTTGAGTTTTGGAGCAAACAATCCTGTGGGTCACCGCATCACCAGGAGCCAGCTTGAACGATCCTACAGCCTTGAGCAATGCTGCTCCAAATCGCTTCAAGAATTCGCGAGCACTTTGATCGATCCGTGATACTTAAACTCTGCTAATTCACCCGATCCAATGGGACGCGTCATCCGCCTCAAGTCCTGCCAGCTCTCCCACACGAATGAGATCTTTTAACAAGACCGACGCCGACCAGTATCGGTCGTCAGATGTTTGGCTGATCATCTTCATCACGGCGTCGCAGAATCTTTCATCGACGACACTTCGTACCTGCGATGGAGATTTTGGGGTTTCGTTTTGCATTCTTAAAACCAAATCGGCAACGTTATTTGCTTTAAATGGTGGATCACCCGTCAGCAGTGCATACAGAGTATCGCCCAAACCGTATTGATCGGATCGTGCATCCAACATGGTGCTGTCGAAGATTCACTCAGGCGGTAAGCAACCAAGTTCCCCCAAGACTTCGCCTGGCCGGGTTAACGGTGACGCTTCGGTGTATTCCAAGGCACGGTCAAAACTCAGGTCGGTTAACAGGAACGCCCTGTGTTCTCTCCGTCGGATGATGTTCGAAGGGGGCATATTACGGTGGACGATGTGGTGCTGATCTGCCTCCTCCAGAACACAGCCGCTTTAACAACCCAAAAGCTCTTACTCAGCTTAGTGCAAAGAATGGGGGGAGTCACTGAATCTGATGATGGAGCAGACGCAACCGCGGTAGCGTCCAAAAAATCGTCCGGATCAGCGTGAGGTGATTTTTTGTCAGCGTAGGGTATTGGCGGCAGTGTTTATTCAACGATCGAAAACAACGTGGATTGCAACGCAAACGCTCCGCTGAAATGCTCACCGTAACGTCAAGACGATTTCCAATTACTTTGTTAACCAAGATTTCATGATGACACAAAAATTTCACGATGACACAAAAATCGGGCCTGCGTTCAACTCGATTAGTGGTTGGTAAAAACCAGCGTCACTGCACGAAAGAAACCTTTACACCAGAATCGGTGTTGAAAATGCCAGAGCTTCGTGAAAAACAGTAGAGCAATTTCCATCCTTCGTGTGAAGGTTATCCTCCCCGGGCGGACTCCAGCAGTTTCACCCCGTCGGCCCCCTTTTTGGTGTCCTTATTTCGGGGGACCATGCAGCGTATTTGATCTGTCTTAAAAAGGGGGCGAGTCCAGGCAAAAAACCTCGCCACGTTCGTGCCTGTCTCCAATGGGTGTCTCCAAGTTGCCGGTTAACTACACGAGTGCGATGAATCACTCGCTGCTGATTTCGGCACCCGTTACGCCAAGATATCTTGCACCACATGTCCATGAACGTCGGTGAGGCGACGGTCGATTCCGTTTTGCCGGAACGTTAAACGTTCATGATCGATCCCGAGTAGGTGGAGAATGGTGGCGTGAAGGTCGTAGCAGAAAGTTTCTCCTTCCGCAGTTTTGTAACCCCAATCGTCGCTTCTACCGAAGGACGAGCCGGCCTTGATCCCCGCGCCGGCCATCCAGGTAACAAACGTGCCTCCGTTGTGGTCGCGTCCGTCCCCGCCCTGGGCGAACGGTGTGCGGCCGAATTCTGTCGTCCAGATTAGCAACGTATCCTCCAGTAGCCCGCTGGTCTTTAAGTCTTCGATCAAGGCCGCAATCGGCTTGTCGACACTGTTCGCAATCGGAGGTAATTCTCCGCTGATACTACCATGATTGTCCCAATTGCCAGTCGCACCTTGCGGTCCGCTCCAGACTTGGACGAAGCGAGTTCCACGTTCGCATAGTCGACGTGCCAACAAACAGCGTCTACCGAAATCCTCCGTGACTTTCTCGTGAATACCGTAAGCCTGCTGTGTGGCCCTGGTTTCCTGCGATAAGTTAAACGCTTCGGGAGCGGACAATTGCATCTTGGCTGCGAGCTCGTAGGAGCGAATCCGCGATTCAAGTCGGGTGTCTTCCTTGCGACCGACGGCGTGGCTTTCATTCATTTGGCGGAGCAACGCGAGACCCTCCTGATCGGCGTCGCGACTGGCGAATGCGAAGCGTTTGCTTGGAAGGAGATTTGGGACTGCGTTCTTTCGGCCAGCATCGATGACCGTTCCCTGATGCACCGCGGGAAGAAAGCCAGCGGAAAACGGACCACGCTGGTTGTAAGGCAGTCCTTTCGCATCGGGTAAGACAACAAAGGTAGGCAGATTGTCGGTGAGGTTTCCCAGGCCGTACGATGTCCAGGCACCGAGGCAGGGAAAGCCGGGCAACAAAAAACCGGAGTTCATCATGTAGGTTGCGGGGCCGTGGACATTGGTCTTGGTTGTCATGGCCATTAGGAAGGCCATTTCATCAACCCACTTCGCCTGGTTTGGAAAGACGCTGCTGACCCAGCGGCCAGATTCGCCGTGCTGCTGGAACTTGAACGGGCTTTTCATCAAAGCGCCCGGCATTGCCGTGAAACCTTCGGGCTTCTCCTTTGGGCCCAGCTTTTGACCATGCACTTTTTCCAACACGGGTTTGTAATCGAAGGTATCCATCGGGCTCGCACCGCCGGTCATAAACAACTGGATGATCCGCTTCACCTTCGCCCGATGATGCAGGCCGCCATTCAGCTGCGGTCGCGGATTTACCGTGGTGTCTCGCGCCAACAAATCGGCCGCCGCCAGCCAGCCGAACCCGCCGCCGATCTGTTGTAGAAAGGATCTGCGTTGCATGGACTCAATCCACAAAGAGGAATTCGTTGCTGTTGAGAAGGACGCGGCAGAACGCGGACAACCCGTGTTTGTGGGCATAGGCAACGAAGCGAAGCTGCTCAGACTCCGACGGCTGTCGCTGCCAGGCGGTTTCGACGGCGCGATCGATTCGCGCGGTCAGATCCTCGTGATCCGCTGCGACTCGCTGGGCCAGCCAGTCACTGCCATGCAGAATGAAGTTGTTGTTGAACAACGTCAGCGATTGCAATGCGGACACCGAGAAGCCGCGTTTCGGGGCTAGCAAGCCGAGGTCCGGAAAGTCCATCGCCTCCATGAACGGATCAGGGATGCCGCGCCAAACCACGCGATAGATGCTGCGACGATTAGCGCCTGCCGACCCCCAGTCATACGAGGTGTAGTCGAGCGTGGGAGTCGCCTGCTGTCCTTTGGACTTGGTGAACTGTTCAATGCCGGGTCCACCCATGGTGAGCTCCAGCCGGCCGGACATGCGCAGGACGGAGTCGCGTAATACTTCCGCGTCCATCCGTCGCCGATTCATTCGCCATAGAAAACGGTTATCCTGATCGATCTGGTTCGATGCGCTGCGGCTGGTCTGCCGCCACGTCTCGCTTGTCAGGATCAACCGGTGAAGTTCTTTCAACGAGCCTTTCGCTTCGTCGCGAAACCAGACCGCTAGCCAATCCAGCAAATCAGTGTGCGTTGGTTGGCTTCCCATCTTGCCGAAGTCATTCGGAGTGTCGCTCAACCCGCGGCCGAAGTGGTAATGCCAGACCCGGTTCACAATACTACGCCAGGTGAGCGGATTGTCAGGGTGGGCAAGCCAATCAGCGAGTGCAGCCCGCCGTGTAGATTCCCGGTTCGGATTTGCGAGCTCAAAGCGTCCGGGCAAGATATCGATGACCGACAGCGCTCCAGGAAAAACTTCGCGGACTGGTTTGTCAAAGTCGCCGCGGCGCAGCAAGTTGACGACCTTGGGTGATTGCGGCTCAGGCAACTTCTTCGCGTGCGACCAGGAAGGGGAAGCTCCATACACAACCAGCTTCGGTGGCAAAGCGGAGAGCTGCAGTTTCGCATAGCCTTCCAAGGCGATTGCCGCGATAGCGAGAGATTCTGAAGACGTTCGTTGTTCCGCTGGCTTTCCGAGTGCAGCGATGACCTCGCGTGGCAAAACACTGGCGGTTCCTTCTTCGGCATCGGTAACGGAAAGTCGAAAACGCCCGATCACGTGCTTTGGAGGATGGTGCTGCCTGAGGTTGACAGCCAGCTTCCCGCCAGCGGTGATATCTACCGGCTCCTCGAACTCAAACACAATCTGATGCGACTCGTTGACCTTTGGAAAGATCGCCCAGCCGGTGGTAGGATCTCCGTCGATCGCCTGGGCGGAGGTCCAACCCGCCTGGTCGAAGTCGGCGGAAGCTCGCCAAATCTTTAGCTTGGTCGACGCCGCGGCGTCGACGGGAAACCACTGAATGTCGACTTCGGATAAATGAAGATTCCCATTCGCCGCCCGCCCTGGACCACCCTCGGGAAGCTGTTCATCCGAAAGCACTTCCAATCGCACAGCGGTGAACCGCTTGAGGTCGATTGGTGATGTGACCGTGTAAACTTCCTGATCCGGAACTTCACCGCCGGCCAGGATGGATCCGTCGTCCTGCTTCGTCAGCGTCGCGCCGCTGGAGGCGATGAAAACAGCAGGATCAACGATGGTCCACTGAATGGGTTGCGTCTGATGGGCTGCACCCCAGTTGTCGACGATTTCGGCATACTTTGCGTGAAGCAGAACGTTTGCATCTCGCGCGGCAGCCGCGGCAACCACGCCTTCCCATTCTTGACGGAGCTTCATCGTTTCCAGCGAGTCATCGTATTCGATATCGCCCTTTCCAACTCCGGCGAACACTGCTTGCAGTGAGTAGTAATCTTCCTGCGTGATAGGGTCGAACTTGTGCGTGTGACAGCGGGCGCAGTTCGCCGTCGTGCTGACAAACGCAGCCATTGTCTGCGTCACCATATCATCGCGATCGAGATAGTCAAACGTCACTGGAGCAGTGCCGGCCCGGCTCAACTCCAACGGTCCCGCCGCGATGAAACCGAGCGCTGCCGTCAACTGGGGCTCATCCGGAAAGAAGACGTCGGCTGCGAGTTGCTCGCGAATGAATCGATCCCACGGCACATCGGCATTTAACCGGTTGATTACGTAGTCGCGGAATCTCCACGCACTGGGCCGCTTGACATCGTGTTCACAGCCGTGTGAGTCTGCGAAGTGAATCACATCCAACCAATGTCGTGCCCAACGTTCTCCGTAACGCGGCGATGAAAGCAACTCGTCGACCAGGTTTTCGTAGGCGTGAGGGTCATCGTCGTGGACAAAAGCCTCAACTTCCTCCGGCGTAGGCAAAAAACCGTGGAGGTCAACGTATAACCGCCTCGCTAACGTAACGCGATCCGCCCGCTTCGATGGCTGGAGACCCTGCTCGCCCAATCGCTGGCGAATGAATGCGTCGATTGCGTGACCTCTGCCCGGTACATCGGGAGCAGCATACTGTTTCAGCGACCACCAGTCGGTCGCTGGCGACTTAGCAGGCTCCACCGCGCGCGGATCGGCCGCGCCACGTTGCACCCACTCAATCAGAATCGCAATCTCGGCGTCGGATAGCTTTTCCTTCGGAGGCATCTGCAGGTCGGGAGCGTTGTATCGGACTGCCGATATCACCAAGCTCTCATCCGGCTTCCCAGGCACGATAGCAGGACCGCGGTGACCACCCGATTTCCAACCACTTTTGGAATCGAGCGTAAGACCTCCTTCCATAAGTTCTGCGTCGTGCGAATGGCATGCAAGGCACTTTGCATTCAGTAGCGGTTCAACTTTAGATTTGAAGAAATCTACGTCACGGCTGTCTGCTGCTAACAGAGCCGAGGCGATTCCGTAAAACCAAGCAGTGACGACGATCCGTAAGAGCATCGAATCTCTGAAGGTCATGAACAGTGTCCTCGGTGCACGGCGAGGAGGAATTCTCCCAAGTCGTTCGCAAGCACCATTATAGCTACAAGCAGGCGAGCCCATGAACCATCGAGCTCAATCAGCGATCCGTCCGAGCGGGTTACTGACAATCGAGGAGCATGTCTACACGTTGGTGACTTCTTCACAAGAACGACGGGGACAACGACGGGCGACAACAAAGAACGACGGGGACAGGCATCGACTTAAAGACGGGGACGGGAAACAACGGGGACAGGCATCGACTTAAAGACTGATTTGCATTCAATTCGCTTCCTGCCAATTCGTGCCTGTCCCCATTTTGAACCTTGAATTCTTGAATTGTGCCTGTCCCCATTCTGCGTTGTGTGCCTGTCCCCATTTTGCGTTGTGCCTGTCCCCATTTTGCCCTTGTTTTGAATTCCCATTTTGCCGCCCGTTTTGCCTGTTTTGACCACTTGTCCCTATTTTGCTCAATTCGTTCTTGCGTTTTCGCGGCAGCATTTCATCCCCTTTTCAAAGCGTCCCGCGGATCGGGAACTAAATTCCGCGATGGGCTTGTTTCAGGCCGCAAGGTTGACTCCGGCAATCCTAATGCGTTAGCCTGCACAACCGATTGTGCATTGTGTTATGGGCGCATTTTAGAACTCATTTGCGACGGATCTGGTAAGCCGATTTCGCTGGCAGTAGGCATCGCTCTGGTCGCTGGTAATCATCTACACAACGCTGGGATTTATGAACTCATTCCAAAGCAATCCCGTCAGTCTCAAAGAGGTTGCAAGTGCTGCTGGTGTAAGTGTTTCGACAGCATCACGGGCGCTCAATGGAAAAGCCAATGAGTGTCGAATCAGCGAAACAACCGAAATCGCCGTCCAGCAGGCGGCCAAGCGGTTGGGGTTCCGTCCAAGTCGTGTGGCACAATCATTGCGTTCGCAACGCACTGGATTGTTTGGTGCGATCGTTCCAGATGTGGCCAATCCCTTCTTTGCCGCGATTGCTCGGGAGATTACTGTCGCCGCTGAGCAAAGTGGCTATTCCCTGCTGTTAGCTGACAGTCACGATTCAACCGACGTCGAACACCACGTTGTGCGGCAGCTTTGGCAGCGACGCATCGAAGCGCTGTTGATCTGTCCAGTTGGCCTAGTATCAGACCATTTGGCGGAACTAGATCAAGCCGGCGTGCCTGTGATTCTAATCGATCGAGGGTTCCGTGACGGTCGGATGGTGAATGTGACATCGGACCATCAGTGTGGTGCTGCCGAACTTACGAAATTATTGACGAATCAAGGGCATACGAAAATAGGTGTCCTACAAGGTCATCCGGGGACGCTGCCAAACGATGAACGCCTGGCCGGAATTCGTCAGGCACTGATCGCTGCCGGGACTGATTTGAATCTTAAGTATGTTTGTGGAGACCAATTTGGCGAGGCTTCTGGTTACGATGCGACCCGACGACTCCTCGGCCAGCATCCCGAAATCACGGCGCTGATTGGGTTGAGCAGCGAAAATACGTTGGGCGCACTCCGCGCGATTGCCGAGGTTGGACGCCGCATTCCTGATGACTTGTCTTTGGTGACCTTCGACGATCATCCGTTCGCCGACTATCTGGCCACACCCCTGACGACTGCCTGCCAAGATATTACTGAGTTGGGACGGCTGGCATCGACACTAATCATTGATCGGATCGAGTCGGGAAACCGTCTCAGGAAAAAGATGCATCGCGTACCGATGCGAATCATTGAGCGAGCATCAATCGCCAAGCCAAAGCAGTCATCGCATTTTAACTAAACCAGATTGGAACCTGCGAAAGCAATCAGATGAACGATCTCGAATCTCTCAAGCGAATCAGACTTTGTGTCTGCATGTCCATCATTTTGTTAGGTACTCACGGCGAATCGGATTACGTCTGTGCCGAAGAGAACCAATCAGATGCAATTCCAGTGATCTTTGATACCGACATCGGAAATGACGTTGACGATGTCCTTGCCCTGGGCCTGATTCATGCTCTGGAAAGCCGGGGCGAATGCAGGCTATTGGCTGTTACCATCACCAAAGACCATCCCAATGCGGCATCATTCACCGATGCGGTGAACACGTTCTACGGCCGTGGCGAGATTCCAATTGGGGTCTGTCGCAGCGGCGTCACACCCGAAGATGGCAAGTTCATCGGGCTAGGTGCGCAGAAGGATGGAGAACGAATGCGGTATCCGCATGACTTGATATCGGGCCAGGAGGCGCCGGATGCTGTCGCGTTGCTTCGCGAAACACTTGCAAACGCCGAAAATCACTCGGTGGTGATTGTCCAGGTCGGATTTTCTACCAACCTGGCGAATTTGCTTGACACGAAACCGGATCAAGTAAGTCCACTTTCTGGTATCGAATTGGTCAAGCAGAAAACTCACCTGCTTTCCATGATGGCGGGTGCGTTCGAAAAAATCTCATTTGAAAAAGGTGCGCAGCCACGCGACCACAAGGAGTACAACATCGTCATGGATATCCCCTCGGCGAAGAAACTCGCACAACGCTGGCCAACGCCGATTGTCTGGAGCGGATTCGAGATTGGACTGGCTGTGCGTTATCCGCATCAGAGTATCGAACGCGATTACAACTATGTGGAGCATCATCCGTTGGCCGAAGCGTACCAGTTGTATATGCCACCGCCTCACGACCGGCCAACATGGGATCTGACGAGCGTGCTATACGCCGTACGACCGGATCATGGCTACTTCCAGGTTTCTGAATCGGGACGCGTATCGGTCGCCGATGATGGTTTGACCACATTTCAGGCTGCCAACGCTGGCCCTCATCGTTACCTGAAGTTAACCGAAGAGAAAAAGATTCGCGTAACTGAAGCGTTGGTGCAGTTGTCCAGTCAGCCGCCCGCGGCGATCGGTAAATCGGTTGAATGAGAGAGTTCGCCCGCGAATTATAGAGGCTTTCGGCCATGCGCAACGCTGCCCCAAAAATTGCTGTTCTCGGTTCCATCAACATGGACATCGTAGTCTGTTGCGCACATTTGCCCCGGCCGGGCGAGACGATCATTGCTGATTCAGCCACCGAAGTGTGCGGAGGCAAAGGGGCCAATCAGGCGGTTGCCGCGGCGCGTCTGGGAGCGGATGTGACGATGATCGGCTGCGTCGGCGATGATAGTTTTGCCGACCACTTACTCGAAAATTTGAAGTACGAAAAAATCGGCGTCTCGCATGTTGCCCGTCGATCAAACTGCGCCAGCGGCCTTGCCGTTGTTTCGGTTGATGAAACCGGCGAGAACTCAATTACCGTGGTTCCCGGCGCCAATGGAACTTTGGGCGTCCAGGATGCCGTCGCAGCAGCCGACGTGATTCGATCGAGCCACACGCTCTTGCTGCAAATGGAGGTCCCGGTCGAGACAATCATCGCTGCGATTAACATCGCCCGTGATTCTAATACTCGCGTGATCCTTGACCCGGCGCCTGCCCCCAAACTGTTTCCCAACGAGCTATTGAAAGCGGATCTGATTTGTCCGAACCAATCCGAGGCTGGAGTGATTCTTGGTCGCGAAATCGGGTCAGTGGAGACCGCCCGAACCGCTGCTAATGAACTCATTCAACACGGTGCCGAAAATGCAATTGTCACGCTCGGTGGACAGGGGGCCGTTCTCAGTGATGGCGGTTCCCCCAAATGGATCGAGCCGTTTCCAATCGATCCCGTTGACACAACCGCAGCGGGGGACGCCTTTGCAGCAGCGCTCGCGGTTCGCTGGGCAGAAGAAAAGAGCCTGTTAGAAGCGGCGGAATTCGCCTGCGCTGCCGGCGCGATCGCGGCAACACGTGCCGGAGCCCAGTCGGCTATGCCGACTGGAGAAGAAATCGAACAACTCATTCTGAATAAAGGTAAACCATGATTCAAATCTGCAGCACGTTCACTGATTGCGGAATCCTAAGAGGTCCGTTTTGCAAAATTGGTCAAGCGTGTCTTGCCATGCTCGCCGTGACCTTGATGCTCTCTGCAGGTTGCGGTTCCGACGACCGATCATCGAAGAGCAGTGAATCCGAGCTGGGGGAATCCGAGCTGGGGGAATCTAACAGGCCGCGAGTCGCCCTGATCATGAAGTCGCTGGCCAATGAGTTTTTTTCAACGATGGCGAAGGGAGCGGAATCGCATCAAAGTGATCATGCTGATCAGTACGACTTGATTGTGAACGGCATCAAGGACGAGCGTGACTTAAGTCGGCAGGCGTCATTGGTCGACGAAATGGTCAGCAGCGGAGTCGACGCGATCGTGATCGCGCCGGCTGATTCGAAAGCACTTGTGCCCGTCCTTCGACGCGCTAGACAAGCAGGGGTTGTTGTTGTCAATATCGACAATCGACTCGACGCTGAAGTCCTCCAGCAGGAAGGGGTCGTGATTCCATTTGTGGGTCCCGACAACAAAGCCGGTGCCAAGCAGGTTGCCGATTTCCTGGCAACGAAACTTAGCAAAGGAGATGAAGTCGTAATTCTTGAAGGAATCCGGACGTCATTCAATGGTACCCAGCGTCGGTTAGGATTCGAAGAATCAATGCAAGAGTCTGGGATGGCAATTGTCGATAGCCAGTCAGCCGAGTGGGAAATGAGCATGGCAAACACGATTGCGTCCTCGATGCTAAGCGAGCATCCCGAAATCAAAGCAATCCTGGCCGCCAATGACAGCATGGCGATTGGCGCAGTTGCAGCGGTCAAGAGCGCTGGTCGAGCTGGCGCGGTCCAGATCGTGGGCTTCGACAATATCTCGGCGGTTCAGCTCGCCATACGTGATGGCAAAGTTTTGGCAACCGCGGATCAACACGGTGACCAACTGGCTGTCTTTGGAATCGAAGCGGCGCTGAAGATGCTGCAAAACCCAGACTTGGAAGTTGAAGACATTGAGACGCCTGTCGATTTGGTGACTGCGGAGACGTTGAATTGATCGACCAGGCAGATAATGATCCGATGCTGGTTGTCCGCGATCTCACCAAGCGGTACTCAACGACAGTGCTCGATCGTGTCACGTTTGATCTTCGCGCCGGCGAGATTCATGCTTTGCTAGGTGCCAATGGCGCAGGCAAGAGCACGCTTTGCCGAATCATTTCAGGATTGGTCCAGCCAACGGCAGGCGAAATGGCACTTCGCGGCGAGGTCTTCGCGCCGGCAACGAAACAAGCGGCGGAATCTGTGGGTGTGCAGATCATTCAACAGGAACTGAATCTGATCCCGACGTTGTCGGTCGCAGAAAACCTGATGTTGAGCCGCTTGCCTAGTCGCAGTGGAATCATCAATCGACGTGAGCTTCATCGGAGAGCCCGCTGTGCGCTTGACCGCTTCGCTTTGGAAGGCGTTGGCACGGAGACGCTCGTCGGTTCCTTAGGTGTCGGTCGTCAGCAGATGGTCGAAATTGCTGCGGCACTTGATCTGGATTGCAAAATTCTGATCTTGGATGAGCCGACCGCAGCGCTCAGCTCAAACGAAACAGAGCGACTCTTCGAGTGGCTGGCAAGGCTGCGTGAGCAACAAGTTGGAATCATATACATCAGTCATCGTCTTGACGAAGTTGCCCGTATTGCTGATCGGGTTACCGTACTTCGCGACGGCAAGTCGGTCTGCACACAGCCGACTGCTGGACTGACGACCAACGCGATGGTCGATCTGATGACCGGCCAGCGAGATGACTCGGCCGAGAGTGATCGGCACGTGTCGTTTACACGGGACCGAATCGTGATGGAGGTGGAAGGACTGTCGCGCGGAGAGCTGCTACAAGACGTTTCACTCGAGGTCCGTGCCGGCGAACGTCTGGGAATTGCCGGCTTGGTCGGGTCGGGACGCACCGAACTGTTAAGAGCGATTTTCGGTGCTGATGTTGCAAAGGTTGGGCGAGTGCAGCTGGGCGAAACCGCTGCCGCGCGGCGGTTCCATCATCCAAGTCAAGCGGTGGCCGCCGGCATGGTCATGGTCACCGAGGACCGCAAACAGAACGGGTTGTTGCTCCAGCAGTCGATCAGGGTCAACACCACACTTTGCGCCCTGCGACGTGACTTTTCCAGGAGTGGAGTGATCCGTCGCCGCGCCGAGGAGGATTCAGCCGAGAGCATGTGTCGAAAGATGGAAACCCGCTGCACGAGTATTGAACAGATCGTGTCAACGCTCAGTGGTGGAAGCCAACAAAAGGTGGTGGTTGGA
This sequence comes from Rubripirellula sp., assembly GCA_049602075.1. Lineage (GTDB taxonomy): Bacteria > Planctomycetota > Planctomycetia > Pirellulales > Pirellulaceae > Rubripirellula. Next base: position 26,352 of record JBMYRF010000007.1, read on the forward strand.
AAATGGCTCATGCGTGACGCAGATGTTTTCCTGTTTGACGAGCCGACTCGTGGGATTGATGTTGCTGCCCGACTGCGTATTTATCGGCTATTTGAGTCGTTGGCCCGCGATGGAAAGGCGTTGGTGATCGTCAGCAGTGATCTAGACGAACTGCTAGAAACCTGCGATCGCATCGTTGTCATGTCGGCGGGTCGGTTAGTTGCAAATTTTGATCGAGAGATCTGGTCTCGCGACAAGATCATGCAAGCCGCGTTTTCGGGGTATATCGATCGAACGGGCGACGTGCAGGGTACAGACGCTGTGCAGGGGACAGGGGCATGAGAAAATCGTGGTTACAAACATCGATCCTTCAATACGCTGGATTGCTCGGGGCACTTGCGCTACTCGCGCTTGTCTTTGGTTCGCTGAGCGAGAACTTTCTACAGGTCGCCACCGTGGTTTCGATTGCCAATCAGATTCCCGATCTTGCGCTGATTGCAGTCGGAATGACATTGGTGTTGATCATTGGCGGCATTGACCTGTCGGTTGGTTCCGTGTTGGCACTTTCGTCGGCAGTCCTGGGGACATTGATGGTCGATCACCAGTGGCCGCTCTGGGCTGCAGTGCCGTTGTGCTTATTGACCGGTGCCGCCTGCGGCCTGTTCAACGGGATCGTCTCGGTCGGTGTCGGGATTCCGTCTTTCATTGTTACCCTCGGTATGCTGGAGATCGCCCGCGGCGCGACGAAGGTGGTCACCGATTCGCAAACGAAATACATCGGATCGGCGGTCGAATCGATCGGACAGCCGATTGCGGGGCTTCAGCTTTCTCCTGCGTTTCTGCTTGCAATTGCCGCTGTGCTACTCGGCGAGTTTGTGCTGACTCGTACTGTGTTCGGGCGATATTTGGTTGCCATTGGCACGAATAAGGAAGCGGTGCGAATGTCGGGCATCCGGTCGTCGCCTTATTCCATTACGGTCTTTGCCATCAGTGGGCTGTTGTGTGGGTTGGCTGGGTTGGCCCAGGTTTCTCGGCTTTCGACCGCCGACCCAAATGCCGCCGTCGGCATCGAACTCTCTGCCATTGCTGCGTGCGTGATCGGTGGCACCAGCTTGATGGGTGGGCGGGGTTCGGTGATCAGCTCGTTTTTAGGAGTGCTGATCATTGCGGTGCTACAAACTGGGTTGGCTCAGATCGGTGCCTCCGATCCGACCAAGCAAATGATCACGGGAAGCGTGATTGTTGCTGCCGTTTTACTGGACGCGATCCGAGGCCGATGGTCGGGCGGATGACTTCAGCGAAGCTGGCAGGTGAATGTCATGTTTGCCCAAGCGAATCAGCAATCTGAATGCCGATCGAAACAGATCGAACGGCGCTGTCGCAGAGCCAGCGAACACGATGTGCGAGTGAACTGGAAAACGCATGCTAACGCTTGATTGCCCAACTGCTGACGCGAAAAGTGGATACCGCAGTTTCGGGAACTCGTAATCGAAAGAGCTGAGCGATGAGAATAATGCGATCGATGGTTTTCTGCTTTGCCGTACTGGTGACTGGCGTAACTGCGCAGTCCGAAGATTTCAGCATGAAAGTAATGACTTACAATATCTATCGCGGTGGCACGATGCGGGGGCAGCCATTGTCCCAAACCGCCAACGTGATTCGGAAGGCGAAGGTAGATGTGGTCGGTGTTCAGGAAACACGTTCCCCACGCGGCGTTAATGGGGAGAAGTTGGCGAAGTTGCTGGGCTGGAATCACTACGTCGACCGCAGAAACAAATGTATTTTGACGCCTCACGAAATTGTCGAACGCCATCACGGTGGTATCAAAATCAAACTGGATTCGGGTTGTGAAGCCCACATCTTCAATCTCCACCTGCCATCCAATCCTTATCAGCCCTACCAGCTATTGAGTATCCGTCCAAAGTGGCACAAGCACCGGGATACTCCGTTTATCAGCACCGAAAGTGAAGCGATTGCCGAAGCACGAGAAGCTCGTGGGAAAGATATCTCAGCGCTTCTGAAGCAGATACGTTCCCTCCCCAACAAAGGGACGCCTGTTTTTGTGGTCGGCGATTTCAACGAACCGTCACATCTCGACTGGACCGAAAAAGCAGCCCAGGCCGGTCGCCATCCGATCAAAGTGGAATATCCCACGTCTTTGGCTCTGGCTAACGCGGGCTTCGCCGACGCCTACCGTACGATCTACTCCGACGAGATGAAAAGGCCGGGATACACTTGGTCGCCTCTAACGAAGGCCAATGACCCCAAGGATCACCATGATCGCATCGACTTTGTGTACTTCAGGGGCACAGGTATCGAAGTAGTCGACAGCAAAATCGTAGGGGAAAGCGAAGAGAATGCAGACATTGTTGTAACACCTTATCCATCGGACCATCGCGCGGTGGTTGCGACGTTCACGCTCCCCAGTCAAGCTGACAGGAGCGATCAATAGAGGTGAGAGCCAGTAAACGTGAGAACCAGCGAGTGAGGCTCGCTCAGAGAGGGCTGATGCTAGTTTCTTCTTCAGACGCTTGCGATTCCTCGTTCGTCTTTGCTGCTTTCTGTTTGGTGTGCTTCTCGAAGAACTCAAAGATTGCGGGCAGTTGAGTGATGGCCGGGACGATGTGGTTGCCGCCTTCCACTTCGATGTACTCGTGCGTCATCCCCAGTTCTTGCATCTTGGATGCCCAGCGACGAGCACCTCGAACGGGAACCAGCCGATCTTTATCACCTTGCACCAAGATCACGGGAATTGACTTGATCTTCTGCAAGTCATCGGGCGAGCGGAACGTCGCGGGAGCGATCGGAGCCAGTCCGGCCCAGATGTCGGGGAACTTGATGCCGATGTGCCAGGTTCCCCCACCACCCATGGAGTGGCCCATCAAATAGATTCGCTTCGAGTCCACATTGAATTCGTCCCGCGCAATCTTAAGAACGTTCATGACGTCTTTTTCGCTGAGTTCACCGAGGTTCTTCGGATCCCAACGCTGCGAAGTTTGCCCACGACCTCCATACCATCCTCTTTTGTTGTAGCCCATCGGTGCGGCTAAGATATAACCGTGTTTTTGCGCCAAATTTGTGAAACCGGGGTAGCCCAAGATCTGGCGAGGATTGCTGTTGAGCCCGTGGAGCGCAACCATTAAGGGATAGGACTTCGTCGCGTCGTAGTCCTCGGGAATGTAAAGAGCGTATTCCATGTCCTTGTCCGCCGCTTCGAAGGCGTAGCTCCGCATCCAGACTTGACCGGTGACAAGTTCTTGCTTTTCGGGTTTCGCTGGCTCCTCAGCATGGAGAGATTGCAGTCCGAACAGGATCACGATGGCGGCAACAACGGGCTTCATGGGAATCCACAAGTTAGGGGCGACTAGCAAGCAGTTGGGAACGCGCAATGTGCGTTACGATGGGTTTAGAGATCGAAGTTATGGTCACTGTCCTCATCATCGATCACTTGATGATGCTGAATCGATTTCTGTACGCAGATTTTAGCATGGCCGCTCAAATCCGATGAAGTGTTTGGCGTGAGCTAAGCCAAATCGCCTTGGAAAGCTCACAATCCTCTCGCCATCCTAATGGCCTTGCCCCCCTGATCGGAGTTCGGGTCCCCCTGCTCCTAGCCCGAGTCCACACGTGGAGTGAGCTCCCGACGTGTTTGCCACTTCGAAAGGAAGGTGTAAGTCAAAGGCCCCAAGTTTCGTTTCTGCTGAGTTTCGTTTCTGCTGAGTTTCGTTTCTGCTGGGTTTCGTTTCTGCTGGGTTTCGTTTCTGCTGGGTTTCCTGGTGGCTGCTATGGCTATCGTCTAATCACGGTCACGCTTTGCCGGGCGGGCTGGCCGAATAAGCCACAAACGTATCGAACGCTTCCGGCGTAATGATTGGCTGAAAACTCTTGAAATCCAGCTACAACCGGAGTGATTGTGGCGGGGGATGGATCTTGTGTTCGCTTGTGTTCCGTCAGTAATGCCCAGGTGTGTATCTGCGTCCTGGTCTGTGAATCGCTGCATGGAGAGTGTCCGCTAGTTCATGCCAATTGAATCATGGCAGTATGTGTCGGTGCGAGAACGCTTCGCACTTGTGTGACGCGTTGCCTAAGCATGATTGGCGAGGACGCTGCGCATCATGTTTTCTTTTCGAAACGCACAGCACGGGGAAAACACTCCTCGGGCTCACAGTGTTTTTCTTTAACGCCCCCAGTATGCTGAGACGGATCTGCCGTTGGTAACTTCTCGGAGTTGACGATTGGCAAAACGTCAGACGCCGGCACAAGTTAAGAGCCACCGCCAGCTTGATGGAGATCGGAACTTGTCATGTGAAGCTGATCTGCAATTCAAATTCAACAACAACCTAACACCGCATATCAATCTGTAACGAATACCATGTGATGACGCCGTCGAGCGAACGAATGACCATGATCACGTCACCCGGTCGGCCGACAGTGGTGTTTTTGATCGTTCCATTGATCGACCACGTGATTGCGGCGCACTTTCCATCGGCAGATACATTACCATCAGACCGAAAGTACCTTATTGAACCGGGACGCAGTTCAACATATTTGTGGTTACTAGCCAACGCCGCCGTGGAATGAATTTTCACCATTTCCCGATCGTCCACACGGTCGGTTGCTTGGTCGATGAATCGATACGATTCAGGATGCGTTGCGATCTCCCGCAGTTCAGAATCCTCCCGCCGTTCAGAACCGATGGGCGCCGCGGCGTTTGCAGGTGCTGCGTTCATTGACGCCCTATTCATTGACGTCGCGTTCTGCACGTAACCGAGAATTGATAGGATCGCGCAGGCCACGATCGTAAATACTGCGGCATAGCGTTTCATTCTCGGCTTTCCAATGTGATGGCTTGGCTCTGGCATCTTGAAGCGATTCCGCCTGACTGCCTGATTGAGAATTCCTCCGCTGAATCCAATCGCGCGAGCTTGCAGCTGGGTGGCCCTTGCCGTGTCGTAACGAGTCTCTGAATTTTTGATGTCTCTGCGACACACATTTTAAACCATGAACTGTTGAATGGCTCCGGTCTGCTCCATGCGATTGCGTTGCATCGTTAGATCCAGGTCACCATAGTGTTCGATTGGGTTGCCGTAGGCATTGAGTAAAGTGGTGTACCAGTTGCTGAGCGTTTTGTGCCCCTCGGTGCCGTGGAACGGCAAGCGGATATATCGGCCGGCGATGTCGAGCTTTGAGTTTTTGCCCGTCATCAGAACCATCGGTGCCTCCGTGTCTGGTCCATGATGGCCAGCACCAGTTTCCGGCATATAAATGATCGATGTGTTATCGAACATCGTACCATTTCCCTCTGGGATTGCCTTCAGCTTGGTGACCAAAGTCGCGACCTGCTTCACGTGATGAGTCTTGATCGCATCTCTCATTTTTGCGGCGCCGGCAATCTGTCCCCCATGCCCAATTTGGTGGATACTCGTTTTTTGTTGATTCTCGGGCAAGGAAGTGATGTCGGTACCCAAGTCGTCGATCGTATAGGTGACGACGTTGGTCAGGCCCGATGCGAGCGCCGCGACGATGATGTCGGTGAAGGCGGCCTGCTTCTGCGGCAAGGTTGCGTCCTCGCCACCACCTGCGTGTACTGGATCGATTTCGGGCAAGTACTGCTTGATCTTGTCACCCAGGGATGCGACTTTTGTGTTGCGGGCGCGGATTGCTTGAAGCGAATCAATCTGATCACTGATCTTCAAGCGTTCATCACCATCAAGGCCTTTGAGTCGATGACTTTCTTGCTCACGCAAGTAATCGAGCAACGCATCGTCTGAGGCAGCTTCGTTGGTGTTGATCACAGACTTAAACAACTCCTGATACGCTGTCATCGGATCGGCGTAGCAATAATTGCGCTGCCTTGCCGCCGGAGCGGAATAGCCTGAGACGATCCCGGTCCTGTGGTCGCGTCCGTGGGGGACTGCCAGCGACATTTCGACATGTCCAAACGGTGATGGAAATAGCTTGGCTAATTCGAAATCGACTGTTGCCCATTTAATGTTGCTTAAGATGTCACGTCCGGCTTTGTAAGCCCCCATGCAGCCGGAGTAGGAGTAATGCCCGCCACCGCTCACGGACATCGAAATACCGTGAAGGATGGTCATGTTGTCCTTGTGCCCGTCGAGAGCTTTCAGCCAATCAGGCAGCTCATGTTTGGCCAAGTCCAGCTCAAAGGCCTGTTTTTCCTCGTGCTTCTTTAGGTCTTCCGATGAGAAGGACGGTAGCCCAAATTGCGTTGTTAGGTTGCCGTTAGATTTACGAATGAAAATAAATCGGTGCGGCACGCCACCCGCAGCGTTGCCCGGCGCTGCTTGGAGATGGTTGAACGAAGGCGTGAACGCCAAGCTGGTGGTACCCAAGGCAGTCGTCTTTAAAAGTTCTCGTCGGCTGATCAGCATCGATTATTCCTTGGAGTTACGTACGCGGTCGATGAAGGAGTCAGAGGTTAGCAGTGAGACGATCACTTCGTCAAAGCTGCCATTGCTGGCGAGGTAGGCTTTGTCCGCTTCTTGTAGCGTTTTTGCGTCCGAAAGTGTCTCGTTGCGACCCAGAAAAAAGCGAAATGCGTGGCGGATGATCGATTGGCGGACCTTGTCTGACTTGGCAAGGCGATCGATCAAGTCGAACGCATCCTCAACGTTGCCATCCAGCGTCGCGTTACCGGTGCCTTGCAAAACACCCCGAGGATCAACGGGCAGGGTTTTGTAGACAGGTAATGAAGCACCAAATTCATTGGTCTCACCTCGCTTGGCCTCTTTGATCAAATTATCCGGGTGCTCAAGATTTTCCTCAGTCCGGAAGCGGCCAAAGTCGTCGTAGATCTCAAAGGGAAAGCCGAGTGGGTCCATCTTTTGGTGGCATCGCCAACAATAATTATCTCCGGTTCGGTTTTCCATCCGTTGGCGCAGGGTCTTGTGAGGATCGGGGGGGATCACGGCGTCCACCGTGATCGGAACATCTGGAATGGTTCCCGCCAGCAATTTCTCTCGAATCCACTTACCGCGATGAATCGGGTCGGTCTCCAGGTTTTGCGAGTGGGCGATCAGCCATGCGGGGTGTGTCAGGATTCCTTTGCGATTGGGGATGCTAGCCGGTTGTTGGGGTGGGTAGTCCCAGGTTTTCCAGTCGAGATTCCAATAAGACGTTACCTGTTCACCTCGCATCTGTTGGCCGGTCCGTCCCACCACGTTTCCACCGTGCCAGAAACCCATCCCCATCTTCATGTAGGGCATCCCATTGGCTTGACCTTCGCTGAAGTGAAGTTCCAATGCCGGCATGATTCGTTTCAGTGCGGTCAGCAGCGATTTGTCGTCTCCGCCTCGAACCTTGCGGAACTCCCAGATGGTCAGCATAAAAGACTTGTGGGGTGCGATATCGTCGGGCTCCCACGTTTCCCAGTCGAATTTTCGGAAGTACTCGTAGACCTTCCGCAATTGATTTGCTCCGGACTGCATCGCTTCATTATCACCTGAGTGATAAATAAAGAACTTGTTGGTCGTGAGCAGTTCTTCAATCACGTGCTCATCTTTTTCAAGAATATATTCGACTAGCAGGTCCGCCTCATCAATCAAACGGCTTACAGCTTGCTCATGGCGACCGGCACCAAAACGCGAGTCATCCTTGAATACCTTGAGAGCTTTTGGGTATCCAAAAAACTCACGAAAGAAACGCAGCTTTCGGATTGGTTGGTTGGTCGCGCTGGCGTTTAGGTTTGCTGCCTGAACATTTTCATCGACGATGTACCATTGCTCGCGACGATTCAGCATTCGGCGGACCTCACGCTCGTAGTCTTCTCGCGAACTGAGTCGGCCCTCCGCCACCGCCTTGCGAAGTTGTTCGTCCGGACTCGAATCAGTCAACGCGTACGAGATCGCATAACTCGCATCACGTGGCGACATCATCCGGCGGCCATGCTTGTCAGGCTTGCCCTCCCCGAACTCAGTGCGATAGGCAAATTCGGTGCTAAGGATCATCGATTCAATCAGCTTTGCTGTCGCCTGTTGCCGATATAGTTTGCCCAAGTACAGATTGTATTGCTCGACGTTCTTTCTGATCTCCAGATCCGTGGGCTCGCGTTCAAAAATCCTCGCGTACAACTCAATGATCAACTGTTTCACCCGTGTTGCATCTGCGTCACTGGTCGCCTCGTGCTCCACTTTGAACGACGCATCCCAATCAGTCAGGCATTTTTCAATGATCTGTTGTTGCCGGTCGCCTTGCTTGCGGTGTTTCTTGATCGCACTGGTGACCAGCGTCATTTCGGCATCGCTGAGCGGCGCGTATTTCGGTGCTTCAAAGTTGCCGTTCTCGATGTGGCTGTAAAGCCGGTTCATATCCCAGGTGTCATAGAACAGCTTCATGGTGACGATGCGGTTGCGGATTCGATAATCGGTCACGCCCTCCATGTACCAGTCCCGCTCGCATTGCAGCACGATCTTGTCGAACTCGGTGCGATCGGCGTCACTGTAAGGAGCCCACACCGGATTGCCTTTGTGATCTAGCTGATAATCATCGGTATTTATGTCGACCTTAAAGGCCGTTTGCTTGTGGGTTGCGATGCCCTGCAGTATTGCCCGAATGTCTTCCCGGTCGAATCGTTCCAAGAATTCGAGGTTCTCGTGCCGCTTCTGAATTCCATTTGTGGAATGCTTGGGCGGCCCGGGATAGGGGACCTCTGTACGAACCAGTTCGGGGAGCAAGGTCTCGTGCTCGTCACCATAAATCTCTTCCAGCAAACGTTCCATGAAGGAGAAGGTTCTCAGGAATTGCTCGCGCGACCGCATCGTCTCGCGGTGATCCAATTCGGATTTCATCAATGCGTACATGGCAGGGTAATGTGTTTTCATCGTTGCCTCTGACGTCATGTGTCCCGCCACCCGTTTGGCGTTGCCAACCATCGTTAGCAGGTGCCCCGTCGTCAGTCTGTCGTGGACGCTATAACGCACCCCAGTTTTCTCTGGAAGCAAGTACGGATTGGTAATCGTTCTGCGAAACTTATTACCACGCTCAGTCTTCGGGCTCCAGTGGATTCCGCTATCGCCTTGAACCTGATGGGATGTTCCATAGATCGTTCGCGTTGGTTGGTAATCGAGCAGCCGATTGATCCGCTCGTTAAAAATGAACTCGCTAATCAGCCAGCGGCGGTCCGCGGTATAGCCGGGCAGGTTGGCGTTCTCACCAGAGAACAGCTCTTGGTGATCAACGACATTGCCGTACTCAAACCGCAGCAGTTTTTCCGCTAGGGCTTTTGCGGCTTTACCTGTCAACTTGCTCTTCACCCACTGCAGCAAAATCTTTCGTTCAGTGTCACTCGGCTGCTTAGCGTCCTCTGGGGGCATCTCAGATAGATGGATGACATCTTGGATTATGCCAAATAGCGATTGCCGGTCGACCTCATCAATTGTCTCCAACGAGCCTAGGTGGACATCACCTTCTTGCTTGTCAGTGCCATGGCACGACACGCAATACCGACTCATCACCCGAGTCGCTTGATCCTCTAGCTCAGTGGGATCCCTTAGCTCAGTGGGGGTACTGCCTGCTTCTGCGGACGCACCGCTGGCGAGTGGAGTCTGCGCGGCCAGTTCGCTAGAGCCGCTGAACCAAAGAGCCGCGAAGCCGCACAGAACCACGGCACAAATTGTCCACTTCATCGTAGCCCTAGTTAAATCGTGTTTTCCGCTTGCCAAAAATCTGCGTGGCATCGAGGTCCAACTGCAAGGTCAGCCCCGCGTGGGAGAAAGAGACGGTAAGCATCTCTCGGTGATTATTCAATGCGAACAATATAGAAGATAATCATGCCGATCTCCAATGCCACAGCTCGGTACGCGATTAGGCAACAAACGATTTCACGATGAAGCCAGAGTGAGTGATTCTGGGATAGTGATTACCGGCGATCCCGCGATCGGTTTACGCATGCAAAAGCGGAGCGTCATCCCATTCGTCGCCGGGCCAAATACTGGCGGCGAATGCTTGCGTGCCGAAGTTATTTTTCAGCACATTGGTTTCGGGCGTAAGCGAATAAGATCGCCATCGCGTAGAAATAGAGGAATCCGACGAAAGTACCAACAAGCAAGATTCCAAGTTTAATTCCCGTCAATTGATTCAGTGTCTCAATTTGTTGCCGCTGGTAAAGGCTGTACGGCAGCAACGAGAGAAATCCAATGCAACCAAGGATGCTAATGATTTGCGCTGTCCATAAGGAAAGGATTGCAATCTTTTTATGGGAAACTGCAACAAGTGGTCGTTGAAGGTTGTGGGTGAATTTTCGAACCGGTCGTCTCTGCTTTGGCCTTCCAGTTGGTGTGCTGACTGGCCGAGAAGGGTTTGGTTCTTCGGATTGTTCCGCTGTTTCTCTTTCGCTGCGGAGTTGAAGAGAAATCGCTGCCTGCTTTCTGCTGACTTCTGAAGTCAAGTCTCTCGCCGTTTTTTTCTTGAGCTTTTTCCTTCGCGTTGCACACTTGGAACAACGCGGTTCCTTCAGCGAGGCAAGGTCGCGGTTTGCCCACGTTAGGCTGGTTTTGCACTCAGAGCAATTCGCCATGTAGTCTCCTGATGATCTCGTTCCTCGTCACTTCGCAGTAGGGTAAGTCGCTGTGCAAAACCGCGAGCGTTATTGCTCTGCTTGGCGTTGGTCGAGGAAAAACAAGGCAAAAGAAAATGCCGCAAAGTGATTGCTATCTTGCGTCTTCCGAATAGTGAGATGCACAGGGGTTATTTTTAAAACCAAATCGGGAAGTCAACATGCGGTTTCAATCGCGCTGACCGCTTCAGTAGAGGTGTATGCGTTTCCTGTGATCCATTTGCAGTGGTTGTCAGGCGGCCATTCGGAGTCGGTTTGTCAAAGTCATGGCGTGAAAGACGCCGGTGGCTACCACGTGAATGATTGGTTTGAATCGAGTTGACTCAACATGAGACGCCTTGAACGATCAGGTTTAGCCTGTCATTTTGATGCTGTAAGCGGGGACACTAGTTCAAGCGGATGTCATGAGTCGAATGGCATCGAGTTTTTGATTTGTGATAGGGAGTGGGACCATGAAAAATCAGTTTGTGACTTGCCATTTTGTTCTGTTGCTCTCCACATTGTTACTAGCGGCTGGTTGTTCCAAGCAGGCGGTGGAAGATGCCGAGAAGGCAGTTGAATCGACTGCTGAGACGATTGCCGAGGATGCGGAGGCGATGGTCGAAGAAGGAGGAGCGATGGTGAGTGGCCTTGGCGAAGTCGCGATGTCATCTCTCGCTCCACTGAAAGAAAAATTTGGTGGCCTGGAGGCTCTGAAGGACAAGCCTGCTGAACTCAAAACGGCAGTTGTCGAGCTCATTCAATCGATCGAAGGAAAAGCAGATGGCTTTGCCCTTCCCGAGGGTGCTGCAGCCGCTCTGGAAACTGTCAAGGAAAAGCTTGTCGCCCTGCGAGAATACCTCGCAGGTGAAGTCGATCAGGCTAAGATTGACGAGCAGTTGAAGGGCATCATGGAGTCGGTCAAGTCGGGACTTGGAATGGAAAGTGAGTAAGCGATTCCGATTGATTGTCGGTACGCGAGGCGGCTCAACGCTCACCAATCTTATTGCACA
>JBMYRF010000007.1:37991-59995 GCA_049602075.1 Rubripirellula sp.
ACAAGGCTCGAATCTTATTGCACAAGGCTCGCGAACCAATCCATGCCCCGCAGAGCCTTTGTTGCTGACCGCATGGCTCGGTAGTTAAATTCGTGGCGGGCGTTCCTTCCAGGCTGAACGCTCGTCGATCTGATGTGTTTTCCGTGGTAGCGAATTTCGATGAAGTTGAGTTCGCGATTTGTATTACTTACCCATCGGTTCGTGACCACTGCGAATCATGTTTGGCTGGGTAGCTTTTCGGCAAGAACTTCGAGACGTTCGCTCGCGTGCTTGTCCGAGCAAATATTAGTCGTTGTCGGCGCGGAGCACGGAAACAAATGCTTTTTGAGGGATGTTGACGCTGCCGAATTGCTTCATCTTCGCTTTTCCCTTTTTCTGTTTCTCAAGCAGCTTCTTTTTTCGCGTCACATCACCGCCGTAGAGCTTTGCGGTGACATCCTTTCGGTAGGGCTGAATGGTTGCTCGCGCGATGATCGTTCCACCGATTGCTCCCTGAACGGGAATCTTAAACTGGTGTCGTGGGATCGCTTCTGCGAGTTGTTCGCAGTAATGAAGAGCGCGAGCCCTCGCCTTGGATCGATGAACAAGATAGGCGAGCGCATCAATGGGCTCCTTGTTGACCAAAATGTCAACCTTCACCACGTCAGTCGGGCGATATTCGATGGGCTCGTAGTCAAATGAGCCATATCCCCGCGTGATCATTTTCAGCTTGCCGTAGAAGTCAAAGAGCACCTCACCAAGTGGCATTTCACTTATTACTTCGACTCGATTCGCAGCCAGGTAGTTCATTTCCTGGCTCTCCGACCGGTGCTCGCGGCAAAGTTCCATTACCGGACCAACAAATTCTTCGGGCGTGAGGATCGAAGCCTTAATGAACGGTTCCGTGGCTCCGCAAATGTTCGTCGGGTCAGGCCAGTAGCTCGGGTTATCGACATCGACGGTGGTGCCGTCATTCAATTCCAGCTTGTACTTCACCGACGGAGCAGAGATGACAAGCCCGAGATCAAACTCGCGCTGCAGTCGCTCCTGGACCACATCCAAGTGAAGGAGCCCCAGGAATCCGCAGCGAAACCCAAATCCAAGCGCTGCTGAACTATCTTTTTCATAGGTCAGCGCCGCGTCGTTGATCGCGAGTTTGTCGAGCGCTTTGGTGAGGTCCTGATACTGGTCGGTACTCATTGGGTAGACCGACGAGAAAACGACTTGCTTGGCTTCTTGGTATCCGGGGATCGGTTCATCGGCGGGGCGTTCGAGGTGTGTTATCGTGTCGCCGATCTCAATGTCTTGAACACTCTTCACGCCGGCAACCAGATAACCAACCTCTCCTGCGGCAAGCTGAGGCTTGGGGTTGAGTTTAAGCTGGTTGTAGCCAAGTTCGTCGACTTTGTAGTCGCGGCCACCGTGCATGAAATGAATCGTGTCCTTTGTCTTCAGGGTTCCCTGCATCACACGGCACTGCAAAATCACGCCCCGGTATTTGTCGAAATAAGCGTCGAACACCAAGGCCTTTAGTGGTTCTTCTGAGTCGCCCTTGGGTGGCGGCAAAAGTTCGACGATGCCTTGCAGTACATCTTCAATGCCCTCACCGGTTTTTGCAGAGACGGGAATCGCGGCAAATGGATCGAGACCCAAATCGGCATCAATCTCCTCCCGCACGCGGTCGACATCTGCCGCGGGTAAATCGATTTTGTTGATCACCGGCAGGAGATCGAGGTCGTACTCCAAGGCCAGGTAGAGATTGGCAACCGTCTGAGCTTCAACGCCCTGCGACGCATCGACGATGATCAAAGCGCCTTCGCAAGCCATCAGCGATCGCCGTACTTCGTGGGAGAAATCGACGTGCCCCGGCGTGTCGATCAGGTTGAGCAAATAATCTCGACCATCCTTTCCGCGATAAGAAAGCGAAATCGTGTTGCTCTTGATCGTAATGCCACGCTCCCGCTCAATCTCCATTGAGTCGAGCATTTGATCTTGGAATTCGCGCTGTGTCACCCCGCCACAGGCCTGGATCAGTCGATCGGCCAAGGTCGATTTTCCGTGATCAATGTGGGCGATGATGCAGAAGTTGCGAATTAAGTCCATTCGTACGATTCTTGATTGAAGGACGTCGGCGTATCACTTTTGACTGTATCCTAGTGAATCACGGGCACATCTGACAGGGTTTGCAATTTCAACGCGACGTTGGTGAGCGTGAGTTAGCAGGATTCGTTGGGCGTTTTTGCCCGTCATCAAACTAGCGTGTTTAGAAGAAGCCTCGGTACGGAGTCACCATCAGCCTCCCGCTCGGGGCCGCGATCCTTCCTGTTAAGTAGTCGTGCCGTTTTTTTGGCGGTGTAGCTCGCGGCACCCTTTTGATTCGGCTTGATGAGCATTGGGATCGGCCTGACGAGCAATGGGATCGGCCTGATGAGCTCGAATTGCAAGTTCATTTGCATTAGATTTGTCGAAGATGTTTTATGAATGCCGGGCATCGGCACTGCAGTATCAGGCCCCTGCTGCATTTGAATGATCCACCGGCAGCATTCAATTTTCCTCTTTAAGTCTTCGGATGGACAGCCTTTTGTTTACGATTCTTGCGGCGTCACCTTTGATTTTGCGGTGCGTGTTCTTCATCGTGATCATCGTCATTCTTCTTCGCTATCGGAAGGATTATCGGCGGCCAGCAAATTACGCGCTCGCGGGAATCGTGATCAACTTGGTGATAAGCTGCGGACACATTCTTTTTCAGGCGGTGCTCGTGAGATATGTGCCGCAGCAGAGTTATCCGGTGGTTATTACTGGTTGGTCTCTGTTCTCTGCGCTGGGTGGTGTCGTCGTCCTCTCACTGCTTTTGATTGCGGTCTTCATCGATCGCGATCCAGTGGGTGGTGTCGGTTCCTGCGAAGACGATTTGGGCGGTATGCCGGTAGCTGGCCAACCGAGTCAGAACCCTTATGTCGCTCCCCCTCCGCGCCGCCTTGATGGTTGATTCTCGGGCAGCCTGCTCGAGCCGTACTTTTATCGGTTTTTGTGCGTTGAAAAATTCCAGGGTAGGGGCGTTACCTCGAACGCGAACCTGGTATTTATTACCGAGGGGGATCAGCATCAGCCTTTATCGTGTAGCAAACATGGCCTCGGACGAGTACTTCCTCGCTGTCACGGCGATTCAGAACCGATTGCATGCGTACATCCTGTCGTTGTTGGCGGATCCAGTGGCGGCACAGGATGTGTTGCAGGAGACAAATCTCGTTTTGATTCGTAAAGCGGATGACTTTCAGTCAGATGCGAGTTTCGAGTCTTGGGCATACAGCACCGCACGTTTTCAAGTGCTGGCTCATCTGCGTGATCGCAAGCGGAACCGATTGGTGTTACATGAATCTTTTGCCGAGAAGCTCGCTCCCAGTGCGGAGGTGATGGCTGAGGATACCGAACAGCGGATCCAGTTGTTGGGTAGGTGTGTGGAGCAACTCTCGGATGAGCACAAGAGCTTGCTTCGCAAGCGATATGGAAACGATGTCTCGATCGCAAATCTGGCTGAGGGCGTAGGGAAAACCGCGTCAGCAATGAAACAGGTTCTTTATCGGATTCGCAACTTACTGGCTGACTGTGTGGAGCAACACCTCGGTAAAGGGGCGGCCGGATGAGCAATGCTGATCGATCGCTGGCGGTTCTCATTCAGGAAATGCTGGATGGCGTTTTAGATGAGAAGCAGCGGGCTGAATTACTGAAACGAGTCGGATCCGACGACGCAGCGCGGAAGTTGTACCTCGACCAGATCGCCACGCACACAGCGCTGCGGGCAGTGTTAGCTGACTGTATTATTCCACGTCGCGACGTCGATCATCATCGAGCGATGTCACCGCAGGCGATCCATCCCGGTTGGTTCTCGCGATTCCCAAGTCGATTATTGGTTCCTGCCGCTTTGGCGGCGACGATCTTGTTGCTGGTATTCGGATTTGCGCATTGGTGGAGTCGTTCGCCGGTTGAATCAACGACTGAATCCGCTAGGGCACCCTATATCGCCGTCATTTCGCAGGCAGTGGGGGCATACGAGGACGGCATCGCGATTCGTGCCGGCCAGGAAGTCATCTCAGGTCAGCTCAATCTTGATCGAGGTTTGGTTCGACTTGAATTTTTCAGTGGCGCGACGGTCGTCGTGGAAGGGCCGGCGACAGTTGACCTCATTGATGAGATGCGGGTGGTTTTGCTGCGAGGAGTTGTAACGGCCAGGATTCCCGAATCGGCGATCGACTTTGTTGTGGATACGCATACTGCTCGCGTTGTCGATCTGGGTACCGCATTCGGCGTCGCGGTTGCGGATGATGGTACGACGGATGTGGTTGTATTTGAGGGAGAAGTCTCGGTTCGCAAGAAAGGCTTAGCCTCAAATCCGTCGACACTGGTCCGCGAAGGAGAGGCTGTGCGAGCATCGGAGGAATCACCAACCATTGACGCGGCGGACTACGAGGTAATGCCTTTTGAAAACGCGTGGCCGGTTAATTCCGGCGTGCTTCAAACCACAGGCGCTGTTCGCTTTGTTTCTCCGGGGCCGGGATTCCATCCTGGTAATTATGCCGACAATGAACACCTCGTCGTGTTCCCCGAGCGCAGTGGTGTGACTTTGGAAGATGTAGTCCGGGTCGACCTGGGAGATCCTGGGGAATATGTGAGGTCGCGTTATCGCGAGAAACACACGCTTATGGCAGGGCGGCGTGTCACGAGCTACTTGTTGCAATTCGATTCGCTTCCATCCGAAAAATTTCCAAACAAGAAGCGTGAAGTTCGTGGGCAGATCACATTCTCAAACGCTATTGTTGGTGTGATTACTGAAACACGGCTCCTGCAAGAATCGGAGGCACTCTTTGGAAATCCGGATGTCGATTATCCGGCACCCCGTGCGGTCGAGCCGCGACCGGAAGGGGATGTTCGACCAGGATTCGATCGCGTGATTCTTGCTGCTGATCAACGCACGTTGATCCTTGACCTGAAAGTGGCCCCTCAAAAGCTTGATCAACTGCGTGTGCTTGTTGAAGCCGAGTAGAAACAGTCAAAGAAGTTTCCATAGAAGTAGTGTCTCGATGAAACGAAAAATCTCGACCTTCCTTGCGTTGCTTTGTCTTACGGTCAATCTTGCATCGGCCTTTGCGGATTCACAGGTAAGCGAGAGACCGAATATCGTTGTCATATTCATTGACGACATGGGATTTGCCGATCCGAGTTGTTTTGGGAACCCGCTCATCGAGACGCCCCATATCGACATGCTCGCGGCAGAAGGCATCAAACTAACCAACTTTTACGTCAATTCTCCGATCTGTTCTGCGTCGCGAGTAGCGCTGACCACCGGCCAATACCAGGGACGTTGGAAAATTCATTCGTTCCTCAATACTCGTGCCGGGAATGCGAATCGTGGAATGGCTGATTATCTTGACGCTTCCGCACCGACGACCGCTAAGAAACTTAAGGCAGCTGGGTACGCGACCGCGCATTTCGGTAAGTGGCACATGGGTGGAGGCCGTGACGTAGATGACGCGCCTCTGCCCCAGGCTTATGGGTTTGAGGAATCGCTCGTGTCGTTCGAGGGATTAGGCGATCGGATCATTTCGAATGAAAAGGGGGTCGAGCGGGCTCGGGCTCTGGGTCAAGGAAATATCATCCCTTGCGAGCGATGGGAGAGAATGCAGATTCAAACGGATCGCACTATCGATTTCATTCGACGGCATCGTGATTCCCCGTTTTACGTCCGGCTATTTCCGAACGATGTTCACGACGCGCATGTGCCGGAACCTGGGAGTGCTGATCAATTTAAATCTGTGTCTGCCGATCCCTATGTTCGTGACTTTTTCGCGGTGCTCGAAGCGATGGACGAACAGATCGGGAGGGTCGTTGCGACCATTGATGAATTGGGGCTTGGGGAGAAGACGCTGATCTTGTTCACGAGTGACAATGGCCCCACTGATTGGCCGAAAAAATACAAGACCGGACCACCAGCTGGTTTCACGGGGCCTTACCGCGGTCGTAAATGGTCGCTGTTCGAAGGTGGTATCCGCATGCCCTTCATCGCTCGCTGGAAAGGTACGATTCCGGCTGGGGTCGAAGATCGTTCCAGCGTGATGAGCGCGATTGATGTTTCCCCAACTCTCTGCCGGATCGCCGGAGTTTCAGTGGAGGACGACCTTGATGGTTTGGACCGCAGCAGCGTGCTGGTGGGCAGAGCTTCCCGCCGTGCCGCGCCCGTTTTTTGGCAGTATGGTCACCCGCATGCAATTCTCAAAGGTGGTAAGCCGGAGCATCAGAGTCCAACGTTCGCAATACGTGAGGGTCGCTGGAAATTTCTCGTTAATCCAGATGGCAGCGAAGCGCAACTTTACGACTTGGAAGCTGACGAAGGTGAGGCAACTAATCTGCTTGCAGAGCAACCAGCGCTCGCTGCCAAGATGGCACAGCAGATTTCTACGTGGGCTGACGAAGTAGGCTTTGATTTTGATCAGGACGCCCCGCTTACCGCGCCGCACGCGACCATTGCGATTCTCGCCAGTAACCAGCTGTTGCGTTTTATCAATCATGGCGCAGACGGCGACACCAACTCAATTCGATTGGATGGCGAATCGTGGCTCAGTCTGCCGGCATTCCGCGCGCCGAAAGTTGCTGGCGGCCGCTCTCTACAAATCAAAGGCACGATTCTGCCTGTTTCCCCTGAGAAGTCTCGAGTTTCTCAGAAATCGAATCTGCCCGGAGGCGTGATCTTGGCCCATGGCGGAGATCAATCTGGCTACAGTATCTATCTGGATGAAGGTCACTTGTGCTTTGCCGTGTGTGTGAATCGCAAACGTACGGTCGTTCGTACTTCGGTTGCGATCACCACGCCTTCCGATTTTGAAGCTAACTGGAATTCCAGGGGGGAAATGTTTCTGAAATTGAACGGTAAGCTTGTTGATCGGAAGCAGGTGGGAGTCATGCGGCACGAGCCCGTCGATTCCATTCAGATTGGCGCAGACATGCAGCAACCCGTCGGTGACTACAGTGCTCCAAACTACTTTTCAGGGGTCATTGAAAATCTGTCCTTCAAATATCCCAATGGAACCTGAGTGGGGTTTAAATCTTGCGAGTTTGCATCTTCCGGTTGATCCAGTCATTCTTCTGCATACCCCGTTATCGGTTCAATCACCCGTTGGTCATTGCAGTCACCTAGCCTTTTTTCCAATCTCGTCGGTTTTCACTTGATCGCCCAGTCATTCACTTCAGAGAACGTTTGTCCTATGAATCATTTTGCCTCGCTTTTTTTTGCCGCTTGCTTGTTAGTCAGCACGACAGTCCTTGCAGATACCAATGATCGCTTGGTTCTTGTCGGCGCATCTTACGGAAAGAACGTGCTCGCCATTTGTGAGTCGGATGGAACATTAATTTGGAAGCACGATACGGCGGGACCACAACGAGGGCATGCAGGTCACCACGACATCCAACTGCTGCCAAACGGAAACATTCTGTTTCATGATTCTTGGACAAAGACAAAAGAGATCACGCTTGGCAAAGAGGTCGTGTGGGAATACGACAGCGCGGTGATGAACGGAAATGATGGCAAGCGGGTTGATGTGCACGCGTTCGCTCGATTGGACAACGGTGAAACGGTCATCGTCGAGAGTGGTGTTGGCCGCATTATTCATGTCGATAAGGATGGCAAAATCATCAAGCAAGTGCCCCTCGGTGAAGGCGGCCGCAAAAACACTCGGTTGATGCGAATGCTTGACAACGGCCACTATCTGGCGTGCGCTGAAAATCCTGGGGTCGTGACCGAATACGATTCTGAGGGAAAAGTTGTCTGGGAATATGAGATTGGTACCCGCGTGTTTGGTGCGATTCGTTTGAAAAACGGAAATACTCTGATCTGTTCTGGCAGTGGTAACAGCGTGTTAGAGGTGACTCCCGAGAAAAAAATCGTTTGGGAGGTTTCCAAAACCATTCCTGATTCAAAAATCACGCTGGGTTGGATGACTGCTTTGCAGGAGTTGCCAAATGGAAATTTCGTTGCCGGAAATTGTCACGCTGGTGAGGAGAATCCTCAAATCTTCGAAATCACCAAAGACAAGTCTGTTGTCTGGGAATTCGATGAGTGGGAGTTGGTCGGCAACGGGCTTGCCTGCTGGCAAATCTTGGATGCTGAGCAGTCGGCGATGATCCGGAAACAATTGAAGGCTCTCAACAAGTGACTTCGAGTCATTGATGAATCAACTTTCGATTATCAGTTGGAAAAAAGAGTAGAAACCGCGAAGGCTTGGAGTTGGAAATGCGCGTGCACCAATTGGCATTACGGCCCGTCCTTTCCCTAATCAGCGTTGTTGCGATCAGTGTGACGGCTGTTGCTGAGGCACCATCCTCGCCCAGTGCGGTGATGTGTGTTCCCGGAGAACTTCTCTTCTCTGAGGACTTTGCTCCGGCTACGGTATCTGATCGTTGGTTCTTCAAGGCCGATTTCGCACTACGTGACGGAGCTCTAGTGCGGACGACGGTCAATCCGGACGAATCGAAACGCGTCTTCCTCAAAGACCCCGTATTTCACAACACGATCATTGAGTTCGATTTCAAACTCTCGGGCAAAACGACCGATCTTCGGCTCGTGACCGGCAGTGGCGGTCACTACAACAGTATTACTCAGATTCGGCCGAAGCATTTCCAGGTCAATACGCCATCGGATCGTGAGGCTGGAATGGTTCCTGCTCATCTGGGAGAATGCATTCGCAAATCGCAGATCGGTCAATGGCAGACCATGACCGTCGAATACTGGAATGACGAGGTGATTGCCCACTTAGGTGATGACGAGTTCGTTGTCGGCAGGCACCCAATCATTGATCGCACCCGCAGGTATTTTGCATTTCAATTTGATCTACCTGGTGCATCGATTGATAACGTTCGCGTTTGGGAGGCGGTTGATCAACGCGATGACTGGGCCAAGGTGCGAAAAGGTCTCGTGGAGTTTCAGGATGCTCGCGGTCGTGTCGAGCGCGATCCGGTGGATCGCTACAAGTACGAATCTACGAATCTGAAGTCACGGCTCACGCTTGGCGATCCAAGCTACCGTGAGCTCGTTGCTGCGCGTGAAAACTTACAGTCGGCCTTGCATGCTGATTATCCCGAAGCATTCGCGACTCACAAACAGCTTAGCAAGCGGCTTGCAGCTAGAAAGAAGAAAATCAGGGCGAAGGACGCGACTTTCAAGGAAATGGAGATCGCGGTTAACAAGGCACGGCGTGCGGAGGACGACTACGTCTTATCCACGCAGCCTGAACTCGATCGACTCAAGCAAGATGGGATCGCCAGGCAACGATATTCCTCCGAGCTTGGGCAAGTGCGTGCTCAATTGGAAGTGGACGCTGACAAACAACTTGCAGCGTTAGTTGCTGAAACGGCAAGACTCGAGTCGGCGCTCGAAAATCGCTTTCCAGAGGCGTTTGAAACGGTTGATGCTGCTGTCGCCGCACGTCAGGAAAATCGCAAGTTGCTGAATAGCGATCCCGAATTCCAGCTTCGCAACAAAGCAGTCGTGGAAGCTGGTAAGGCTGTCACTGCATACTTGGAGCAGGCTGATCCTGGCGTGGTACAGCTAGCAGTGGAGGCGAAAAATTACACTGCTTCTCTAAATCAAACGGGCCAGGAATGAGACAGCGGCTTACTTTCTTGGTTGTCTCTGCCTGCGCCGTTTGTGCCTTCTGTTCCATTGTCACGGGGCCGATTTGTGACGTTCTGCTGTGGGCCGCATTTGCCAGCCGAGTGTGGCTCACCGCCGCGCGGGCAGAGGTCGTCAGCTTTGAACGCGATCTGCTGTCTAGAACGCTCGTAGGCAGAGGAGGTGAGATGGGTCGCGGCGGAAAAGGGAATCTGAACCACAATGGCAATGCCTTCACCTGGTGGATGGCGGTCGGGCCCGTCCCGAGAGGAACCGTCTATGGCGGAACAGATGAGCTTGGCACAACCGCGGTCGAAAAGCCGATCCAGGTGCGTGATCTTCAAACAACGATTTTATGGATGTGTGGCCGCGATCATACAAAGCTTGAATTTAACCGTGCCGGACTCGATGAATCCTGCAACGTCGCCTCTGAACTCAGCGGATTAGCATGAAGATATCTCGCGAAAGTTTTTTAAATGACAGGTCCCAGCGATCGATGAACCGGCGGAGGTTCCTGGGGCGTTCCGTATTGGTCGGCACTTCCGCGATCGGTGCTGCGGCCGTAGGTACTGGCGTCATGCAAACCAGTTCTGCGCAAGCTGTCGATTCGCCTTTGATCGAACATCGAATTGATCGGGTCGAATTCCGGACGGTCAGCGTTCCGTGGCCTCGGCAAGTCGGTCGCAATTCCAGCAAGGGAATTCACGGCAGGGGGCCTACCAAATTGCGAGTCTGCGTCCTTCATACCGATCAGGGTGCGAGCGGTTGGGGGCAAACCCAGGGAAAGACCAGAAAGCCCCAGGACCTTTTGGAAGCGGTGCAGGGAAAAAACGTTGCTGAGCTAATTGATCCTGCTACCGGTATCCGGTCCGAAGCCTATCATGCGATCGACATACCACTCCATGACCTGGCGGGTGTCATTCTCGATCAACCCGTTTGGGCAATGACGGGGGTGGCAGAGCCGTTTTTGACGAAGGTCTATTCCGGCATGATCTACTTTGACGACCTCGATCCCGCTGACGATCCGGCTGGCATCGAACGAGTCCTGAAGAACTGTCGTTGGGACTACGACTATGGGTACCGCCAATTCAAAGTGAAGATTGGACGGGGGAATCAATGGATGTCCCCACATGCGGGCCTGCAACGCGACATCGACGTTGTCAACGCGATTCACCAGTCGTTTCCTGATGTTGGCATCTTGGTCGATGGCAACAATGGTTTCACGGTTGAAACGATGATTCAATTCCTTGAGGGCATCCCGGATGTTCCGCTCTTCTGGATCGAGGAACCGTTTCATGAAACCATTGCTGATTGGACCAGATTGAAAGATTACCTGGTCGCGCACGGGCGGACAGAGACGCTGCGGGCTGACGGCGAAGCCAAACCTGATTTCCCTGTGCTTCAAAAACTTCAGAAGACTCACGCGCTGGACGTCAGACTGGAAGATATTTGCGGCCATGGATTTACCAAGTGGCGTCGTCAAATGCCGGGTCTGATCCGACAAGGCGTCGGTGCTTCGCCGCATACCTGGGGCAGCGCACTGAAGACTGCCTACACTGCTCACCTGATTGGGGCCTATGGCAATGCTCCGACGATTGAGGGTGTTACGACACAGGGAGGTGATGTCGGCTTTGGTGAAAACAAAATCGTCAATGCTCAGTATCGACCATCCAGCGCACCCGGCTTTGGCTTGGCATTGCCGACGCGGAACGAATGATGATTGTGGGCCGCGGTATTACTTTCTTCTATCTTCGATATCTCGTGTTTTTTGACTTGGAGCGGCGCTATGTTGCGATCAAAACGGAAACAAATCTTGCCACTTCTGATACTCGTAACGTTGGTTGGCACAGCCGTTGCCGACTATCCGTTGCGGCCGGTGCCATTCAATGAAGTTCAGATAACGAGCGACTTCTGGCGGCCCCGGTTGGTAACTCAACGCAAGACACTGGTGCCATTTGCATTTGAACGCACACAGCCTGGCGTTGAGCATTTGCAGGCCGCACGCGATTTTCTTGCCGGCAAGGAAGTAAACGATCATCGGCCGCACCGGTTCATCGATTCGGATCTTTATAAGGTTATGGAAGGTGCCGCCTATCTGTTGCAGCTGCGGCGTGATTCGGCACTGGAAGCGAAACTCGACGAATTGGCTGACATCATCGCGGGTGCGCAACAGGAAAATGGTTACTTGTATCCATCTCACACAACAGGTGTCGGGCAAGAAAAGAACATGATGGGGGACGCTCCATACACGTTCGTTGTGCATAGCCACGAACTGTATAACGTTGGTCATCTGTATGAGGCTGCGATTGCTTACTATCAGGCAACCGGGAAGACGAAATTGCTTGAGGTTGCCGAGAAGAGCGCGCAGCACATCAATGATGTCTTCTTTGTTGGCGATCCCGATTACAACGAAGGCAAGCCGATCCGCCAGGCGCCCGGGCATCAGGAACTCGAATTGGCTCTGGTCAAATTGCATCGTGTCACGGGCAAGCCACTCTATCTGGACATGGCGAAGCAATTTCTCAAAATCCGTGGGAACACGTACGTACCTGACGGCGAAGGGGTGATGTCGCCGACATACGCACAGCAGCACGCTGCGGTGATCGACCAGAAAGAAGCTGTCGGTCATGCCGTACGGGCAACCTACCTTTATTCGGCGATGGCTGACGTGGGAACCTTAACCGGCGATCCTCGATACGGGGAAGCACTCGACCATATTTGGGGTGACATTACCAACACCCGGATGCACATCACTGGCGGGTTGGGAGCTGTGCATGGAATTGAAGGATTTGGGCCTCAATATGAATTGCCGAATGCTGATGCGTTCAACGAGACATGCGCTGCGGTGGGCAACGTGTTGTTTAACTATCGCATGTTTCTCTTGCACAAGGATGCGAGGTATCTTGACGTTGCCGAGGTGGCGCTGCTGAACAACGTGCTCGCGGCTGTCAATCTTGAGGGCAATCGCTTCTTTTATGTCAATCCGTTGGACGCGGATGGCAAGCAGCCTTTCAATCATGGCACGGCGGGACGAGCTCCTTGGTTTGGGACAGCCTGCTGTCCGTCTAATATGGCGCGTTTGCTGCCACAGGTTCCCGGAATGACTTACGCCCACGATGATCGTGACGTTTACATCACCTTCTATGCGGAGAGCCGCACCGAAATCACGCTCGATGATGTGAAAGTTGAACTGCAGCAAATGACTGCCTATCCCAATGATGGGGAAATCAGTTTGGTCATCAATCCCGCCAAGCAAAAACAGTTTCGCGTGTTTCTGCGAATACCAACCTGGGCCCGTGACCAATTTGTTCCTGGAGAGCTCTACCGTTATGTGGACACCAACAAAGAAGCGGTGCGTCTGACCGTTAATGGTGAGGCTGTTGCGCTGCAGATCGAGCAGGGATTTGTTGCGATCGATCGTCGTTGGAACCCGGGGGATCGTGTGCAGCTATCCTTGCCGATGCCGGTTCGTGTCAACGAATGTCACCCATCGGTGAAAGCCAATCAGCAGCGTATTGCGTTGACCCGCGGACCGTTTGTGCTGTGCGCTGAAGGTGTCGACAACGATGGCGCGTCCCAGCGTTTCTTTTTCGAAAACGATCCGGATGTAAAGGATGCGAGAATCTCTACCAAGACGATCGATGCCGGCTCGTTTCTGCAAGTTCAGCTGGCGGCTCAAGCTGTTACCGCGAATCGATCGGTCGAACAGGTGCCACTCGTCCTGACGCCCTATTATGCATGGAACAATCGAGGTGTTAGTTCGATGAGCGTTTGGTTTCCACGCAATGCAAAGCTGGCTGTCTACGATCCTCATCTGCTACCGAAGGAGAGTCTGTTCTCGAAAGTTTCGGCGTCACATACCTTCGCCGATGACACGATTACCGCGGTGGGGGACGGGAAGGAACCGCGATATTCCAGCGGCAAGAAAGTGCCTCGCTGGACAAGCCGCCCCCGGAAAGGCGAGCCGCAATGGGTGGAGGCTCGCTTTCCGAAAACGAAGAACCTGAGAAGTATTGGTGTCTACTGGATGCAGGACCGATTCGATGTCAAGTTCCCTGCCGAATGGTCACTTGAGGTCGAGCAGAATGGCGAATGGAAGCCATTCGAGCTGTACGTGACCGACCGTTATGACACTAGAGCAAATCAGTACAACGTTGTGCATCCCGCTGCACCTGTCCGCTGCGATGCCATTCGGGTGCGAATGATCCCGAAAGAGAATGCTTGTGTTGGCATCCTTGAGATTTTGGCAGAATTTGAGCAGGACTGAGTGCTATTCATCCCAAGCGAACTGTTTCTTCAGCAACGCAGTCACAAGAAAGGCATCAATATGGTGCGATTGAATCGTCATTTTGTGGCCGGTCGCTTTGTTAGCTTGTCGCTGACCAGGCTTACTGGATTGATTTGGATCACGGTCCTGGCAGAGCTCGCTAGGCTTGCTGGGCTCACTGGACGCATTGGGTTAGCGGGGCTCACTGTGATAGGAGGAGGACTTGCTGGGTTGGTGGTTGCCGACGATGGATCGCAGAGTCCCAACTTCGTTATTTTTTATATGGACGATCTCGGCTGGGCCGACACCTCTGTTCGCATGATGGATGACGAGCCCCTTTCAGCGAGTGAGCTTTATCAGACACCAGCGTTGGAACGACTCGCGAAGCGGGGGATGCGATTCGCAAGCGGTTATGCCCCGACGCCAACGTGTACCGGGTCCCGGATCAGTATTCAGTTTGGGAAGACGTCCGCCCGTCTCCAGTACCGAAATGTATTCGATGTCCTTTCGAAGAAACAGCGTCCTCAAGGGTGGGACGACGAAGTTTCGATGGCGGCTGTCGTGAAAGCTGCCGGCAAGGGTTATGTGACTGCGCATTTCGGTAAAGGGATGGGCGTGCGTCGAATGGATGACGCGGGCTACGATGTGACAGATGAATTTGACAGGGGCCCCAACGGTAATGGGCACGGGTCGTACATCGATATCAAGCAAAAAATTCCGATCCCGGCCGACAATCCAAAGCGGATCGTCGATCTGACGCGAAGATCCGTTGACTTTGTCAACGAACATGCCGGTAAGCATCCGTTTTACTTGATGGTTTCTCATTACGCAGTGCACATTCCGCATCAGGCATCGCCAGACGCAATCGAGCGATGCCGTCGACGTTGGGTTGCGGCGGGGAATCCAAATGTTGGCCCCGAAGAGAAGGAGTACAAAAAACATTTACCGGAGTGGCGTTACGCAGCGATGGTCGAAGAGGCTGATGAAAGCCTCGGTGCGATTCTGGATGCACTTATTGAAACAAATGAACTCGACAATACCTATGTTTTTTTTACGTCGGACAATGGAGGTGGTGTCGGTCGTCGTGACGAAGACGGTAATCGTTTCCAGGGACCGTTGCAGGAAGGGAAGCGTTCAACGTTTGAAGGCGGGCTTCGGGTCCCTTTTGTGGTTTCCGGACCTGGAATCGAGCCCGGATCCCAATGCAATGTTCCCGTCGCGCAATGGGACCTGCTTCCTACGCTGCAAGATCTATCCGGCAGTACGATGCCGCTCCCGGACGGAGTCGATGGTGGAAGCCTAAGAGACGTGTTTTCGGCTGGCGATGCAGGAAAGGTTCAACGCACTGCCCCTGGTTTGATCTTTCATTACACCTGCCATTTTCATCCACCGGTGAGTGTGATTCGTTTAGGCGATTTCAAACTGATGCGGCATCTAAATTCTGGGGAGATGAAGCTATTCAATGTGGCGACTGACTATGCCGAGCAGCAGGATCTCTTCGCGCGAATGCCGGGAAAAGTAAATGAGCTAGAGCAAGTTCGCAGTCAATATGTTGCACAAGTAGCAGGTGGCAAAATGTCGGAGGTCTACGCTGCCTACTTTGAGTGGTTAGACGATAATCTGCAAAAGAAGGTTGAGCGTTTCGAGCGTGATGCGAAATCGCTCCATGAACGCAATCCAGCGGACGTCGCAAAGCAGCTTGCCGAGTTGGAGGCAGGTCTTAATGCGGCGCGACGCGAGCACGCGGCCAAGACCGCGATATGCAAAGATCAAATGTCGAATCCCTCCTGGAAAGAGACAAGAAAAAACGTCGTCGTTGAACGACTTGGGATCGATAAGCAGGGAAACGTCATTACGAACCGTCAGTAATCCAGCGCGAGACTAGCAGCAGATGCGAAATTTTTTGACGTACCTTCCAGTTAAGGATTCTTCCTCAGTCATGGGCTCCAACCCAACCATGGGCTCCACGCCAGCCTGGGAATCCACACCAGCCTGGGGAACTACCGTTGGCCGGTATTTCACCCAATTAGTTGAATTCAATCCCGTCTTGGAATTGACCCGAGCAATCATCTTGTTGGCTGGTTGCTGGGGATGTTTTGGTGGACCAATTTTGGCGGCGGAACGACCGTTGAAGCCGAACATCATCATCATGATGGCGGACGATATGGGAATCGGAGACACCAGCGCTTATTTGGGAGTGCGTCTCAATCTGGCCGCGGCGCCGATTGAGCGAACATTGCGGACTCCAAATCTGGAGAAGTTTGCCCGAGCGGGCATCCTTTTTACGGACGGTTACGCACCGGCATCGATGTGTAGTGCGACGCGATACTCTTTGTTGACCGGGCGTTTTGCTCATCGGGCGTATTTAAAGTACCAAGGCTGGCTTCCGCATGGTCCCAATCCTCCGATGATCCAGCAGGGGTTGACGACGCTGCCTGAGATGCTGCAGGCCAGCGGCTATCGCACTGCCGGGGTCGGTAAATACCACGTTGGTGTTTCATTCGATGATGGTGAGGGGCAACCTGCAGATGATTTTTATTTTCACGATGTTGACTTCACCAAGCCACTCCTCGACGGGCCAACCCACCACGGTTTCGATGAGTACTTTGGCGTCCCCGGCAACACGGAAGACCCGCTTGATACAGAGCCACGTGTTCTGATTCGAAATGATCGCTTTACCTTCACTGACCGCAGTCGGATGAAGTTGATTGGAATGAAGAAACGTGAAGGACGCATCCTGGCGGCGCCCGATTGGGATATGCGACGTCTTGGGCCGTTGTACCTCCAGGAAGCGGAAGCATTTATTGATCGTCAGTCCCAAAAAACAGACCAGCCTTTCTTCCTTTACTATGTGCCAAACGCCAATCATTTCCAAAGGAATCCGAACGGGGATTACGCCGTACCTGATGAAATTGCCGGAACTCGAATCAAAGGGCAAAGCCATTACAGCGATGCCGTGAGGGCAGGCGATCGCGAGGACATGATCCTGGAGAATGATGTCGTATTGGGAAGGCTTTTGGATCAACTCGAAACGACCGACGATCCTCGTTGGGCCGGGCACAAGCTGATTGAGAATACACTCGTGATTTTTACTAGCGATAACGGACCGAACATCGGCGACAACTTGGGGCGTAATCAGCAGAGTGGTGGGCTGCGTGGTAAGAAAGCGAAACTCTGGGAAGGTGGTATTCGAGTTCCCTTTGTGGTTTCTTGGCCTGCTGTTTTGCCCGGTGGAAAACTGAACCGATCAATCGTGACGCTGACCGATTTGTATGCGACGCTCGCGCGTATTATTGGCCACTCACTCACGGTCGACGAAGCGCAAGACAGCCATGATGTGTTCGCTTACTGGCAGGACGCAAGCAATGCAACAGAATCTCCCGATACACGCCCGAGAGTCTTTTTCTGCCATTTGGGACCACCGTACCTCAACGATGCGTTGGCGATCCGCCAAGGGCCGCACAAGTTGATGGTTGATGGCGGACTCGCCATGCCTTGGGCGGCTTGGTCTGCGGATGGTTCACGCGGTGATTGTCGCCCGATGATCCTGTATGACCTGACAAATAATCTTTACGAGGACGGTGATAAGAATTCGAATTCACCAAGTGATGTTGCTGAGAATTTAGCGGCCACACTTTTGGAGATTCACAATCGGGGGCATGCCAGGGAATTGGGTCTGCCGTTGGGGCCAGAGTTGATTGTCAGTCCTGGATGGCACAACTTGCGAAATGATGTCACGGGGGAAATCGGATTCGTATTTCAACTGAGAGCTGGTAGCGGCGAGAAACATGTGACGCATCTTGGAATGTTTGATGATCATGAAAAGGACATTGCAAGTCGCCCTGCCCGCTCGGTTCCAACCGAGCAGGATCGCGACCAACCCTCCAGGCAGGCGTCCCGAAATAAAAATCGCCAAATGTCAGCCAGTCATCGACTGCGGCTTCTCCGGGTCAACGCGGGCAATGATGCTCGCCCGCCGATCGAGATCGCGCGATGTCTTGTTACGGCCCAAAATGCTGGCGAGTTGCGGAACGCTTTTCGTTACATCCGTTTGGAAAAGCCTGTCCGCCTTCAGCAAAACGTCAAATACATTTTGTTGATGTCGACCGAGGCAGCCGACGGTGACCGTTTTCGTGATCCCGCCAGCTTCGATGGCCTCTCACCCGTCATCCATCCAGATGTCATCGTCCAGCGCAGCCTGTTGATTCGTGGCGAAAATCTGAATGCTGCCTCCGGAATCCCCGCGTTTGAAGACCTGAATGCGTCGTATTCTCGTTTTCGTTTGCCCGTTGGGCCAACACTCTTGTTCGATCCATGAAAAGCGTCTGTTTTTACAAGTTCGATCTCGCCTTCGTCCCTTCAGTGGTGAGCGTTCGATCGAGTCGTTCTTTGGCATTGAGCTCGGTGCGGAACTGAATGTTCGCACGGCTCTCGCTGGGGCGTTATGTTGGGACTGACCGGGATGCGGACAGGATCCAAAACCGGGGCATTGAGTGTTGCTAATCCATTTAGGGGGAATGGAATTTTCCCGACCGGAAGGCGGATCCGCAGATTCGATGCGTGCGTATGCGAGATTGGACCAGACTAAATGCAGGCGATTGTGATCGGATGATAAGTAGACCAGCAAATCGTTGCGACAGCATGCCGAGCGTCTTCGGTGAATATTTGTTTATCGCTCATGCGCCTATCCATTGCGTGATCTGGGCTTTTGTGTCGCTGTGTGTTGGTTTCGGGGATAACGTCAACGGGGCAGAGCGATCATCTGGCTTCGAAGCTGATGTGGCACCACTTCTGATTCGGCATTGTGTCGAATGCCATCAGGGGCAGGACCCGTCGGGCGGACTGCTGCTGACAACACGTGCAGGTCTACATGCGGGTGGCGATTCCGGTCAGGTGTTGGATCTGAATAAAATTGAAGACAGTCTTTTGCTGCAGCGCGTCATTGATGGAGAGATGCCTCCGGAAAAACAAGGGCGGTCGCAGAAATTGCCGGATGACGCGATTAAACGCATCAAGCAGTGGTTGGTCAACGGTGCCGAGTGGCCGGACCGTCGGGAGCTTGATTACTTTGAGCGGACGAACGATGTGCGGGCTGGACGCGATTGGTGGTCGCTGCAGCCCGTGGTGCGGCCTGCGATACCAAAGCTCACGCATCTGCCTCAGCCAGCCAATCCGATCGATGCCTTTGTGTGGTCGAAGTTGGAAACAGAGGAGATCGCGCCTGCACCTCGGGCGGATCGCCGAACCCTTCTCCGACGTTTGTATTATGACCTGATTGGTTTGCCGCCGACCGAAGAGGAGGTTCAAGTTTTTCTTGCCGACGATTTCGACACGGCTTGGCCGCAAGTCATTGATCGGCTGCTTGACCTGCCGCAGTACGGAGAACGCTGGGGAAGGTACTGGTTAGATCTCGCTCGCTACGCAGATACCAGCGGCTACGAGCGTGATCAAGAAAAGCCGTTCGCGTGGAAGTACCGCGACTGGGTTGTCGACGCGTTCAATCGTGACCTGCCTTACGATCAATTTGTGATGCAACAGCTTGCTGGCGATGAAATTCCGGACCGCAGCAAGGCGTCGGTGATCGCGACTGGGTTTTTGCGTCTGGGCACTTGGAATGACGAACCCAATGACAAACTTGATTATCAATATGAGCGATTGGAGGATCTCGTTCACACAACATCGTCGGCGTTTTTGGCGTTAACCGTGAAGTGCGCCCGTTGCCACTCTCACAAGTTCGACGCAATCACTCAAGAGGATTACTACCGGATGGCGTCGGCCTTTTGGGCTGGTCCTTTGCTGACAGGCGAACTGGGGGGGCCCACGGCCGAGAAACTAGGTTTCAACGATGTCCTGGGATGGACAGATGATGGACCATCGCCGAAGGCATTGCACCTGTTGAAGAACGGTGAACGGCATCATCCGCTGGAAGAAATTGTTCCTGCCACTCTCTCGTCCGTTCCTGCATTGGAACGACGTTTTCATGCACCGCCCGATGGCGTCGCGACATCTCATCGGCGGTTGCAGTTGGCCCAATGGATCACGGATCCCAAAAACCCGTTAACCTCACGCGTGTTGGTTAATCGGTTGTGGCAGCACCACTTCGGTCAGGGCATTGTCCGCACCCCGAACAACTTTGGATTTTTGGCTGATGCACCAACACACCCAAAATTACTTGATTGGCTGGCATCGGAATTTCAGTCGGGTGGGCAACGGATCAAGGACATTCATCGTTGGATCCTGACATCCCAAACGTGGCAGCAATCAGTGCTTCATCCCCAGGGTGAGGAGCTTGAGGAACGTGATTCGGCCAACCGACTGCTGTGGCGATTTGCACGTCGACGCCTAGACGCCGAGACGCTGCGTGATTCGCTGTTGGCTGTCTCCGGTGAACTTGATTTGCAACTTGGCAAACCAGGGTTCAAACCGACAATCAGTCCGGAGGCACTCGAGGGATTGTCACGGAAATCCTCCGCATGGCAGGCATCACCACCGGAGCAACAGAAACGGCGCAGTCTGTATATGTACCTTAAGCGTGGTTTACTGCCGCCGTTGATGACGACTTTCGACCTATGCGATCCCACCCTGAGTTGTGGTCAACGTAATGTGACCATCGTTCCCACTCAGGCTTTGGCGTTACTAAATAATCAGTTTGTGCATCAACGCAGCGAGCATCTGGCGAAGACGATCACGGAGGGCTCATCCGATCAGGAGGAACAGATCCGACAGGCGTGGTCGCATGTGTTGCAACGTCAGCCATCGAAAGGGGAGCTCGACGCCGCGGTGCGGCATCTGGTGGAACAAGCTCGGACATTTTCTGGCATAGGGGATTCTCCAACTGACGCTCTTGCAACGAGCAAGCTGGCGGACAAAGGGCTGGCCAACAAAGAGCGGCAGTTGGTTCAATCGTCACTTGTCCTGCATCTTCGCGCGGATAATGCTGTGGTGAATGACAAAGATCGAACGCGTGTGGCTTCGCTTCTTGATCTTTCCGGCCGAGGCCATGATGCAACCCAGCCAGACGCCAAATCGCAGCCGATGCTTGTTCGAAAAGGATTGGGTGGCAGGCCGAGTTTACGGTTCGATGGACAGAGCCGTTTTATGTTTCTTTCTGGTGAGATTTTGGAGGCCCAACAGCATACGATGGTTTGTGTTGTGAGCGACGAGAATGGATCGGGCAATCGTGAAGTCATTTCGAACTGGAATGGCACGATGGGAAATGCAACTACTTCACTATTTCTGGGTCTGACGGGCACCAATACCGTGCGATTTAGCGATGCCTTCTCGAAGGCCGGCAACGTGGTGAATCGGTCGGATCCGTTTGTCTTGACCGCCGTTAACGGTTCCGGCTTGGCGGCTGTCTTCCAGAACGGTCGGCTGTTGAATTCTGCGGCGACGTTAACCCAACGTCGCTTGGACACCGGATGGGTGATTGGGCAACAGGGCAATATCAATGGTGAATACTGGAAGGGCGACATTGCAGAAATTCGGATCTACAATCGCAGCTTGAGCGATCAAGAGCGTTGTTTGGTAGAAGCGGATTTGGCGGAATGGTACGGACTTGATTTAGTGCCGATGGAAATTCCAGAGAAAGTGAGCCCTGAGATTCTCGCCTTAGCATCACTTTGCCATGTGCTGATGAATTCCAATGAGTTTCTGTTTGTTGATTAAGCAAGTTAGAGCCCGGTACTGTGTTTGAAGGCGACCGACATGCATAAGAAATCGTTCTATCCCTGCGGCCAGACCCGGCGTCAGTTTGTTTGGCAGATGGGACATGGTGTGGCTGGCTTGGCCCTGGCCGATCTTTTGGGGCGTGATGGATTTTTTGGCACAACAGCACTGGCAGCTGATGATGATCCGAGTTTGAATCCACTCGCTCCAAAAGAACCTGTACTAAAACCACGGGCGAAGGCGTGCATCTTCCTCACGATGAATGGCGCTCCATCCCAAGTCGATACGTTCGATTACAAGCCCGAACTGGAGAAATACGCCGGCCAGCCTTTGCCTCAAGATCGGAAGTACATTAATTCTGGCGGACGGAAAGTTGGTTTTCTAACACCGGCATGGCGTAAGTTTCGTCCTGGCGGTAAGAGTGGCCTTCTT
>JBMYRF010000007.1:60094-61265 GCA_049602075.1 Rubripirellula sp.
GTTTTCTAACACCGGCATGGCGTAAGTTTCGTCCTGGCGGTAAGAGTGGCCTTCTTGTCTCGGATTACTTTCCGAATGTTCGCAAGCATGCCGATAAACTGTGCGTTTTGAACTCGTGCCACACCGACAGCCATGCGCATGGATCGGCGCTGGTTGCGATGAATACTGGCAAGACATTGATCGGCCGACCATCGTTGGGGAGTTGGGCAGTTTATGGACTTGGTACTGAGAATGAAGATTTGCCTGGCTATGTTGTGATGCTGGATAAACGTGGTGGCCCGATTAGCGGTCAGCCGAACTGGGCAAATGGGTTCATGCCGGCGACCTATTCTGGGACGCTGTTTCGACCGGTTGGTGACCCAATTTTGGATCTGCACGGTCCGCAGCACATGACGAAAACGGCTCAGCGCAGTCAGCTCGACTTGCTTGCCGAACTCAATCGTCGGCATCTTGACGCTCGGCCGGGAGGTCGGGAGTTGGCGGCTCGGATTGACAGTTACGAGTTGGCGTATCGCATGCAATCGGCGACTCCGGAAGCTGTCGATTTATCGCAGGAATCGCAGGCAACCTTAGATATGTATGGTGTGGGTAAAAATCCGACGAACGATTATGGACGAAATTGTCTGATTGCCCGTCGACTGGTCGAACGCGGCGTTCGTTTCATTCAACTTTATTCCGGCGGCGGACATCTGGAAGAAACTTGGGATGCACATGCAGGCATTGAATCGAATCATGGGCAACACGCCGCCGAGGTTGATCAGCCAATCGCTGCATTGCTGACCGACCTGCAACGCCGCTCTCTGTTGGACGACACGCTGGTTATCTGGGGCGGAGAGTTTGGACGTATGCCGTTCAGCGAAGGCAAGGATGCTCCCGGTCGCAATCACAATCCCTACGGTTTTTCGATGTGGTTCGCTGGTGGAGGCGTCAAGGGCGGCATCAATTACGGGAAAACGGATGAATTCGGTTTTGAAGCGGTCGAGAACAAAGTGCATCTGCATGATCTGCACGCAACGATCTTACATATCCTGGGGTTGGATCACGAACGACTGACCTATTTCCATCAAGGTCGCGAAGAGAGTTTGACCGACGTGGGAGGACGTGTGATCAAGCCGATTCTGGCCTAGCCGATCAGGGCCGCGTCACTGGAGCCTGGAGACTGGAGAGCCGC
>JBMYRF010000007.1:61365-69471 GCA_049602075.1 Rubripirellula sp.
CGTCTTGTTTGTGAGCTGCGATATTCGCTGCATCTGCAGCGGAGATTGCTTGCGGCGAAATTCGCTTTGCCGCAACTGCCTTCAGCAGCTCGACCGCATAATTTGGACGTGATGCTAGTGTGCTGATGATTGCTGGTCGATGATCGTGCTTTGCGTTGCCATACATGCTCAGAAGTTGCCGTGGGACCTGGGGATCTTCGTGGCGTGCCAGGCCGCGAATGGCGTCTGCCCCAATCACGCGGTCGTTCTTGAGTTTCAGTAAGGTTGATGTCGTCTCTTCAAGCCCGCTGTTGAGCACGACTTGTAGTGCGTCGCGACGAGCAGTCGCATCTGCCCCAGTATCACTGGCAATGGCAAGCAGTTCGTCTACAGCACGCCCGTCGCCAAAGACCACAGAAAGCTCTTGGTAACGAGGTTCCAGTTGCTGCGCAGTGAGTTTTGACCAAACGTCAATCGCTTGCTGCCAATTCTGTGGCGCAGTCATGCGGTGCCGGCCTCGCAACGCGGCCGTCATTCCATCAAGGTAGTCTGCTGCATGCGAGCTGTCCTCACCGGCGGCCTGAGCAACAAGCTGGGTGACACTTTGCAGATCATCATCGATGTTCGCGGTCATTCGGCGCGCGACGTGGTTTCGGATCAATGGAATTTCGGTGGCGTTGGCGAGTGCCAAGGATCGCATGCTGTTTCCAGGGATAGCCGCTTCGATTCCGTACCAAATCATGAGTGGCTGAACTCGGTCATTTGCATCCTCGCCATGCTGGGACAGGTGAGTGGCAAGCGTCCACCGTTTCGTGATTGGTACCCTTTGAAGGGCTGATGCGAGAAAGAGCCGCACCAGACCTGAGGGTTCGCTCTTGGCGAGCATGCTCAATCGATTGATCGTCGAGTCGGTAAGCGATGGATCGTCAGCAAGCAGCCGAACTGCCCAGCTACGGATATGCTCATTGGCATCATCGAGTTGACCGGTGAGCCACGCATCGCTCAAGCTGCCGATCGAATACAGCGCCCACATCGCCCTTAGGCGACGAGTGACGTCCTGGCTATTTTGATAAATGTTTTTTAGCGTCAGCTCGGCTTCGGTAAGGTTCTCTCCGCGAACAGCCCGTTCTTGGAGCAGGCGGCGGGCGCGGCGAACGTACCAATCGTTGGTATGAAGCTGCATTTCGGCAAGCTGGAGGCTTGTGCTGTCCTGCAAATGGATGACGCGATGTTCCGCAGCCCCGTAAGTGATTTTGTAGATCCGTCCGCTCGTTCGGTGGACACCGTCGCGATCGTGGCACTCCCCAAGATCGGACCAGTCAGATAAGAAGACTCCGCCATCAGGGCCGTATTTTAGTTCAACGCCACGAAACCACTCATTTTTGGAGATCATAAAATCATCCTCGTGGGTCGCGATGTAACTGTTTCCTTCGCGGACCAAGCGATCAGAATTTACACGCCGCCCGTGTGTATTGCACATCATCATCAAACCGCGATAGTCCGGCGGAAAATTGTCACCCAAATAGATCATGCCTCCAGCATGCGAGTGGCCACCGCCATGAGTATTGTGGCGACCATCGTATTGTTTTCGGTTTTGATTCGATGCGTCACCCGTTCCACCGTTCGTGTCCCAATGGAAGTGATCGGCAGTCGGTCGGATTAACTCATACAAATGGGGGTTAAAGTCGTCTCCGTGCATCCGCTCGTAGTGCGCGCCGGGAACGAGGTGCCAGAGATGGTTGATCACGTTGTTGGTAAAGAACCATTGTCCATGGTCGTCATAATCGAGGCCCCAGGGGTTGGTGGTTCCGTTGGCGACGACCTCGAAAGTTTTGTGGACCGGATGGTATCGCCAAATGGAACAGTTCAGGTTTGTGCGTTTACCGAGTGGGGTTTCTGGCGTTCCGACGGTGGACGTATCAGTGATGCCATGCCGTCCATACAGCCATCCGTCCGGCCCCCAGCGCAGACCGTTCACCATGTTGTGTCTCGCCAGCGTGCTGAAACCTTCAAGCAGGACTTCGGGGCCCCCATCGGGCGTGTCGTCGTGATCGCGATCTGGAATGAAGAGTAAATTGGGGGCACTTGTCAGCCAGACGCCACCAAAGCCGAGCGTCAAACCAGTGACGCGCTGGCCCCGGTCCCAAAAAACTTTCCGTTCATCAAACTTTCCATCGCCATCGGTATCCTCGAAGATCAGAATTCGATCGCGTTTGCTCAGGTCGTAGTTGCTGCCTTCGTAGGTGAAGCACTCGACCACCCACAAACGACCGCGGTCGTCGATTTCGAATGCGATCGGCTGGTGTACCTGCGGATCGCCAGCGAAGAGGGTGGCCTTGAATCCCTTTGGTAACTGAAGTGCAGCAGCCGACTCCTCTGCAGTCGGTGGGTGCTGGCCAGCAGGTTGAGTATTGATCGCGTAGGGCGTATCTCGATCGTCAGCGAACGCAGTGAAAGCGTGGAACACGATCGCAAACATCAGTGTTGGGCTGAGGATTCTCATGAGCTGCGGTTGAGGAAGGGGCGTATCATTCAAGGTTCTAGTTTAAATCCCAGCGAATAAAAATGGTTCGTGCTGTGGTCGGCGACTGCAGGAATCGGGAAAGCGAACTGATTCCATTCCTGTGGTTATTACCCCGTTTTTCTCAATCGACGATGCCGATGTGTCGACGTGACTCAACCCATACCTGCTGTTATGCCACGACCACGGTTTGTCTCGTCTGTTGCCGCCAAGGTCGACTCAATTCGTGAATGAACGACCGCCAGCACAATTTCCTACCTAAAACCAGACGAAGAGAGTTTATCGCAGGGCAGCCTTCGTTGGTGGGCGTGGATTTGACGACAACGATATTCCTGCGCTGAATGGAACGTGTTCTGGCAACACAGGATGTGGATCTTCCTGATCGGTGGGGTGTTTACCAGCCAGAATACATATTTGTCGGGGAACGCTGAATGAAACAGGCGGAAGGCGATGCTTCCGCTGTTTTCTGTCCCCACGCCGTCGTGCCAACGCGAGAAAATCGCCGCTCTGAGTTGGCTCAGGTGGCGAGACCTCAGCCGTTACAGTTTCCTGCTCAACAGGTGCTAAGAGCTCTGATGGTCGAAAAGTAGGTAGTTATTGGCTTTCGCTGCCCAAAATGGCGATTCAGGGCTGCCCATAAATGGCGATTGGGGCAATTCCGAGCACGGATCAGCTGATCTGCCTTGACTTATTTCATCGAATTAACGAATTAGGACGGTCGGACTCAACTTTTTGTCGAAATCACTGAATCAATGCGCGGTGCACCGGTCAAAATATCAATGGCGCGATGCGATCCCCTCGCTGAACCGAGCCAAATTCGCATCCTCCGAACGCTCGGCCGAGGGCGTGCTGCGCAGGCGCGACTGGTCGAGGCTCAATGGGCAGATGGACGTTCGCTGCTCTGCGTCGAGAAGGTCTTTGTACCTGGGCGTTTGACCCGTTTCATCTACCGGTTCTCTTTTCAGTCGCCATTCGCATACCAGCACAATCGTGATGCGGTCTTGGCTTGCTTTTATCGACGCCGCGTTGCTGCTGCCGCCATCGCTGCAACGTCGATCAAAGCCGGCGTGGCGATGCCGTTATACGTCCGTTTCGACAGGGCGGCAGGCGGTTGGGTATTAGCTGCGCAATGGGTCGATGGGAGAGGGATCAAGCCTGCTCCTGCAAACCGTCATCGGATACGCCAATGGCTTCGCAGTAAGCTTGGCAAGCGTAGTGAAGTTGCAGAGTCAAAGGCCGAGATCAATACCTTGGTCGAAACAATGCACCAATTGGAATCTTGTTTCGCAGAGTCTGGGCTCGTCGGTTCCGGTTGGCAGGTTTCGCCGGGAGCGTTGGTTTCAACCGCTAATTTATTACGAGTTGGGTCTCAGTATCAGGTCATTGATTTAGAGTCTGGGATCCCGGCATTTTTGGTACCACGCTACCTCGTGGCAGGTGCAGCGCTGGGGGATTTTCCTCCCTTTGATGATTTGGACCCGAACCGTCTTTTGAACTGGTTTAGCAAGAATCGAAAGCGATTGAATGACCGGCTTGGATCAGGTGCGAGCGAGGAACTGTGCCACGATTGCGAAAAGCTAATTCTGCATTCGGCTCGTTGGAAGGAGTCAGAACTCGCGCTGCTACGCCGACCTTGGCGTTTGTTCCGGCGGAATGGTTTGGCGAGTTACCGCGCGGAATGTCTGCGCCGTTGGCAGCAAAATGGAGTGGTCGATCCGATCAAGGCAAAGGAAATCTCGCTGCGTCCCGGAGCGGCAAGATGGATCTGGTACGCAGGGTTGTTGCCATCCACTCCGGGGCGATTTGCGTCAAGGTTTTTAGGGCGTTATCGCTTTCGACGAAAAGCCTTGCGGTGTCTAACCAACACGAAGTATCGCGAGCAGCATTTGCGCCGCTATCGAGAGACGCTCCGTCAGCAATGGATTGAAACGGGGCGCATCGAGCCCTCGCAACAAATTACGAAACGCAGTTTTTTGTTCCATCGTTTGATGGGAATTTGTTTGCCATCGAACCTACACCGCTTCGCCGCCGATCAAGATTATCGGCGTGATTTGATGCTGAAACTCGTATTGATCTTATTCAGTTGCCGATATCAGTCTTGGTTTGGCCAGCGGTTTATTGAGCTAGCCATCGCTCGTTGGCAAAACGATCATCGGATATCACCGCAAGAAGCGAATCGCTTACTTGGTGACCTAAATGGCGTTGAGGTGTCGAGTTATACGCGTGGTCTTGGGTTACACTTGCTTCTGAAGTTGTTGTCACCAATTCTTGTGCCTGCCAAGATTGGCGGTGTCGCTGCGTTCTTGGCAACCGGGCACGCTTCTTATCTGATTCCATTCCTGATTTTGCCTGGTTTGCGGGTGCTTGCGACCATTTCAAATTGGTGGAGCGATCGGCAGCGGCACGTAAGACATGCGGAAGCACTTTGGGTCAGCGGGATTCCGACATTAGGGTCGCTTGCATTCCCGCTGCAAATGTTTCTTGTTCGGCCGGACTTATCAACTTTTTTGATTAGGGACGCGGCGTCGAAACTCGGCAGTGTGCTCCCCATCTACGGCGGCAAAGATTCTCGTGTCGAAATCGCCGTGATCTCGTCTGTTGATTATCTAATTGAGTTCATGTCATTTGTCGAGAAGATCTTCCCACAGGCAGTGGACCGATCGAATGAAAATCTGGCGAGTCCGATTGTCATCCCCATGAAGCCGCGTTCACGCTTTGGACGCTGGCTCGACGACAAGGCAACGCATGTGATAGAGGTTCAGCAACTGGATCATCCTGCAACCGATGATTCTTACCGAAAAACTGCGTGATTCTCCTACGAACGTACGTTCCCTTCTCGCTATCAGGTTTTCGGGTTTCGCTCCAAAATATTTGTGCGATCGCTTGTGTTCGCTCAGTAGAGACAGACATCAGGGCTGATGTCCCAATAATGTGCGGTTTCATCGTGTTTTCACAACGAATTGTCTCTTTCTGATGCATGGAGGAGTTGCCTGATCGTATTAGGCTGTAACTCAGCATGTCTCGTGAAGACGCATGCATTGTCTTTGCGAGAACTTGGCGGCTGTAGGGAGCTGACTTGTTTTCGGCGTCCGACCTGCTGTTTTGGATGATTTTCCAACTTTGCAGGCGATGAGTTGAATCGCCTTGGTTTTGATGTCAGCCATAATCCAAGAGTCGGTCTTGCGATGGGATTCACTCAGCGGGTAACACTCAAAAAACAGGCGGAACTATGCGGTTTTTGCTCCATCGTTTTTTGCTTCGTAGGTGCTTGCCGCTCTGGCAGTAGATGCGACATGTATTTCCGGATTCGTTTTAGGTCACTTTAAAATGGCATATTTGCGGCAACTTGCGGAAATCACTGTGCGCGAGCCTGGAAGGCTTGTGATCTACGGTGTTATATCTTTTGTATTTGGGCAGATGCTCTACGAATTATTGGCGTCGCAGGGTGTAGGATTTATCGGTCAAGAGAATGGGCCCGTCGAATGGTCGCAGGCCATCTTCGCGTCGTTCGCGGCCTTTGCGTTTTTCATTGCTGCAAAACGATCGGACTATGGCAAAGCTGGTTTGGTCCTCTGCGGTGCGTTGAGCGGATACGCGGCAGCACGGGAGTGTGATCAAGTGCTTGAAACAATTTTTTTCAGCGATGCACACAAGTATTTGATCGGCTTGCCATTGCTGGTCATCGCAGTAGCGACCGCTTGGAAATACCGCCAGACCGTGCTCACCGATTCACTGCGATTGGCTCGTACTCCCGCAATCGTGATGTTTGGCGTTGCTGGAGTTTATCTTTGTGCGGTTTGTCAAGTTTTTGATCGGCCAGGTTTTTGGGTGGGGATTGATGATCACCCGAATGCACTGGCGACCAAAATGTTGGTCGAAGAGTTTGCAGAGGTGTTTGGCTACCTGTTGGTTGCTTTTTCAGGTTTGGAGGCTGTCATTGAAGCCTTTGGACGACGGGCGAAGGAGAGTATTGCGTTGCCTTTAAATGATGCGAATCCAACCGAAGCGTCAGCTCGCAGAGCTGCTTGAGCAGCGATCTAACCAACTGGCTTAGTTGAGAAGGCGACGCAATGTAATGGCTCGCTATTCGCTGTAACTTTCAACACGAACGTGAGTCTTTAGCGTTCCTCGCATTTTGGTTCGCGCGACGTGTTGTGTACCTGAGGCCGAGAATCATCGATTCGGTTCTCGGAAGCTTGCGTAAAGTCTGCCTTCAATAAAGACCAGCATCCAATAGAGGCCAGGGCATACAGCAACGTGGGTCAATTGGGCCTTTCATCGGCATCGCGGACCGATCGACCCAAATCTAGCGTGATGCTGGTTGCCGGGTTGGCTGTGACATTGTGAAGAGTGGTTGGGTGGCAGCAGTCTACGGAGCTGTGCCCTGCTATGATATCGCGCTGAATCACAAGGCCCGTTTCGTCTCCGCTAACAGACGGATGAACACGTTGCGTGGCTGGTAACGCTCTTTTTAATGCTACGCAAGGTTACAGATGTTGAAGCCATTGATGTTGTTGTTGGTTGGTGCGGTCGCGATGATTCCCGCGGTGCCGGCCCAACCGCCGATCCGAAAATTTGATGCCCCTGATGCACCCTCTTTCACAGTATTAAAAACCGGGGAGGATCCCCCCGTTCATGCTGATGGCAAAGTGATTGATGTGCAAAACAATTTTGTGATCGGGCCAGAGTATGTGCCGGCACCCGAAAACCAAGTGATCGATGGAGTCCCTCGTGGAACGGTTCGGCAATTCAAAATCGATTCCCGGCAGACCAAGATCTTTAATCCTGGGATTGCCAGAAAGAAGTTTGGCACGGTCGATCCGAAGAACCCAAAGACACTGATCGTTGAGACGCACGAGATCGACTTTGAGCGACAGATTACCGTCTACGTTCCTGCCCAGCATCAGGCGGGGGCAACATCACCATTCATGGTGGTTCACGATGGGCCGAAGGGGAAACCGAATCTCGCTCTACCGCGAATCCTAGACAATCTGATTGCGCAAAAACGAATCCCGCCAATTGTTCTGATCCAGATGGCAAATGGGGGTGGTGACGCTCAGGGGCATCAACGTGGCAGAGAGTACGACAATATGTCTGGGTTGTTTGCTGAGTACATCGAGACGGAGGTTTTGCCTCGCGTCGAAGAAAAGTATCAGTTGAAATTGACGAAGGATCCGGAGGGGCGGGCGGTGATGGGATCCAGTTCGGGCGGCTCTGCTGCTCTGATCATGGCTTGGTTTCGCAATGATTTGTACCGCCGGGTCCTGACCACTTCAGGAACCTTCGTCAACCAAGCATGGCCTTTTGACCCTGACTATCCCGACGGTGCATGGGGATTCCACAAAACGATTCTCCCCAACAGCCCCAAAAAGCCGATTCGCTTGTTCATTTCTGTTGGCGATCGCGATCTTTTGAATCCCAACGTGATGCGTGATGGTATGCACGATTGGGTGGCAGCGAATCACCGGATGGCCGAAGTGTTGAAATCAAAAGGCTACGAATACCAATACCTCTTTTGTCGCAACTCGGGTCACGGTATTCGCAACGCCAAAGCACAGTTCCTTCCGCACGCCATTGAGTGGGTGTGGGCCGGCTATGGCGAACGC
>JBMYRF010000007.1:69570-80079 GCA_049602075.1 Rubripirellula sp.
TGATCGCCGTTTGTTGCAGGCACGTCGATGCTTGCTGGCTGTGCTGCTGGGGCCAGAGCCCGAAATTTGGCGAGCAGTTCCAGTCGCTTTTTGCTTAACGATTTGAACTCGGGGCTCTTGCGATCTAGCGTTTCGCGGCGAGCGCTCAGTGCTTTGATTTCGGCAGCCAAAACGCTACGTGCGGCTTGTGTCTTGGATACCGAGCGATCGAATTGAATTTCGACATCATTCCAGTCGTCACTACGAAAGACAGAGGTGGGAAGCCCTTCGCTATTGACCAAGTTCGCGCCAACGGGATTCGCAGCCCATGCATAGCGAACGGCGTCTGGTTGTTTGACTTTCGAACTGCTTACGACAACTGCATCGCCGTCAATTCTGGCATCAGCCCAGTGCCAAACGCGATCTTTTCCGGCGATTTCAAATCGCTGCAAAGGTTGCCCATCACGCGATTTCAATCCGTCGCCGGGATGGCGGAAGGTAACCCGTATTGTTCCATCAACGGTCTCTGCCCCTTGGAAGAGTGGGCCGGAAAAGATAAGGCACTGGCCATAGTCTTTGGCCAGTGCCCATCGGGCCAGGCGTTCGCCCGGGGCTCGTTTGTTTTTGGGGTGGATGTCTCCAGCTTCCCCCACATCGTTGATAACAGCCATTCCTGTTTTGGGAGTGGTATCCAGAATTCGCCGCATGCGATCCTG
Organism: Rubripirellula sp.; assembly: GCA_049602075.1. Taxonomy (GTDB): domain Bacteria; phylum Planctomycetota; class Planctomycetia; order Pirellulales; family Pirellulaceae; genus Rubripirellula. The sequence continues at coordinate 70,266 of JBMYRF010000007.1, forward strand.
GAGTAACGCCCACGCATCAGGAGTGCCTGGCTCGGAGGATGGTTGGCGGAAGTTGGCTAATTGAACAAAGTAGAAAGAGAAATCATCATTCCAACGTTGCCGCCAGTCGCGGATCATCAGTGGCAGGGTCTGGTCATAGGGAACCGCATTTGGTTTCGCATTCGCTTCTCCTTGATACCAAATCGCCCCTTTCATGGTGTAGCCAACGAAGGGATGAATCATGGCATCGAACAACACACCCGGCTTGCCCTCGGTATTCAGTGGACGTTTCGGCGATGCGGGTTTCCTGGGAAGCCTGCCTCGTTGATTGGCTGGTTTTTTTTTCCACGCGTCTCTGGCTGTTTCCCAATTTCGAAGCCGTGTTTCGTAGGCATCGAGAGCCTGCGCGGGATCGTAGGCCGCGTCCGCTGCCAAGACTGCATCGACGAGCTGCTTGGTGCCCGGCAAGGTGTTGAGTGCTTCGCGGCTGGTAAAGGTTTCTACCGGCTTTCCGCCCCAAGCGGTTTTAATGATGCCAACGGGGATGTCCAGCTCTTGGTGTAATTTGCGGGCGAAGAAGAACGCAACGGCAGAGTATCTCGGTACCGTCTCCGGTGTGCACTGGGTCCACTCACCTGGGATGTCATTTTGAGGCTCACTCGCGGTTACCGTTGATGCGTTGAACATGCGTAGTTGTGGGTAATCAGCTTGAGCAATCACTGCATCGATTTTAGGAATTTGATTCATGGTAAAGGCCATGTTCGATTGCCCAGAGGCTAACCAAACCTCGCCAACGACCACGTCTTTGATAATGACCTGATTGCCTAATGTTTCGATCGTGAGGTTGGCACCTTGCGAATCAGCAGGGCCTGTTTCGATCTCAACTCGCCAGTTGCCATCTTTGCCGATCTGCGTCTGTTGCGTGCTTCCTTTGAATGAGACGGTTAACTCCGCCGCTGCCGGCCCAGATCCCCAAATTGCTGCCGATCGCTCCCGTTGCAGCACCATGTGGTCGCTGAAGAAGTGCGGTAGTGACACTTGAGCCAGTAGTGTCACTGGTGAGATTACAAAGAAGACGGAAGCGAGAATGATCTGGTTCAATCGACTCATGATGGCTGACTTAAATCCTAAAATTCGCATCGATTCATGTCGGAGACACGCTAAGTGACCCCATTGAAACAAAGTTTATCAGCTCAGCTGTGTCTGCGAGGCCAACTGCGGGTTGAATAGTGCGCGAGCAGTATTTGGGCGTCATTCTCGTCGAGCATTTTGCTCAGCTGCTAATTGAAGCGGTTCTCGCGGAATCGCGATCAACAAAATCAACGAAAGGGGCGTGCCGGGGGCTGAAGCACATGAGGTTGGCGCACGTGTGATTGTCGGACGCAAAATTGTCGGACCGGTTCAGCATCACAAATGCCTATCGTTGATCTGGCAACCGCGGCTCGTTGAAGCGAGCAATCCGCTGTGAGCGGTTGGCGAGATTGCGTTGGTGGGAGACGAGTAACCGTACGATTTGAAAAGCCACTTGGAATACCCTGAAGGGCCGATCCCAGATACGACATGTCCGGCAGGTTCTGATAGCGCCCGTGGGATAGTCACACCATCGCGTAAGCCTCCCAGCTATTGATCGACTTTAGCCGGCCATGCTGTGACCAGTCGGAGGTTTGGAAGTTCGGGCAATGGCCCTGGCAGGCCAAAAGGTTTTCACCACATAGGGGGTCCTGCTTGAAGCGAATGCACGCAACCCGAGCGACAGGATCTCTAGAACCAAATCGTAGATTTGGATAGGAGGAGCCAATGCTTGGTTTCGCTAATTCATCGGATAGCAAAAATAGATTTCACGATGAAATCGTTCTTTGGTAAGAATTTGCAGCGGGAAAAGTGTTAGGCTTTAGGGGCTATTCTCTTTCGTTCGAGCTTTCTAAGGGGTCGTTCAGATGTTTTTTACACGTTATTTCGTGGCGTTCTTGTTTCTTTTTTGCGGTTTGGTGGTCGGCTGTGGCGGGAGCAACGAGCCAACGGTGATCAGCGATGGTGAGCTTCAGCAGTACATCGAAGAGAACGCCGACGAAATCGCTGAGCAAGAGCGGATCGACGAGATGGAGGAGCAAGCCGAAGAGGAGGAAGAAGACGAGGAAGAGTGAATTAATACGTTTTTGTTCTTTTCCAGCGAACGCAATCAATCGTTGGCATCGATGCCAGCTATTGCTGATCAGCGTTTTACGTTGAGTGTTCTTTTCTAAACAGGTTTTTAACCAATGCGGATTTCAAAAAAACAAAGCGGGTTCACGCTCGTTGAGCTGTTGGTCGTGATCGCGATCATCGGAGTGCTCGTCGGGCTGCTGCTTCCTGCTGTACAGGCGGCACGGGAAGCGGCTCGACGCATGAGTTGCAGTAACAACTTCAAACAAGTTGGTCTAGCAATTCACAACTACCACTCGGCCTACAAGCAGTTGCCATTGCAAGGTGGTGGAACGGGACTCAATGGTTTGCCGTCTATCGGTCGAACTGACGAGCCACCTGGTAACAACCAAAACGATTTGAGCTTTCTGGTTGGTCTGACTCCATTTATGGAACAGCAGGCGTTATGGGAAGATATTTCGAATCCGTTCCTTGTTGTCTCGACCGATAATCTCTATGCGGCAATGGGCCCTCGGCCGACCATCGCGTTGAGTCGCCAAGGCCGAAATCCATACACTCCCTGGTTGACTGAAATTCCAACTCTTCGCTGCCCCAGTGACCCCGGAGTTGGCTTGCCATCTCAAGGCCGAACCAACTACGGATGTAATCTTGGCGATGCCATCCACCGTAACCAAAATGGATTGAGAAATAATGCCGGAAATACGTCCGCAGGGATGGCGCGAAATGCACGAGCAGCGTGCCGTGGTGCGTTTGTCCCGCGGAAAGATTCAAAATTCCGTGACATTCTTGATGGTCTTTCCAACACCATTGCGTGCGGCGAAATGATCACTGACCTTGGCGATCGTTCGATCCAGGGTACCGGGCTGCACGCGAGAAATAATGGACTCGGCAATAATAATGCGATGCTGGACCCGTCGGTTTGCCGACCATTCATTGATCCTGAGCGTCCCACAATTTGGGCGGAAGGCGTTGCGTTGTCGGGCGGTTCGCAAAACCGGCGTGGTTTCAAATGGGCGCTTGGTCGTCCGATGTACACCGGCATCACGACAATCCTGCCTCCGAACAAGGAAGTTTGTATGAACGCTGGTTCGACTGGCCGCGGTGTTGTGCCACCTAGTAGCTATCACCAAGGTGGAGCACACGTCTTGATGTGCGATGGTGCCGTGGTCTTCATTACCGACTCCATCGAGGCGGGGAATCAAAATGCACCAAACGTTCGTCGGATTGGCCCTCCCAATTACGCGGCCCCTGGATCGGAAAGTCCTTACGGCTTGTGGGGTGCACTTGGCACCCGTGCTGGGAAGGAGACGATTGAAGAGGCACTGAATCAGTAAGGTTGGACGATAAGCCTTGGTCGAATCGTTTCGTACCAAGTTGTTCGCACCTGAAAATATCGAGCCTGGTAGCTGTCCATTGGATGACTACCAGGCTTTTTTATACCGTGATCGAATCGTGGAGAGCTTGCTGAAGCAAGCCCTCAGGGGAATCAAGTCGCGGGTGCGAGGTGGTGGTGCTCGAAAGCAAATTTAGATTCTTAGGCCTGCGATAACACGCCCTCGCGCGAGTGGGATTTGCTCAGGAGGCGTTTGGTTTTACTGGAACCTACTTACCGCCATTACCCGTGATTTAGATCTTGTGAGGAAGTAGGGTGTTTGACGCGTTGCTGATCCAGGGCGTGAAGCGTAAGGCGAGCGTATGTGGCTGGAACGTTTTGCTGGCATGGGAAGAGATCGAAAGTGAACTGGCAGATCCGCCTACGCCTTGGTGCTAAGAACGGCGTTTTATCTTCATGCCGGAGTGAAAACTCAAATCGCAATGAATTTGGGAAGTTTGCGTTAGATTTCTTTAACCGCGGTAGCGATCGACTAGAGCGAGTCGATGCCGCACGTTCTATCCAGTGAACGCGATTTTTGCTAAGTAGAAGACGGGCTGATGGTAAGTTGCAAGATCCCTCCATGCATGAAGCAGTTGCAGAGCGACTCTGTTTGGGTCGCGTTTGTTCTGCACTGCCGGGTATCGCCAGTCACCGAGCGAATTTACGAATCCGCTTTTTCACACGCCCCCACCCTTTAGTAGCAAACCGCCCTTTAGTAGCAAACCGCCGCTTAGTACCACCCGCTGCTTTCCTACCACCCCGCACTTTCATACCACCCTGCACTGCACTCGCATGCTGGCAGTTGAATCAGACGCCTCACTCCAATCACCAGTAACATCAAACGCATGATGAAAAAATTCCTGCTCCTGTTGAGCATCTCGTTGGTCTTGACGCTCCCATCCTTTGCGAATACGCGCAAAAACGTTGTTCTGATTTTGGCGGATGATCTTGGTTGGGCCGACACGACACTTTTTGGAAAGACCTCTTTTTATGAAACGCCGAATATTGAGCGTCTCGCTGCGAGAGGGATGACCTTTTCAAATGCGTACGCGAGTCCAATCTGTTCGCCGACGCGTGCGAGCATCATGACGGGACAGAATCCTGCGCGGCATGGGATGACGGCGCCGGCGGCTCATCTTGAAATTGAAAGATTTCAAGCGACTGCCGGTGACACTGGGCCGCCGCATCAGAAAAGTACCAACGTCCGATCGGCAACTCGCTTGGATCCATCGTTGCCAACGCTTGCCAAAGTGTTGCAGAACGCTGGTTATGCGACTGCTCATTTTGGAAAATGGCATTTGGGGCGCGAGCCGCATTCAGCGTTGGAGCTCGGTTTTGATGTGGATATCCCGAACTGGTATGGACCGGGGCCCAAGACTAGCTACCTCGCTCCCTGGAATTATCCAAACCTAAAAGAAAGGTCCGTTGGCGAACACATCGAAGATCGAATGGCGGAGGAGGCGATTCGGTGGTTAAAGGAAAGAGATCGCACCAAGCCCTTCTTGATGAACTATTGGCAATTCTCTGTTCACGCGCCGTTCGGTGCCAAGCCTGAGTTGATTGATCGCTATCGAGCAAAGGTAAAACGTGGGGAAGCACAGCAGTCACCCACGTATGCCGCAATGGTGCATTCATTGGATGATGCTGTCGGCAGTCTGCTCGACGCGATCGATGCCGAGGGAATCGCCGAGGAAACGGTTATCGTCTTTTATTCAGACAACGGCGGAAACATCCATTGTGGGCTTGAGGAAGCTGATGCGTCGGATGAAAAGTACATCACTGCCATCACCAGTAACCATCCGTTGCGCGGTGGAAAGGGTGGCATTCATGAGGGTGGTGTTCGTGTTCCTGCTGTGGTTGTTTGGCCAGGAATTACAAAGCCAGGGTCACGCAGTGAAGTCCGCATTCAATCAAATGATTTGTATCCAACCATTTTGCGAATGGTAAACCTTGAATGGCCCCAAGATCACGAGATCGACGGAGTTGATTTTAGGCCGGCTTTACATGGCAAGTTAATGGATCGCGGGCCAATGTTCACCCATGTTCCTGGCCACGGGAACACACCACAGTGGCTGCCTCCGTCGATGTCGGTGCATCATGGTGATTGGAAGCTGATTCGCACCTTTCATTATGGTGACGCTGGAAAGCACGAGTATCGCCTTTACAACCTTCGTGAAGATATCGGTGAAAATCGGAATCTCGCTGACGAGTATCCAGACAAGGTTAAGACGCTCGATAAGCTGATCGAAGATTACATAGTCGCTGCCGATGTTGTTGTCCCACGACCAAACCGCAATTTCGATCCGGCAATGTTTGATCCGTCACGAATTGGCGTCCAGGCAGGTGGCTTGAAGATGCCTCCGCCCGCAAAAGGAGGCAAGACGCAGCAAAAAGAGAGCAAGACAAAGCAGCAAGGCGAGACTTCCAATGCCAATGGCAAAGGATTGTTGGGATGGGCCGCCAAGAGTGCCGCCGTCAAATTTGATTCAGATTCGCTGGTAATCACCGTTCCGAGCGGTCGTCAGTCTTTTATAACGAACGCGAAGTTGCGAATGGATGGGCCCGTTGAGCTCAGAATGTGGGTCCGATCTGAGGCAAGTGGAACTGGACGAATTCAATGGCGGACCGAAGAACAAAAGAGCTTCCCCGAAATTGGCCAAGTCCAATCTTTTGAAGTTGTCGGTGGCAAGTGGCAGGAATTAAGTGTTCCGCTTGCGGTTGACGGAAAGCTAATTCACCTTCGTCTCTTTCCACCTCGGCAAAAGCAGCCATTCTTGATCGACTGGATGGAACTCGCACCGGCAGCTGCGGAGGAAGTGGAGCGGAAACGCTGGGATTTCCAAGCAAAGGAAACTGCTGCAAAGCGGCCATGATTTTGTCGTTCGATCATTCGACGGATCACCATATGCAAGATGATACGATCGATTGCTTGTCTGTAAAACGAACGCTGCTGGTCAGCGTTTGGAAGTCAGCGTGCGATTCAGTGTTCTTAGGTGATGCAAATCGTATTGGAATTCCAAAGCATCGCAATCTCTTTCAATGCGAACACAAGGCGCAGTTATGAAGTTAATGAATTTAAGTTCCGTCGTTGTTTGGGCGGTTTTGATGGTGATGCCCGTGTTCGCTGACCAGCCTGGATCGCCAACGAACATCACACCCGCATTTGCTCCGGCATTTTATGCCTTTGAAAATGGGGTTCGGTTTGGTTCCCCGGAAAAAGACGCCAGGGCGTTGCGTGAGCTCGGGTACGCTGGGATCAGTCAGGTGCAAGCGAGTGGCGACAAACTTGCCAGTCAGGTAGCTGCTTTCGAAAAGGCCGGATTGAAAGTCCTGAGTGTCTATTTGAATATTGGAGAAACACCGCTCGCACAAGATCTTGTCAAGCCACTAGCGAATCGTGATGCCTTGATTGAGATCACCATCCGTAAACTGTCACCCAAAACGGTTCAAGCCATTCGGGAAACTGCGGAGATGGCCAGTCAACTAAATATCCGTGTTGCGCTTTATCCGCATCATGGCAATGCGATCGCAACAATGCCTCAGGCCATGGAGCTGATTCGAGCGGTCGATCATCCCAATCTTGGTGTAATGTTCAATCTCTGCCATTTTCTGAAGAACGAAAGGTCGGAGGACCTGGAGCTCGTGTTGGAGAACGCGGGATCACGTTTGTTCGCTGTCAGTACTTGCGGTGCAAATTTAGGTGGAGAAGATTGGGGTCAGCTGATCAAGCCGCTGAATCAAGGTGATTTTCCCCAGGCACGACTGATGCAAACGCTCAAGAAGTTAGGTTTTAAGGGGCCTGTTGGGCTGCAATGCTACGGTGTGCCCGGCGATAAACAGCAAAATCTAACCGATTCGATGACGGCTTGGAAAAAGATACTCTCAGAGCTTTGAAATGTAGCCCAAGTCCAAAATGCGAAAGAGGAATGGAGCTTCGCAGGATGAGTGCTGGCTGCAAGTAACGAATTGAACTCGCAAGGGATTGTGCTTCGCGAAGAAGTGTTTTTTTGGGGCATGGGCATGGGCATCCAGAGGGGCATCGCCGTTGCAGTTGGTTGCTTCGTCAGTGGAAGCGACTGCTCGTTCTCGCAACAAAACGCCGAATGCAACCCATGACGATGCTATGCTTTTCTAGCATTTGCGTTGCAGTATGACCGCGAAGGAAAATGCGGGGCCAATGAGAATCTGTGTGCCTGGAAAAATCGGTTTTGGTTTACTGGGCCGGCTTAATGAGTTGCTGATTCGCCTTCTTGGGTTTGCAAACTTGCTGGACCGCGTGGAGGACAAGTGATTCGAGTCCCTGCGTTTTTTCTGGGTGCGGACTGAAACAAAGTACCTGTCCTTCGCCGAATTTCCCTTGGGCGATCGCGGTGGTTCCTTGCATGACACCCTTTGGTGCACCATTCTTGGCGATTTCCGTCTCGTAACTCGCGATCACTTCATAGTCCTCAATGTCATCACGATCGGCGGGGGCCAAAAGCGGCCCCTGGCTGTAGTGGATTGTTAGTTTTGGTTTGGTTTGTTGGAATGCGACTCGCCCAATTTTCGTCAAACCAATCTCAACGTCCCCTCGGCCGCGCGCCCAATGTTTTCGATCGATAACTTTGGCGTCCAGTACATGGAGCGACCAGTCGTAATCTGCCGAGGCAAGGTAAGCACCGGCGCAAATACCAATGTAGCCTCCGCCGGCAGCAATGTAATCGCGGATATGTTCCCGGCCTGCCGGACCGAGATGCCTCGCCTGCCCACTCCCGCTGCCACCAGGTTGGATCAGGACATCGTACTTGTCCAAAATGCCTTTACGGATATCTGCCGCTTTCACTCGGTCGACTCTGAGTGCTGGTGACATCGCTAGCGCTTTGAACAGATCATTCACATTCTGTTCAACCCCTTGGTCAACGTAAACCGCGACGTTCACCAATTCTTGTGGATTCGATGCGGGCAATTTGTCTTGATCGATTGCCTGACGTGGGAGGTAGTCATTCGAAAAATTGAAAACGGCATGAGCAATGCGTTCAGCGGTTCGGTCGGCTGCATCTGCGTTTCGAAAGCTTCTTCCCAATTCCAGCTGGATCGCATCGATTGTGCCACCGCGGCCGCTGCCATAATTGACCACGGTAAATCCACCGTTGTAGCGAACGTGTTCCTGTTTGTTGTCATCCACTGCAGGAATGACTCGAAAATTTTGCTGCGCGAGTTGTCCAAACAGGCTTGTCTTTCCTCGCAAAGCCTCATTGCCAAACCTGCTGGTGAGGTGCTTAGTGGTCAATCCGTTTTGGGTTCCCCGGAATATCGCCTGGGGATCAGCAGCTTGGCCGTGAATGTCCAATAGCAATCCGTGGCCCCACCGTTCTGCTACCTCATGCCTCGCATTGGCGATCGCCTCGTGGTATTGATTGTAAATCTTAGCTGCCGGTGTTACTTCGAAGGCAAGATCTTTAGGACGATTTGCATCGACATATCGACGGTGGAAATTTGCAATGACGAGATAGGGCCGTTTTCCGAATTTGTGTTCGATTGCATCGGCTAGTTTTATGCCGAGTTGTGCAGTGCCAGCATCGGAAAGTGAGCTGAATTTTTTGACGCCTTCACCCCGTCGTCGGGGAACATTTGGAATGGAAGCAGCCCCACCATGTGGAGCCGTCAAGATGATAGGCAGATCGCCACGCTCCACAGTGACCAATGACGTAGGACTGATCGAATCCTCGATTTCCTCTACGGCGTTTGCGTCTGCACGCAATATCAGGCTGGCAAGAAGGAAGCCAAGGAAGAAGGGGAAATGGAATTTGGTTTTCATCTTCGCATGAAAAGTTGAGCAGGTCGAAAGGATTGGTCAACGTCAGCATAACTGAATGGCAATCAACGCCAAATTTTAAAATCCGGTCGATTTTGGAAGCAAGGATACCAGGGCGGATTCGTCACCGTTGTGCAGATCAACTTAAATCGCATCTTTGCACCAGATGAGTCACGTGCCCCCCGAAATCTCCACTTCTTTCCCATGCATTCTCGATTCAGCAGTGGGGGGACTTTGATCTGCAGTGGTAGAGCCTTTTCTTGCTCCACGTTGTCGGGGACGTTGTCGGGGACGTTGTCGGGGACAGTCCACGTTGTCGGGGACAGCGAGTGGCTCGGGACGAAGAGTTGTTGGGACCGATTGCCGGGGACAGCGATTGCCGGGGACAGTGACCGAACATTGCAGGGGAAAGACATTGCTGGCATTGCTGGGAACAGTGACCTAAGCGCTGCTGGGGACAGCGACTGGGGACAGCGACTGGCTCGGGGGCAGCGGCTGGTTGCTGCGGGAACTCGCTGGGGACA
>JBMYRF010000007.1:80176-100726 GCA_049602075.1 Rubripirellula sp.
CTGGGGACAGCGACTGTTTCGTTCGCAGATTACGGCATGGCGGTCACGACAAAGTACGACGATAATCTTGTTAGGGCTGCGTCAATAGATTGCAGTTTAGGTGCATGCGTTCCGGAGCGGCTGCGATCCTTGATCCGGTCTACCTATGAAACGATTCTGCAAGTCACCAAAATCGTTTTGCTTGACAGCTTTCCAATCTTCGGTAAGTTCAAAAACGTGTAGGGGCAATTTCTTTTTGTTTGCAATTCCAAGGGGCACTCGGATGGCAAGACAAGCAAGGGGCGAGGTCGTCGATCCCGCCAAAATCCAGATCTTTCACTGCATGCACCGCTGCGTACGGGGTGCGATTCTCTGCGGCAACAATCCTGGTTCGGGAAAGTGCTACGAACACCGACGTGATTGGATTCGCCAGCGGTTGGAGTTTCTTGCGTCGATCTTCGGGATCGATTGTTTAACCTATTCGGTGATGAGCAACCACCTTCACGTTGTACTGCGGAGTCGGCCCGATGTGGTCGCCACCTGGACTGATCGAGAAATTGCAGAGAGATGGCTGAGGCTCTTTCCGAAGCGACGACGAAGAGATCAGCCCAGTGAACCTACCGAAGCTGATATCAACACAGTGCTCAATCAGCCAGATCTAATTGCCGACTTTCGTCATCGGCTTAGTGACATCAGTTGGTGGATGCGTTGTACGGCGGAGAATATCGCTCGGCTAAGTAATCGCGAAGACGGATGCTCGGGACATTTTTGGGAGAGTCGCTTCAAGGCTCAGGCCTTGCTGGACGAGGCAAGTTTACTGGCCTGCGCTGCCTATGTTGATCTGAACCCGATTCGCGCGGCAATCGCGGCGACTCCCGAGACGAGCGATTTTACAGGTGTAAAAGATCGGATTGATGATTTGCGGCAGCAAGGTAAATCCGAAAACATCAGCGACCACCAGTGGGAACGGGCTCGTCGTTGTTCCCAGAGCGGTTGGATGAGTCCGATTGAGATCAACGAAGCAAAAGATCCGCTCGGGCCAAACCCGAGTCCGGATCGAAGACGAGCGAGTGTTAAGGGTTTCTTGTCTATATCGTTGCGATCTTACTTGGAGTTGATCGATTGGACGGGACGGCAGATTCATCAGGGAAAAATTGGGGCGATTCCGGATCATCTGGCACCAATCTTAGCTCGGCTTGGGCTAGCTCCATCAGCTTGGTGCACGTTGATCCGGAATTTTGACAGGAAGTTCAACGAGCGGTCAGCACCCGGGCGAATCTCAGGCGTGAGGCGACGCGTATCGGCAAGTTGCGCCTCCACTCGCAAAGTGATGTTGACCTGATTGTCGGCAAGACCCGATCAAGTGGTACGCTCTTCTTGCGATTGAACGCGTTTCAACTGGCTGAACATGTGCCAATGCGGCGAAGAATCAGCCAAAAATCGTCAATTTCCCCTCGAGAGGCGGACATTTCATCTCCAACACGGCCCATCCAGATTGCGAAATGTAGACGCATTCGAGGAAGTCAAATCTATAGGTGAAGTTCCCGCCCCGATAATCGCTGTCCCCCGACTCCATGTCCCTGTCCCCAGCGTCCCTGTCCCCAGCGTCGTGCCAAAACGATCGCTGTCCCCTTTTGCTGTCCCCATTTGCTTTTGGTTGCTGATAATCGCTGTCCCCTTTTGGTTTCTTTTGGTTTGAATGCCCGTTTTTATTGTTCTTTTGGCGCCCTGCGTCGACTGGTATTGTTGCCTACCTAAATGCCGCAATTCCCGGTTCCCATTGAGCGACTCTAGCAATTGAACAAGCCATGACGAACCCGAAGACTTCGATATCTTCCGAGATGGGCACGCCAACCCATGTAGAAAAATTGGCCAGCGTCCAGTCGGGCTGGACGCCACTATTTGTTTGCCTGGGTATGGTACTGTCGGCGGTTCTTGTCATCGTGGTTGGTGTCAGAATAGACGGAGTTGGCGGGGTGTTGATCTTTCTCGGGATCACGGCGCTTTTAGTCGGTTTGCTGGGCTTTTGCGGACTGTTGGCTATCCAACCCAATTCAGCGCGGGTGTTATTGCTGTTTGGCGAATATCGAGGCACTGTCAAAGATTCCGGTTTCTTTTGGGTGAATCCGTTCTATTCAAAAAAGAAGGTGAGTCTGCGAGTTCGAAACTTTGAGACGGGATCACGAACGACGCCCGAAAAAAAGCATCAAGGAGTCGTGACTCAAGAAAGATCTCGAAGCGCAAGCAAACCGTCCAAAGTAAACGATCGTGATGGAAACCCAATCGAGATCTCTGCCGTTGTTGTTTGGAAAGTGATTGATACGGCTGAAGCGCTGTTCGAAGTCGATGACTTTGAGCACTTTGTTGAAGTGCAAAGTGAAGCTGCCCTCAGAGGCCTTGCTACCCGCTATCCATATGACATTAAGAATGATGAAGATGTTTCGCTGCGTGGGAATACCGAAGAGATTTGTGATCGGCTGCGTGATGATATAAAGGAGCGTTTGGAGAAAGCAGGCGTCGATGTCCTCGAAGCCCGTATTAGTCATCTCGCCTATGCCCCCGAGATCGCTGCAGCAATGCTACAGCGGCAACAGGCTGGTGCCGTCGTCGCGGCGCGAACCAAGATCGTCGACGGCGCCGTCGGCATGGTTGAGATGGCGCTCGAGCATCTCAAACGCGATAACATCGTAGAATTGACCGACGAGCAACGAGCGACTCTCGTGTCCAACCTATTGGTCGTCTTGTGCAGTGATCGGCACACACAGCCAGTCGTTCAGACCGGTGCCTAGCATGAAAATGGCACGCTCAACGGTGAACTTGGCCTAAGCCATTTCGTGGCACGGCGGGGAAAAAGGGTCTATGGCCCAGCAGCGACTGCTACAAGAGCTTGTGAAATTGACTCGTAAGAGGTAGGTCTGCAGCAAGCTGGTGACCGGTAATTGCATCTCTTGTTCGTCGATAGAAACCGAAGGCTCCACGATGTCATGTGGATGGGTGTGATTGAGACTGCAGTGCCGCAAGGTTGCGCGAGCAGTTTCAGTAGCCGGAACCGCTTTATTGAGCGGTCACGTGCGCCTTCGCTCTGTCTCGTATTAGTTGGCAGGACTGGCCTTCTGGCTCTTGTGGCGACGGCTGCGGTCGCGGTGAACCTCATTCATCCCGCCCGCCGCGCGTTACTTCTCGCCATCCGCAATCGGAGTTGTTGACTCAAGCCCCGGTAGATCCTCGAATGCGATGTCAGGTTTCTGAGCACTCGAAGACGTTCGCGTAAAGGTTTCGCCAGGACTCCCTACTTGCTGAATGAATCCACAATTACGCAGAAAAAACGTGTTTGAATCCGCACCGCCAGCAAAATCAAGGCGATGTCGCCCGCCTCCTGTCGCATCGACGGAGAACCGCGCGCGTACGCATTCGTGCCAGTTACCCTCTTCGTCGACCACCCACACATTCCCGTATTCTGCACCTCGTTCGATATAGCCAAATGACGGTGAGAAGCTTTCGAGGAATGAATGAAAACCCTTCAGATTTGTATCGGTCTTGGGACGCCGAAAGCTGGCAATCAATCGCCATTCATCAGCACTCTTGTCACCGAACCATGAGGTGTAGGTTGTACTACCATCCCCGTTGGGCAAAACCTTGGTGAGGAATCGATAGGTTTTTCCGGCTGCCCACGGGTAAACAAGATAGCTCTGCCCACCGGACCCTTCATTGCCGAATTTTCCAACATGGACGCCAGGGCCCTTTGCCAATGCAACAATCCGTTGGTTTTTTGGGATTTCATTCGGGTTGTCTGTGCGATACGGACTCCAAACTGAAAACAGCACACGTCGTTCATTGGGGCTGTTGACTTGAATACCGAAATATCCCTCTGAAAAACCGTTTGCCATGTAGTAAGACCCGATTGGGTCTGAGCCAGGCGGAACGGTGATTTCACTGTATGCGTATCGAATTGTTTTATTACGTGGAACTTCATAGCGAAGGTGAACCGATGGACCTCGCCGTCCCCAGTAGAACATGTTGCCGTCATTCGTTTTGACGAAATCAAGGCTTAGCCCCTCGGTCTCTGATGCGATCTTGAGTTCACTGATCTCTAACCGTGTTGTTGATTGGACTGAATCGCATTTCAAATCGACACGTACGTAACCGGGCTGCTGGACCTTGACTTGGCCGATGCTGCAAATCGTTGAATTACCATTTTTGATGTCTGTTCGAAATGTTTTTTCATCAACAGCTGTCAGCAGCGTTGCGTAGGCTTGTTGGTCACTGCTCGATTTGAGTTGAGCAACGATTGCCAACTCCAGTTTGGCAGGGTGGTTGACGTGGAAAAAGAGTGAGAACTGTCCGGTTGTGTCAGCCAGAGCAATCGTGCCGTTGCGCTGAATGTCTCTACCACCATTCGCTCGCTCAGTGCGATACGCATTCCCTGCAACGGGAATCGACCAATCCGCCGCCATTAGCAACGTCGAACCAACCAACGATCCGAAAATTGAAATAAATACGAACCGAGAAAGAAATTGTTGCATGTTCTTTGTAGTGTTCTGGGAGTTCAGTAACGTCTCGCAGCCTGCTGCATATACGGCGTGCTTGTGGTTGCATTGAGGCAAGGTGCAGTCACTCGTTTCAACATTCTATTCCAATCGCTTGTCCGTTGGCAGCGACACGTCCAAGGCTTGTTTCCAATATTGACGCATGTTGATTGGAGCTTTCTGGAAACAGATCCCAAAAGTTCGGTAATTCTGCGGAAGGCTCCATCGGGCAAGAACGCGTTTCTTACTTAAAATTTTTGTTGATTCTTCTGCGTTGGGCAACGTGCCCCTACGCGAGAGCATTCGATGGATTTGATCGCAATCGGATCAATCCTGTGGATCGCTTTTGTTGTTTGGTAAGCTCTGCAGTCTGATCACGGGGTACCGCTTAAAGGATGCTTCGTTGTGCTTGGAACGCTGGTAGAGAAACATTAGCTGAGCCGGGCGGTCAGTGGCAAACGACGCATCTTCCTGCTTGCGGTGTTCAAATTCTTGCCGGATCTGCTTGTTGGTTGCGAGCAGTTTCTCAGCCGTTTCCTCGAAAATGTAAGGCGAGAAATACTCCTTGCGTTGCAAAATGGTGTCAAAGAAATTCCATCGAAACAATGAATCCATCGCTGCAGGTTCGAGAGTCTCGACGACGTAGCGAGCATGGTCTTGGTGAATCGGGATAATCACATCACCAGCCTTTGCTAAATAGTTTTCGGAGAGACTTATTAGCTCGACAGTGTCGTGAAGGTAGTGGCCTTCGTATGGAATTGCACGTGATTCAACTTTTTCGATCTGATAAATCTCTGCTCGCAGTTCTTTGTCATTTTGAACGGTGTGCATTTCCACGCGATTGAGTTTCATCAGCTCAATCACTTGATGCCATTGTTTTGGAATAAGGTAGCCGGCTGGCAGCTCCACACTTTGGCTGACCTTGTAGCGATTGAAGTAGGGGATTGCTTGGGTGAACGGTTTGCTGCGGTCATAACTGAGACGTTTTCCCGGTGTGATCTTACTATCGATGTAGCTCGATGCAAAACCGTTGAACTCCAGTCGAGATGGATTGTTGAGATCTACCTCCCATGCAATTGCAGCCCGTTCCTGCTGGTGGTAGTTGTCTCGATCTTTACCCCGCATCGCCTGGATTTTCGATCCCTCGGTAACGAGCATTTTGATCGATTCGTCTAGGAATGCTCGCGTTGCTTTGACTCGTTGTGGGAAGGGTTTCAGCATGTGCGTTTCCGTCATGAACCCAATGGTCTGGAAGAGCGCGGCGAATCCTGTGGAATACCTGGGGGTTTCCAGGAACTGTGGAAAGCCATATTCCGGCGGTTTGCCACTTGAGTTGACATAGGGGATTGTGTGAAAGCCCACCTGTTTCATCTGGCCAAAGAGTGCGGGTTCGAGTGATTCACGCAAGTAGACGCCGAGTTCCAGCCCAAGCTTGTCGCTCTGGCTTTGGCAAGTTGTCATGACATGTTGATAGTCCGCGCCATTACTGACATGGGTATCAATCAAGAGATCTGGGTCAAGCAGGTGGAAAATTTCCGCGAAGCTACGTGCGTTAAGCGTGTCGCACTTCACGAAATCGCGATTCAAATCAAAATTCCTGGCATTGCCGCGAAACCCGTATTCACGCGGTCCATTTTGGTTCGCGCGAGACGATGAATTTCGATTTAACGCTCCGCCAACGTTGTAAATCGGAACAACGGCGACAATCACCTCTTTTAGCAAGCGGGCATACTTTGCTTCGTCAAACGCGAGGTCACGCGTAAACGCCATCGAAGCATCGATTCCATCAGGTTCTCCGGGGTGAATTGCGTTTAAGATCAGTAAGACTGGTCTTGGGTCAGCAAGGACCTTACCGACCTCTAATTCTTTGTCGCTGGAGATAAGCACCAAGTGTAGAGGCGTCCCGCTGTCAGTATTTCCCATTTCGGTGATCGTGATGCGGTCACTTGCTTTCGCGACAGCCTCGTAGAATTGAATCACCGACTCGTAATCTGCACTTTGCCAGCCATCACTTATTTCAAACGGTGTTGCGAATTTTTCTTTCCATTGTTGCGCATTGGATTTGGTAAATCCAAGTGAGTAGAAGATGGTGATGATGGCAATGTAACGGCATGTCTGGCTGGCTCTGCTTCCAAAGCGTGTTGCGGGGTTCATCAGCGAGGTTGCTTGTGCGTGTAGTGAGTCTTTTCGTGAGCTCATGCGTTTTGGTGCCATCGTCTTGGTTTTTCTTGGCGGAACGCCACCATTCGTGATGCGTCACCGCTGGATTTTAAGGCAGCTTGCGTTTTGTGTGTGGAGCAATTGGTTAATCAAACCGCAGGATTAGCTAGGTTGATCGAGTTTAAATCACGCATGCTGAAGTATCCGCCATGAGATGCCATAGTCTACCGCCGAACCCATTTAGGCGCGAACATGTCGTCGTGCACCGAGCAAAAATTTAACACGGGGTCGTTGAAAACGGGCATTTTTTGGTGAGCCTCTCGTGTTCAAGCCATGTTCCACGTGGCTCTAATCCAATGTTCGATACCGTTTCCCGTAATGTCAATTTCAGCGTCTGTTGATTGCTGGAGTTCTGTTTGGCAAAGTCTGACCTGGGCCTGCAATGCATCCCTTTCCTGCGCGTGCTGAAGTCCGTGGTGATGTGTCGAATTCTGTACAATCAGCGGCAGTCTTCGTCGCCAATGGGCGACCTTTTATTCTTGTAACTCCTGGTGAGCCAAGCCGTCGTGAGCAGAGACGAACAACTACGGGATCATGTCAATTACGTGTTGCGGGGCGGTGGCGCTCACCTGGATTTTGATCGAGCGATTGATGGCCTGCCGGTTGCGTTGCGTGGGATCAAGCCAACAGGCCTGCCCCATTCCGCTTGGCAACTGGTTGAGCATTTACGAATCTGTCAGTGGGATATCCTTGAATACAGTCTTGACGGACGTCATGAGTCACCTGATTTTCCGGATGGCTATTGGCCAAGTCAGGTTGGTCCACCTACCGAGGATGCATGGGATCGAAGCGTCGCTGCATTTCGTTCGGACCTCAATGCAATGCAGCGTCTTGTGAGCGATCCTGCGACTGACTTGCTCGCACCAATTCCGCATGGGCAAGCGGGGCACACAATTCTTCGTGAAGCGATTTTAGTCGCCGACCATAATGCGTATCACCTTGGTCAGTTAATAATGGTGCGGCGGGCTCTGGGGGATTGGCAGGACTGATCAATCGCAGGAGATCTCAAGTGTCTTTATGCGATGATCTTTCCGACGTGGTTATTGAATTGGAATCGATGGGGCCTCGCTCGATGGCACGTTCCGTGAGGGACAAATGAAGAAATGGAGATCTTCCGTGCACTTGATGGCCTTTCTTCGAGGAGAAAAGGAATTCTGGCCAAGGACATGATATTGACGTGATCAACACGCGATTACTGTGTTGGATAAGCGATGTAGTAACGAGAGGCGAATTCCAACTCGAAGTTGCTTCTGTTTTGGGTTCATGCGTGATTTCTTGACTGGTGTTTCTCAATGGTAAAGTTGGGAAATCTGCAGGGCTCCTGTTGCATTGGTCTTGCCCTGAGCGGGCCGACCGTTATCGTGAGATAACGGCCGGCCAAGTGTTCCGATTGAAGGCGATTTTTCGAGATGGAACAGCACGGCGACCGGGACACGAGGATTGCTCCGGCTTAGGTAATTCGTTTTAGCAGATTGCTTACCTGATCATGGGTGCGGTTTCAGAACGCAGTTGGGATAAGGGTGATGAAGTTGCAGCACCAACTGTCCAGTGTCCATCGACCTTTTCAATGCGAACAGTTCCGGAGTCGGCAATGCTGAGATTGGTTGCAGTAACGTCAATCGCTTTCTGGCTCGTTGGGGCTTCCGCTGGATGGGCAAGGAAAGTGGAATCTTGGCCGTATGAGCGGCTCTTTCAAGAATCCGAATTGATTGTGATTGCCACGACGATGCGCAATGACCCTTGCGACGAAGTTTGGGCCGAAGATGATTTTTCAAGTGATCGTTTTGTTGGCACCGAAACTATTTTCAAAGTGCAGAGCATTCTTAAAGGCGGGACTCCTGATTCCGTCCGCGTGGTCCATTTTAACTACAAACAAGGTGCAACTCGTTATGAGAATGGTCCCGGTTTTGTGACCTTCTTGACGGAGCCGGTTGTGACCACGGCAAAGAATCCAGGTCACGATTCGGGTGTGTTGAAAGAACGGGTGGCAGTGGACGAGCGTTTGGTGAGCCAGCCTGAGTACTTGCTGTTCTTAAAAAAGCGTAGCGATGGCCGCTACGAACCTGTATCCGGCCAGATGGATTCAGCGTTTTCGGTACGGATCATCTCCCATCCCGATGAAACCCGCTGAAAGTAATGTGCCCCGGCGCGGTCTAACTTCACTGAATGCTGCCCCTAGTAACGAGTAACGAGTACCGAGCATTCCAAGAAGCTAGGGTGAATTGTATTTTCACGCGATCCCGGTAAGTTGCCTCACTTGTCGTCAGCCCGTTCGCGGCGATGGCAAGTCTCCGCAGTTCGATGGCGGTCTGGCTAGCTCTCTGCTCGCACTGGGAGGTGTGATATTGCATCACGGGCTGTGCGGGTCTCACGCTATCTGTTTCGACGCTGCGGATCGAAGAGTAGCCCGAGTAAGGCAGCGGCAGTTTCCTGGCGAATTGGCGGCAAGTCGCGGTTTGAACTTCCCGGTTGCCGGAAGCCTGTGTTTCATCGAGTCACCTTGGGATAAACTGTCGGTGATCCGGTGGAAACCTTTTTTGAAGGAGACTTAAGATGCAGCTTCGAGTTCGTTGGATGGGCGTGGTAATTTGCTGCGTGATCGCGTTCCCAGGTTTAGCTGACGATTTGAATTGGCCGCAGTGGCGTGGTCCGGAAGGAACTGGCAAAACCTCGGCGAAGGATGTTGTGACGGAATGGGGGCCTGAGCAAAATATCAAATGGCGGCTCGATTTACCGGAGGCAGGAAACTCGACGCCGGTTGTCTGGGGCGATCAGATTTTCCTGACGCAGCCACTGTCGGAAACAAAGCAGCGAGCAATGATTTGCCTGGACCGGAAAACGGGTAAAGAATTGTGGCGGCGGGGAGTCGAGTATACGGCGAAGGAGCCAACTCATAAAACGAACCCGTATTGTTCGGCATCGGCTGTGACTGACGGGCAACGTGTGATCGCTTGGTTTGGATCTGCGGGCTTGGTTTGCTGGGATCTGGATGGTAACGAGTTGTGGCGGCGTGACCTTGGCAGGCAGACTCATATGTGGGGGTATGGTTCATCACCAATCCTGTATCGTGATCTTTGCATTTTGAGCTTTGGCCCAGGCGATCGCGAATTTTTAATTGCAGTTGATAAAAACAGTGGCGAAACGCGTTGGCAGGTTGATGCACTTGATGATGCGGCAGAGCGAAAACTGAGTGGTCCGGAAAACGACGGCAACGCGAACGATTTCAGCAGCACCAAGGAACGCACTGAAAGGCTTCGCGGTTCTTGGACCACACCGATCTTGGTCGAAGTCGATGGGCAAGATGAGTTGGTGGTTGCATTGCCGCGTCGTCTGAGTGCTTTCGATCCTGAATCAGGGGAGCGACTTTGGACCTGTGGAGGCGGTGCACCACTAGCGTATGCATCTTTGATGGAAGCGGATGGTGTGATCGTTGCGTTGGGGGGATACCTTGGCGCTTCCATGGCCGTGCGTGCCGGTGGTCGTGATGACGTTACAGAGACCCATCGGTTGTGGCATAAGCCAAAAGATGGTGGTTGGTTGGGGACTGGTGTTACTCATGAAGGTGATCTTTATATCTGCGATATGGGAGGCGTGATCCATTGCATCGACGTTGAAACGGGCGACTCGCAATGGAAAGCCCGCGGCGATGGTGGAGGGACTTGGTCAAGTATCACACAGGCCGGTAACGGACTGATGTACCTGCTGACCAAATCTGGGACGACAACTGTATTTCGGCCGGACAGCAACGAGTTAAAGCGAGTTGCCAAGAACGAACTCGACGAGTCGACCAATGCCTCGGTTGTTGCGGCAGGAAGCGATATCCTGATTCGCACCGACAAGTCACTTTGGTGTTTCAGCTATCCGACCAAGAGCCAATAATGGCAGCGATTGCGTCGAGCTGCTCCGGTGGTGGTGGAGCTGCTAAGTCGCCGGATTGGCCGGATCGTCATCGGTGCGGCCAACTGAAACTGGTGTCAGCTTATGATTTGGTGAATGACCTGCCCGTCGTCAGTCGGCCCGATCAGACGCTGGTCCAGTCCCTGGTAGGAGAAGCTAAAGCGTTGCGGGTCGATCCCGATTTGGTTCAAAATCGTCGCCTGCAGGTCGCGGATGCCAACTGGGTTCTCGGTGGGGTAGTACCCTATATCGTCGGTTTGTCCGTAGGCACCAGGTTTGATACCGCCGCCTGCCATCCACATCGTAAAGGCGTGTGGGTGGTGATCGCGGCCGATGAAACCTTTCTTTAGTTCATTACGGACATTGTTTTGCATCATCGGCGTACGTCCAAACTCACCACCCCACACGACCAATGTTTGATCGAGCAAACCCCGTTGTTTCAGGTCTGCGAGCAATCCTGAAATTGCGTGGTCGATTTGGAGACATTTGATTGGTAACGTTTCGTCAATCGATTCTCCCAGAGACGAACCGTGGTGGTCCCATCCCCAATCGTAAAGCTGCACAAAGCGAACGCCATTTTCGACTAAACGTCTCGCAAGCAAGCAATTGTTCGCAAAAGTTGGGTCATCACCTTTGTAGAGCTGCCTCGGGTCCGCTGCTGATTCAGCCTCAGAAACATACCCAGGTTTAGCTCCGTACATTTTCAAAATGTGCTCCGGTTCCTTGCTGATGTCCATCACTTCAGGAACCGAGACTTGCATGCGATATGCCAGTTCATACTGAGCGATCCGGGTCATCGTTTCCGGGTCACCAACATGTTGATGTTGGTATCGATTCAAATCGCCAATCGTATCGAGCGTTTTTCGGCGGGCTTTGCGACCGAGTCCGGGTGGATCTGACAGAAATAAAATCGGGTCGCCACCATCCGTGCGGCACTGGACTCCCTGATAGACCGTTGGCAGGAATCCCGAGCCCCACAACGACTTGCCCGCGCTGGGCGTCTTGCCGCCAGACGCGAGAACGACGAATCCAGGCAAGTCCTTGTTTTCACTGCCGAGTCCGTAAGTGACCCACGACCCCATCGCCGGAGCACCAAGTAGCGGATTGCCTGTTTGCAGAAGTAGCTGTGCGGGCGAGTGGTTGAATTGTTCGGTATGCAGTGAGCGTATGACACAAACGTCATCTATGAGATTGCTCAAATTTGGCAACAACTCACTGACCCATTGACCGGTTTGACCATGTTGTTTGTAGTCAAACATGGGGCCCAGCATTTTGGGTGTGCCTCTAATGAAGGCGAATCGTTTCCCCTTCAGGTATTCATCTGGGCATGTGTTATTGTGGAGCTTCTGCAGAGCTGGCTTATGCTCGAAGAGATCGAGTTGGGATGGTGAACCCGCCATGTGCAGATAGATAATTGATTTCGCTTTGGCGGGAATCCGATAGCCTGAGTCGGCGGCATGTGCGTCATTGGTCAGCAAGGATTGCAGCGCCATTGCACCGAACCCTAGCCCCGTTTGGCCAAAAAAATGACGACGGGTGATCGCTTGCGTTTTTTGAAGATTTAGATTCATCATGGTTTCATCAAGGTCTCGTCCAAATTCAACAGCACGTTGGCTACGGCGATCAGTTTTGGGTCACCGGTTTTCAGTCCGGCGGCTTTCAGTAACGCTTCACCGTCTTCGATTTCGTGACCGACATCCTGGTAAAACGTTACTAAACGCTTCAGTTCGATTGGATTGGGTTGCCGGGTCAAGACCCGTCGAAACCCGTGGCTTATTTTGGCGTTGATTGAATCGCCGGCCTGCTCCATCTGCTGTGCGAGAGCACCGGCGGATTCTACAAAAACGGTGTCATTCAAGGTGACGAGCGCTTGCAGCGGCGTATTCGTTCGCACGCGTCGAATTTGACAGACTTCACCGCTGCCCGCATCGAAGGTGATCATGGCTGGGTAGGGGCTTGTGCGTTTCAAATAGGTGTAAAGCCCGCGGCGGTAGCGATTTGGCCCTTCGGAGTTTTTCCAATCTTCGCCGCTGTACGTGGTTTTCCAAACACCACCCGGTTGTGGAGGCATGACGGATGGTCCGCCGATCTTTTGTGTCAACAAGCCGGCAGCGGCAAGGGCTTGGTCTCGAATGATCTCCGCGGTCAGTCGGAACCGCGGTCCCCGTCCAAGCAGGCGGTTGCGTGGGTCGTTTGCGACCTGCTGGTCGGTGGCCGCTGATGTTTGGCGATAGGTTTGTGAGAGTACGATCTCTCGAATCAATTGTTTGATCGACCAACCTTCCTCGCGAAACTCGACCGCCAACCAATCAAGCAGTTGGGGGTGGGAAGGTGGCAATCCTTGCATGCCAAAATCTTCTTCGGTTTCAACAAGTCCAATTCCAAACAAGCGGGCCCAAATCCGATTGACCATGACGCGGGATGTGAGCGGATTGCTGGGGTGCATCAACCACCTTGCAACACCAAGTCGATTCACGACTTGCTCATCAGGCAGATCACCGAATTCAGGCAGCAAGGCCGGGGAGACTTCGTCGCCGGGATCAAGAAAGTTTCCTCGTACATGCGTTCGTGTCACACGTTGCTTCGCCTCCGAAAGTTCCCGCATGATCGGTGTCTTCGGGATTTCTCGCTTCACTTTGTTAAGTGAATTCCGCAAGTTATCGATCCTGCCAATGAGCGTTTTCGTTTCGGGATAGATTTGACGTTGGAATGTTGTTTTCAATTTGCTGTCGGGATCGAGATCCGCGGTGAGCCACTCGACGGGGTGCGAGCTGGCTGAGATTCGAAACCGGTCAAACGTGAGGCCTTGGCCATATTCTTGGTCAATCGTGAAGCGAAGTTGCTGTTCGGTCCCAGCAGTCAATGGCTCACTCAGGTCAAAGACAGCTGCATGCGGTTGAGATGCCTGGGGAGAAAATGCCCAACCGGCATCGGATTTCCCATCGATGGCTCGCGCGACCTCCCAGCCTCGTTGGGAAAAGTCAGCTCGTGGCTGGGTTAACTTCAATTGCCGAGGTTCTTTTCCCGGTTCTAGCGATTCGACGGTCAATTCACGCATCGCAACGTTTTTGTCGCTCCATTTTCCACCCGCTTGCTTGGGGAACGTATCAAAACGGATTGCGGTAATGGTTTGCCCGGCGGTTAGATCGACGACTAATTTCCAGGTGTCTTTTTCAGGTAGCTCACCGTCGACATCCAGCGTTCCGTCGGCTTCTTGATCCAATTTAATTTTTGCATTGGATTCTAGTGATGACAGTCGTAACGGCTTCCAGATCGGTTGGTCGTCGAATTGTGCCTGCCAGATTTTCCATGCTTCAACAAACTCGCTGGTTTCGTTGTTTAGCTGTTGGTCCAGTTGGCTCAGTTCTGCTTCGAAGGATTGAACTTGTTCACGTTGCGTCGCGGTTGGTGTCGGTATAACAGGCGGTTCACGATCCGCATCTTCGGTTTGATTGAAGAATGCATAAAAGGCATAGTAATCTTGCTGGCTGATTGGATCGTATTTGTGCGAGTGACACTTGGCACAGCCCATGGTCAAACCCATCCAAACTTGGATTGTGGTGTCGACCCGATCTTTCACGGCCGCGACACGGAACTCCTCGTCGTCGGTGCCGCCCTCGTCGTTTTCCATCGTGTTTCGATGAAACGCGGTCGCCAGAAGTTGATCGGTGGTCGGCTCAGGAAGTAGGTCTCCGGCAAGTTGCTCGATCGTGAACTGGTCGTAAGGCGTATCGCGGTTGAGAGCGGCGATGACCCAGTCGCGGTATCGCCAAATGTCGCGGTGCCGGTCTTTTTCGTAGCCTTTTGTATCGGCGTAACGGGCGAGATCAAGCCACATCCGCGCCCAGTGTTCGCCAAATGATTCCGAGTTCAACAATCGATCAACAACTTTTTCAAATGCTTGATCGGATTCGTCAGCCAGAAAACGATCGGCCTGTTCAATCGTCGGCGGTAATCCGGCCAAATCTAACGAAACACGTCGTAGCCATTCCGCGCGGTCGGCAGTGGGGGAAGGTTTTAAGCCTTGGCTTTCAAGCCTGCCGAGAACAAAATGATCCAGTGGAGCGATCGCCCAGTCAGCTAATTTGGTCTTGGGGAATGGAGCCTTCGTAGGGGGGGTAAAAGCCCAGTGCTGTTGATAGGTCGCGCCTTGCTGAATCCAGGACCGCAGTGTTTCAATCTCGGACATGGATAATTGGTGACCGGAATCCGGCGGTGGCATGACTGATTCGGGATCGTCGGATTCGATCCGTTGAATCAGTTCGCTTTCGGTGGGCTTTCCAGGCACGATGGCGTTGGAACTAATCGCCGCGTCGCGGCGATCAAGTCGGAGGTCGGCCTTGCGAGCCGATTCGTCTCTTCCATGGCATGCCAAGCAATTTTTCGTCAATATCGATCTGATTTCTGGGTTGAACCCGATCGTTTCGTCCGCAGAAACCGAGTCGGCCAGCGTTAGGAAGCGAAACACGGCCGCCAAGAAGATTGCGGCTAGCCACTTCTGTCTGATTTGGAACGCGATTCGAAAAAAAACTATCTTGCTCATTCAATTATCTTGGATGGTGGCAAAGTCGCATTTAGGTGCACCTTCGGAACCCGTATCGTAATCGCTTTTCCGGTCGATTGCCCTGCCCCTTGCTTGGCTCGGCGGATTCGACTTGTTCGGCGTGGTTTACACCGCGTGCTTACCCACGTCCGCTCACCGGGTTCGGCGCGACATCAAATCGCGAGTGATTTAATGCTGTTTTGAAATCCTTCTTTCAGTTTGGTCCCGGCCCAGTATGGCCGTGAGCGTTTCCGCGAAGCAAACTTGGTGGCATCAAAGTTAGAAGATTTAGGGAAGGTTGCGTCTCGCCTGGCAGGCAAATGAAACGCGGGGAGGCGCATTGTCGCGTTTTGGCTTGGCCTGCGGGGATGCGGCCAGATTCCAATGAATCATGGATATCTGGGTAAAGAAAAGGTAGAGCTGGCGAATTAAGCAAACGTGATCACACGTGGCGGTAGGGGCAGATGCTTGCTTCGGGCTGATGCTTGCTTCACAGATCGGGCTGATGCTTGCTTCACAGAGTGGTGTCAGCTGGTCCTATCAACTACCTTATGACAAACAGTCGTTGCGATGAAACACAACGGAAATCATTCATTCGAAATTGAAATATGCGTGAGATTCTCAACCGGCGAACCTTTCTCCGTGGCAGTGGTGTCGTGGTCGCTCTGCCGATGCTAGAGGCGATGACGCCACGCAGTGAAGCGGCGCTTGCTGAATCGAAGCCAGTCAAGCGTTTTGTCTGTTTGTCGAATAATTATGGGGTTTATCGAGAGTCATTTTTTCCAGCGGCAGATCAGGCGGGTGCGGATTACGAAATTCCTGAAACACTGCGACCACTGGAAAGGCATCGTCGCGATTTTACAGTATTCTCGAATCTTGATCACGGAGCCACTGGGGGCCACAAAGGTGTTCCCGTTCTGCTGAGCGGAGTGCGTCCGCATGTTGCCGCCGGTTATCCCGAAGGGAACGTCAGCGTCGATCAAAAGATTGCTGAGCATGTAGGTGCTGCAACAAGGTTTTCCTCGCTGACAATGAAGGTGAATGAAGCGAACCTCGTCAGCTTTACGCGCACCGGCGTGCAGGTTCCGGCGATCGATTTGCGACAAGCTTACCGGGCGATGTTCATTGAAGATGATCAGTCCGCGCGGGCGATAGCGACCGTACGACTGAAACGGCACCACAGTATTCTTGATGTCGTGATGGATGAAGCGAAATCCGTTCATCGCGGTTTGGGCCAACAGGATCAACGCAAGTTTGCCGAGTATTTAGATGCTGTTCGTTCTTTGGAAACGAAGATCCAGCAGCAGCAACCTTGGTTGGATCGCCCCAAGCCACAGACGGATCACCCTGAGCCGTTGCAAGGAAAAGGAACAGAAGCGGATTTGCGGTCGGTGATGGAATTGATCGCGCTGGCAATTCAGACCGATTCAACGCGCGCAATCACGCTAGCTTCTGGGTTCAGGAACGGTGACTTCGGCCTTTCCGGTGGCTATCACGGTTTCTCGCATCACGGACAGCGGGAAAAAGAAGTGAACGCACTGAAATTGATTGAGCGTAATCAAATCACGCAAATGGCTTACTTGATCGATCTGCTAAAAACGAAGGAAGATCCGATCAATGGCGGAACGCTGTTCGATCATACTTCGATTCTGTTTGGGAGCGGCATGGCGACTGGTGAACATTCGACCAAGAACCTTCCACTCGTCCTGGCGGGTGGTGGATTCTCACACGGCGAGCACAGGGTTTATCCAGAGCAAAGCAATCAACGGGTCCCCGCAGCTAATCTCCTGCTTTCGATTTTACAGAATCATGGTCTCGAAATAGACCGCTTCGGAACCAGTAACGGCACTCTGACGGGATTGGATTGGAGTTAAGCATGGCGATGTGGTCGAGCGTTGTCAGATTGCTTGTCGCCAGGTTTTCGTTCAACGGCCTTGTTTTTTTGGGAATGATTTGCGCAGATGCGCTTTCAGCTCAAACGCGGTCAGCTCAAACGCGGTCAGCTCAAACGGATTTGCAGGCGGCGCGACCGTTTCTTCAGCAGTATTGTGTTGCCTGTCATGGTCCTGCGAAACAGGAAAATGAGCTGCGTTTTGATAACCTTGCCAGCGATCTGTCTGAGCCGGAGAGCTTAGAACATTGGCAGGCAATCGTTGACCAGTTGAATCTTGGGGCGATGCCGCCGAGTGAGCATCGACAACCAAGCGAGACGCAAGTTGTCGAAGTCGTCCAGCGAATTTCCAGTCAGCTCAAGCTGGCCTATGCCCGGCAGCGAAGTACCGGTGGTAAGACTGTGGTGCGACGATTGAACCGGTACGAGCTGCGCAGCACGCTTCGCGACCTGCTCTATTTGCAAGGGAACGCAGACTTCGACGCAGGCTTGGTGACCAAGCTTGAGGACCGAAACGGGAATGGACGCGCGCAGTGGAATAGTGAAGATCCGACTCGGGAGTTTCCGGCTGATGAAGTAATTGATGGGTTCGATAACATTGGCGGCCGCTTGGTGATGTCGGACTTTCTGCTGAAACAAGTCATTGCCGCAGCGGAGTCCAGTTTGAAGCTTGCGACTCATACAGAACCGCGGCCATCGTTTGAGGCACGTCGGTATTCCAGCCCGATTCGACCCGATCCACCTCGATCAGGTCTGCAGATGTTTGCTGCTGCCTTATCGCTTGGGTATGACGGGATCTATCAGCGGTATCGCGAGCCGGGGGCGAGCACCGGAGGAATGGGAAGAGTTGGGCCAAACGAGCTGGTGCGCAGCGGTGTGGGACGGACCGCCAAATATCAAATCACGATTGAAGCTTCTGCGCACCATCAACGGCACTCTTGGGGTGACCTGATTAAACGCGATCCAGATGAACCGATGTTGCTGGGTTTGCACATCGCAGATTCGAAGCGTGGTGGATTAGGTGAGAATCCAACCTCTCGGCAGCTCATGCAGTGGGAGTTGCCTGGCGATGGGAGCAAGCGAACATTGACCTTTGAATGTTGGCTTGATGAAACTTGGTTTCCATGGCTGGGCTGGGAGAACGGTCCCTACGATCGAGCACTTCGTCCATCAAGGTTGGTCGAGCAATTCGTACCGGACGCCTACAGATCGCCGCCGGCCAAGGGAGCCCCGCACAAGGAAAAGCAAGATTACGAACGGGCGATGGCAGCCGCTTTGTTTGCTGCTGGGTACAAAGCCCCACATCTTCGAATTCACAGCCTGACGATTGAGCCCATTGATAAAACTTGGCCACCACGAGGCCATGTCGCCTTGTACGGGGGTGAGGACGAGGTTGCTGCGAGTACCATGGATGATCTGATTCGCCGTTTTATAGGTCGAGCATTTCGACGCCCGGCCAAGCCAGCGGAGGTTCAACGTTACGTGCAATTGATTGAATCACAAATGGCAGCAGGAGCGAGTCGAGAGGAAGCGTTGCGGGTTGGTTACACGGCCGCGTTAGCCTCACCGAATTTCTACTACTTGCAGGAATCGGAAGGTCGGTTGGGCGATTACGAGTTGGCATCGCGGCTAAGTTATTTCCTTTGGTCGTCAATGCCTGACGAAGAATTGTTTTCACTGGCGGCGAGTGGAAATCTGAGTGATCCGGACATCTTGTTATCGCAAGTTGAACGAATGCTCAGCCATCCAAATTCCGCCGCATTCGTGCGGCGGTTCCCCCAACGTTGGTTGCGGATCGATCGACTCGGAACGATGCCCCCGCCCGGTGGTTTTTATTTCCACCGTGAAATGGAGCTGGAAATGCGGGAGCAGGTTGATGCGTTTTTCTCGCACTTGGTGCACACCAATGGACCGATTCGAGAGATTGTCGAATCGGACTACACCTTTTTGAATGAGCGGGTCTCGCAGTGGATTTACAAGCGTGACGATGTTTGGGGAGATCGGTTTCGTAAAATGCCGGCAAAGCCGCCCCACGGCGGTGGCATGCTGACAATGCCCGCAGTGATGACTGCTACCGCCAATGGTGTCGATACCTCCCCGGTAGTGCGTGGCGTGTGGGTGCTGGAATCAATCCTCGGGACACCGCCGTCACCACCACCGCCCGATGTCGAACCTCTTTCGCCCGACTTGCGCGATGCGAAAACCATTCGCGAACAACTGATTGCGCATCGAGAGCAGGCAGCATGTAATCGATGTCATCTCAAGATTGATCCTTTTGGGTTCCCGTTTGAGCACTTTGATGAACTGGGACTCTATCGTGAAAAGTATCGCATTCCAGGCGGTCAACTGCCGATTGATCCGTCTGCCCAACTTGCCGATGGGCGGGAGGTGAGCGACATCGAAGAATTAAAGCAGTTGTTACTTACGCGTGAGGATCAAATCACTCGCAACTTGACCGAGAAGATGCTTGCTTACGCCAGCGGACGTCTAATGGAGCCGCTCGATCGCGGCAGTATTGACGCGATTGTTGAGCAGTTGACCGAGCGGTCGGGTGGAGTCCGCGACTTGATTAAGCTTGTTGTTCAGAGTGATGTCTTTCTAACGAAATGATTGGCCGACTTTTGGGTTTTTGAACTTGCATCAATGGGAAATCGCGTCAGGAGACTTAGTTTCCCATCCATCGGCACGCGTTGGCAATGATCTGAACAGCTTCACGTTGTTTGTAAACTGGAAACGTTTCGTGGCCGGGACGAAAGTAAAAAATCTTTCCCGCCCCGAGTGTCCAGATCATGCCGCTTCGAAATCGCTCACCCGATTCCCAAGTTTCTTCGAAGATGACTTCATCTGGTTGTGGGACATGAAATGGCTCGTCATACATTTCGGTTCCTAGGACTGAGAATGTGGGTGGCAGGCCACTGGCGATTGGATGGTTCGGCTTGGCGACTTTCAGTGTGCTTGGTGCACCGTCTGGTCGATAGGCAGGGAAACAGCAGTTGGGAAGATCCACTCGGACCATGCCGACCTGACGGCCACGTTTTAGGGCGAGGTAGGCTGGCGTGACCAATGATCCGCGAGCTGGTGGGAAGCGCCCTGCGGGCGGAATGAATTCGAACTGAATTGGTTTTCCAGTTGGTGGATCAGGAAACTTTTCACGTGCTTCGACTTTCGTTCGCTCATTCATTGCTTCCACGAAAGGAGTCGACCAATGGGCGGAATGCAAAAAAATGGTGTTCAGTTTGCCCTGCTTCAATCGTCGAATGATTTTTGTCTGCGCCGTTTCCGGTGAAATATCACCTTGTCGAACGTGTCCCCACCAGATCAAAACATCAGCCCATTCCAGATTCTCAGACGAAAGTCCCTGCTCGGGATCGTCCAAACAAACCGAACGCAATACGAGATCATCCGTTGTTGCATCCAATCGTGCAGCGAGTTCATTCCCAAGGAAGTTTTCGTACGCGGCTGCCTGTTTTGGCTGACGCTCATCCCAGACGAGG
>JBMYRF010000007.1:100823-117997 GCA_049602075.1 Rubripirellula sp.
GCACGTGCACAGGGTCTGCACTCTGAGCAGATGTGGGCGTCAGGAGAATTAAAGCCTGGACAAAGCAGAGCTGACTGACGCTGATTCGATGGGAGCTGGTTCGATGGGAGCTGGGGATTTTGAAACACTTCATACTGGACCATTTTTTCCGTTAAGTTTCTACGCGTGTGAGGGGCATCTTCCGTTCGCGGCAGGGTGTTTTTCGGTGAATCCGCGGTAAATGCTCGCAGAGAGTTTGACGCATTCTTGATCCGATCGCTAGGAAATTCATACCGAGAAAATCCCGGCGGTGATATCGACCATCAGCGTTTTTCGAAAAAGTGACGATCAAGTCGTTTCAGCTTACTGCTTCAGCAGGTTGACCATCGGTTGACGGATGCTAATGATTGATACTTCCGGCACTTTGTAGGCCGAGTTTTTTATTTGCAGGCCTGCCAGTTCAGCATGAACATCGTGGGCGGGGGCACTCGCGTTCGTTCGATCCCGCAGGAATATCGCCAAACGACTTTGGCTGTTGCTTTTCACATTTTCGGTCAGGCAGGTCAGGGAGAGAGAGAAGGCATGGGGAATTCCGTTACTCTTGCGATTTTTGGTTTGGCAGTTCTGGTCTGTGTCGCGATCGTTCTCTACTCATTGTTTGGCGGGTATCGGTCCATTCTTGTCGCAATCCCAACTGCTATCGTGTTTGTTTTGGCGATCGCTCCGCAAGTTATCAATCCGGGTGGGGCGGGTTGGAAGCTGCAGTTCATTGTCGCGGCCGCAGCGGCGATGGGAACTGTGCGGCAGTTTCAAAGGGTTGTAGTCGATGGGGTGGATGTCGGCGAAGGCGACGAACGTTAACGGAGTACAGAGCACGCTTTGTGAAGCAGCGTGAAGAGCCAAATGCAGACGACTCGGTGCAAGGGTGTCGCCGGTGGCATGGCGTTGATTATCTTGTCACTGCTGTCTTACTGCATTTGCGATCAATCTGATGAGATCAAGATCAGAAATCTCGTGTGCAAGCCGAGAGCTCGACTGAAAGTTGGTTGGCCGCGGAGGTGAAACCGCAACAGGCGAGAACAACTTGGTTAAGTAAATGAATGAACCTGCTAGGGGTGAACCCGTAATGGAGACGAGTGCTGCGATGAAACATTTGATTGTGCTGTTGTTCATTATTCTGTTTAATGCGAACGCTTATGGGCAAGCGAACTCAGACGCAGTGGCTGTTTCCGCGGATGCTGACTCGATTGCGATTGCCAGGGAGCGTATTGAAGAGGCGGTAGCCGTTGATTCGGTGCCTTCACCAATCCAGGTGGTGGTGGTTTATTTCACGCCACGTGAGCGATCACCAGCGGCCAACCATACCGCACGGGTGCGAAGGATCGTTGAGGAGGCTGCCAGTTTCTACGAACGTGAAATCGAACGACATGGGCTCGGCAATCACCCGATGCGGGTGTTAAGGAATGAAGAGGGTGAAGTCGACATCATCGATGTCGTTGGGCAAGACAAAGACTACGACAAGCCGGACGGTCGCCGGATTCGAGACGAAATCGTGCCGGTGTTAAGACAGCGCAAAATCAATCCAGAGCGGTCTGTCCTGCTGCTGTTCTGTAACCTGATGGATTATGACCCGGTGTCAGGGACGATTTCGCATCACAGTCCCTACTATGGCGGCGGTACTCATTTAGGTGGTACTGCATGGCAATGTGATTCAGCCATTCTTGATCCACTGCGGTTTCGTGATCCAACACCGATTTTTGATGGAGAGTACGGCAGAATCACCGTCGGTCGGCATAACTCAATTTTCATCGGGGGCGTGATTCATGAGCTTGGCCATGCGTTGTCGTTACCTCATTGTCGCCAACGTCCTGATGAATCGGAGTTTGGCACCGCATTGATGGGATCTGGCAATCGAACCTACGCTCAGCAACTGCGGAATGAGGGACGGGGTACCTTTCTGACCTTGGCTCACGCATTTCGGTTAGCCGCCCTTCCCGTTTTTAACCCAACGTCGCCTCCCTCGATAAGTCGGCGGCCTGATGCCGATTTCGAAGTGCTGAAAATATTTGCGAGCGAAGATCGCTTGATTCAGATTCAAGGACGTGTCTTGTGCGACATCCCAATCCACGCTGTGCTTGCTTATTTCGACCCCGATGGCGGCGGCGACTACGATGCATTGACTATTTCAGGTGTTCCGGATGGCAACGGTCATTTTGCGATGCGGAGTTCGCTTCTGGCACCGAATACGGCAGGTGAACTTCGCTTGGTTACCTGTCACGTTAGTGGTGCGACGAGCACTCAAAGCATGCGATATCAGATTGATGAGAGTGGCCAGCCAGTGTTGAAAACGATCCGTTTGAATCTCGAACTGAACCCAATGATCGACGCCTTGCGCGCAGGGAATTCGCAGGAGGCCAAGAGACAACTGGCGGTGTTGGCAGCGGGCGATTCGGAACTGAAGCAGATTGGTCTGCAAGTACTCGATCGATTTATCGTTCCTGTGAGAATTGGACCCGTCGACTCTGCCAAGACTCCTGGTCCGGCACGTCAGCTTTTTCTGACGGATTTGCAGCCTGCCTCGGCTAAGGTCGGTTGGCAGCGACCTACCTACGACGAAATCCCGAGCAAGGAGCGACTCTTATCGGTGGGCGGAGACTACTTTGCACGCGGTATTTACGCCCATGCACCGGCGAGGCACGTTTATGATCTCAACGGCGAGTGGAATCGAATCAGTGGGTTATGTGGTGTTCAGGGATCAAATTTTGGGCGTGTTGATTTTACGCTGCTAGGTGATGGGCGAACTTTATGGTCCGCGCGTCAGGTATCGTCTGGCGAGGGAAAGCGATTCGATGTGGCGATTGAAGGGGTCGACACTTTGACGTTGATTGTCGGTGATAGTGGGAACGGCAGAAACGGTGATTGGGGTGTCTGGATTGAGCCGCTGCTGACTGGCGATTGAATTTCAAAAGCCTCGTTGCTAGCTAATGGAGATTTCGACGTTCGTTTTGCTTTTGTCGCCACAGCGGCCCATGTATTGGAGCAGTCTGTGTCGGGGCCAAGCCTTGGCATCACCTGTGATCTGTCAGGTCAAATCGGGGCGAGTTATTCGGAATGAGATTGGTGCTAGATAGCATTGGGGCCAGGCATAGCCAGAACCAGGATTGGGGACAGGCATAGACAGGATAGCATTGGGGCTAGACAGGATAGCATTGGGGCCACGCATAGCCAGAACAACAGGGCCTAGCATTGGGGCCAGGCATAGCCAGAACCAGGATTGGGGACAGGCATAGACAGGGCTGGGCAGGCAGGAAATGACATCCTTGATTTGGTCGTTTGTTTCACTGCTGGTTTGGCGGCTCGGGCGGACAGATCTGGAAAGCCTCTCGATTCAAGTTCAGCAAGGTATCGAGTTGAAAGCCTGTGTTTTCAGGTGAAAGAAGGGTGTGGTTGGTTTAGAATTGCCCTTTCGTCGGTGGAGCGTTTCCGATTCAATGCGAGGTTGATCTCGGCGGGAAACTGAAGCTTGATGATTAATTTGAGGTGAATGGCTCACCCCAGCTGGATGGGAGAACCATCTGGATTGCTTCGATGCCGTCGGTAGACGCTAACTCCATGGATGGACGTTGCATGATGGTTCGCAACCAGTCTCAAGCTAGTCGGAAAGAGACTAGCTTGGGATGCAAAACTGCTTGCGTTGGGGTGATTGACTCTCGGTTCACTCCACGCCTTTTGCCGAGTGCCGCCATGGTGCGGTTTCTGGTGATCGTAAGCCTGTGTTTGGTTCACTCGACATCGCTCACGATCGGTCAATTGATCGAGGTGACCAGCAGGACCATTGAGGCCGATGCGCATGTTGAGGTTAACGCGGCAGGACCGACCTTGTCTGAACTGCAGACCCAAACCCAAATCAACATTCAGCGTCTGCACAAGATCCTGAGCTCTCAGGAGTCGCTTGATTCGAACGTTGCCGCGTACGCCACCGAGGAAGTAGAGCTTTGGGAAGAGCTGGCGTTGGTTATCGATCAGCGAACACTCATCCAGCAAGATCTAGCGGCACTGGAGAATTCGGACACTGCATCTGGCGACGCACATATTCCCGCAGAGGAATTGCCAAAGTCCTATTTCGAATTTGAGGAATTTCGGAATCAAGTTCTTTCCAGCGAACGAAACCTAATTGTCTTGGATTTGGAATTGCATGCTGAGAAGAACATGCAAGCCAGAGTGAGTGAGCGTTATAGCGATGCAGAAAAAGAACGTCGTCGCTTCGCCGAGGCAATGCGAAGCAGTAAATTGCCAGAGCTTGTCCGAGAGCATGCATTGGCGGTCCTTCGCAGCAAAGTCTTGGCACACCGGTTGGCAATGCATCGTGAGCAAACGGCGATCACCGCAAGAAAAATCGAGGCTGCTGAGAAGTTTGTTGCCAAACGGCAGGGGGTACAGACTGCTCTGAAAGGAAAGTTCAAACTGACACGAGAGGAGCTCGATAGCCATCTGGCCAAATTTGGTGACTTCGAAGAGACGATTCGCTTGGAAATGGGCAGCGCCGAAAAAAGAATGCAACAAGCCATTCGAGAACGCTCATTGAATCCGGGTTCAGCGGCAAACCTGGCCTACGATTTGGTTCACGATGAAGTCCAACTGTTTCAGCACACGCTATCCGAGGCGAAATTTGCCAGGGAATGTTGGCAACGGCGATACCAACTGTCCGCAGGCCAGGTGTCTGTCAGCGAGATCGCGGTTTGGATAGAAGAGTCCGAGCAGGCGAAGGAACGAGT
The DNA here is from genome assembly GCA_049602075.1 of Rubripirellula sp. Taxonomy (GTDB): domain Bacteria; phylum Planctomycetota; class Planctomycetia; order Pirellulales; family Pirellulaceae; genus Rubripirellula. The sequence continues at coordinate 105,578 of JBMYRF010000007.1, forward strand.
CTTGCACCTCGCCGAGAAAATCCAAATTCGCACCATGCAGCGGAAACAGGAACTGTCTGAGTTGGATCGCGCAAGGATGCTCGCGAATACTGCGCAGACCAATCCGGAAACGAACATGGAAGTAGCCGAGTTGGAAAAGGTGATCGATGTATATGGTCGAATCGAGTCATTGGTCATCATGGCAGAGCGTTTGTATAGCCGCTTCATCGAAGACCTTGAAGCACAGCAGGACGGATTCTCACTCACCGAATGGATGCAAGTCGCATCGACTAGCATTGCAGCATGCTGGCGATATGAAATTGCGAACATTGACGATCAAGCGATTACGATCGGCAAGGTGGTATCTGGAATACTGCTGCTGTTGATCGGGTATTTTGCCAGTCGGGCGTTTGCGTCGATTGTTGCTTCCCGCGTCTTACCTAAATTTGGGCTGAGTCAGGCGGCTGCATCCGTATTTCGTACTTTGCTGTTCTATTCTTTGATTATCGCGTTGGCATTGGTGACGCTTGACATCATCAATGTGCCGTTGACTGTTTTTGCATTTTTGGGTGGTGCGGTGGCGATCGGTTTTGGTTTTGGCAGTCAGAACCTTGTTAATAATTTTATCAGCGGTTTGATTTTACTTGCCGAACGTCCTATCCGAGTGGGCGACTTGGTGAATGTCGATGGCATCGATGCGAACGTTACGAACATCGGTGCGCGAAGCACTAAAGTTCGCACCGGTTCGAACCTCGAGATTTTGGTTCCAAACAGTAAATTTCTTGAGAACAACGTAACGAACTGGACACTTTCAGATACACGAGTGCGGACCTCCGTCTGTGTTGGTGTTGCTTATGGTTCACCGGTGCGTGAAGTCATCAATGTGCTGAAGAAAGTGATTGACCAACATGAACTCGTGATCCGCTCACCTGAGCCAATCGTGTTGTTTAAGGAATTCGCGGACAGTGCGCTGACGTTCGAGGTGCACTTCTGGATTCACATGAAGCGAATGATGGATGGTGAGAAGGTTCGCAGTGAAATTCGAGTCGCAATGGATGATGCGTTTCGCGACGCAGGAATTGTGATCGCGTTCCCGCAGCGGGATGTTCACGTAGATATGCAAACGCCGATTGAAGTGCGGCTTGCTGATCTACAGAATGTAGCAAAGAGCGGTTCGGGACTACGACGCGCAGCCTAGAACATCTGTTCGGGAACGATTGCGACGACTTCAAATCGCTTTCCTGCGACTTTCCTCCATTCAAATTGTCCCGTCCAAATTGTCCCGTCCAAATTGTCAGAGTCGGCTAATCCGTATCAAGCCTTGCCCTCCGGAGCGGGAGGTTGCGGTGCCGAGTCTCTGTGTGATTTCAAAAAAGCTAGCTGCCCAAAAGTTCGAACACGAATAACTCGCACCATCCCTAGGCGGCTTGCCGATTGACCGCCTCAAAGTCACCGTTCAGAACGATGTTTTTTGCGACGTGTCTGGTTTCCTTTGATCGACTTTCCTCTGATGGGTTTACATTCGCAGGCCGAGCACCCGATTTTGCCGTGATCAGAGTGCCCGTTAACCATCCCCTGCGTCGGAAGTAAAAAATCGTTCCTGCAATCATCGACGCCATGACACCGACGGTGATCGGATAGGCATATGGAAAGCTGAGTTCTGGCATCTCGTTGAAATTCATTCCGTAAACACCAGCCAGGAAGGTGGGTGGGACAAAGACACTGGTCAGCAGCGTCAGAACTTTCATGATCTCGTTACTTCGATGGGCAACCGATGACATATAAGTATTTACTAGACCGCTGGTTGATTCACGGTACATGTCAACTACATCGGCAAGTTGCGCACAGTGATCGGCCGTGTCACGAATGTAGGATCGGGTGTCTTCAGCAATGAATGGGCTATCGCCTGTTAGCAGCGATACGACCACTTCTTTCTGTGGCCAGATACTTCGTCGTAATCGGGCGAGTAAATTTTTAGCCGTATGGATCTGGGCCAGCAATTCGGGGCGAGGTGATTGTAATGCCGCTTGCTCCATTGTTTCGATTGTGTCGCCGAGTCCCTCCAGGAATGGGTAGCAACCATCCACGCATGCATCTAGGATTGCGTACACCAGGTAATCGGGGCCCTTTCGCCGAAGTCGGGCGCTAGGGTTGTCCAGTCGGTTGCGGATCGGCGACAGGACGTGCTCGCAATTCTGATGGAACGTCAGTACGTAGTTCTCACCAAATACAATGCCGAGTTGTCCCACTGCGGCTTTGTCATGTTCATTGACGATCAAGCAATGAGCGACGACGAGGTGCTGATGCCGAAATAGCTCGGATTTTGGGCGTTGCGGCACGTTGACCAAGTCTTCCATCGCCAGCGGTGAGATCTCGAACGTTTTCGCAACTTGCTGCAGGATTTCGCCATCGTGGAGTCCCTGGATGTCGATCCACAGCAACGAATCTCTCTCGTCTGGACCTGGCAGTTCCGCGGTTGTGTCACAGGTGTGGGTGGACACATGTTCTTCGGATACGCGGGTGACTTGCACCGTGACCGGACTGGTGGCGGGGCCCAGGACAAGTGTGCCGGGACGTGCTCCCACCTCGGGATGGCGTTTGTGGAACATAGATCGATCGCAGTAGAAAACAGGGGGATTTTTATTGCGGCAGCATCCCAGAGCAGCCCGATCGGGGTCAATACAGTTCGGATGAAAACGGTTTTGATGTTGGCTTTTGACTTGGCGAATTCGTATTGTTTCCGGGTTCTGTCGGAGTTGTGGGGCAGTCGCTCCAGCGGCAAGTCGGCACCGACCTTGGATGTTGTCAGATGATTCCATGACAAGCGTGCTTGCGTGACGAGTCGTGATTGCATGACATGTTGGCGGAAAGAAACCTAAGATTGAATCACAAACAGAAATGGTGTGTCGCGTGTCTGATGATCATCACCCAACCAATGCCCCTGAAACTGAGTCGGTAGCAATTCTGGTGCACGGGACTTATGCAGGGGATGAAGAGAGCACCGGTGAAAAGTGGTGGCAATCGGGAAGCCGCGCCGCCAACTTGCTCCGCTCAAAACTGCCCTCCGGCGTGGGGTTAATACGTGATTCGGAAGTCTTTCATTGGTCGGGTGAGAATAGTGAGCGAGCTCGCAGCCAAGCTGCAAAAAAATTGCTCCGGCACCTCGAGCATCAAGAGGAGCGGGGGATCGGCTATCACTTGGTCGGGCACAGCCACGGGGGATCGGTGATCTGGAGTGCATTGCGATTGGCAACACTCAGCAAAAAGCCGCTTTCAGGACTACGCAGTTGGACAACCGTTGGGACGCCCTACCTGCAGCATCACGGACGCAGTGCTTGGAGTGGGGGCAATCTGGCTGGCATCATTTTGGGATTACTATTGCTGCGGCCGGGGTTCAATGCACTACGCGCGTTGACTTCGATGCTGGCCAACGCGATGGCCGGCGAGAGAGTCGCTTTGATTTTGCCGCCGGACGATCAAGTTGGTTATGTCGCGGTGCTGCGAGCACCCATTTTGGCCGGCATCGAACGGTTGGGAGTAACTGTAAGGCAGTCAGAAGAACACGTGCAACTGGGCCAGTATGATCCCTTCAGTGGGATGTCACTGGCCCATTACTTTTTCGCGACGACTGAGGGGCTTCTGCTGTTGGGGACAGTGATCTTAACGGCCTACGTGTTTTTGCACCTGAGCATGCTCTGCGCACGGCCGCCGTTGGAGTCGTATCGGATTCGAGCCGAGCAACACCTCCAGCAACGCACCTACAAAGATTTTGGCTCGCGCTGGCTTGGTATCTGGTCACCGGATGATGAGGCGATTAACGGGCTCCGAGCGACACTCGATATCAGTATGTCGTTCATCGGCAAAATGATGCCTCGAGAGCGTGTGTTCTTTACCGATGCGATCAATTTATTGTCGCGTCCGTACTATTGGCTGTTCGCGCCGTTATTGAATCGAGCAGTTATACCGGCGGTCGATGCGAAGGTAAAAAATGTCGTGATTCGGGCGGCGCAAGGAAACGATCGTCCTGCGTCTACTGTGATCGCTGTCACCCCTTGGCCAGTGGCTGAGTGTCAAAATTCATGTCCGCCTTTGCCAGAGAACGTAAACAGGAAGTTGCTATCCTACGCCGACCAAAATGCGCAAGACATCGCTCCAAAATTACGGCGTCTGTTGGCCAATCCATCTTTCACGACAGGCATTGCCGCATTCGGAAAAGAACTTTCTGGCAATGAACTTGTTCACACGTCTTACTTCGAGCACGCCGAGGTGCTGGATTTGATCGCCTGCAACATTGCTTGGGCGACGGGACGTGATGCGTTGGAGGCCAGGGCAAGTCGGCTCGACCCCCATTTGGCCGCGTGGTTTGCCGAATCAAAGTTTCGCAATCTTGATCGCCCACCAACGATTTCAATACGAGAGAAATCGCCGGCTGTGGTTCCCCGCAGGAAGCCCGATCACCTAACCGCTTCGAACCGGCCAACTGGAAGCGAGTCTGCTGGTAATGCATCTGTTGGAAAGATGGCTGCATAACTCAAAGCGGCTCGGACAGCGGCGAGGTAATGGTACTAAGGATGGTGCTTCGAATGAACGTAATCGGACTGCAAATGAATGAGCAACGGGTGCGGGTGCTGCAGTTCGTTTTGCTTTGGTGCCTTGTCTTTGCCGTTGGTTTTGCGACGGGCTGCCGAAGTCTTCATCCTTCGGCTGATAGTCTTCGGCCAAATCTGCTGCACCGTTTGGGGCTTCCCTTTCCGAGTGCGGAACGGCGATTGCCGAGTTTATATGCAGAGTTGACGAGTGACGCGTCCGATCCTCTGGGCAATTCCAAGCTGACTGTGGCATTGGAAAGCCTGAGGCTTGCCGAAGAGACCGAGCGGGCATTGGACCCTGAGTGCCTTGCTCATTACGCGAAAGCCGCGATGGAGAGCTTGCCTGTTTTGCAAGCAAATGCGGAGGGGCAAAGTCGTGAAGAAGAGCCAGCAGCGATGGCTTGGGAAATCTATCAACGCAGCTTAAGTAGGCTGACTGCGAATGCAATCAAGTTTGACAGGTTTGATCCGCAGCGAGGTATTGCGTTGATCACCAAAGGAGGAGACGAGGCTTGGATTGAAGTTGTGCACTCGGGATTTCCTTGGACATCAAAGGATTTTGCGAAGGCCTATACAGTGCCGGAAGGAGAACACAATCGTCTACGACGCTACTGGGAGACGCCAGGGATCGGTGTGCCACTCGTGATTCAAAAGACAGACGCCGATGCTTATCCATTCATGGGACCTGTGGTGCCGTTTGCTGCGACCGCAATCTTGCGGCCGGTGATGAAAAAATCCAAACCAACGGTAATGAGCATCTCGGATCGGACCGATCGGAAGCGTCCGGCCTTGGATGGAGAGGCAAGCAGCGAATTGGCAAACAGCGAACCACCCACCGTGGGTGTGCTGGAACTGCATAATCCGGTTTGCACGGAGCAGGTTGCTGTTGAGGACCAAACCTGGCAATTGGCAAAGGATGTCTCGGCGCCGTTGGCACTCGCGCAAGTCGGGCTTGACCGTGATAACTATCTGGACTTCCTGATGCCGGGAAGGGAAGATGAATCACTCGGCTTGAGAATGATCGAACCTTACCAGCCGGGCAAGATTCCGATTGTTTTCGTTCATGGATTGTTGTCTGATCGAATCACATGGGTCGAACTCGCCAACGACTTGCGAGCTATTCCCTGGTTTAACCGTCGCTATCAGATTTGGTCTTTTCAGTATGTCACGGGTGAACCCTTTGTGCGTTCAGCCGCGGCAATGAGAACGGCCTTGCGAGATGCAGTGAGTTACTGCGACCCAGAGCAGAGTGATCCAGCGCTTTCAGAAATGGTGCTCGTCGGTCACAGCATGGGAGGGCTGGTGTCGAAGTTGCAAATCACCAGCAGTGGCGAGGCGTTATGGGACAGTATCGCTAATCGCCCAATTGATGAAATCGATTTGACGATGAATCAGCGAGAACTGATCGATCGATTATTTCATTTTGAGCCTTTGCCCTTTGTGAAGCGAGTGGTGTTCATTGGTTCTCCTCATCAAGGATCGCCGTTCGCGACAAGTTGGGTGGGGAGGGTCGGATCACAATTGGTCATTCAGCCCCACGATCGAACTGTCATGCTACATGCGGTTATGAAACAGAACCCTGGCCTGTTTGATGGTCAGTTGACAAAGCATCTGCCGACCAGCGTCGACCTGTTGCGTCCTGACAATGCGATTTTGGCGGCGACTTACGAATTACCTGTTCATCGCGTTGTGCGAGTGCACACAATTATCGGCAACGGCAAACCATTGAAGGACGGGACACCCGCGGATGGGGTGGTTTCTGTCGCTAGTGCTCGGCATCCTGGTGCTGCGAGCGAGAAAATAATCGATACGATTCATACGGAACTCACTCATCACCCAGAAACCACTGCTGAATTGGTCCGCATTCTCAGCCGACACACATCCGATTGAATCGGTCCCGAGCCCGACGGATGGCCTCGCTATTACATGCCATTTTTTCGGGCTGCGTGCGGTCATTCAACGGCTAGATCGTCGCAATCGTTCGTTCGCTCGTGCTCGTTTCAGGGGAGCCGAGATGGCACAAGCATTTCGTTCTTAGGGAAACCGCTGGGCCATATTTCCGTTCGCAACGATTTTTGCGAGAGCTTTGATTTTGAACAGACAAATTCGAATAATCCGATGGCGAAACACTCGGAAACCAAGTGCACACAAGTTAGATTGTCTGTTGCGCAGGGATTGACGAAGGGTGACTTGACCAAGGCCGGGTTTAGGCGAGGTGTGAGTTACTGCTGGAGTCGAATTGTTCAGCGTTGAGCATGGGTGGGAATTGTTCAAAGGCTGTTTCTTTCCGACAAGACTCTTACAATGATGCGATATTTTTGCCCACTACTCATCTTGTTTTGTGCTCTAAATACCGGTCACGCCTACTCGGCTGAGCCGGGCTGGTCCAATGCGGTGATTGCGACCGGCAGTCAGCGTGAAAAAATTCGGGCGACACCCATCGTGAAGCGTCCCTACCGTCCACTTCATTTTTATGGGAATACGGTCCGTCGGCTGCATTACCGAGGAACGCTGATTCCAGCGCCGCGTGATTTAGCGCCTGTTGGAAGTCTGCTTGGTGGGCTTATAAGGCCTTTTCGTTAGGCCGAGTCCTGTTTGACTTGCTGTGATCGCTGTGCTGAATCGCTCGCCAGGATGACTAGGTCACCCAGGGTAATTTTGATGCAGGAATACTGCTCTCGCTTTGACGCTGCGAGTAAACGCCGCTGTCGTAGAATGTTGAATTTTGCGACAAATGATGTATCGCTGACAAATCCGACGTCTTTTGGATCAGTGGATTCGTCGGCGGCGATTGCAAAGAAGCCTGTTCGTTGTGATCAATGTCCCCCCCCCCGGAGACTCCCTGATGTGTCCACGGTGTTGAGGTAAAGCGGGGGATCTGATTCCGTTTCAGATTCTAGCGTGGCTCGCAGTAAGTGGTGCGTTATCGCAAGCCGTTGCGTTGCGAGTTTTGCAACCCGACGAAGTTGCATCATGCAAAGGCGTCAGAGCGACGGTTTGCGGAGTCGCCCTGCTGAACCGCTGGTCTTGGTCGAATCAACCTTTTTTGTAGTCATTTGAGCGTGCCGCATGGTGACGTAGGTGGGATTGATTTCCTTGGTCAGCTAAAATTCGTTTCGGGTATCATCTTTATCTTCCAATGCATCTCCGCGTGCATTTCGGAACGCTTCATGGAAACTACGAGCGGAGTCGTTACCGGAATGAACCTCGTATGAATCGTTTTTCACTTTCGATTGTTTTTTTAACGCTGTTGGTGACTGCCAGTGCGGCAGAAACAAAGCCTCTCAAGGCATTGTTGATCGCTGGTGGATGCTGCCATGATTACAAAGGGCAGCACGAAGCACTATTCGAAGGCATTCAATCGCGAGCGAATGTCCAGGTTGATGTTTACTGGACGGACGACAAGGGAACCAATCCACCATTTCCCCTATTCCAAGATCTTGATTGGGCTGAGGGATATGATGTGATCATCCATGATGAGTGTGCCGCAAGCAACAAAGATGTTGCTGTCGTTCAACGTATCTTGAAGGTCCATCAAACCATTCCAGCGGTGCACTTGCATTGTGCGATGCATTCTTTCCGGAATGGTACGGATCTGTGGTTCAAACATCTTGGTTTGAAATCGACCAGCCATGGACCACAAGAACCGATCGCGATTTCATTTGTCGATCGAGCTCATCCAATCACTCAGGGTATGAGTGATTGGACGACGATCAAAGAAGAGCTTTACAACAACGTAGCGATTCATGATGCCGAACCGATCGCGACAGGCACACAGTCATACGTGCGGAATGGAAAAACAACGACTTCAACAGCAGTCGTTGCCTGGATCAACCAAAAACAAGGTGCCAGAAGTTTCAGCACGACGCTGGGGCACAACACCGCAACCGTCGCGGATGGGCGGTACCTTGATCTGGTAACTCGGGGACTGCTCTGGGCGTGTGGGAAATTGGAGCAGGACTATCTGCAACCCTTCACGGGCAAGAATGCGATTACTTTCATTCAAACACAACCGGCGGGCACCGCTCAATCGATGCCCAAATTGGGGGTGATGCCGGAGGGAGCTACGCTTGTGGTTCCTTCCGCTTCGTCCACGCAACAGCCGAATTTGCCACTGAATGCGTTTGACGGCAACACAGATTCTCGTTGGTGCGCGGCGAATTCCGGTTACCCGCAATGGCTGGCATGGGAGTTCAAGCAGCCCGTTACCCCCAAGTCGATTCGCATCACGTGGGAGTTTGATCGGGCTTATCAATTTCGCGTGGAGGGGTCAGTCGACGGCAAGGCATGGAAGTTACTGCTTGATGCTGCTGCGAACAATCGTGTGATGAAGGATGCTGTTGCCCTCAATCCAGCTTCGCCGATCAAGCACATGCGAATTACCGGTCTGGGTTCATCCGGTGGTTGGTGCAGCATTCGTGAGGTTTCGCTGAAGGGCGATGGAATCACGACGCTGTGGCCGGCGATGCCGGACGGCAAACCATTTAGTTATCAGCCAAAGTTAGCCGATCCATACGCAAAACAGGGAAACCTTCCACCGAAAATCACTGCACTAACCGCAGCCCAACGGGCTGAGATCTTGAAGGATGTGAAGGTTGCTGATGGATTTGAGGCGACCGTGTTTGCTGCTCCACCTGCAGTCAACTACCCGGTCTTTGTTGCCGCTGCGCCTGACGGAACGCTGTTTGTCAGTTCGGATGGCAATGGGTCGTTAGGACGTGATCCCAAACGTGGACGTGTGATTCGCCTGCGTGACCTTGATGGTGATGGTCAGGCAGATGAGACCAAGGTTTTCTGTGAAGTGGATGCGCCCCGAGGACTTGTCTGGGACCATGACCGCTTGTATTTGATGCATCCGCCTCATCTGTCAGCTTTTATCGATGCCGACGGTGATGGGGTTGCCGATGAACAGCGGATTTTGGTCAAGAACCTGGCGTTTGGATATGACAAGCGGCCTGCGGATCATACGACCAATGGCGTGAGCATTGGTGTGGATGGATGGCTATATATCGCTGGCGGTGATTTCGGGTTTATGGACGCGGAAGGAACTGATGGTCGCAAGTTGACACATCGAGGTGGTGGGGTCATTCGCGTGCGACCCGATGGGACCGGGCTTGAGGTTTTCTCAACTGGCACACGAAACATACTTGAAGTGGCAGTTAGTCCTCGCATGGATTTGTTTGCGAGAGACAACACGAATGATGGCGGCGGCTGGGATGTGCGTTTCCACCATTTCACCGGCGGAGAGGACCACGGCTATCCCCGGCTGTACAAGAATTTTGCCCCGGAGTGCATTCCGCCTTTGGCCGACTACGGTGGCGGTTCAGGCTGCGGGGCAACCTATGTCGATGAGCCGGGGTTCGGAAACTGGAACGATGCTCCATTGACGGCCGATTGGGGAACGGGAGCGATTTGGCACCACTCTGTTCAACCCCGTGGCGCGACGTTCGTAGAAACAACGCCGCCGCAGCCACTCGTTCGCATGACTCGGCCAACCGATGCCGACGTGGATGGGAACAGCCGGTTGTATTGCGCAAGCTGGAAAGGTGCGACCTTCAAGTGGGCGGGAGCTGATGTCGGTTACGTAATTTGCGTGAAGCCCAAAGGAATTCAGGATCGTCCTGTTCCGAACTTCAATGAACTGTCTGCTGACCGGCTGGTGTCGTTGCTTGATGATCCCAGCTATCGGCGACGCCTGGCCGCACAGCGAGAGCTGATGCGTCGGGGTGATGATCGGTCTCGTCGTTTAATGGATGAGATACCTGCTCAACGTACCGATGCGAGGAATCTTGCAGCTCGAATTCAAAACGATGCAAGTACGGACGAAATAGCGGAAGCACTCAGCCATCCAGATCCCGTTGTGGTTCATATCGCGATCAGGGCTTTAGCGAAACGTCAGGCAGTGGAGGAATCTCTGGAAGTCGCGAAGCGGCAATTGGCTGGAACGCCCAAAGAACCACCCGCCGCTCTGCATGCTCTTGCCATGATGCATCGACGAGATGTGGTCGAAGCTTTAATCGCATGGACCGATCGTGAATCAGATCGGGGTAATCGCCAGCACCTTCGAGCCGCAATTTGCCGTCTCTGTTTCCAGGAAGGGCCGTGGAAAGGGGATTCCTGGGGCACGCGTCCTGACACGCGAGGACCTTACTATCAACCAGAAGAATGGAGCGAAACCGTTCGAATTAAAACTTGGCTAAAACAACAGTTACGAGGATCTGATCCCGAGGAAAAAACTCAGTTGATTTTCGCGGTCAACCGTCACCGAATCCAACTTGATGATGTGGTGACGGAAATGATGGTTCTTGCCAGGGAGAATCCTGAGTTGCTCGCACCCACGGTTGCGAAAATTTCGGAGGCAAGGACGTTGCCGGACGGGAGTCTTGCGTTTCTCGAGTCGGCAATCAACACATCTTCTCTATCCACTGCATCACTCCTGCAAGCAGTGAGAGCGATCTGCAAATTGAAAGATCCTGCAGCATTGCAGGCAGTGATCGCGGCGATAACGCAAATGGCGGACGATTCGGCAAAGAATAATGCGGTAACGCGTGAACAACAGCAAGCCTTTAAAACGCTTGTGAATTCATCGCTCGTGCACAATCATCTTGATATTCTTTTGGATGCTGGTGGCACTGGCAACAAGTCAACTGCATATTGGGCTGATGCGGCCGTCCTTGACTTGGCCGGTCGTAACAAAGTCAGTCCTGAGGTTCACGAGCGAGCGAAGATCGCGATTGATTCGATGTGGAGTCAAGCGGATCGGCGGATGCGGTTGGTATCGATCGCGACGGCGTTGCAGAACCACTATTTGGATGATCGAATTCTCAGATTGGCAAGCCAGTCGGGTGCGGATCTACCAGACGCGCTGACAAAGGCCATGAAGGTTCTGCGGCTTACTGACAGGATGAGTCAGCAGTTGCCTCTGATTGAAACGGTTGGCGTCGAAACGGCTTTGCAGCAGGTCGCGTTGACCACTGGCGATGTTTCGCGTGGACAGCAACTCTTTCGCGAAGCGAATTGCGTCGCCTGTCACGCGGTCAGCAAAGATGTCAAGCAGCAGGGGCCCTATCTTGGGAATATCGCCGCAACCTACAAACGGCAACAACTTGCAGAGGCCGTTTTGCAGCCTAGCAAAACAATCGCACAAGGCTTTGCAACGGCCTCTATTCTGACCGTGGATGGTCGTGTGGTCGTTGGCTTTGTTACGAACGAATTAGCTGATCGCGTGACGCTGCGAGACGCGCAAGCCAATGATCATCAGATTATGAAAGACGATATCGAAATTCGCAAGACATTGAAGGCTTCCGTGATGCCGGAGGGTTTGTTGGATAAGTACTCCGTCCGAGACCTTGCGGCGATCGTCGACTACCTGGATTCGTTAGTCACTCCCTGATCAAGGGGCCCTTCCGACGCCATGATTTGTCCGATCAGTTGAATCTTGATCGACTTTCCATCGTCCTGAGTCATCTCAATGGTTGCTGCTTGCCCGTCGAGGGCTAGGATGGTGGGGGCGGCCACGATTTCGGGAGTGCCGGTGGCATCGGTGACAGTGATTTCACAGCTCATCATGATTTGCTGTGTGTCCGCTTCGGCGGCAGGAGCCGAATCTTGCCGCGTTTCGCGGTCGCCGGCGAGTAGCGAAGGTAGATAGGTTGCGGCGCAAATGCCAGCGAATAACAAACATCCGATCGAGGCTGCCTTGATCATTAAATTCTCGCCTAACAGAGGAACTCATACACTCTCGAAAGCGTTAGCAAGTTCAACCTCAAAAGGGCAATCCCATTTTTTTGCGTGAGGTTGTCGAAGTTCGATTGAACTGCCCTGTGTCGGATCTTTTCATGTCGGATCTTTT
>JBMYRF010000007.1:118097-123842 GCA_049602075.1 Rubripirellula sp.
TGTCGGATCTTTTCATGTCGGATCTTTTTGTGTCGGTGGACATTGGCCGGCGGAAAAGCTCGTTCACCCGGTCCCGCTCGGTGGGGCGAGTGAAATGCTGGCGTGGATATCTCAACAGATGTTTTCATGTGCCTTCATTACTTTGGTAGAATCTTTGAATGATGTCATGCACTGCTACCGTCCTCCGCGTTGCGATTTTTTCACTTTTGATCTGCACTTTGGCACCCGCCGAGGTCAAGGTGCGAGTTGGGATCGTGGCTTATGAAGATTTTGAACAGGAGCTGACGCATTACGAACAGTTTTTTTCGAGCTTGGCGAAAAGAGACCGTGAGGTGTCCTTCGAACTGGCAGTCGGTTCTTACGGCGAAGTGCTGCATTGGTTGGAACGTCAGTTGATTGACACGGCAATTCTGACGCCGGGAGCGTTCGCCAGCGTCATGTCGGACGAGCTATCCGTCGTTTCTTGGGATTACTTGGCCTCCGTTGAATTACCGCCGGCCAAATCACCACTAGCGCCGGAGATTCGACGTACCCCTGGTTTCCACAGCAGTTACCGCTCGATCTGTGTCGTCGCCGAGAATTCAACAATTCAAAATTCAGCGGATCTGCGCGACGCGTTTAATCGCGGTGAGGTGAGATTCTTATTCGTTCATCCCAAATCCTTGTCTGGTTTCATCACGCCTCTTCATGCACTCCGGCAGCTCGGCATCGAGCCAGAGCGTGATGATTTCGAATTCACTTACTCGCACACTCAATCGCTGCGATCCTTGGCACAGCAACCAGCGGGGGATGTCGAAGCAGTCGCATTCGTCTGGGATGACGCGGATGCGGAGGTTGGCCTAACAGATTCGCTTCGAAGGATAGACTTTGCGGAACTTGGTCAACTGGATTTACCCCGCAATGTGGTAATTGCGAGCCATCACTTCAAGCAAAGTGATCGAATACGTGATTTGATCGACGGAGCAGAGAGCAGCCAATATCGCTTCACACATTTGGTGGATTGGCGACAGCCCTTCGAAAGAGTCCGCCAGTGGCTAGCCGAGGCGAATACATTAAGTACTGGGGCCGAAACGCTTTCGCTGGAGGAAGTAGTTCAGTCGTTGCTCCAGTATTCACGTTCACAACCGAGTCCACCCCGTTTAGCGCTCGTCTTGTCGGGCGGTGGTGCGAAGTGTTCGTATCAGGTCGGCGCCGTTTCAGCACTCGAAGAGCGACTCGAAAGATTGCGGGTTGAGACCGGCGAAGAGAATCTGGACATCCAGTTGGTGGTTGGCACTTCGGGAGGTGCAATCAATGCGGTACCTGTGGCGATGGGAGTATCGCGTACCGAAGTTGGGCGTAAAGGATTCCGTGACACGTGGCTTCAGCTGGATCAACGAGACATTGTACTGTTGCCGCGATTGATGCGGATCAACATGGGAGTCTGGTTTGCCGCCTTGCAAACAGCGATCGTTATTTGGATTGTTCGCCACTACGTATCAGATTTGAAAAAACGTGGCGAAGCGTTCGCCGTGATCTTTACGGTTTTAGCAGCGACCGAAGTTTGTCTCGGTTATTTTCCTATTCAGCCCTGGTCGATGCTGGGTGAAAATCACGTGCTGCACCACATTTGGCTTTGGCTAAGTTTCGGAGTGCGAGCTTCCGCATGGGCCTTGCTGTTGATTGGCGTGGCTGCCCTCCTTTGGGAACGACATCGGTCTCGCAGTGGTCGACACATTGCGATTCCCAGATGGTTAACCAACGCGACGCTTGCAGCGACGATTTTTGGTATGCCTGCGATCCAGTTGATCACGCTGCTGTTCTGGCAAGAAACGATCTCGACGGGTGCGGGAATGGAGCGTTCATTGGCCGAAAGCTATCCCTCGTTAATCAACATTCACCTTTCTGAGCTTGGTGAAAAGCCACTTCAGTTTGATGCGGCGGCTGCTTATGCAAAACGCTTGAAGCAAGTGAGCGGCGAGGTGATCGACCGCGATTTAATGCAACGTGATTTGGTTCTGACGGGCAGTTGCCTGGGGCAAACAAGCGACGAGCTACCGAGCGATTTGTATTTTTATCTACCACGCGATCGCGACTTCCTATCCTCGCCTTTCGGTACTCGTGGTGTTTCATTGCGGGAACATCCCAATGCGCTGCTAGATGTAGTGATGGGCTCCGGTTCGATCTTCCCTATCTTTCCGGGGCGGTTCATTGAAGGAATGCCGCGAGCGGGTGAGCGGATTGAATTGGTTGATGGTGGATTCGCTCACAACAGTCCTGTCGAAGCGGCCGTGTTATGGGGAGCCACCCATATCGTATTGATCGAAGCAAAGCCCAGAAAACGTGATGAGCGAGGTAATTTTGTACTCAACGCTGCTTCGGCGTTTCGACATCTGCATTCGCAAGCCCAGCTACTCGATACTCGCTCACGCGGGCGTGTGACGATTTACAGTGTCGCACCCAATTCACCGCACATCTGTGTGCTGGACTTCGCTGACAATCTGGTTCGCGACAGCATCCAGCGGGGATACACCGAAGTCGGAAGCGGGATAGAGCCTTTTCATCGCGAACTCGGCGAACCGGTCTTTCAAGCTTTGGTTGCGTCAACGACTGAGTGACGACGATGTTTGGTTTTAGTTGCCGTGATCTTGATTTGGAAGCTTTGCGAACCGCAATAGCACTGCATTCGAAAATTGCGTTTTCTTTAAGCGAGTCCAGAACGAGAAAACAGAATATCCAAAATCGTTGTCACGACATCCGGACGAATGCAAGGACCGTGACAATCACCGCAAGGACGATCAATGCCAAAGAAACGATGATCAACCAATACTGAATTCCGAACAAACGTCTCATCAAATCAATAGCGTGAATGACGTGAGTTACCTCATCGCTACTGGAGCGGGACGCTGCTCGAAGTGCCCCCGATGCCGACAGTGTTAAGAAAGCGATGATTATATAAACCACGGCCGATATGGCATTGGCCACGAAGCTTCCCGTCGCGGAGGCGGAGAACGAAGTATCAGTGATAAAGCTGTATCCCGAAACGATCGCCGGCAAAGTCACGCTGACAATCAGAAGGTACGCGAACATGCGCATTCGTCCAGCGACTTGATTAAGCAGTCGCGCGTCGCGTGGCGTCGATTTTTCCTCAGATTGATCCATGATTTGATGGTTCATGCGTTGATTAGGGATCAGATGATCATGGCAGTAAGGTAAACTCCAAGGTCATCGTGGCGAGTAATATCACGATCCCAATCGCCGCATAACCGATCTTCCAACCATACAAGCGATTGAGTTTCAACATCGAACGCATAACTTCAGCCATCGGATTGTCCGCAGAGTGAAGCGATCGCCGAAGTGGTACGGCGGCTCGACGCATGCAAATGCCAATCACGCCCAGAAAAAAGATGTTTACGACTTGCCGGGATACTTCCAGCCAATAATAAATCGTCTCAGGGCTGAAATCCGACGAGGGGATCGACTGGCGATTGGTGAATCCGTTGAACACCAGAAATAGTCCCAGGATCACCGCGGTAAAGAGCAGAAAGCCACCAAGTTCACTCAAGTACTTTGCCAGCTTAAGAACCTTTTGTTGCTCGTCCGGTGTGTACTGCGACACGCCAGTTGCAGCATCCAGCGTCGAGTAGCTGTCCCGTGCTATCTCTTGCGGCGGTTGATATGGGGATTCCAATTTTGCTTTCCTGCCTTCGCTTGTTGCATGTATCGTAATGGATTCCCGATCGCTTCGCGAAGTTGGTTTTGGAGAGATTCGGTGCGGGGAGAGGCTCTAAAATGGGGCGGTTCTCGCTTGTTGCAATGAAAGCAGCGGCACTGGAGAAACCAATCGACCAGCATGTAAAAAAAAGCGGTCTACGCAATCTGTGCGTCCAACGTATTCCACCGGGACAAGCCGCATTGGGAATTGACGCAAATTTCGGATGCGGTGTTGCCCTTGCTTTTCATGGCATCACCGCTCAATCTCACTTTTGTAAGGTTGTTTTTGTATCCGCTCAAGTAACTGCCGCTGCAAAATGCAGCAAGTATGCCTTGCCATTCGCCGGAGTTCTCCCGGCGTTTGATCGCGAGCGCGGATCGCCCATTCAGGGGGGCTCATTTGATCCAATTTGATTCCAAGAGTTTTTCAAGAAAAAACGTCTGAGAATCGGTACATTAAAAGGAGGGGTGTCTGAAGCAAAATAAATTAATCGTTTGCTGTTGAGGGCACATGAGACGCTTTGTTTGAATGTTCTAATTCAAAGCGCCGTCGCCCTCACACTTATCTGTTTTCCACCGCATCTACTCAGTGCCATGAAACTATTTCGAACAAAGCACCGTCGCAAAATCATGAGGCAGTCGGGTGCGAGTCGACGACGCCTCGCGGTTCAAATGCTTGAATCAAGGCGTTTGCTTGCAGGTGACACTTATTACGTGGACTCTGTAAATGGGAACGACACGCTGGCGGGTGATTCTGAGGTATCTGCGTGGAAGTCGCTCAACCGATTGGAATCACAGACTCTGAATCCAGGAGATCAAGTTCTGCTGCGGCGCGGATCAAACTGGAATGATCGATTGGATCTAACGGCATCCGGCACAGATTCGGACCGAATCGTTTTTGACGCGTACGGGACCGGCGAATTGCCGGTGATCAATGCGGTTAATGTCGATGGCAGTTTTACGACACTAAAGAATCTAATTGTCGATCATGGAAAACAGAGTGGTGATGCAATTCAAATCCGGAGTGCGAACAATGTTACGCTCCGCGACATGGTTGTGCGTAATGGGACGAGCGATGGAATCGACGTCGACAAAGCAAATGGATTGTTGATTGATGGATTATTGATCCATCATTTCTTGGCGGGATCGTTCACCGCTCAGGCTGATGCGCACGGAATCGTCGCGACCGATACCGATGGGCTGACCATTCGTAATTCCGAGATTCATCATGTCTCTGGTGATTCGTTTCAGGCAGATCCCGATCGTGATATGGACATCACGACCAATGTGTTGATTGAAAATAGTCACTTCTGGACTTCACCGTTGCAGGTTGATTTCAACAGTTCTTGGTTAGCTGGCCAGCGCCCCGGCGAGAATGCGATTGATACGAAGGTGGTGAAACAAGATTGGGAATCAGTACCGCGAATGCAAATGACGGTTCGTAATGTGACCGCCAATGGCTGGCAAAAAGACAGCTTCATCAGCAACAAAGCGGCATTTAACATCAAAGAAAAAGTTGATGTCGTCTTTGACGGTGTGACAGTCTACGACAATGAGATTGCTTTTCGCTTGCGTGGGACTCGTGGAAATGCGGATGTTACGATCATCAATGGCGTGATTCATGACAACGAGAAAGCAATTCGTGCGGAAGATGATCTAGCAAATCTGACTGTTCTCAACACGACCTTCGGCGACGGTACTGGCACAACTTTGCAGTTCGCAGGAGGCAGCGGCGGAACCGGCAGTTGGGATCTGCGAAATAACGCTTTTCTGGCCAGCAAGCCAAGCGTTGCTAGTGACGCCAGCAATCTCGCTGCAACGACATCCGATTTTGTTGATACGACAACCGCCGACTACCATCTTGCCGCTGGATCAGTACTTATCGACGCCGGCATCACCCTGGCAGAAGTACCTGTCGATCGAGACGGAACCGCCCGGCCCGAAGGAACTGGCTACGACGTCGGAAGCTATGAATTACAAGCTGTTGGTCAGCCAACATTGAATTTCAATGACTATGTGATTGGTTCGTATGGTGGTTCTCAGGACAGTGCT
>JBMYRF010000007.1:123940-171917 GCA_049602075.1 Rubripirellula sp.
ATCTCGGGATTTCTAAAGAGCGAACGTTCGCTTTGTACGGTTTGCAGAATTGGGGCCTGGGGAATTACAAAGACTACGGCAGTTCGGCTCCGGAGTGGAAGCATTATCGCATTCCGGTTGGTGAATTCTACACGGGATCATTCTCCTACCTGTTCTTTACAAACGACCATGACGGAGGAGCGAGGAACGGCGAGAGCCACTTCTCTAATCTGCAAATTTATGAAGATACGGAGCCTTCGATTGAAGTTGTATTCGATTCTTGGTTGATCAATGAAAATGGTGGAGCGACGACGGGAACGCTCACTCGTGTTGGTGATTCGACCGGTGAGTTGACGGTATCGCTGACGAGCGATCTCGTGGGTGTTGTCTCGTTACCGCAGCAGGTGGTGTTTGCCGAGGGTAGTGACACGACGAGTTTTACAATCTCAGCCATTAACAACGCGCTGTTTGAGGGGCGAAAACGCGTTTTGATTTCGGCTGCGGCGGATGGTCATCGATCTGGAGAAGATTTGGTTCGGGTTGCTGACGACGAAGGTGTCCAGATCGCAGTCAATTTCACCGACGCTGACGGGGAGGGATTTTTTGATCCGACTTTAGGCGAGGTTCGTCAGGAGGCGTTCCAGTGGAGCATTGATATCCTTTCTACCCTGTTTGAGAAATCTTATGCCGGGGAAACCATTGTGGTTGAAGCGGCAATGGATCCGCTCGGGGCGAATGTTCTTGGCGAAGCAGGAGCAACAACCATTCATCGTGATTTTCAGAACGCACCAGTTGGGGGGACTTGGTATGTCGCGCCGCTGGCCAATCATCTTGCTGGTCAAGATCTAAACGGTAACACGGCGGAAATCAGTTCGACCTTCAGTTCTGATGCCAATTGGTATTACGGGACTGACGCTAACCCCGGTAACCAATATGATTTCGTCACCGTCATACTGCACGAAGTCGCACACGGACTCGGATTCCTTGATCTGATTAAACAAGACGGAAGCTATTACGCCGGCGGGCTTCCTGGGATATGGGATCGCTTCCTGGAGATCGGTGACGGAACTGACTTAGTCGATATGACACAGAGCGAACGAGCAGCAGCTCTTATCAGCAATGACCTGTACTGGGCAGGCGTTGGCGGGCGACTGGGGAACGACAACACTCGACCCCGATTATTTGCGCCCAGCAACTTCAGCGGGGGCTCTAGTACGTCTCATTTGGACGAGGGAACGCATGGTGGCGAACTGATGAGTCCGTACCTTACCTCCGTCAATCATGTCTTCTCTGCCATGGAAAAAGGAATTTTAGCTGATATGGGATGGGACTTGCCATCTGCACCAAGTTGAGACGCAAAAGTATCAAGAAGAGCGTAGATAGGCTTGTCTGGATCAATCATTGAAATGAGTCGTTGATCCAACGATTCGAGAATTGAGCTGGCGGTTTTGTTCTTCCCTCTTGTCCCTTGGAAGGGAGATTTAGAGCAGGTGAGGCCGGCTCAGATCGATTGGAGACTGGTGTTTCATCATTGGGTCGGAGAATTTGTCCGTGACGAATGTTGAACGGTTCACTAAGCTACCTGCATGAGGCAGATTAGCTTAATGGGATTGCTGGAGTTTACGGCCGGTTGCGGATTCTTGTTCGCGATTGGCTTGGGCGGAAGTTTTGCGCTCTACGGCTTTGTCTTTGCCGTGCTGGCGGTTTGGTCTCTTCGCATACAGCATTGGGGATGGCGTCTTGCTTGGTGTAATTGGCTATCTGCTTGCAGTGCCGTGCTGTTTGGCGCCGCTAGCCTCGAGCGAGCATTTTTCGATGCTGCGCAAGCGATTTTTTATTTGAACCTTTGGTTGTGGTGTGGCTTTTCGCTTATCGTCGCGGCCCCATTGGCCGTGATCAATGGTTGCCTCTTTGCTGTCGATGCGTGGAAGCAACCCTCTGTCCGACGGTCAAATTATTGAGTTGTAAGCTTGCTTGGATCGGCTTTCGCTCTGGTGGTCGATGCCGCGAGATGCGTCCCCGGACGATGCTAATGCTTTTCAATGAGGCGAAAGATGCCAGCGGGGAGGCTTTTGTTTTTCCCGGGAGTTCCAGGTCCGTTTGCCGGATCATTGACGTGTCCGCATGCTTTGCGGGCAACGGATACTTCGCCATGGCTGCGCGAACATTGTGCGATTTAGCACGCTCGGTGTGACGCATGTGTACAGGGTTTGTTCTCCGGAGACGGTTTGCCGCTTGGCACGGCACTTGCCTTGTGATTTTGATCTAGTGGCGACTCGTCAGGTTGGCAGTACTGATCGCAGTCGTGTGACTGATCTGTTTTTTGCCGACTGCTGAATTGAGGAAAAAACCAATGACTCTTGCAAAACGTCGTCATGCGTTCCGTGACTTGGAAGAGATGTTCGATTCGTTGGGACGGCCTGGATTGACGACTCCACGTGACTCCGGGCATGAGGTAATGACCACTCCTGACTGGGCGCCGATGGTTGATATCCGTGAGGACGAGTCTGAATATCTCATCAAGGCGGAGTTGCCTGAGATTAAAAAAGAGGACGTGAGGATTTCGTTACAGCAAGGCGTGCTGGTGATTCAAGGCGAGCGGAAGATCGAAAAGGAAGAGGGCAAGAAAGGTGGGAAATTCCATCGCATTGAACGTGCGTATGGCAGCTTTGCTCGCAGTTTCACCCTTCCAGAAGATGTAGATGCAGAGCAAATCGATGCAGAGCAGAAAGACGGGATGCTTTACGTGCATCTGCCGAAACATCGCAAGTCACCGTCTAAGTCCATCCAGGTCGAGATAAAGTAGGCGTTTGGTAAATACCTGGACGCTCTCAAGTCACCGGTATGTTCAGGGCTGGTCTCCTGCCTTGAATCGCTGGTGGCTTTTTTGTTCGGCTATCGGAGCAATCTTATTCGGCTTATCAGATCGCAACTACGTTGTGACTTGCCCCGTGATAGCGGCCCAGTTGAAATTTCCCTGGATGCCTGCCTGGGTGGCGAGTGTGTTATCCCGTTCTAGAATCGTGCGGAAGTGCTTACGTGTTTCTCCGTCCCATCGGTACTGCAAAAGATCTTTTTGTGGCCATGGGTCGGAAAAGAACTTGTCGTAAAGCGGTGTGCCACGGTGATCCTCAAAACGCATGTAGAGGGCGACCGCTGGATTGTCATTCGCATAGGGACATTGTGAGAGATTTCCGATCTGCCGGAATCCCATCACACGCTGATAGAGTCTTGCGTGTTTTGGGTGCATTACAGCGACGAGGGCGTCGATGCCGCGAACGTGGCATACCTGTGCCAGCAAGCGGCCGAGCTGGATAAATGCATCCATGAATCTCACGGGGGATTTGCGGCGGTCCGCCAAGCAGCCGATTTCAGCAATCCGCAGTCCCTGGTCCCGCAGGTTTTGGATTTGCTCTGGGTACATCGTTTGCATTGGTACCCCCAAATAGCCGTCGCCGAACATCGAAAGGGTTGATGTGACTGTCTCGTCCAGTTTCACCACGAGCACTTCGGAGGTTGGGAGCAAATGGTAGGGCGTGAGGCGAATACCACTCGGTGTTTGCTCGGCCAGGCCTGCATCGTAGTACGATTCGAATACTAATCGAAACGACTGTGTCAGTTCGTTGCGTGATCGCGCGAGGCCAAATTTGAGTTGTCGCATTGCATCTTTTGAAAACTCGCGCTGCTTGGTCTTCGTAATTTGCATGGAAACAGTTCAGAAACGCTGATGAGGGACCGCTGCAGGAGGGCGTCTTCGCAGTGGTCTAGGAGTTCTTGCCTCCTGCCCAAACCTCTCGCCCGACGAGTAGACCCTAGCCCGGAAACATTCGCCTTGCCTTGGTCCTGAATCAATTCAATGGTGAATCAGGGTGGATTGTGCGGGTGGTGGGGAGGTTGAGGATCATCGGGTTGTGCCGTCGCTATTTCCCTCTTTCATTCGTCCACCAAGGAGGGCGATTAGAGGATGGCCCGGCGGATGCTATCGAAATTGCAATTTCCGTATCGGAAGCTCTCAACGGTCTCAAAGCACTGCCCCGTCTAAAGAGCAGATTTTAATCGGTAGGCCGATTCCAATCCCCAGGCATGAAGTTGTGAGAACGGAGATTCGTGCTCTTGTTGCATTGCAGGCTGAATGGAGCTGTCTTCTTGCCTAACTTTGGCTTCCGCGCAGCGCTGCCGTCTTTGGGAGGGCACACCTCAAGCCGACTTAACGCCGAATTGAGTTCATCGAAACTCAGTGCGAGGTGGCAAAACTCAGTGCGAGGTGGGAATTACTTGCCCTGGGGTGGGAATTACCCGGCGTGTGGTGGGCTTTACTCGGCTTGAGGATGCGGGATCGCGATTTGATGCGGAAGTTACTCGCTTCGATGTGGGTAGCAGATCGTAATGGTGGAAGGTATCAAGTTGGTTAATGCAGGTTGCGGAACGTTTATGGAGACTGAATGCCCGCTAACCCGTCGATTATCAACAGTCTACTAACAGCCCATCTGCGACGGTGCTATCATCGCCGCCGGGAGCTCATTAGAGATACGGTTAGAAGGATAGTTTTAAGCTGCTAATGGATTTCCATTTGTTGCTCAAGCAATTGGACGCGGTGTTCAAGTTGGGAAAGTTTGCCAGCCATTCGGAGGACCAACTGCCTGAGATCTTGCTTGTTCATTTCTGTCAAGGCATCAGCGACTGAGGTTGATTTGTCCTCTGAGAATTGCTGGACGCGAGGTGACCATGCGGCGATCTGTTCCTTGACGGCTTCGATCTGCTTACGGACTTGCGCCATTAGGGGGTGCCTCGCTCCCATTGATGCTTCCGAACGACGCAATTGTCGTAGCTCTTTGGCGAGTGCCCGACCTCGTTCCGTAAGGAGCAGTGCGGGTGGGAACTCCTTTTCGTCGAGTGGTGAATTTTGGCGTTCCGCGGGGGCCTCACGAAATGGGTTTTGTGAGGGTGCAATCGCCGCAGCAGCGAACACCGTCAGGATAGCGGCGATTGAAGAGCCGAATCTTGCTTTGAAAGTTTTCACGGAACTCATCCAAGCCTGTAGAGTTAGAAAAGTGAATGACGAATGGCGGAGCTTGAATTTTGTGCAATCGTTCGAGCTTCGATCTTTCCATCGAATTATGGCATGCAAAGTGACGATCAAAAAAGACGAGAGATTCGTAAGACAGATGTGGGGTTTGTAAGCTAACCTTCCCATTAGACGGCATTCGGCGGCACTTACAACAGCCAATACTTACAACAGCCAATGTCGAAACGATCTTGCTGCCAAAGCGTATCAAGGTATAAAACATTGGAATAGAATAGGACGCGGGTGTTCCCGCGGTCTTTCGTAGGAGACGCTGATGTTGATCCCAATTCTGGCATTCATCGCTGGCATTTTCGCCATCTCGACAAGTGCCGTGATCTTTCTGGCGATTAATGCTCCCCCGCTCGATGATGCAACAAGCAGTCTTACAACCGATGATGAGCCCTATCGCCATCAATTAGCGGGTCCGAAGGGGCAACGGCCGGGTGGAAGAGCTGTCAAACGTGGGGTTATCGATAGACCGCATTTGGCAAAATAGTCCGGTAACAGGTGGCGACTGTGAGGCGTTCGACCTCAAAACCTGTAAGTTCTTGTTCTCAGCTCAAGACCTTCTCACCCCGATAAATGATCTCTTGGCCCAGATCGACACGTTAGGCATTGGGACTGCTGTGTATTAAGTTGCAGGCAGCCAGCTTGGCGGTGTCAAGCAAGCTATTTTTCTAACTAGGGTACCAGTCGAGTATAAACTGGCGGGAACGGTGGCGACGATGCTCGAGACAGAAAAAACGCCACGGGGAAGCGTAGGCTCACCGCGTGGCCTTAGTCTTGCATTGGGCGGCGGTGGTGCTCGCGGAATTTCCCATTTGGGTGTGATGCAGGCGGTTAGGGATCAAGGGTTTCAGGTCGATCACATCAGCGGAATCAGTATTGGGGCAATTGCTGGCGCGATGTGCGCCACTGGGGAATCGATCGAGACGATTCAAACCAAGGCGTTGGATTTCGTTCATTCAAATGTTTTCAGGCGTTGCCGAAGTCAGATGTTTGGTTTGACGCCCGCGCAGGGTTATCAAGGCAACGGTTGGTTGCAGCGTTTTCGCAAACTCTTGGCAGCCCCGAAAAGTATGACTCGAGCGCTTCGGTCAGCTGCGCTATTGCCTGCCTCGGTCCTGCATGCCGTGGTAGAGGAATTGTTGCCGGACACCACCATTGAAGACTTGCCGGTGCCTTTCAGTGTCGTCGCGGTGGATGTGCTGAGTGGGCAACGAGTCGTGATCGATCACGGATCATTGCGAGATGCGGTTCGTGCTTCCTCATCAATCCCAGGAGTCTTCCCGCCGGTAGCTTGGGAGGGGAAGTTGCTGTGCGACATTGGAGTCTTTGAAACTGTCCCCGCAGCGACGGCGAAGCACCGCGCAGGCGATTTGACTGTAGCCGTTGATGTGTCAGATCAAGTCGTGGCAATTGACGGGTGCAACAACATTCTTGAGGTCATGTCGCGGATGCAACATCTGGCGGAGAGTGAGTTGCGGAATTATTCCTTGTCGCATGCAGACGTAGTGGTGCGGCCCGCAATCGGTCGCCGAGCGTGGTATGATTTCGAAAAAACAGACTCGCTAATATCCCTAGGCTACCAAGCCGCGGTTGAATCGCTGGCGATGCATGTGGGCGCGCCGGTAATCTCACCTATGTCGGTTTCGATGGTTAGCGCATCATCCCAGGCGATGTAGCCGAGTCGCTTGGATTATCGCCGGCTGAACCGTTC
Source organism: Rubripirellula sp. (assembly GCA_049602075.1). Classification (GTDB taxonomy): domain Bacteria; phylum Planctomycetota; class Planctomycetia; order Pirellulales; family Pirellulaceae; genus Rubripirellula. The sequence goes on from JBMYRF010000007.1 coordinate 130,705, forward strand.
GATATCTTGCAAGATCTTTGTCGGAGTACGATCGACATCCATGGTCATCGGGACAAAGTAATCTCCACCGCGTAAAGTGGATTGACCGAGTGCACGGAAGCCCATTCGTTCGTACATGGCTTGCTTTGTTGCCAGTCCTGTGATCAGGATATGAGAGATATGATTTGCGGTAGCGTATTTGAAAACTTGCTTAGCGAGGCCACCGAATACGATTCCGAACCGATGTGACGGTTCGACAGCAAAGATCCTTGCTTCCAAGCAGGGGCCCTTGAGTTCTTTCACCTTCTGGGGATCATCCAGCGCTTTGGTGATCGAAAAGTCGGGACCGCTATGGACCGCTATCATACCGCAAACTTGCTGTTTAAAGACAGCGATGAAGTAGATGTTGCGCTCGTGAAAACGGTCAACCAGCGACACCTGGCCGGGATCTTCGTAACGGGGGATTTCTAAAACAAACGTCCGATAGAGCAAGCGATTCACTTGCTCCTGTTCGGCCTTTGTGTCGAGTTGCTTAAAGCAATAGCGATGGGAATGGCGGTGATTCATTGAAACTATATTAGCTCACTCCGCTCATCTTTGATTCGTGGCAAATCAGATACGCCGGTGAAAAAGAGGTTTTCGATGGAGGTGGTTGTCCAATCTTTTGTTACGACGCTGTAAATCGATTAATCGCAGCCACTACGGGGCCGAAAGCTAAATTCTGACATCCACCAGCGTCATTTGTCATCGCTACAATTTCTGTTCGAATTTGGCTTTTTCAATTTTCGAGAGCCGCGGCTGTTTGTGGAATCATTGCATCAAGTTATAGGTGTTGGCGATCATGAAGAGGTTATGGTGTTTGTTGTTTTGCTTTTTAGTGTGCACAGGCCAAGCCAGTCGGTCGGAATCTCCCAATATCATTCTGATCTTTGTCGATGATATGGGTTATGGAGACCTGGGCTGTTATGGCAGTCGGGTTAATCGCACACCGAATCTTGATCGGATGGCAGCGGAAGGCCAACGTTGGACGAGTTTCTATTCGTCGGGTTCCGTTTGTGTGCCATCGCGTCGCGGCTTGATGTCAGGGCGACACCCTGCGTTGATGGGTAAGCAAAATGCCTTGGTCCAATCTCGAGACCAACTGATGGCGTCGGTGCTGAAGCAGAAGGGGTATGCAACAGCAATCCTTGGGAAATGGCATCTTGCCGGGTATCCCAAGGATTTTACGACTAGTCCGATGCATCCCCTGGAGTGCGGGTTCGACTATCACTTTGGTACACCGGGAAGCAACGATGTCCCTGCTCCGCCAGGCACTGTTCAAAATCGAGATTTGTTTGATCGATGTGATCGCTTCACCTTTAATGTTCCGCTGATCCGTGGCAGAGAAGTCATCGAGTTTCCAGCGAACCAGGAGTTATTCACTCAGCGGTACACGTCCGAGGCGGTCAAGTGGATTGCACAGAACCAAGATCGCCCGTTTTTTCTTTATCTCGCTCATAACATGCCGCATGCACCGGTATTCGCTTCCAAGGCATTCCAGGGAAAGAGTCCAGGCGGGCGTTATGGTGACGTTGTCGAGGAGATAGATTGGTCGGTCGGGCAAGTGATGAAGGCGGTCAAGGAGGCTGGAATCGACGAAAAGACACTCATCGTTTTCACCAGTGACAATGGTCCTTGGTCGATGTTTGAAGTACACGCGGGAACCGCTGGGCCGCTGCGTGGTGAAAAGGGAACTTCCTGGGAAGGTGGTTTTCGCGTGCCAGGGATCTTTCGCTGGCCCGGTAAGATCAAGCCGGCGGTGATTGGCGAAATGGCAGCGAACTTGGATTTACACGCTACCTTCACCTCACTGATTGGTGCTGAAAACGATCGTGATCAACCTGGATACATCTCCCAGGATTTCTCCGGCGTATTGCTTCGCGGTGAGACTAGTCCAAGAACACAGTGGTACTATTCTGGTGCTGCGGTTGCGTTTCGAAGCGGCGACTACAAGATTCACCTAAGCTCCAAAGATCGCTCATCGAACCCGGATACGCGCGGCCGCGAGCAACTCACGCCACATGACCCTCCGTTGTTGTTCGATCTGTCGAAGGATTTAGGCGAACGGAACAATCTTGCGGCGGAGCAACCACAACGGGTGAAGCAATTGTTGATTGAGCTGGAAAGGTTTCGCGGTAGACAATAGGACTCAATCGATGGCGAGGGGGATTGTTGAATTGCCTGTCAGGGATGGGCTGGGTGGCTCTAGTTGGCTGGGTGGCTCTAGTTGGCTGGCTGGCTCGATTTCCCAGAGTACTATTTGGTTGTGGTTGCCGCAAATGGCCAGTCGCTCTCCACTTGGTGAAAAACGCATCGACTTGATCCCCTGGCCTTCCAGATCCCAAACGCTCTGTGGTTGCCAGGCTTCGGTATCCCAAAGGATCATTTGGCTATCGCTACAGCCAGTAGCCAAGGTGGTTCCATCGGGTGAAAAATCGAGGGACCGGACGGGCGAATTATGTACTGTCAGTTCCGCCTGCGGGGAGAGTGACGCCGTGTCGTAAATTCGAACGATTCCGTCTCTGAATGAAGCGGCGAGCAGGGTGCCGGCGGGAGAAATTGCTAACTCAGTGATTCGGCTGCCGGCCCCTTTTTGTCGGTTTCGTACTTGCAGGCTGTGTGCATCCCACTTTGAGAGATCGCCATTGTGATCGGCGATGAAGAAAACTGCCTCGGTCGGCGAGTGGGCAATGCTGTAGCACCGGTGCTTGTGTCCCGACGATTGGAATTGTGATTGGTTCGTTTCCAAGTCGAGTGTCCAGATTGACCCGGCCCGGGAAATTCCAATCAGTTGACTTTGGTTCGGGGAGACGACGAAATCAACGATCCGCTCTTTCAATTCAAGATCGACTTGACCGGGTACACCACGCACAAGGTCCCAACTTTTGAAGCGATTTGCTGTCAGAGCAAAAAATACTATCGATCCGTCCTTAGCTATTTCTGCATCGCTTACAGGGCTTGGTTGCACTGGTAATGATTTCGTTAGCTTGCCACTTTGGGTGTCGTATATATCTAGGTTTCCTGGTTCACTGCAAGTTAGCATCGAATGATCATCGGTGAATCGAATAATTTCGGCTCTCGGCTGGGTGAGCGAAATTTGTCGCGGGATTTCTGGTCGTTCGCTGCGAAAGATAGATGCATTTCCCGACGCATCACCAACAAAAATCTTTGCCTCATCATTTGACATGCAGAGCGCAGTGACCGGACTTGTTCCAAGATGCAAGAGTGTCGATTTTTGATCGTGATCAATCAAGTCGAAACGATTGCGTTCTCCCAATCCAATGGTTAACTCGGTGGACCCGAATAAAACGCAGTTAATGTGGGCACCGAGGCTATCTTGTCGGTGGATTCGGGTGCCAGTTTCTCGATCCCAGACACTCACGTGGTGAAAGCTCCGGCCGCCAGCAATGAATCGACCGTCACGACAGAAGAATGCCTTTTGCAAGCCTGTTGTTCCCAGGTCAATTGACTCAACAACGCTGCCATCGGAAAGTTGTATCACTTTGGCAATGCCATTTGCAGTCATCGCATAGAGTGCCGTCTCATCTGTGCTAAAGCGTAGCCCGATGATCGGTGTGTTGCCGACTTCAAATTCCAGTGGCGGGGCATCGATATTGTCCCAGACTCGCAATCGCCCCTGCCCAATACCGATGGCTAGCTTTCCGTTGGTTGAAAAAACAGCGGAGCATCCAGGTTCACGAGTTCCTGAGCAGAGCTTAAATTTCTCACCTCGCTCGCGATCATATAAAGCCATGCTCCTGTTCTCTTTTCGAAAGACAACTTGGTTCGAGCGGGGCCCTAACGCCAGTAATGTCGGATGCGAGATTTTGTCCTGGATGGCGCTGAGAATTTTCAGGTCAGTGCTGTCACGAAGCTCAATGGTGTTATTAGTTGCGATGGCAACCACGGAGTCATCTTGTGAAAATGCTGCAGCCAAGAGAGGGCCACGTTGCACGATGCTGTTTTTCACAAGCCATCTGGACTGCCGTTCAATTAGTTTCCAAGCAAAGTTGCGACGGACGTTGGGGATCAATGTTTGGTCAAGTAGCAATGAACGCGTCAGGCTCGGGTTAGTGTCGCGAGTGAGGCCTGTTCTCATCAGCGTTCGATTTACCGTGGAGACCTCCGCCAAGCGGAGTGATTCGCTCAGTTCACGATTGACCTTGGTGAGTTGATCATAGCTTTGCTTTAGCAATTTAGCTTGCCGACGGATTTCACCTTCACGCTGATATGAATTCGCTGTCGACACTAATGCTGCAATCGTCGTCAGCAGCAATAGCAATGCTGTCGCTGTCACGGCCAAAGCGACATTCAAATGATCCCGATACCATCTTGCGCAAGTAACCAGTATCGTGGGTCGTTTGGCATTGATCGGTTGGCCTGACGTAAATAGTCGAAGATCTTGTGTCATCTCCTCAAGGGATTGGTATCTGTCCTCTGGCCGTTTTTCGAGCGCTTTCCCGATAATGGTTTCCAAATCGCCCTTCAACTCGCGATCCACTTTCCCAAGGGGTATGGGCGGGTGTTGTGTCACGATGTTCGCGATGTCGATCAATGCCTTGTCATCGATGTCGTAAGGCTTCTGGCCACAAAGCATCTCGTAGAGTATCAGGCCTAAGCTGTAGATATCGCTGCGATGGTCGGTTCGGTAACGGTCCGATTTGAACTGTTCGGGACTCATGTACATCGGAGTGCCGATCATGTGCCCGGTGCGAGTCATTTCAGCGGCTGTCGTATTTGGATCGATCAAGCGTGCCAGGCCGAAGTCAATTACCTTGATGTTGAGTGATCGGGTGACCAACACATTGTTCGGTTTAAGGTCGCGATGCACGATGTCATTTTTGTGTGCGCAGCCCACCGCATCGGCGATATCCAAGAACATGGAAATTCGCTGTTCAAGAGGCAGTTGCTCACGCGAATGTGATTCGATGAATCGATCTAGCCGCTCGCCGTCGACGTACTCCATCGTGTAGTAGGGCTGGCGACCATAGCCGATGTTCGCAATGCCTGTTTCGAAAATTCGTGCGATACCCGGGTGTTCAAGGGTGGCCAGTAGATCGGCCTCCATTTGGAACCGCTGTTGAATATGAGCGTCGCAATGTGACAGTTTCAGTAATTTCAATGCCACGCGGCGACTTGGCGACAACTGCTCACAGAGAAAAACGTTGGAACTGCCACCCTGCCCCAGAGGTCGGATTACTGAAAAACTAGCGATCGACTGGAGGCTGAGTAAGTGGAGGTCCACGGTGGGATCCGCCGGTTCGTTATCCGGGAAATCAGAGCAGCCGTTCAGCGAAGCTATCGAGGGCGTTGGCGAATCACTCATAGCTCGGATTATAGCAGCAATGCAAAGAAAAGATGAAGTTTGATCCGCGAGGGCAACCGCTAAATCAAACCTGGTGGGGAATCAATCCTGCTGGGTGTCGGCAAGTTGATTGCGACTACCTCGCTCGTGGGGGTCGTTAACACAAGCTTTGTTTTGGGTAGACGGTGATAAGGCAGGTAAATGCTTTTGTCTTCGAGGCCAGTCGGAGTTGGTTACGCGTCACCAATGGAGGTTTTGGCTGCCGGTCCGATGCTGATCGGTCACCCGGTCGGGAAATATGTACGTCGAGATTCAACTGATTCATCCTTGCATTGCAGAGGCCAGTTGGAACTCGAGTTCGAACTGTTTGCTACGGTTCTGCAGCGTCGTCTTGGGCGGGGCAGGAACGTTGTACGGAGTCGTCAGCATCCGATGCATGACCGAGGCATGCTGGCGAGGTGGGGCGATCAAACTTGATGCCGGGACGCACTGCGAATGGCAGCACGTTTGTCAGTTTTGATTGGTCAACCTGTTGTAATTAGGTTTCGCAAGGCGTTTGCTGTCCGGTCTTTTGAGAATCATCAGCCTCTGGAGTGATGTACGAAAGGATCGTTTTGGTTTGCCGTTCGTTTGCTTGAGCGTTGCCATACTAACTCAGCGATCTGAGCGATTAGGGGCACGCAGCCTCGTTCTGGCCTGACGCTGGGGTTAAAAGTCAGCCTGAATTTGACGGCGAAGTTTGAATGTGACCTATGGAACAAGTTCGTCAATGCTTCCCATGTTGTAGCATTCCTGCTCCGTCAAGTTTGGAGGGTTCGAGTGGAGCGAATGCTGCGTGGCGAATTAACGCTGTTCGTGCTTGGATCTTTTGCCTGTCAGCAAGCGACCAGCCGGTGAGTCTGCGAGGTGGCTAGCTTTCGAGGCAATACAGGATTCTGACAGGGCCATGTCGCAGATGCCGCACCCGAGTTTGCTGGTTGTTAGGCTGGAAAGGTGGGGATTAAGCGCTACTGGCAATCATGCCTGCCGAGTAATTCGGGCAAGGCATGAGACTCCTTGCGGCCTGCCCTTGTTCATGTACTTCATCGCTACGTTATAATTCTGCTAGGCGGCGATCGGTGTGGCCGTGGTGTTTTATGGCCCTCCCAGGGTGCTCTCAAGGAATCCGCTGTTTCGCTTCCTAGGAACCGAGGGCTGTTGGTGCTTGTCCCTTTTCATTTTTTGTGCATATCCACTATGACGAAAACGCCGTCGGTTGAGCCGGTGCTTCAGAGTCGGTTGTTACCGCGGATTTCATCGCGGTGGTTGTTTGCGCTGACGTTGTTGGCTGCTGTGATCGCTGCGGTTGCGCGCGTGGCCGGTCAGGGAAGCGCTGTTGCAAATTCGGTGATGGCGGCACTTGTTTACCTGGCAATTAGTTTTCTGTTGTTTAGCCTGCTCTTTTTTCTCGTCCGTGGGGTGTCGTTGATCTGGTACGCTCCGCCACCCGAAGCACATGATGGCAGTCCATTCGCTGCAGATCAGTTGCCACCACAAATCCTTCCTCCGCGAGATTCGAAGGAATGATGATGCGTTTGAAAAGGAATCTCCGCATCTTTTTAGCCGTGAGCGTCTGTTTTCTCGGGGCGGTCTTTTCCGCTCCAACGGCTACTGCGCAACGTATGTTCGGGCCGACAGTTGATCCATTGGCGATGCCGCCCGCAGGGGGAGCTGTTTTCGGATTCCGAACGACGGTTGAGCTGGCGGCAGAATCTTCGGTGATGTATTTGCCCGTGTCGATTTCGATTCAATCACAAGGGACCGTGACTGCGGACCGCAATTTGATTTTTCGCTTCGAAACGGTTCCTGGTGGACAGTTGCCGCCTCGTAATGGAGTCGTGGTTGATGTGCCGGTAGTGCTTTCGCAAGGAATGCGGCAAGCCAGCTTGGTGCGGTACCTGCCCAAATGGTCCGTGGGGCGTGCGGTGAGCGTGTCTGTGTTGGAGAACGGTGAGGTCTTGCCTGGCTATACGGGACAGCTTTCCAGTCTATTTCGCAGCCAGGCATTGTTCTCATCGCTGATGCCTTCCGAATTTGAAACCAACTTTCTACTGGTTCGTGATCCCACGGAAGTGGAGTCATCGGTTTCTGATGCCTTGTTTTTAGGTTCGGCTGGGCCGCGTCTGGCGCCGGCTGAATTGGCAGTTGACTGGCGCAACTATCAACGTTTTGACGTAATGGCGATGACGTTGACGACGCTCAAGCAAGTGCAGCAGTTGGAATCCGTATTTGCAGCGGTACGGACCTGGGTGCTGCAAGGTGGTACGCTCGTTGTCCTTGATTCAGATGAATTTTCGGCCGTTTTTCGTTTGGCGAAATTTAGTAATCTGCCAGATGCCTCGGCTGATTTGCGGTTGCGTGATTCACTGCGGAACTTCCTGCCAAATCAAACAATCGCAGCGGGGGTTCGTTTGGGAGAGCAAGCGATGGAGCCCGTGCTTGATGCGGTCGCTTCTGAAATGACGATCCGACAGGTCGGGGCTGGTCAGATGGTGGTCGTCAAGCGAGATTCTTTCTTGTCGCCGCCTCAGGTCTTGGCGTTGATGCAGCGGACGGCTGGCTACCGGGTCTCGCCATTGCTGCGACGCGGAGTTGATCCTTTGTTGGGAAACCGGCGTTTTTTTGAATGGATGATTCCCGGAGTTGCCCAGCCACCTGTTTACACTTTCATTGGCTTGTTAACCGTCTTTGTGATTTTGGTGGGACCCATCGCCTATCGTCGCACTACGAAATTGGGGCGTGGGTATTTGATGTTTGCAATTGCACCAATTTTGGCGTTGGTGACCACGGTTGCGATGTTTGGTTACGGCATCGTTGCGGATGGTTTCGGAACCGTGGCGCGGGTCAGGCAACTGACCTGGGTGGATGGCGTTTCGGGCGATGCTGCAGAGCGGGTGCGGGGGACCTATTTCGCTGGTATTCGGCCTGGCGATGGCTTGCGATTCGCGCCCGATGCTGAGGTATTTCCTTTTCAAGAGGGAACCGGGAGTTCCTGGCAAGAAAGCCTTGAAATACCTCCTTCTGTGCTGGGTACCGTTGAGTTGCGTCCGGATGAACAACGTTTCAGTTCGTCATTTTTGCCGTCTCGACAGCAGCGCCAATTCATTTCGCACTTGCCGCGACCGGGGATCGGCTTCCTTCAGTTGACACCTGCTCAGGCTAGAGGGGCCTCACCGACGGTGACGAATGGATTTGAATTTGAACTTAAAGATGTCGTGATTCGTGACCAGGACGGCAATGCTTGGGCGATCCAGGATCTTTCACCCGGGGAATCAATGCTGGGTTCTCCACTCACCACCACAGCGGCGTCGAAAGTCCTGGGACAGATGTACAACGCGTTTGTTCCTCGTGCAGAAGTTCGCGAGCAGGAGAACCAGCGAACTCGCAGGCGACGCGATGTTTATGATGTGTTGTCAACGATTAACAACCAAGTCGATCGCAGGAGCAGCGTAAGCAATGGCATTTTCGAGTTATGGTTGCAGCGGCAAATGCAAACACTTGGTGAGCTTCCCCCTTCACATTTTGTCGCGATCGCCGATTTAAGTCAGGATGCACTCGCTGTTGAGGGGTGCGAGGTGTCAGCAAGCGTCCGGTACATATTTGGGACGTTGCGATGAGCCAAGAAAAGTCCCGCGAAAGTGATGCCTTGATGGGCGATGAGCCCAGTGCGGAACCTCTGCAGGATGATTCGTTACTGCGATCCGCAGTGACGAATCGAGTGCATGTGGCGGAAGATGATTGCATTGAAATGCGGCGACTGCACCGTTTCTTTGGTGAAACGCGGGCGGTGGATGATGTTTCGTTCTCTGTGAAGCGAGGCCATGTCTTTGGCTACATCGGTCCCAACGGCGCTGGAAAGACAACCTCGATGCGGATTCTGGCAACGCTTGATTTGCCGAGCTATGGTGATGCTTTGGTGGACGGGTTTTCGGTGGTGAACGATCCAGAATATGTTCGTCGCCGCCTCGGGTTTATGCCTGATGCTTTCGGGACTTACCGCGACGTTAATTGTCAAGAATACCTCGATTTCTTTGCGAGGGCTTATGGGTTGGTCGGCCGAGAACGAAACGAGCGATTGAAGTGGGTGCTTGACTTCACTGGCACCCTGGGGATGGCTGAAAAGCCAATCCGCGGTTTGAGTAAAGGGATGAAGCAACGGCTTTGTTTGGGGCGAGCCTTGATCCATGACCCGACGGTGATGATCTTGGATGAACCCGCCGCAGGCTTGGACCCGCGTGCCCGGATTGATCTTCGGAGGATGATTCGCGAACTCGCCGATCGGGGGAAAACCGTCTTGATTAGCAGCCATATCCTAACGGAGTTGGCGGAGATGTGTGACACGGTGGGAATCATCGAGCAGGGGCGTTTGTTGGCGACGGGAAGCGTTGAAGAAATTCAGCACGAACAGGCCACGCACCGCGAACTAACGATCCGCATTCTCAGCGACACCAACCGAGCCGCTCAGGAACTTCAAGCCCGCCCTGGCGTGGATCAATTAATCGTTGATGGCCAGTTGATTCGATTTGAATTTGAAGGAGAAGTAGAAGATCAGGCCGCGATGGTTGCTTGGTTGGTCTCTCGAGGGTTCGATGTTGCCGAGGTGAGTTCGCACAAAAAAAGCTTGGAAGATGTCTTTCTGCATGTGACAGAGGGGTTAGTGCAATGACGATACCGGCTACTCAAGCAGAAGATGTTGGGGCTGTGCCCCAGCAGGGTCATTGGCTAGATCGAATCGACAGGGCCTGCGAACGAATTGGGGATTCGCTGAACCCAATCCTTGTCAAGGAAACCAGGCAAGCATTGAAGAGTCGCCAATTCGTCACAACCTTTTCGGTTTTGCTGTTTGCTGCGTTGGGCTGGACTGTGATCGGCAGCTTAAGTTTGATGCCACAGATTTACACCTCACCGTCGGCGCCGCGACTTTTGATTGGTTATTACATCGTCTTAGCGATCCCGATGCTGTTAGTTGTGCCATTGGCAGCCTATCGTTCTTTGGAAGGTGAGATAGATGACGGCACGCTTGAATTACTGTCGATCAGTACGCTCAGTCCATGGCAGATTGTGCTTGGCAAATTGGCCAGTGCCATGTTGCAGATGGTTCTCTACTACGTCGCTCTGTTTCCCTGCGTGGCATATGCCTACACGCTGCGAGGGGTGGACTTGCCAACGACTCTGTTGATCATGGCTTTGTTGATTGCAGCCGCAGTCATGCTGACCATTTTGTCCTTGTTCTTTGCGCCGCTTGCACGGTCCCGCACCGGTAGGATTTCGACCTTGTTGGCTGTGATGTTGGTCTTGCTATTGTCCGAGTGGGGTTTGGCCTTTTTGGTGGTCAATCTGATTTTGTTCGGCAACCCACTTTCAACGGCGATGATGTTTTACATCGTGACGTCTGTTCTGATGTTCGCTTTATCGCTTGGGCATTTACTACTGACCGCCACGGCTGCTCAATTGACGCCCGAAAGTGAGAATCGATCGACGCACTTACGCGTCTCGATGCTGCTTTTTAGTACAGTGATTGTGGGCTTGGGAGCGCTGGCGATTCAGATGTTCGATCTCGCTGCTGTTGATATCCTGTTGATTTACGGCATGGTGGCGGGTGTCTTTTGGTTGATCTGTGGCAGCATGATTGCGGCTGAACGGGAAGTGGTGACGCCGCGTGTTCGACGTGAATTGCCTAGCAGTCTATTTGCCCGATGTTTGCTCACTTGGTTAACACCGGGGCCGGTCACTGGATTGGTATTCGCAGTTGTCAATGTGGTGGCACTCGCGATGGCCGGTCGCATTGCTTTTCGCTATTTGTTTGATCAAGCTGCAACGCCGGCCATTCCGAACCCCGTGAATCCCCTTATCATCGGTTTCGCCAGTTACGCGGTCGTCTTTTTGGTTGGCGTGCGGCTCGTGATTGGCGGCATACGGATCAAGAATAATCCGCGGGTTGAGGTAGGGCTCGCGGCTTTGATTGCGGTTGCCGTTCTGAGTGCGTTGGTGCCATATTCGCTCGGATTGCACTTCAACGATTACCGCGAATACAGCTACTCCGGATGGCAAATCAGCAACTGGGCTTGGACACTGCTTGAGATTTTCCGCGGGCGCAATTTGGAACGCGAAGTGTTGGTGGTCGCGTTCACTGGACTCGTTGCCTTCCTAGGGTGCATTTTGGCGACGCCTCACGTCGTGTTGCCACGGAGAACTGCGACCCCCTTGCGTGTTAAGCGAGAGCGGGCCGAGACGGGAACGTAGCGGCTATCACGAGGGTGAGCTCCGCTCGACGAATCCGGTTAATTCAAGATCACGCATGTCAGATGGCGTTGTCAGGACGTGACTTCCCCTGCAAAATACAGATTGTTCGGTTCATCTAGCTCTCCTCTTGAATTCTACGGTACGCATGTCAACGGATCCCTCTCCCTCACCGGCCGAACGCCCCGATCCCAACGAGGGGAATCCGGCTTTGCGAGCTCGGGTGCCAGACCACGTCGCCGATGGTTGTTTCAGCACGGGGGCGATCGTAATGACTGGCCCGAGCGAGTTCATTGTCGATTTTTTGCAAACGGTTGGTCGTCCGCATCGAGTTGCACGACGTGTTGTGATTCCGCACCCGGTCATGCCACAGTTCATTGAGGCGCTCAATGCAAATCTGGAGCTTTACAAGAATCGTTTTGGCGATCCTCCGACACCAAACGTCCCCAATCAAAATCAGGCAAGGCAGCCGACTCCGCAAGAAATTTACGATGATTTGAAAATGCCGGACGAAGTGCTCAGCGGCGTCTATGCCAATGGAGTCATGATTGGTCACGGCGCGAATGAGTTTGGATTGGATTTTCTGACCAGCTTTTTTCCTCAGTCGGCTGTTAGTGCTCGCGTGTTCGTCGCTGCAGGTCAGGTGCCGCGTTTGATTGAGTCGCTGCGGGGTGCCGTGCGGCAGTTGGAAACGCGTCGACAAGGCCAATTGCAATCACCATTGACCGGCAATGACCCAACCACTGGCAATGACCCAACCACTGGCAACGACCCACCCACTGGCAACGACCCACCCACTGGCAACGACCCACCCACTGGCAACGACCCGCCCACTGGCAACGATCCATCTGCTGGTGATCAGTCGGTTTGAGCGTTGATGCTTTGGAAAACGACGGCGTTTTGACAAGAGGCAAGTTGGAGCGATGCAGTTTTCGGATGACTTACCGCTGATGCAAGATTTACCATGCGCCGCGTTGCCGACCAACGAACCGCTCATTCTGGCCAGTGGGTCGCCGCGTCGGGCTCAATTATTGCTTGCAGCTGGTTATCAGTTCGAGGTGATCGTGGCCGCTGATTCAGCGGAATGTGGTGTCTGCAGTCGCGAAACGGCCCCAGAACTAGTCGCCCGATATGCTTATCGGAAAGCGGCAGATGTGGCGTCGCGCCTCGAAAGTGGTTTGGTGTTAGCTGCTGATACAGTGGCATCTTGTTTGGGGCAAATTCTTGGTAAGCCGCGGGATCAGCAACATGCCGAGGTAATTCTTCGAACCCTTAGTGGGCGTCGCCATGATGTTTACACCGGGGTCTGTTTGTGGTCGGTCACCCACCGCAAATGCTTGGTCGATGTGGTGCGAACAGAATTGGAGATGGCGGCTTTAAGCGAGGCGATGCTGGAGAATTACCTCGATTCCATGCTCTGGGAAGGAAAGGCGGGAGCCTTTGGCTACCAAGATGGGAATGATTGGCTCCGGGTCCTCGGTGACGGCAGTGAAAGCAATGTAGTTGGGTTGCCGATGGAGCGTTTGGCGGAATTATTGGAAAAATTCGATCAAACAGCCGAAACCCTACATATGGGTACCACTTCGTGGATCAATGACCGCTAGGTGTTTGCTAGCGTGACTTGCCGCGTGAGGGCCTTTCCTTTTCACCTGGTAGGGAATGATGGCGATTCTTGATCGGCGAACAGTTGTCAATTCGGTTTTGGCGATTGGCCTGTTTTTGCCAGTCTTGGCAAGCGAAGCATCCGCTCAGCAATGGGCGGATAAAATGTTCTCTGTCAAGGAACATGATTTTCGCATCGTTGGTCGTGGAACAAGGAGTGAATTCCACTTTGAATTCACCAACCTGTATGAAGAGGATCTGCACGTTCAAGCAGTGCGGACGAGTTGTGGATGTACGACTCCAACGCTGACGAAGCAGTCGTTGAAAACGTACGAAAAAGGTGCAGTCGTTGCGACGTTTAACACCAATGCATTCATTGGTCAAAAATCAGCAACGATTACGGTTGTGTTTGATCGACCAAGTTATGCCGAAGTGCAATTGAAAGTCAGTGGATTCATTCGCACTGATATTAGCTTTGATCCACCGGAAATCAATTATGGTGAGATCGCCGCGGGGCAATCTCGAGAGCAAGAAGTGACGATCACTCACAACGGCAATAGTAACTGGGAGATAACCGATGTCCGCAGTCACTGTGCAAACTTGCAGGTTCGTCTGAAGCCGCCGGAGCGAACCGGTGGTCAAGTGCGTTATCGGATGCGGGTCCGAGTTGACGGGGAACTGCCCGAAGGTGAGATTCGGGAAAGACTGACATTGATCAGCAATGATCGTCAATTCCCCACCACCGAGATGGCGATCACTGGCCGAGTCCGGCCGGTGGTTAGCGTGTCACCAGCATCGGTCAGTCTTGGAACAACTCGCCGCGAGGGGACCGTCGAGCGTCGATTGGTCGTTCGTGGTGACGAACCATTTGAGATCCTGGATGTGCAGTGTGTTGACCAACGGTTTGAATTCGAAGTGCCTGTGGGCAAAAAGAAAGTGCAATTTGTTAAGTTGCGTTTTACTGGTGATGGTACCGATCAATCGATCACGCAGAAGCTGCGAATCGTGACTGATTTGCCAGGTAACCGATCGGCATCCTGCATCGTCACCGGGACTGTCGAGTAACTGGCTTGGCAGCCAGTCAGAATGCAGAGCCAGTTTGATCCCAGAGAGCCAGTTTGATCCCAGAGAGCTAGTTTGATCCCAGAGAGCTAGTTAGATCCAATCGGCCTCCTTACACACCGCAAGTCCCAGCGTACAGCCCGTCGATGGCTTTGCCACGTCGCGGATGGTTGCCGCAATCGAGGATCAGCACAGCCTCGCAGCCGAAGCCGTCGCGAAGTCAATGCAAATTTGGCAATCGCTGCTGGGTTGATTCCGAGGGTAGTTCGGCACACCACCGTGACGCCTTCGTGAGGGCTAGGTACACTTCGGGGAAAGCTTGCTGTTCCCGTTGGTTAAAGGCCGATCCATGAGTGTGAATCCGATTGATCTGTCCGAGTACGGCCTCTCGGTTGATGAGGTGATCCACAACGCGACTCCCGCAAGGCTGTACGAGTTCGCGATCATCGATGGTGACGCGGTCATCTCGGCATCGGGTGCCTTGGCGACACGGAGTGGCGACAAGACGGGGCGCAGCCCGAAAGACAAGCGGATCGTCGTGGATGCGGCTTCCTCGGAGGACATTTGGTGGGGCGATGTCAATATTCGGCTGACTGAGCGTTCGTTTTCGATCAATCGACAGCGGGCGATCGATTATCTCAACACTCGCTCCCGAATCTTCGTTTTTGATGGCTATGCTGGTTGGGATCCCAAGCACCAGATCAAGGTTCGGGTGATCGCCGAGAGCGCTTATCACGCCTTGTTCATGCATAATATGCTGATCCGACCAGATGCGGATGAGTTGGATGAATTTGGTGAGCCCGATGTTGTCATCTTCAATGCGGGATCGTTCCCGGCGAATCCTTACACAGCCCAGATGACCAGTAAGACCAGCATCGATTTGTCGATCGAGCAAGGTGAGTTGGTGATCTTGGGAACTCAGTATGCCGGTGAGATGAAGAAGGGTGTGTTCACGGTGATGAACTACCTAATGCCGAAACGCGGTGTGTTGAGCATGCATTGCAGTGCCAACATGTCGGACCAAAAAGAGGTGTCGTTGTTCTTTGGCTTGTCGGGAACCGGCAAAACAACCTTGTCAACTGACCCGCTACGTAACTTGATCGGCGATGATGAGCATTGCTGGACGGACACTGGGATTTTTAATATCGAGGGTGGGTGCTATGCAAAAGTGATTCACTTGAATCCCGAAAGCGAACCAGAAATTTACAACGCCGTCCAATATGGGGCGGTGCTGGAAAATGTGGTGTTCGACGAAACGACTCATGAAGTCAATTACGATGATGCCTCGATCACCGAGAATACGCGTGTCGCATACCCTATCGACTTTATCAAGCACGCACAAATTCCTTGTGTCGGATCCCATCCCACCAATATCATTTTCTTGACCTGCGATGCTTTTGGCGTGCTGCCGCCTGTATCGAAATTGACGGCCGAGCAAGCGATGTATCACTTCATGAGTGGTTACACGGCCAAAGTAGCGGGTACCGAAATGAACGTGAACGAACCCACAGCAACGTTCAGTGCCTGTTTTGGTGCGGCGTTTTTAGTATGGCATCCAGCCAAATATGCGGAACTGCTTGCCGAGCAGATGCGCCGACATGGTAGTCGAGCTTGGTTGATCAACACCGGTTGGACAGGCGGTGGCTACGGAGTCGGCAAGCGGATGAGTCTGCCACACACCAGAGCGATGATCGATGCCATCCACGATGGTTCACTGGTCAATGAACAGACTCGCAAAGACGCGTTGTTCGGCTTTGAAGTTCCCACCCAGTGCAGTGGGGTGCCAGCTGAGATTTTGTGGCCCCGGGATGCGTGGCCAGATGCCGAAGAATATGACAGTTGCGCCCGCCGTCTGGCTGATTTGTTTCAGCAAAATTTTCAGCGATTTTCCGCCGGAGCGAGTGAGGCGATTTTGGCGGCTGGGCCCAAGGACATCACGTCAGCCTAGCGACGCACTCGCAGAATGCCGGATCGTCAATTTGCCAGCCGAGTAACTTGCTGTTCTTGAAACCAAGCTGGGTGGTTCTGGGGTTGTTCAGGGTTGTTTCAGGAATTGAATCGCATCAATGATCACGTAACCATCAGTGTTCTCGGTGCCAATGATGACCTTTGCGGCTCCGTCGAAACGGTAGGTTCCGATGGAGTGAAATAGCCCATCTCTTTCGGGCATCTTTGTTTGATCCACACTTGCTTGGCTGATGCCGTCGGCATGGTGAATCGTGATCGGCACGTTGGTTGCCCGGTTCGTATTGCGAGGGTAGGAGAGGCTGACCTGGTAGCGGCCTGGGGCGAGTTCAGCCAGGTAGTTAGCTGACTTGGCCCCGGTGTTGCCATTGTGCTGATAGTCACCATCGACGAACGCGCGGTTTGCCGTCGATGCGGTCCAATTGCCCTGCAATTGTGCATTCCGGTTGTCGATGATCGTCCCGGCGATTTTTCGAGAATCAAATG
The DNA here is from genome assembly GCA_049602075.1 of Rubripirellula sp. Classification (GTDB taxonomy): domain Bacteria; phylum Planctomycetota; class Planctomycetia; order Pirellulales; family Pirellulaceae; genus Rubripirellula. The sequence continues at coordinate 147,422 of JBMYRF010000007.1, forward strand.
GGTATTCGATTTCGAGTTCCAAGACTTGGCGATCGGCGAGTAGTCGATTTCTCAAGATCGGATACGGCAGTTGCTGCACCGACTCTCCTCGGTCGATTGACAAGCAGGCGGCGGTGGCAGCCGACTGCCCAAGAATCATGAAGACAGGTTCCATTCGAATTGAGCCGAAAGCGATATGACTGGATGAAACGCAAACGGGCACCAGCAGATTCTCGCACTGCTCTTGCTTGGGGATAATTGCACCATAGGCGACCTCGTAAGGACGCGGTGTCTTTACCCCGATATCGCCTTCGTTTTGCACCTTTCCGTTTGGTTTGATGTAGCGTTGTACATTGTGGGAATCGACGGTGTAGGAGCCCATGCCAATTGAGTTGGGCGTGGTTTTTCGATCGAGGCAATCATGCTCGGTCATCACATATTGTCCGACCATTCGCCTCGCTTCACGGACATAGATTTGGTGCGGCCATCCCCCGGTCTCTGGAAATTCATCTTTGGCGAGGCCCCATTTTGACATGGCTGTGCGAACGTCAGCAGGGACACGCCGATCGTTTGCCATGAAGTACATCAGGCCTTTCTGGTAGTTTTCGTGCTGTTGTATGATCAGATCTCGCTGCTGATAGCTTGCCTCGGGGTATTCATAATTCATCCCGATATTGTCGGTGCTAAATGGGCCATGGTTATTCGTGTCTGTTTTCTGGTTTGGCAAAGGGTCAAATTTGTTAAACAATTCTCGCCAGCCAGAATCGAGGACACGCAGCAGCAGTTCGTAACGACTGGGGTCATAGTCGTTTGGTTTGGGGAATGGGATGCGATTCTCTGCGAGGTTGGTCAAGCACATGCGAAAACAGTAGGCCTGGATGCGGTGATCTCCTGAGCCTTTTTCGCCTGGGTCTTCATCACTGATTCCCCAGACCACTCCGCTGCTGGGATCACCTGGTTGAACGTAAGGATCGATCGGTTTGACGAAGTGGTGGCGGTGGTGGAGAACACCGACTTGGATCCCGTTCCAGTTTTCGTCGTAAACTGAGTTGGCTTCGCGGCCTACGTGGTAGTCGACACCTGCGGTGGCTAGCAGGTCACCTTCGTAAGTCGCGTCGATAAACATCTTGCCTGCGTAGCTTGTTCCGTCCGTCATTCGGATTGCAGTGATCCGCCCTTTCTGCTTGGTCACGCCGGTGTTGGGATCACGGTCAAGCCAGCGGTCACGATGTACAGGGATTTGATACTCGGACACGAGCGATTCAAAAATTGCCTCGGCAACATGAGGTTCGAAAACCCACATCGTTGCACCATCTCCTTGGGGCCCCGGTGGGCTTTGGTTTCGATTACCAAAGTTGGATGAATCCTGCCATTTCCATGCGCTGCTATTTTGGTAGTGATTCCAGATGCGATGGTAGAATTCGCGACTGATACCTCCGATCGCATCTTTGTTTCCTGAGTCTGTCCAGCCGAGGCCTCCCGACGTTAACCCCCCCAGGTGTTTTTCGGGGCAGACAACGATCGCGGATTTTCCCATGCGTTTTACTTGAACCGCAGCGGCAATCGCACCACTTGTACCACCATAGATGACGACATCGTAGGTTTCTGCTCCACGTAGGAACGAAGGAATGAACAAGCAGCAGCAAACCGACGTTAGGATAGAGAGATGTTTCATGGCGAATCGGTGGCAGGTTCGTGTGGTGAGCGACTGAAGTTACCATCTTACATCGGTTACAATGTGCGTTCATAGCGAAGCGGTGGATGCGGACGGATAGAACAACCCAAAGATTGAATCATGCCTAAAACTGAATCAGCCGGATCGTCAGCAACAAGATCTGGTCAATGTCGTCGCCAGTTTCTGGGGTGGACGACTGCTTCTGCGTTGACGCTCGCTTCGCGATGTCGCGTTGCCGGTGCTTCGCCTGCAGCGACGGTTCATGATATTCGTGTGATCAGCCCGACGCCTCATCTGTATTGCGGTTGGCCCACGTTGACCCGACGCATGAGTGGAGAATTGGTGGTGGTGTGGTCAGGTGGCCGCGAGCAACATGTTTGCCCGTTCGGTCGGGTCGATATGATGCGGTCGCACGATGATGGGGCAACATGGACTTGGCCGCGGACTTTGATTGATTCTGGTATTGATGATCGAGATGCTGGCATCGTCGAAACAGCGAAAGGTTCCTTATTGGTTACCACGTTTACCTCGCTTGCCTACGAGAGTTACCACCTTACAGCCGCCATGAAACTCAAGCCTGGGGAACCCGGTGCATGGCCCGAGGAAAGGATGAACCGTTGGATGGCGGCGCATCAGCGTCTGACCCCCGAGCAGCGGCAGTCGGATTTAGGATGTTGGATGATTCGGTCGACCGATGGTGGAGTGACTTGGTCAAATCGGTACGCCAGTGTTGTGAATAGTCCTCATGGACCAATCCAACTCTCCGATGGACGTCTGCTTTATGCCGGAGTCAGCCTCTGGGCGAAGGAACGCAAAGTCCAGGTTTGTCAGTCATCGGACGATGGTCAAAATTGGCAACCGCTGGCAGAGATTCCGATACGCTCCGGGGATGACAGCAAGCAGTACCACGAACTTCATGCAGTCGAAGCCGGTGATGGCACATTGGTAGCTCATATTCGAAATCAAAATCCCAACAGTGATCGTGAAACGCTGCAGTCTGAATCGCATGATGGTGGTGCGAGTTGGACCGCTCCGCACTCTATTGGTGTTTGGGGGTTGCCCTCGTTCTTGACGCGTTTGCGCGATGGCCGGTTGATGATGAGCTACGGTTATCGACGACGGCCCTTTGGGAATCAGGCAAGATTGAGCGAGGACAATGGCAAGAGCTGGTCTGATCCAATCACGATCTCAGAGGATGCGGTCGGGGGCGACCTTGGCTACCCAAGCACGGTGCAGTTGGGCGATGGCTCCTTGCTTACCATTTGGTACGAGCGGATGAAGGATTCCCCCAAGGCCGTCCTGCGACAGGCCCACTGGACTGTTTGAAGCGATGAAATGACAGGTTGAGTTTCATGATGCGGGTTGCGGTCTTGCAACGAACATGGCGGGGCAAATTGTGGACGTTTTCACTGCCGCTGGCAACAAAAACGAGTGACTTGTCTCTGCCATTGGGCGATCAAAGGAGGAGAGTGTTTTGAGCGGAGGTTTTCTGTTTTGCCGAATTCCACGTTGGAGTGTGACGTTCGGAATCTGTTTGGCTTGGATGTTGGTATCTACCCGCCCTCAGCTGCGCGGTGAGGAACCGTTTCTTCCATTTCTGCAGGGGCTTGTGCAGCGAGGCTATTACGAAACGGCACTCGACTACCTGACAACGATGGAAGATAGCCCGCTGGCATCGACCGAGCAGCGTGAGCTGATACCGCTGGAACGGGCAGTCACCTTAATCGCGTACTCCCGAACCCAACGTGATATCGAGCGGCGACTGGAATTACTCGGTCAGGGTGAGCAGCAGCTTCAGCAATTTGTCGATTCAAAATCGGGTCATCCAAAGTTGTTCGCGGCTCGCAGTGAGCTAGCCAATACGATTGTTGAGCGAGCTCGAATTAAGCTGGAGCAATCCAAGCTTGGTGATTCGGCGATCTTGGTACCCGAGGCTCGTGATCAGTTCCAGCGTGGCATTGACGAATTGAACAATCTCGAAACGCTCGTCACCGCTGAACTCGATCAAATTCCCAAGGTTCTTGACACCAAAGACCGTGCAGAGGCGGGTCTTGCCAAACGTCGAACTCAATTGCGGGCCGACAATTTACAGACTGAATTGTTGGCCGCCGCGATTCGAGAAGAGCTGGCCGGAACATTCGATAGCGGTTCAACACAGCGGTTAGAGCAACTTGCAGCTGCAGCCGAACAATATGATTCGATTTACAAAAAGTATCGCAGCCGATTGGCGGGGCTGTATGCCAGGATGTACCAGGGCAGGTGCAACGCCCAGATGGGCAAGGCGAAGGACGCTCTTGCGTATTACGGTGATTTGCTCGATCAGCCCGACGAGCCCGAAGAGATGCGGCGTTTGAAAACGGAGACGCTGCGGTTGGCGATGGACAGCTGGTTGGCGCCGAGTGAACGGAAGTATTTGGTCGCGATCAAGCAAGCCAATCGGTGGATCGAAACTGTTCCACGCAGCTTTCAACGAGACGCCGACATGTTGGCGATTCGCCTTGGGTTGGCGCGGGCACTGCAAATGCAGGCTCAGGATTTTGCGAGTCGCGGGATGAACCAAGCTGTCATCACACAGTCATTGGCAGCCGCCCGCGATCACGCGGAATTTGTTGCCGGTGAAGAGGGAGCCTTGCAGGAGGCCGCCCTTCAATTGGCGGAAGAATTGGGAAGCAAGAGGCTTGAAGGTGGACCGCAGGAACCGGCTTCATTTGCCGAGGCAGCCCAAGAGGGACGCCAATTTCTAAATCAGCTTGGTCCATTGACCAACCAAATCTTGGTCTTGCAACAAAAATTGCAGGTGGACGGTGATTCAAGTGATAAACAGGAGCAGTTAAGGTCGGCCCAACAGAAATTGGTAGCGGCAAAAGAGTCTGCGTTGGCATCGTATCGCTTAGCGATGGCACTAGCCGATGAATCAACCCCCCCCTCGGAATTGAACTTGGCGAGGTACTTTCTTTGCTACCTCTATTCGATTCAAGGAGATCCCATGAGGGCGGCGGTAGTGGGGGAATTCATGGCTCGGCAGCACCCCGAAAGTGACGGGGCCTTGCAGTGCGCGAAAATTGCCTTGGCGAGCTACAATGAAATGTTCGCCGACGCTGCGGCGAGTATGGATCGTAGTTTCGAGTTGCGACGAATCTACGAGGCAACGGTCTACCTCGCCAAAACTTGGCCAAATTCACCCGACGCGGTGGAAGTGCTTGCGGTTGCCGTCCCCACGATGGCCAATTTTGAACGAGTCGAGTGGGCCCAGCAACTGACCGAGTTGATTCCAGAAGATTCGCCCACGCGTTGGCAGGCAGATCTGATCACCGGACACGCGTTGCGGGGCCAATACGTGCGCCGTCAGCTTGCCTCGCAAGCGTCTGCAGAGAAACCGAATCCCGACGTGGTTGAAAATCAGCAGCGTTTGTTGTCGGACAGTCAACGCTTTTTGGTAAGTGGGTTTGAACGGTTGCCAGATAACCCATTGGTCAACGCATTCAATGTGACAGCCATGTTGTTGACAGCCGAAGTCCTGCTGGAAGCTTCGCAACCGGTTCGAGCGGTTGAAGTCCTGGAGCATCCAACGCTCGGTCCAGTCACGTTGATCAACACAGAACACGCGGCCGTAAGCGATCCGTTACTGACTCGTCAGACGCTGCAAATCGCTCTTCGTTCCTATGTTGCGTCGATTGATCAGAACGCTGAAATGGTCGCAAAAGCCAAGGCCGTGATGGGCGCGCTGCAGCAGGCGGTCGGAACGGATTCGCAAGCAAAGCAGCAGATGGTGGCGATTTACGTACAACTAGCACGCTCCATCGAAACCCAGATGAAGGCAGCCGATGGTGAGGGCAAGCAGCAACTGTCGAAAGTATTTGAGGCTTTTTTGACAGAACTTGCCGCTGGTGCGACTGACACCGGTGTTCTTTTGTGGGTTGCCGAAACTTACGTTAGCTTGGGCGCAGGATTTGATGACAACCCCGAATCACTTCAGCCGGTCGCGCGACGTTATTACGAGCAAGCTGCGGTTGCTTTAGATCATTTATTAACGGTTGCGTCGGCGGATCCAATCCTGGTCACGCAAATTCAGGCAAGGTTAGCGGCCGTGAAAACTCTGCAACATGATTTTGTGGGGGCTTTGGAGGATTATCGACAGTTATTGCAAGCGAAACCGAATGCGGTGAACCTGCAAGTCGAGGCAGCGAGACTATTGGCTCGATGGGGCAAGTTCGATAGCAGTCAATACCAGGGTGCCATTGCCGGCGTGGGTGAAAAGCCAAATCCGATCATTTGGGGATGGGCGAAGATAGCAGCTGCCACGATGTCCCACGCAGCGTTCCGTGAGACGTTTTACGAGGCACGATACGAAGTCGCCCGATGTGACGCTGAGCGAGCAAAGACATTGCAGGGACCGGAACGCGAGAGATTACTTGCGGAAGCGAGCAAAGCACTTCGAACGACACAACAACTTTATCCCGGTCTGGCCCAAACCAAGTGGGCGCCGCTGTACTCATCGCTGGAGAAGCAGATTGAATCATTGCGATAGCCACTGGTTGGCCGTAGCCTGTTTTTCGTTGTTCTTGACCTCCGTTGCCAGTGCAGAGGACGACCAGGTGTTCTTGCGCCGCGGTGGGGTCGTAGCAGGCACGCTGTCAGCAATGTCACCCACCGAAGTCACGATGCTGGTCGGTGAGCAGAGTAAGAAAGTATCCGTTGCGGAGATCCGTTTGGTTAGTTTTGCGGATGAGCCGTCGGAATTGCGTGAGGCCCGTTCTCGCGCGGTGGCAGGGAAGTACTCCCGAGCCCAGCAGGATCTGCAGCGTGTGCCCAACGTTAGTGAGGCGGCGAAAAATATCCGTAGCGATCTGAGCTTTTATCGCGCGCTCGTCGATGCGCGTGTGGCGTTGACGTCGGGAGGCGACAAAGCTCTCGCGTCTGAGGCGATGCTCGATTTTGTCCGCAGTGCTCCCACGAGTTACCATTTTTTCGACGCGGCCGAGGTGCTGGGTGATCTAGCTGTTGCACAAGGCGAGTATGCTTCGGCAGTCCGTTACTACGGATCGATCGCGAGCAAGGCCCCTTGGCCAGAATACAAAATGCGTGCTTCGCTTTTGGAGGCACGAGCATTGATCGATCAAGGAAAAATCGCGGAAGCGAAAGCGAAGTATCAATCTATCATTGAACAGCCGTCGCGGGCGGTTGAAGCAAAACGGTTGAAAGTTTTCGCGACAATCGGTCTAGCCAGATGTGTCGCCGAGGCTGGTGATCCCACCCAAGGTGTGCAAGCGATTCAAAAGGTCATCAAGGACCATGAATCAAGTGACACGGAATTATTCGGTCGCGCCTATAACGTTTTGGGTGATTGTTATCGGGTTGCTAAACAACCCAAGGATGCATTGATGGCTTATTTGCATGTCGATGTCCTGTTCTACGCCGAACCGGAGATCCATGCCGAATCGCTTCATTGGATCGCCCAGCTTTGGGAGGAGGCCGGGAAATCTGATCGGGCCGCAGCAGCGAGGAATTTGCTGGCGAGCCGATATGGCGGTAGTCGTTGGAGTGGGAAGTGATCTGCGGGGCAGATTCCCGCCGTCGTGTGCCTACTGTCGGGTTTTCTTTTTCGCAGGAAAACGGATTTCGCGGCAGGTGCTGGGTTTTCCTAGAAGTGCTCCCGCGATTGCGGGTTCGTCGCCCACCGATCAATGTTTCCCCCGCAAGAACGGAGGCTCGGTGGGAGTTTGTTATCTCCGAGACTCTTACTTCTTGCCGGTCGGTCCGAGCCGGCCAAACATCCGGTCGAGTTCATCGCGGCTGAAGAACAGCGACGTTGGCCTGCCATGGGGGCAGTGGTGAGTTTCGTGGTAGAGATCTTTTTGTTCCAGCAAGCTCGTGATTTCTTCAGGGCGTAGCGGGTCGCCTGCTTTTACCGCAGCCTTGCAGGCGATTGTTGAGAGCAAGTGATTTAGCAGATCTTTGGCGTCTGGCTTTTTGCCAGCAGAGATGAATGATTCAAGCAGCGTGCGAAGCATGTCGCCTGGCGCGGTACGGCGGAGCATCGCTGGAACGGATTGGACCAGGATCGTCTCACCACCAAACTCCTCGATTTCTAATCCGACTTTGGCCAGGGTTTCTTTGGCCTCCAAGGCTGCTGTTCGCTCTGCGGGCGTCAATGACACCGGTTCGGGAACGAGCAGTCGTTGGGATTCGAGCTGGCTTTGTTCCGTGAGAACTTTCTTGCAGACTCGCTCATAAAGCACCCGTTCATGCAGTGCATGTTGATCGATCACGACCATCCCTGAATCATCCTGAGTGACTAGGTATCGGTTGTGCACTTGAAAGCCGAGGTACGAAACGCTGGGGGAGTTTGCAGTGGCGTTGGCCACGTCGGTTGGTTCGTGTTGATCCCAAGGTGCGGGCTCGGTTGGCGCCTCGGAATTTGAATCGGCAGTCGCGCCAAGGACTGGTTCACCCTTTGGTTCGGAGTTTGGTTGGGCAGCGTGATGGCTGGGGAGTGGTCCCGCTGCGAGGCTTGAGCGATCCGGAAAAGGCTGAAAGCCAGGCACTCGGGAGGAAGAGCCCGTTTGCCCGGTGCGCGCCCAATTGATTACTTCCTGCCGCTGCCTTTGTTCGGCGGTGCTTGGCAGTCCGGAAGTCGATTCCGTTGCAGTGCCGGAGTGTTGTGAAACGCCACTTGTTTGTGGGCCAGTCGTGGGGGGGATGGCTCGCTGTTTCAGATCGGTGGTCAGGAATTGATGCCGCAGTGACTGAAGCACACGGCTGTAAATGCGACCGCTATCGGTGAACCGTACTTCCAACTTGCAGGGATGAACGTTCACATCGATCAATTCTGCCGGCATTCTCATTCGCAAAAAGCAGATTGGATGGCGGCCGACCATCAACATGCCTCGATAAGCTTCACCGAGTGCGTGCTGAAGCGCGCGATCTCGAATGTGACGCCCATTTAAAAACAGGTACTGCATGCGACTGTTTCCCCGGCTGACGGCGGGATCACAGACGTAGCCGTCGATGCGGATTTCCGCATCATCATTGCGGATGGGGATGAGCGATTCCGAGATTTCGGCCCCGAAAAAAGCATCAATCCGCTCACTCCATCGTTCGGTCGACGGCAAGTCGTAGAGCTGCTTTTCGTTGTTGGTCAGGACGAAGTGGACGTGCGGGTTTGCGAGGGCCAGTCGAGTAAAGGCTTCGACAATGTGACCCCGCTCGGTCTGCGCGGTCTTGAGAAAGCGGTGTCGCACCGGAGTATTAAAGAACAGGTTTCGGACTTCAATCACAGTGCCTGGTGGGCATCCGCACGGCACTGGCGGTTCGACCACACCGCCTCGCACTGTGATTTCTGAACCTGACTCGTCTGCCGCGGTACGGCTACGGATTAGCAGATGGGAGACACTGCCGATTGACGCGATCGCCTCGCCGCGAAAACCAAGTGTGCTGACATGAAACAGCGTATCGTCGTCTGGCAACTTACTCGTGGCGTGGCTTGTGACGGCCAGCGGCAGTTGGTCGGCGGTCATGCCGCAGCCGTTGTCGGCAATTCGAATTAATTCACTTCCACCCCCTGTGATCGTGAGCTCCACCCGAGAAGCACCCGCATCGATGCTATTTTCTAGGAGTTCTTTGACGACCGAGGAAGGCCGTTCAATGACCTCACCGGCAGCGATTTGGTTGATCAGGTTGGGGGGCAACCTGCGAATCTTTGGTAGAGGTTTTGTTGCTGCAGTCATGACTGCAAATTAGAAGGGAGAAATCCACGGGTGGAAAGTGGACTCAGCGGAGAACAGCAATCAAATCGTCCGCTGACCGAACGCACAGGGACCGGGATTGCCGCTTACCGCAGCAATCCCAGTTCACTTTGGGGTCACCAGTTCACTTTGGGGTCACCTGTTCCATACTGGGCACGCTCTCCGACCCCGGCGAGGCAGGATCGCTCGGCGACTTATCCCTGTCCTGACCGTTTATCCCAGTTCTGACAGCTTACTCCAGTACTAGCAGCATTCGCGTATTGCCGCGGAGGACAATCATTCGCAACGGTTGGTCATTTTTTTTCATTTGCTCGAACACATCGGCGAGCTGTTCGATGGTGCGCAGTCGGACACCCGCAGCTTCAACGATTACGTCCCCAACATCAAGTTGTGCTTGTGCGGCGGGGGTGCCCTCTTTGACGCTGGCAACGATCAGACCGCTCCGCAAGTTGGTATAGCCGTATTGCCGTGCAGTCTGCGGTGAAACGGGAACCAGTTCTGCACCGAATCGTCCACCGTTGGCGTCAAACATGGCGATTTCTCGACGTTCGTCCAGCGTGACACGAAACTTCAGTCGCTGGCCATTGCGGTCGACATCCATCGTGACGGAAGTGCCGGGCCGACGACTGGCGATGTAGTTACGCAATTGTGGGCCGCCTTGGCATGGCTTGCCATCCAAGGAGACGACAACATCACCAGGCTGCAAACCGGCTCGGTCGGCCGGTTGGTCTTCCAGCACGCCTCCAACCAGTGCGCCAGAGTTGACTTTGAGGTTGAAGCCCTGGATGCGTTCAGGTGTGACGCTGACGACTTGGGCACCCAAATAACCACGCTGCACTTCTCCGGTTTCGATGATCGATTCGAGTACCGGTTTGGCAAGTGAGACGGGGATTGCAAACCCAATCCCCGCGCTCGCTCCGGTGCGAGACAAGATTGCGGTATTGATTCCGATTAACTCGCCACGCAAATTCACCAATGCTCCGCCCGAGTTGCCAGGATTGATAGCGGCATCAGTCTGCAGGAAATCCTCGAAGCCGTCACCGTTGGCGATGATCCCCTGAATGCGATTCTTTCCGCTGATGATGCCGGCTGTCACGGTTTGTTCCAAGCCGAATGGGCTGCCAATGGCCAGCACCCAGTCACCGACGCGTGTGTTATCAGATCTTCCGAAATTCGCGGCTTGCAAGCCGGGCGTATCGATTTTGACGACAGCTAAATCGGTTTGGGGATCTGTTCCGACCACGCTGCCCGGGACTTTTCGTCCGTCGTGAAGCTCGACCGTGAGCTCGTCGGCATCTTCGATCACATGATTGTTCGTCAGGATGTAGCCGTCGGTGCTGACGATCACGCCACTCCCCATCCCACTTCGCTCGAGCTCCTCGACCGGTGCACCAAACAGACGCTGATACTGCGGTGGGATCCCTTGCGGAACGTTTCGTCGAATCAATTCAGTTTGCAGGGTGCTAATGCTGACGACACAAGGCCGAATGACTTCGGAGACATTTCGGAATGCGTTGGAAAGGCTTTCCGCGTGAGTCAAGTCGTGTCGATCAACGGCCAGCTGCGTGTTCGTTCCCGAGGCAGCTCCCGAGGCGACGGTGTTGTTTTGGGCAACTGCGCCGCGTTGCAGACCGCTGGGTAGTGACAGGACGACGGTCGTGACCAAGGATCCCACGATCATCGCGCTCAATGCGAAACTAACGTTTTTCCAAGTATTTTGCATCTCAAATTCCCTTGATTCAGGTCCCATAACTCGCTGTTTGCAATTCTTACGTTGCCAGGCAGGGAAAGGATGGCGTCGACAGGCCAAAAGTCAACGAATTCGGCAGTGGTGAGAGGGTATCTCCGCCAAATTTACTCCCCCGCTCGTGATGATTAGGAGAGCAGCAAAATCTAGGCCAATTGCCTTGGGTGATCGCTGGCGGGGCAGGTTAGCGATTTTTCACGGCAAAACACTTTTTGTGCTGACATGCATCATCTGCTACCTTACGGGAAATACCAGGAAGCCCCAGATCGCAAGGATTGACGATGCGCGACACAGTAACGGTGATTTTGGCAGGAGGCCGAGGCTCGCGGTTGGAGCCTTTGACGCGTGACCGAGCCAAGCCGGCGGTGCCGTTTGGCGGTCTTTATCGAATCATTGATTTCGTGCTTAGCAACTGTCTGAACAGCGGCATGAGACGCCTGCTGCTGCTAACGCAGTACAAGGCCCAATCACTCGACCGGCATATCAACTTGGCATGGCGAGAGTACTTTTGCCGGGAATTGGGTGAGTTTATCGATGTTGTGCCGCCACAGCAGCGATTTGATGACAGTTGGTACCAGGGAACTGCAGATGCGGTTTACCAGAATATCTATGCGATCGAACGCGAGAAACCTGAGTACGTCGTTGTGCTGGCGGGGGACCATATTTACAAAATGAATTACGGGCCGATGGTCGATTTTCATCGCAAGATGAACGCTGATATCACCATTGGAGCGTTGCGAGTGAGTCGCGATGAGGCTCGTCAGTTTGGCGTCATGCAGACTGATTTGAATCATCGAGTGACCGGTTTCCAGGAAAAGCCCGAAGATCCGATTCCGACTCCCGACGACCCTGATACCTGTCTCGCTTCGATGGGGATTTATGTCTTCAACGCACGGTTCCTTTTCGAGCAGTTGTGCAATGACGCCACGCTGGTCGACAGTGCCCATGACTTTGGCAAGAACATCATTCCCGGTGCGATTGATGATTACACCGTGTGTGCGTTCCCATTTTCGGACGAAAACCGCAAACGGGAAGCTTATTGGCGTGACGTAGGAACGCTGGATGCTTATTACGAGGCTTCGATGGATCTAATTGGGGTTGATCCCCAGTTAAATCTGTACGACCAGCAATGGCCGATTCGAGCTTACCAGCCAATGTTGCCGCCGCCAAAATTCGTGTTTGGCAGTGAGGGGCAGTCGCCGCGTCGTGGCGAATCACTCGATTCGATTGTTTGCCAGGGTGCGATCGTTAGTGGCGGTAGCGTTGCTCGGAGTGTGATTGGCCCAGGCGTCCGCATCAATAGTTATGCCCAAGTCGAGGACAGTATTTTGTTCGATGGGGTCGAGGTGGGCCGCCGTTGCCGCATTCGACGGGCCATCATCGACAAGGGAGTTCGCATCCCAGCCGAAACCCAAATCGGCTATGATCCTGTCGAAGATGCAGAGCGAGGATTCACGGTCACCGATAGTGGCTTGGTGGTCATCGCGCGCGAGGAAGAACTGGTGGAGAATCGCGTTGGAGTGGAATCCGCCGGCTGAGATATGGTTACCCATCACAAAACTGGCTATCTGCGTCGCTCGATTGTGTTTTGTCGGAACTAACCCATGCTGGACGGATTCACGCTCACGCTCCTGGCCGGCCTCGTTATCGCGTTTTTGCTGGTGCTGATCGGTTACCTGTTGGGAAAACAGGTTTTTGGTCGGCACGCCAGCCTGGAAAACGCGATTCCGCAGGCTGATCAAGAGCGGATGATGCAGTTGCTCACAGAGCTTGGTACTTGGACGAACGAGTACTCCGGCAATGTGTCCCATTATCAACACAAGTTGGGCGAGTTAAGCGCGGAGGTGCGGCAACGTTCTTCCGGGGCACAAGCCGAAAACCGTGTCTTTCTATTATTGCAGCAGATCATGCAGAGCAATGAGACATTGAAAACTCGCTTGGACGCTGCAGAACGCCAACTGGAAAAGCAGACGCTGCAGATTCAGTGTTATCTCACCGAGGCCCGAACCGATACTTTGACGGGGCTGTTTAATCGGCGAGCTATTGACCAACGGCTCGAAGAGATGTTTGTCGGCTACAAAAAGGGTGGGCGGGCGTTCGTCGTCGCTCTGATAGATATCGATCGATTTAAAACGATCAACGATACCCGGGGTCATCAGGCAGGTGACGAGGTGTTGAAATATGTATCTGCCTTTCTGAGAATCCATCTCGATCAAGCGATCATGGTGTCGCGGTTTGGGGGGGAAGAATTTGCGGTCATCTTGGACGGTCCGCTGCGGGTTTCAGCGAATCGGATGAACGAGATCCGCCGGGCGTTGGAACGCGAAACCTTTGAGGTGGAACAAAAGTCGATGAAGCTAACGATCAGCGTCGGACTCGCGGAGCCCCAGCAAGATTTAGCAGTGGGGCCAATTTTGCGAAGAGCCGACGAAGCGCTCTATTCGGCCAAAAATACTGGCCGTAACCGCGTATATTTTCACGATGGGAAGGATTCGATACTGGTGGGGGCCCCCGAACTGGCACCTAGTAAACGCTAGCGATCAATTTTTACTTGCCGTAAACTGCCCGGCATTTTCGTTCAGGGGAAACCTGGCGAGCCAAGGCAGGTTAGAATCCGCGTCTGGAATCAGATAAAAACTGCACAAAACTGCCCCGAATGATCCTTACTTGAACAGAGCTGACGATGCGTGACCCGAATCAAGACGGTGGTGATGGAATGCACCCCGAATCAAATCCGCTGCACCTTTCGGATGTTGAGTTCGATCGTGAGCCCGGGGGGGGAATTCCTCCCGGGGATTTAGAAACGGGCCAACCCGCCGGGCTTTGGGTGCTGTTCATCACCGAAATGTGGGAGCGTTTCAGTTACTACGGGATGCGGGCGTTGCTCGTGCTCTACTTGATGGCGTCCACCAAGGACATGATCGAGGACGAAAAAACTGGTGAAATGGTCACCAATTTCAATCCTGGGTTTGGCTGGAGCGAAGACGATGCATATTGGCTGTATGGGATCTACACTTCGGCTGTCTATTTGACGCCGATCTTTGGCGGGTGGCTGGCGGATAAGCTGCTAGGTACTCACCGATCGATGCTGCTGGGCGGATGGATCATTGCTGCCGGACACATCACATTGGCGTTCACCGAATATTTCGGCATCACGGCCGGCGAAGCGGTGACAATGCAGACCAGCCCGGGAGCTCTCGTCACTTTTGTGACAGGCTTGGCATTGATTGTGATTGGCACCGGTTTCTTCAAGCCGTGTGTTAGCGTCATGGTGGGACAGTTGTACGGTGAAAAGGATTCACGCCGTGATTCAGGATTCACCATTTTCTATATGGGGATCAACCTCGGAGCGTTTTTATCACCTCTGGTTGCTGGAACTTTGGGGGAAAAAGTTGGCTGGCACTGGGGGTTTGGGTCGGCCGCCGTGGGAATGATCTTGGGCTTGATTTGTTATCAATTTTTGCGTCCGAAGTACCTGGCGGGTGTCGGTCTTTCACCGCATGAAGAGAAGAACCAGCCAGTGGATGAAGCAGCTTCGAAGGTTGACGAAGTAGAGTTAAAACGCCCACTCAACTCGGTGGACTGGCAGCGATTGGCCGTCATTTTGGTTCTGGCCTGTATCGGCAATATTTTCTTCTGGGCTGTCTTTGAGCAAGCAGGTAGTTCGCTGAACGTGTTTGCCAAAGAGAACACGAATCGAGTCATCGCGGGGTACGAGTTCCCGGCGACGTGGTATCAGTCGGTCAACGCGTTGACGATTGTCATCTGTGCCCCGTTTTTTGCGATGCTATGGGTGTGGTTGGATAGGAATAATACCAATCCATCGACGCCTGTGAAGTTTGCCCTTGGTTTGTGGTTACTTGGGCTGTCTTTCATTGCCATGGTGTTTGGATCGATGGAGTCTGAAGGAGGAAATCTTGCGGGGCCTCACTGGTTATTTATTACTTACATCGGCTGCACTTGGGCGGAATTGTGCTTGTCGCCGGTCGGGCTTTCAGCGGTGACAAAGCTCGCCCCCATCAGACTACAATCGCTGATGATGGGGGTTTGGTTTCTGTCGTTCTCCTTCGCGAACTACTTGGGGGCAGCGATGGCAAGGGTTTCGACGAAGTTCAAGCCTGGGGAGGGCGGCGAACCGCCTGAAATGTCATTCTTTCTTGAAGGACTTCCAGGCTTCTTTTTGTTGCTCGCGTTGCTGCCGGTTGTGGCAGGAGTCGTACTTGTTTTGATCACACCGATCTTAAAACGCATGATGCACGGCGTGAAATAGAACTTTCGGGAAAAGTGGCGGGATCGACCTTCGCTGTCGATCCCGTGAGTCAGGCGATGTTGCGAGCGGGTGAAGCCATCGCCTTGGGCGACACGGGCAATCCGGGTGTGTCTTGGTGCGGCCGGGAGTTACCGCCCTACCGCTCAGTCATATTGAATTCGTTATACTCCGTAGTGACGAGGACGCTTCCGATTATCCGCTGACTTGACCGGCATGAACGACGACGAAGAATCAAGATTAATTGGGATGCTGCGTCGTGTCCTTCGTGATTGTGGCAAGCTGTATCAAAGCAGCGGTACTTGGATGGTACGTCGCAATCCGACCCTATTAGAGGGTCGCGAAGATCAGTTCGTTGAACTGATGGATGACCTGCACCGTGGCCTGTTGATCAAGGTCTATGTCACCATTGTGCGGGCAGATGACCGCTGGACAGGGCCGGAAAAACGGGTCGCCCGTGAGATGATTGAATATTTGTGGGGAGAGCGGTTGCGCGGAGCCGAGTTGCGCGCAGCGGCGACCGATTTGTTCCAGCAAGCAGATCGCTTGTCTTGGCAAGCTTTGGTTGCGCCCTTTGTACGCTACCCGCCGCTAGCGGAAAGCAAAGCCCAAGTGGAAACCATCGTGATGCGGCTGGCAAATTTGGTCGCTAAATGTGATGGTCAAACGATGCCCGAAGAGGCTGTCGCACTGCATACGTTGCAGCGTGACATCGATATGTCGCTGAATCCCGCGCGTCCCAATGAGGTACTTGCCCCATTACCAAATGCTGCCACGTTGAATAACGCTGCCACACCACCTGGTGCGATTGCACAGCCGAACACGAGCGGTGCGTTTGCCCAGCAGCAACAGCCGAAGCAATCGCATCAGCGAGTCGACGGGTCTAAGCAGGAAACCTCTACCGAGGAGCGGCAGAAACGCTTTGTCGCCGCGATGAATGAGCTGGATCAATTAATTGGATTAGACGGCGTCAAGGAGCGTGTGCGTAGCTACACCAATTTCTTAAAACTGCAGCAAACTCGGCGAGATGCCGGACTGAGCACGATGCCAATCAGTTTGCACATGACCTTTGTCGGCAATCCGGGCACGGGGAAAACCACAGTCGCCCGAATTGTCGGGCAGATTCTCGGAGCGTTAGGAACACTTCCCAGCGGCCACGTTGTGGAAACCGATCGCAGTGGACTGGTCGCCGAGTATGCGGGGCAAACGGCGACAAAGACAAACAAGCTGTGCGATTCCGCTCAGGGAGGTGTCTTGTTTATCGACGAAGCATATAGCTTGATCGATAGTTCCGGGGATGACGCGTATGGCCGTGAAGCAATTCAGTCATTGTTGAAACGGATGGAAGATGACCGAGACTCGATGGCGGTTGTCTTGGCTGGCTACAGCGAGGAAATGGACCAAATGATTCGGTCGAATCCCGGCCTGTCTTCGCGGGTTAATACGACCATCGAATTCGAAGATTACGGAGCCGTGCAGCTGGCAATGATCTTTGAAAGCATGTGCGAACAGAATCAATACAATCTGCCGTTCGATGCCCGGCATCGTATTCTGGTTGGTTTTCAACAATTATACGAACAACGAGACCGTCACTTTGGTAACGGACGTCTCGTCCGCAATGCGTTTGAAGACAGCGTTCGGCGTTTGGCTGATCGTTTGGCAGAGACCAGTCAGTTATCAGAATCGCTGTTGACGACCCTCACGGTCGAAGACATCTGCATGCCGGGGATTCCGCAAGGCCAGCTAGAGACATCCGCTTTGCTTGATCGCCCCTTGCGGTATCGCTGCGGCGGATGTGAACGCGAGGTTCGCATTAAACCGGCGTCGCTCGGTCGGAAAGTGAAGTGCAGCAAGTGCGGGCATTCGAAACTTGTTCGCTGGGCAGAACTGAACGGATGACGGAGGTTCCTGTTCCTCTTAGTTCCCATCTCGCGAGTTCTCGATCAAAAGGACTGCCGCAGGCAAGACCGTCAGGTTAACGACCGTGCCGATGACGAGCGTGGCAGCCACCAGTATTCCGAAAGTGGCGGTCGGGATGAATTCGCTGGTGCCTAACACTCCAAACCCGGTCACCAATGCGATCGTTGCTAGAAATACTGGGACTCCAATCGTTCCCGCTGCATGCAACGTCGAAGTTTGTACGCCATGGCCACGTCGTCGGTTTCGCTGGTAGCCTGCCAGGAAATGAACGGATCCATCAATCGAGAGGCCAACTGACACGGCTGCGATCATCGTTGCCCCCATGTTGATTTTTCCACCCAGCACACCTGCCACCGCCAATACGATTGCGACCGGCAACAGATTGGGGAGCAGCGAAACAGTTGCCAACGAAAGTGACCGTGTCGCCATGATCAGTAGCCCCCAAACCAAAACTCCTGAAGCCAGAAAGCACCACCATTGATCTCGCAACAGCTGATCGATTAGCTGTGCCATCAAAACGTAATATCCGGTCACGTTGCCGCGTCGAACCGATCGGTCGCTCGAATCCGTTTTTAGCGATTTGAGCCAGCTGTCGGTTGACGTCACACGCTGTACTACTTCCTTCACTTTCGCGATTAACGCTAGTTTGGATTCGGAGGAGAGTTGTTCGTTGCTGCGAAGCATGATGCGAAGCTTGCGTTGCCCGGACTTTTGATTTGACATCAATGCATCAAAAAAAACTGGCATGACGACATACATGCCAGCCAACCGGGAAGCTGGTGAAAGTATTTGGCCGAGCGGGGCTTGCGCCGCTATGGCTTCAGCATCGGCGAGGCTAATGACTTTGTTGAGCTTGGCTCCGGATAGATTGATTGCCCTGAGTTCCGCTTCTAGTTGCCGAACTTCGTTCAGGTAATCTGCTTCGATTGTTGCAGGAGCGTCCAGCACAACATCCCAAACTCCGGCGCCCCCGAATTCAGATTCAACCTGTTCATAAGCTTGGACAACGGGACTGCTGGGGCGGAAGTTGTTTAAAAAGCTTGTTTCCGTTTCGGTTCCTCGAATGCCAAACCAAGAAACACTGGCCAGCAGAACGGCGAGCAGCACGACCCCGGCTTTTCGGTCGATTGCAAAGCGAGTCACATGCAAAGAAACACGGTGCAACCGCCGGGCGAATCCCTGTTGCCAGCGGAGAGTCCGCGTTGAGATCGGCAGGCTGGGTAGCGTCATCATTGCCGGGCCAAACAGAATCGCTGCGAAGAATACCGCGACCGCAGACGTCGCAATCATCATTCCAAATTGGCGGATCGGAAGGATGCCTGATGCACCAAGCGCAGCGAAGCCAGCCGCGTCGGTAACGCATGTCCAAAAAATCGGCATCAAGAGCAATGACCACGCTCGTGTTGCAGCATGCCAGCGTTGATGGCCTCGATTCCGAAGTAATCGAAACCGGACGCCAAGATGAAGCACAGCAGTCACCGTGATCACGGTCACAATCGCTGTCAAAACGGTTGAGACCAAAGAAAGCTGGATGCCGCAAAGCACCATGATGGCCTGGGTGATCGTCACGGCCCATCCGATCACGAGAGCTGCGAAGAGCACGAACCTCGCGTCGGCTAGCGATACCAGTACCACGACTGACAGTAGCACGGTTGTCCAAACCGCAAGCTTGAATCCATCCCGTCTAATCAGCTCGAAACCATCGTGCACCAGCACCGGTTCACCAACAAGAGTTGCTTCGGTTACTTGCGACGAATAACGTGATGGTAAATCAGCAGCGATTTTACGCATCGCTTCGATCGTAGCGGGACCATGATCGGGTTCGAGCATCGCCACGACTGCAGCCCGCTTGTGGTTTTTGGAGTGGGTATAGCCGGCAAACAATTCGTCGAATCCAGCAGCAATCGGGTCCGCGGTGCGAAACAGAGGCGGCAAGTCACCCGGTTTTCCAAGATCTTTCCCGCTCAGTATGTTGAACGAGTCGGCGAGCAGATTCCGGGGACTGAATTTTTTTACGGTTTCATTGAGGATTGCTGGAGACAGCACGCCTCGAACACCGTTGATCGATTCGATCTCGCTGCCAATGGCTTGATTCCGCTGCATCCCCGCTGATGTCGTAAGGTCTTGATCCTGATAGACCAGCATGACAACGGTGTTTCCGCCGAACGTCTCCTGCAGTTCGCGATAAGCAACCACGGTTGGATCGACCGGGTCAAACATCGATTCGACACTGCGGTCAAAATCGAGTCGCTGCGAAATGGGATAGGCTATCAGCAACGCCACGCATCCAAATAGCAGCAGCAGCCAACGAATTCCGATGAAAGTTGCCGCCAGGGATCGCGCCACGCCAGACCGATGATTTATCATCGTATTGCGAGGTGGGGCGGGTGAGTCGGATGAAGTGGGCACAGTTTCAGATGGCAGAACTTAACAAAGAAATTGGATGGGCGTGAGCGAAAAAACTGAAATCGAAGAAAGTCGCCGATCGGGAACGCCACGATTGGGAGCATCACGTGCGGCATGGTTACTTGCGGTGTTGGCATTTCTAGTTCGTGGTGCCGTCGGTTTTGCCAGTCTGGAGTCGTTCGAGCCCGATCCTGACGCATATCGAGCGATCGCAGAAGATTTGGCTGTGTCGAGTGTGTATGGACTTATCACTGAAAGCGGAGCGGTAACGCCGACAGCTTTTCGTCCTCCGTTGTATCCATTCAGTTTGTCCTGGCTTGTGAAGGATGGTGAGTTGTCGGCGGTGTCGGTTGCGGTTTTCCATGCACTGCTCGGCGCTTTGACGGTCGTGATGACTTTTTTGGCCAGTCGTCGTATTTTTGGTCCGTCGGCCGGTCGGAGCAATGTCTTTGCAGCGTTGTTGGTGCTGGTCGATCCGATTCTGTTACATCAGTCGACCGAGGTGATGACCGAGACGCTCGCGACCGCACTGACGGTCTGTTTATTGTGGTTATGGGGGGATTCGATCCGTTCAAGTTCGGTGGTCAAAGCGGTATTCCTTGGGCTCGCAATGGCGATGGCCTATCTGTGTCGGCCGACCTTCCTGGTTTGGGGGATTCTGCTTTGTGCGGGATGGTTGGTCGCACAAGTCCGTTCGTCGGAGCGTCGGACCTGGTTCCGCTTCGGCTTGATGGCGGGGTTGTTTGCGGCATCGGTGGCGGCGTGGACGTTACGAAATGTTCGCGCTCTTGGGCATCCCGTTTGGGCAACGACGCACGGTGGCTATACATTGTTGCTGGCGAACAATCCCTCGTTTTACGAGTATTTACAAGAGGGGACCTGGGGGGAAGCTTGGGATTCGTCCTCTTTCCAGTTGGCTTATCTGCACCGGTTTGACGGTGATCCCAGAACAGATGCATTTTGGCAGCAAGATTGGCGTGGTCCGTCAGCAATCGATCGTGGCGAGGTCGTTGGAATCACCGAGCACGACGACGATCGACTCGCGTATGAGGCGGCCAAGGCCACCATTTATCGGCAACCACGAATGTTTGTCTGGTCGTGTCTGGTTCGCGCGACACGATTATGGTCACCGTTTCCTCATGCCACGCAGCAGAGATCACGATTGGTCATCGCTGCCGTCGGATTTTGGTATGTCGCCTTGTATGTGATGGTCTTGATTGGAGTGGTGCGGATCTGCCGCGATCCCCGATTTCACTGGCGGATTTGGTGGCCGTTCGCTGCCTTGTTGTTTACCCTGTCCGCCATCCATGCAGTTTACTGGAGTAATATCCGCATGCGGGCTCCTGCGATTCCCGCGCTTGCCATCTTGGCCTCCGCTGCAATCAAACCCAAGGTGTTGGAGGTCAGCGATGTGGTCGACCGTTGACGGTGTTCGCAAATTGACCGGTCCCGAGGCTGAATTGATTCGATCGGGGTGCTGGGCGGTGACGGATCGGCTATCGCAGCATCATGATGTTGATTCGCCGTTGATTTATGGCATCGATTGGTTTGATCAGTGGGAATACCAACAAAAACGTTGGTTGTTAAAGCAGGTGCATGATGCGTTGTTGTCCGACCAAGTACCGCCTCGTCCGGCAGCGATATGGGAGGCAACGATCGACGTGATTTTCCTGGAGGTCTTGATGCAGATCGAACAGGAAAGTGAATTTGGGACGACTTGGTGGCGAGAGAGAGTGTTGTCCACATTAAGACGGAACGATTACCCACCAACCGAGTTCGATTTGACTATCTGGCGGATGCGGGTCACTCAATTGGCCGACCGGATTCTCGGAGTCCCCAGTTATCAAAAAGCTGAAGCGTTCCGAGACCGAGGGCCGGAAGAACTAGGCCGATATTTGATGCAAAAAAGCTTGCCCGACGATTTCCTGGAACAGATCCCGCCTTGGATAAAATAAAGCTGACGGATCAAACGCATCTCGCCAGCGATGGTACCGATGAACGAAGGGATCAAATGTTCTCTCGTGATGTTTTGGCGGATCGCTCGGTGATCTGTTGGGACGCAAATTGTTCTGGCTTTAGATTCTTTGATCCCAATCATGCTCGTGCTCATGCCGTAGGCCGGTACTCGCACTCCTATTCGGGTCCGCACGACACAAAGGAACGTGAAACGCCGTGGAGATGACCGTTAACTGCAAACGGTTTGCTCATATCTGCGCCGAATCGAGTACGAGTACCGCTTCGCTGAGTGCGATGATTCGATGATGTGCTGATTGGTGATGTGCTGATTGGTGATGTGCTGATTGGTGATGTGCTGATTGGTGATGTGCTGATTGGTGGTGCGGCCGGTTTGCATTGGCCTAGTCGTCTCTGCAGCAAAGAACCAGAACCAGAAACACGACGTGCACGGGAGGACGGCTTGTTGCATTGACGTGCTTGGCCACTCAATTGCCCCTCCCCGGTGATTTTTTTACGTTATCACCGAGCGGATTTGCAGGTGTGCTACTGGTTGGCCGCGTGCGTTCCGTCAGGTTGGTTTTTATCGACGCCGAGAAGATAGAGCAGCACACCGCCGAGAAACGTCGAAACCGATTCACCAAGCGTCCACCAAGTGGGCATCGCACTCATTGAATCGACCACCACTTGCAGCCCTCCGAAGCTCATCGTTCCGACCGCGATGTACCAAACGAGTGGACGGTACCGATCTAGATCCCAAGAGACGAGCAACAGCAACGCACCGATGTAGCCGTACAGCAGCGAGAGATTGCGGGCCAAATAAAAGGTGAGTGGCGAGTCGGGGAATGGATCAAAGCCGAGCCACTGGCCCGTTTCGACGATCCACTGCATCGGCATCACCGCGGCGGCGAAGGCCAGCAGCGAGATGGAGCCGACCGCTTGCAGGACGCGAATGAGATACCAATCCTTGTGGTTAGCGTTCATCTGTTCACTCCCATGGCAGAGGTGGTGTTTGCTCGCTGATGGTGAGCAAAGAGCTCGCCGAATCGGGAATTTTGACGACCTTTCTGACGCGGAGGTCGACGTAGACCCAGCGGGTTTCGACACGGGCCAAAACGGTTTTGTCTTCCGTTCGGCAGACTAAATATTTTCGCCGAGAGGCAAACTTGGCAATTTCGGAAACCCAGGTCCGTACCGTGATGTAGTCACCAGATAACGCTGCGGCGCGATAGGTTGCGTCGTGGCTGCGTACAACCCAGCCAAAGCCCTCTCTGAGGGCTTTTTCCGCGTCCCAGCCTTTCGATCGCGTATCGGCTCCTGCGGCCCACAGTGTCCACTGCAGATAACGCAGATTATGAACGTGACCTTGGGCGTCGATCTCCTCGGATTGAACCGTATGCGTAAAATCGAAGTATTGAGACATAGGTTCCCCGTTTTTTCGCCAACCGATCTTGGTGTAATTGGCTCCGTTGTGCGTATGATTGCGTATGATAGTCGTCGTGGGAAAGTTCGGAAGTGACCTTACCTGCTCCAGTGAGTCCCCTTGTGGGGGTTGCCCGCCCTTAAGAAAACAGGACAACCAAGATGTACCGATTGATTCAGCGCTGTCATGCCTTGCTGGCCCCGACAGTGAGCCCGATTCTTCTTTGCGCAATCATGGGGAGTGCCGTTTTAGGGGACCAGCCAGTCTCCGAAACAAGCAATTCTGCAAAGAAGTCAGACGAAGCGGTAGCCACCTTTGCCGGCGGCTGTTTTTGGTGCACCGAGGCCGTTTTCGAGCGGATGGAGGGCGTCAAAGACGTCGTTTCTGGGTACATCGGCGGCCATGTTCCCAACCCAACCTACGAACAGGTTTGTGGAAAAAAGACAGGCCATGCGGAAGCGGTCGAGATTGTGTTCGATCCTAACAAGACAACGTACGAAGAATTGCTCAAAGTCTTCTTCAAGACCCATGATCCAACGACCAAAAATCGCCAAGGTGCGGATGTTGGGCCGCAATACCGCAGTGCGATTTTCTTCCACACCGCTGAACAGAAAGAGCGAGCGAAAAAGTTCATCGAAAAACTGAACGCGTCGGGTGAATACAAACGGCCGGTCGTGACGACGCTCGAAAATGCAACCAAGTTCTATGTAGCCGAGGAGTATCACCAAGACTACTTCCGGTTGAATCCGTACGCTCCGTACTGCCAGGCGGTCGTGAAAAACAAAGTCCGTAAGTTCAATCGCGAATTTGGCGATAAGATCAAAAAAGGGGAGTAGAGCAAGTGAGATCGCAGACGCGAAGGATCGTATTGCCATTGATGCTCTGGGCTGCCGGAGTCGCGGGTTTCCAGCGGTGCTCGGCCCAAGATCCTCTGCCCACCGTTGTTCAGCTTCCCACCTTTCAGTTTTTCACCTTTTCCGGGAGCGTGCTCGTCCCGGATGGTGGTGGGACGTACCTAGGCGGAAATAAAACGTCCGCGATCGGATCATCGCGTCGAGGGTTGAATCGAAGCTTCGGGCAATCACAGGGGCTCAGCCAGGCGACGGCACATGTTCATATCATTGATCTGAGCGAAATGGATCAACAACTGCTCGGAGGTACGCCCGAGGAATTTCTGCGGCGGCACCGAAACTCGTCCACGCTTGATCGCACGAGCAATCCTGACGACGAAGGTAAGGCGCTGGTTCGCCACGCTCGCAAGCTGTACCAGCGGGGGGATGAAACCGGTGCCTTTGATACCTATCGGATGGCGATCGGTGTTCTGCGGAGTTCAAGGTTGCAGGACTTGGCAAAGAGCGAGTTTCGGCGAGTGTTTGGAACT
>JBMYRF010000007.1:172016-294422 GCA_049602075.1 Rubripirellula sp.
GCGGCAGACCAGTCGCTTCGCTCGGCATCTCTGAGGCGGTAACGCCCAGCATCTTTGAGGCCGCAAGGCTCAGCATCTTTGAGGCCGCAAGGCTCAGCATCTTTGCGGCCGCAAGGCTCAGCGTTTGGCCTAGCAAGTCACGCGACTAGAGTTCGCGCAACCGATGTCGCAGGTTGTTACAATCAGGAAGTTATTTCGCTCTCATTTGTTAGCCATCCAAGATGATCCCACGCCGCGACCTCCTACTTGCTGCCTCCGCCATGACCGCCGCCGCTTCGACTCCTGCCACCCAATGTAACGCGGCTGAGACCGTTGCCGCCAAGCCGGTTCGTTTCGCCCTCAATACGAGCACTATCCGTGGCCAAAAGCTGCCTTTGGACAAGCAGGTTGACGTCACCGCATCGGCGGGATACGACGGCATCGAGCCATGGATTCGTGATATACAAAAATATGCTGAGAGTGGTGGCAGCCTGCCAGACTTGAAGAAGAAAATCACTGACCTTGGATTGACGGTCGACAGTGCAATCGGGTTCGCCAATTGGATCGTCGACGATGATGCGGCCCGGGCGAAAGGCTTAGAAGATGCTCGGCGCGAAATGTTGCTGGTGAAAGCCATTGGTGGGGATAAGGTGGCCGCGCCGCCGGTTGGAGCCCACCGCAATGACAGCACTCCCCCGTCGCTGCCTGTGATTGCCGACCGCTACCGAGCCTTGCTGGAAGTGGGAGACGAGGTGGGGGTGGTTCCTCAGTTGGAGCTGTGGGGGTTCTCGCCAACGCTCAGTCAATTAAGCGAGTTAGCCTACGTCGCTGCTGGTGCCGCACACCCCAAAGCGTGCGTACTGCCCGACTTTTATCACATCTACAAAGGCGGCAATGACTTCGCTTCGTTGGGAATGATTGAAGCGTCCCGGATGCACTGCTTTCACATCAATGACTATCCCGCCGAACCGCCCCGTAACTCGATTGCCGATAAAGATCGCGTCTTCCCTGGTGATGGGGTTTGCCCGCTGCCAAGCTTGATCCATCAGTTGGTTGAAAACGGCTTTCAGGGAACGTTTTCGCTGGAGTTGTTCAACCCTCTTTATTGGGAAAGAGACGCAGCGGAAGTCGCGGTAGAAGGATTGCAGAAATGCAAAGCGGTGGTCGCTCAGGCGGGAGTTTGAGACAAGAGAACGCCGCTTGACTTTGCAGCTATCAGACGATCGGCAGGTGATGTTCAATCGTGATCAGCTGATTCGGAATCGATTGACATCACTGCATCATCAACGCGGCATTGTGCCGTGGAGATACGACCAAGACTTAGTCATCGCAGGCGAATTCATCGCAAATGCCGTGACAACTCAAGCTCTCGGGGATTGTTTGCTCGTTCTATGCAGCTCAAGTAACGCCCCGAGGTCATTCACTCCTGATGGTCGTCGACAAATCTTTGCAGTTGAGCCATTCGGGTGAGCGTTGCCTTCTTGACTTCTTCGAGTGAGTTGCTGACTTCGTCAAGTTTTCCCTCACGGGCCCAAGTTTCTAGACGATCCCAGTCGGACACCTGTTCTTCAATTTGCAGGATTCGAAACCCGCCTTTGATTGTGTGCGCTGCACGTCCAGTTGTTTCGGTATTCTTTTCCGCTAAGCCTTGCTCAAGTTGCTTAAGCAATTCAGGGGCTTCTTCAAGAAGTGCCTCGATTACAGAGACCAAGATGTCAACTTGACCCTCCATGACTTGCAGAGCACCGGAAAGATCAATTTCGTTGTGGTTTGAATTGAGCATTGGATTGCCTGATTCTCCTGCCTCTGACGTTGGTGCTGATTCGTCTTCTTTGCCAGATTGAGGATCGAACATTTCTAGCGTCTGGACGAGTTTTTCTTTGTGGATGGGTTTTGTCAGGTAATGATCCATGCCGGCTTGCAGGCAACGTTGCCGATCGCCGACCAAGGCGTGCGCCGTCATCGCGATGATAGGAATGTGACGCTGCGTGTTTGCTTCGAGACTTCTTATCGTTCTGGTTGCCTCAAGGCCGTCCATCTCAGGCATTTGTACGTCCATCAAGATCAGGTCGTAGTTGCCCATTTCATACATTTCAACAGCTAACGCACCATTCTTCGCGACCATAACACGGTGTCCCCAACGTTGCAACATTGTCACAGCCAATTTCTGATTCGCGATACCATCCTCGGCCAACAGGATCTTTAGTGACCGGACTGGTTGAGAGCTTGATGGGCTTGAGCGGCTCGGTTGCTTGATCAGCATCTGGGTTCCGTGGGCGTTCAATACCGCCGACATGAGATCTCGTTGCTTGCACGGTTTCATCAGATGTGAAACGACTTTTAGGCGTTCGAAGCGTTCGGCGTCGTCAGGTAGTGCACCGGAGGTCAAAACGACTACAGGCAGGTCAGCGATTCTTTCTTGTTCACGTATCTTTTCAATCAATTGATAGCCAGCCATGTGCGGCATGTGCACATCGGTAATCAGGATGGGTAAGGGTTTCAACGAAAGATCCCATGATTTCAATATCTCCAACGCATCAGATGCACTTGACGCAAGGACCGAAGACATGCCCCAGTTGGACACGGTCCGGTTTAGAATCTGCAAATTCGTTGTGTTGTCATCAACCAGCAGTACTGGAACGTCTAATAGGTTCGTCAGTTGACTACGTGTTGCTGGATCTTCGGATCCGATTGGCATGGAAATGGTAAGGGAGAATTCACTTCCTTGGTCAATCTCGCTCTTGAGTTCGATTTGTCCCCCCAGACGATCGACGATGCTGTTGCAAATGCTCAATCCAAGGCCGGTTCCGCCATGGATTCGCGTGGTGGAACCGTCTACCTGTGCGAACGCGTCAAAGATAGATTCATGTCGATCCGGCGCGATCCCGATCCCGGTGTCGACGACGCGGAATCGAATTTTGGCTTCTCGTTGACCAACTTCCAATGCCTCCATATAGACAACGACTTCCCCTTTCTCGGTGAATTTGATTGCGTTGCCGACCAGATTCACAATGACTTGTCGCAAGCGAGCGACATCACAAACGAGTGTGGCTGGAACGTCGGGCGCGATCTCGTAGGTCAGTTCGATTTGTTTTCGGTGTGCGCGAATGGCAAGCGAGCGAACCATGTCACCAACTTCTTCACGCACATCAAATTCGAGTGCGCGAATTTCCAGTTTTCCAGCTTCGATTTTTGAAAAATCAAGGATCTCGTTGATAATGCCAAGTAGTGAATCAGCGGAATCGAGTACGGAATTGAGGTACTCACGTTCCGCCTCATTTACATTTCCTTCGAGTACAAGTTCCGTCATTCCCATGATCACGTTCATGGGGGTTCGGATTTCGTGACTCATGTTGGCAAGAAATTCGCTCTTGGTCTGATTGGCCTTGTTTGCTTCGTCACGCGCCTGCTCCAGATCCAGCATCGCCTGTTTGATGAGGTTTTCCTGATCGCAGACAACACCTTCATAATTCTTTAGCATCGTATCAACGGACTGGATTTGTGCTTCCACTCGCTGTTCGGAAGGGTCCATTGCCAGTAGTGACAGCTTGACACTGATCGAGAGGTGCGAGAACAGTACCGCCGTTCGGTGTGGGATTGGGACTCTTGAAAAACAAAGCACGGCAAACATGTCGCCAGTTGGCATCAGTTCGCCAAAGCCGACGACCGAGCGGATCTCGTTGGGGATGACGAAGTTTTCCTGGGCTGGTAGATACTCGCTTCCTTTGGCGTCAGGAATGTGAAAAACGCTACTGTATGATTCACGGATGAGGGGATCGTCACTGGAGTCCAGCAACTTGCCAACTTCGATCCCAAGCTCTTGCATCATCCTCTGAATCATCGGTAATTCTTTGACTGCCTGAACGCTAGGCAGTGGAATGACTCGATGGCCCCGAGACTGTTTCGGGTCGTTCCATTCACGTTTGATTCCCGTTGTTCCTCGCAAGACCAGGCAACGGGTTTGCGGTTTCAGTGGTTGGTTGGGAACCACCGCTTGGGCTACCGCTTGTAGTTCTGGTTCCAGTGCATCAAAACGCTCTGTGTGGAAAATCCTGACCAACGCAAATGCTGGATTCCCATCGGTGTCCTGCATTCGCTGGTAAAGATACTCAACAATGTTTTGTTTCAGCGCGTTGACACTATCGCTGGTCCAGCCCATCCCTCGAATGTCTGATCCGCAAGTGATCATATCTCGCAGGCCAAAGTCGGAGAGGTGGATCGGTTCTTTCGATCGAAGGTTGGTTTCAGGGGGCAAGGCCAGTCGCTGTGCGAGCATCGCGAAGCGTTGTTCTGAACGTATGATCGCCGTGATGTCGTGCGCGATTCCAAATGTTCCGATGGGGGAGGAGTTGCGATCATAAAGAGGACAGCGAGAGATCGACAACCAAGTATCGTTATTTTTATCCCAGGGAGCCTGAGTCACTTGGCCAATGATTGCTTGGCCAGATGCCAGAACTTGGTTGTCACAATTGGCGAATTCTTCGATTTCGGTAAGGAAATCAGATTCCGATTTCCCGATCGCTTCGCTGCTATCTTTCAGATTCAAATTGCTGGCGAGCGATTGGCTGATTCGTAGGTACTTGCCAGAGAAATCTTTGAAATAGATCGCGTCGGGCAAGTGATTCATCAGTGTGTGTAGCAAGTTTTTTTCGAACTCCAATTGCATTTCTGCTTGCTGGCGTTCGTTGATTTCCGTTTGGTATTCAGCGGGCGTTTTTAAGTTGAGTGCGACAGGAAGCGATCGACATAAGACGTAAACACCAACCAAAGAAACGGAGCAAGTCAGAGCTTTGAATAAAGCAGACAGCCGGTAGTGTGGAAACCAAAAAATGATGGATTCAATCAAGTGGACCGTTCCGCAGGAAAAGAATATCAAGGCCAGTAGGGCCCAGAAAATTTTCGGGAAGCGAGTCCAGATTTCTGGCTTCTGTGAGAGATAGTAAGCAACAACAATTGGGACCGCGTAGTAGGCGAGAAAGGTACCAATGTCACTGACGATGTGGACCCAGCCAAGAATTGGCTCCTCTTCCCAGCCCGCGCCGCAATTCCACCTCGCTGGGAAACCGTCGGTGCTAAAGATATGAGTGAACCACTCGGTCATGCTTACTCTCCGGGTCCGAGGGATATCGTTCCCGTAGTGTAGCTTTCATCGGGCATGAAATGGAGTCTTAGGAGTCGCAATTATGGTTGGCTTTGTCTAGAGGAAGTATTTCCCGATCCGTGATTTGACAAAGGGTAATTTTGGCTTGTCGTGTTTTTGATCCGCTGGCATGGTGCTTGGGCTTTCATCGGAGTCCGGGGTTGCTCGGCGTGTTAAGTTGTGCAGTGTCTTCATATATGCCGGTCATTTGATTCGATTAAGCCCTTGGTGCGATGAACCCAGGGAGCGAGAGTGATGATCCAATCCCGCGATACCATTGCTCCGCACGATTGCTCCGCTGGCGAAGATCGAGGCGTTTGAAGGCCGAATTGGTGAATCGAATTCGTGTGAGCCAGTCACATTTTGGCAACGATCTGGTCGGCGATCGCAAGTGCCGAGGTAGCCGCTGGAGAGGGCGCGTTCAGGACGTGGATCGCTCGCTCACTTTTTTCAATTAAAAAGTCATCGAACAAGTTCCCGTCTTGGGTAACGGCCTGGGCGCGAACGCCAGCCCGGCCGGTAACCAAATCGCTTGATTTAATCTGCGGGATCAATTTCTGAAGTGCTTTAACGAATGCCGATTTACTGAGAGAGCGATGCACCTCACCCATTCCCATTCGCCAATGCTTCCAGGCCAGTGAACGAAATCCGCGATACGAAATCGCGTCGGCCAAATCAGCCAAGCGGATATCCCACCACGTGTATCCTGATCGCGAAAGGGCGAATACCGCATTGGGTCCACATTCGACGCCACCATCGATCATGCGGGTGAAGTGGACCCCTAGAAAAGGAAATGCGGGATCAGGAACCGGATAAATCAAGTTGCGGCAAAGTGCTTGGCTCTTTTCATCCAATTCGTAGTACTCGCCACGAAACGGGATGATTTTGATTTGCGGATTTCCACCAGCCAAGCGGCAAATGCGATCACTTTGCAGGCCAGCGCAATTGATGATTCGGTCGCATTCGAGCGTTTCGCTGCGTTGGCTAATCAACTTCACCGACGAACCTTTGGCCTCGATCCCGGTGACTTGGAATTCTAACCGCAGGTCGCCGCCACAGTCACGAATCAAACCCGACATCCGTTCGCAGACACGCCGAAAATTGACGATTCCCGTTTCGGGGACATGCAGCGCGGCGATTCCAGCGGCAGCCGGTTCAAGCTCTCGCAACTGATCAGTGTCAATTCTTTCAAAAGCGACCCCGTTGGCAGACGCGCGTTCGGCAATTCGGTCCAAGCGTGGTAATTCATCTTGATTCGTTGCCACAACCACTTTGCCGCAACGATCCCAAGGGATAGCGTGCTCGGTGCAAAATTCTTCCATCGCGAATTTGCCTGCCCGGCAATTGATCGCTTTGAGTGATCCAGGTTTGTAGTAAATTCCCGAATGTAGCACCCCAGAGTTGTGCCCCGTTTGGTGTGCTGCGACCCGTTTCTCTGTTTCGACGATGGCGATCCGCAGTTCCGGATGCCGCTGTTGCAACCTCATGGCCGTTGCTAAGCCCACGATGCCTGCACCGATAATGACGATTTCAGGGTTTTGCATTTTGCGATGTTCGTTCGCGCGAATCTTTCCTGCGCTGAGCAAGAGATTTGGGAGTACTGAGTTAATGAAAGCTGGCTAACTGATTCTACTTGCATCGACCTCCAGGCCGCCCGTTCTTAATCGCCATCGTCTAGGGTATCCGTTGCTATGTGGGTGCAAACGAACGGAGACAGGTAGTGTTTTGGCATTGAAGTGGAAGGACACTTTAGAATCGATCATGCCAGTGCTGTGATCGCGATTTCTACTCGGAGGTAAACGTGGACCTTATCAACGGCTAATTGTCGGACTGCTGCTCGGGGACTGGTTGCTGGTTCGGTTGCTGGTTGAATTCCGATTTGGAATCCAGCTCCGGTTTGGAATCCAGTTCCGGTTTGGAATCCTGATTTGGGGTTAGGACCTTGATCCCTTGCTTTTCTAGTCTTGCCCGCCAGTGCTGGCGGGCAATTGATTGCATATCGGCGGCTTGGTCATGCTCATCGACGATTTCTAGGCCGAGGAGAGTCTCGACGACGTCTTCCAGGGTGACGATTCCCTCCATCCCACCAAACTGGTCGACGACCATCGCGATGTGCGCGCCGTTAGTTAGCAGATGATCGAACACGCTGGTGATTGAGTCGGTTTCGTGGACGGCGTGGATGGGGCGAATGAAATCTTGTAGCGGCCGTTCTTGTTCGTTCGATGCCAACGCCAGCAATAAATCACTTTTCAGGACGAAGCCAGTCACATGGTCTCGTCGCTCCTGATAGATCGGTAATCGAGAGACGGGTGTCTGTTTGAGTTCTTCGGTGATGGATTCAACCGTTCGTGATTGTTCAAAGGCGATCACCACCGTGCGGGGCGTCATGACATGTTCGACCATGACCGAATCGAGACGCAGCAGGTTGTCGAGGATTTTGGATTCTCGTGCCCTTAAAATTCCCTCCTCAGTCCCGAGACCGGCCATGGCGGAAATTTCTTCCCGTGTCACTAATTTAGGTGTGTGACCCCGAGAGAGTACTTTGGTTAAGAATTCAGACAGCCAAACCAGAGGCAGCAGCACCAGGATTAGCCATTGCACAGCCAATGCCATCGGGGCGGCAAGTGTTCGCCAATAAAGGGCACCAATCGTCTTGGGGATGATCTCGCTGAACACAAGAATTAAAAGCGTTAGCACAGCGCTGATGATTCCAACGTAAGAGTCGCCGTATACTTTGGCGGCTTGAGCTCCGACGCCTGCTGCTCCAACAGTATGTGCGATGGTGTTCAGGCTGAGGATGGCCGCCAGTGGGCGGTCGATGTTGCTGCGGAGCTGCACAATTCGTTGGGATGACTTACTCGGGTCCTTGCGGCGTTCTGCGAGATAGCTTGGCGTGATCGACAATAGCACCGCTTCGGCGATCGAGCAAAGAAAAGAAAAGCCGATCGCAACCAGCAAATAAACAATCAGCAGCAATGTTTCCATTTCATTCGCCAGATGGTGATTCTCGGTAGAAGCGTCTGAGTGCCGTACCATTTTGTACGGTTTGACGTGGCGCATTGTAAGGCGGGGGAGGACCACACGCTGGCTGCGGCCATTGGAAACCCGCGTGTTCTTCTGCGTGCCACAGTGTCGTTCTGCAAAGCAGAGTTTAACCGCCGTTACGGGCTCTATGCTTCAGTTCTTTGACCGGGCTTCTGTGCTTGGGCCGGGCTTCTGTGCTTGGGCCGGAACTATTTTTCCCGATGAACGCTGGTTTATGCGAATCGAGCGAGTTCGCCGGGATCTGACGCGTTTCTCCGGATCGTTGACGATGGTTGCGGCAGCGAAGAAACTAGAGGCGTACCCGATACCCTCCCACTTCGTTGGAATCTGATGGCCTTTCCTAATCGAATCTTGTTTTCTGTGTTGGCGGTCCTTTATTCCCTTTCCGGTTTACTGCTTGCCGCCGAACGCCCAAACATCATTTACATCATGACGGATGATCTTGGTTACGGCGATTTGGGAAGCTATGGCCAAACGGTTGTACAGACGCCAAATCTCGACCGGATGGCAACCGAGGGAATGAGATTCACGGACCATTACGCTGGGCACACGGTTTGTCGTCCTTCCCGACTGGTGCTGTGGACCGGACAGCATGTAGGCCACACTGGCCTAACGGGGAATCGTCCCAGAAGCCTAAGCGGAACCGAATCGACCGTCGCACGCTTACTGCAGCAGGCAGGTTATGCCACCGGAGGGGTGGGAAAGTGGGCACTGGGAAATGTCAACGATCCCAGCGAAGTCGATCAACCTGGCCATCCCAACAAGAACGGCTTTGACTATTGGTGTGGCTACCTCAATCAAGGGAATGCACACAACTTTTATCCAGCTTTCTTGTGGGAGAACAAAAAGCAACTTCCACTTCCCGGCAATGTGATCGGGGATTATCCCAACGGACGAGGACGGGTGGCCGCTCAAAAGGTGACCTACTCACACGACGTGATGACCGAGCGGGCTTTGCAGTTTGTACGCGATCATCACAAGGAGCCGTTTTTGTTGCACATCCACTGGACGATTCCACATGCGAATAATGAAGGTGGGCGTGTTTCAGGGGACGGAATGGAGGTGCCAGATTATGGGGCTTATGAAGATCGTGATTGGCCGAATCCGGAGAAAGGATTCGCAGCGATGATCTCTCGAATGGACGCTGATGTCGGGCGTTTGTTCAAGCTGCTCAAGGCTCTGGACATTGATCAAAACACCGTGGTTTTCTTTACGTCGGATAACGGTCCTCACCAGGAAGGTGGGCATAGTCACGAGTTTTTCGATTCCAACGGTCGATTACGCGGTTTCAAGCGTTCGATGCATGAAGGGGGAATTCGCGTTCCATTGATCGCTCGCTGGCCCGGCACGATAGAGCCCGGTTCGACGACCGAACTTCCTTCTGCTTTCTGGGATTTTGTGCCGACGGCTTGCGAGTTGGCCGGTTTGGATTTGCCTCCAACGCATGATGCCCAAACGCCTGCTGGGATCGATGGTATTTCCTACGCCCCGACGCTGAGGGGTGACAATGATCAGCAACAGCGGCACGAATACTTGTATTGGGCAAGCCAAGAAGGTGAAACATCCATCGGCCTGAGAATGGAGCAATGGAAATTAGTCCAATATCGTGGGAAGTCCTCCCGCCGTAATCAGAAGCCAGTGACGACCAAGCCGGAGTGGCGACTGTACGACTTGACGAAGGATATCGGTGAAGATCACGATCTCGCCGATGAGAACCCCGAAATCGTAGCGAAGATGCTGGATTTGCTCCGTCGAGATCGGCTACTGCCAGATTGATATTGATATGGTACATCAGTCTGCGTTGGCCACGAAAACAGGCTTGCCGGGAAATCCGCCTGTTTTTTTAAGGGGCGTTTCCCATCGCGTTTGACGCAGGTGATTCCTCGATTTGGTAGACTCCGTTTCAAATTGACACGTCGCCCGAGTCGAGTGGTTGGATTTGGTGGATGCCCGCAGTGGCGGGACATGCATTCTGAAATTCCCAGCTTCGATGTTCAGTGAAAGTTGGCGGTGAGATGCCGAAAGGTGGTCTCACAAGATCAGATATGAATCAGCAACACGACGTGCCGAATGTACAGGGTTGGTTTCAGAACGGCTTTCACGGTTTTTTGAGGCCATTTCTGGCGAGGCATTTCCATGCCATCGGCATCGATAAAGGCTCGCAGGATGACGGTGAGATTCCTGTCGACTCGCCGATGTTGGTTTTCGGCAATCATCCGTCTTGGTGGGATCCGTTGATCGCACATTTTCTGAATCGGTCGCTTTTCCCCGGGCGGCAGTTTTATGCTCCGATCGACGCTGAAGCGCTCGAGCAATATCGTGTGTTTGGAAAGTTGGGCTTCTACGGTGTGCGAATGAACACAACCAGTGGTGCAGCAGCCTTCCTGAAGCAAAGCATGGCGATCCTGAACCAACCTGGAACAGCGATCTGGTTAACACCGGAGGGTCAGTTTGCCGACAGTCGAGATCACTCAGCAGAATTAATGCCTGGCTTGGCTCACTTGTGCAGTCGTTTGGAGACCGGGTGTGCGGTCCCGCTGGCGTTGGAGTACGTTTTCTGGAACGAGCGATTGCCTGTCTGCCTGGCTCGGCTGGGCGAACCGATTTGGGTCGAGCAGCAGCGTGGACTCTCCAAGCCAGATTGGAATCAATTACTAACAACACGATTGCGAGAAAATCAGACGGAGTTGTCTCAGTCGGCGATAACACGTTCATCGGATCAGTTCGATCATTTAATCCGAGGGAGTGTCGGTGCTGGCGGCTTTTATGACTTTTTCCGCCGTTTGAAATCTTGGTCGCGGCTGAAACGATTTCGCCCCCAACATGGGAATCAATTTGAATGATTTTGGCTGTTTCAATCGTTGCCTTTCTACTTGCCTTCCTGCCGTTGTGGATGTTTTGGAATAACGTTCCGCTGTTCCTTTTTGAACGTTCCCGTCATCCCGTGGACAGAGCGGAACGTGCGAGTGTTTCGGTCTTGATTCCCGCGCGGGACGAAGCGAGTTCAATCGGCGCTAGTGTCGGAGCCGCACTGGCGAATCAGGAGGTCGATTTAGAGGTCGTGGTGCTGGATGACCATTCCACGGATGCAACCGCTGAAATTGTTCGGGGCTTGGCGGCATCTGATCCACGAGTTCGACTGTTGACCAGCGAACAGCTGCCTGAGGGCTGGAATGGCAAACAGTTTGCCTGTCGACAATTAGCTGATGCTGCCAGTCACGATCATCTGCTCTTTTTGGATGCGGATGTGCGATTGAGTGAAAGGGCGCTCGCCGACTTGCTGGACCGAAAGCAACGCACTGCCGTTGCCTTGCTGAGTGCCTTTCCCCATCAGCAAACTGGTTCTTGGCTAGAGAAGTGGATCATCCCGCTCATGCACTTCATCCTGTTAGGCTACTTGCCGCTACATCGCATGAGAGGCAGTGCTGATCCCGCCTTTGCGGCCGGTTGCGGACAGTTGTTCTTGACGCGAAAAGATCAATACCTCAAAGCAGGAACACATCAAGCGATTGCTGAGTCGCGACATGATGGTTTGAAATTGCCCCGTGCATATCGCCATGCTGATTTGATGACCGATGTGATCGATGGGACCGAGCTGGCTGAGTGTCGCATGTACCATAACGCGCCGGAAGTGATTCGTGGCGTGCTAAAGAATGCGGTGGAAGGTATTGCGAATCCGAAGCTAATTGTTCCGTTCACAATCATGCTGATTGGTGGATCTGTGCTGCCGTTGGTCGCGCTAATCTGGGCGATTGTGGAATCAAGTTGGACCGCCGCTGTGATTGCAGTTTTGGCGGTTATTCTTGGTCACGGACCGCGTGCGATTGCCGCCAAGCATTTTCGCCAGCCGTGGTCAGGTGTCCTGTTTCACAGCATCTCGGTACTCGTGCTGGTGCTGTTGCAGTGGGTCGCACTCGCCATTCACCTGCTTGGTCGGCAGGTCGCTTGGCGAGGTCGAGCGGAATCCTAGGGGCTGCCTCGCAACGGTCAAACAGTGTGAAGGTAGGCTTCCGCCAGGGGCGGGCAGAAGAGTGAACGTTTGGGTAAGACGGTAACACCCTCGGGTTGCGTTTTGACGTGGTGTCACAATCCATTCCCATCATTGTGTGCAGGTGGTAGTGGACGGTTAGGCGACTAAATTTCGAACTTGCGTTGAAAGTTGCGAGGATTGGCTCATCCCTGTTGGAAAGGCCGCAGAGTTGCGGGCGGTTTGGATATCCACTGCTGTGGCAGCCACGCTGGACACCGATTCCGCTAGCAAAGGATTCGACTAGCCGTGTTGCGGGTGGTTCGCTAAAAGAGGACCGTTAGTTGTTTTAAGCCTCTGTTTTGACTCCGCCCACGCCCTGGTACATGAAAAGCTTCAGCCGGATATTGAAGTTAGCGATCCGCCGAAGAGCGGCAATCCTGGGGGTTTTGGCCTCCTCGCTAGTCATTGCCATTCTGTGGGGGGCCAACATTGGGACGCTTTACCCGATGGTGGAAGTGGTCTTTAAGGGCGATAGTTTGCCTGAGTACGTTGAATCTCAATTGGGCGAGACTGAGGGGAAGCTGGCGGAATTGGAAAACGAAATCTGCTTGCTAATCAGTGATCGATTTGATGCCGCTGACGACGATCTGACAGCGATTGATCGGGAGCTTGATTTTGCTCACACTCGCCTGACCGCAGCATCGAGCAAGCTGGGAATCCTTGAGTCGGCTCAACCGTGGGTCAATCGATTCGCGCCCGATACGCCGTACCAGACATTGATTTTGATTGTCGCTCTGTTGCTCGGTGGTACGGCGATCAAGTTGATTGCATTGATGAGCAATTTGCTGTTGGTGCAGTACATCGCGGAGCGAACGGCGGTTGATTTGCGCGCGATTTTCTTTCGCAAGGCGCTCCATCTTGATCTTGATTCCTTCGGAGAGAATGGATCTGCGGATCTCACTGCGAGGTTGACCAACGATATCTCACACGTCTCTGCCGGCTTGACGGTACTGCTCGGCCGTTTGGTGCGAGAGCCATTAAAGATGATCGTTTGCTTGGGCGGAGCAATGATTGTTTGTCCGCGACTATTGCTCCTTGTCATGGTTGTTACGCCGGTTTTGGCATTGGTCATGACCTACTTGAGCCGAGCGATTCGTCGAGCGAGTCGTCGAGCGATGGAGGAGATGAGTCAGTTATATGGCATGCTGACAAATTCCTTTGCCGGAATCCGTGTGGTCAAAGCATTCAATACGCAAGCGTTTGAGCGAGCCAAGTTCAATCAGGGAATCCTGGGCTTTTATCGCAAGTCGATGAAGATGGCGTTTTACAATACGTTAGCCCGCAGCAGCAGTGAAATGTTGGGGATGGTGACGGTCGGCCTTGCGATTTTGGCAGGTGGATACTTGGTGGTTAATGGCAAGACAAGCTTGCTTGGGATACGGATGAGCAACGAACCGCTTAACGTTGGACAAGTCTTATTGTTTTTTGGGTTCTTGATTGGGGCCTCGGATCCAGCCAGAAAGTTGGCCGATGTCTGGACACAACTGCAACGCGGGATTGCGGCGACCAATCGAGTCTATGAAATCATTGATCAACCTGTCCGAGTCGCTGAGCCAGAGTCACCGAAGTCCCCTGCCCGACCACACAGCGAAATTTGTTTTAATAACGTGGCTTATCAATATCCATCGGGCCCGATCGTCTTGCGGGGAATCGACTTAACCATTCAGGCCGGCGAGACCATCGCGGTGGTCGGGCCCAATGGAAGTGGCAAGAGCACGCTAGTGAGTTTGCTTTGCCGATTCGATGATCCACGTTCTGGTGACGTCACTATGGATGACATTCCGTTGGACCAGATTCGGACTCGGGATTTACGGCGTCGGATTGCGTTGGTCACACAGCGGACCGTGTTGTTTGATGACACAATTGAGAACAACATTCGTTATGGATCTCCCGGCGCCGACTCACATGCGGTCGTTCGGGCGGCCAAATTGGCGTTTGCAGATGATTTTATCCGTCACAAGACCCCCGATGCTTACCAGACGTTGCTAGGGGCTGCAGGGATGCGACTCTCCGGCGGTCAGATGCAGCGCATCGCGTTGGCTCGCGCGTTTCTCCGGAACCCTGATATTTTGATTTTGGACGAAGCGACCAGCCAGATCGATTTAGAAAGCGAGCAATTGATTCACCAAGCTTTGTCAAAATTCTTGGTCAATCGAACTGGTGTTATGATCACGCACCGCCCAACAACCCTGGCCTTAGCGGATCGCATCGCGGTAATCGAGGCTGGCACTGTCGCTGATGTGGGAACCCGCGACGAGTTAATTCGCCGCAACCGATTTCTGCAAAGTTTGTGCGGCAACGATACTCGGATGAGTGCCTAGACGACCGGTTCTGCCGCCCAACGCAAGCAAGGATTACCTCTCCTGCTAACACAACGAAACGTTGCGTGCTAAACCCATCTCTCGTCCTCGCCCGACCCCTCACCCTGAATTCGGCTTGTTATTGGGAGCGGCCTGTCATCGCGACTGGCCGCTTGAGTGGGCACATGCCTCAAAACGGCGTGACTTGCGCGGCTGATTACAATCCCAAGTCGCCAAAGAGTGGCGTACTGAGATAACGTTCGCCGAGGCTGCACATGATCGTTACGATCCGCTTGCCTTTCATCTCAGGGCGGGCAGCGACTTGGGCAGCGGCACACATGTTAGCCCCACTGCTGATACCGCCTACGATTCCTTCCTGCTTGGCAAGATTGCGGCCAAGCTCGAAAGCGTCTTCGTCATCGACTTGGATGACATCGTCCAGGATGGAGGTGTCAAGATTTTTGGGGATGAAGCCGGCACCAATTCCTTGGATACGGTGTTTCCCGGGATCGCCTCCGCTGATCACCGGCGAGTGCTTGGGTTCAACGGCGATTGCTTTGAAGTTCGGATTCTGTTTTTTCAAGAACCTTGCCACTCCGGTGATGGTTCCGCCGGTACCAACGCCAGCCACGATTGCGTCGATGTTCTGGCCACTGTCGGCCCAGATCTCTGGCCCGGTGGTTGCTTCGTGAATCGCTGGATTCGCCGGATTTTCAAATTGTTGCGGCATGAACGCTTTGTCGGTCGATGCGACCAGGTCCGCCGCTTTGTTGATGGCGCCTTTCATTCCTTCCCCAGCCGGCGTGAGAACAAGATTGGCTCCCATCGCACGCAGCAGTGCACGCCGCTCAACCGACATGGATTCAGGCATCGTTAAAGTCAGTTTGTAACCTTTTGCCGCACAGACAAATGCCAAAGCGATGCCCGTATTGCCGCTCGTCGGTTCAATTACGTGCGTATCTTTGGTGATTTTACCGTCACGCTCACCCGCTTCGATCATTGCGACGCCAATTCGATCTTTGACGCTGTTGAGCGGTTGAAAGAATTCGCATTTGGCAAAGATGGTTGCACCACCGTCGGGGCCCAAGCGATTGATTTGGATCATCGGGGTATCGCCGATGGCTTT
This sequence comes from Rubripirellula sp., assembly GCA_049602075.1. Taxonomy (GTDB): domain Bacteria; phylum Planctomycetota; class Planctomycetia; order Pirellulales; family Pirellulaceae; genus Rubripirellula. The sequence goes on from JBMYRF010000007.1 coordinate 187,637, forward strand.
GGTAGCATCTGAAAACGTTCTTTCACGCGGCATGTTGAATCCTTCAATTATGGGAAAGAAAAGTCAGAAAGCGGTTGAAAGGGTAGCATTCATCGTTCCCGGCGGCTCAGGAAACTTCCCAGGTGTCGCCGGAGGTGAACAGGGCGTCGAGATCACCGACGCCCTTTTGTGCGGTAGCGTCAGCGACCTGTTGGTTGATTTGATCGTCGTAGGTTGCCACATTATCGACGGCTCTCAAAACACCGATGGGTTCGGGCATGTGTGGGTAGGACATCCGCGAGAGCATCATGTGAATCGACGGATTCGAGTCTTTTTCATCGTGGATTAGCAGATCATCAACCGGAACGTCGTCCGTGCTGACGGATTCAAGATGGGTGCCTACCAAGCGGATGCCTTTTTTACCGTTGGCGTAAACCAGGGGTTTCCCATGCTCCAGTTCAATTACGTTTTCCGGGCGTTGCTTCTTTTCTTGGGCATAGGCCATCGCACCGTCATTGAATACATTGCAGTTTTGGTAGACCTCAACTAGCGAAGCACCTTTGTGCTGGGCAGCCCGCTTCAAGATGGCACCGAGATGTTTAACATGTGCATCCATGCTGCGAGCGACAAACGTTGCCTCCGCCGCCAGCGCCAATGACAGCGGGCTGACCGGGTGATCGATCGATCCCATCGGTGTGCTTTTCGTGACTTGCCCCTCGACACTCGTCGGGCTGTACTGTCCTTTGGTCAGGCCGTAGATCCGATTGTTAAACAAAACAATGTTGATATCGAGGTTGCGGCGCAGAGCGTGAATGAAGTGATTGCCACCGATCGACAAGGCATCACCGTCACCCGTGATAACCCACACCATCAAGTCAGGACGCGTTGATTTCAAACCCGTTGCAAAGGTGGGCGCACGACCGTGAATGCTGTGCATTCCGTAAGTGTTCATGTAGTACGGGAACCGGCTACTGCAACCGATACCACTGATGAAAACGGTCTTTTCACGCGGCACGCCCAAGTCGGGCAGCACCTTTTTCATCTGCGCCAAAATCGAATAGTCGCCGCACCCGGGGCACCATCGAACGTCTTGATCAGATGCGAAATCGGCCGGTTTAAGAACGGGAAGTGACATGGTTTTGCGAGTTGCCGTTAATCAGTTAACAGAAGGTAGTTATCAAGTGTTCGTCGTTTGTTGTAAACGTTTGCGCTGCACGGCTAGTCATCATGCTGGCTGGCTTACGACGGTGCGTTCTAGCCGGCATTGCTTTCTGCGGTCGGCCGGGATGGTGTGGCGACATGCGATTCGATCGATCCAACCAACTCGGTAACGGTGAAGGGTTTGCCTTGAACTTTGTTGATCCCAATACAGTCAACGAGGTAAATCGACCTCAGCAGCATTCGCAGTTGCCCTGTGTTCAGTTCCGGCACCAATACCTTGCGGAAGCCACGAAGCAATTCGCCAAGATTCGCTGGTAGCGGATTCATATAACGGACATGCGCGTGGCTGACTTGATGGCCAGATTCCTGACAGCGTCGAACGGCAGTTTGGCAAGCACCGTAAGTGCCACCCCAAGAAATGACGAGCACATCGCCAGTCGCTTCACCGTAAACCTCTTGTGCCGGTATCTGCTCCGCAATCCTGCTCACTTTGGCGGCGCGGGTATCCGTCATGTGTTGATGGTTCATCGGGTCATAGCTGACATTCCCTGTTATGTCTTCTTTTTCCAGCCCACCGACCCGGTGCATCAGTCCAGGTGTTCCGGGAATTGCCCAGGGGCGGGCAAGATACTCATCACGCGCGTAGGGCATGAAGGGTTCGTCGGGGTCGGTACCCTCGGGATGGTGGATTTTGATTTTCGGGAGCGAATCCATCGTTGGAATCCGCCAAGGCTCGCTGCCGTTGGCGATGTAGCCATCCGACAGAATCATGACTGGGACCATGCACTGGGTTGCGATTCGCCAGGCTTCGATGGCAACGTTAAAGCAATCTGCGGGCGATTGTGGCGCTAGGATTGGCAGTGGCGACTCACCATTGCGACCGTACATCGCCTGCAGCAGATCGCTTTGCTCTGTCTTCGTTGGCAAGCCTGTGCTCGGTCCGCCACGCTGCACATTGATGACGATCATGGGCAATTCCAAGATCATTCCCAGACCCATCCCTTCCGCCTTCAGTGCGATCCCTGGTCCGCTACTGGCGGTGACGCTCATCGACCCACCGAACGCGGCTCCGATGGTCGCGCAAACGGCTGCGATTTCGTCTTCTGCCTGGAAGGTTCGAACGCCAAAGTTCTTGTACTTCGTTAGTTCATGCAAAATGTCGCTGGCCGGCGTGATCGGATAGGTTCCATAAAACAGACTTTTCTCGCTGAGCTTGGACGCGGCGATCAACCCCCAGGCAAGTGCTTGATTGCCCATGATGTTGCGGTAGGTGCCCGCTTTCAGATTGGCCGCATCGACCTGGTAACTTTCACCGAATGCCTCCGTGGTTTCACCGAATGCCCAGCCAGCCCGCAAGGCGGCTTCGTTGGCCGCCGCGACTTCAGGTTTGCGTCCAAATTTGTTATTGATGAATCGAAGTGTCGGTTCGAGCGATCGACCGAACAGCCAATAAACCAATCCCATCGCAAAGAAGTTTTTGCAACGATCGGCGAGCTTGGTCCCCAAGTCAAACTCCGCGACGGCATCACGCGTCAACCGGGTCATGGGAACTTGGATCACTCGGTAAGTGTCCTGGACAACCGTCGCGTCGAGCGGGTTGGCCTCCACTTTCGCCAGTTTGAATTCTTTGTCATTAAAGCCGTCTTCGTTAGCAATCAAGATGCCCCCTTTTCGGAGGTCATCGAGATTCGTCACCATCGCCGCCGGATTCATCACCACCAAGGCGTCGAGGGTGTCGCCGGGAGTGAAGATTTCCTCGCTCGCGAATTGGACTTGGAAACCGGAGACGCCTGCCCGCGTTCCCCGTGGAGCACGGATCTCGGCTGGAAAGTCAGGGAACGTAGCGACGTCGTTGCCAGCCAGCGCGCTGGTATTGGTCAGCTGGGTTCCCAGCAATTGCATGCCATCCCCGGAATCACCGGCAAGTCGAACGGTGATGCCAGAAACGGATTGAACGTCTTTCGATGTAGGTGCAGAGGCCATGTTGAACTGCTCTAGGCGTCTGCCGACGCCTCCAAACGCGGTCGGGAGGAGAGACTTTAGGGGTTGTATCGATCTTTCCGGTACAAAATCTTACCGAATTCTATAAATCGGAACCTATTCCGTAACACCCACAGCGGCCAGAATTCGCCAATTAACGCAGAATAGAAGGCTGCAGAAGTTCTTCGACGGTGGATTGAGACTGCTTGCGAATCCGCATGAATCAGCATGTGGGGGATTTCTAGCCCAGATGTAGAGGCTCTGGAGCAGGGTCATGACGCCAAAACGGCTTCACCCCAGAGGCTAGGATCGTCCATCACGGGAAACTCAGGTCCCAGCGTTAGTGTCTGCCAGCCAAGTTCTCGGTCGATCAAGGCATAGTAGATTCCGACTCGTGGTTGACCGCTGGGATCGTATCCGGTGAGTGCTGCCGCCGGCACGAAACCCGATAATTCATAGCCATCGTGACGTGGCTTCGCAGCGATTTTTAGCTGCCCTTCCGGGACCGTCTTGGGATGGCTTCGCGCCCGGGCGATTGGCACCAGCGAGACGACGGGTTGCTCCCGCCGGGGGCCGCCTCCCGCGGGCATCCAGAGGAAGTGGTGGCAGTATTGCGTTGCACGGTGAATCCCGGGACTGCAGCGGGTGTCGATCCAAAGATGGAATCCGTCACTATCATCGAGACGCGATTCACGGCACCAAGGAAGTTGGCGTTTGCCGTTGACGAGCACTTGGATCGCTAGGCCTTTTGCACTCCAGGCAACTCGCACATCCCCGAAGACGGGGCGATCAGCCAAGGCCCCGAAAGAGGGCAAGCGAAAAGAGGTCGGCAGCTTGATCCCTTGGCCGCTCCAGTTGCAGGCCCGCTTGTTCAGGCTGACCTCGAAGCGAAACAGAAACGAAGGGTCGACGAGCATCGAGGCGAACCTGGGGGCTTGATGGTGCCGATCGCGACGATCGGTTGGGAAGTCTTACGAAACTCATCCGCAAGAGGGCGATGGGCGCTCACGCGTTCAACGGAAACTGATCTAGAACATGATGCCGAATCCAATCGACGATTCCTATGCTGGGTAGGCGGCCGGCGCGTAATTTCGTTGCATCTAATAGGAGGTGAATAGCGAAAGTGAGATTCTCAGCGGCGGCGGTATTATTCCGTTAGCATTGTTCGGGGGGGAACAGTCCCTTGACTTGTTCAGCCCAGCTAGAAATTTTTGCTAAGTCGAGTTTCCGATCAGCCTCGTTGGGTTCGAGCGCACCCTGAATCAACTCTTTTAGCTCGTCGCTGCAGTTCAACTTCAGCAAATGTTCGCTAGGTTTGAAGTTCTTTTTTCGTTCGAGCATTTCCATCCAGTTTTGACCGTTGAAGAGGATTTCACCGGTTAGCATCTCGTAGGCGAGGCACCCCATCGCATACCAATCATAAGCGGGGCCAACCTGGCTGGTGCGGAATTGCTCGGGAGGCATGTAGGCTGGCGTGCCAACCGCTTTTGCTTCCGAGGTTTCGGATTCGATCAGCTTACTCAGACCAAAGTCAGTTAGCTGGATGCGGCCATCGCGTCCGGCGAGGACATTACCCGGTTTGAGGTCGCGATGGATCACTCCGTGACGATGAGCGTAAAGTAGGCCCTCTGCGATCTGCCCCAGGATGGCTCGGGACGTTGGCTCGTTCATCGGTCCTTCGCTCCTCAGAAGACAGTACAGATCGGAGCCATCACATAAGTCGAGTACCAAAAAGCGAGTGCGAAATGCGACGAAGTGCTCGCGGAAGCGGACAATATTGGGATGAACCAAATCTTCCAGCAAGCTGGCTTCCTGACCGAATCGGTTCTGCACTTGATCGTCGTAGATAAATCGATGCCGGAGCATTTTCAGTGCAACATGGTCAGAGGGCTCTCCCCTGCTGGGCCGCGCCTCATAGACCACGCCCATCCCACCCCGGCTAATGCAACGGACCGGTTCGTAGTTCCCGATTGTCTTGCCGCACAAAGCATCATGCGATCGACCGCCTAGTCGATCGCTCACAAGTTGGCTGAGTGCGATTTCTAATTCTGGGTGTTTTTCGATCAGTTGTTTGTAGCCGTCGGTCGAGAGCACCATCGCTTGCAGATCTGCTGTCGCGACCACCTGTGCCGAGCAAGCGGCCCCGGTCAGCAGAGACATTTCACCCAGCACCGACCCCGCGCCATCGGAATCGATTTTTTCACCTGTGTTGGTATCAATGATGTCGACGGAGCCTTCGAGAATCAGATACAAACCGCTGGCTGCTTGGCCTTGGCGGAGTAGTTTTGTCCCGCTGGGGAACGATTGCTGGACAAAGTTTTGGTTGAGGTCTTTAACCGCTTTCCTACTCATGCCGCGAAAGGTCGGGCAGCGGTGAATGGCATCGTCAGTTACGTCGGCAGGTGCGGCGTAGAAGAAGTCTCGAGCCTGATCCTGAAGGCCGAGGATACCAGCCGTGGAGAATTCAGACGTTTCAGGCGATATCGAGTCTGAGTCTAGCTGGCATGTCTCCAGTTCATCGAGCAGGAGCGGGCGAATGTGCGCCGGGACAGCCTTCAGCCAAGGTTCAAAGCCGTTGAACGTCTCGCCCGCTCGACGGGCTTCTTCGAATCGCTTCCGGATGCTCGCGACTTGCGTGGCCCAATGGATTCTGTTTTCAGGTTCCAACGCCATCTTTCCTGTGTTTACCGATGCCGGCCAACTCAACCACTGTAGCTTAAACGCTTCGCCGGCACGCTCCTAGCCAACCATCCCAATTCCTCTGCGAGTATCTTAATTTCTGCCGGAAACCCAATTCCTTTCCAAGGTTGAAAGGGGAATGCCAACCTCCGTTCTCGTTTCGCTCACTTAAACGAATCCTAGGATCGCCTAAATTGCGTCGGGCCCCGTCAATCCCCCCGTGAAATTTGCGACTGGTGAAATCCTCAACTGGTTTGGGGCCGCCAGTTTTCGTCACTCCGCGACAGAGAACAGGCGGGAGTGATCACCCGGCAGCTTCAAGGTGTGGCCGATAGTCAACGTAAGACCAGAGCAAGCAAGTGGGGTATCCGCGGGGTAGCCGGCGGGGTCAGGCCGGGGTTACACAAGGCCGGGTTTAACCAGAGGCTGGGCGACCGCGGCCGAGCAACCAAGAGGTGAAGCATTCGTTTGAGTGGCGAACCGCTGCCCCCGACCTCGCCAGGAGGATTCTCTCGCTGTGCTTGACAGCGGCTTGCCGGTCACGTCTTGACGATGTCTTTCATCTTGGGCTCCAGATAGGTCACCGTTGAGCTCATGCTCGCCAAGTTACCGTACTCTTCCTCTGGGATTTGAACGCGATGGCGTTTTCGCAACTCCATCACGATATCGAGAAAGTCCATCGAGTCGAGCTCCAGTTGGTCTCGGAACGCCTGGCTGTCGTCCAAGGAGTCAAGATCTTCATCCGGCGAAATATCTTCCAGAATGTCGATGATTTCTTCACGAATTTCCGCGGGCGTCATAGATGGATCAACTCCGGTGGGAGGCAAAAGGTTTTTATTTCTGGTGGTTCACTGTGGCGTCGGTCGATCTGCCGGAATTGGGAGTGATTAAACCCGACCAATGATGACGACCGAGTTGATGCCCAGCATACCGAATGAATTATTAAGAACGTAGTCAACCCGTTTCAGTTCCTGAGGCTCGTTGAGAACCAGCCCTGGGATTTCACAATCGGGGTCGAGTTGGTCGACGTTAATGGTTGGGTGAACGACACGGTCGCCGAAGGCAGACAGGTTTCCGGCGAGTTCCAATGCGCCCGCAGCCCCCATCGCATGGCCGATGTAACTCTTGGTGTTGTTAATGCGCGGATTTTTGCACTCACCAAAAACGGTTCGCAGGGCGCGGCATTCTTGCGAATCCCCGCTGCTTGTGCCAGTCGCATGCGTGCTCACGATGTCGATTTGATCCGCCTCTAAACCAGCTCGGTCGAGCGCCATCTTGACGCATTCGGCTTGGCGTTCGGGATTTGGCAAAACAAAATCGGTTGCGTCGGTATTCATCGCGTAGCCAACTAATTCCCCGATGATTTCTGCGCCTCGTGCCTTCGCATCACTCAAGCGTTCCAGCACGTACAAGCAACCACCCTCTGCTACGACGATCCCGTTGCGATCAACGTCAAAGGGACGCGAGGCTTGCGTTGGATCGTCGTGCCGGGCGAGGGCGTTTTGGCTGTTGAAGCTTGCGAATATTCCAAAGGTGTGAATGCTTTCACTGGTGCCACCGGCGATTGCCAAGTCACATTCACCGAGACGCAGCATTTGGGCGCCTTGAATGATTCCAGCGTTGCCCGCAGCACAGGCGGCACCGATGGTGTAGTGCGGGCCGGTGATCCCCATGTTCAACGCGATTTCACCAGCCGGGTTGTTGGCGACCGTTCGTGGGTTGTGATGGTGAGACCAGCAACTTGTGTCGTAATCGAATCCTTTAATCACGTAGATTTCGTTTTCGGTTTCCACATTGCCGTGCTCAGTGACCCCGACATAAATCCCAACACGAGACTTGTCTGTGTTTTGCCAGTCGATGCCTGAATGCTTGATGGCTTCGTTGGCGGTGTAAACCCCAACACTGCCGGCCCGAGTGCCACGGCGAACTTCTTTTTTCTTTTGGTATCGCGTGGTGTCGAAGTCGCAAACCCCAGCAAGCGTCGAGCCGAAGTACCGAACCTCGTAGGGTTTGACACCGCTGCGTTTCTCTAGCAGCGCGTTCCGAAAGGACTGCCAGTCGTTCCCGTTAGGAGCGGTCAGGCCGATGCCGGTGATAACAATTCGCTGCTCATCCGGCAGCTCAGAGGCACGATTGGGAGCAATCACTGTATTAACGGAAAGAGTTTTGGGTGTGGATGGAAAGAGGATTTGAGCCCCGAACCAAAGAAAAAGGCTACCAATCAGGCTGCAAGCTGACAACGGTCTGCGTTTTTGAACTCGCATTTTAGGGATGCAAACCAGCTCGATTCCCTCGTATTCGTCGGGCAACGCGGCATCTGGAGCGAAGTGGGCCGTCTCACCGCAGCCTATTAGCCGGTTTCAGCCTCGATCCGTAACTGTCCACCCCTCAGGCAGCAACCTGTTCACGCTGATTCTCATCCGCCCTGTCACCCTGCCTGCTATGGGCGACGTACTCGACCTGACGCGTATCGCCCTCGGAATTGGGGCGGAGTAGCCCTCTTTCAGTCCGGGATACCTGGTTTCAGTCCGGGATACCTGGTTTCAGTCCGGGATACCTAGTTTCAGTCCGGGATACCTGACAAATCATCAAAAATCTCGACCCGACCAGGCTGCTTGTAAACGCTGAAGTCCTTGCTGCAAACTCAATCGGGGCCGGTATCCCAAACGCTGCTTGGCGGCTGAAATGTCGAAATAGTGGTCCCTGGCAAGCTGTGCGGCCAAAAATCTTGTCATAGGAGGTTCGTTGCCCCGCCCGGTCACTCGGTAGAGGCCTTCCAGGGTCGCTCCAATTCGCCAGGCCGAACGAAAGGAAATTTGCCGACTGGGAGCCGAAACACCTGCCAATTGGCAGATACCGCTAATCCACTGCCAGCAATCGACCGGTTCATCCTGGCTGATGAAATAGGCGCGTCCGGCTGCCTCCTCGGGACGCTGCCCCAGAGCATCCAAGGCATCAAGGTGGGCCGCCGCCGCGTTGACGACGTGCACGGTGTCGATTTTATTTTTCCCATCACCTACGATTCGCAAACGACCTGCTTTAGCCCGACGAATCAGTCTCGGCAAAATGTGAGGATCGTCCTCTCCCCAGATGAGATGGGGGCGGAGGGCTGCCGTTCTCAACTGCCCCGGCTGATCAGCCGCCAGGACTGCCTGTTCCGCTAACGCCTTGGTGTGAGGGTAGTGACACAGCCATCGGGAGGCGTAAGGCACCGATTCATCTACGCCGCTTTGGTGGTCGCCATCGAAGGTTACGCTGGGGCTGCTCGAAAAGATCAGCCTGGCGATCTTATTTCGCTGGCAAGCGGCAATCACATGATCTGTGGCGAGTTTGTTAATCGAGAAAAACGTTTGCCAAGGGCCCCAGACACCGGCAATCGCAGCGGTGTGAATCACCGCATCGACGTCAGAGATTGTTCGAACCACAAAGTCGGCATCGGTTAAATCTCCGCGCAAATGCTCCATTCCAAGACTGGCAAGACTCGGATACTCATTGCGTGAAATACCAACGGCCTGGTCTCCGCGGTCAATAATTTGACGAACGATTTCACTGCCCAGAAAACCGCCGCAACCGGTGACCAATATACGCACGTGTTTCTCTTCGTTTTTGTGAGGTTCCCCGCACGCAGTTATCACCCGCATGCGAGACGAGCCGGAGTTATGAGCTTCTGGGATAGAAGCCAATTCGGACCGATCTGCCTGTCACCGTTGTTGCACCTGATATAACAGTCGCCCAAGATCGAAAAACGCTCCCGAGCGACTTGAGTTCCGGTAAGGTCCCAAGGATTGGGTCAGGTCCCAAAATGAATTGGGTCAGGTCCCAAAATCAGGGCTCATCCCGAAACTCGGTGCGGATCGGATCTGCCAGGGCTGTTTTAACGGCCAGTGATAAAGACTGGTCGGCATCTCGTCAATTCTCTCTCATCACGTATTGGTCAGACCTGCCATGGATTTTATTAAAAAGCATCGAATCAAACCGGGACAGAGAGTCGATTTGAGCGAGATGGAGACTCGCGAAAAAGGGCCATTCGCGGATAAGTCTGCGGCGAAAGCCTTCACTTCCGAGACGAATGACGCGGTTCGTGAGCTGCAGCATCGCTTGTTCGTCGAAGGTAAGCAGTCGCTGCTCGTGGTGTTGCAGGCACCCGATGCCGCTGGCAAAGATGGTTTAATTCGAAATGTTCTCGGCCGAATGAACCCTCAGGGGTGTCGTACCTTCCCCTTCAAGGTGCCCAGCAAATTGGAATTGTCCCACGATTTTCTGTGGCGGATTCATGCCTGTACTCCAGCCAAAGGCATGGTGTCGATCTTCAATCGGTCGCACTACGAGGACGTGTTGGTCGTTCGGGTGGAAGATATTGTTCCGAAGCAGGTTTGGAGTGAGCGATATGAGTTGATCAATCACTTTGAAGCGTTGCTAAAATCTTGCGGCACGCGAATCTTAAAGTTCTATCTGCATATCAGCCCGGAGGAGCAATTAGAACGGTTTGCAAAACGTCTGGAGAATCCGGCGAAGCACTGGAAACTCAACCTTGGTGACTACGAAGCACGTGGGAAATGGGATTCCTACCGTACTGCTTACGAAGATGCGATCGAGAAATGTAACCAGCAGGACGCATCTTGGTTCGTGATCCCGGCGGATCACAAATGGTACCGAGACGCCTCGGTCGCCAGCATCGTCCGCCAAACCCTGGAAGATATGAATCCGCAGTTACCCCAGATAGATGTCGATTTGAAAGAGGTTCGGGCTCTGTACGAACGGGAGCAGGTCAAGTTGAATGAATAGACAAGCCAATCATTGGCACCCGGTGTCCTGCGTCGACGTGTGTCCTGTGTTGACGACGGCCTACGTCGCAGCGGCAGTCCAACTAGATTGTTCTGATTTTAAGTTGTCCCGGTGCTGAGCTGATTTTTATTTTCAAGCGAATCTGGTTGTCATGACATTATTGCATCTGACGCAGCGTGCGTTTCTAAGATAATTCCTTTTCTATTCACCCCAAGGTGGTTTGCAATGTCGATTCGAAGCGTTGCCTGTCCCGACTGCGGTGCCGCTGCCAACGTTCCCGCAGCGATGGCGAACACCCGTTGCCCTGCGTGTGGTTTGGTTTGGAATATTCATCAACCCGTTGTTCCTAAGCCAGACAGTCAGCCGCAGGTGAGCGGTACCGCCAAGACGATGGAGCCTTCCGCAGCGATTGCTTTAGCGGCCTTGCTCGGTGGTGGCATGTTGTTGATGGTTTTGATTGGCGCGGCCGTCATTCTACTGCGACCTTCCGAGGCGACTCCCGCTGGTGAGACGAGTCCGGTTACCGCCACGACTGAGGTGGCAGCCAGCGAAGTCGATGAAAAAACAATCAAGCCGCGCGAGCCCGAGCCTTACCGAGAGGTTAGATTGCCCGAACAAACTCGCCAAAGGATCTACGACGATTACCGAAAGGTTGCTCGAACCACAGTCGAAAAACCGCTGCTGATGCCGCAGGGTAGTCCAGCCCGCAAGATGATGGAGGATATGTTGCAAAAGACCTTCGATCGAGAATTGAGAAGGTTCGCTGCGCTTCACAATATTGATGTGGATCAGGTCCACGAGATCATCAAGGAAGGTGACGCGAAGAAATGGGATCCCAGCCCTCGCAGCAATGCGACTCGCGGCGGTATCAGGGTGTACCCCAGCGAAATGAGTGAGGGATGGCAGTCCAATCCCAATCGCAGGTAGCCCCAAGAGCGACGCAGCCGAACCTTTCCACCTAGGATGAAAGCACCAACTCACTGATGATTGAATTCTGGTCGAACCAACCATCCATTAATCGCTTAGCCTTCATTTCCGATTTGCATTTATTTAGCAATCGATGCAACGCTGATGAGCATCATGATCTGATCGATCAAGCGATTGCCGATGCCGACCTTTGTGTGTGGGGAGGAGATCTATTCGATTTTCGTTGGAGTCGATTGCAGAACGAAGCGGAATCCGTTCGCACGGCCCTGGAATGGCTAGAGAATTGGTACATCCACCATCCAACGACTCAGTTCGTTTTTTTGGACGGTAACCACGACGCGCATTTGGCGTTTTCCGAAGCACTTGCCGATTGGGCGCAGCAGCGAGATCGGTTTACTTGCGGACTCGATTGCATTCGGGTGCATGACACGCTGTTGCTGCACGGCGATGTCATCGAGGGAAAAGGGGATCTGGATCGCTTTTCCGATTATCGGATCCGTTGGCAGAACAAGCCAACAGCCTCTCAGGTCGCCAGTAATATCTACGATGTAGCAATTGCGACCCGCATGCATCGAGCCGCGGCGATCGCTGCACATCGCCGCCGTGCAACTTGCATTCGGCTGATGCACTGGATGCACGCGCAGCCCGATGAACGTACTGATGGGGTGCGCCGGATTGTCTTTGGTCATACTCACCGAAGAATCCGCGGTTACCGCCTGCAAGGGATCGAATTTCACAATGGCGGGGCGGCCATTCGGCACGTTCCCTTCTCGCCGATTGAGCTGGAATTCGAAGACGATTTGTTGACATAAGTCTTTCGTTGATCGGTGCTTGATCGCGGAACAGGCGGCGCCTGTAAACAGACGCCGCCTGTAAACAAACAGCGCCTGTAAACAAACAGCGCCTGTAAACAAACAGCGCCTCGAATCCAGCCCGTGATGTAAAAGTCACCCCTGCAAACAGAGGTTCTGGCGATCGGCTGCGGGCGACGGCTACCCCAGGTGTTTCCGTAGTGAGGCCATCGCGGTCTTCGCGATCCTTGGCTGCATGATCGACGGGTGGCCGCCGAGCGTCGCAGTGGTAGCGAAGTGGCGACCCTCCGGATTGACAACGAGTAACCGCACATCGCGGGCAGCGAGCGGGACATCACTGTCATGTTCCAGTTCGGGATAACTGTCTACGACGAGCGCCCAATCGGCGCCCAATGCGTGTTTGGCTCGATCGATCGAGTCTCGCTCGTCCTCGGCTTGGAACATGCGTTGCAGGTCGGTGGGCGTGCAGAGCGATAGCCCACCTCGATAGCCGGTAGTCGGCTCTAACTCGGCGAACCAATCCCCCAGTAATGCCGCGCGGCCGAATTCGATGACCATCAGCGATTGATGGTGTTGCTGTAACCACTCGTTGATCGCATGTTGCTGTTCGAAAAGTTCGCCATCTCCAAAATGAAACTCGGAAACCAGTTGCAGGATTTTCGCTCTGGTTTCTTGAATCATCCGATCACACTGATCGTTCGTCTCGGCTTTCGCGGTGATTCGAAGCGAGATGGTTGCGGCCGACACCGTGATGCCGACTCGTGGTTGACGGTCCCGTGAGATCATGTCACCGAGCCGATCTTCCATGTCGCTTTCCCCGGTACCAAAGAATTTCATCACATGATGATGAATCTTCCCGGAATCGCCGGACAGGGAAATAATCCGCTCGGCGACGGTTTCATCAAACATCCTTTTCATTTCGGCAGGAACACCGGGCAACGCATACAAATGCCAATCGTTGCGGCCTTCGCGTTCGATGGCCAGGTCGATCCCGGGCGCGGTGCCCTGTGGATTGATGATCTCGCAACTCCCCCGAGGAAACATCGCTTGAACGTGATTTCGTTCGGGCATCTCACGCTTTCGTCGGCGGAACATCGCTTCAATCCGCTTCAGCGATTCGGGATTCAGTTCCAGTGGTTGATCAACGAGTCCCGCGAGGGCATCTCGAGTTAGATCGTCCCGGGTGGGCCCGAGTCCGCCGGTGCAGACCACCACATCGGAACGCTCGCTCGCGATCCTAAAAACATCGATGTTGTGTGCGAGTGTGTCACCTACTGTGCTGTGAAAAGCAACGTGAATCCCTAGTTCACCCAGTCGTCGGCTCAGCCAAGCGGCGTTCGTGTCGACGCGGGCCCCGCTTGTCATCTCATCGCCAATCGAGATGACCTCACCGACTAGGTGTTGCTTCACCGGTGATTGGTGGGAGTTTGGTTCCGGCACCTGGCTTCTCGTTGCGTGGTTCGAATGGGAGGCGTGAAAGCTGGCTTGTTAGCATCAGCGAACGGCGTGGCTTCTTATCCAGTTGCACCACTTGATGAGTGTAGTTCTTTTCCCGCTCGAACAACACGCGGACGTCAATCCAGGTTGGTTTTTGGTGATCGCGAGGTTCGATTTCAAAGTACCACCAGACGTGTGAACCATCTTCTTCGCGACCGATCCAGTGATAGCTGGCTGAGTCAGCTTTCTTTTCACCTGGCGGCGCCGTGATGCGGTATTTTTTTTGCAGATATTGAATGATCCAATCTTTGCTTGGCTGCTCGCCTTCTAGCTTCCGCTTAAGCCACTGTTCATCCAGAACGTCGAGACGCATAGCGACCTCCAGGTGCCCCGTTTCGGGGTTCCATTCCAACTCAGAGAAGGTTTCGTGAGATGGATGCAGTAAGGCTGCTAATAAGATGGAAGAAAACATTTCGCTGTAGTTCTCTTATGAATTGATGAAGTCATTGGGCCTGTGCGACACCGCGAGGGAGCGGGGTTTAATTGGTGTCCCCGCTCAGACCCATCCTCGCTCGGACGCTGCCATTATTGAGGCCTGGAAAGCCTCCACGATGAATGCCTTGAAAGGAGCCTCAGTCCTTTTTCTCTTCGGGCTTCTGCTCCGCTTTCTTCTTCGCGCGATCCTTCTGCATCGGGTTTCGGCTGGAGCGATTGCTCTTATAAAGCTGGAAACGGCTCGGGATGAACCGCTCTGGCCAGTGATTGTTCGACTCCTCGGTGTCGGCGATCTCTCGTCTCGGGTCGAGGACGATGCGAGCAATCTCCTTCTCGGTGACCCACAATTTCTTGACGCTTTTGCTGTTTTGTCGCCAAATTTGCGGTGGATACGTCACCAATTCGTTGGTGTTGTCGGTGTAGTAGATCCGCATAATGACGGGCATCACGAGACCACCAACGTTTTCGAATTCGATCACATAAAAATTGGTCGTTCGCCTCAGCATGGCGCGATCTTTTGGATCGAGATCGTCGAGCATTTTTTGGAATGCTTTGCGAGCTGAATCTTCGACGGCCAATTCGTCGTACTCTGCACTGTTGTAAAAATCCTTCAGGCCGGGTTGCCAGTCGATTCGCTTGCGGAGGTCTTTATTGCGTTGCTGGCTGAGCGTAGGTTCTTTTTCTTCACGCTGTTTCCGTTTCCGCTCGGCAGCCTGGTCCGGGTCTCCGGCGTCAATTTGGTAGAGCTTGACATCTGAGATCGCGAGATCGACGTGGTCTGTGCTGTAGAACCAGCCTCGCCAGAACCAATCCAGATCGATTCCCGAAGCATCTTCCATGGTTCGGAAAAAGTCGGCTGGCGTAGGGCGTTTGAATTTCCAACGCCGGGCATACTCACGAAAAGCAAAGTCGAACAATTCGCGGCCCAGCACTGTCTCTCGCAGAATGTTCAACGCGGTCGCAGGTTTCCCATAGGCGTTGTCTCCAAACTGAAGAATCTCCTCGCTTCCGGTCATGATTGGCCGTTGAAAGCTGCCTCGCATGTAGGGCACGATTTTCTCAGGATCGCCCCGTCGAGACGGGTAGTCTTCTTCCCATTCCTGTTCGGCCAAGTACTGCAGGAATGAATTAAGGCCCTCATCCATCCAAGTCCACTGACGCTCGTCGCTGTTGACGATCATGGGATAAAAGTTGTGACCGACTTCGTGGATAACAACGGAGATCAATCCATACTTCGTGGCCTTGCTGTATGTGCCGTCTTCTTCTGGCCGCGGCCCATTGAAACAAATCATCGGATATTCCATTCCGTAGACCGGTCCGTTCACACTGATCGCCACCGGATACGGATAGGCAAATGAATAGCGACCGTAAACCTCGAGCGTGTGAGCGATCGCTTCAGTGGAATATTGGCTCCAAAGTGGTTCGGCCTCGTTTGGATAGAAAGACATTGCTAACACTTGCTTGCCGTCCACCTCGACGCCCATTGCATCCCAGATAAATTTACGGCTGGCAGCAAATGCAAAGTCACGAACATTCTTCGCAGCGAAGACCCAAGTTTCTGTTTTTTTACTACCTTTCGCTTGGTTTTCTTTTGCCTCATCTGGCGTAATGACAAACATCGGCTTCGTGGCCGTTTTCGCTTTGGCCAACCGCTCGATCCAAGCTGGTTCCATCACCTCGGCCGCGTTTTGTAATTCACCAGTGGCAGCAACCACCATGTCGTCCGGCACATTGATTCGCACCACGTAATCGCCGAGTTCCAGGGTGAACTCACCTCGCCCAAGGAATTGCTTGTGCTGCCATCCGGTGTAGTCAGTGTATGAGACAACTCGTGGAAACCACTGCGCCATTTCATAAATGTAGTTCTTGTCCTTTTCAAAGAACTCAAAGCCACCGCGGGCCGACATCAGTTTGGCATTCACGATGTTGAACGAAAAATTGACATGGAATTCAAAAGACTGACCTGGTTTCAGTGGTTTTTCCAAATCGATTCGCATCATCGTTTTGACGATTGTGTGATCGAGTGGTTGCCGCTTCGAATCGGTGACCGCTTCAATTTTGTAGCCGCCTTCGAATAGCATCCGTTTGAAAATAGAGTTCATCGCCCGGAACGACATCCGCGGCGAAGGGTTGGGGGCCGATTGAACCTTGTTGGAGTCAGAATCGGGCTTGAAGCGGTTTTGGTCCAGTTGCACCCAGAGGTAACCGAGCGTGTGGGGCGAGCGATTGTGGTAAGTGATTCGACTGACGCCTTCGAGACGTTGGTTTTTGTCGTCTAGCGTGACATCAATGTCGTAGTCGGCCCGCTGCTGCCAGTAATCTGGGCCCGGTGCGCCCGATGCTGTTCGTTGGTCATTCGGCGTCGGCCACCATTGATCGATTTGATAGAAACGGTCGATTGGGTCGGAGTGCTTCGAATTGGGCAGCGGTTGTGCTGTTGCCCAGGTGCTAATCAACGATGCCAGCAGGGCCAAGAGTGTTCGCGTCATGAATTCGTTAGGTTAAGATTTCAGCCGGATAGAAGGGTTGGGAGGGCGTGCTGGCAGCGTGGTGCTGCAGACGCGTGGATGGACGCTCCGAGTTTGGACGGGGTTCCATTACGGACAATTGTAGTTGGGGTGGCCAACCCGACGGCGAATTGATCGAAAACGGCTCCATTCCGGCCTTCATGCCGGTTTTGTGGCTTGGCATGCCGGTTTTGTGGCTTGGCAATCGTTGTTTCTGCCTGGAAACGGGAGGGTACGGGTCGAGCCACCCGGCGAACACATTTAGAATGCCTGGAAATTTTTCCTCCCCGGATGCCCGGTGATTGAATTGAAAGTTGCTCGACACACAATTGGCTATTGCACGAATGTTCACGCCGGCGTGGACCTCGAATCGATCCGGGGCAATTTGGAGCGGTACGCGGCTTCGGCGCGGATTGCTTGCGGTTTAGATGAGTTAGGGGTTGGTTTGTGGTTACCTGCTCAGGCAGCCGTCGAACTTTCAACGCAGGCAGATAACTTTGCCGAGTTTTTGCTTCAGCGGCGTTTACGTGCATACACGATCAACGGATTTCCCTACGACAATTTTCATCAAGATGTGGTCAAACGCGCTGTCTATCAGCCGGCTTGGTGGCAACCTGAACGACTCGAATACACTCAGCGGCTGGCCGATATTCTGGCTCGCTTGCTCCCAGAAGACGAAGAGTTTGGTTCAATCAGTACGCTCCCGATCGGCTGGCCGTCGGACTGCGCAAACGATTCTATGTTGGAACAAGCCGGTGCAAACTTGCGGCAGTTGGCCGACTACCTTCAAAACCTTGAATCGACGACAGGACGCCGAATTGTCGTTGCGATCGAGCCAGAGCCGGGCTGCATTCTCGATTCTGCCGAGGACATCATCGACTGGTTCGACAAGCATCTGCCCGATGAAGTCCACCGGAAATATCTGACCGTTTGCCACGACATTTGCCATTCGGCCGTGATGATGGAGCCTCAGCTTGAGGTCTTGCAGCGATACGCTCAAGCCTCGATTACGATCGGCAAGGTTCAGGTCAGCAGCGCGATCGTGGTGGATTGGCAATCGATGGCTGCCGATCGGTGTTTCGAAGCACTCAGTCAGTTGCAACAGTTCGCCGAAGATCGATATCTCCATCAGACAGGGCAACAATTGGCGGGAGGTCAATTCAATCTGGCTGAGGATTTGCCCGATCTGTTGGCTGCCAACCCAATTTCCGAACAGACTGAAGGGGATGTGGGAGAAGCGGCAGCACGCAATCCGGTCGGTGGCGACGAGCGGTGGGTTGTTCATTTTCACGTCCCGATTTTCCTGGAACGATTCGGGCACCTCACTACCAGCCAGCAAGAGGTGTTGGAATGTGTGCGTGCGTTATTAGGTGAGAATTCACCCAACAGCTTTACCGGGCACCTCGAAATCGAAACCTACGCGTGGTCTGTTTTGCCCGCTGCGATGCGCAAGCGAGGACTCGCGGAAGATATCGCGCAAGAAATCACTTGGTTTCGACGAACCCTTTTAGAATGCCTGTGAGAACGAGCAAGCGTGGCAACCGTTGCCAGTTCCTGCGGGAATTTGATCGGAACGCATTTGATCTGGCGGCCAAAGCAAGCTGGGCGTCAATGCCTGTTTGGGCTGCTTGCGGCAGTAGGTTCACGCTCGATTCGGGGCGTTTCCGCGGCAGCTCAAGTCGGCTGCTGTTCCGGTTACTGCTGTTCCGGTTACTGCTGCTCGGTCTCAGAACCCGAGGGTGCCGACTGGTTGCTTCTCAGCGGATGCTGGCTGAGATCGGTCTCATGCGTCGTCTTGTGGACTTTCCGAAAGTTGACGCTGTCTTTCCGCGAAGCGTTTTCGTTGCTCCTCGGTGATTGTCGATGCACAGTGAGAGCATTGAACACCCGGGACAAAATCTGGGTGCTGTTGTCCTTCGGTGGTCACCGGCCAACCGCAGCCGAAACACATGACATGGTTACTTTCATGCAAGCCGTGGCTGACCGAGACACGTCCATCAAACACAAAACATTCGCCTTCCCATTGCGACTGCTCCGAGGGAACTTCGTTTAGATACCTCAGGATGCCACCCTTCAGGTGATAGACCTCTTCGAACCCCATTTGCTTCAGCAAAGCGGTCGATTTTTCGCACCGAATGCCACCGGTGCAGTACATCGCGACTTTTTTGTGCTGTTGCGGATCAAGGTTTTTACGAACGTAATCAGGGAATTCGCGAAATGTATGGGTCTGCGGATTGTCGGCTCCCTTGAATGAGCCGATCGCGACTTCGTAATCGTTCCGAGTGTCGATCAGCACAACGTCGGGATCCGCGATCAGTTCATTCCAATCCTGTGGGTCGACATAGGTGCCGACGGCGTCGAGCGGGTCGATCCCTCGAACACCCATCGTGACAATTTCCTTCTTCAAGCGAACACGGCACCGTTTAAACGGCATCGAATCGCAGTACGAATACTTGACCTCAAGATCTGCCAGTCGCGAGTCGCTTCGCAAGCAATCGATCCATTCATCAATTGCGGCCGGTGTTCCGGCCAAGGTTCCATTGATGCCTTCGTGAGCTAGTAACAGCGTTCCACGGATTCCGAGTGATTCCATCTGGGATTGGAATCCTTCCTGCAGCTGGACGTGGTCGTTCAGTGGAACGAACCGGTACAAAGCGGCAACCTTAAACTGCCCAGCTGGTGTGGACGATTCACTCGGATTCACGATTGATTCTCACGTCAAAGGGATCGGATGCGAGGTGGGTTAAACCAGCATCCGCAACGATGCCATCGCGGAGGAGTAGTCGGGTTCGTCCGTGACTTCGCTGACGATTTCTTTATAAGCGACGTTTCCATCGCTATCGAGCACGATAACGGCTCGCGTGAGCAATTTTAGTTCTTCGATGGTCAAGCCATACGCCTCGCCGAATTCGTGCGTCTGGTAATCGCTGGCGGTCCGCATCTGGATCTCTTCAGCACCGCAAAATCGTGCTTGGGCGAATGGCAGATCGCGGCTGACGGTCACCGCGTTTGCTTTGTCACCGAGCGCTGACAATTCCTGGTTGAAGGTCTTGGTTTGGATTGCACAGACAGGTGTATCCAGGCTTGGGACGACATTGATTAATGTCGGTTTTCCCTTTAAATCCGCCAAGGTCAGCGTTTGGATTCCAGCTTCGGCATAGTGGAGAGCGAAATCGGGAGCGGCCGCGCCCACCGCAAGATCTTCGCCCTGCAGCGTCATTGGATTGCCTTTGAAGGTAATAACTCCTGAACGTCCCATGATCAGTCTCCCGGTTTTTATTGGTGGAGGAATAGCGAATACTCGGTCACTTAGTACCGCGATCCGCCCTTATTTCGGTCCCACCGCGACGAACCTGCCTGGTTTGTTCAGCAAAGTTCAGCCGCGGAGGTTAAACTCTCGCCAAGTATGAAGCCGATTCCTGAATCGGTGAATGGGGCACATGGTTGGTTTGTGGAAGAGATACCCCTACCCTGCATTTTCCGAACGCGAGACAGCCCGTGAAGCATTCGATGCCCGTGATTTGGCTGATCTATGCTGCAACGTTCGCTGCGGTGCTGGCTGCTGATTTGAGAGCCGAAGATCGCTACCAGAGCGACAGTGATGCGCGGTACCTGCATCACATCAACTTGTACGATGTCAGTAATCGCAAGATTCAGCCTGATTCCACGACACCGTATTCGCCAATGAACACCTGCGGCCGTTGTCATGATTATGACTCGATCGCGCACGGTTGGCACTTCAATGCTTTTGAGCCCGATTCAGTGGCGGGCCGCGCTGGTGAACCCTGGATCTGGACCGATCCCAAAACCGGCACCCAATTACCACTGTCCTACCGGAGCGATTGGAAAAAACTTTACCGGCCCAGCGAGGCTGGGATTTCTCCGTGGGAAATGACGTTGCAATTTGGCAGCCGAATCCCCGGAGGCAATATGGGAATTGGCCAAGCCAGGCAGCAAGCGACCAAGCGGCAAATGACCGGGCAACCGGTCGCTGACAAAACTGCAGTCGGCACAACTCAACCCGATGCCGGTGTTGTCGATGCAGCAGCGGTTGAGCCTGAACCCGCGGTGGTATCACCCCGTTGGCCATTCACCGGCAAACTCGAAATTGATTGCATGGTGTGTCACGCCGTGAGCGGTGCTTACGATTTTGGCGAACGCCGATTGCACATCCGCCAAGAAAATTTTGCTTGGGCACCGACCGCCGCATTGCGATTGGGGGTAATTCAAGGGCGAGCCTCGTCCATTAAAGATGATGCGGACCCAGCTGATGACGCAACGCAAAAGAAGATACCCCAGGTCACTTATGACGCTTCGCGATTCGGTGCTGATGGTTCAGTATTTATGGATCTTGTGCGAAAGCCATCAAGCAATGCGTGCTACCAATGCCACAGCAATCGCACGGTCACTGCCGACGGGATTGAACCGCGGTGGGTGCATGATCAAGATGTGCATCTACGTGCCGGGATGGATTGTGTCGATTGTCATCGCAACGGTATTGACCATCACATTGTTCGTGGTTTTACCGGTGAAGATCATTCGAGTGGCGCAGCTGTCGAAACGCTGTCCTGCCGTGGGTGTCATCTAGGTGCCGAGCAAGGGCAGGAAGAATCGATCACGCTTCGCCCCGGCCGACTGGGGTCTCCTAAGCCACTGCATGTTGGATTGCCGCCGTTGCATTTTGAAAAATTGTCATGTACAGCTTGTCACGGTGGCCCAATTCCCAAGGCAGAAGCTGCGGGGATCATGACTTCTTTGGCGCATGGATTGGGCGAGAAAGGACATCGAACAGGTGAGGAATTGCCGCGTTTGACCGCTCCCGTTTATCTGCCAGGGAATGACGGGAAAGTTGGCCCGCATCGAGCGATGTGGCCGGCGTTTTGGGGAGAACTAAAAGATGGGAAAGTGACCCCGATTGCTCCAGGGCAGGTTTATGACGCGACTCGTAGAGCCTTGCGGGTGCGAAAGGACTTCAGGGATGAAGTTCTGAATGCCAAGCTCAGTAGCAGCGAATTAAAAGAGTTGCTTGGTGAGCAACGCGCGAAGCTAGATGACGAGTGGTCAGCTGAAGAACAATCCCAAGTTGATATCGCCACCAGCGAGAAAGGGCGTCAGCAATTCAATCGGAAAGTCTACGCCGCCTTAATCGCGATCGAAGACGAGTTCAATGTGGACCAAGCCGTTTATGTCAGTAGCGGATTTGTTTACGGAAAAGGTAGCGAAGAAGACACTGTCAGTAAAATCGAAGTGGACGATTCCAGGGCGACCGGAGTGATCACGTGGCCAATGGCCCACCAAGTGCGGCCCGCCGGTTGGTCGCTTGGGGCGACAGGATGCATTGAGTGTCACAGCGATGATGGAAAGATTTTCTCAAGCACTGTCTCTGCGATTGGTCCCGGACCAGATCAAGGTCAGCCGGTCACGATGGCATCGCTGCAGGGTGTCGATCCCGATCAACGATTGCAGTGGAACGAAATGTTCCAGGGGCGAAAGTCATTTAAATTTTTGATCGCTGGATCGATTTTTATCCTGCTTGTCACGTTGTTTGTTGGCATCGGAGCTTTGGCGGCACGTCTGGGAGGTAAAGCCGGATGACTCGGCCCTGTCCATTTGCTGTCTCGTCGCCAATGAAGCAGAGTCACAGGATAAATGACGATCGATTTTGCCGAGCATCCGGTGCTTCACTCATTCGCTTCGAAAACATCAATCCATGATGAAAATATTTGTTGATCGCTTGTTGCTCTTGTCCTTGATGCTGGTCGTGTTGGCTTTGCTTGCGACATCTGCTGCAACACTCTGGGGGGAAGCACTCGGTGGTTCAACGCTGATGGTGCACATGACCGCTGGCGGCGCTCTGGTCGTCGGTATGCCGCTGGTGGCACTATGGTTCTTGCGACGAGGTGTGATCCGTCAAGCGGCCAACGCGATGCTGCGATGCGGTTATTGGCTGACCATCCTGACGGCGACGGCAACAACAATTACCGTCTTTTTGTGCATGCTGCCTTTGCCATCGACTGATCAAATGAACGAGCTGATGGAACTTCACGGCTATGCAGGGTTCGCCATGGTTCCGGCTGTTGTATTGTTTTCGCTTGCTGTTGTTCGTTCTCGCCGCATGAAATTGACGCGATCGGCCACACCCGGATGAAGCCATGTTGCGCGACGGCTTTCGGGTTGGTCAAACGTGACTCGCATGAGCGCCGCAGACAAGACATCGGCCGCCTGATCGTAAGTAGGGGGAACCCCCGGCAGTTGAGCGGCAATTCGCTCTGCCATGCGGCAGGCTTGGACGTCCGCATCGTATTCGGTCCGATAGGCGACCAATCGCAAAATCAAGAGCGTCATGATGATGCCGATACCGCTGCCCGCAACCATCGCCCACGATTGATCACCAGCAAGCTGTGTCAGCAGCGCGCCTGCACCCCAGGCGGGCAAAACCGACAGCATTCGAAGCGGAACGTGCTTTCGACGCAAATGGGCAGCCTCATGCAACACAACCATCGCAACCTGTTCTTGGGGCAATTCGTCCAACAAGCGATCCGACATGAGCAGCGTCCGTAAGGGTGGCACAAATCCAGCAACCAAGGCGTTGAAAGATTGGCTAGCCGTGTTCCATCGAACCGCGCGAGTCCGTCGTAAACCGACCGCAGTCATCAATTCGCATACCCAACGTTCGGTTCCGCTATCGAGTCGTTCCGTTTTGAATAAATGGCGAACAAGCCAAGGCAGGCCAAGCGGGACGAAAAGTAGAATCATGATCACGGTGATCATTCCCGATGTAGCCTCATCCACGGGCATCAGACTGATCAGGTCTGACAGCCCTAGCAAGATCAAAACGGGAACGACCAACCAAGCGACGTTGCTACGGAAGATTTGCCAAAGCGAGCGGTAAAAGTTCTGGAATTTTGAATTCGTGTAGCCAACCTTCACCCCATACCAGTGCTCCGCTGACCAAGTGCCCAAGGTGATCGCCAGTCCGGGCATCAGCAGAATGACGGCCTGCAGGAAACTCGAGTCTCTCAGGAATGGAATATTGTCCAAATTGCGTGCGAGCCCAAAGCCTGCCAAACACAGAACGACGACTCCCAGTCCAAGCCACCGGAAAATATCCAACTGCCGCTCCATTAACTTGGCGGCTGCCAATGGGTCGATGTGCTCCCGCAGCACTTGCACCGCACAAATCCGTGCAGAAACGTGGCATAGCAAGATCCAAGCCAGCGTCATGCAGGTAGTCGCTAAAGCGGGTTCCAGGATCGTTCCATCCTGAACTGGTAGGGAACCGCAGGAGAGCGACACGATAACGAGGAGGAAAAGGTAAAGATGCATAAGTCGCAGTGTAATGCCAATTCACTGCGGAAAATGGCGGCGGGCGTCGATTCGGCGGTGAAGCCTCCCTCAAGATCCGGGTGTAACGCTTGTGCCCGTCGTAGGTTGGGAATCATGGTGGTTGACGCGGTGTCGCGAGCAATGAATGAGTTTTTCTTGGGCTTTCCAACCTAGCCATTCAGCCAGTCAACATCATTCTGAAAAATTCTCTCGGCCTGGGTTTTGTCGCATCTGAATCAACTTGGTCGGAGGGAGCGGCCAGATTGCCATAATACAGATCGCCGTAACACAGATCGCCGCAACCCAAATGAATACCGGAAATGGCCCGTGCTGCAAAGTCGCGGTGGGCTGTGGTTGGGGGGCTCAATGCCGATGTTTTCTCGATTCGTCGTTTTTGGTGCCCCTGTCCTGATCGGATCTGCAGGATGCAGGTATCTCCGGCAAGTTGCTGGTGCACGCATGCCCTTCACGTGACGGCAATCGGTTACTATCTGGGAGATTCCTCTTTGTCTTGGACGGTGCCATGATTCGACTTCGTTGGGTTTCGTTGCTGGTCGTAATGTGGATTGGTCTGGATGCGTGGTCGGCCGGGCGGCCGAATGTCATTCTGATCATGACGGACAATCATGGCGCGTGGACGCTTGGTTGTTACGGTAATCGGGATATACGGACTCCCAATATTGATCGGCTGGCAGCGGAGGGGACTTTGTTCACGCGTGCTTTCGCGTCCAACCCCGTCTGTTCACCGACTCGGGCGACTTGTTTGACTGGATTGGTTCCATCACAGCACGGGGTGCATTCGTTTCTCACTGGTGGCAATCTTCAAGTCGGACCAAAAGCTCGCAATACCTTGGCGGAATTCACTTCCTTGCCTGAGGTGCTTCGAGAGGTCGGTTATCGCTGTGGCTTGGTTGGCAAATGGCATTTGGGGGACAACCTCTTTCCACAGGAAGGCATGGATGATTATTGGATAACCATGCCGCATGGTGGGACCAGTACGTTCTACGATGCTGCAATTATCGAAAACGGTAAGCAGCGAAAAGAACCTTCTTACTTAACCGATTTTTGGACGGACCATGCGGTTCGCTTCATCGACCAACAGGCAGAAGCAGAGCAACCGTTTTTTTTATTCTTGGCTTACAACGGGCCCTATGCATTAAGTCGCTTGCTGTTGCGTGAGGGACAAAATCGGCATGCGAAATATTACGCCGACCAGCCGCTGCTATCCTTTCCACGTTCCAAGCCACATCCTTGGCAATTCAATAATCGCGATTACATCAATCATCCAACTTCGATCCGCCGTGTCGCGACCGAAGTGAGTGGTGTCGATGATGGTGTTGGCGTGGTGATGGAAGCTTTGCGACGACACAACATCGACGACGACACAGTGGTCGTCTTCTTGGCTGATCAAGGATGGGTTGGTGGGCAAGGTGGCTTCTTTGGAATGGGGGATCACACTCGGCCCCTCACCGCGCGGGATGGGATGATGCAAATTCCACTCATCTGGCGACATCCCCAAAAGGTGTCGGCTGGCGTTCGCGATGATCAATTAATTGCAAATTATGACTTGATGCCCACTTTGCTGGGGCACCTCGGGCTCGGGGATCGCATGCCTGCTACGCCGAAGTCGCCGGGCACCGACTATTCAGGACGTTTGCTGACCAGCACTACAAAGTCGCTGGTGAACGAAGAATCAGACTCAGCGGTGTTCTATGAATTCGAGAATTTACGTTGTGTCCGCACGGAGACGTTCAAGTATGTGCATCGGCATCCGAACGGTCCCCATGAGCTTTATGACTTGAGAAATGATCCCGATGAATTCACCAACTTGTATCAGGATTCAGGCTACGCAGCGACGCGGCGAGATCTGAAACACCGCCTCGACCAATTTTATGCCAAGTATGCGCTGCCAAAATACGATTTGTGGAAAGAGGGAACCTCGCAAGTTCGCATCCATGACGGCGTCGACGAAGAAACGTCTCAACACGTCGCCGTTAACCCGCCCGAAATACCTCGTGAGTTTCAGCCTGCACCGATCGAAGTCCCCGACGGCTTCGAGGTCGAATTGGTTGCCGGGCCACCTTTGGTTACGCACCCAACGATGGCATGTTTTGACGACCGCGGACGACTCTACGTTTGCAACAATGCCGGCGTGAATATGAGTAATGAGGAATTGGAAGCAAATCTGCCGAATCAGATTCGTCGCTTAGAGGATCGAGATGGAGATGGGCAGTTTGATTCGATGACCGTCTTTGCCGACAACATGACGTTCCCGATGGGTGGCGTATGGAAACAGGGGTCTCTCTATGTTGCTTCACCCCCAAATATTTGGAAGTTGACGGATGCGGATGACGATGGCATCGCCGAACAACGTGAAGTCTTGGTCGAGCAGTTTGGCTACACCGGGAACGCCGCCAGTATCCACGGTTGTTTTGCCGGCCCTGACGGGAGGATTTATTGGACCGATGGGTATCACGGGCATCGCTTCACGGACGCCGAGGGCCGAGTGACGAGCCAGCGTGAAGGATCTTATCTGTTCTCGTGCCGGGATGATGGATCAGATATTCGAACTCATTGTGGTGGAGGTATGGACAATCCGGTCGAGCTTGATTTCACGGCTGCGGGGGACATGCTTGGTACGGTCAATATTCTCTACACGAGGCCGCGTGTTGATTGCTTCGTGCATTGGCTGCGTGGCGGAGCCTACCCGCACCGTGCGAAAGTCCTCGATGAACTCGACGTGACCGGGCCACTGCTGGGGCCGGTCCACCGTTTTGGTCATGTTGCCGTCTCAGGTGCAACGCGATATCGCAGTGGTGCGATGGATCACCGCTGGGGTGATGATTGGTTCACCACTTTCTTCAATAGCGGCAAAGTTGTGCGACTGGCTTTGGAACGCGCTGGCTCGACTTATGAAGTGGTTCAATCTGATTTCCTGAGTTGTTCCAGTCGCGAGTTTCATCCGACCGATGTCCTAGAGGATGCCGATGGGAGTTTGTTGGTAGTCGATACCGGGGGATGGTTCTACCGCGGTTGTCCTACTTCGCAGTTCGCGAAGCCCGACTTGCTGGGCGGGATTTACCGAGTCAAACGCTCCGGAATGACGATGCTCGTGGATCCGCGGGGACAGCGCGTCGATTGGGATGCTTTGCCCCCCACCGGTCTCGTCAGGAAACTCAACGACACGCGATTCGAGGTGCGACGGCAGGCCATTGAGTCTTGCGCGACCCGTGGCGGTGAGGTTTTGCCGACGCTCCGTTCCCAAATGACGCGTGGTGACAGGCGGACTCGACAAAATATCGTCTGGGTTATGGCTCGATTGATCGCCGATCCGAAACTGTCCGAGGGTGCCATTGACGTGATTCGCTTGGCGTTGGTGGATCGCGTTGCCGAGATTCGTCAGGCGGCCTGCTATACGCTTAGCTTGGCTCAATCGGGTGCCTCTGATGGCACGCAAGTTGATCCCGCTTGGCTGACACCTCGGTTGCGAGATGAAGATGCGGGTGTGCGTCGCCAAGCGGCCGATAGCCTGGGGAAACTCGGCAGTCGAACTGCCGTGCGACCCCTGATTGACGCATTGCGGTCTGGCGTAGCTGACCGTTCTGAACAGCACGCAATCGTTCATTCGCTCATTGAATTGTCGGATGTTGAGGCGATTCGACAAGCAATGCCGGAGGTTAGTGTAAAGCCAAGCGTTCGGTTGTCATTGCTGACCGCGATCGAACAAATCGACCCCGCTCAAATCAGCTTCGACGAGGTGCTGGCTGCGGTCAAACAGGGTGGTGAGGAAGCTCAAGCATTTGGCACGCGTGTGTTCACCAAGAATCCGCAGTGGGCGGATTCCGCAGCCTTGGCTGTGGGTTCGGTTGATAGTGAAACCGCAACGGTGCTGGTTGAGGTCTATCTGGCCCATCAACCAATGGCTGAAGTCATTGGACGCTGGCTTGCGTCTGACCATCCACACCGAATCGGAATTGCGATGTCGGTGTTGGCTCGGTCCGGGCGCATGACGCCCCATGACAGTTGGATTGAACCTTTGCAGCAAAAACTCAATTCGCCTGATGCGACCACCGTGCAGCACGCGTTGGCCTCGGTTTCATCGCTCAGCGGAATGGCGTTCGACCAATCTTTGCAACGTCTCGCAGTCGACCCTGATCGCACCCCAAGGGAGCAGGTTGAAGCGATTAATGCCATGGTTGCGCAACGGGGTCGCTTGACCGACGAAACGCTACAACAATTAATCGATATCTATGCGGCGTCCGGTTCGCCGGCAGCATCCGAGTTAGCAGTGCAGATTATCGGCCGTTCAAATTTGAACGATGGACAGCTTAGAAAAGTTTTGCCACTGGTTGAGGTTGCATCGGTGGAACAACTGCGTCATTTGTTGGGACTGTTTGGTCGCCGGTTTGACGAGCCAGCTGCGATTCGTTTTCTGGACGCCATCGAAGCATCGCCTTCTTGGGAATCGTTAAGTGAGCCCGAGCTGTCAGACGTGGTCAAGCGTTTTCCTGTTGCCACCTTTGAACGCGCGAATGCGCTGCTGGATCGATTGAAGTCTCTCTCGCAAGGCAAGGTTGCCAGGCTTGAGCAGTTGCGGGATCAAGTCAGCACCGGTGATCCAGCCCGAGGGAAAGCTTTGTTCATCAGCAAACGGGCCAAGTGCAGCACGTGTCACCGTGTGGGAAAAGAGGGCAAGGCGGTCGGTCCTGATTTGACAACGATTGGCGGGAATCGTTCTTCCAGTGATTTAATCGAATCGATCTTGTTTCCATCCGCCAGTATCGTACGTGATTATCAAACGTATCAGTTGTTGACGTCCGATGGACGGGCATTCACAGGCCTTGTGATTCGCGAGAGCCACGATCGCATCGAGCTTCAGCTTGCATCTGGTGAGACAAAATCTTTTGATCGCGAGGAGATCGAGCAGATTCAAGTCAATCCGCTTTCGATCATGCCATCAGGGCTGGATGACGCACTGACGGAAGCTGAATTGATCGACATCGTTGCTTACCTTGGCAGTTTGCGTTAGCTCATTTTGTAGAGGAATTGAAAAGATGACGCGGCAAATTGATCGTCGGAATTGGCTCAAGTCAAGTGCTGTCGCAACGGGCGCACTCGCCGCTCAAGCAAGCTGGGCCGCTCCGCAACGTGAAAATCTGATCGTCAGGGAAAATCGACAGGCTGGATCGAATAATTGGCAGCTTACTCGCGTGCGGACAGATACGGTCGGTAGTGTGCGGAGTTCGCACATTGAGGGGTTCTGTTCGAGGCAAAGTGTGTCGGCCGGAGAGTCGATCGATTTTTTTGTGTCGACTAACCCAGCTGAGGATTTTATTCTGGAAATCTTTCGTACAGGCTACTACGACGGCGCTGGCGCCCGTTTGATGAAAACGCTTGGCCCTTTCAAAGGCTCTGTTCAAGCGGTGCCGGAGTACGGCCCAAAACGTTTGCGTGAGTGCCGTTGGGAGAAAGCCACTTCGTTGACGATTCCTGCCGACTGGACCAGCGGTGTCTATGTGGGGCGATTAACCACCATCGCTGATGCGACCGGACAAGACTACTGGCAAAGCTACGTCGTGTTCATTGTCCGCGACGACCGGCCGGCGGATATCTTGGTGCAATGCAGTGACAATACTTGGCAGGCATACAACCAATGGCCGCTACGAGATTCTGTTTATACACACCCGCAAGGGAATCAGGGGCCGTGGGCGGATGTTAGTTTTGATCGACCCTATGGCAAGTATCCGCAGATCTTTGATAACCCGCAAACCATCGGTTCAGGAGAATGGCTTTGTTTCGAATACCCCATGGCGTATTGGTTAGAGCAGCATGGATACGATGTGACTTATTGCAGCAACAGCGATATGTTGACACCAAATCGCGGCTTGAAGTGCAAAGCCTTCCTGAGCGTCGGCCATGATGAGTATTGGGATCAACGCCAATTCGATAGCGTTGTGAAGATGCGAGATGAGGGAGTCAACCTACTGTTCTTCTCGGGGAACTCAGTCTGCTGGGTCAGTCCATTTCGTGAAAGTACGAACGGCGACCCCAATCGAATTTTGTTTCGCGGTGGGCCTTATGGTGGTGACTACAAATTGGCGGTTGACCGTGAACGCAAGCATGGGCCATTTCCGCATCGCGGCCCCGACGAGGGTTATTTGATTGGCGCTCGCAACGTGGAACCGGTTAATGGCGGCGGAGATTGGGTCTGCACCAAGCCCTCGCACTGGCTATACGAAGGGACCGGCATGAAGCAGGGCGAACGGATTCCCGGTTTGATCGGCTGGGAATATCACGGAGATCCGCCGAGCGACCTGGTCGGGCTGGAGGTCGTGGCTGAGGGAACTGCTTTACAAGGGGGAGTGCGGCCACAGCAGTGGACCGCCACCATTTACCCCGGACCAAAAGCTAACTTTGTTTTTAATGCTTCAACCATTTGGTGGGCCCAAGATTTGTCGAGCCCGCCAGGCCACCAATTACCTTGGTCGCATTGGTCGCGTCCGCACGGTCCCGATCAGCGGGTTCAACGAATGACAGCGAATTTGTTAGCAAGAGCTTGTTAGGCTGTTCGCGGGAGCTTGGTAGGGCGTGGCCGCCGTGAATCCGAGTTGCGATCGGCTCAGATACCTACCCTGCATCATTTGCTTGGCGGGTCGCTTCATCGTCGCATGTCAATTCGATTCGGCCGGTGTCGATTCAACGGGGAAAACGGTCTCGTTTCGACTGGGGAATATGATGACCGCTTAGCGATCGCTGCCGATTCTGGCGTGACAATGAGTATTCGTGGCGAATTCCGATCACCCGCAGGACTGTCATTTTCGGCACGATCAAGTGGCAAGCAGCGGATTGGCAAGACATAATCACTCGCTTGCCCGAGATGAAAGGATCGCATCGATAATGCGGACAGAAAATCGAGAATTGTCGACGTTGCTGCGCCCTGCGGCACGTCATCCGGGGCCATGCTTAAACAGAAAATCGTGCATTCTCGCCTTGAAAGGCTCATTCCGTGCCCGAACCGCTGATTGAACTCGCTGAACGAATGTTTGTTGGCCCAGTCTGGCCCGCCTCCATTTTGGTTTGTCTGTTAGTGGTTTACACGCTGATGGCTTTGATTGGTTTGATTGATTTCGGGTTCGATGTGCCAGATGTCGATCTCGATCCTGGTATCGATCTGGATGTGCCTGATTTGGATGTGCCAAGT
Source organism: Rubripirellula sp. (assembly GCA_049602075.1). Classification (GTDB taxonomy): domain Bacteria; phylum Planctomycetota; class Planctomycetia; order Pirellulales; family Pirellulaceae; genus Rubripirellula. The sequence continues at coordinate 218,926 of JBMYRF010000007.1, forward strand.
CTTGACGCCGCGATGGACCTGCCAGACGGGGCGCACGTGGATGTCGATTTCCTGCAGGGTTTGGGGGCGACCTCGGTCCGTCTGACGAATTTTGGTCGTATTCCCGTGGTATTGTGGGGCGGCATCTTCGCCGTTGCCTTTTGGAGTCTTTCATATGGGCTTTGGCATAACTACGATGCAGAACGGTACGATCCGACATGGATGACGAGTATTTTGCTGTCGATTCGCAACTTCGTGATTGCAACTGCGCTCACCAAGGGCGTGACACAGCCAATGCTGGGTTGGTTCGTCGATCCGCCATCGTACGACTATCGCAAATTGCTGGGAGCGACGTGTGAAATTTCCACGACGGAAGCAACTCCCCAATTTGGACAAGCTAAGTTTCGCACCAATGCATCACCACTGCTATTGAACGTTCGGACAGATGGATCGCACATCATGAAAGGAACGGAAGTCCGCATCATTGGATTTGACAAAGAAAAACGCATTTACAAAGTCACACAGCTTCAATCGGAGAATCAATCGTGACAATCGCTACCATGCTAGGCCAGATCTCCTGGGACTCCGGTCCGATGATCTTTTTATACATTCTTGGTTTTGCCGCCTTGGCAGCATTGTTGACGTTTAAGAAGTATTTCATCGTGGTTGGTCCCGATCGGGCAATCGTCAAATCGGGCCTAGGTGGTTTGGATGTGACGACGGCGGGAGGCAAGTTCATTGTCCCGTTGTTTCACCGCTTCGAGTTCATGGATCTCACGCTGAAGAGCTTTGAGATCAGTCGTCAAGGCAGCGAAGGCTTGATCTGCCAAGACAATATTCGAGCCGACATCAAGGTTGCCTTTTTTATTCGTGTCGACAATACGTACGAGGAGATGAAGGAAGTTGCGCAGTCGATCGGAGCAAGACGATGTAGTGAAATGGATACGCTCCGCGAGTTGTTTGACGCCAAGTTCAGTGAAGCCCTAAAGACCGTCGGTAAGCAATTTGATTTCGTCGATCTGTATGATCAACGCGACAAATTCAAAGACGAGATCTTGAAGGTCATCGGTACCGATCTTAACGGTTACCGACTCGATGATGCGGCGATCGATTATCTCGAGCAGACGCCACTCGAAATGCTCAGCCCAACCAACATTTTGGATGCGGAGGGGATCAAAAAGATCACGGAATTGACAGCCGCGGAAAAGGTCAAAGAAAACCAGTTTACGCGAAACAAGGAAAAAACGCTTAAGCAGCAAGATGTTGAAGCGGAAGAAACAATTCTTGCTCTAGAGCGTCAACGCGTTGAAGCTGTTGAGAAGCAAGAACGTGAGATTGCCGAAATCACAGCCCGCGAGCAGGCATCTGCTAAGAAGGTTCAAGAAGAGCAGCGTTTGGAACATGAACGCGCTCGGATTGCCACCGAAGAAGAGATCGGAATCGCTGAAGAGAACAAAGCTCGGCAGGTGTTAGTTGCTCAGCGTAATAAAGAGCGGACCGATGCTGTCGAAGTCGAGCGTGTAAATCGTGATCGTGAACTGGAAATAACCGAACGCCTCCGAGTCGTTGGTGTGGCCGATGTCGAGAAAGAAAAAGCAATCGAGATCGAGAAACGCAATATTCAAGAGGTGATCCGCGAGCGGGTTGCTGTCGAACGCGCCGTTGTTGAAGAGCAGGAACGCATCAAGGACACAGAAGAATTTGCACTTGCTGACCGATCCAAGCAGATTCAAGTCGTCGCGGCTCAAACCAAAGCCGAAGAAGAGCTGATTCGCCAAACGAAGCTTGCCCAGGCGGAAAAGGAAGCGAGTGAATTGCTGGCAGAAAAAGTCCGGATTGAAGCCGAAGCAAAGAAAGATGCTGCGGAAAAAGAGACTCTGGCGATCAAAATGTTAGCCGAAGCGGAAGCTGCGAAGGCTGCCGCCAGCGGATTGGCCGAAGCGACAGTTCAAGAGGCAAAAGCTGTCAGCATGGAAAAAGAAGGCACCGCCGAGGCCAGTGTGCTGCAAAGAAAAGCGGTTGCCGAAGCCAAGGGTATCGAAGCCAAGGCTGATGCAATTGAAAAACAAGGTCTCGCTGAAGCAAATGTCTCTCGCGAGAAGTACCACAGTGAAGCGACCGGCATCACTGAGAAAGCAGAGGCGATGAAGCAGCTCGACAGCGTTGGAAAAGACCACGAAGAGTTCAAGCTTCAGTTGGACAAAGAAAAAGACGTCGAAATTGCTGCGATCGATGCCCAACGCGGAATCGCAGAAAGCCAAGCCGGCGTGGTTGGCGATGCATTGAGAGCTGCACGCATCGATATTGTCGGTGGAGATGGCGAATTCTTTGACCAGATCACCTCTGCGGTGAAGGGTGGCAAGGCGATTGATCGATTCGTTTACAACAGTAAAGTCGCTACCGACATCAAAGATACCTTCTTTGATGGAAACCCAGAGTACTTCAGCGATCAGCTATCCGAGCTCATCAAGCAGTTCAATCTTGATACTGATGGCGTGAAGGATCTGTCCATTGCCGCTCTGATCGCGAAGATGATGGGGCTGGCAACAACGGATGATGTTCGTACGCAACTGACGAGTTTGTTGAGTGTCGCTGGAACTGCCAACGTTGCCGACCAAAAAGCTGGCCGTTTGTTGACGCAGCGTTCCAGCGTAAGCAGCAATGGCAAAAATGCCTAACTGACCGCACCAACTACTCGCTAGAAATTGCGTGAATATGAGTGATGCTCAACTTGCTGCCGGCACCTATGAAGTGCTCCGCAATCGCTTGCGGGACGCATCCGGTGACCTCCGCGCTCGGCTAGTCAAACTTAACGAGTCGCGTGCCGAGGTGTTCGGCAACATCGAGACGGTGTTGATCGCGACCGAACGGGTGACCACTGAACATAATTGTGTTCCCCGTGACCTTGTGTCGATCGGGGACCAATTTCTGTTTGGTTATAACGTGCAGTTCGGTCTGAAAACGGAGGTTGAATTAGCGGATGTCTTTTCCTGTTATTCGCTTCGCGATCATCAGTTCCACCAGGAGCCACTTGAGCTAATTGGCGATGAGCAGTTCCGAAGTGACTTTCACGAGCTGTATCGATTCTACAAGGACACGCGTTTTTCTCGGTTCTTTCGTATCGGACCCATGTTGCACATGGTGTTTCGTGTTGGGAAGACGGCCCGCGACATTAAGTCGTTCAAATGGCGTGTCGGCGCGGATTCGATTGAGTATTTGAATAACCGCAGCGAGCACGAGGTTCGGGATCCCGAGCAGCATGAGTTTCGTTGGACGCGAACGACCCGCGACCAGCATCACTATGGCTCCCACCCGCATATCTCAATCGAGGATCTTGTGTTTGTTGAAACAGTTGGTGGTGACCTGACCATCAAAGTTGAAAACAACACGGATTCTGGCAGTGGCATCTACGCCGAACCCGTTGATAACCCGGACCAGACGCTCGATGATGCCGAAATCTATTACGCGGTTGTTGGTAATCTCGTTCTGCTAAAGATTCGGCCTTATCAGGAAGAGGATTTTCGCTATCTGGTTTTCAATGGCAAGCTTCAGCAGGCGATGCGGTTGGACGAAATTGAAAACTCATGTGTGATGCTGCCTGGTGACCACGGTTTGATTTTCCCCGGCGGTTACTATCTGCAAACCGGTGAATTCAAACGGTTTGATCACGGCCTTAGCGATATGCGTTATCAACGAACAATCGCGGCCTCCAACGGCGAAGATTATCTCTACCTTTTTTACAATATAGAATCAGGTACCTACGTTCAGCTTCGTTACAACTTGATTCGCCAGACGGTGGAAACACCGCTTGTTTGCCACGGGCAAACCTTCTTTGAAGGTGGTGAAATGGTCTGCTTCAAAACACAGGAAGCAGCTCAGAAGCATCACGCTGTTCAAATTTGGCAAACGCCATTCACCGGTCCGAATTTCACTCCCGAAAACCAAACGGATTCGTTACTGTTCAAGATTGGCAACAAGGAAATCGTTCGCGGTATGGCCGAGTGTAGCGAGATCATTCAGCTGATTGACAAAGATGACAGCTACGAGGGTTTGTATGTCGACCTTGGTAAGAAATCTTCAGATGTGCTGGATAGTTACTTCTGGATCGCCAAGCCGGAAACGGAAAAACTGGCTGAGCCATTGGAAACCATTCGAGAGGCATCCAACGCGGCAGTTGAGGAGTTTGAGAAGGTTGTTCGTGTTCGCCGCGAAACCAGCAATCGGAGTCAAGAGGTCGAGTCAGCTATCGCTGATTTGGTGAAAACGATTCAGCGGAGTCGCTTCGAAACAATCGATGATTTTGTCTCCTCGCTCGCTAGCTTGCGAGAACAGCGGGGACACGCGTTGGGATTAAAGGAATTACGGTATGTCGATGAAGCGTTAGTTGGGCAGTTGGAGGAAACGACGGCGGAGTGGGCGCAGCGGATCAGTCGTCGGTGTGTCGATTTCTTGCTGACACCCGGTTCCCTTAGCCCCTATGAAAAACGCGTGCAGCATGCGGGTGAACGTGTTGAAGCAGTGTCAACAGTCGCCGAAGCGAAAACACTGGAGGAAGACATCGATGAAGCTTCTTCTCAGTTAGAACTGCTTACTGAGACGGTTAGCAATCTTCGTATCGATGATGCCACGAAGCGGACGGAGATCATTGACTCGATCGGCAATGTTTTTGCAGCACTCAACCGAGTCCGAAGTTCACTCAAATCGCGGGTCAACGATCTTGTCAGTGTCGAGGGAAAGGCGGAATTCGCTTCGCAGTTGAAATTGCTGGAGCAGACCACATCGGGCTATCTGGATGTCTGCGATTCGCCAGAACGCTGTGATGAATATCTGACCAAGGTGATGGTGCAGTTGGAGGAACTTGAAGGGCGATTCGCTGAGTTTGATGAGTTTGTCGTTCAATTGGCACAGCGGCGTGAAGATGTTTACGCCGCCTTTGAATCTCGTAAGGTTCAGCTGGTTGAGAAGAGAAACCGGCGTGCGGAATCGCTTTCTGCCGCAGCATCGAGAATTCTGTCTGGAATCGGGTCTCGGGTAGCGAAAATGGAAACAACCGATGAGATTGCGGCTTACTTTGCCGGTGATCTCATGGTTGAAAAGGTTCGCGATATCATTGATCAGCTTGGCGAATTGGACGATGCGGTTCGGGTTGAGGACTTGCAAAGTCAGTTGAAAACAATTCGTGAAGATACAGTTCGCCAACTCAAGGATCGGCAGGATCTTTATGAAGATGGCGGAGATGTGATTCGTTTTGGCCGTCAGCGTTTCGCTGTCAACACACAGCCGCTTGACCTGACAACCGTGCTTCGTGATGGCCAGATGTGCCTGCATCTGACCGGGACCCAGTTTTTTGAGCCTTTGGTGGATGATGCACTCGAGGACGCAAAAGACCTTTGGAACCAGGAATTGGTCAGCGAAGACAGCAGCATCTACCGCGGTGAGTATTTAGCGGTCGATTTATTCGAGGATTTGATCAGTGCTGGCAGTTCAATCGAACCCACCGAAATTGACTTGGCCTGGGTTCAGGAGCAAATGGGGGGACGGTACGACGAGGGATACTCCAAGGGAGTCCATGATGTCGATTCCAACTCAATTTTGCAGACGCTGCTTTCAATTCATCAGCAGATTGGTTTGCTGCAGCATTCGCCCACGGTCAGAGCTGCGTCATTGCTCTGGTTTAATAAATTACTGGATGCGAAAACACGCAAAGCAATGACCGATTGGATCGGTGGTTTTGCAAAGCTTGCGAGTGCCTATCCGAATGCTCGGCCAGCGGTTGAGTTTCGACAACGATTGGCCGAACTGGCCGAGCAGACGCAATCGGTCTGGGGGGAATTGTTTCCATGCGACGTTACAACTGCGCGAATCGCGAATTATCTGTTTGATGAATTAACTCACGCACCCAAGAAACCGATTGCCAGTGGTCATGCCGCTGAGTTGTTCGCTGAGTTTAGCAATGCACTGCCCGAATCTGACCGTGCAAAATTGCTATCCAATGTGTTGAAAGGTGAGTCGGATCCGATCCGAGGATTTATCCTGGCACGCAACTGGGTCGATGCGTTTCTGACAACGCATGCCAAGCCTGATGAAGTCGACACGGCAACCGATTATCGCGACGAGTTAGCGTGGATCGTTTTGTCGGGAGGCCTAGAAACGAAAAAGGTGATGGACGTCACCATTGCAAAAAACCTTGATAATGTCGCCGGAAATCATCCGCGAATCAGCCGTGGTGTGCTGCCATTGCACTATCACGAAATGTTGCGTCGTGTTCGGGCTTATCGAAGGGATGTGGTTCCTCGGTATCGGCGTTTGCATCAGACGAAAACCGACCTCGTTGATGCGGCCCGCGAAGACATGCGTTTGGAGGAGTTCAAGCCTCGCGTGCTGACCAGTTTCGTAAGGAACCGTTTGCTCGATGAAGTCTATTTACCGTTGATCGGTGATAACCTAGCGAAGCAAATGGGGGCCGCCGGGGAGGACAAACGCACGGATCGAATGGGGTTGTTATTGCTGATTTCCCCTCCAGGCTACGGCAAGACAACTTTGATGGAATATGTTGCCAACCGTCTTGGCATTGTTTTTATGAAGATCAATGGCCCTGCGATTGGGCATGCAGTCACTTCGCTTGATCCAAGCGAGGCCCCAAATGCGGCCGCTCGGGAAGAGGTTGAACGCTTGAACCTCGCCCTAGAAATGGGCGACAACGTGATGTTGTATTTGGATGATATCCAACATACCCATCCGGAGTTTTTGCAAAAATTCATTTCGTTGTGTGATGCGACACGAAAGATCGAAGGCGTACGCAACGGAAAAACACGAACCTACGACCTTCGTGGGCGACGTGTCGCTGTGGTGATGGCCGGTAATCCATACACCGAGAGTGGTGAGCGATTTCAAGTCCCTGATATGCTCTCTAATCGAGCGGATGTCTATAACCTCGGCGAAATCATTGGGGATTCTGCAGATGCCTTTGAGATGAGTTACCTTGAGAATTGTCTGACGAGCAACACAACGTTGGCACCCTTGGCGACAGCGCCGCCCGATGATGCTCGCGCTGTGATTCGAGCCGCTGAGCGAGATTCCTTGGAAGGGATCGAGCTTGAAAGTAACTTGTCGATGGATCAGGTTCGGGACATGTATGAGGTGGTTAGGAAGCTGCTGCGTGTCCGCGATGTGGTTTTGAAAGTGAATCGCGCGTATATCCGGAGTGCAGCACAGGCGGATGCCTACCGGACCGAGCCGCCGTTCAAGCTTCAAGGTAGCTATCGGAATATGAATCGAATTGCCGAGCGTGTTGCCGCGGTGATGAACGAGAAAGAGCTGCAAACTCTGATCGTAAGCAGTTACGAGCAGGACGCACAAACACTGACGACCGACAACGAAGCCAACGTTCTGAAATTCAAGGAATTGATGGGAATCCTGACAACGGAGGATCAAGAACGTTGGGATTCGATTAAGTACGCATTTGTTGAAAGCGTGCGGATGAGTGGGATGGACAGCGAAGATCAAGCCGGGCAACTGATGCGACAATTGGCGTCGATGCGTGACGGACTGGAGTCGATTCGCCAAGTCATTTCGCGAGCCATAGCGGTTGGTAGTGAAGGCCAAGAAGAGCGAATGGATGCCCGGATTGATCTGCTACGCCAAAGTGTTATGTCAACTGGGACAGAGCTGACAGATTCACTCAGTCGAACCAGTCAGCATTTGGAACAGTTGTGTCAGCAGCAGATAGCCGATCCACCTGAGCAGCGATTCTTGGTGCAACACAAAGTTCCTCGTGTGATCGCCGATTTGGTGAAAGGTCAGTTCCATCTTATGCAAGAATGGATGCGGCCATTGCTGGAGGAATCAATCGACACAGGCCGAGATTTAGAACAGTTGAAGCTACAGCTTGAAACGGTCCTCCAGAGCTATCAGCAAGTTGAAGAATCTTTTCAATCAGCTCGCGCAGAACGGGATAAGCCAGCCTCCTAGACCGATTGAATTCCTCTGTACTCGGTAGCTGCGGCAAGATGGGGAGATCGTCCCCCAAGCACTGGTTTTGCGGTATCGCATCTGTCCGATACCGGAGCTTCGGAAAATGTTGCCGGCGTGAATCCAGTTCCGCGATTACGTTGTTGTCGCGCGGCGTGACCAAATTACAACCCTTGCCACGTGGCTTTGGTACATTGTCCAACCGCACGAATGAGGAGAATGTGATGTCAACGTTGCCACTGAAAACACTTGGGCGAACAAATATCCCCGTGACCCAGTTAGGTTACGGGAGCATGGGGCTTCGAGGGCCTCGGACTTGGGGTGTGCGCGTCGTGGATGATGCGTCAGCCGATCGCTTCTTGAACCGAATCTTGGATCAGGGACTCAATTTTATCGACACTTCGCCAGATTATGGGTTTGCCGAGGAACGGATCGGACGTTTTTTGCATTCACGTCGCGACGAGTATTTCCTAGCAACGAAATGTGGGTGCGTTTACACACAGCACACGGACCATCTTGAAATCGATCACCAGTGGGAAAAAGAGGTGATCCAACGGAACCTCGAGAAGAGTCTCTCCCGGTTGCAAACCGACCGAATCGACCTCCTGCAATTTCACGGTGGCGATGCGGAGACACTTGTGCGAAATGGATTGATTGATCAATTGCAATCTTTTCAATCACAAGGCATGGTTCGCTTCATTGGTGTTTCAAGTAAGCTACCAAACTTGGCTGACCTCATTGAATTAGGCGTTTTCGATACCTTTCAAATTCCTTACAGCTGTTTGGATCGTGAACATCACGATTTGATCGCAAAGGCAGCTCAGACAGGAGCCGGAATCATCATTCGTGGGGGAATTGCTCAAGGTGGCCCCGAGGCGGAAATTCAGCGTGAAGCATTGAACGAGCGATGGAACCACGCAAATCTCGATGAGCTTCTGAGCGAAGGGATGCCCAGAGCAGAGTTGATTCTCCGATACACACTTTCCCACCCCGACTGTCATACGACAATCGTCGGAACTTGTAACGACCACCATTTGGAAGCGAACCTCAGGGCGGCAAAAGCTGGTCCATTACCAGACGACTTGTACAGCGAAGTGACTCGCCGTGTGATGTCGCTGTAAACGAAAATGATTCGCCCAACATTTGCCTGACGCCAGATCAAGAATATTTCTCACCAGGATGCCAGGCCGAGAACGTGGCCCCTGATCAGATGCAAGTGAATTGACTGTGGTGCAAAGAACCTAGTCCGTGCTTACCGCTTGCGTTTCACTAGGGTGTAGTGATATCCGAGGTTTCGGCGCTACGCGAACAAACGCCGTCGCAGTATACCGAGCGTGGCTGTTTGGCGGCGATCGAACTTGATACGCTGCCTTGCGACTTTGACGGCTGCCTCAAATTGGTTCGGTCCCAGGAACATGGTCGCCGGTTGTTCCAGTTCCGCTGCTTCGGAAATTCTCTCCATCAAACGAAATCCCTGACGCCCAAGATGATGAGCACGGCACAGTTCATTCAGCATCCCGCATGGAGTGTTGACGACTGCCGGCGCACGATCCCACCATTTATAAATGGCAATGCCAATTCCGACCGCAATGAGGGGGAGCAGCAACCACCAGAATTCAGATTTATTGATGTGTGCAGACTCTTCTCGATATTGAAGGCTGACCTCTGCCATGCGAGTTTCTGCAAGCAGTAATACATCGAGCGGGTAGCTGGTTGTCGTGGGCATAGCTTGGGTCGTAGGTGATCTGGTCGTTAACTAATTGGCAGAGGCGGTTTTTTGGCGTTTTTGAATTGCCTTGATTGCGGCATCTTTGACAGGACAGTCAGGTAGTTCGGTCATTTGGTGCAGTAATCCCAGGGTCACTTCCCCGCTTGCCGAACCCATTGCCTCGGCGGCCTGCATGCGAGCGACTTGGTGGTCTTGTCGAGCGATCCGTTCAAACGAATCTGACAAGCGATCGACAACAGTTAACGCGTCCGCCATTGCAATTGCTTGAAGTCGATGATTGAGAACTGGGTGCCGCAGTGCATCACGCACTCGCTCGATTAGGTCGGGATCAATTTGCTGAACCACACTACCCAGTCGGCGGCGACTCTGAGGACGCAACGATTCGAAGCGTCCTAGTATTTGATCGGCGTGCAATGGTCTGAGGAGCCGTCTCACGCTAGTGACCAAAGTCGGTTCGGGGTGATCAAGCAAATCAATCAGCCGCTGCAGAAGATGTGCATTTGGATCGCAGAGGATTTTCTGTTTATCACCACCGGCGACTACAAGTGCAGCAAGCATCCAGAGTTCTGCTTCGGGAACCCCACACTTCGTCATAGCGAAGGTGGCCGTAGCATTCACTCCTGTGCCACCTCGCTGGACAGATCCGACGACAAAATGAAGCATCTCAATCGAATCACCATTCGCAGCCACATACGTGTGTGTTGCGGCTGCGCGATGATTTGGATCGATGTCATCCAAGATTGCCTCGCCGCCGCGAAGCGACTCCGGAATACCCAGTTGATGCAGATTTCGCAGTACCGTGGCTGATGGATCAGCCGTAATGGTCTTGAGCAACGCATCGCGGAACTCGACGTCATCTCGCGATCGAATCTGCTCAGCGATCTGCGGTTCGATTTTTCGCCTGCGGATGAAGCCTGCCAGCAGATTGATGACGCTTGGGTGATTGCTCTGGTGCAGCCGCTGACAAATCAATTGATGTGTTTTCGATTCACTGGATAGACACCGTCGCAGGTCACCATCTCCCCACTCGCTGATTACAATCAAGGCATCGACAAGGTGATGATTGCGATGCTCTGAATAGCGGTTGAGTGATTCGACTAGCTGGCTACGAGCGGGCTTACGAACAGTTGCTTGGTCTTGACCCTCCCTGGCCTTCAAACCAAGCGGTTCAACAAGGGTGAGAATGATCTTGGTGGCTCGTTTTTTGATCGTGTCTGAGTTGCTTGATTCGGCCAGCACAATCACCTGGGGAAGTACATCGAAGATCTGCAGTGATTCGGTCGCATCGAGTGCTGACTCCAGGTGGGCGTGGTTGGAGGCCAGGGCCGCGGTGACAGCAGGCCGCATCCACTTTCCCCTTCGTTTCAGGCCCCTGATGTCATCGGCTCGTAGCTTGTTCCAGTTCGCTAAGACCATTTCGGCTGCACGGCTTTCAGGCCGAGCGGTGATCGCAGCCAAGGCTGCCTGCCGAGTACTGGAGCTTTCGTCATCGAGAGCGGCAATCAGCACGTCGATTGCAGCCTCATTCCGCGTTGCTTTCAACGTTTCGAATGTTGCTTCTAAACCCTGCATACGTCCCTCGGGCTCAATTGGTCCGATTTCTAGAATGATTCGGCTCTATCACTGCAAACGATTGCGTTGCCACATCTTGCCATACCCAATGGAAAGATAGCTTGCTGTGGGGGGTGGCAAGTTTGGTAGGGGCTTTCCGTAGGTTGTCCGCGGACGCCGAGGCCGATCATTACGCATAATCGGATTTATCGTCCTAGGCTGCCGATTAAAGTTGGACACAAAAATGCCATTTCCAGGCCTGCTAAGGAGGCATGATTTTCATCTATAATCAGGCCAGGTTCCGTCGCAGCTTTTCGAGACACCTTTCTGTGTCTCGCGCTTTCTCTCGGGAATCGCTGTCACGTAAGTTGGCCTGATGATTTATGCTCGCCTGTTGAAAAATTTTGATCATGCACACAGCTTCGCAAATATTGGAAAATGAATTTCTGGAGGTTCGAGCCAAGTTGCTGGAGGTCGCCGCGACCTTGGACCGTATTGATCGCTCCGTGGCGGAATCTTCTCCACTGAACGCGGCGGCCCAATCCTCTCGAAATCAAATTGACAGCGCAATCCGAATTTTGCTGGAGGAAAATTCTGGCCGTGCTGAGCGATTGCAGCGATTTTTTTCACGCGAATACGAGAAAGACTGGCGTGGCGAGATGGAAATTTGATCGCTTTCCACCGCCGATCTCCTGTCCCCCAGTCACCGTCACCCAGTCACCCCGCATAAGAACGTTTGAGAGCCATGGATTACATTGACCCGCATATTCATATGGTCTCACGAACCACGGACGATTACGCGACCCTGGCACGCATGGGCTGCGTGGCAATGAGCGAGCCAGCATTTTGGGCTGGTTTCGATCGTGGAAGTGCCGATGGTTTCAGAGATTATTTTCGGCAGTTGACTGAAGTCGAACCCAAGCGAGCAGCCCAATTCGGGATACAGCATTTCACTTGGTTATGCATCAATGCCAAAGAGGCGGAAAACGTTTCGCTGTCACGCGATGTCATCGCGATGATTCCCGAGTTCATCGACTGCAAGAACGTGCTCGGAATTGGTGAAATTGGATTAAATAAGAACACAAAAAATGAAGCAACCGTGTTCCTCGAACATCTTGATCTGGCCATGAAGTTTGAGCAGCAGATCCTGATTCATACGCCCCACTTGGAAGACAAATATCAGGGGACAAGGATGATCTTGGACATGTTGTGCGATGATTCGCGGATCGATCGCACGCGAGTTTTGGTTGATCACGTGGAAGAGCACACAATTGATGAAGTGCTGGACCGAGGTTTTTGGGCGGGTATGACGCTCTACCCAATTACCAAATGCACGCCGGCGAGAGCCGTGGATATGATCGAGCGGGTTGGTGGCGAAAGGCTGCTCGCAAACTCAGCGGGTGACTGGGGGCCAAGCAAGCCGACCGCTGTGCCAGATCTTATTTTTGAGATGCGGCGACGCGGTCATCCCGAATCATTGATTCGGAAAGTGGTATATGAAAATCCGATTGAGTTCTTTTCGCAAAGTCAAAACTTTTCATTCAAACCCCGTGACGCCGGTTTTGAGTCAGCGACTTAGCGCGGTGTGCAGTGTTCTTCAGCGTGCAAAAATTCTTGTTAGGCTCACTGCGCGTTGTATGCACGTCTGGATTGAGTCAGCGTCGACGATCCCAAAACCTATGCTGGAAACATGATTCGGCAGGGCTCCGAATGTTTGTGGGGTTGCTTTGCTGCAACTTCAGATCCATCTGTTTCAATGGCTTTAGTTGATGTGCGTATTCCGCGGTCATTGGCGTGGTGTTCGATCGACGCATTTCCATCGCGGATTGAAGCGGCTGGTCTCACTTTTCAAGGGCATTCGCCGCTTGCTAAGGATTGGCCAGTAGCAGTCAGGGATGCCATGGCGGTTATTACACTGTTTTTTCTACCAAGAAATCTTTCAAGGTTGAATTTCAGCGAACACTGATATTTGCGAGCGAGCCGCTGGCAACTGTTCATCGCACGGTTGACAATAGGGTTGGACGTCGAGGCGGGCTGAATGTTCGCATCGTCATCGTTAGATCCGAGTTCGCAGTACCAATTTTTCATGTCGCCGATCGTCAATGACCCATCTGCAACTCGGTGGTTATCACGCGGTCCCAAGCTATTTTTGGTGAAGTATTTCGACTGGGCTTGGACGGATGTAGGGGATCGTTGCCCTTTGCGCAAGGATTAATTCCAGCAGTTTGCGTGAGGTATCGATTTGCCGTTTGAACCTTCAAGAGGTTCACGCAGACTTGCGAGTTAAACGGTTTACAAAATTCGATGACGATTTTGCACGTAAGCGAGATGGTACGGCCGGTTGGGCCGTCGGATTGAAAGGGATGCGATGGCGGATTGGCTCAAGACTGTCTTAGAAAGGCAAAAGAAAGTTAAACAGAGAAGGCGATTGGATTGGTTCCTCAGCGGTTCATGCACCATCGCTGTGGCGGCTTCCCGAATTGTCGATCTTCGAAAGGATTGTGTTTCTGTAAACCACCATCGGCATTTGGTTCCTCTATAATCGTGTCCGCCTTCAGCGCCGCTCAGCGGCTCACACGCTCTTAAATGCTGGATTTGCTATGGTTCGAATTCTATGTCGATTTGTTTTGCTGACCTGCCTCTCGTCGCACCTCTGCTTGGCCTATTGCCAAGACCTGCTTCCAGCCGATGCGCGTTTGGCACCACTTAACCGGGTTGCTTTCACCGAAGGACCAGCATGGCATCCCGATGGCAGTGTTTTCTTCAGTGACATCGAAAACAATCGCATCATGCGGCGTGACTTCGCGGGTAAATTGCACGTCTACCGGTCACCATCGGGCAAAGCCAATGGATTGGTTTTCGATTTAGAGGGTCGCTTAATTGCATGTGAAGGCGGAAATCGTCGGGTGACTCGCACGAATCCTGATGGATCGCTCACAGTGCTTGCTGATAATTATCAAGGAAAGAAATTCAATTCGCCTAACGACGTGACGTTGGATTCGAAAGGGAATCTGTATTTCACAGACCCACGATACGGTGATCGCGAAACCGTTGAAATGCTGGACGAAGCCGCGAAATCGATCGAAGGTGTTTACCGAATTGGAACCGATGGTCGAGTCACAAGGTTGCTAAAGCATGAAATCTCACGACCCAACGGCATCGCGGTCTCCCCTGATGATCGTTACCTGTACGTCGCTGTCAATTCCAACGATGACCAAGGTTCTTACCGAGAGTTGTGGAGGTTCGAATTCGGTTCAGCCCGAAATTTGGTGGCTGGTTCCGGAAAGAAAATCTTTGATTGGGGATCCGATCGTGGACCTGATGGAATGGCAGTTGATCAGTCGGGGCGACTGTTCGTTACCGCGGGGTTGAACTACGCAGCACCACCGCATGAGACCGCTGGCAAGTATCGAGCTGGAATTTATGTGATTTCACCAGAGGGCAAGCTACTTCAGACGATTCCTGTCCCAATTGATATGGTGACCAATTGCGCTTTTGGCGGTCCAGATCGAAAGACACTCTTTGTGACCGCAGGACATAAATTGTGGAGCATTTCTGTCAAGGAGCCTGGATTTATGCAGTGGCCAAAGCAGTAATCCGCCATTGCTTGGCAGTGCGTTTTCATCACGTTCGGTAGGATCTTTCCATCAACCACTCCGCGATCAAAAAAAGCGTAGCGGAGGTTTCGTTGCTCGAATTTGAAAAAACAATTCCCCTATGCAGCTGTTACGATGAATTTAAGTCGATCACTGTTTACGCTGATGATTTCGTGCACGGCACTGCATCTCGTCGGAGCTGCCGACGAGATTGAATTTCTAAATGGGGCCACGATGACTGGCACCGTGATTGAAATTCGAAAAGAGGCAAAAGAGTTTGATTTTGAATCCAAAATAGGGTCGAGCACATCAATCCGAACCTATCCATTCAAGCAGGTTCACGCAGTGAATTACCGCGGCAAGCGGTTTGTGTTGACACCGCGGGCGTCCGCCGCGTCGAAGGTTCGAGTCGACTCTGACGGGAATCCGATTCGTTCAAGACGAGAGATCGAGCAATTGATCATGCAGGTTGGCGCGTCGGATCCTCCTTGGTGGAATTCGACGCCGCTCGATTTCCCAGACACCCTTGATCTCAGTTGGCCAATGAAACCGGAAGGTGGATGGAACAACCGTAAGAATATGGGGCAGTACATTTGGGACATCATTCACCCGAATCCACCCAAGTGGCAGGGTGGCGTTAAATTGGTACACCACTGCATGACGCTGCATGATGGTGACCGTATCCGAGTGCAACGCGATATGAAAACGCTTGGCAGAATGTACTTTGAATTGCTGCAAGATTTTTCCCGTGCCGCTTATTGGTTGAAACGGGGCGGTGCTGAAAAAGGGAAGCACACGGGCGTCATGCTGGCCGAGTGTTTTTTCCGCTTGGGAAATCCAAAAATGGCGGGCGACTATTTGGTTTCTCGATCGTACGATGCGGGGGCCGCGGCCCGTGCTGTCAAGCTGTATGGAAATATGGGGAGGATAGAGGAGGCATTGGAAATGACGCAACGAATCGCCACCACCAATGCTTCCTATCAGGGATTTATCAATGCCGGCGACGCGCTTCGAGAGGCGGGCCGTTTCGAGGAAGCGATTGAATACTACGATAAAGTCTTGGCTGACAAAAACTTTCGAAATGAGGATTATAAAAAACGCTTTATCGCGCGTGCGAATGAAAGCATCGATGCAATCAATCTATTCGAACGCGTTGACGTCAAGGCAGTGCCCGATGGTACATATGAAGGGAACAGCACGGGATACAATGGTCGTTTGAACGTCGCGGTGACCGTGACCGGAGGGGCCATCAAAGCGGTCAAAGTGATGCAGCATCGCGAAAAACAGTTTTACAGTGCGCTGACTGATACGGAGCAGACAATTTTGAAACTCCAGACGGTACGTGGGGTGGACGGTACCAGTGGGGCAACGATCACCTCGCGGGCGATCGTGAATGCGACGGCGCGAGCGTTGTCTTCGGCAGCCCAATAGATCTGGCAATCGTTAACAGTTGACGTTTTCGCGTCCGTTGCTGCTCAAGCATTGCGAGATTACGCCAGTTCGGGCAGGACAAGTTACAGAATCATCTTGGTCCATAACCTATGTCGCATGTTGATTTGCAGCCATTATTGATCGCACTCCTGGTTCTTTCGGTCACGGTCGTCTTGATCTTGGTGATTTCGAGATTCGATCATCGTTCGAAAGCCGTGTTGCGGCTGGATTGGTTTTTGCCGGTCATTCTGAGGCAAGCTACTCCTACCCCTAGTGATTCAAGACAAATTGGTCGCTGGCTTCGCAATTTGGTTCCAGGGAGTTGGCTCAGTGATCACCGAACAAAGCGGCGTGGTGAAATGCGCCGTCTTCTGCGTCGACTGGGAGCTAGTTGGCTCGCATCTCCGCCGCGTAGGTTATCGCAAACCGTTTGCATGATGCTGTTTCTAATTTTATTTTTCTATACTTGCTGGCCCTATACTGCGGCGCCTCGGGTTGCGGGCGAAACGTCGCCAGGTTGGGCGTTCGCGGAGATCGATTCTGAGACTGGCAACCTCTCTTTTCGTGGAGGCGAAAACGTTCGCTGGTTGACCGAAGGCCCGTTGCTTTATCTGCACCAAGAGACAGCAGTGGAGGAAGCGTTACCGGTCGCGTGGAGCGGTTGGGAAGGCGACGTCGCATTATTTGAACCGCTTCGAGAGCTGACCGATTCTGAAATCCAGAGCTTGTTCACTAGCAACGAGTATTGGGTTGTCTCCCAGGATGCGCCGAATGCTTGGCCGTCACACTACGCAGATGATCTGCATCGCAAAGAATGGTTAGCGGCCGAGTTGTTTTTGGCAGTTGACCCACTTGTCAGTTTTTCGACAGCGATTGCTTCCCGTAGTTGGATTTGGTCATTGGTCTGCGCGGCGGTTATCTTATTTGTTTGCATTTTGGTTCCGCGGGGATTTTGTGGGTACATCTGCCCGCTCGGGACCACGATCGATCTTTTTGATTGGGCAATCGCCGGGCGGACCAAACGTTTGCAGGTTCCGGACGACGGTTGGTGGGTGCATATCAAGTACTACTTGTTGGCTGCGACTTTGGTTGCGGCGGTGTTCGGCGTGTTGATTTCAGGTTTTGTTTCGGCGATCCCGGTGATCACGCGGGCAATGTTATTTTTGGGGGAGCCGTTGCAGAGTGGAATGCTCAGAGGCTGGCGCTTAGTGCCCGCATTCCATGTCGGCCAAGTGATTTCGATATTGATGTTTGCCGGCATCTTGTGTTTAGGGTTTTTGCGGCCGCGTTTTTGGTGCAAATATGTGTGTCCCAGCGGTGCCGTGTTTTCGCTCGGGAATGTCTTTCGCTTGACGGAACGCAAGGTCGAATCTTCATGCATTCACTGCAATAAGTGCGTCGAGATTTGCCCATTCGATGCGATAAAACCAGACTTCACCACTCGCACAACGGATTGCACGCTCTGTCAGTCCTGCGGGGGTGTCTGTCCGACGCATGCGATCAAGTTTGTGGAACGCTGGAACGTTGTGGAGTTGAAGTTAGAGAATGAACCGCAGACTGGTGAGACAGCGATTGGTCGCCGTGGCTTTCTCTCGCTGGCAGCCGGCGGGGCGACTGCCGTGACTGGTGGCGTGGTTGCATCGGGTGCTGTGGGGGCCTGGGGTGCCAAGTTGGACGATGGAGATACCATCCGGCCAGTGCGTCCACCGGGGAGCGTTCCCGAGCAAGAGTTTTTGCAAATGTGTATTCGGTGCGGTGAGTGTTTCAAAGCTTGTCCAAACAACGTGCTCCAGCCCGAAGCGTTTGAGCAGGGGTTGGAGGGAATTTGGACCCCGATGGTGCAAGCGGACTGGGCGGGATGCGATTCGAGTTGCAACGCCTGCGGTCAGGTTTGTCCAACTGGAGCGATTCGAGCTTTACCGCTCGAGGAGAAGCGAGTCGCGCGGATGGGTTTGGCGATCGTGAACGAAACAACCTGTTTGCCGTTTGCGGGGCAAGAGGATTGCGACCTCTGCGTGCAGGAATGTAACGCGGCCGGATATCGTGCGATTGAATACGTCCAGGTTGGCACGCAGGCAGATGAGTTCGGCGCACCGATCGCTGGTACTGGTCGGTTAGCACCGGCGGTGGTGGATCAGCTATGCGTTGGTTGTGGCCTATGTCAGACGCGATGCTACGGAATCAATGTCAAAGAAAAGGGCGTGTTGAGTCAATCTGCCATTGTGGTCGAGGCTGGGCCGGGAAAGGAGGATCGTCTCCTGTCAGGATCTTACTTAGAGCGACGCCGGCAAGAACAGAACGAACGAGTGAAGCAACGGAATTTGCCTATTTTGGATTCGTCGTTGGATTCGGTCTTGCCCAGTCAGGGCGAATCTTTCGAATCCGACCAGCCTGCAGGCGATGACGAAAATCCGTTCGGTCTATGACAGGATTGTCAGGCTGGTAGAATCGCGATCAACGTTTTACCAGCGATCGTCGGTCGGAACCGAAGTGGTCCGGTTGGCGAAAGCTGCTGTTTTGGTCAGGCATCCAACACTAAAAGCATTTGGGAAAGATTCGTGGCACAATTAGCACATCACGTGTTTTTTAAATTGAAGGACAACAGCGAAGCAGCTGTCGAGCATTTGTTGGCCGAATGTCGAAAGTACTTAGACGATCACGATGGCTTGGTCGGTTTTTCGATAGGGACGCAGGATAAAGAATTGGATCGCGAGGTCAATCAGAGTTTTGATGTTTCGCTGCATTGCATTTTTCAAGACCGCCCCGCCCACGACGTCTATCAAACGGCTCCACGGCATCTCCAGTTCATCGAAGCGAACAAAGAGAATTGGGCCGAGGTGCGTGTCTTTGACAGCACGATTCACTAGTTCTGGTGGATCGCAGGTTTTGGGGTGGGCTGATAAACGCTACTAGGTCGTTCAGCCCGCTATTTTCCGGATCGCCAGTTTTTTTGTTCAATCGGCTTTCTTTACAGCCGATTTGCAGTGCTTTTTCCGTCCGGCCTTGGGATGACCTAAAGGCTAGGGGAAATGAAATTGCGATATATGAAGTGTGCCGCAGGATCCCGTCGACGAGGTACAATAGACGAACGCCGCTGCCTCCCCTTTGTGCGACCCGTCCTATGAGCCGCCTATCCTTTTTTCTTTCCGTTACGCTTCTTTTTATCGCGGAAGGGTTTTGCCTGGCTGAAGAGCCACGACCGATTCGTTTCCGCGATGAGGTTCAGCCGATCTTACGGCGACACTGTTATCGCTGTCACGGCCTCAAGAACAAGGAGGCCGGGCTGCAGTTAAATCGTCGGAGTTCAACCCTTTCGGTTGGCGATTCTGACGAGCCGATCGTTGTGCCCGGTGATGTAAACGCGAGCCTGTTGATTCATCGGATTCAGAATGATGCTTACGGGGACATCATGCCCCCTGATTCTGATCCCTTGTCGAGCCGCGAAATTGAGACACTGCAAAACTGGATTGCTCAGGGTGCTGTTTGGCCTGATGATTTGTCCGAACCGAAGCATTGGGCTTATCAACCGATTGTCCGACCCGAGATTGATTCCAAATTCGAGCTTGATCCCAAATTCGATGCCGCGCCCGAATCCAGTCCAGTAAATGCGATCGATTTTTTCACGGGTAAAAAGTTGGAGACTCAGGGATTAGCGCTCGCTGAATCTGTCGATCGATCTCGATTGATCCGTCGCGCTAGCTTGGCACTGACAGGAATTCCGCCAACACCCGAGGAGGTCGCCGCCTTCGTAAATGATTCGTCAGCCGATGCCTATGAGACTGTTCTGGATCGCTTGCTTCAGTCACCCCGTTATGGTGAGCGGTGGGCTGTGCCGTGGTTGGATTTGGCGCGTTACGCCGACAGCAATGGGTTTCAGGCTGATCAGATTCGTGATAACTGGGCGTACCGTGATTGGGTGATTCGTGCCATTAATGGAGGACTTCCGTTTGACGAATTCGTGATCGATCAGTTGGCGGGAGATTTACATGACGATCCCACGCTTGATCAGCGGGTTGCGACAGGTTTTCACCGAATGACGACTTGTAACGTCGAAGCAGGAGTTCACCCGGAAGCAAATCGCGTCAATCAAGTCGTTGACCGAGTCAATACGACCGCCACTGTCTTTTTGGGTACAACGCTTGAGTGTGCTCAATGTCATGACCACAAATATGACCCCTTCACGCAGGCCGACTATTACCGGGTGTTTGCATATTTCAACAACACACCGCTGGAGGTCAAGAACACGGGGGGAGTGACCTGGGATTTTTCAGGTCCGAAAATGGACTTGCCATTGCAGGATGCGAAGCAACGTCAGGCCGACCAACTGAGTCAGCGGATGCGGGATTTGCGAAAGCGACGTGACCAGAGCTTGGCAGACAGTGAAGGTGAATTTGAAAGGTGGCTAATTGAGCTGCGCGACAACTCTGATCAAGATTGGACGCCCATCGCACCTGAGATATTTGAATCGTCTGAGAACGAGGAGTTTAAAATCCTTAACGATGGAGCGGTTCTGCTGACCGGAAGTGTGCCTGATACGGTCGATCATGTGTTTACGCTCGATTGCAAAGGTCGTAAAGTTTCCGCGATCCGGATTGAGGCTTTGACCGACAAGGCGATCCCGGGCGAAGGGCCGGGGCGAGGTGATTCCCAAAAGTCCAACATCATCCTCAGTGAGGTGACGTGCGAACGGATCGCCAGCGAGGCGGTGGTCCCGCTGGACCTAAAGAATGCGGTTGCTGATTTCTCTCAGAAAAATTGGGACGTCTCGAAAGCGATCGACGGGGATCGCAAAACTGGTTGGGCGATTGCGCCGCAATTCGGAAAGCCCCATTGGGCCAGTTTTGTTTTGAGCGAACCAACTGTGATCGCGAACTCTGAGCGATTACGCGTGACACTCGGCCAATATTTCGGAAGTGGCCGAGTGATCGGCAAGCCTCGACTCTCGATCTACTCTGGCGATCCAATGTTCCTAAGTTTGTCGCCATCACTACGCAAGTTGGCGGCAAAGAAAAAACTGAATGCGGCGGCTCAAAAAAAGCTGCGAGCAGCATTTGAGAAAAACAATCCAATACTGGTTCGCCTGGACGCCGAGATGGCTGATCTCGAAAAGCAGCTTCAACAGCTTAAGCCAGATACGACGCTAGTGATGGTGGAGATGGATCAACCGCGAGAAACATCGGTGATGATCCGCGGTGATTATGAGCAATTGGGGCAAGCCGTGAATCCAGGAACTCCGGCGTCGCTACCTGGCTTGAACAATATCGAAACGACAGGGAACCGAATGGAATTTGCTAGGTGGCTAACTTCGCCACGCAATCCGTTACTCGCACGCGTGACCGTCAACCGCTGGTGGACCGAGATTTTTGGCGCAGGTTTGGTGCGGACCCCCGAGGATTTTGGGACGCAGGGGGAGGAACCGAGTCACCCTGACTTGCTCGATTGGTTGGCATCGGAGTTAATCAGTTCGGGCTGGTCTCGGAAGCACATTCACAAGTTGATGGTTTCATCCAAGACTTTTCGGCAATCCGCTCGCGTTAACCCCGATTTACTGGAACTGGATCCACAAAACTACCTGCTTAGTCGCGGTCCCCGGTTTCGATTGACTGCGGAATTTTTGAGAGACAACGCACTGGCGATTAGTGGTTTGTTGAGTGATTCGATGTACGGACCTCCAATCATGCCTTATCAGCCAGCGAACATTTGGCGGAGTGTGGGAAGAAACCAACCGAAATGGAAAGCTGCTGTGGACGCCGATCGATTCCGACGCGGCGTCTACGTCGTTTGGAAACGTGCTGCGCCCTATCCGAGCTTCGTTAGCTTTGACGCTCCGGACCGAGGAAGCTGCACCGTTAATCGTGGTCGAAGTAACACACCACTCCAGGCACTGACCTTATTGAATGATCCGGCATACGCCGAGATGTCCTTGTCTCTAGCAGACCGGATCCTTGCCAAGTTGCCCGATTCGGGGGATCAAGAACGAGTCGATTACGGTTTCCGTTTAGCGGTTGCCCGCGCCGCGACGACTTATGAAATCAGTGTGGTGCAGCAGTTGTTAGAAGCTGAGCGGGAACGGTTGCGGGCGAATCCAGCACTGATTGACCAGCGAGTAAAGCCTGCGACGAATGTGATGGAGTTGCAGACCGCAGATCGCTCGGAGTTGGCCGCTTGGTTTGCGGTGGCCAATGCGCTCTTGAACCTTGATGAAACGATGTCCCAATGAATTTGAATCATTCGAATCCTTTGAGCCCGACGGCACTTGGTCGTAGAACGTTGCTGCAGCGAACCGGCTTCGGGATTGGTGGGATGGCGCTCGCGGAGATGTTGAATGGCGACGCCGCAACTGCGAGTGATCGCGCCGCTGGTCCATTGGCAGTGCGGCAACCCCACTTTGCGGCGAAGGCAAAGAATATCATCTACCTGCATATGGTTGGGGCACCAAGCCATCTGGATCTGTTCGATCAAAAGCCCGAGTTGCGCCGCCGAGGTGGAGAGACTTGTCCTAAAGATTTGTTCGAGTCTAGCAAGTTCGCGTTTGTGCGAGATTTGCCAACTCTGCTAGGAACGCCGGACGAAAAAAAGTATCAGTTCACCAGGTGTGGTGAATCTGGTTTGCCGTTGTCAAATTTGTTGCCGAACCTACAGGGTGTCGCCGATGAAATGACGTTGATCAAGTCGATGCACACCAATGAGTTCAATCATGGCCCCGCGCAGATGTTCATGCTCAGTGGTTTTGGGCGATTTGGCCGCCCTAGCATCGGCTCTTGGTTGAATTACGGACTGGGAACCGAAAATCAGGATCTGCCCGGATTCGTCGTTTTGATCACTGGAAATGTGCTTGGCGCGGGTAGCCCGGCTTGGGGCAGCGGTTTTTTACCGAGCGTTTATCAAGGAGTGGAATTCCGCAGCAAGGGTGACCCTGTTCTGTTTCTGTCCAATCCCGAGGGTGTGGAGACAAATTCGCGGAAGCAAATTATCGATACGGTTAACGAGCTCAACCGTGAGCAGCTCTTGAGCATCGGTGATCCCGAAATCGCGACGCGTATCAGTCAATACGAGTTGGCCTACCGGATGCAAACGAGCGTTCCAGAGTTGATGGATATCTCTTCTGAACCAGCAGCAATTCATCAGCTGTACGGAACCAAACCGGGCGAAACGAGTTTTGCCAATAATTGTTTATTGGCGAGACGGCTGGTCGAACGTGGCGTGCGTTTTGTTCAATTGTTCGACCAGGGTTGGGATTCCCACGGGAGTGTTTTCACGAATGTGGCGAACAAGGCGAAGCAGGTCGATCAACCGATTGCCGCTTTGATTCGTGATTTACGGCAGCGGGGTCTGCTCGATTCCACCCTCGTCGTGTGGTCATCGGAATTTGGGCGAACTCCGTTTGCCCAAGGTGCGAATGCTGGCGGAGCCGATTCAAAGGCTGGGCGTGATCATCACAAAGATGCGTTCACCACTTGGGTCGCCGGCGGAGGAGTAAAGGGTGGCATGAGTTATGGGGCGACCGACGAACTGGGATACACCATTGCAGAGAATCCTGTGCATGTGCACGATTTCAACGCAACCTTGATGCATCTGATGGGACTTGACCACGAACGTCTGACGTTTCGGTATCAAGGTCGACAGTATCGTCTCACCGATGTCGAAGGAAAGATCATCCGCCCCATCCTTGCGTAGGCTTGATCATCGAGATTGTTGCCAAGCTGATGCGTTGTCTTTCTGGCACGGCGAATCTGGATCGAAGTTGCCCAGAAGCGTGCTCAAGCGATTTCGATTCAGTCTTTTGTTTCGTTGAACCCGGTTTGATTCACGCGTTGCAAGCTTGCGTCAACGGCTTGGATGATTTCGTCGGCGACCGCCTGTTCGTCTTGGGCTGCATTGATGATTGCGGTGTGAGGACCGCTATTGGGCAGTTCCGTCAAGAACGCTTGACGCACGGCTTCTAAATAATCTTCGCCACGTTTTTCCATTCGATCCGCGGGGCCTTCAAAGCGATTCATCGCTTCGCCAGCAGGCATGTCCAATAGTAGTGTGATTGTTGGGGTAAGTCCCCCGTTGGCTAACCGTCCTAGTTGCCACAGTAGCTCGGGAGATGCTTTACCACCAACACTTTGGTAGACAACGTTTGCCAACAGAAAGCGATCGGAGATGACGGTTTGACCTGCGGCCAAAGCAGGTTGGATGGTCGTTTCAACCATTTCGCACCGGCTCGCCATGAACAGCATCGCCTCAGTACGGCGGTGCATTTCCAAGTCACTTTCAAGTAGCAGTTGTCGCAACCGCATACCGATTGGTGTGCTGCCAGGATCGCGCACAGCCAAAACATCGCGTCCTCGGGATTGCAGATATTCGGTCAGTCGTTTGATCTGGGTTGACTTGCCGACGCCGTCGATTCCATCGAGGGTGATTAGCAGCGGCGGGCTTCCTGGCTCGTTCATTCGGCAATGTCCTGGATGCGAATCGCGTGATTCAGGATGAGACGCGTGGCTTGTTGCTGAAACGATCAGGTCCACCCACAATCGGCAGATGTTGGTAGTCGATCACTTGCCACTGGTCACCATTTTTTTGGAACTTTAGGATCAACCTGCGTGGCACGCGATAGGTTTGCCCACTGCCGGTGCCGCTGAGCTCAACCTTTGCGACGATGTCGGCATCCGCTTCAAGCGGGAATGTCCCAGCGATCAACTCGATGCTGCGAATCTGATTGACGCGAGCGAGTTGAAAGGTCCAACGACGAAGTTCAGCCTTGGCTTGTGCACGCGTCGTTGGATCGGCGATGATCGCCACTGCCGCCTCGTGATCATTCGCTTCGACAGCGGCAGCGATCTCGTGCATCAGCGACTCAATTTGTTCGCGGTCGGTTTCCCATTGGCTTGCGATAACCCAAGCCAATGGGATTAGTATTAGGAAAACTAGACCGGCGATGCCGACCGGTTTCTTGCCGGTTTGCAGCCAGCCATAAATCAATCCGAACGCCATTGCCGTCAACATCACGCTGGTCAACAAAGGGCGTTCGGCAAGTAAGCTTTCCATTGAAAATTCACACGAGTTGTGAGCTGACGCTTGGCAACTACTTCTGGCGGAACAGTGGTCCGCCATACAGAGCGGTGTCACCGAGCATCTCTTCGATCCGCAGCAGTTGATTGTACTTCGCCATTCGATCACTGCGGCTGGCCGATCCGGTTTTGATTTGCCCGGTGCTCAGGCCGACGGCGAGATCCGCGATGGTCGAATCTTCTGTTTCGCCGCTGCGGTGGCTGCTGATCGAGGTGTAGTTGTTGCGTGCTGCCAATTGGATCGCGTCGATCGTCTCGGTCATCGTGCCGATCTGATTGACTTTGATCAAAATGCTGTTTGCGATTCCCTCATCGATACCGCGTTGCAGGCGTTCGACGTTGGTTACGAACAGGTCGTCGCCGACCAGTTGGACTTTGTCACCAACGGCATCGGTTAGTTTTTTCCAGCTTTCCCAGTCGTCTTCCGCACAACCATCTTCGATGCTGCAAATCGGGTATTTACTGCACCAGTCAGCGAGGAAGTTGACCATGTCGCCGCCGGAGAGTTGCTGCCCGTCGATGGAGTAGGTTTTCTTTTCGCTGTCGTAGAACTCCGTGGAGGCGACGTCGAGGGCGATCCAAATTTGCTCGCCAGCTTTGTAGCCTGCTTGGTCAATGGCCTGCAGGATCACATCGAGAGCTTCCTGATTACTCTTCAGGTCGGGAGCAAAACCACCCTCGTCACCGACCGAAGTGTTGTAGTTTTTCTCGGACAGGACCTTCTTGAGGTGATGGAAAACTTCGGTGCCAGCTCTCAATGCGTCACTGAAACGGTCAAAGCCGAGTGGCATGACCATGAATTCTTGGACGTCGACGGAGTTATCGGCGTGCTCGCCGCCATTGATGATGTTCATCATCGGGGCGGGCAGCAGTCGCGCGCCAGCACCGCCAAGATAGCGATACAACGGTTGTCCGGTGGCGGAAGCTGCTGCGTGTGCGGTTGCCAGAGAAACGCCCAAAATGGCGTTCGCACCGAGATTTTTCTTGTTGGATGAACCGTCCAGTTCGATCATCGCTGCGTCGATTCCGGCTTGGTCGGTGCCGTCCATGCCTTGCAGGGCATCGGCAATTTTTTCGTTCACATTGTCGATGGCAGTTTGGACGCCTTTGCCCATAAATACCGACTTATCACCATCGCGGAGCTCCCAGGCTTCGTGGGCTCCGGTGCTTGCCCCGCTCGGGACTGCGGCCCGACCGTGACTGCCGTCGCTCAACAGGACTTCACATTCAACGGTGGGGTTACCGCGGCTATCCAAAATTTGACGGGCGTGGATGGCTTCAATCAGGGTCATGGGAACCTCACGGAAATTTGATTTGACGGCGGGTTAAATTGTTTTGTTGGCCGGCATTTTGTCCAATGCGGCTTCCAATGACTACCCGCCCGGAAACAGGGCGAATGTTGGCCCTGGAGGACAGGGATTCCGATGCCCGGCAATCACGGAGATTTCTGCGGCGGCTCACTGACGTGATAGCGAACGGCATTCTCGTGATTTCGGGGCGGAGAGGAGCCTTGCTGAGCCAGTCAAAGGCAGTGGCTGAGCCAGTCAAAGGCAGTGGAAAACGGACGATGAGGCGGTTTGAGCCGATGGGGTGGCTATTGCTGCGTGCTTTTGGCCATCTCTGCGTGCTGTGGAATGGACTCATTTCCTCGGTCACTGGGGCGTTGCGTTTCCACTCGCTGGTTTTCCGCCGAGCGGTGAGCAACTTGGCACAGGATACTTGCCCAATAGCGATGCTTTGCTGAAGCTTGGTTCGCAGCTGAAAAGCGGTATGCTCTGCGTGAATATTGAAACGAAAGCGTTCGGGAGGATCTGAAAAGAAATGTTTACCGGTTTGGTCGAAACAATGGGGAAAGTGGTTGAATTGATCGATGATCCGCCCGGCAAGCGACTGCGAATCGATTGCGGTTTGGTGGCGGAGGGGGCTGAGCTTGGGGACAGCATTTGTATCAACGGATGCTGCTTGACAGTGGTTGCGCTCGATGCGGGCCGGCTCGATTTCGAAGCGGGTGAAGAAACGCTGTCTCGCACGAATCTCGGATTGCTGAAAGTGGGAGGACTGGTCAACCTTGAGCGATCTTTAGCAGTTGGCGATCGACTGGGTGGGCATTATGTCACGGGGCATGTGGATGCGGTGGGTACACTCGTCGAGCGACGGGATGACCCGCCTTGGGCGAATTTGCGGTTTCGAATGCCGGAACGATTAGCTGGCCAAGTGGCCGCCAAAGGTAGCATCGCGATCGATGGAATTAGCCTGACCGTGGTCGACGCTGATTCCGATTCGTTCACCGTTGCCCTGATTCCTCATACGTTGGAGGTGACGACACTCGGTAATCGCGGCATTGGTGACGAAGTTAACTTAGAAACCGATGTGCTTGCGAAGTATGTTCAACGGGCACTGGAAACGAAGACCTAGGGGTGAAGAACCACAGATAGGAAATTCGGGTGCCACGCAAAATCGCAAGGGTTCGCTACAATTCAGTTTGCCTCCACGACGGTCCGTGCGAATCTCGTTTCTTTAACGCCATGTTTTTGCTTTGAATCAACCTAGACAAACCGCCACGTTTCTTTCAAAACGCCTCGCTGCAGCTGGCTTGCGCCCGGTTTCGCGGTTCGGCCAGAACTTTCTGATCGATTTGAACCTGATCGATTTGATTGCCCGCTCGGCGGAACTGACCAAGCAGGATGTGGTCCTGGAGATCGGCACAGGGGTCGGATCACTGACCAGCCGTCTAGCGGATGCCGCAGGCGCGGTATTGAGTGTTGAGATTGATAACAATCTGCACCAATTGGCGAGCGAGGAACTGGAGGATCGCCAAAATGTCAAATTGATCCACGGGGACGCCCTGCGAAATAAAAATACACTTCGCGATGATTTGATGGACCAGATTCGGGATGCCAAGTCGCGGCTGGGCGAATCCTCACGATTCATGTTGGTCGCGAATCTTCCCTACAACATCGCAACGCCGATCATTTGCAATTTGTTGCATCAATCGCCGCCGCCGGACCGAATGGTCGTGACGATTCAGAAAGAATTGGCCGATCGGATTGAGGCTCAGCCATCCACGAAGAGCTTCGGCGCCCTCAGCGTTTGGGTTCAATCCCAATGTGAATGTGAAGTGGTTCGAGTTTTACCACCGACCGTGTTTTGGCCGCGGCCCCAAGTCCACTCGGCAATTTTGCGGCTTGATTTGGTGCCCGAAAAACGTGCCCAGATTGCCGATTTGAAATATTTTCACCAAACCGTTCGAGCTCTTTTCTTTCACCGTCGGAAATTTCTCCGCAGCGTCGTGATCAGTGCAATGAAAGGTCGTCTCCCAAAAGCCAAGATTGACGAGATTCTGACGAATCTAGGTTATGACGAAACGGTAAGGGCCGAACAGTTGGAGCTTTCGCAGATTCAGCAACTCGCGGAATCCCTGCGTGTTGCCGAATTGGCCGAGAGTGATTCGGACGCTTAAAACGAATCAGACGTCTGATATTTAAAACCCCGTCGAGGTGATTCCATTAATAAACTGCAACGTCGGCATGCTTTACTGGCGATGATTGCCGCGCCTGTGGTCGCGACTGGTTGCAGTCGTGATGAGGTCAGCGAAGCGACAGAGGAGATGCCGACCGCGGTTTTGCAGAACACCCGAATCGGTTTGCGGGGATTTCAACTTGTCTCAATGACTGTTGGGCAACGGATCATCTTTTTACCAACGCCCGGCGTTCGCGTGCTGGGCGTGGCACTGCTCGTCTCAGGTCTAGTTACATTCCTGGTTGTCGAGTACTTAGACGTCGAATTGAAACGGCGGATGGTGAAAGAGGAACTCTCCGATACAGAGCGAATTGCTGCAGAGTCGAGTCTTGGCATCGAATTCCAAACAGACAATGGCTTGAAGGAATTTGTCGCGCTGGGCCCGAATCAATATGAAGAAGTCAGTGCGGAATAAGGCAGCGCGGAAGAAGACAGCGCAGAGGCCGCAGCAGCTGGAGTGTAGAAACCCGAGGACAGGCGAGGCAGGTGGCTAGAGGTTCTGTGGGCGAACAGAACTAGACAACCGAGTGGCCGCTTGGATCTTTGTGTTCCTGGTTAGCCAAGTCTGGCGGATTGCCTGGGCGAGATTGAAGTGATCAGCGATCCGATTTCTGCTACGACGCGGCTCGTTGGGCGTTCAGTGTGCCGACGACTCATTCGTAGCGAATGGGTTGGCGCGCTGGAACGCAAGCCTGATGGTCGCTCAGTCGCGACTCGCCCAGTTATCTTTTGACACATGCGTCTGGTTTCTTTGGGTACATGCGTTTGGGCGCGGGTAAAAAACTATTTTGCGCTCAACTTGGCGTTTTGAGTCACGCCAAGCAATTTTCCGAGTTGGATGAGTTGCTGCTTCAGTTTGGCGGGGCTGTAGTCTCTTCGCCGTTCGAGATCGGCTTCGAGAGCCTCGTGGATGAACTGCTCGCGCGTCGACGGCAATGCAGAGGAAAGCCCAGAAACAGACGGATTGCCAAGGTCCAATGCAGCCTGCAGGATTGGATCGTCTGGTCGAAGGGCACCCTCGTTTTTCATTTCGTCGACGATGGTTTGGATGGCCCAGACAACTTGCCGAGCCGCGTCGTAGGTAAGCAGTGCGCTCTTGGGTGTCTGCGTCAATTTTTGCAGCAAGTTCATTGCGACTGCTGCATCCACTGGTTTCTTTTCAATCGCAGCGATTGTTTCCTCGATTTCATCGGCCAACACACTTGCTGTTTTCCCGACACGGTTCGGGTCCCCAAAAGGCTCGGCAGCGAACGCGGCAGCTAGTTTCAATTCTGTTTGTTTGGCTTGGGTCGCAGATTCTGGTCGGTCAAATTCAAGTGCAAGATTCAGTAGAGCGGTGGACCATTCGTGTTGTCTTGGGCGGCCTGGTGCTCCGGGAAAACCACGTTGTTGACGCAGGCTGTCTGAGTCAAGTTCGTGGTGACACGATGCACAGTCGTATAAGGAGTAGTCGCCCCACCTGTGAGCGTCTGCCGTCTCAGTAATTAATTGAAGTGTCTTCTTCCGTGCAACGAGTGCACCAAGCAACATTTTGCGGGTGTTCCAATACGTTTTGCCCGCACCCACGGTTTCGTTGACGCCCGGATAGTTGACTGTAAAGTAGGCATCACGGGTTGGTGATGCTACCAGCGAATCGTGTAATTGAGACGGCGTTTGCCAGTGTTGCGGCATCTCACCACAAAACGTCTGTAACTCGATGGATGGGATCGGTGGGTGTCCGGCAGCGTACATCTCATGGGTGACAAACATATTTTTGCTTCGATTTCCAACATGGCAATCAAGGCAGAGGTCAGCCTGCTTAGCTGTGTTAACCAGATCCCGCATGCCTGCCGCCGATTTCACATCCGCGGGCAGCAGTCGCCAGTTTTGTTCGGGATTGGGGGCAGCGTGATCAGCGATCCACTTTGGGTTGTCGCCTTCCTGATGACAATAAAGACAACCGATTCCGATTTTGGCTTGTGCCGTGGAGTCGAGTTCGAACCCGGCGTCACCTTCTTGGTAGCCCCCGTGACAGGTTAAGCAGTTTTCTCGGAACTTGGCGTACCCATCCTCTGTGTCCGAAGATCCTTCACCCCATAGTTTGTCGCAAATACGTCGGCTCAGGAAGTTGCTGGTGCCAATCCATTCCTTGGGAAACTTGGTCAACCCAATCTGCTCCGAGTCGATTTCAATCCCAAGCTTTGATTGCAGCTGCTTCGCAGCATTCCCGGACATTGTGTCAAGCTGTTCCATGAGGCTTGTCAGTTCCGCTTTGGTACGTGATTCAGCAAACGGTTCAACGCGGCGGCGAGCGATTGTGTGTTTGTCTTTCAACACCCAAAGATCCATCTCCTTTCGACGACTGAAAGCAGTCAGGGTCGATTGCGCATCACCGATGATTTCGCCGACATTCGGGCCCGCTAAGTGGCATCTCACACAGGATGCAACGTCCTTGTGGCTCATCCAAGACATGTAGACCGGATCACTGAGACGCTCAACAAGACTGGGAGCCTCATCCTGAGCGGGGTCTGCATCTTGGGAGTAGCAGCACGTGGCCATGAAACCAAGTGAGGCCGCTGTGAGCAAACGTTGAACAAATAATTTCATCTTGGGTTCCCACCGCGATCGGGCTGATGGCGGCTCATTCGTCGGAGTCCGGGGTCTCGTTCGGTGCCTGTTGAAGTTCCTGCAACAGTTCTTCGGCCGTTTTCGGTCTGCGAACAGGTGGCTTGGTCGGTGAGTCGGGGTTTACCGGTTCGGTTACCGGTTCAGTAAGTGGATTCGATTGCTCACGGATTTTGCGAGCCTCGGTCCAGTCCTGTGTGACTTCCTCAATCATCTGATCGAGTCGGCGTCGGATTTCCACGGGGTCATCGACATCGGCGATGACGATTGGATCAGCGGTTACCGGACCGAAGGCACTGGCCAGTTCAATTCCCATTGCAGTGATTTGTGTTCGATTGGCCTGTGGCCCTCGCGCTCTGCCGCGTTTCGCGTATCGGCTGATGTCGATCATCTGCGGGTATTGCAGTCCGTATTGCATTTGATCGGTAACCTCTCGCATAGGGCCATTCCAGCCGCCGGGCCAGCTTTCACGGGCCGCTACCAATGCAAGGTAGAACTGGACGGCAGATTCCCATGATCGAAAGGTCTCGGCACGACCTGCCGCATCGGCGATCACAAGTCCCAATCGGTCACTGCGAAAATGAAACCGTTCATGGGCTCCCGGTTGGCCGTCGAACCAATCAGCGAGTGCAGCTCGAGCGGAAGCGGAGGCCATTGCGACTGCGTTGGCATCTGGGCGGGGGCCGCCTTGCATTTCACTGCGAACCCGATTGAGGGCAGCCATCAATTGGTCGTCTTCTAAGATTGCTTCCCCGTTTGCGATGCGGTATTCAATCACCCATCTCAAACCGGCATCGTTCCATTGTGAGTAGATAGCCGTCGCGGGGCGTCGCTGGGTCAGGCCTTCGCGGTCATTGTCCAGCCCAAGGTTGTGGTGGCAGGAAGCACAATTGTAGGCCGCGAATTCCGGCCACTCGCTGACGGTGTGAGCCTTCTTGGCACGGGTTTGCAGTAGAGCAAGCGAAGCGTCGGTTGCCGCCACTTGTCCGGCCAGCCAGAGTCTCGCTTCGTAGGTTGCCTTGTCCTCATTTTCCGCATCACGCCAGTGCTTGGGCTGCCACGCATGGAAGGTCGCAAGTTCGTAACGCAGTGCGGGGTGTCCAGCAGCGATGATGTCGTGGTTCATGTCACGGTTTTTGTCACCGACATGGCAGGAAGCACACATTCGTGCCCTCACGTAAAGGTTACCTGCGGCGACGAACCCGTCCTGCGTAGCGGATTCGGGTGTCCAGCCTGCTTGGAAGTGTGTGTTGATCCACTTCTCACTCGGGCCATGGCAACCGGCGCAACCGACGCCCTCGCGAAGAAACCGATTGACGTCCTGGCCTGTGATCTTGGCGAATCGCGGCTCGTCGAACCGCTGGGTCGAATTGTGGCAGGCCAAACAATTGTCGAATCCTTCCTGATCAATCACCTGCTCGCCGTCCAAGATGGCGAGCCGTCGCATCATCGCGATACTTTCCTCGCTGCAGATGGTCCGCCAACTCAAAGAGTGCGGATCATTTTCGAGCCACACCTGATATTCCATCGACCGTTTGCTCGTTGGATCTAGCAGGCCTGGTCGTGGGCCAGCATGGCAATTCGAAGTAGCGCAAGACGCTGCACCGGTAATTTTCAGGTCTTCGCGAAGCAACGGAGAGTGCAAACGATCGAGTGTACGGGGGTCGATGACCGTGACACGTTCAATGGCGTCAGCGATTGAATCGGGGAGTGGGGCCGGGCTCGTCTGTTGACCGATCACGGGGGATATGATCATAGCGGCGATCATAAAGATCCCCGAAATCACGGTACAACGATGTTGATCGAACCACATAGCTGACTTTCGAGCCAAATTCAGGACGGTGACCGTTTCAGAATAGTCACTATCGTCCGCAAAGGTAGGCTTCGCAACCAATTCGAAGGACTATCCCAACGTTCCAAACTCTACATTTGATAACACTTAAAACACCAGTGCAGATTGGCGGGGTGTCAGTTGCCTGGGCGAACTAGGGTGTCTTTCTAACCGCTTGAGTCCGTGAACGTCAAAATGGTGGCTCTAGCTGCCGCCGTCGACTCGTTCTTTCCGATTGGTTTCGTTCTTTCCCATGGTTTGCCCGGCCCGTTTTTTGGGGGGATGTTTTGCGGGTCGAGAGGGGCCCGCGTTTGAATTGCCCTTTTAGCTTCAGAGGGCAGAGTTTGACCTGCAAGGTTTCATGACGATGCGGAGCGTTTGTGCCGCTCCAGAATGCAGTTGCTTTGCTTCCATCACTTTTCGATACACGTGACAGTTTCTCGGTGTTATGATGAGGTTCTTGGGTTCCAATACGTCGATGGTCGCTGGGAATGCAACCAAGTTCTGATCTCCCTTGTCATGTGATGCTGCTGTGCTATTGAATCGAGGTCAAACCAAGCTCCATTTGCTCTCTGGTATTTGCGCCGCTCTGCTGACAATCGTGTGCATTGCATATTACGCCCAGGAATGTCGCGAGGCGGGGCGGCTGGTTGGCGGGGGAAGTGCGTCGGGTCTGCTTTGCGGCATTTTTGCAGGCGCGGTAATCGTCTTTGAGATGCTGTTGTGGCCGCGCAAAGCGTTGCGGCGTTTGAGGCTAATTCCGACAAAATACTGGCTGGCTGCTCACATCTGGTTCGGAATTGCCGCCTTGCCTTTGGCGATCGTGCACAGTGGTTTTCACCTTGGTGGCTGGCTGCCTACGACGTTCCTTGTGCTGTTCGTGTTGACCATCCTCAGTGGTCTGTACGGATTAGCTGTTCAAAAAATTCTTCCGCGTTGGATGTTGCGAAACCTACCAGCCGAAACGATCTACAGCCAAATTGATTATGTTTCTGAGCAGGCCGTCGAAGACGTGCGCCAACTGTTGGTGACCGCATGCGGTCGGCCTGCCTCGGCGAGCAATATCGACTTGGTGGAAGAACCCCAAGTGGATTTGGTGAAAGCTCAGACCGTCGTCGTTGGGGCGGTTCGTCAAGCTGGCAAGACACGCGGCAGGACGCTGCAAACAAGGCGGGTGGCCGATGCCAAAGTGGATCGAGACGCGTTGTGGAGTTCTTTCGAAGAAATTCGCCCGTTTCTGCTGGCGGGAGCGGAATCGCAAACACCCGTTACAGATCCTCAGCATGCCAGTCGTTGGTTTAGCCGCTTACGCGGAGTCACTGGTCGAGAAAGCGAGAGGATCATCGACACACTCCAAGAATTGTGTGATCAACGTCGGCAGTTTGATACGCAGCGAACTGTTCATCGCTGGCTACAAGGATGGTTACCTGTTCACATCGGATTGTCGGTTGCTGTGTCGATTCTGCTGGCGGCACATATTTGGACTGCATTGAAGTACTGGTAACGATCGGCGAAAGATAATCTCACATGGCACGTGAAACCGGCAAACAGCGCTCGCAGCGCATTGAAATTGACGCTTACCGCAAGCGGACGGATATCCACGTTTGGCGTACGGCTTGCATCTTGTTTGGTCTGATCGCCGCAGGTTTGTATGCCGCCTATGTGATCGCGTCGGGCGATGGATCGCAGGTCAGCACCGGTCCAGTTGCAGAAGCTCACGCGGCTTTCGAAAACGATTGCCAACAGTGTCATCAAGATTTCACACCGATTGGATCTCGCGGATCTGAGCTGAATTGGTCTCTGGTAGGACTGAGCAAAGCGAAGTCGGTTGAACATACCGAAGCAGCCTGCAAAGCCTGCCATGACGTGGGAGACCATTATCGAGGCAAGATGTCAGAGGTTTGGCAATTGCAGGATCAGAACTGTGCGACTTGCCATGCGGACCA
Organism: Rubripirellula sp.; assembly: GCA_049602075.1. Classification (GTDB taxonomy): domain Bacteria; phylum Planctomycetota; class Planctomycetia; order Pirellulales; family Pirellulaceae; genus Rubripirellula. The sequence continues at coordinate 254,139 of JBMYRF010000007.1, forward strand.
TCAAGGAAGAAATCACGACTTGTCAGCGGTTTCACAATCTCAATGTACCGATTGCCACGCGCGACTAGCTGATGGATGCACGGGAACACCCGCGGTACGCGACAGCATCACAGGCTTCGATGAGTATTCTCACGGTAAGCTTGCATCGCTCACGAAGGGTGATCCAGGGAGCGTCAAGTTTGATCACAAGCAACACATGCGACTGGGGCAAGTGGATGAGGGTACCAAGGGTGCTTTTCGTTTGGACATGATGAATCCCGCCAACCGAGAAAGGTACCGATTGGATGGACAGGCTGATACGGATCTTGTGCAGCTTGCCTGTTCCAGTTGCCATCAGATGGCGGGTAATCCCGATCCCAGCAGCAACTTAATTACGGATGGAGAACTCGGGCGATACATCGAACCAATCTCGTTCGAGCAGCATTGTTCAGCTTGTCATTCGATGAATCCAGGAATCGCAACCGCTGATACAACGCCGTTACCGCATGCGGCGTCATGGAGCCAGGTTGACCTGTTGTTGAATGCTTCAATTGTTGGCTCGCGAGTGACGAAGGAATCGCGAGTGCCCAGGAATGATTCCCGAGCGATCGCCGTTCCGGGAGAAGGATTCGGTGATTCGTCTAACGCGATCACGCTGCCCGACCCGGGCGACTTGCAGCAAGCGCGACAACGGGTTGAAGCAGAATGCCAGAAGTGTCACGAGCCCGAACATATCAAGGATGAATTCATTGCCAAAGCAGCCGCCGGTGACGCGGCACCACTGATTCCGCCACGTTGGTTCCAGCACGGCTTGTACGATCATGCGGCACACCGGCAGATCGATTGTGCGTTTTGTCATTCAGCGGCGTATCCGGCAAGTGATGCCGCATCGGGGCCTCCGCTGGACCACCAGCAAGTGATGATTGACAACATTGAATCTTGCACCGATTGTCACCGCGATGCTGAGTCACCGACTCCCGCGTCCTTAACCAGCCAAGATGTTGTAGGCCAATTAGGTGGGATGTCGACTTGGGCGACGAACAACTGCACGCTCTGTCACCGCTACCACACGCCGACGAAGCTCAAGGAGGAGAGGGCGAAATGAGCTGGCAGTGGTGTCGAAACTCGTTGGTTTTTGTGTTCGCTGGGTTGATGTTTGCCAGTGGTCAAGCCGCCGAACCAGTGTTGCTTGGAAATCAATCATGCACGACATCGACGTGTCATGGAGGAGTCATCAATTCTGGCCCAGCGTGGAATCACTCGCTTTCCACTTGGATCGCGAAGGATCCACATGCGGGAGCTGGTTTATTGCTGCGGGACCAGGATTCACGTCAAATTATTTTACGGCTCAATCCAGCGGCAGCCGATTCGGATGAATTTTTTGACAATGTGTTGCGGGAGCGTTGTGTCAGTTGTCACGTGACGGTGGCGGCAGAGGAAACGAGACCGGGCGAGCAGTTGCCAAATTCCGTGTTGGCAACGGGAGTGTCATGCGAATCTTGTCACGGGGCTGCCGAATCTTGGTTGGGCGAGCACGTGCTGGCCGATTGGCAAGGAGAGAAACGATTCGCAAAGTCAACAGGGATGCGGGACACCGAGTCTGTCATTGGTCGTGCTGCGACTTGCGTTCGGTGCCATGTTGGATCGCGTTCCTCGGATGGAATGGTCAGGGATATGAATCATGATTTGATCGCGGCTGGTCATCCCGCCTTGCGATTCGATCTGCTGCTCTATAACGAGAACATGCCGCGGCATTGGGATGCGAGCAGTGAAGCGGAAAATGCCTTCCAACAATCTGCGATTCGTGTTCGTGATGCCGGCAGAGCAATTAACTTGGCGGCGTCGCTGGAATTATCGGCCCAACGAGCGGTGGATCATTTAAACACGCGCGAATCTGTCAGCCTGGCAATCAACCAAGTCCCCTGGCCTGAACTCGCTGACTACGATTGCTTCGCGTGCCATCAGTCGCTCGAATTTCGGCGTGCCGAATCGACATTGGTTAGCTCCGGTGTGCCAATTTGGAACGCATGGTCTACCGTCAGGCAACTTTCCATTACGCCTGTGGCGATGGAAAGCCTGTCTCCGATGGAGAGTGACGCTGAACGCATCGCCAAGTTGTTGCCTGTGAAGGCAAAAGAATGGCGGTCCAAGGCGGTTGCCTTGGCATCCCAGGAAGTCAGTCCATCCGAACGGCTCAAGCAAATTCGTGAAGAACTGCTTCAGGTGAGGAAGCTCAGTTGGTACGAAGCGGCGATTCAGTACTTGCGACTCGATGCGGTTCAGCGGGATTTGGCGAAGGATCCAGACAAGGCCGTGATGGCCGAACAGATGGCGAAGGATTTGTCGATGGTCGAGAAATCGCTGCGATTCGACCCGGATCGATTAAAGAACCAACGCGGTCGTTACCACTCACCTGCACGGTTTGATGTGAACAAGTTCCGCGACGCGATGAACGCGGCCCTGCAAACCGCCCTGAACCCAGCAAGCAATGCGAACCCAGCAAGCAATGCGAACCCAGCAAGCAATGCGGGCTCAACAAAGAGTGCGAACTCAGCCAGTACTGCTCGCAACCACCCGATTTTTCTCTCTCGTTCGGCGGCCAGCCAACCATGATCATTCCGGCGTTATACGAACGGCAAAAACAACGCGGCGGTTACCTGACTCACGCCGATATGCAATCGGTAGCGGAAGACCTCGGCGTACCGATGCACCGGGTCAATGCGCTGGTTACATTCTTTCCTCATTTCAGCACCGAGCCGCCTCCCAAAGTGGAGGTCCATGTTTGTCGTGACATGAGTTGTCACCTGAACGGTGCCGTTCCAATGACTGAGGGTCTGCAGAGATGGGCCCGCGAAAAACATGGTGAACAGGTAGAGGTCTGTGGGGTGTCTTGCTTGGGACGCTGTGACCGCGCGCCTGCGGCAATGGTGAATGAACAGCTAATTGCGTCCGGCAAGACGGAAGATTTACAGGCGGCGGTGGACGCGATTGTTGAAGGGAAAACTCCCCAAGTCGATACGGATTGGGAGTTGGCCAAAGACAAGGTCGGCAAATGGGATATGGACATTTACGCCGGCAGAGGACGCTATGAAATCGTTCGCGATTATGTCAGCGGCGGAGGCGATCCCGATAAAGTGCTCGCGGCGTTAGAGAACGCTGGTTTGCTGGGCATGGGGGGGGCCGGTGGTCGAGCCTACTTGAAGTGGGGCGACGTCATGCGGGCCGAGGGAACCACCGGTGAAAAGTTTATTGTTTGCAACGCTGACGAGAGTGAGCCGGGAACGTTCAAAGATCGAGAAATCTTACTCGCTGCTCCTTACTTGACGATCGAAGGCATGATCGTGGCTGCCCTCGTGACCGGCGCCACGCGGGGTTGGATCTACATCCGTCATGAATACCCTGAGCAGATCGCGAAGTGCCGCGAAGAGATTGCTCGTGCTGTCAAGCAAAACGCGTGTGGACGAAACATCTTTGGTAGCGGCCATCATTTCGAGCTCGACGTGTTCGCCAGTCCCGGCGGTTACATCTGCGGCGAGCAAACGGCATTGATCGAAGCGATGGAAGATAAACGTGCTGAGCCGCGGAATCGTCCGCCTGAATTAATGACCAACGGTTTGTATGATCAGCCGACCTTGTTATCCAACGTAGAAACGTTCGCCTGGGCACCGGCCATTCTGAAAGACGGTGGAGATTGGTTCGCGCAGCAAGGAATTAAAGAAGGACCTATGACAACTGGTTCAGGGCCGCGGATGAAAGGAAAACGCTTGTTTTCCATCAGTGGTGATCTGACTCGCCCAGGTGTTTATGAGGTACCCACGGGGATCACGCTGGGGGACTTGATCGACGAGCATTGCGGTGGCATGAAAGATGGCAAAGAGATCGCCGCAGTTGCCCTGAGTGGTCCCTCCGGTGGACTCCTGCCGAATCAGATTCCTGTGAAGTATCTGAGTCGCAGATTCGTCGAGGCGAATGTTCCCGCTGGTGTGACCGAGATCAGCGTGCGAGACTTGCCGCTGGACATCAACGTCTCTCGGGCAGTTGGCTACATGCTTGGCGCTGGAATTGTTGTCTATGGCGAGGGCTGCAATGTTCTGGCAGAAGCGTTGGCAAACTGCCGCTTCTATCGCAACGAATCGTGCGGAAAGTGTGTTCCCTGTCGTATTGGTTCGCAAAAAATCACTGAGATGGCAGAGCGGTTATTAGCAGGCGAGGTTTCTCTCGAAGAATTCGCCAGTTTCGAACCGGTTGCGATGCAGTTGAGTGGCGTGATGCAGGCAACCAGCATTTGCGGGCTAGGCCAAGTGGCCAGTAATCCGTTGCAGTCCTTCCTGAAATATTTTCCCGACTTAGCTCAACAAGCGTGTCGTAGAGAGTCACCCAGAGCTTACTGATCGAAAGTCGAAGGCATGAGTAACGATCCAGATTCCAATTTGAATGCAAAATCCGACGGTGTCAGCTTTGACGTGGTCGACTTGGTTGATCATGTTCGGCCAGACGATGAAGGATTGTTTGCGCGTGATGTCGATGGACAACTGATTCGCGTCGAAAAAGCAACGGCTTCGGAGTTGGATCAAGACGTTCACTTGACGATCGATGGTCGAGAGATCGTCGTCAAAAAAGCGGTCCCTACACGTGACAGCCAAGGAAACGTCATTCGGGATGGAGAAGGCGCGCCGATCCCACGTCCCACGACGATTTTTGATGCGACCAGCATGGCGTTCGTGCATAAGCCGGGTGATCCTCATCCGATCCCTGCCTTGTGCCACAAGGAACATCTGCCTCCGGTTGGAGTTTGTCGCGTTTGTGTCGTCGAGGCGGCGGAAGAAACACGCCGTGGCTTGAGAAAGAAACTTGTGCCATCCTGCGTCCAGCGAATCACCGACAATATGGTCGTCAATACGATCAACAGCGAAGCGGATCCCGAGGCCGCTGCTCGGGTCAAAGCCGCAAGTCAGACGGTCGTCGAATTACTGGTAGCCGACCATTTACCTGATTCAGAAAGAGGTGCCGCTGGGAACGAGTTAGCAGCGATCGTCGATAGGCTGGGGATTGAAGATTCGCGTTTCACGGCCAGGTCATTGGAACGTGGCCGTGATGATAGTGGCAAGATGATCACCGTCGATCACGATCAGTGCATCCTCTGTGGTCGATGCCAGCGTGGTTGCAATTGGGTCAAGCACAACAATGTGATTGGTCGTGGTGAGAAAGGCTACGCCTCGCGGATCGCATTCGATCTCGATGATCCAATGGGGCACAGTACCTGTGTTTCGTGTGGGGAGTGCGCGGTCAGTTGCCCGACGGGTGCCTTGGAATTTCAGCCAGCATTCATCGAAACCCAAGTCAAGCGGGTGCGCGATGAAATGGTACAGGAAAAGAAAGATGGTGATATCGTCACCGCGGACGAGTTAATCAAGTATCCATTGTTCACCGGGATCCCCTACAAGTTTTTGCAATTCAACGGGGCAGCTATTGTTCGCCGAGTTCTTGAAGAAGGTGACGTTCTATGTCGCGAAGGGGAGTACGGGTCGACCGCGTTTATTATTCTCGATGGTGAATTTGAAGTCTTCCTGAACACGACTCGTGGAGCCGTGCGCAACGAATCCGTTGGCGGAATTGCCGGTCTGCTTGGTGGCATCAAAACGGTACTCGAGAAGGTGGGTGGAAAGGCAAAACTGGCCGATGTCGGGGCCGCCGCACTCGGTGAAAATGAACGAATTCTGATGAATTCGGATGATTTGATCGTTGGTGAAATGACCTGCATGAATCGCTACCCGCGATCGGCAACTGTGGTCGCGACGAAGGCGGCAGAAGTGCTGGAGATTCGCCGCAATGTTTTATTCATGTTGCAGCGTAATGCCGTTAGTCGTGACATCTTGGACCGTGTTTATCGGGAGCGTTCACTGCAAGGCCAACTCGCCTCACTACCGATTTTTGATTCGCTGGATGCAGACGGTAAAGAGAATGCAGCTGTCTTTTTGCGAGGCAAAGCTAAGCTGATCTCGGTCGATCCCGGACAGGCGATTTTCCGACAAGGGGATGTTGCCGACAATTTCTACATTAGCCGTCTTGGATTCGTCAAAGTTACTCAGCAGTACGGTCGTGACGAGCGGGTTTTGAATTATCTCGGGCCAGGCAATGGATTCGGTGAAATCGGATTGCTTAGTGGGATCGGTGACACACTGAAGGAGGACTTCGGCGATACCATTCCCGCCGGGGTTCGAACGGCGACTTGCACGGCACTCGATCACGTGGAACTGATCCAAATTCGTGGCGAAGATTTTCGTGAGCTCCTGGTGAAGTTTCCAGCACTCAAGGCTTCGTTGGCGGTTAAGGCAAAAGAGATACTCAAGCGGGATGAGGGGGCTCGATCTCGTCTACAGGCGGTTGAAGCCGATGAGTTTTTGGACCAGGGATTATTTCTTGCCCGTAGTTTGCTCGTGCTCGATCTGGAACGTTGCACGCGATGTGACGAGTGCACCAAAGCGTGCGCGGACACTCATGATGGGGTAACGCGATTGGTTCGTGATGGATTGCGGTTTGATCGGTTCTTGGTTGCCAGTAGTTGTCGATCCTGCATGGATCCGTATTGCCTGGTCGGATGTCCCGTCGATGCGATTCATCGCAATGGTGATTCACTGGAAATCCAAATTGAGGACTATTGCATTGGGTGCGGGCTTTGCGCCCAGAATTGCCCCTATGGCAATATCAACATGCATGGATTTCCGAAGCAGGAGGTGGACGAGAAGGGGCGGCTCAGTGAGGTGTTCGAAGAACGCGACGGTCGCCGCTTGCCTGTCGTCCAGCAACGTGCGACGACTTGTGATTTGTGCCGGAGCGTCGATGGTCGTCCCAGTTGCGTCTATGCCTGTCCCCATGAGGCCGCTTTCCGGATGTCGGGGGAAGAGTTGGCTGATTTGGTGAAATGATGTTGGTGCTTCCGCCCTTTGGGGGGCTCTACCTCTAACTTCTACAATCGTCCTGATCCACCAACTCTGGGGAGATCAGCTTCTTGGCGATCAAGGGATTTGCCGGCACTGCTTTGGTTACACCTATAATTGGGAACAAAAGAGAGTCGTGGCGCGTCTCAATAACGAGTTGTGGCGCTCTTTTCCAAGACTCTCCGGCGTTAATCCAGGCTCCTGAGGACTGCCCGTTCGCAAAACGTGAAGCGGTCAATGTCAAGAGATGCGGGTTATGAGGAATTTATTCGCCTAGTTCATTGTTGGGTGCCGACTAAGACCCGATGACGAATTTGTCGCGATCTCCGTAAACCAGACAACCGAAGAAACTCCTACGTTTTGCCAACTATGATGCGATCACAGAATTCCCCGTCCGAGCCTGGTCGTCCCCACCGCGGACGGGGGCTCCGACGGTTGTTGGAGCGTTTTATCGGCAGCCCGACAGAAGCCGAGGATCCACGACGGGGTCGTTTGCTGTTGGAGTCTCTCGAAAAGCGTCAGCTGTTGGCGGGTGACGTGGAGATGTTGTTCACTGATGGATTGAGCGACTTCAGCCAGCCAGCGGCCGAAACTTCCTCGCAACAGTCAGGCAGCCAAGCCGAGGGAGAAGCCGAGGGCGAGGCTGCACCTGACTTGGTGCTGTTCGCCAAGAATTTGGTGGCAGCTGGCGTCGAATTTTACGGCGCCGCATGGTGCCCCGCTTGCACCGAACAAAAACAGCTGTTCGAGGATGGCGGCGATCATCTAAACATGATCGAATCGAGTGATCCCGACAAACGCGTTGAGCAGTTGAGTGATCCGAGTGTCAGCATTTTGAACGATGTTGGAACTGCCCAAGGGATCAATTCCTTTCCGACATGGATATTCCCGGATGGAACTCGCGCAGAGGGAGTCCAAACGCTAGAGGATTTGAGCCAGCGTAGTGGTGTCGCAATCCCGCAGAGTGAGCAACCGACCTTCGATGGCGTTGGTGATCTAAACGTTCAAATTGGTTCGCCTTTGCATGTGCCGATCGATGCCTATGATCCCAACGGTGGGCCCCTGACGGTCACTGTCACCGTGGATGACCCGAGTTTGCTGACAGCGACTGTACTGCAAAATAATCGATCGATTCGGATCGATATGCAGGGTTACACCGATATGGTTTACGAACTGTTCGAACAGCGAGCTCCCGTTGCGGCGGGACGCGTTGCGACGCTCGCTGAATCAGATTTTTATGACGACATTATCTTTCATCGGGTCACATCCAATTTTGTGATTCAGGCTGGTGATCCAACGGGAACCGGTACGAGCGGTTCAAACTTGGGCCAGTTCGACGATGACTTCCATCCCGATTTGCAGCACAATCGCGAAGGAGTCTTGTCGTTTGCAAAATCAACAGATGACACGAATAATTCGCAGTTCTTCGTGACAGAAACCGCGACGCGATTTCTGGACTTCAATCACTCAGTGATTGGCCAATTGGTCGAGGGTTTTGACGTTCGCGAGGCAATTAGCGAAGCGAGCACGGCCGAGTCACGCTTCACAGGTTCATCACAAAAGCCAGATATCGACGTCATCATGACATCGATCGACGTCTTCACCGATGACGAGAATTCGGTTGTGATGCTCAAGCCGACCGGAAGCGGTACAGGAACGACCAATGTCACTTTCGCCGTCACCGATTCAGACGGGAATACCCATTCAGAAACAGTTGAGGTGACCGTTTCGAATGACACCGCCAATAGCCAACCCTTTTTAAATCCGATCGCCGATCCGGCCGCGACTCCAGCCAACACCGCCGCTCAGCTTCAATTGTCAAGCGTCGATGTCGAGGGTGATGCCGTCACTTACTTCGCCCAGTCCCTCTCTGGTGCCTCCAACGCAACGGTTTCGGTCGATTCGGCGACCGGTTTAGTGACTGTGGATCCGGCGACCGGATTCAGTGGCACGATCAATGTCAATGTTGGTGTCCGGCCGGCGCCCGGCGTATTCGGGAATAGTGGATCTGATCAAGACACCCAGCGAGTCGCGTTCACCTTTGAGGGTGAGCCTGCGATCGCACCAAGCTTCGTTGACCTGCTCGCGAGCAGTGATAGTGGGAATGATGATGCTGACGATCTGACCAACGAGGGGACCTTGTCGTTCCTGGTCGGTGGAGTCACTGCTGGAGCTACCGTCGAAATCGTCAACACCGCGAATGGAGCGGTCATTGGTACCGGGTTGGCTAGTGGTGCCACGGTAACGGTCACGACAAACAATATCGCCGCGTTAGGTGATGGGGTTTACCAGCTGGCGGCTCGCCAAACGATCGATGGCGACACAAGCGATTTGTCGCCTTCGCTGACTCTACAGTACGATTCTGTTGCTCCGGATGCCGTAACTGGCTCTGCCCTGACACAAGCCAATGCGAATCGGCCATTCATCACGGACTTGATCAGTAACGAAGAGGGGCAAGGTCTGACGTATGTCCTTACAACGGCTCCGACGGGTGCCAGCATCGCTGCCGAGACGGGCATCATTGAATGGACGCCGACCAGCGGACAGATTGGCCAGAATTCATTTGTGTTAGAGTTGACCGACGCCGCTGGCAACACCCGCAGCGAATCATTTGATGTGAATGTTGCGGGCGAGCCATTGGCTGAGATTCGCTTGGATTTGAGAGGTTTGGACGGTAATCCTGTCGATTCTCTCGCTGTTGGTGATGAATTCTTCCTCGATATCGTGGCCGAAGACGCAAGATTCGCGGGAACCCCCGGTGTCTTTGCCGCCTATGCAGACATTTTGTTCGACAGTCAATTCGTGCAACCGGTTTCTGGCGCGACGATCGAATACAACGATCAGTTTACGCTGGTCCGAAAAGGGCAACTCCTGACTGGCTTGATTGATGAAGTCGGTGCGGTCAACAGTTCGATTTCGGCGACACAGCGTAGCGAAGATCTAATCGCAACCATCCGAATGGAAGCTCGAGCGACGGGAACGGTTACCATTCGCAGTGAACCGGCCGATGAAGTCGATAGCGAGTTTTTGATCTATGGCGAAGATGATCAAGTTCCGGCAGAGTCAATTGCCTTTGGTGGGGCGACGCTGACAATCGGTCAATCCTTCTTGGTCACCGACGATGCGGTGACCGTTGCGGAGGATTCCGGGCAGACCGATATCGATGTTCTGGCCAACGACCAAATCCTCTCGAATTCGACGACGCTATCGGTCGTTTCGGTCACTCAGCCATCTGAAGGTGGGACGGTGACGCGTGATGGTGACATCGTGCGGTTCACCCCTGCGGCGAACTTCAACGGAATGACTACGTTTACTTACCTGGCGGGCGATAATAATGGCGTTCAGTCAAGCGGAACCGTGACGGTTACCGTGACACCGGTGAACGATGCTCCAACCGCCAATGCGGATGCCTTCGATGTCGTAATCGATTCGACTGACAATTTGCTTGATGTGCTTGCGAACGACACATCCGACCCCGACGCCTCGGAAGCTTTAAGCGTTACCGCCGTAGGCGAGGCTTCCAATGGCGGTACCGTCGAAATTGCGAGCAATGGGACGGGCGTTCTCTATACGCCAGCAATTGGATTTACCGGTTCCGAGACGTTTAATTACACCGTCAGTGATGGTGATTTGACTCAGACCGCGATTGCAACAGTGACCGTCGCGCCCGAGGATGATCCACCAAGTGCGGTCGATGATAATTTTGATAATCTCACCGAGGATGATCCTGAAACGGCGTTGGATGTGCTCTCCAACGATCTGCCAGATGTCAATAACGAAACCTTTGTGGTTCACTCAGTTGGAATGCCCGACCAGGGCGGCAGCGTCCGGATCAGCAGTGATTCAAGGCAAGTGCTTTACACACCCGCGGCAAATTTCAATGGTACCGAGACCTTTTCCTATACCATCCGCGATGAAGGTGGTGGGCTGAGTGTGGCGATGGTCATGGTGACCGTTGCTGCAGTAAATGATCCGCCCCCAATCGATAGCCCAGTGGTTAATTTGAATCGAGCAACTGGTCCGACCATCGTGTTCTCGTTGGATGATTTGCCACTGAATGTTGACGACGCTGAAAATCTGTCGATTTCCGATTTCGAGAGTTCAACGAGTGCGGGCGGTACGGTTCAGCTGATCAACGGCGAGTCACTTCAATACACGTTGCCTTCCACCGATTTTGTCGGCAGCGACTCCTTTACCTATCAAGTTTCTGACGAGGTCAACCAGAGCACCGGCACGATCTCTTTGAACGTCACGGACTTTACTCCCAGAGATGTTGTTTTGAATGTTCCTGAGCGAGCCGTTCGATCACGTGTCAATGGATTGCGAATTGTTGGCACCAACCAGCTCGGTGAGAGCGTTGACCAACCAGTGCAGTATTCGGACGACAAAGCTGTGTTCGAAGACTTATTGCCCGGCGACTACACGATTGAAGTGCCCGCCATCCCGTTTCTACAGAACGGCGACGAGCCTCGTCAAATTCCTTTCACCTCCAGTCCCGATGACGGAGACGCTTCGATCGATTCCGAATTAGGATCGCTGAAAGCCGAATTCATAAGCATTCGTGACTGGCTCGGATCGGCGTCAAACAATTCGGTCTTGTTGGTGATTAAGCCAGGGAGCACCCCCGATTTAACCGTACCAAACTCCGGGTTCGATGATTCAGAGATGCCGGTTGTTGAATTGGATGGCAATTCGAACTCGCTAACGATCCGACGAACCGCTGAGGTCGAAGAAAATGGGGAAACCGTCAACCGCGCTGAGGTCGCGACACTGCCGCTCGAATCGAGTGGGGCGGTCGAGGTGCGTGGAGTCATCGCAGAACAACGTCTGCTGAAAATTGACTTCAATGCCCTCCAGTTTTCCGAGGATACCGCCGGCGATGCTGGAAATGGCGGCGAGGGCGAGGCGATCGCCCCAATCGTGGTTTCAGTCGGCGGGACACAAGCGGAAGGGGAGTCAATTCCCGCTGCAGTGCAGTCCAATGTCATGCCGGCGAGCAGCTCGTCCAACACGTTGCGGACTGATGCTACCGTACTTCTGACCGAAGAAGGTGATCTGTGGTTTGCAGAGGACGTAGAGCAGCCCGTGGAGCCTGTGGACCCCACGCAGCCGCGGGCAATTGACTCCGCGATGCAGGAGGTCAGCGAGTCATTGGTGATCACGAATTCCGCCGGGGATGAGCTCGCTGATGACGGCAAGCTACATCAGTCGGCAATCGATCAAGTACTCGGCAGCGAACTGTAGCAACATGGGTTCCGATTCCCGAGCTTGCACGGGCGGTGAACCTGAAGCCTGGGGGGGATCCTGAAGCTTGGACGGTGATCCTGAAGCTTGGACGGTGATCCTGAAGCTTGGACGGTGATCCTGAAGCTTGGACGGTGATCCTGAAGCTGGGGCGGTGCTGGCGGCATCCGGGCGGTTTTGGCGGCGGTGGCTGGGGAACTTTCCGCTTCGGCAGTAGTCGATTTCCCTCGTGGGCTATTGGCAGGGCCGCCGCGAGTAGAAAAAACGCGTTCTGGGGGCCCTAATACGCGTCTGGTGGCCTTTTCACAAAAAAAGCCACGGATGATGCCCGGATCGCTGAGGGGATGCTCAGCGACTCCGTTGGCTCCGTGGCTTGTCTGAAGATCAACCGTTGATGGTAGGACGATTAGATCATTTCTTTCAGGCCCTTCAATGGACGGATGGTCAGCTTCTTGCTGGCTGGCTTTGGCTTGAGCCAGATTTCTTCACCATTCGCCGGGTTGCGACCTTTTCGCTTCGGCTTGGCAGGAACGTCTTTGAGGACGATCTTGCAAAGACCTGGGATGGCGAATTGTCCGGGACCGCCTTTGGAAATCGCTTTTTCGATCTCGCCAGCGAGTGCATCAAAAACCGCAGCAACGTCCTTTTTAGGAAGCTCCGTCTCTTCCGCGATGTTGGCCAGGATCTGTGTTTTAGTGGGGGCTTTCGGCGCAGCTTTTGCCATCGTGAGAACCTTTGGTGAATGAGTGTTTTGGGTCGTGCAGCGCGTCAGTCGGCTCGTTCGCGACTGCTATAGGGCAAAGTGTTATGTCTGGCTGGCACTCCGTGCAACCCGGCTTTGGGCAAAAAAACCAGTGTTTTTCAGTGTTTTTAGCCTTTCAAGGCCTTCGAGGCGGGTTTCAGAGCCAATTCGGCGGCTCCCGACGCCGCTGAAACCCCTATTTTCGCTGATTTGGATTTTCCAGGGTGGACTCAATTCGGACCGCTTTTTTACCCTTAAAGGCCCCCGGCCTGGCATGGAACTTGGGAACATCTTGGACCGCTAACTCTAGTGGTTCCTGCGTCTCTTTTTCCGTCGTGATGATGTCTCCCACTGACAGGTCCAGGAGATCTGCGGTGCGGATTTTGGAGCGTGCCAAAGTGACCACGACGTCCACAGGAGCGGCATCGACGCTTGAGGAGACCCGTTGCCTGGTTTCCTCGGTTGGCGTGGCTTTGCCGTATCCGACCCAGCCATTGCCAGAGAGTTTCGAGTTGTAGTTTTCAATGGTGTTAAACGGGATGCAAAGATTTAGCATGCCTCGGTTCTTGCCCAACAACATTTCGAATCCAACCACAATGACCACCTCGTTGGGTGGAACAATTTGGACGAGTTGAGGATTGCTTTCTACGCTCTCAATCGACAGTTCGAGAGGTGTAATGTTCTCCCATGCCTCAGTTAGCCGGATTAGGAATTGTTGCACGACACGTCCGATCAGTCGAGTTTCGATTTCGGTCAATGGACGACGGATGGAATCATCTGGTTCCGGATCACCACCGAGCATGCGGTCGATAATGGCGTAGGACAAACTTGGCGCGATGTCGAGTACCCAATTTCCCTCCAATGGGTCTGCTCGAAGCACATTAAAACAACTTGGATTGTCCAAGCTGAATACGAACTCACTGTAGGTGAGTTGATCGACACTGAACAGTTTGACCTCAATCATCGTCCGCAGCATGCCAGAGATCGCGGCGCCGAAATTGCGGGCGAGAGTTTCGTGCAGCGAATGCATCGCCCGCATTTGATCGACCCCGACTCGCTTGGGGCGTTTAAAATCGTAGGCAGTGACTTTGGCATCTATTTGAGCCGTCCCCGAGGGCGTTATCGCACTGGGGCGTGGCGAGTTTTGATCCCCTGCGGCACCCGCCGCAGCGAGTGCTTTAGGTGGGCCGCCATCGACCGACTCCATCGCCTTAATCAGGCTCTCGACTTGGTTTTGACTGAGTGATTCATCGGACATATCCGTCGTCCTCTTTGGTGTGAATCGTTACCATCAATTGCAGAGTGATGGCAGATCTTTATTTGATGACTGAAGGGGCGAAGTTAGCGTTATTTTCTAATGTGTCCTTCGCCGCGAACAATGTACTTGTAGGTGGTCAGTTCCTTGACACCGCACGGGCCTCGGGCATGGAATTTATCGGTTGAAATCCCAATTTCGGCACCCAAGCCAAAGACACCACCATCATTGAATCGCGTGCTGGCGTTGACCATCACTGCCGAGCTGTCAACGAGCGTCGTGAATTGATCGGCGTTACGAATCTTACTTGTGACAATCGCATCGGTGTGATGAGATCCGTAACGGTTGATGTGTTCGGCGGCCGCTTGCAACGAAGCAACGATTGCAATGCTGATGGTAGGACCGAGGTATTCTGCGGACCAATCTTTCTCTGTCGCCGGTAAGGCATCCGGGAGAATGGCTGCCGCTCGCACATCGGCGCGCATTTCAATGCCATTTTCTTGCAAACGCTGCGAGATTGCAGGTAAAGCTGCTTCGGCGATCGCTTCGTGAACCAGCAAGGATTCGCAGGCATTGCAAACCCCCATTCGCTGACATTTGGCGTTCTCAATGATGTCTGCTGCCATCGCAATGTTCGCCGATTCGTCCACGTATACGTGACAATTTCCGTCATAGTGTTTGATGACGGGCATCCTCGCTTCACTGGCGACACGCCGAATCAATCCCTCACCTCCTCGTGGAATCGTTACGTCAATCAGATCGCTCATGCTCAGAAAATGTCCAACGGCTGAACGATCGATAGTCGCTACGAGTTGGACCGCGTGTTGCGGTAATTTGCATTCCTTCGCACAGTCGGAGAGCACGTTGACGATCGCTTGACTGCTGTGGATCGCTTCTTTGCCACCACGGAGGATGACCGCATTGCCGCTCTTGACGCAGATAGCAGCGGCATCTGCAGTGACATTTGGTCGGCTTTCATAAATGAAAAAAACCACTCCCAGTGGAACGCGTTTTTTTTCAATTCGTAAACCGCCGGGTCGGGTGAATCCTTCGATCACTTCACCCACTGGATCATTCAGTGCCGAAATCTCGCGCAAACCCGAGGCGATCGCTTCGATTCGTGGTGGATCGAGTTTTAGGCGGTCAACCATCGCATCAGTCAACCCGTACCCCGGAGCGGCTGCCAAATCTTGCTCGTTGGCGGTCAGAATCATATCGGTCGCCTCGACCAGCCGGTCCGCTGATGTCAGCAGCCAATGGTTCTTGATTTCGGCGTCGAGCGCCGCAAGTTGGTACGAGGCAGATCGCGCCTGCAACGCCATCTCGCGACAAGAGCGATCGAGATCAGAGTCGGAGGCGGTGGGTGGCATCTGAGAGGACCATCGGTGGGAACTGGGACAGATCAGGCAATTTCGGCAGCTTAGCCAACCCGCGATTCTCTTGAATGATCGCCTCAGGGTCAATGTCGATCGTCTGACGCTACGATTCGCGGCCAGAGGCCTTTATTCGCGTAGTTTTGCGTGTTCAGACCATCGTGTCGGGAAGGATGCGATGCTCTGCCTGTCTCGAGGATCTGGAGTCCTTCCGTCTTGCGATTCCGAAAACGCTTGTTCCCTGTTAGACTAAGTCGCTGCTCGAACCCCATGCGAGGCTGGCCTCACGCCTTTGCCAAAGAAAGAGGTTGTTACCGGAGAGCTTCCCTGGATGGTCCCCTGGGCGCTGCAAGCACGAGAGATACCGCGATTAAACTTCCGCGTGAATTCGCACGGAATGCTGATGCTGGACCACGCGATTACGGCCGGTCGTCTTTGCCTCATAGAGAGCGACGTCGCAAGCCATGTAGCATTGGTCCCAAGAATCGGTTCCGTCGACTGCCACCAAACCGGCGCTCGCGGTGACGGGAATTGACAGGTCGTCGAAGCTCATCGGCGTTCCGGCGAGTTGTCGCAAGGTTTGGTCGATTAAGTTGTGAGCATCTTGCAGGCTGTAGTCAGGCATGAGGAGCGCGAATTCTTCTCCGCCAAATCGAGCGGCCAGCATGTTGTCGCGAAGCGAGTTGGTGAGCACCGCGGCAATCTCCTTGAGCACTGCATCCCCGATGAAATGACCGTAAGCGTCATTCACTTTCTTGAAGTGATCGACATCGAAGAGTGCCATCGACATTGGTTGGTTTTTCTGGCAACACTCCTGCAGAAGTTCTCTAAACTTTGATTCTAAGTGACGTCGATTCGGCATTCCTGTAAGTGGATCGCTATCGGCTGCGGCTTTGAAACCCATCACTTTACGTTGGCGGGCGATCGCAAAACGGACAGCGCGAAATAGCATTTGTCCCGTAACGTGACCTTTCCCCATAAAGTCTTGCGCACCGCTTTGAATGGCACGCAATGCCATGTCCTCGTCGTCCATTCCGGTGAAAACAACAATCGGGATCCGTGCATCCAGGGCGCGAATCTGATCGAAGGACTCCAAGTCGCGGGCATCGGGCAGGCAAAGATCGAGAATCGCGATGTCATAGTCTCGCTGCCCAAGCATCACTAACGCATCGGCAAGAAGATGTGTTCGGTCGACATGAAATGGTAATGCTGGATTCGATTTGAGCAATCGAGTGACAAAGGTTGCATCGATTTCGCTATCTTCGATGAGCAAAACTCGAGTCGGATTGCTTAGCTTTGGGGTGACCATCGGCTGTCCTACGTCCATCGAACACGGGCCCAATGATAAGAGAGCCCGCCCCCAGGCAGCCGATAACTTCCGAAGTTATCCAGCGTCACTCGGGGCAACAAAGCGTAGGTCGCAGTCGGTCAAATAAATCCAGATCAATCACCAATTGTCAGGTGATGGGCGCCTGCTAACACGCCCTTGGGTGTAAATATGACGATAGTAACGAGATTGCCGTCGCCAATTTTTTGAATCGGATTCGCGATTCAATGAATTATTCCCAGTGTGAGGGATAGCGAATACTGCTAGCGAGCTGTGCTCGTTAATGCGTGAACTTTAGACCGACAACGATCCCGTGGTTTCGGCCATCGTGATCGCCCAGATCGGCTTCAGGGTTGAGGCTGGCATTTTGTCAGTTCGAAATCAGCTTCAAAAAATCGGTACTCAGTAAACAGATCGACGCTATTCGAGATGGGATGGCTGAGGCCAGCCATGGCCTGCCAGCAAAACTCTGGTCATTCACGTCGACATTGATCGCGTCTGGCTGGAATTCACCATCGATGACCGAATACCCTATGCGGACGCCCAGACAGGGCTTGCAACCGAGTGGTTGGAAATGATGCAAGTCATGGTAGAAATTGGCCATTCTAGAGTAAGTGAATAGGTCCCCACTCCAAGGTTCGCGGCGTTCGCTACGCTCCACGTGTCAGCCTTATTGCTCCGGAACGCGAACGCTAGCTCAGCTCGAAGCCAGGGCGAGAGTTGCCGGCCTGTCGCCGCACCAATCAGCCAGCCATCGTTGAACGAGCCGTCCAGTTGGGCTGGCGGAGTTGGACGTTCGCCAGAATAATCCTCCAGACGGTTTCAACCACCAAACAAGCTGCAATAACGCTCTGGGCAACGGCTGTTGATTGGGCAAAGTGAATGGTGTGCATCACAGCAGGAAGCCTCATCACAGCAAGAAGCTTGCCCCAGGAGCGATCGACTGAACAGTCTGAAGGGGTTTGTCGCGATTGCCTGACCGCTGAAACAGCTCATGAGGCAGAGAGCCAGCGAATGATTTCGCAAACGCATGATCGAACTTCCCTGAGTTTTTTTGAAGTGAGGTTTCCTTACACGATTGCAAGATCATCATCCCGCCTACCAAGTATCAATCAGACGCGAGAAGTCGCGTTGATGCCGCTGAGAGGGGTTGTACATACTGAAGCGATTGGCAAGAAAGTAACGGTCGCGGGTCTGCCTAAGAGGCTTTACCAGTCGATGCGGGCGCGTGGGAGGTTGACGTAGGTGGTGAATTAGCGAAACTCTTAAGAGTCCAGTTACAAGCGGCCGTGGCGGAACTGGCAGACGCGCTAGGTTGAGGGCCTAGTGGGAGATAATCCCGTGGAGGTTCGAGTCCTCTCGGCCGCACTCGATGAACCCCGTGATTCACGGGGTTTTTTCTTGCCTCGATCGAATCGGCAATCGAGTGCAACCGCTTTGAGGCAACGCGAGGCGGATTGGTGGAATCGAAAACCTCATCACCGCAATCCACGGTCCGGATGAATTTCGGCGAACTGCCCTCGAACACCATGCTGTGGTTTAAGAAGTCGGGCATCTTGGGGCGAGCCGCTCGTGTCGAAGAAGTCCAAACTTAAGCTTCGTCTTCTCCTCCCTAATTAGCTGGGCTTCCTTCTGCACCTTGTCCGGTGTCCTTTATCCTCTCGACCGCGGACGATTCCGTCGGCGTACATCTTGCTCTTTAATAGGGGTGGGAGCTCTTGGCCTCGTCCAGCTGATCGAAATTCCGATTCTTGGTCGCTCATTTGGGAAAGAAGCCCGATCAACTTTTATGAAGTAAGCCGGAAAGAGGGCCCGTCCCGGAATTGAACGTGTCCACTTCGATACCCAGTCGTTGCAGCATGCTAACGTAAAGGTTGCAGAGCGGAGGAGATTGGTTGGAATTGAATGCGAGGTGTCGGCCATGCTGGAATCCACCTCCTGCCAGTAGGATTGGCAAATTCTTAGTCGAATGACTGCTGGCGTCGCCAAGATTGCTGCCCAGGTAGACCATCGTCCGTTCAAGTAATGTTGCATCCCCCTCACGCGACCGCTTTAACTTGGAAACCAGGTCATGGAATACCTTTAAGCACTCACTTTCGATGATTCGCAATTGCGCGAGCTTTCCGGGGTCTTTGCCGTGATGCGAGAGGTCATGATGCCCTAGGGTTACCCCTTCAATCGGTGGAGAGCTTGTCGTGCCAGACAGCATGATGGTGATCAATCGAGTTGAATCGGTTTGGATCGCAAGGTGCGTCAGATCAAACAAAAGCTTGGTTCGGCCAATCAGGTCGCTTTTATTTGAAATGTCGTTTGGTGGATCGACTGCGACGGTCGGCTTGGGCGTCTTTACCCATTGCTCATCAATCACCAGTCGCTGTTCGAGTTCTCGAATGCTTTCCAGGTACTCGTCAAGCGTGTCGCGGTCATCCTTGCCGAGTGTTACACGCATTGAATTGGCTTGTTCGCGAACATCATCCAGCACACTGCGACGTTGTTGAAGATCAAGCAGTTTCGCTTGTCGTTGATCTGCGGACCCTTCCAGAAACATCTCCGCGAATAGGCGAGCCGGAGAGGTGTGCGCCGGCACTCGGGCGCCGGTGCGTGTCCAGGAAAGTCCCAGTCCTTGTTCGGAAAGTGCAAGGCTGGAAAAGCGGGTTTGGTCTCCGATGTGCTGTGCCGCAAATTGATCCACTGAGATGCCATTTCGTATTCCCGGCTGGCCGGCTCCCGAAATACCAGTCAAGAACCCATCGACTGCTTGATGTCCACCACTGATTCCCGACAGTCCTGAGATGACCGAGAAATCCTCGCGGTGCTCGCGAAGGAGCTCCAGGTACTGGGACAGTTCATAATCCCTGCCGGTTTTCTTGGGAAAGAAATCAGCGGGATGGAACCCCAACGGAGCGCAGATGCAGACCATCCGTCGCGGTGTAATCTTCGAGCTTTCACCGTATGCCGGCTTGGGGCGAAAAACGTCCAGCGACGGAAGTGCCAAGGAGACACCAGCGGCGCGAATGATTCGTCGTCGAGAAATTCGCATAGGATTACCAGTTCCGAAAAATTTCGCTTTGAATGAGCTCATGCAATAAAGTTCGGAATCCGTAGCCTTGGCTGCGAACTGCTTGCACAATGGATTCGACCTCCGTGCGGTCGGCCAACGTTGGGGCAACTCCGGTTGCGTAGGTCAGCAACTTTGCCGTCAACGCGCGAGTAATCTGATCTTTGTCGGCCAGTAGTAGTCGCTTGTACTGCCCAATGTTGTCAAAACGTCGACCGTCTGATAACACGCCGGTGGGGTCGACTGGTGGACCATGTTTGTAACGCATGCGATTTCCGTTCACCTGCACAGGTGTCCCCTCGCCGATGCTGCGGTAATGATCCCGCCAACCACCGATGACATCAAAGTTTTCGAGCACAAATCCAGGTGGATCGATTAGGGCATGGCAGGTTGCGCATTTGTCAATGTGTCGATGCTTGGCCAGTTGTTCCCGAATCGTTGTCGCCCCACGTATGTCAGGCTCGACTGCCTCGATACCGGCCGGGGGTCGCGGGGTTGGTGTGCCAAGCAACGAATCGAGTACCCACGCACCGCGCACAATCGGTGAGGTGGTTGTCCCGTTCGCGGTGATCTTTAGGATTGCAGCCATCGTCATGACTCCGCCACGAGGTGAATCTTCCGGCAAGTCAATCTTGCGAAACTCCAAGCCCTGAACCCCCGGTACTCCGTAATGTTCAGCCAGGCGACCGTTGAGAAAGCTGAATTCGGAGTCGACAAAGTTCGAGACGCTTAGGTCGTTCTTCAGCACTTCGTCAAAAAATAAATCGACTTCCTTGAGCATCGATTGCCGCAATAGCTTGTCATATTCTGGATACAGTTGGCGGTCGGGCAGCGTCGCATCAATTTCCCGAAGTCCTAGCCATTGACCGGCAAAGTGTTCGGTGAAAGCTTTCGCTTTTTCATCTTTCAGCATGCGTTCGACCTGCTCGCGCAAGACGTCCGGTTGGCTCAACTTGCCGCGTTCAGCCAGCAGCAGCAGTTCTTCGTCCGGCATCGAGCTCCAAAAAAAGTAGGACAATCGACTGGCCAACGAGAAATCATCGAGCTTCCTCGACCACTTTGAGTCGCGAATTGCTTCCCCGCTCGATGCTGGACGAACTTGTTCGTTGAGAAATAAGAAATGTGGGGAAACCAGCACCGACTTTAAGCCGACCCGTAATGCCTGTTCAAAGGAGGCACCTTGTCGCAACTTTTCTTGAACAAGGCCGAGCAAAAGCTGGATTTCGGATTCCGTCGTTGCGCGACGAAAAGCACGCTGCGAAAATTCGCGAAGAATTCTTTCGGCATCCTTGAGAGGCTGTTCCGATACCACTTCGAAGCGTTCGCTGTCCCCAAAGATTCGCTGCTGTGGAAGATCGCCAAGTAACCGCCGATAACTCGGCGGCGGCCAGGAATCCAATAACGGGCCTTCCACCTCTAGCCACTGAAGCACCATGCCGGGGCCTTCATAATTTGCCGCGCCGCCACGACGTTGCAGATCACGTGGACGGATTTTTGTATCAACGAGCAATCGAATGTTCCGCCTCGCCTCCATCTCCGTCACAAATTCTAAGACCGTCGGTTCGCCCGGCGGCACTTCAAAGTAGTCGATCAGATACGGGGGGTCGCCGAGGTTTTCCCTACCACCATTGAGATGGAAGAGGACTGGCTCGTCGGTCTGATAGGCATAAGCGGAAATGCGAAAGCG
This sequence comes from Rubripirellula sp., assembly GCA_049602075.1. Classification (GTDB taxonomy): domain Bacteria; phylum Planctomycetota; class Planctomycetia; order Pirellulales; family Pirellulaceae; genus Rubripirellula. The sequence continues at coordinate 275,742 of JBMYRF010000007.1, forward strand.
ATACTTCCCCGGAAATCGCGTGAGGCCATTCCAAAAGACGATTTGAATATTTGAGGCTAGATCCGATGCAAAAATTGCGACTCCGTCCTCAAGATGTCGGTAGACGTTTGTTCGACGTGTCACTGCTTCAGACTTGGCATCAAATCGGCGATCGAGCAGCCAGGGTCTCGGAGCGTTGGCAAATGCAGCATCCAACGCGCGGTTAGCCGCTTCCAGGTAACCGGCTAACTGGTACGAGGAGAAGTGCAGCGAAGTTGCTGTCGTATCGAATCCACCAACAACAGAATCGTCCGGCAACACACCTTCCAAGTCGACATCAACCAGCAGAAGGTCGCGAATCGTGTTCGCATATTCCGTTTGATTCAGACGTCGCATGACAGACCGACCGGACGTCTGCCTTCGTCTCTTTTCGGCATCAACGACCTGTCGGTCAATCCATTCAAGCAGTTCCGTTGCTTTTTTGTTCCCTGGACGACGCTCTCCAGGAGGAGGCATCGTGCCGCTCCTCAGTTGCTCGGCGACTCTGAGCCAATGACTGCGAATTTCTTGACCGCTAAAGTCATCTGATAATGACGTGATGTTGAAATTGCCCTCTGGCTCCGCTCCGGAATGGCAACCTGAGCAGTACTTCGTGAGCAACTCCGGCGTTGACTCATTGGCCGTTGCAGTGTTGGCAAACCCGATCAACGTGAAGGCGGCTGTCAAAACGCAAATGCGCAACGGTACAGTCGAGGAATACTTATTGCACAAAACAAATCACTCAGCGATGCGAAGGGAGTAGGCTCCCAATTGAACCTATCAAGCCCGGCAACAGAGTTGCGTGACTTTATACGTCTCAATTCTATCCATAAATCTGCTGAGGTGGGCGATTCAGATTCCCTCGAAAAGGGATCGAAAAAGCTAACCTGGTCTTTGTCGCAGTTTGACAGATCACTGCGCAGGCGCATTGGAGCACGATCCTGCACAGTGACGTGGGACAAATTCGCTTCACAGAGCTGGCCCCGCACAGTACTGGAGATGATCTGCTCTCGGGGGTTCGGGGCCGATTTGTGACAACCGAATGCTGCAGTTGTCATGGTGTTTCAGCTTCAAGCGTTCAGCTGCCGCAATTTCTGCCCCGGGTGGTTCGCTTGGTGAAAGGCCAGCGATGGAAGTGAAAGGAATCGTGTGTGAAAAAAGGAAGTGGGAGTCATTCGACCCTGCTCTTGCTCTCACTTGACTAATTGGTCGATGATGTCGAGTACGCCTTCCACTTCTTGGTGTGACGACACATAGGCAGCTGCCTTCGTAATTTCGGGCTCCGAATTCGCAGGGCATCCAAACCAGGAAACACGATCGGCGATATACCGATCCCCCATGGTGTCTCCGATCCCCGCGGTGCGTTCCAATTCGATGCCGGTCTGATTTATCAGTCGATCGATCGCAGTCGCTTTGTTGATGTACTGGAGATCGCAATTGATATAGAGCCACGTCATTGAGACACGAATTGGCCAGTTTCGTTTATGAAATTCTGCATCGATTGTCGAGACGAGAGACCTCAGGAAAGCTGTGTCGGGATGATAAAGCGCAACTGAAGCTGACTTTCCTGGCTGCTGAATAACCCCCCTCGCCTGATACAAGGACCGCAAAAGCTTCCTCGCCTCATTAACGATTTCAAGGTGCTCGGCGGTGATGGCTGGATCGCATTCGAAGGAATTGTCTTCTGGTCGCCAGAGCCAAACGCCATTCTCTCCGATACACGGAATCACCGTGTTTTGGATCAGCCGACAAAGGCACTCAACGAATCCAATCGGCCTGCCACTGCAGAGTGTGACGACTGGTCGGTCACGATGCTGGATCGCAAAACGATTGTGCTCAGAAAGCTTCGACAGTCCTGCGATGTCGATTGGAGCATGCGATTCAGGTGACAGACAGCCATCGATGTCACAGATTACAAGATCGTATTTCCCGGTGGTTCGAAACGGCAAGGTCAAGACTTCCTCATGATTGAGTCGTGCTCATGACGACGGCGGAAAAGCCGAACGAGGTGACGATTTCATCCAGACAGGCTCACGATCACCATCCACTCAGCATGCGTATTTAAACACAGGTTGTCTGACGAAACTATTGCATGAGTTCTTGAAATTGATCGGATTCGTCCCAGCCGATTGTTGATTGTGAGTTTGAGTTACCTCATGGATGCCAAATATAAATGCTTGCGCAAGTCTAAGCTCGCGCACTTGCCATGTTCATCCCTCGTAAATGTCCATGGTGTGATTGCGTTTACTTTCAGTATTTTCAGCCCGAAAGAATTCTCTGTTTCAATCTCAGCGTTCAGCTGGTTTGTCCAAGTCTTTTACGGATCCCTTGCTTTTCCAATTTCAGTTGCTGAGATGGTGGACGGTTTCGTCGTGATCGTTCCGCCTGCACCTATTTACGGCTTGGCGTCCGACTTGGTGATCGGCACTCTCACGACTCGGAAGCCGCCGTTGCTACGAATGTCGTCCTCGATTTGCTTGCGTCGCGATGCTGAGCGACAGTCGTCAGAGTTAGCTTGCCAGTTGCCACCACGGAGAAATCGGAAGGGCCCCGAAGAAAAGCCGGTTGGATCAGACACTGCAAATTCGGATACGTTTCCGTACATGTCGTACAAACCCCATCGATTTGGTTTTTTGAGCCCAACCGGATGCGTTTCGCCGTTACTGTTGCCCGCGAACCAGGCGTAATCTCGGAACTCAGCGTCACTATCACCAAAGCTATAGACGGTATCCGTTCCGGCACGACATGCGTGTTCCCATTCAGCTTCTGTTGGCAGCCGATAAAGATGGCCAGCTGTCTCTTCCGCTGGTAACGCACTGAGCTTGCGGCAGAACTCAGTCGCGTCACTCCATGACGCTTTTTCAACAGGTTTTTCAGGTCCGTCGAATTGACTCACGCTTGTACCCATCACCTGCTGGTACTGTGCTTGTGTGACCTCGTGAACACCCATCTGGAAAGGTTGGCTTAGTGTGACTCTGTCGAGCGTTTCATTGTCCTCGTGACCGGGGGCATGCCCAGGTGAGCCCATCGTGAATTCCCCCGGAGGGATGACGGCGAACTTCATGCCAATGCTGTTCGTAGATTCGACAGGCACTTTCAGATGGTCAGACCATGCCTGCTGGAGCATTGCTGCTTGTTGCACTGACAAGAGAGGCGCGATTGCCGGAATGGGAGTCGGTGGCGTCGTAGACTCGTATGCATAGAGCTTCGCGATCTGCGTGCTGGTGAGTGGTGCGTTATAGATTCTGAGATCGTCGAGATCACCGGTGAAGATGCCATAACACCAATTGTGCCCGCGCCAATAACCGGCGAAAGCAAGTGCTTCAGATGTTTCGACGCCATCGATCAATTTTTTTTTGTCGATCTGTTTCCCATCCAGAAAGAGCGAGGTCTCCGCAGTTTTGTAATCGCAAACCAACACCGCATGGTGCCATTGCTTGTCGGTGACCTGAAGCGGCCGACTCGAAAGAGAGGTTTCTTTCCCCGCACCACCTGAAACGGTAGCTTGAAGAAAGCCGCCATTTTTATCCTCTCCTTGGTTCGCCACGGAAAGCATGTAATTGCAGTTGTGGAGGTGTATCTTTGAGCATTTTCCAATCAAAACTTGGTATTTGTCAGTGGGGTGATTGTCAATCCATCGAAACCACACCGCTATCGTGAATGTCTTTAGCGAATACTGGCGATCCTGTACGGCAAAGACCCCGGACACGGCACCTTTCGGATTCCCGAAGCGGTCCGGCATTGATTTGTGGGTGGGGATTCTGGTGAACGAACGAACCCATCGTCCCTTTGCTCTGTCCCCGTCTCGCCAACTGCCGGCGCGTCCGGATGCTACATTCCGAAGATTACCGTTATCCAAGTCATACTGAGCGATTAATGATTTGTGCATCCATGCATCTTCGTGCTCATTCACATTCGTAGTCATGGAGGTCGTCTCGGTGCGGCCAGTGAGTGATTCGATGCTTTGCGTCGAGCTGGGAGGATTTTTGGTGCCGCTTTGAGTTGAGATTGCATTGGGGCCTCCTGCCGCTGTTTTTCCAGTGGGTTGATCTGGATTCGTTGCTGTCTGGCTGTGCCGTTCGGGATTGGTATCCGAAGCGATGATTCCAAACGGATCTGCCTTTTGGACGCCCAGAAGGAAAAAGATCGCGAGTCCGACTCCCAAAATTGCGGCGACCGGAAAGGCGATCACGTAAAACCGATTGGATGGAAAAGCTTTCTTGCGAGACTTTCTTACTGCGGCAGCGGAGCTTTTGTTTTGCCCGCCTGTAAATGATGGTAGATCCGGCTGTGAGATTGCGTCGAATTGCGCGAGGATCTTTTTCTCTGTCGCCACCGATGGCGTTATTGCCTGTTTACCATCGCCTGAGATCTCGCAAACGGTGTTGCATTTTGAGCACTTAACCGTTTTGCCGTACAGCGTTTCATTTACGGCGAGTCCAACACCACAGTTTGGGCACTCAACCGGTGCGGCAACGATGTTTTTGCCGGAGTTGACTTCAGGGTTCGGGCTCGAAGAACTGTGACTCGCAAGATCGCGGAGTTTTCTATCATAAGCCTTTTTGGATTCTTCCTGAATGAGGGTCAGCTTTGCTTTTGCAATCTCATTCAAGATCGATTGAGAGACATCTCCATATTTACCGATCGCGAAAGAGCGTACATGACTCATCTGGCGCATGGCTGCCGATTCAATCACCTCAGCGTCTGCCTCAAAAAGATCTAGCCCAAGCAACCGGTAGTGGTTTGCAGGTTGATCTTTGGCCGATATTCCCAACCACTTGTGGTATGGATCGAACGGTGGATCAGGCATGGTTTCTCACTCTCATGCGGAAGTTGCACTGAGATTATAGAAAGGTTTTTTGGAGCGTGCTGTCGCCTTGTTTGGGGGCTTCGTCGGGGACAGGCATCGGCCAGGGCCATCGGCCATCGGGGACGGCCATCGGGGACCACCGGGGACAGGCATCGGGGACAGGCATCGGGGACAGGCATCGGGGACAGGCATCGTCGGGGACAGGCATCGTTCGGGGACAGGCATCGTTCGGGGACATCGTTCGGGGACATCGTTCGGGGACATCGTTCGGGGACATCGTTCGGGGACAGGCATCGGGGACAGGCATCGTCTTCACTGGGGAACGGGCTGTTGGGGGCAGGCAGGCATCGTTGGGGACAGGCATCGTCGGGGCATCGTTGGGGACAGTCATCGTCGCTTGGCTCCGTTCGGTTCGGAGGCGATCCGTTTGCTACTCGATTGGACTTGGCAATGCCAAATGGGTAGAGGCCTAACGGGTGATATCGCCGGTGATGCCCGTCCAAAGTGCATAAGGGTAAAGTCGGTGGGGCCACATTGTCCCGCGATTAGCCCTGTCCCCGCCACCCAGCCACGATCTTGGTGGGTCTGCACCGGCGAGCGGCGGGTAACGGGGCCTCTACACCATGTCGCGACATGGTGCTCATTTAGTTCGTGTAGTGTTGTCGCTGGTTGGACTTTCCCTAAATCTGCTGGTAGTGACGAGTGCCTATAACTTGATCCGTTGAAGCCGAATTATTCCGTGGGCGAGTTGTTCTTGGGTTTGTCGATTACTGTGATTCCCTTCGGAATGGTGGCGTCCGGCCAGCGAATCGATCCGCCCTTGAAAACTTCGATGACTACAGGCGGTACCCCAAGTTTCGCCTCGTCGGGATCGATCAGATTTTCTGGAGTGCGATGCTCCAGTTCGCGAAGGCTTTTCAAGCTAGCGGGGACTCAAACCATTAGGCTCTAGTCCATCTTTGCTGCCGATTGCTTGTCTGGTTTTTGGTTGGGGTTGAGTCAAAAACGACTGCCGATTCCGTCATGGAGAATCAGTCGTTTTGTTTTGACGTTCAGCTTTGCGAACTTGGACAACACTGCATTGAATGTTTTGTAGTTGCCACGAATCTCAGCTTTTATTTTGGCGACTGCAGGTCCCGCAATGCTCACGAGAGACGAATCTGGTGTTAGGGGAGAACGATCTTTGTGGAAAGGCATCTAGGCTCAGAGCGGTGATTCGTAGCTTTGATCTGTTTTTTAACATTTGCTGATTCCAGTGTTTGGGGCCCGCACGTGCCGGGTTTCAAGTATTCGATGAGATGCATAGGCGTTTTGGTATGGAGCTGTTTACAATTGAGGGGATGGCCACCTTTGTTTTGTAGCGACTGCTGTGCTGACCAAAAACAAATTTCAAATGATTCCTGCTCGCAGAACCCGCGTTGGGTTGTCGGTTTTTCTATCCGTGGCCATGACGCTCGCCTGCCGTTCAGCTTCGGCACTGAACAAGGATTTGCCCGCTGAACAAGGGGTTCATCAGGTCATGGCAGAATACTGCAGCGACTGTCATTCAGCTGATGTCCAGGAAGGTAATGTTCGGCTGGATGACTTCGTGTCGCTCGATTCTGCGCGGAAGGAGAGTTTGCTAAACCGGATTGAAGAGCAGGTTTTTGTAGGTCGGATGCCACCTCGTGACGCGGGGGGAATGTCGGTGGAGGAGCAGCGTGAAATGCTCTCGCTCATCGAAAGTACGTATCAGGAACTCGGGACAGCGTCTTTGTTCCGCGAGAAGGCAATGTCACCTGGTTATGGCAATTACATCGACCACGACCGACTTTTCAATGGTGAAATCAAAGCCAATGCCTTTTCTCCGCCACGGCTTTGGCGAACGAGCCCTTACGTGTTTGAGAATGTCAAATCCGAACTCGGAGCCGATCCGCAGCATCTCCGGCAGCCGTTTATTGTCGATGACAAACAGGGAATCCGAGACTACGCCTCGTTACTGTTTGCTGATTCCGCCGTTGTCGACGTACTGTTGTCAAATGCTGGCAGGGCAGCCGATCTGCTGATGAAACGACAAGCGATCTACCGCAACCTTGCCGATGCAAAGCGAATGCCGGATGAGTCGAAACTAACGGAGGCGATTACGCAGCATTTTCAGCGGGTCGTCTATCGCGGGCCCACCACGGAAGAACTTGAGCGATACCTTGGGCTGTTCAGGAACTCGGCGAAAGAGGCAGGTCATGCGGAAGCGCTCCGGGTCACGTTGATGGCCGTGATGCTACATCATGAAGCTGTCTATCGCATCGAAATTGGCCTCGGGCCGGAAGATCGAGATGGCCGACGGATTCTCTCGCCGACGGAACTCGCTTTCGCGATCGCTTACGCGCTGACCGATCAGCCGCCGGACGAAACGCTGCTGCGGGCGGCGACGTCTGGCCAGCTACGCACAGCGGAGGATGTTGAGTCTCACGTTAAGCGGTTACTTGACGATGCAGCCATTAAGAAGCCGAGGATCCTCCGCTTCTTCCAGGAATTTTTCGGCTATGTGCACGCGCACAAGGTGTTCAAAGACGCCAAACGCTCTGGAGGGTTCGCGTACTACGGCGAAAACTATCCAGAGATGTACGAGCGGGACGCGGATTTTTTTGTGATGAAGATTCTCGAGAAAGACACCGATGTTTTCCGCGAGCTGCTCACGTCCGATAAGTACTACATTCTGCGGCGGCAGACGTTTCGCAATACCATTTATGATTTCTACCAGCAAAACAAAGAGGAGCTAGAGGCAGGTGAAATCTCTGAAGCAAAGACACGTGAGCTGCTCGACCGACTTGATTTGCGCGGTTGGGAGGAGCTCAATCAAAAATACAATCTTCACAAATTTAATCGGGGCTTTAATGGCAGCGTGCGAGCCATCAAGCAGATTGTGAAGGAATGCCGGGAATGGAAAAATACAGAAGATGAAAACCTGCTGCTGCACGCGATGCAGCCACTCTACAGAAAATATCCGATGGTCTATGACCTCGCCGATGATGAGCAGGATTATCTGCTGCCCCAACCCTACCAGCGGCCCAACCGAGCCGGCATTTTGACTCATCCCGCTTGGTTGATTGCTCACTCGCTCAATGACACCACGGACCCGATTCGCCGAGGCAAGTGGATTCGCGAACGTCTGCTGGCAGGTACCGTTCCCGACCTGCCCATTACCGTTGATGCCACGATCCCGGAGGATCATGCGAAAACGTTACGCGAACGCCTCGTCGTCACCGAGCAGCAGGAATGCTGGCGCTGTCACGTGAAGATGAATCCACTTGGGTTGCCTTTTGAAATGTACGATGATTTCGGGCGTTACCGCACGAAAGAAAGTCTCGACAAACTACCCAAGGAGCAGGGCGAAGTACCGACGAAACCTGTTGACGCGACCGGCGTTCTCTCGGGAACTGGGGACGACGGGATCGATGGCGAGGTCAAGGATGCGTTGGACCTGATCGACAAGCTCGCGTCGTCTGAGCGGGTTCGGCAGAGTATCCTGCGGTATGCGTTTCGGTATTTTATGGGCCGCAACGAAATGCTGACGGATTCTCCGACCTTGATCGCTGCAGACGAGGCCTACTTGAATAGTAACGGAAGTTTCAATGCTGTCATCGTGTCGCTGCTGACCTCCGATTCATTTCTTTATCGAAAGCCGTTGGATAAAAGGCAGCAGCACAGTCCTCGCGAAATCCGATCGCGCTGAATCCATTGACAATCGAACCAAATCGCTACGACGACCACCAATATCGAATGACTTGACCATGCAACAAACACGTCGCCACGCACTGAAAAGCCTCTCGTTGGGTGCGGGGAGTTTTCTTCTGAACCCTTTGCTGAACTCGGTCCGACTGCAGGCCGCCGGAAATCCTGACGCGCTGCCGAAGCGGTTCGTGTTCGTCGTGAAATCGAGCGGCATTGTTCCGGAAGGCGTCACGCCGGAGCCGTTTGCAGGTGTTGAGACTCGTAACGAAGCGCTCGCCAACGTTGCTCTGCCAGAATCGATGGCGGCACTCGAACCTTTCAAAGATCAGCTTTCGATTGTGCAAGGGTTGTCAGGAAAAATGTGTCGCGGCGGTCATAGCAGCTGGTTTGGTGCGATGGGCGTTTACATGACCGGCGGTGAACACGATCGAGGGGCCATTTTACGAGCCACTGCTGATGCGGAACTCGCAAAGCTTAGCCCGGCTCCATTTAATCATGTCGGACTCGCGGTTCGCGGTCCTGCACTCTCGAATGCGTATGGCGGAGTGCTCTACCCCGGCATCACAGCGACCGCTGCTAACAAAGAACTTCCCTTCCAAGGCAGTCCAGACTTAGCTTTTCAACAATTGTTTGGTTCCGCGGCTTCGGCCGGTGGGCAGGGGCAAGCACGGTTCCGCATGCAAAAGAATCTGCTGGACTTCATGGTGGATGACGTCCGCAAGGTCAACGATGCCATTCCATCGTCGGAGAAGGATAAGCTGGATGCTTACTTGAACGCATTCGAAGAACTTCAGGTTCGGCATACGCGACTCACACATATGAGTGAACGCATCAAAGCGAACGCTCCGTCCCTCGATAACAAATTCACCTCCGAAGTTGAAGAGATTCGCCAGGAAGCTCACTTCGATCTCGCGTCAGCAGCATTGATTGCGGGGCTGACGAATTGTGTGACATTGCGGTTGGACAATTTGACGACGGTCTATTCCAATCTCGGGCTCTCCAAACACAACCACGGCATTGGCCATAACGAGAGTAATCGTAGTCAGAAAGAGTGCCGCGATGTGATTCGCGAGCATCATTGCGGTTTGCTGGCGGATATGGCGCGTAAATTGAAGGCGGTGCCCGAGGGCGATGGCACGATGCTCGACAACACGATGATCATTTTCTTCAGTGACTCAGCCAACAAGCACCACGGAGACTGTTTCGAATGGCCTTACGTCGTGCTTGGCGGTTGCGGTGGTAAGTTGAACATTCCGGGACGCTACATTCGTTTTCCAAAATACGGAGATCCTGGTTGCCGCACGATCGGGAACTGGTGGACGACGTTGCTGAACGTGTTCGGCAACCCAATGGAACACTACGGCAACGAAGATTTGGTGTTGAAGCAAAATGGCGGCTCGTATCGCGGTCCGTTGAATGAATTGATCACCTAGGTGTTTTGCGTTATTCAGCCGGTTGGCTTCATTGCGGTGTCGGAGGGAAGTCTCTCGAGAACGAGCCCATCATGCGGGCACCCCACCTTGCAAATGCCCAAAGACAAAACGTTTCGAGTTGGATGGCCGGCCCCTTATTGTAGCGATCTTCGGTAACTGAGCGGTCATTGCGCAGCGTGGAATCACACCCAAGAGTCCGGCGGCGAATCGCGAGCCGGAAAATTCTTTTTCTGGATCAAAAGCAGGCTTTGGGAATTCGGGAACGAGATCTTCTGGATAGTCTCACCCCGCCCGGCTCTTGTACTCTTACGTAACCACAGCATGCCAACAGACTACCAACGAGTCGTAAAGCCAGACTTCATGCTTGATTCGCAGGCGACGAGCTCGTGGTGCTCGCACCGGCGTTTGATTGCCTTCAGATTCTGCTGGACTCCACTCGCTCATGTGCGATACGCATTAAGTTCTGCGTCCCATTTCAATTGCCCACGATTCTGCCGAACCCAGTCAGCGGTAGGTTTGCCGTCTGGGAGCAATGCTTGCAACTGCTCCTGTGCGCACTCTCGCAGAGACTTGTCGGGGTGTTCGCCAAGCGCTAACAACAAGTCAAGGTTCCGCCAGGCATCTCGGTGACCGCATAGCCTTCGAATAATCTCGCGTTGCACACGGCGGAGCGAGATCTGCTCATTCAACGCTAGATTAGCTTCAACGAGTGGTAGTGCGGAGAGCCCGAGATCGATCAGGCCCGTTTCGTCCAATTGCTTAATTAACTCCTTCACGCGGCCCGCTTCGCGTTCGCCCTGGTCGGGGCGCCACTTGAGCATCCGCGTCACCCAGTGGACTTCTTCCGGTTGAACCGTCTTAAATCCGATGTTGTCCTTGACGACCACGTTGGGTTGTTTTTCCGAGACCCACTCGGTTTCCGGACCCGTAACGTGAAGTAAGGGTAGCCAAAGTCTTGTCCTCCGAAAACCGAATGGAGTCCGACCGGTAACCGTTAGATTAATAGGAGTGTTGTCCTGGCAGGCACATACGAGCGATGGGGCATTCTCTTCAATCGTTGCCAGAATCGTGCCGTCAGGCGCGAAGAAAAGGACCTTCGTTTCGAACGCGGAACTCAAAACGAATCCGTTCCCAGTCGGCGATACACCAACGGTCATGGTGAAGTGTTTTTCGGTGTTCCAAGCTCGGTCAAAAACACCCATTTCTTCGGTCTCTCCATCGGCGGAGACACGAAGAGTTCGAAAGCGAAACTTATAGGGGCCGTGAGCGGTGTGCCCAGTGCCTGCGAGCGACGTTGCTTCCACACGAAAGCGACCGCAGAGGCTGTCGGTGACCGAGTTTTGCGCTCCAGAGCAGCATTGACCGGCAGTTGGTTCAACCCAGCATGCCAATCCAATTAGCACGACGGTAAATGCAGACGCAAATCTTTGAAACGTATTTTTAAGACGCATCATAAGTCTCCTTGAATGGTTGTACGTGAACCGCCGGTGGTACAGTAATCTCAATTTAAAATTCATGCCACTGCGAGTTTGCTCATATCTCAACGCAGTGCTGTTTGAACGACGTCAGACTCAGGAGTGGCTCCGCTGTGTTTGAGGATCCGGTTAAGACGTCCGCAGAGATGCAGGTTGGGGCCAATGGGCGACAACAAGATGAAGCTTGGGGCGGTTGGATTTCGCTACTTGGTGCGGATCCTGCGATGCGCGCTGTTTGCCAGCGCAGACCCAGCAGAGTCGGGGTTGCCGCTGCGGGAATTGGTTGGCGACATCGATTGGATTCTGGAGTCAGGCTGGTGGGGCCTTGCAGTCGAGATAAGTCTGCGCCAACCGATTTGTGTTTTCAGGTTGGCTTGAATTTCCAGCTGATCCTCACCGAGTCGGCTCGACACGCCCTGCAACTAGAAGCGTTTGCGGCGAAAAGTTTTTAAGTCAATCGAAGGGACAGATCCACCACCACAGCTTTCGCCATTGGGCCAATGGCGAAATGTGCACTGGACGCGCGTCTTTGTGCGTTCTGGTTTTGGCAGCAAGCTATTTTGACAGCTCTGTATAGTCTGACGAACAGTTTCAATCCAAGCCACTTGCGAATTGGAGTGAGGAGGATGCTTGACGACGATGTCGTTTTGCGTTTATGCGGTAACTCGTCTGCTCTGTGGCGGCGGCTCAGCGGTGGCGGTGGCGGTGTCGAACATGTGGTTACCGGGGAACGTACCCACTTTTGGCTGAGTAGCAATGATTCAACATTGGCGTTCCGAGCCGAGTGGGGATGCTTTTTGTGCGGGATCATCAAAACCCGAGGAAACTTCCGTATGCGGCGACGCAGATTTTGGGCCAAGAGCTAGCGTGGCTGGGGCATCTAATTTAAAACACAGCACAACAATCTTGACCAGAAACATATACGGTCGCGAAAATTGCACGGTGCCACGGGATAATCACGATGAATCGAAACCCTCAAGTTGTCTTCACGTTTGTAGCACTAGCAGTTGTGGCCGCGGCAATATTTCTCGCCAGCCGACGACAAACTGGGCCCACGCAACTCCCGGTAAGTAGTCAACCTGCCGAAGAGGTTGCTACCACCACCGCTTGGTCAGGATTTGAGAAACCCGACGACACTGAATTGCGGAATATTCTCACTCCTTTGCAGTACGACGTGACTCAAAACGAAGGAACGGAGCGACCTTTCGAAAACGAGTTTTGGGACAACAAACAGGACGGTTTGTACGTCGATGTTATTTCGGGGGAGCCATTGTTTAGCTCGAAGGACAAATATAAATCGGGAACTGGGTGGCCCTCTTTCTTTCAGGTCGTCGACGGGGGCAGCATCGTCGAAAAGACTGATAACACGCTGTTCTCGACACGAATCGAGGTGCGGTCTAAGTATGGCGACTCGCACCTTGGACATGTTTTTAATGACGGACCCGAGCCTACCGGGTTGCGTTACTGCATCAATTCAGCTGCGCTGCGATTTGTCCCGGCGGAAAACTTAAAAGCCGAAGGCTACGACGACTACCTAGCGGCATTCTTTCCAAACGATACCAATCCATCCACGGATGGCACAACGCAAGGAGATGAAACAGTGAATACAGATTCAGCGAAAAGAGAGGTGGCTGTCCTTGCGGGCGGATGCTTCTGGGGCATGCAGGAGTTGATTCGAGATTTGCCGGGAGTCATTGATACGCGTGTTGGTTACACCGGCGGTGACGTACCGAATGCGACCTACCGGAACCATGGAACTCATGCCGAAGCAATCGAAATCGTCTTTGATCCTGCCGAAACAAATTATCGGAAATTGCTCGAAGTCTTTTTCCAGATTCATGACCCAACGACATTGAATCGTCAAGGCAACGATCGAGGGACGTCGTATCGGTCAGCAATCTTCTACACCAGTGACGAACAGAAAAAAGTCGCGGTTGAAACGATCGCGGATGTGGAGGCATCTGGCAAATGGCCTGGCAAGGTCGTGACGGAAGTCACCGCCGCAAGCGATTTCTGGGAAGCGGAGCCAGACCACCAGGATTACCTTCAGCGGTATCCAAACGGTTATACTTGTCACTTCCCGCGACCTGATTGGGTCCTGCCCAAGGCGAGCGAGTCTTCGAATACGGGTAAGTGATTCACCGGCTGAACTAGAACGTTATGTGTTTTCCGGCAGAGAGTCCTGCCGGAAAAAAGGGGCAGGTTTCTTTATTGCCTCACTTGTTCAGTCCGCTTGTAACTCCATTCATCCCAGGGCGTAGAGAATGCCCCCGGCAAGGCCCAGGCCCCAAACGACCACGGATAAAAGTAAAGCAAAGATGACCCTCTGCGGCCAACGGTCGATGGCATCTGCAAGCAAGTTTTGAATTCGTTTTACGAAAGTAATGGGGCACCGGACGGCGAACCGGCCCGCCCGCATTCGATTCAACTCGCGCAGGGCGTGTTCGCATGAAGTGAACCGCTTACCCCGATCATGGGCCAAACCGGTTTGCAGAAAATAACGCATCTCGGTGGGGACTGATTTCGCCTGCTGATCGAATACAGCATCAGCGATCTGGGGGACACTCTTGGTACGGGCGGCTTCCAGCGTATCCTGCAAAGTCAGCTGACTCGAAATCCATTCGTTCAGAGTGAGGAACTCAAATAAGAGGATGAACGCACTGTAGATGTCACTTTTCTCATCGATCTCAGCAAGATTGCCACTGGCTTGTTCCGGTGACATGTATCTCGGTGTGCCAAATATCGCGGGCTTCGTCGGTCCCTTGCTGCCATTTAATTCCCGCAGGGTTTCGGCTTGATTTTTTCGAGCGGCATCCGAATCAGCGGTGGCAGCTTTATTCTGAAGAGTGCTTTTCGATCGAGCGATTCCCCAGTCGGCGAGCCAAACCTCACCATGTTCGCCGATGATCACATTCGCCGGTTTAACGTCGCAATGCAGCAGTCCTTGATTATGTGCATATGACAGTGCGTTTAAAACGGCAACAAAAATATCAACGCGTGCTTCCAGCGGAAAGCGTTCCTGTTCCGCGACGCGATTATCGCGCAAGCGATCGATGATTGTGGCCAGATTTTCACCCCGAATGTACTCCATCACGATCGCATAGCTTTCCTTTTCATCCAGACCGGCGTCATAAATTGTCACGATGTTGGGATGTTGCAGTTGCCCCTGCATTCTGACTTCGTGCAAGAAGCGGCCGCCGATTGAACTCGCTCCGGACGGTTTCAGGATTTTTACCGCGACCTGCCTCTCAATCAGTAAATCGTCGGCCAGCTTCACCGTGCCCATCGCTCCACTGCCGAGCGATTGCGTCATGCGATACCGTCCCGGTGCGAGCTTTGCCTTCACCTGATACTTCGTGTTCGCAATTGCATGAAGTTCGTTTCCGAAGGACTGCAAATCATCTGTGGCTGGCGGAGACACAAAGAGGGTTTCCGCAGTCGCATCGGGCTCCGTTCCTTCTCCACAGGAGGGAGCGTCAATGTCACCTAAACTTGCCGGATCTCGATCTTCTGAGTCAGTCATTCATTCAGCCCTTAGCGTAAAATCCGTTTCTTAACTCACGCATTTGATTGATCGCCCTGCCATGGCTTCGTCGGTCGACGATGTGATTTGATTCGTTTGCCAATTTGTTTCGATTCATGTCGCCAAACCCGTTCGCCGGTTCCCCATTTCGAGGTCGTGAAAGCTGTAACTCATCCGTCGCGGTAACGAAAGCAAGCACCGACGTCGGTCCTTATACTCCGATGCGACCCGGGATTTCATCCAGCTCTTCGTTGGCGTTTCGGCCACTGTTGCATCTTTGCTCTTGCAACAAAAGGGTGAGGGAAGTTCGCAATGCATCACAGTGGGACGCCCCAAATCAATGGGAACAAACCAGCCGCGGAAGGTGAGCCCGAATTGCGTTCAGCAACAAAACATGTCTGGAATCTTGCTGCGTCTAGGTTACACCATGGAATCTTGGGTGACCTCGAAATTCCACGATGCTGTGCCACGCTTTTTCCTGGGATCCGTTCTTCAACAAAGTAACAAGCAAGGTCTGGGACGGGGCATTCGATGCTGAACTGCAAAACCTCGTCAAATGGCATCGGTGAAAAGAGACCTGGCCCAAAATCGTCGGAGCCGCAGTCGCCAGGCGGTAAAGCAAATGCACATTAAATTCGCAAATATCGATGGAGGGTTCAAATCTTTCCAGGCGTTGCAACTGCTGCTTCAAGTTGCGATTGGATAGGACCGAGAATGCATCGATTTGGTGACGCTCTTTACGATCCAAGGTGGCAACGGCAATCGGTGCATGACGGACGGGTGGCAGGTTCATAATCAAAAAACGCCTTGCCCCTTTTTCGAAGAGTCGCTGCACATTTTCATTGACGCCTGCAGCGGCTTCCACGATCACTTCCTTTTGCATCTTTTGTGGCAAGCTACAGTCGACGGTCAGGTCCTCGTTGACACCAGCTCAGACGACGTGCAGGTCTGTTGCATTTGCACTGACCAATTACGACACTTGCTCATACATACTCGGTTTGAAAGGTTCGCTCGCTTTCACTTTAACGCCACCGTGAGCAAAGTTGAAGCCTTCGATCCGGCTGGGGAGCGGCGGATAGGTTTCTGATTGAAGGGCAAAGCACTCAATCCATGTAAGTCCGTTTGTGAATCTTCCAGAGTCGTAGAAATCTTGGTTGGGGATCAATCCCTGAGTCGCCAAAAACGTCTTGCCAGTATCTGTAAGGCTATCACCAAAAATAATAAGCCGCGGTTGGGAGGCGAGTTGCGATTGGGAGAAGGCGACCGGAGCCGATAGCAAACATAGCCAGATGAAAACGGTTCTCATTGATAAAATCCTCAAAACAATGTTGCCAGCTCCATCAAGAACCTGAGATGTGTTGGCGTTTTCTTCTCGATGGTAATCGATGCGTTAGTACCAATCACTTTTACGCACCATTTCTTACACGATTGGACGAAGCGGCTTCGATTCACGCTTCGTGTTGGCCGCGGCGGAAGCAAGAGAAATTTGTGAACGCTCGCTGGCTTTGGGATATCGCCTTCGTCACGTGCCGAAATCGGTTATCTACCATCTGCACCGCCTGAATTGCGGCAGTGTTACGAAGCGGCACTTGAGCTAATGCTGTGGCGTTTATCTTTATCACGCGATCCGATCTCAGCGTGGATATAGGCCGCTGAAGGTAGATCTTGAGTTCCATGGTCAACTAATCAAGCGTCTACAACCACCTGTGCCAGGTGGTTCATTCGGTCAGCGGTCAAGAGTTGCCGCTGCTTTGGCTCTTTCGCAACTGTTGTACATTGCTGGCAATGTGCAAACGCGACGATTCGGCACAAGACGAAGTCTTGAGCTCGAGGTAATGAGTCAAGATTGCCCCGCTGAACTCGTCAAGGGTGTAGGCCGTTAGGATTAAGTTGACTGATGTCTCGGGGTCAGGGAAATCGAAAAAAACGAATGGGGCAGGTGATGTTCTTGTTCGATTCCACCGCCGACATCTTATGCGTATGCTCTGCCCCAACTTCGCGATAAACTTAGTAGGTCAATGTGTCTGCCGGGCCCTGCATGTGTCTTTGTTCCTGCATGCGTCTGGCCTGTCCCCAGTTTCGCCAACTTCGGTCTAAGTTTCAGGGTAATCAGTGTGGCTTAGAGCTAGGCCGCCGTAACAGCGGCAAGCCCTTTTGCGGGATGAGCAAGGTTTTCAGCGTCAGAATTCCACACGACAGATTTCGGTGCGTTTCGCCATCGCTCAGGCAATATCTTTCAGAAACATGCGAATAATCAATGACCGCCAAAGCCGATGGACTCGACGAAATCATTGCAAGCTTGGGATTCTGGTCCTGATTTTCGATTCCCTTCCTAACTTTCAGTTGAGGCGAGCCTGAATTGCTTTATGACAAAGACTACGTCGTAACGTTTGATGGATTGGTATTCAATGTGATCGGATACGATCATCCATGCGGACGAGTTTTGGCGAATCTCAAATACGTTGGTGGGCGAAAATGGAAGTGGGGCTACAGTCAGGGACGCGAATTTCTGCTGCGTGATTATCCTGCATATGTCGAGGAGTTCATCTCAGTTCCACTTGAGTATGTGGAGCGTAGCTACTTTGCACGGGACGGACTTACAAAGGTTCGAGCCAAACGTCAGCGATTGCCACTGGAATCAACAGCCATCGAACTCGCCGATCGGCTATCCGATCGTTTGGCAGTTCCACTAGAAAACTTTGGAGTTACCGATTCATTGTTATGGGGTGGGACGGATGAGCAATCGGACATCGACTTGATTGTCGTAATGAACGCCTCCGAAAATGTTTTGCTCGATAGATTGCCGAATGTATTCCAGCATCCAATGTTTGAGCGTTTGGGTGCCGAAAATTTTTCGAGGGACCCATCGAAACGCAAATCCAGCGACGCTGTGATCCGTCAAAGAACTTACCACAAAGGCATCTTTGACGGATGTCGCTTCTCGCTACGAGCTGTCCGCGATCAGCCATCACTCGGTTGTCTCCACGGCACTGAAACGGAGTGGGTCAGCAAGGGAAGGAATAAACTGCGATCGAGGATAACCAGCACGGCAGAATCACTTTTCTTTCCAATCATTTATCGCCTGGAAGATGGCTGCCAAATGATTTCCTACTTCACCGAACATGAGGGCATCCTACGTGTCGGTGACCACGTTTTGATTCAAGCTGAATTACAGCACTGCGGATCTGATCGGCTGTTGATCACCCAGGAGACAGATCAAATACAACTGCTTGAGCAACTCTGACAAGCTGTCAGAGCCTCGCTCGTTCAATCGCACCGGGAGCTGTGATCGGTTACTGCCTGGTACAGACAGCACCTTGAAATCGAAGGGCGAATGCCAAGCGGACAGAATGCCAAGGGAAGAATGCCAAGGGGACAGCCGCAAAGCCCACCGATTGCTTTGCATGCATTTGAATCCCTGCCAATTCGTGCCTGTCCTCCTTGTTCCATGTCCTTCCTTATTGGGTCAGCTCAAACGCCCCGGTCAGCTCCGTTTCGCATTCTTTCAGCTGATGAGATTCGGCATCTGGCATCATCAAGAAGCAAAGCGACGCTGATTTGGGCTTGATTTGAGGAGGGCTTGATTTGAGGACAGGCCCAAAGTGGTGTGAAATTTGATTTGGGAAGATGATTTGGGGACATGTGCATGATTTGGGGACATGATTTGGGGACGACATGATTTGGGGACGACATGATTTGGGGACGACATGA
>JBMYRF010000008.1:0-38262 GCA_049602075.1 Rubripirellula sp.
GGGTGCCAGTAGGCGGTAGCGTCGTCTTCCTGGCCGTTGGTTAGGAGCAGTGTGCCCGTTGATGGGAATGGGTTGGTTTCGACCGTTGTTTTATTTGCGGAGCTACCTGCTGGGCCCCAGGTCCAGAAGTCATCGTTATTTGTGGGAGACTGAAGATCGTATTCCCCGCTGGAA
The DNA here is from genome assembly GCA_049602075.1 of Rubripirellula sp. Taxonomy (GTDB): domain Bacteria; phylum Planctomycetota; class Planctomycetia; order Pirellulales; family Pirellulaceae; genus Rubripirellula. The sequence continues at coordinate 175 of JBMYRF010000008.1, forward strand.
TTAACGCTAAAGTAAAGATCACGCGAAATCCAGGCATCGGTTTCCCATTGGTAAGCAAGTTCCGCTGGACTGACGCTACCGGCAACATAACTTTCTTCCGAACCAGGTTGGAAAGAAGCCGAGTCCGTGCTCGCCGACTTGACCAGGGTCATCTCATCGATGTCGGCGTGCAAGTCACCTTGATAAATACGAACTTCGTCCTTGGGGTTGTAAACATAAGCGGTCGATTTGTTGGTGATCGTGTCGTTCATCACAACGATTCCGGTTACTTCCTGATCCGAGGCAGCGATTGTCGCCAAGGTCAGCGGGTAATTGGTTTGGTTGTTGATTGTGATGTCGCCGGGATCACTTTGGACGTTGATTTCCCCGAACTGCGTGGTCGAAATGATGGCTCCGGTAAATACAGCCTCCGTCATGCCGGCGTTGATTGCGTAAGGATCGAGCACGATCTGCATAGCAGCAGCGTCGTAGTAGCCTGTCATTCCGGAGTCACCGAAATACGAATTGATGTTCATCGTCGGACTGGTTTCCGTTCCATTGTCATAGGCGGTCTGATAGTTCGAGATTTGTTGACTGAGATCGGCGCCAAGAACGACATTTACTGCTTGATTGACAGCGCCCACGTTGATTGGACCGTTGATGTCCAGGAATAGAGCGGTGATGTCGAGAGAACCAGCGGTGATGCCACTTCCCCCGAGCGATCTGGAAGCAGGGTTCGACACCGAAACCGAGGTTGGGAAACTGGCTGGCAGTACGGGAAAGATTCCCCTGCCCGGCGACGCATTGTCGTTTTGGGGGCCTGTTCCCTGGGTGACATTCTTGTAGAAGTCTGTTGCGTTGCCACTTGCCGCTTTGCTGTAGGTCTGAGCGTTTTCTAACGTGTCGAGGTAACCTAACCCATCGGTCAGATTCTCCGAACCCGAAAGAACGGTCGTTCCAGGAGCGTCTTCCCAGAGATAAGGAATCTGGCTACCGAAAAATATGATGCCACTCCCGTTTTGAGTGGACCCGTAATTATTTTTGGCTTTATTGGGGTAATTGTCGCCAACATTACCCGGGCTGACGTCGTAATTGACCCGGGCATGCTGGTTGTCTGTGTTGTACAGCCAGTTTGAGAAGGTGCCGTCATTCCCGTTGGCGTTGGATTCCTCGATATAGAGAACCGTAGCGGCAGTGGTGGCGGCTAGGTTTGCCGTGTAGTCAGTGACATAGGAATTAAGACCCGGTACAAAACCAGCTGGATTCGTTGACAAAACCATTTCATCAATGAAAACCGTCTCGTCCACACCGTTGGGCTCTTGGCCGGTTACGGTCAAAAAACGATTGCCGTTAATTTCCCAATCACCAAAGCCTTGAACCAATGTTTCTTCTGTTGGGGTATTGGAATTACGGATCGTCATTGCGAAATTGCTAACGGTTTGCGTTGATGTCGCTCCGCCGTCCGCTCCGGTAAACCCGATGTAAGTCGAGGCACCAAGCAAATCTCTTAGATTAATGTTGTCGTGTGTAGTGGAATAACTTGCATTGGTTGTGGAGTCGGTGAGCGTTTCCGTCACGCTGTTTGTGTCCGCGTTGTAAAGGAGCTGAACGCGGATTTCGTTGCCACTGTTGAAATCCACCGGATTGGTGGATAGGTACGTCCCCGACGTATTCGTCGTCACGAAATTCGAGCCCTGCACGTGGCCGTTGTACAAGTTGATTTGATAAGCCGCGGTGGGACTGGCAATGCCAACGTAACCTAACGCACCACCGGGATTGCCAATGGCATTGACCCCGGTGTTTTGAAACGCAAGTGCGATCCCGTCGGCAGCTTTGTCACCGCCTGCTTGATAAGTAAAGTCGATCGAAATGGTTCCCGATGCAGGAAGTTCAATTCGTTCCTCGTACCAAAACGCCGTAGCAGTGTCACTGACACCGTCGGTTAAATGTAATGACGCTTCATCCAGCGGTTCCCTGGCTGGAACTTCAAAGTTGCAGGTGTAAGTTTCGTAACTGGTGGATGTCGGGGTGATCGTGCACAGCGATTGGCCATCCAAAGCGATTTCAACACTTTGTTCAGGGTACCCCTCCCGCTGTGCTGCTTGGAATTGCATGACATAGGACATTCCATCGGTCATGCTATCGATGTACTGACTGATCTGTCCCCGCTCTTGTATGAAAGCGACCTGAGTACCCTGAGGAGCGTCCGGGTTATTGGAGGTGAACCCACTGTTATTGGTGGAAACACCAGCTGACCCGCTGAAGGTCCAGTTGGTACTGGTAGGGTTGTAGATAAAAGATGATGTTGATGGCGATTCGAACGTGCCGTCTCCCGACAGCGAGCTGCCCGGGGTCCAATAGTCAATGATTTCACCACTCGATCCATAGTATTCGTCGGGAGTGCTGACGATGTAAGCGGAATTGGGTGTGCTAATGGACACCGATTTCGCGTTGATTGGTGCTGTCTGGACCAGGGCCCCCATGACATTGGTGATTTGGACCGATCCGGCCGTGTTGATAATGTCTTTCTGGATGGCGATGGCTGGTCCCGCCGAACTGCCGGGTAGCGATTCTCCGTAGGTCTGGGAAATCACGATTTCCGGAACAGCACTTGTCTGGTTGAAGGTCATCGCAGCAGGGCGGCCTGCACCACCAATGATGTTGACCTGTCCCATGTTCAACGTATTCGCAGCAAGAGTACTGATTGGTGTATCAATAGGCGTGCTTTCTCCCATCTCACCCAGTATCAGGTAGGCGGAGCTGCTGTTGCTGATGCTGATGGAGGGTACGTTGGCCGTAACGCTGCCGCTGCCACTCAACGTGTCTGCGTAGAGAACCGCTTGACCTCCTAACGCCGCAAGATCGGTAAGCTCAATGGCAATCACTCCCTCGTCGGAAATGGAGGATTCAAGAATCGCTCGCGAGGTCGCGTCCAGTCCGTCAAGCAGTTGGGTCGCGTCATAGTTTGGATCACGTGCAACCTGAAAGGGAAGAAACGCAGCGGAAGCATCAAAGGTATCCTCCACGGGAGTCTGGACCGTCGTCGTTGATTCCCCTATTGACTCATTGACGAGACCATTGACGCTAATGGAATCCCCGGAGGATGGAATCACGACCGACAATTCATTCATGTTCCCCGCGATGACTTCGCCATCAAATGTAAGTGTGTTGCTTTCGGTCAAACCATCGCTTCCCTGATGAACCTTTCCTTTCGCACCGTCGATGTTGGCAAAGGTGTACCACGAAGCATTGTTGATTCCTGGAACGGCTCCAAGCTCGACATCGGCGTGACTGATGATCGAAGTTCCCGGTTCAATGGTGACGGTATTGTTTACTGTTGAACTGGCGTCTGCTGTGGTCGTTGGGATCTCTAGCAGGCCGGCGCATCGGGCCGTTACCACGGCGTAGACATCCAGCAGCGTGCCTTGCTGTTCACTCGGGTCGTACCCGGCTGTCACAACAATGTCTCGGCCGGCGTGCAGAATCGAGTTGCTGCCGATCGTCACCGCTTGAGTGGAGTTCATCTTGTTGCTGGAGTCACTATTGCTTCCACCAGCCAGTCCAAACGTGTAGGAATCTGCATTGCTGGTGGTCGCGCTGTAGTTTCGAGTGCCAATGCCGATTTCGCCTTGGGGAGCGATCATCTCGACATCCGATCCGACGGTGATGGTGTTGTTCAAGGTCGAGTCCAAGATTGATTGGACGCCTGCCCCATTGATGGCACCTCCGGTTCCCAAATGCGTTAATTGGGTGGATTGCCAGTCGTTGGTGGAGCTTACCTGAATGTTTCCGTTGTCCGTGGATTGGATTGAGACATGATCATTCAATTCGATGGTTGAGCTGCCTTTCGTCGTAGAATTGGCAGTGCCACCGAATCCTGAAATACCACCGCCGGCTCCGACTCGAGCCATGAATCCGGCTGCTTTTTTGCTGTTGCCATCGCCAATCCCAAGCAATGTATTGGATGCCGAGATATTGACAGTTCCAGCCGATTGAATCGTCGTGTCAGACGCGGTTGCGCCTTCGGTGCCGATGCTCACTGTTAGGGCGGGCTCAGACGTGTTGTACGACCTGGCGGCGGAACCCCCAATTGCCGTCGCGTAAACCGAATTGGCATTGGTGGAATAGGCTGTCTCAATACTTCCGGAAACCGTGGTCGGCCCGGACGAGGTCAGGTTCATCCGTTCGATCGTGAGTCCGACATCAGGGGAATTGATGGTAGTGGCTTTTGCCGCATCTCCACCTACCAAAGATCCAGACCCCGATTTTGACTCCGTGTTATTACTGTTATTCGCTTTGGCATCAAACGTGGCTGTGCCCTGCACGTCAAGCTTCACATCCGAAACCCGTAAGGAAACACTGGGAGAAACATCGCTATTCACTTTGAAGAATCCAACGCCCATCAGCGACGCGCTAATATCTTCACCCTGCCCACCTGAACCACTGGTCCTTGCGATTGCACTGTTGGTTGAATGGGATGTCACAAGCAGATTCCCGACGACATTCAATTGCTGATCTTGCCCTTGAAGGGTCGTAGTGACCGACTCGGAAACAGTGACGTTATGATTCTCGCCCGTGCCGGCCAATCCACCGACTGTCACCGACATTCCCTGCGAAATCACGCTTTGGTCAGCCGATGCAATCACGCTGAGATCGTTCACAGCGATCGCTCCAGCAGTATCAATACTCGCCATCGTCGATCCCGCACGTATGGCATCGGAGTTGAATACACCCACTGAACCGAGGCCTGCTGAACCACCAAAAATTTCTGCCAGTAATGCCTCCTTGCTATCTGCGTTGATTTTCAAGTCACCCGGCGCGTATCCGGTTATCGCCGTCACGGTGGAACCATCCCCGAAGGATGCGGCCACTTCTGCCTTGCTGGTGATGTTTGATTTACCACCTGCTCCTGAGGCACCGATGCTGATTGAAAGCGAAGTTGCTACCGCATCGGTCGTCAGTTGAACCGTATCCGTCGCGATGACTTCGATTGGCGCGCCGGTGGTGTCCGTGCCGGTTGTTTGAATGGTCGAGTTCTGAATTTCGGCGACAATCTGATCGTTGTTGGTGATTTCGGCGAGTGAAATCCCAATTGAGGCACCGAACCAGCCAATCGAGGCGGCTGCGGTTCCAACGGTGATGTCGTTGCTTCCGGAATCGGAGGCCGTGACACTCAAACCATTGGAGCCCCCAACCGTCAAATCGGAAACTCCATTGATTGCCGATTTGATAATGTTATTCGTGGTGATGGTCGAAGATGCGCCCGAACCGGCGCCCGCCGCACTCGCAAAATCAGGGGCGACGGAAACACTGACCGCAACCGCAATCGCGTTGTTTCGAATTTCCTGATCACAGGTTGCTGCGACGGTGATTCCTGCCCCAGCACTGATGCTCGAACCGTCGGCGGTGACAGAACTGTCGACGAGCGTACCATCGGTGAGAGGTCGGTCTCCAATCCAGGCGAGCACCAAGTTGCCAACCGTTGCTTTGTTGGTGACCGCGCTAGGGGCAAGCGAGACAGCGGCGCCACTTCCGTAGGAAACCTGCAAGCTTCCCGCACCACTGCCGGTTGTCATGCTCGATTGATCATCCGCCTGCAGGGTGATCGTGTCCCTGATCTCGACATCGCTGTCTGAGATGGCGGCCAACACCACATCGGATTGATCGGCTTGAAGGAAAGCGCCAGAGAATCCAAAGGCACCGCCAAACATAGAGGTTGAAACAGCCACCGAAACAGCAACGCCGAAAGCGATGTTGTCAATTTCTGGCGCATGGGAGGCAACGATTTCCAAACTCTCCGCTACGACAGAAGAGTTATCCGCGATCGTCGCGCTGGTTTCATTCCATGAGTTGAACGAGTTGTCAGCACCACCTACCGCAATGTCAACCGATGTTCCGCTTAGCGAAACGCTCTCCGAGACTGACGCCCCACCAGCGTCGGTTGACACGGTGAGTTGATTGGTTGCCAGGACTTCGACCGTCGCTGTCGATTCACCGACCGAAGTCTCTTCATTGATGCTCGAGTTGGTGGTTACCGTTGCCTGGGTATTGATCTTTAAATCGGTGACGACGACTGCGCCATTGACGACAATCCCAGCTGAAAAAAAGCTCTCAGCGGAGTTTTCGCCTTGCGCGCTTCCGGCAATCGCCAGAGCATGAAGACTCTGTTCACCAACCAAAGATTCGGCCAACTCCTGATTAGGAACGAAGGACGAAGTTTGATCGTCGAGGGCCCCGGTGTAAGCCCGAACCGTCAAATCTCCCACGCGGTTGATTTTCGAATTGGAAACCTGTGCCAACGTCGGCAACGCGGCGTCATTCGTATCTTTAGGACCCAGACGGTTCACGATAACTGCAGCGCCGACGCCAACACCCAATTGAGTCTCTTTTGTCGACAGCGGCTTACCGAACTCGAGCGAGAAATAACCCGCGAATGAATCAAGATAGGGCGCCAAGACCGCCACCACATCCATTGGATCGTCGGTCGTCGCATTCTCGATCGTGCTACCGGTGATCTGAGCGGTCGTGCTTGGTGAAACGTAATTGGTCGCCCACATCCCTCCAATTTCAATGGCGACCCCGGAAGGCACGGCAACGTTCACACCCGCGCTAAGAACACGGCTTGAGGTAAAGTCTTCTGCCGTTACATCAAACCCGCCTTCACTCTGATTCAAGGTGCTATCCACAACTTCTGCTGTGGTCGTATTGGTGATTTCATTCCAAACGGCGCTCATGCCGACGCCGACAGCTGTCTTTGCTTTTGGGCGATCACTGCGGCGGTCGTAAGTAACTGCCGCCGTTCCGGCACCTCCCCAGATCTCGTCGAGTTGCAGTGCACTTACGCCGACCTCGCCCAATCCTTCGGTCTGGAACACGTTTTTGAGTGAGGCGATGGTATGATTTGTGATTTCGTTGACAACAACGGAACCGGCGATTTGAAGATCCGCGCCTTTGGGGGCTTGGACCTGAAGCCCCGCCGCGCAAGTACCAATCCGTTTTTCATTGAGAGCTTTGACATCAATCTCGAGTGATTCGATGTTTGCGTTTTCAAGTGTCGCTGTGACATGGGATTGGTACTCAGCGACGGAAGCGGATCCTGCTATTCCCGCCATTGCTCCAGACTTGCCACGTGCGATCGAAATCGTCGCTTGACCGCCAATTGGGTTCATGATCGTTTCGTTCTTCGCCGAAATCTCCAGCATGCTCAGTTCAGTGCCCTCACTTTCGATGCCAGAGAGGGTGCCCGGACTGTTGAGATACGCCTGAGCTTGGTCATCGACAAAGGCACCGGAAAAGTCACCAGAAATTCCGAGTCCCCATTTACCATCGATACTCGATGCTGCGCCGACACTGCCGTCCGCTGGAACCGTGTCTTTGCCGTCGCCACCAATGGGAGAGTTGCGACTCGCTGAAATCGCTCCGACAAGCGCCATTGGCATGATTGTGCCATCGATCGCTGCGTCGATCGTGAAGTCACCACCTGCCTGTTTTCGATTCGTCGATTTGGGCGTTCCGGTTGTGGTTCTTGAGCCAACACCGGCTGCCGCATCTCGATTCAATTCGACCACCGAGGCGCTAACACCAATTCCCTTTGTTGCACCCAACATCACGGCGCCGCTGATCGCCCACAGGTCGCTTTGATCCGCCGCTTCCACGAGCACATCACCGGCGGTGCCGCTGATGGGGGTTAGTTCAATGGGAAGGTTCTCGGAATTCAGTTCGGCATAGGTGAACTGCCCACGGTCCGCATCATTCTCGTCATTCTCGCCCATCAGCAGGTAAGTGGTGCTGGCTTCGATCCCAAAACCCGAGCTGCTGGCGGCTGATTGGCTGATTTCAAGTAGCTCAGTTACCGTTTCAGCTTGAACAGATAAACCAATCTCCTCTTCGCCACCGCCGTAGGTCACGTTGGTGGAAGCGTTCTGAGGCGTATTGCCATCGGGATCGACGCCACCAAGCAATGCTCGCGTTTGCTCTGAAATGATGACAAAGTTGGCCGAACCACCGAACGCGTTGCGGCTCGATTTCTTAAATGGCAGGACATTGTTTGCAAGGTCAGCCGTGCCTAGTGTGAGTAAGTCCAGGCCAATGTAGAGCTGACCTGCGATGCCCCACTGCGTCATGTCGCTCTTGGCTTCGATGGACACACCATTGGTTTCCTCTAATTCTCCAAGGTCAGCGGTTTGGAGTATCGTCTCCGTTGCGGCGTCGTACCAAGAAAAAACGGACGTGTTCTGATTGATCTGTGCACCATCGGCGATTTGCGCCAGGTTGCGATTAGTGATGTCTTCGACAATGACGCTGCCAGTCAGGATCCAACTCAGCCTTTTCGAGTCTTCGCTGCCGACTCCTTTGATGCCAACGTTGGTCGACGTATTGAAGAACCAGGACTCAACGGCGTTCACGGTTGGATTCAATGCCAAGCTCTTGATGATGCCATAGGCTTCATCCCAGCCACCGCCGTCGGACCCAGGAATCGAATCGCGACGAGGGTAGGTGATTTCGGAAGCGACTTCGACACCTTCCGTACCGGTCACCTCGGCGTCCGATTCAATCACTGCTTGACTGGAGTTCTCTAGAACCGCAACCACCGTCGCCACTGCGACCGCGCTGCTTTCCCTGTGATCCACCGCGGTTGCACCATTCGAGCTTCGTTTCGCCAAACCGGCGTTCGCGGAGGCATGGATCTTTTCGGTCAACTCGCTCTTTACGGCGACATTACCTTCCACCCCGATCGTGGCTGTGTTGCCGATGACTGATTGAACATCGTTCTTGACATCCAAAATTGACACACCGAACGTCGCCGAGAATCGATTGACTTTATCTGCGAGATGTTCCGGAGTTCTCTCGCTAATCTCATGGTCAATGGCGCTGGGACCCTTCGCTTTCTCTTTTGAGAACCATCTCGACTTGGCCGACTTGGCACCATCGGTGTAATAGCCCAGCATCGGGCGACCGCCGATCCCAGCGGAAGCCGTCACTGCGTCGCCTGATTCCAATTCGGTGCTGATCTCCAGTTCCAGAGCCTCGGGGACTGCGGTGAGCGATTCCTCCGCACCGGTCATGATCGTGGAGGGACCTGTAACCAGATCGAGTGCGGCGGAGAGTGACAGCAGGACGGGAGGATTCGCCATCGCGTCGGCGACACTGTTAGCCAAGCCCACGATGAGCATGTCCGCATCCAACGCTTGTGGATTGACCACTGCATAGTAGGTTTGGCCGTCAAGCAGTCCGAGACTTTGCAGGTCCCAAGAATCATTGAACGTGAGGGCATCACCGGTTTCAATCGGTTGTGCGAGCCCAATGATGACCCACGGTTCGGCTTCTGTTCCACGGCCAAACACCTCGACACTGACGCTTGATGAGGAGGCACGCAGCACATCGGTCACCTCGCCAGCGGTCGCATCGTAAGCGATTGGATTCGATTCGATTGTCTCACCGTCCACGGAAAATGTCAGTGTGAACGTGCCACCGTCGGCATCCGTGGTCACGACGTTGGCGGCATACGATGTCGAACGATAAAACAAGTTTGTTTGCGTGGTTCCCTTCAGTAGGCTGTCAGGGTTCACATCCAACTGGTCCGCGTTCATTCCACTGATCAGCCAAGGTGACTGAATTGAACCACTGCCATTCACTTCCACCGAGATCCCGCTTGAGTCGGTGATCTTTGCAGCAACCGTCGAAGCATCAGCATTCCAGGCGATGGAATCTGTCGTGGAAGTGGTCCCTGTTCTTGGATTCGTGATGGTGAGCGTAAATGTTCCACTGTCGGCAAACGAAAACATCTGTGTGGCCCCGGCATCCACCGAACTGAATGTCACGCTGCCGTTTTCGAGCGATGCGCCATCGGCTGAAACCACTGGAGCCTCATCGGTCAGCAGCAACGTCAGTGTGTTGTCGTCAATGTTCGCCCCGGTCAGGGTGAATGAATCGCCGTCCGCCTGGAAGGTTTGACCGATCCAAAACGCGGCCTGCAAATCACTGGTCATCTGCACCGTCGCTTCCTGTTGAAAGCTGTTGATCAGCGAAGTGCTGTCAACGGTGACTTCCGAAGGAAGTAGTCCCTGGATTCGCCAAGGTGAAATCGCGTTACCCATTCCACTGACAGATACAGCCAGATTTGAGAGCGCATTGAGTGCGGTGGCAACTTGAGCAGGGGTGGCATTCCAGGCCAGAGGCGCCGTTGCAAAGGATTTTTTTGCTGTTTCGAGAGAAGCGGACGCTGCCGAGTCGCCGTTGCTGAGCAGGCTCGAATCAATCGTGATTTCGTTGTCGCCCATGCCGGTGATCAGCCAAGGCGACAGCGATGTTCCGCTTCCACTCACTGACACCGCACCCCCTGAATTTGGCAATGCATTGATTGCTGCGGCTAATTCACTCGGCGATGCATCCCAGTCGATCAGGTTGGTCGTCTCTGAAATGTCCTGGGAATCGGTTATCGTTAAAGTGAACGTGCCAGAATCAGCCGTAATGCTTAGGTCGAACTCGCCGGGGATGCTGAGGGCAGGATCGGTATAGGTCAAGGTAAACGTCCCGGACACGGCATCCGAGTTCAACACAATTCCCATCTCTGCTTGCTGCAGGGTAACCGTTGCGGCCGAACCTCCCTCACTGAGTTGGCTCGCGTCAATCGTAATGTCCTCCTCTCCCAAGCCTTCGATCAACCAAGGTGACTGGGATGTTCCAAACCCGCTAACCGCGACTGAGACACCGGGAAGTTGCAGTGCATCAATCGCCTCGTTCAGGTCATCCGACGCGGCGTTCCATGCGATCGGTCCGGTGATTCCTTGGCCACCCTCTGCATCGGTGACTGTCAACGTGAACGTTCCAGAATCTGCGGTGGTGCTCAGTTCAACTGCCGCTGGATCGACCAATGCAATGATGTATTGAGGGACAGCTGGATTTGCGTTGACATTGTTCACGTTGTAGGCGACGTAGGTCGCCTGGTCGATTAAGCCATTAATCGGCTTTTGCGCAACCGCGTTGTAAACGACCGATGTGCCATCGGGGATATTCGGATCCTCCGAGAATGTCAGTCCGAGACCCATTTCGAAGTTACCGATAGGGATCGTCACCGTCTGACCATCTACCTCCGCGGTCAAAGAAGCCTGCGCATTTTGCACCGCCGGATTCGATGACTCCGCCTGGGAGGGTGTCGAGGCGAGTTGAATGATCCCTTCGTTACTGGTGTCAACGATTGCATAGTAGGTCACTCCTTTCTCAAGGGTTGTGACGCTGTTGTTTAGTCCCGGATGAAAAACCAGCGACTCGCCCTGTTGAACTGGCACGGCGGGAGGCGTGGCAATTACTTCGTTGGTTGATGAGTCGATTTCGAGAGTGGAAAGATCGACTGAGTCCTCGGTCGAGTTGTAAGAACTGATTGGGTATAGGGTTCCCGATACACTTTGCAAATACGATGCACCGTTGAGCGCAATCGGATTGCCTGAGTCGTCGATTAACTCGATGGCGAGCGGATATTGTTCCACAAAAGGTGAATCGGCGGTCGCAACGGTGTAGGAACCCTCCGCTAATGGAGCTACGAGATTGTTGTTCTGATCTTCGTAACCGAGAAACCGGTTCACCGCCGAGGCGTAGGTCACGACGTCGCCATTCTCATAAAGAGATTCTCCGGCTAGCGTCTCGTCATACCCGAACAGAATCAGATGTCGCCCTTCCGAATCGATGACGGTGATCGTGATCGGAGCCGTCACGTTGGTGCGGGCATTGGTCAGGCTCGGGAAAGCAGCACCAAATGGAATCGGTTCATTGTTGGTCGCATCCTCAGCGGTCGCAGCAAATTGGAGCTGATAGGTTTCGTTGGTCGTATCACTGGTGACAATCAGGTAATACACCGTGTCGGGAATCAGGCCAGGAATCGTGCCGCTATCGGCGCTGGTAAACAGAACGGCATCTGCGGTTTCGTAATCGGTTGTTCCGGTGAACTGAACCGAGCTGTTTGTGAAGTCGACCTGTAACGCAGGATTGAAGTCGAGTGCTTCCGGTGAGGTTTCTGATTCTTCTGCCGCAATCTCATGCGACATGGTGATCTTCCCATCGACCACTGCGGAAATGGTGCCATCTGTGTAGGTAAAGCCGGCTGCCGCGCCGACGACTCCATCTCGGTAAGCAGTTGCCTTGACCGAGTTGCTGTTGTCATCTTCCCCGGTTGCTTCCACCTTGACGTTCCCAGAACTGCTGATCAGGGAGTTCTGGTCGACGTGAACTGTCGATGTCGTTCGGAGGTCGGTTAGTCCGAATCCGATTGCCACCGATGAAGGATTCGTGTTGCTAAGTCCGTTGTTGGTGACTGCATTGACTTCGAGCTCAATCTCATTTTTGACTTCTGACGAGACCTCCACGCCATCGCCCGAGATCACTGTGTCAAGAATATCTACCGTCGCGGTGGCATCGGTGAAGAAAAAACCAGCCGCCCCGCCACCTTTGTCAAAGCCTCGCCCTTCGCCCGCTTTCTCTCCTGTCCCAACGACGCGATTCCAGACCGCCTTGCCCTTGGCGCTGGCTTCGGCAATCGCCGATACGGTGATTTCGCCACCCTCTGAAACCAAGGTCGCATTCTGAGTTGTGACTTCAGCCGAGGGGTTCCAAACCTGAACTGATACCGGCAATGTAAACAAGTCGGGTTTGCCCAATAACTCCATCACCACTGGGTAGATGTTTTTGAAGTACGTGTTGCCGCCAATGTTGTACTTGTCGTTGATGCCAGCTTCCGCGGTGATCGAGACACCTTCCGCGCCACTGATTAGTGCGGGGGTGGATTCGCTTCCAATCGTCACTTCCAGTTGCCCTGAGCCGAGCGTCAGCAAGTCTTGAATTTGATCGAGCGCACTGATCCCAAAGTTCAACCTTTTGTGAACTGCTTCCAGCGTAATTTCTCCGCCACTACTTAGGATGTCGGCGGTAACATCGATTGATTTGTGAGAGGTGATCTCAATCTCACCAGCCGCAAAAAGTGTCGCACCAATGGTGATCTCGTCGTCGGCGTCAAGTGTGAGGCCTCCTTCACTGCTGACCACGTTGGCGGCTATTTGAATTGCTTGTTCTGAGGTGATCTCAATTTCATCGGCTGCCTGCACCGACGCGCCAATCGTGATCTCATCGTTGGCATCAAGCGTAATCGCATCCTCGCCACTGGTGATGGTCCCATTAATCGTTAGCGACTGATCGCTACTGAGATCAATCGATCCCATCGTGCTGGCGATCGCCGCATTGATTGTGATTGATCGATTCGTTGTGGTGTCATCATTCAGTGGCAGTAAGGTTTCAATCTCAATCTCTTTGGCTGCCTGCAAAGCAGCGCCGACGATGATCTCATCGTTAGCATCGAGCGTAATCCCTTCCTCATCACTGGTGATGGTTTGATTGATTGTCAGCGATTGGGTACTTGTGAGACTAACGGATCCCGTTGTGCTAATGACCTCCGCATTGATCGTGATTGGCTGATCGACATCAATATTGATGGATCCCTCGAAGCAGAGCGGTGCGCTGATTTCTAACGGAACATCTGTCTCCGTAAGGTTGTAGTCGCCGGCGATGGGTTCCGCGCCGCTGGGGCAGGCGGTCAACAGGAGTCGATGCTCCAGTTGTTCAAGCCGCCTGCGAAAGCTTAATCGTGAGTCTCGATGTTTTCGTCGTGGTCGTTTCTTGAAGCCGATAATGGAGCGGGAACTCATGACCGATCGCTTTCTGCAGTTGATTGGATTCGGGGCAAAATAGTGAGGCAATAAAAATCCGATGAATGCCGGAATTTTAGTTGCATCGCCGCCGGTTGCGAATCTCACAGCTGCCGATCCGTGCTGCGTTCAACGATGAGTTTTCCGTAATTTGGATGGGGGGTTCTATGCCTCTTGATTAACGGCCACTCGCTGAGTCACTAACTTGATTCGCTGCCCTGAGTGCTCTGCCTGTCGTTACGCATGTGAATTCTGCTGGGTGGTATGGCTAAATGTGCTGCCATGCATAAACTTCAAACGAAACCCTCCGTTTGGAAGCAAACTAGAATGCGGCCCCTGCGAGCCTGGAGCCGTTGCGGCTTAATCGCAGTGTCTAACGGCGGATTTTGAACTTCTCAACAGCACAGCATCTCTGTTTCGAAGGTTCTATTTGATTCGCAGAGTGGCCAACTGACGCGGGTTCGGCAATCTTTCCGCAACAGTACGCCGTGTCTACCGTTTGACGGTCCTACGTAGGAAGGCTCTTTGTCAGGCACCGCTTGCTAACAGCGATTCAACGACTTGATAGCTGAAGATACAAATGCAGCTTCGTCGTTCAGCCCGGGGTCGGTTTTCTTTTACGAGTGGATGGCATGCGGCAAGTACTCTGCGGATGCGGAAAATACCGGGCGGGTTCGCTTGCATTTTTGGGCATTCATGTGGTTCCCATCGATACGAAATCTCTTCAAAGAAATTGAAGAGGCAGTGCCGAACGGTAAGGCAGCCCCGGAGTTCGAGCAAATCGTTTATCGTTCAATTCAGTTCTGAGGATTTTCCGAAGCGATACCTCGTAAGTTCTGATTAAACCAATTGGCATAGATGCCATCCAAGTCTTCCGGCCGCTTATCGAAGAATTGAAACGCATGCTGTCCGCCGGGGACTCGAATAATTGGACTGCTGACCGAAGCATCTGTAAGCCGCTTAAAGAAAAGTTCTGAGAGGTGGAAAGGGACGTCGGTATCCGCATCACCATGGACCAGCAAAATCGAGGTGTCGTCGGGAGAGACATGAGTTGTCGGAGAAGCTTCCAACGCTAATCTGTTTTTAATCGTATTAGGTTGAGTTCTTTCTTTGTATCGAACACCTAGGAAATGTTCCGCACCATCCCATTCTATAACCGCACCATCCCATTTTATAAAGCGACTTACCGCTTCAACGGCAATCACCAACAAGATTGTTCCCTTCTGAGTTTTCATTTTGCTCCCTCGATTTGCACGGTCTTGCCTTGGCGTCTGTTCCAGATCGCCACAGCACTAATGCGATTTCTGAGCTAGCAATGCCCAGCACTGTTCTTGATTTCCAATTCGGATCTTCTTGTCTGAAAAAAGTGTCTAAGCTCGTCCAGCTTGGAGGCCTGACATTCAGAGTTGTGTCGCTGTGAGGAATCATGCAGATTCGAGAGTTGCTCAGTAAAAACTTTCGGAGCTTGCAATGAACAGCGACTCGTGGTGAATGCTCATCGTCTAGATCGCTGAACCTCTCTTAAGTTACGTCGAACACGCGTTGCAGCCTGGCCATCAAGCGTGCAAGGCATTTGGCATTTTTGCCGCGACGAGTGTTTCCAGGGTGTTCGAATCGCCCGGTCACTCGAAGAACAGGAAACTCCCTCGGACAATGCGCCCACACGCGTTTATGTAGAAGCGAGAGCCAGGTGCTTCAGTCAATGGCGGACAGACACGTTTGGACAGACGGCAAGGCAAGAGACTTAATCGGTCCAGATCAGTCCGGCCGCCCACAGTACGCCAAGGGACAGCACGATTAGACCGCTAACCTGATAGAAGCGATGAACGGCGTCGCCTTCGCCCCAGAGGAGCCTCGAACGCGCCACCATCAAACGATACAGAATGAATTCGCTTTTTGTTTTTCCTGCGACCAGCATCAATAAGCCAATCGTCGCGGTGAGTGATCCCCAGAGGATGTTCATCGATCTTTATTCTCTGTGTATGGTGCTTGATCATTGATTTTAACACGTTGTGATTTCGCACGATTGAAAGTGACTCACTGGGGCTGAAATGCGGCGAAAAACAATTGCATCAATCTCGATAGCTACTTTGGTGAACTGTCCTCTTGACGTCGGTATTCAATGACGGTTCGTCGGAATGGTTGTCGGTTACAGCTTTATTGGTTTCGGTGAGTTCAAATGGTGGCTGTGAATTATCCATGCGAACGACGATCCAACTCTATCGGGAAAACCTGCCACAGTTTAAAGAAAAATTCTGCGGTAACGCATTGGGCTTGGCGTTGGCGGGCCCTGCCGGATTTTGAGTTCTTACCAGAAACGTGGACCTTATCCGCCAAATTGGTGTTCAATAGCTAAAGTGTTCCGTATCCTTACCCTAGAGGAAAAACTGACAAGTTTATGAAGGTTGGGATCATGAATCAGCGGACACACTTCACCCGTCGCCGATTTCTTGAGGGGACGGGGATCGCCTTGACGCTGCCGCTCATGGAGAGTGAGCTGGCTGGGGCAGATGCAAAGACCGAAGGTGATCCGCGGCGTCTGGTTTGCATTGCCAACCATCTGGGGTACTACCCAGGTAATTTCTTTCCCCAGGATGCTGGGCGGGGATATCATATCAGCCCAACGTTGCAGCCCGTACAGCGGCATCGCAATGACTTCACCGTTTTCTCCAACCTTGATGATGGCACCACGGGAGGTCACAAGGGGGTGCAGGCCTTTCTGTCTGGCATTCGCAAGGATGAATCGAATGGCTTCCCTGACAAAAACATGACGATTGATCAGGTCGCGGCCGAGCATGTCGGCAGTGGTACCCGGTTCCCCTCGATCACGGCTGGGCTAGGCCTCGGCACCGACCTGTGCTGGACACGGTCGGGTGTGCGGATTCCACCGGTTAACAACCCCGCTCGCTTGTTCGAAGCGTTGTTTGTTCAGTCGGATGAATCATCGCTTGGCAAGGAACGCACCCGCTTATCGCGCCGGGCCAGCGTCCTGGATGCCCTTCGTGAAACAGCCAGAGAGCTGGACCAAAGAATCGGCGCTGCTGACCGTCAAAAGCTTGATCAGTACTTGACCAGCGTACGGAATGTGGAAAGGCGACTGCAGATGTCGCAGGCTTGGCTCGATAAGCCCAAGCCCGCTTCGCCGATCGACCCGGTCGCGGATCAGGAACGGATGCACATCGAAGAAATTCCGTTGTTCTACGAACTGCTCACCCTGGCATTGCAAGCCGACCTGACGCGCGTGGCAACCTTTGAAATACCCATGGGCTTCCGCACCTCTGAGCTGGAAGTCGGCAGCTATCATGGCCTATCCCACCACAGCAAGTCTGCAGAGAGGCTCGGGGAGTTACAAGTTGTTGAAACCTATCTGATGAAGCAGTTTGCCCACTTTATCGACCGGATGAAGGAAGCCCAAGTCTTCGAACATACCGCGATCGTGTGGGGCAGTGGGATGGGCAACGGCTCCAGTCACAGCAATCGGAACCTGCCTGTGATCCTCGCTGGCGGTGGGATCAAGCATCAAGGTCACGTCGTTTGTCCAGCCGAGGATCACAAACGTGTACCGTTGTCGAATCTGTGGCTTTCGACACTGCAGTGGTTCGGCGTTGAGACGGATCGGTTCGGTAAGAGCACGGGCACGTTTTCGCCGATGAACCTCGCTTAAGCTGTGGACAGAGCATGAACAAAACACTACTGACCTCGATGTGCATAACGGTCGCGCTTGCGCTCTACGGAGAAGCCTATGCAGACCTGCCCAGGCAGTTTCTTGCGACCTACTGCATTGACTGCCACGGTCCGAACAAGCAGAAATCAGACCGTCGCTTTGATGGGCTGGGTGAATCGATCACGAGCCTCAAGCAGCTGGAGCAATGGCAGGAGATTGTCGATCAATTGAACCTCGGCGAAATGCCTCCGCCAACGAAGAGGCAGCCGGGGGCGGTGGAAAAGGCGAAAGTCATTGCGTCGATTACTGAGGGGATTGCCGTCGCACGGGCTAATTTGGCATCCAGCGGTCAACATACCGTCATGCGACGGCTCAACCGATTCGAGTATCAACAGACGATCGGTGATCTGTTGTCGCTCAATGTGGAGGCATGGAACCCGGCCGCAGACTTTCCGCCTGATGTGAAGGTGGACGGGTTCGACAACAACGGACGTGAGTTAGTGACTTCTGGCATGCTGCTGGATCATTACCTTGGTGCGGCCGCCGAAGCGGTGAGCCGGGCAACGCACTTTGAGCCCAGGCCAGAGTCGAAGCGTTACGCTCAACAGACACCGTATTACTTTGATGGCGAAGACAAAAAGAAGCTACCGAAAATCTTTCATGTTGATCGATTCCGCTTCATTCCTGATACCCCATTCACCGACATGTATGGTCGGCATTACCGAGGTGGGCATATTGGCTTCCGCCCGTTGTATGGTGGTGTGACCCACGGTGGGCTCTATACCATCCGCGTGAAGGCCGCTGCCGTCGACCGTGACCATCCCTATGGGAGTGCCTTAGACGATTTCCGAAACGGCGACCCGCTGGTACTGGAGGTGGCGTCGGTCGATCGGAAGGGGAGCGTCGAGAGCACCGGCAGTATCACGACCGAGCGAAGCGTCGGGCTGGCCGAGCTTACCAGTGAGGAGCCAACATGGTTCGAATGGACTACGCACATCGATCAGGGTTTTGAACCAGAGATCCGCTTCCGCAATGGCACCACTGCAACAAAGCGGCTGGTCCGCATTATTTCCCAGCGGGCCTCCGAGTATCCCGAGGTCGCGCCATTTGCGAACATGAAAGCAGGGATCGAAAAATCATGGGGACTTCTCAAAGTGTATCGGGGCCCGAAGCTCCGTATTTATGACATCCGCGTCGCGGGCCCGCATATCGATCAGTGGCCGCCCGTTGGTCACACGCTGATGTATGGCAACTTACAACCTGAGGAACTCAATGAGAACACGATCACTCAGCGGCTTCGTGTTTTCGCTGCCGGCGCTTTTCGCCGCCCGCTTAGGGGTGATGAAATTCGTCTAATTGAGCGGATGGTGATCGAGAAGCTTGATGGTGGCATGGAGCCATTGATCGCGCTGCAGTTGGGTTTTCAGGCAATCCTTTGCTCGCCGTCGTTTATCTATATGCAGGAGGGGGAGGGAACACTCGACGGTTACAGTCTGGCCACACGCTTGTCTTATTTCCTCTGGTCATCGCAACCAGATGCGGTATTGCGCGAGCATGCCAAAGCTGGGCGTCTGTCGGATGCAAACCTACTTGCTGCCGAGGTCGATCGCATGCTTAAGGATCCGCGCTCGGAGCGGTTCGTCAATCAGTTCGTTCGACGCTGGCTCGACTGGGACAATCTTGGTGAAATGCCGGTGTCAGGCGAATTTCACGTGTATTACCGGGACAACCTTGCGGCCGCTATGGCGGGTGAGACGACTATGTTCTTCCGCCACATTCTCGATGAGAACCTTTCGCCACGCCGTTTCCTTGATGCGGATTACACCTTTGTGAACCGTGAGCTCGCAGCGCATTACGGCCTGCCAGCGATCGAAGGTAATCAGCTGCGTCAGGTTTCGACCCGGGGAACTGTGCGTGGAGGTCTCATAACGCAGGGTAGCTTCCTGACCGCTTCGGCTAACGGTGTCGATACCTCGCCGGTCGTTCGCGGTGTTTATGCTCTGGAGAAGTTGATGGGCTACACTCCGCCGCCTCCGCCGGATGATGTTCCCGAGATCGAGCCGGACATTCGCGGCGCCTTGACGGTGCGTGAAGAGTTGGCCAAGCACCGCAGCATCGCCACCTGTGCCGAGTGCCATCGCAAGATTGACCCGCTGGGATTCGCTCTGGAGAACTTCAATGCCATCGGCGCCTACCGCACCGAGTACGGCAAGAACCTACCGATTGATTCGTCTGGCAAGCTGCCCAGCGGCGAGGCTTTCGATGATATCCGCCAGCTACGCAGGTTGCTGGTTCAGCGACATGAGACGTTTACCCGCAATCTCATCGAGAAACTGATGACCTATGCCATCGGACGCGAACTGGAAATCGGCGATCGGCCCAGTGTCGATGAGATACTCACTGACCTGAGCGGCAACCAAGGTGGCCTGCGCGACCTCATTCGTCTGATTGTTCAGAGCAAGCCGTTTCTAAACAATTAGGCGTTGAGGCGTGAACCAAAGGCGTGAACCATAGGCGGGTCCCATAGGCGGGGCCCGTATCGCTTACCCGAAATGTGAGGTCGGTCCTCACAGGCCACAAGATAGTCTTGACGCACCGAACGCTGGTTGTATTTGGCGGCGTCTACTCGACTCTAATCACTTCAAATCACTCGCATGTTCAAACGAATGCGGTGGGCTGTAATCGACTACGTCGAACTTGGCTGGGCGGAATCGGCTATGTCGAATGGGACTTGCCGCACACGATATCGGAGCGAGACGAGCAGCCTCTCGTATGCGCAATGATCTTGATTTCACCGAGGAAAATGCTTTGTCATGTGCTTCAGAGGGCCGATCAGCCACTGAGGAGCAACTAACTTGTCGGGCGAAAGTAACACCGAGTCTGACGCAGAAGCTGTTTGAGAGCATCTCTGACTGTACGATATTTGGATGCAAGAAGGTTATGCCG
This sequence comes from Rubripirellula sp., assembly GCA_049602075.1. Taxonomy (GTDB): domain Bacteria; phylum Planctomycetota; class Planctomycetia; order Pirellulales; family Pirellulaceae; genus Rubripirellula. The sequence goes on from JBMYRF010000008.1 coordinate 20,455, forward strand.
GATTGGTGGCAAACAGGTCGGTTGTGGTCGTTGAATTAAGCTTGTTGGAGAGATGCATTCCTATGATCGGTTTTACACGTTTCGTTGTAGCATTCTTTGGACTATTGGTGATCGCGGAGATCGCAGTGGCCGAGGATTGGCCAATGTGGCGACATGACGCCGGTCGTACAAGCCGTTCAGCCGAGAAAATTCCCGCTCCCTTGTGTCTGCAATGGAAGCGACAGTTTCCGCCGGTCACCCCCGCTTTTCGTAAGTCACGGCTGCAATTTGATCAGGGTTACGAGCCGATTGTTTTGGGTGACACGATGTATGTAGCGGTACCGCACATCGACGCGGTGATCGCCTACGCGATCGCGACAGGGAAAGAGAAGTGGCGTTTCTATACAGCCGGTCCCGTGCGACTGGCACCGGTTGCGTGGCGTGACAGGCTTTTCTTCGGATCGGACGACGGGCATCTCTATTGTTTGAATGCGTCCGACGGTGTGTTGCAATGGAAGTTTCGTGCCGTTCCCTCAGCTCGAAAGATACTCGGTAATGGACGGTTGATTTCAGTTTGGCCAATCCGCGGAGGACCAGTGCTGGCTGATGGGACCATCTATTTCGCGGCCGGAGTCTGGCCGTTGGAGGGCGTCTTTGTTTACGCTCTCGATGCTCAGTCGGGGCAAGTCCAATGGGTCAACGATCGTTGCGGCGCGCTGTATGGCCAGCAGCCGCATGTGGGTGCCGAAGCGTTGGGGGGACTTTCGCCGCAAGGTTATTTGTTGGTGAATGGGGATGATCTGCTTGTTCCTTGCGGCGCGGCGCGACCCGCAACTTTCAATCGCCACACCGGTGAATTGATCGATTTCAAACTGCCGTCCGAAGGGAACGTTCCTGGCGGCTGGTTCATGCGGATGGACCCGGAACTCGCACGTGATATTCGCCGCGGTAAAATTGATTTTGATAGTCTCGTTAATCGTGATCAACATGAAGGTGGACTACGCACGGGCAAAGGAGTCGCCGGGGCTCGAACGACGGTTACGCTGAGCGGCACAATGCTGAAATATGCCGATGGGGTAGAGGGTGTTGACGGTGATATCCACAGTGTTGTTGCTGCGAACGGACGACTGTTCATCACGACCCGCGAAGGCACGATTTATTGTTTTGGCGATGCCGAGGTTTCGCCGATCGATTACGCGGCACAGCCTGCCCCCAAGGCAGTCGTCGACACGGCCATGGCGTCGACGATCGCCCAGCTGACCAAGTTCATTCCCGCGCGCGACGGCTACGCGATTGTGCTCGGCACACGCGATGGTCGATTGGCGGAGCAACTTGCTTTCACGACCAATTTTCATGTCATCGCTTTGGTTCCAACTAAATCCGATGCGGATGCGATACGGCGTCGGACGCTTGTCCCCTCTGCCCCAGTTGGTCGGTTGTCAGTCGTGGTGGGTGAGCTTGAGGAAGTTGCGTTTCCGCAGTATCTGGCCGATCTGATCATCGCAGAAGATTGGGGAGCAACTGGGCTCAAGACAGACCCAGGGCTCAAGACAGACCCAGGGCTCAAGACAGACCCTGACTATGTGCTGACGTTATATGAGAGGCTAAAGCCTTATGGTGGCGTCGCCTGCCTCGCGGTCGAGTCGTCGTGGGATAACGAAATTCAAATGTGGCTTCGTGTGGCCGGGCATACGGAAGCCCAGATCGAGCGTCGCGGCGACCTCTTGCTACTCCGCCGAGCGGGGCATCTGCCGGGCGCCGTCGATTATGCAAACGATTGGAACGCGCCCGATGCTCGCGTTCGGGCTCCTTTGGGCCTCTTGTGGTTCGACGATACCCTTTCGCATTTCAAACGTGCCCCGCAACCGAGCATCGTTGGCGGCGTGATGATTTCACAAGACAAGGATTGGCAAGGTAAAAAAGAGCAGATGGGGTCTGTCAATCACTTTCATCGTGACGGGACAGGCCGGTTTCGCTTACTCGATAAAGCCTTCATGGATGTCTACACCGGTCGCGTGATGTCTCGCGACGAAGCTGAGACTCGATTAGAACGAGTCCCCCAAGCACCGAACGCAGATTTTCGCCCGCCCTATCAATATCGTCCGCCATACGTCGAGGCTCATTTTCAGGAATTACAATCCAAGGGCGAGAAACCGCAGTCCTATCCGTTCTTGAGGCAGGCTGACAAAGGCCAAATGAAGAATCCACTAACCGGTGTCGTCGAGCCACGGTGCTATGTCAAGAGTTATGGTTGCGACGGCGGTGTGGACTACGGGCACATGATCACCATGCGTTCAGCGACTCCCGCTTTCTACGACAAACGGATTGAAAGCGGCACGATTAATATTGCTGGTCCCCGTTCTGGTTGTACGAACAGCGTGATCCCGGCCAACGGTGTCTTGAACATGCCGTATTTCTACGAGGGGTGCACTTGCAGCTATCCGTTGCCGACCGGTGCCGCGCTGGTTAGTATGCCGCAGACATTCGAACAATGGACTGCTTGGGGCCAAGGCTCATCCAACCCAATTGTGCGAATCGGTGTCAACCTGGGTGCGCCCGGTGACCGGATGACTCGCGCCGGGACTTTGTTCCTCGATCAACCCAGCGTCGGTGGGCCTTCGCCTGACATCCAGATTGAGACACAGCCGACGACGCCGCGCTACTTCTATCACCATTCCTTGTTCACGCAGGGAGGAGACGGTTGGCCTTGGGTCTGCGCATCTGGCGCAGAAGGGATCGAGTCATGGCGGCTTGCAGGGCTGAAGGCCGGAACGTTCACGGTGCGGCTGTACTTTGTCGAGCCACAGCACACAACGGCCGGAGCCCGCGTGTTCGATGTCGCATTGCAGGGTCAACCAGTGCTGACGGATTTCGATATCTTTGTTGCGGCCGAAGGTAAGATGAAGTGCCTGGTCAAAGAGTTTACCGATGTCCAAATCGATGGCGAATGCAACCTGTCATTTAACGCGCGCAAGGGACAGGCCCTGTTGAGCGGCATTGAGCTCGTATCGACGGGGCTGCCGCTTGATCCCCTGCCTCCTTTGCATGCCCTGCCTTCCCGGGGCGGCAAGTAAGTCCAGTCGGCGTAGAGCACTGGGCTTTTGCCTTCATCAATAGCATCCCAGTTCATTCGGGTACTTGCTAAGTGTTGGATCTGGCGTTCGAAGAGTCATTCGCTTATCTCAGGCGAATCTATCCGCTTTCGTGATTCAGTTGGACTGAACGGCGTTGGCTGAAGTAAAACGCTTGTTACTTCAGCCATCCGATCACTATCTCCTTTCGAACCGTCACCTATTCCCAGATCAAGCCCAATCATGAAACTTGTCATCGAAAAGCTTACGAAGACGTACCCGAACGGTGTGCGGGCATTGGATTCTGTTTCAATGACCATTCCGACTGACATGTACGGCTTGCTCGTTCCGAATGGAGCTGGCAAGTCGACTCTGATGCGGACGATTGCAACACTGCAGGAGCCCGACTCGGGATCGATCTCCTTGGTGACCTTGATGTGCTGTCTGAGAAGACTCGAGTGCGGCAAGTTCTCGGTTATCTACCACATGAGTTTGGGGTTTGTCCGAAAACTTCCGCACGGGCGATGTTGGACCATATTGCAGTCTTGAAAGATATAACGAACCGGTGAGAACGCCGCGACATCGTTGAAGCGATGTTGTCGCGAGTTAATCTTCAACAGCATGCTCAAAAAGCGATCAGCTCGTTCTCGGGTGGGATGAAGCAAAGGTTTGGATTTGCTCAAGCTCTCATCGGCGATCCAAAGTTGCTGATCGTTGACGAGCCAACGGCATGATTGGATCCGGGCGAACGTAACCGTTTTTACAACCTGTTGGCTGAGGTGGGTGAAAACATCATCGTGATCCTGTCGACTCACATTATTCAAGACGTCAAAGAATTGTGTACACAGATGGCGATTATCCATCAGGGGCAGTTGCTTTTCGCTGGAACACCTGATGATGCGGAAGCCGAATTGAGTGGGCAGATTTGGCAGAAGTCAGTCAGCAAAGCTGAGTTCGACGACATCAAGGGGCGGTTCCAAATCATTTCCGCCAAGTTGGTTGCAGGACGGCCGCTGGTTCACATCCATCGTGCCGAAGATCCAGGAGCAGGTTTTGAGCCGGTTGCACCAGATTTAGAGGGTGTGTTCTTCGCACGAATTCATCGCTTGGAAGAGGCAGCCGTAGAAGAGGCAGCCACGGAAGCTGCTTCGTGATGTGCCTCACTCATCCTTGCTCAACTTACCCTTCTTTGTTTGAAAGCACTCTGGCTTATGTTCGCATCTTTCTTCCGGTTCGAGCTGCAGTACTGGCTTTTCTCGATGATGGTGGAGTGCTCCCCTCAAACGAACGCGCGTGCTATATGAAGGATCTCACAAGGAGATCTTCGATGACGAGAAAGCGAAAACGGCGAAAGCCTGAACAGATCGGAAAACTACTTCAGGAAGGCCAAGCGATGCTTGCGGCCGGTAAATCGGAAGCAGATGTATTCCAGAGGCTTGAGATCACCGAAGACACCATCAGCGGTAGCGAGATGGTTTAGGCAGCCCATCAAACGTTTTTTTCGAACAATCCGAAAGCCAAGGTCAACGGCGAGTAAGTCTCCTATCGGCAGGTTCGTCCAGGCGTTGTTTTGGCAACCAGCCTATGGGAGGTGACCGATGGTCCATCGACCTATCCTTTCAGCGGGATCTGGTCCACTGTTGTGGTCAAGCAAAAAGGTAAGTGGCAGTACCAGGCAATCCGCCTGATGGTACCAGCCAACGCCACGTGACGCGGTTTGGGATTAGCAAATGGTCAAGTCGCGATACAAGCAATCAAATGCGTATGCACCCAATCGGAGTCCCTGGCTGATTAGTGCTCGTCCCTGGTCTGCTTGCCACGCCGGTTGGACCAATTTGAAAAAGTCGGCGGCATGCTGTTTGTCGATTTCTTGGTGCAACTTGTAATGCACAAGTTCGTTGCCACCCAGCCATTCCCTCGCGACCACAGTACCTCCGATCAGTGAAGAGATATCTGCGAACGCGTATTCGATGATCCCCAGGCAAGCGATTCCTGTGCGCACATCTTCGCATAGGCACGCAGACATGATGGTCGCATTGAATGCGTGAACCGCGGGGCCCATCGTCTCGGTATCTGGTCGCTCGCCACTGCCTCCAATCGAGTGAAGGAATTGCCGGAAGGTGGCTTCGTGAAGCGTGTCTGAACGAAAGTTTCCATGTTCCTCGACGATGTTATCGAGGATGCCTAACCGCTCATCTCCGTTGGGAATTCGCATGATCAATGCTGCCATCGGACGCGAGAAAAAATTCACGGCAAAGTAAAATTGCTGCTGCGAATAGAGGAAATCCTCCAGCGACATCTCGCCTGACTGCAGCAGACGAAAGTACCGGTTTTTCATTAGCCCGCTATCAGCCAAGCTGGACTCCACATGACCCATTAGATCGGTCGCTACCGAGGTGCTGATCTCCATTTTAAATCTCCGCTGTATTGATCGACCATTTTCCTGGTCCCTCGAGTGAATGCCCAAATACCGTCGCCGACGCTTCAACCGTCTGGGCATCTGCTAACCGCGAGAACTGCAAAATCGGACGCAGTTCCTCAGGTTGCACGCAAACAAACAATGCCGGAATTTCTAACGAGGAACAATGACGCAACGCTGTCAGGATCATCGCTGCGGCGGAATCGCACGAACGGAAACCGAAGCAAGACAGATGAGCCGACACCATTTCTGTGCCGTCACTCCGGAATAATTGCTTGCAGCGCCGAGTGTCTTCCAAGATACCGCAAGCACTCCCATCCGCGGCGATAAAGCCGATTGCCGGCATTCGACTCCGTGTCGACGAATGGCCGCCGTCAGTTGCGAAGCAGTCGACGGTCAGTTGCTCGTACAATTGCCGGGTTTCCTCTTTGTCGCGAACGTTGATTTCAAGTTGCGATTGGTCACTGGGGACGCGTGTGAGTAAACCGACGGGGATTCGCAAGATCACCACTTTGGCCAATTCCACAAACTTTGGGATTGCGAAGCGTCCTGTATAGTTGGTCGGGCTTTTGGTCGTTCCATCCATGACGACACAAAATCCCGGCGTCGGCGATGTCAGTGTCCAATCGTTGGCCGCACGCAACAATCGCAATAACGTGGGGCCCGAGGTCGGATGTGCGACCTTTAGATCAGAGAGATAGGCGGCACGGCGAAACTCGCCACCCGGTTGACGCAAGCGGCAAATCGTTGATGTGATGGTGCCGACGACTTGGGAACCATTGGTTGCGATGAAGGAACACGCATCACCGATTGCGCGAAAAAACCGCGTATAGTCATCGCCGTGTGAGATGCGAAACCATGAATCGGTCCCAAGCGGGTAGCGAAACTCTGATTCAAAGGTTTCCAACGCTGCGTTCAGTTCGGTCGGCGGTTGAGATTGAATCTCGTGAATTTTCACAGGCGGCTTCCGATGTGGAGTTCACGATAGAAAAAACTCCGATCCTCGCCGTGTAATTCCTGAGCCAGGTCTCGCTGCCAGCTTAAGCCCGATGGAACAGCGGTGATGTCCAATGTTGAATTCAATTGCCTGATCACTACGGATCCGCCCGGCGCTAAGCAGCGGTTCACATGGTTCAGAAGCATCTCGGCCTCTGTCGGGCTTACCCAATCAAGGATGTTCGACAGATGAATGAAGTCGTAACTTGCATCGGGGAGTGTTGGGATCACATCGCTAATCAGGCCGTTACTAAATTGCAGCGGACAAAGATCTGATTGTTTGGGCAGGCCGAACCAATCCCACACCACGCCAGCGAATTGGCCCAAAAAAAGCTGGTGAAGAAACGGATTGTCACACGCCGGAAAATTGCTCAACGCCGTTCTTGTTTGCGTTAGGAAGTGCTGAGAGAAAGGCATCGCGGGGTTCGCGGTTGCTTCAGGGCCGAAGATTTCGACAAGCTTTGATAACTCCATTACCTCTTGGAAAGCTTGCTGCAACGCTTGCCCTAATTCTGTTTCTGGTTTCAGGTGCTCGGATTGTTTGCACGGGTCTGATAGCGAAAGTAAATGGCGAATTTGATATCGTTGGGGAGCCAGTATTTCGCGAAGACGCGCAAACACCCATTCGTATCGTGCACAAAAATCAGGCCCCATTTCGGCGACCAAAGATGCCGGTCCCAAGGCCTCTAAGGTGAGTCCTAGTTCAGCAAGTCGTCGCTCCAGTTCTCGGTGGCGATTGCCTGCATCCATTTTGCCATGGCCAAGTAATGTCAGCCTTTCTTTCGTCGATGTATCACTCAACATCGATAGTTTCAGCCGAACCAAGGCGATTTGAGCGGCGTTGGGATCGACCAAGTGCAAAGACTCGATTGGTGAGGTCGCTAGCACGGCGGCGGTCTCACCTCCGGATGCGATCATTAACGTTCGGCCTCGGGTATTGGTTTCTTCCAGGAGGCGTCGGTCAATGCGTGGATCCTCACGCACTTGTGCAAAGGCAATCGGCAGCGACGCGGCAGCATTCACCCAATTGTCACTGATTGCCATTCCCGGTTTCCACAACACCGATTTCTCCATCTTTAAAGCACATTCTTGCTGCGAGAAACAACAATCCGCCAGCGATTAAATCGATCGCGTAGTGATAGCGCAAGTAGATCGTTGAAACGACAATCCCGATCGCGGGCAGTAACATCCAACTGAACCGACGTCGTAAATATCGGCGATCGAAATCAATCATCGCAAAGGTGATCAGAACGTGCAAGCTTGGAAAGGCGTCGTATACCGACGAGCCCAAATCGACAACCCAGCGGTTCAAGGGCGTTAATAGTGGTCCCGGCAGATCTGGGCCATACAACTCTCGAAATGCACTTTCTGGGCCAATTGCTGGAAACAGCAGATAGCCTGCGAAGCCAAGAGCGTAGATCGAATACAGCCAATTTGCGAATTCCTTGGTGAAAGATAGCGGCATGAACCACGAGTGAATTACACAGACGTGTAAGTACACAAGATAGGTCAGATAGCACCCGCTCATCAGTTCATTGAGCCTGACCGTGGTCCAAGACTGCGCGGGAACTGACGGTGTAACACCAAACAGTTGTTCATCGATGAAAAGCAGTGTCTCATCATGCGGAAAACTGCCCATCGCTGGGACGATGATTTCAACCGCACTGTAGAACCAAAGCACATAACAGAATGCCGCGATGAAGCGGGTTTTTTGCACGATGTCATTCGTATGATGCTTCGTTGCGACAACAGTCAAGCAAAAAAACGCCGTTGCGACTAAGGTTAATACGGTTGCATCGGCGGTGAGGCCGGCACGGATGGCGAGTGCCAGGGAAGTTGTTCCACCGAGAGCTGAAAGCAGGATCTCGTGGCGTTGCCAGCGGTTGTCATCCGTCAAAGTCACTTGCTCACGCCGTCTCGCCACGGCGGCCCAGCGGACTTCGTTGCCAACTCTTTTTGATGAATTCGCACACAAACGCGAAGTACGATCGCACGAATGGTGCTTCGCGCTCTCCCAGTTGGTCCTTGATCTCGCTGTGCAGTCGTTTCAAGTTGTACCAGGGGACACGGGGAAAGAGATGGTGCTCAAGATGGTAGTTCTCGTTGCACATGAAGAACTCAGTGACGCGATTTGTCAGAATCGATCGCGTCCCCCGAACCGGATCATCTGGCTCCTCGAGGAACGTGTGCTGGCTCATTCCTCGGATATTCACCATGGTGTTGATCATGATCATGGGAATCAGCCAGGCATTCAAGAGTACCTGCCACGGTGTCAAGCTGATGGCGATTCCAATCAAGGTGAACAGTAACACAACTTCGGCGACGATCCAGCATCGATCCGCACGCGTGCCCTGCCGAAATCCCAAGATTGGAATCATTACGATGTAGATTGGATAGCCGGCGATCAGTCGCAGCCAGTGCATGCTGAACACCAGCCACGTCCAACGCGTGTAGTTGTCGTAGTGATCGGGGTCACCTTCGTGCCCAAGATGACTGTGATGTTGCAAATGCAAAACCTTGTACGCCGAAAAATTCTGCAGCACGGGCATCGCACAAACGATCCCAAGTAAGCGATTAAGCACCTTGTTTCGAGACAGCACTCCATGGACCGCTTCATGAGTGAACAGGCTAATGCCATGGAGGGACGCAGCGGCGATCAGATAGAGCGGCACGCAAGCTAGCAGCACACCCACAGTGAGCGAACGAGCTTGTAAGGTAACCAGCATCCATGCGGATGCGAAATAAAACCCGGTAAAGAGGATAAAGCGAACCAAGGAGCGATGGCTCGCCGCATGCAACTCATCCAATAACGCGGCCTCAATTACCACTCCGTGCGAAGTAATCGAATCAGGACGATCAGGATCTGCGATCAAATTCAACTCAGATTTCCGAATTGTGAGAGAGTCACCCGGTTCGATGTTAACACACCATGATCCAGCGATCCAATCGCCTGCCATACGACGCATTCCCCGGCGCACGTTTTATCGGTGAATGGCGGGGTTTGTAGCTGCCTGAGTTGGAAAAGCGTCGCTCGTGGGAGTAGTCAATCTCGCATGTTCGCGATTGTAAGGTGTCGGTTGCTAGGACTTTGGGATTCCAAGGTGTAAGGCTTTGGCGAAGTGATAAAACGACACAGTCCTGACAGTAGCGTCGCTTAGGGACGGTGCTTCATTTTCGCGAATGAATTACGTTTGCCGCTGATGCGATCACGGTTCGGTTGATCGGTTCAGTCCCTCTTGTGCCAACCACTTGCGCTGTTCACCGAATTCGGCTTGTTGATAAAAAACCATGGTTTAGCCACTCAGGGATTTAGATGCGAGCAATCGAAGCAAGGCCATTGCCGTTTTGCTGGATCCGAGTTTGTCAGGCAGCATTGTCGTGACTGTTGCTGGCGAAATGAAGTTGGAGCCAGAGTGGAGCGGTTTTTTGCTGTAACTTGGGATTTGGCCGGATCGTCTGTCGCCAATTTAGTAACGGACGATCTCGACAAAGTTTCGAGTGTTTTTCAAACGCCGACTTGAAGATCACGTGGTGCAGATGAAAGAAGCTGGTTTTAGATTTTCTGACCAGCTGGGATAGCATGTGTGAATACAATAAAATTTTACGAGGCGATGCGCGACTTGATCCCGACTCAACCTGCTTCTGAAACACTTCCTGTTAGGCGGACTTGCATCATGAGATCTGTTCGCTATCCGGCTACTTTTATGGGATGCTGCCTCGTCAGTCTGCTGTCGAATTTCGAATGTTGGCCTCAGCAGGCAACCGATCTGACTGAAACACTGCCTGATGCAGGAAAGCTTGCCAACGGAAACCGAGTCGCCGGAGGATGGAATTCTTTGCTGGGAAATCCTAGCACTTGGGGCTTCGGTAAGACTTATTGGGAGATGAATGCTGGAGAGATCCATGGTGACTACGAGTGTGGGAAACCACATCGATCCATATGCACGAAAACGAAATATGGCGATTTTCAATTGCATGCCATGTTTCGTATGACCGGCGATGACAATGCCAACCCTGGAAACTGCATTTGGTTCAATCGAACGAGTGCCGACAACGCACCGAGGTATCAGGTTGATAGGGAAAAGGGTTACTCGGTCTGCATGTGGGAGCAAGGTGGCGATAAGATGGTTGGGGCTTTTCTGCCGCTATTTACCGATCAACTTGTAAAACACCACGATTGGAATCACCATTACGTTGTCGCCCGCGTCCATCACATCCAAGCCTGGTTGAATCGAGTCAAAACCGGTGGTGTTGTTCACGGGGGCTGCTTGCAAGGTAGTTTTACGTTCCAGTCGGCGCACGGCAAACGTCATGCGACTCCTGACGTGAAGACACTACTTGTGAAACCTCTCGGTGATGCAAAGGGTGAGGTGCAATGACGTCAATCGATACATTGGTCCAAGGGTGTAAGCGAATGGGGAAAATGTGCGTGAATACCGATCCGAGATCTCGATTGCATACCCCTGCATTTTTTATTCTGGCGGTAATTAGCCTTTGTGTTTCAGTCCCGGTGTCCGCCGATCAACCCCTTGATTTGATGCAACAATATTGCTCTGACTGTCACGAAGGAGTGGATGGCGAAGGTGGTTTTGACCTTATTGGTTCGCTTCATCAAGGTGATTTTGATGGAACGCTTGCCTTCGAGAATCTGATCACTGCCAAGATGCCTCCTTCCGATGCGGAGCAACCAACGGCGGGAGAGAAACAAAGGATCTTGGAGTGGTTGGCTCAAAGGGAACAGAAGGCAGCGCGAAAAGCGTTTCGTCGGCTAAGTCGACACGAATTTGTCCTCAGTGTGAATGACTTATTGGGCATTGATCTCGATTTGGCCGACGAGATTCCAGAAGATCGCGGAACGCGTGATTTCGATTCCGACCGTAGAATCGGGTTAAGCAAAGAAATGCTCGCGTCGTATTTCACGGTTGCGGACCAGATGCTGGAACATGCTCTTCCCTCCGACGGATTTCCACTGGAACAAAACTGGATCACAAACAAGCTGAAGGACAGTCACCAAACGTACAATATCTACACACGCAACTATCAAGATGGCGTGCTGTTTTCATGGACAAGAGCGAATAACGGAAACAGCTACTCCTTCTTTTACGACAACTTCGATCCACCAGCCTCTGGTTGGTATGAATTGGCGTTCGATGCTGCCAAAGTCGGCGATTTCGAAGAAGACGTCAGTATTCAGGTTCACGCTGGTAAGTACTACTACGCCGATGACCGTCCGCAACCACAGCGTTTGCTTGATGTCATTTCGCTCGGCAACCAAGAACCGCAGACGCACAAGATACGTGTTTTTCTGAACCCCGGCGAGAATGTTTCGGTTCATTGTTACAGCAAACACACGTTTCGAAAGAAAGATCCACAGCAAGGTGTTTACATCAAGCAATTGAAGGTGCGTGGCCCGCTGCAGGAGTGGCCGCCGAAGTCCTTTCAGATGGTGTTCGGTGATCTGCCGGTCCAAGTTCGCCAGCGAGACGGTGCGAGGGGTGGGGGGCCTCCGCAAGCACCGTTGGTGCGCGATTCACCGGTCACAAAAACAGGTTATCAATCCAACCTGCAGAAAATCGGCGGTAAAGTAACGGTCAGCAGTTTTCAGCGAGGAATGGAAAAGGAAAAGCTGCAGGATGGATCCAATCGAACATTTTGGCACACGCGATTTCAGCCAACTCTCGCCGATCCACCACACTTCGTTGTCTTTGAGAATCCGCGTTCCGCTGAGATTACCGGGCTGTCGTATGCGGCGTGGTCCGGGGGAAACGGTAATGGCCTGGTGAAGAAATACTCCGTGTTTGCATCTGCCGATGGACACAATTGGGGCGATGCGATTATCAGTGGTGAGCTGGAAGTGCGGCTTGCCAATGAACAGCCGATTCAATTTCCGACGCAGATCACGGATCGTTTCATCAAATTCCTCGTCAATGATTCCAAAACGTTGGACGGTCGTTCCCTCGCGTCGATCGGCAAACTGGATGTCGTTTTGCCGATCAATCGCGAGGTTGCCAGGACTGAAGTCGTCGTCGATTCAGCTTCGCCAGAAACACTCAAGCTTGTTGTCAAGCGATTCGCTCAGCGAGCTTTCTCAGCTCAGTTGTCTGATGATGAACTGGCGCCGTATTTAGATCTTGCTCAGCAGGAGCTTGCAGGGGTGAAAGATGCAAGACACGGCGACTTTGTTCGTGCCGCCAGGGTGGGTTTCAAGGCGATTCTCTGTTCGCCACGATTCCTGCTTGTTCCGGGCGAGCATTCCAGTTTGTCGCATTCGCAAGCGGCAAGTCTCGCCCGATCGATTTGGTTGTCGGTTCCCGATGCGGAACTGCGAGTTGCTGTCGTTGATTCCGGATCATTCGGGCTGTCAAAAGATGCGTTCCGTTCGCAGATTGATCGTATGCTTTCCGATGAACGCAGTGACCGTATGATCGAATCGTTCTGTGATCAATGGTTGAATCTTCGGTCGTGGAATAAAGTGTCGCCATCACTCAAGCTGTATCCGAAATATGACGATCTTTTGCATCACTTCTTGCCTCTTGAAACGCAGAGGTATCTGGCGCACTTGATCCGTGAAAATATGCCGGTTGGTCATCTGATCGATTCCGATTACACGTTCCTGAATCAGCGGCTTGCGCAGCATTACGGGGTTGACGGCATCATTGGGCAGCAATTGCGTTTGGTTTCTTTCGGACCGGAAGTTGCGCGTGGTGGATTGTTGACGATGGGTAGCGTGCTGAAGGTCACGACCGACGGTTTTGACACGTCGCCGATCCTTCGCGGAGCATGGGTGTCGAAGAATATCATCGGCATTCCACTTTCTCCTCCGCCTGAAGCGGTCAAAGCGATTGAGCCTGAGCATGGAACGGAAGCAGCGACAACACTTCGCGAGTTGATCGACCAGCACAAGAACGACACGACTTGCTACGCCTGTCACAAGAGCATCGACCCCTATGGTTTCGCGTTGGAGAGTTTCGACGCAACCGGGCAGTGGCGGCAGAACTATCGTGTTGAAACACCTCACCGAAACACATTCCAATTTCGTTTGAATGGTTACTTTCGCACCGCTGACGCAGTCGATTCATCAGGCGAAGTTGGCAATCGTCAATTTGAGGATGTGTTTGGCCTAAAGGAGGTTTTGCTGCATGACCACCGCCGCATTGGATATAACTTTGCCAAAAAGTTTTTCGAATATGTGAACGGCTATGTTCCCGATCTCGAGGACCGGTTGGCTTTGATGGCGATGCTCCATGATGAATCGGATCACTGCCGAATCAAGGATGTGGTGACGGACGTTCTTGTATACTCATTGTCGGAGAAGGTCCAATGAATGGTTTCAACCGTCGAGGCTTCTTGAAGTTTGGTACCGCGTTACCACTCGCCTTGCAAACGATCACTGCGCGAGCTGGCGAAAAGCCGGCGTCTGTTAGACCACCGAAGCGGATTATCTTTCTCTGCAACTCACTGGGTTTTTATTCGCCAAATTTCTTTCCGACTGACCGAGGTGACATCGAAACGTCGAACTATCTCAAGGCGATGGCGACAAAAGACAAGATGACGGTCTTGCAAAACCTTTTTCACCCAGGCATGGAGACCAGCAATCACGACTCGGAAAAGTCGTTTCTGACTGGCGCGGTGAAGCCCGAGTCGCCCAATTTCGTGAACACGATTTCCGTTGACCAAATTCTTGCCGAACAGATGGGTGGAGATACGCGGTTTCCATTTCTTTCGTTCAGTATTTACGATCGTGGCTGGGGATGCTCGTGGAACAATCGGGGCGTTGCCATACCGCCGATGCATGACGAGTCCGCTATCTTCGAGATGCTTTTTGGAAAGCAAGATCTCGCAGCCAAGCGTCGGCAACTCGAAACCGACCGGCAAATCATTCGCAGCTTGAATCGGGATATGAATCGGTTGCGGGAATCGGGTGACGTCGGAAAGATCGATTCATATCGGACCGTTATCGCGGAGCTCGAATCGAGCTTTCGCCGCGAGCAATTCTGGCTGGAAACAGAGAAGCCACGTGTTCCCAATACGCTCATTGAGGATCAGGAATTTGTTTTCTCCGCAAAAATCCGAAATCTGCTTGAACTTGCCCGGCTCGCATTTCAAACAGATTCAACCCGAGTGATCACCTTGTCGCTCGATTGGATTTACGGGGCCATTAAAGTCCCCGGCGCGACGGGTGGCTGGCACACGTTGTCCCACCACGGTGGGAAGCCGGATGTACTCGAGAAGCTTTGCCGTGTTGAAACGGACATCATCAAACACTTGAACGAATTTCTTGTGGCAATGGACGGAATCAAAGAGGGTGCCGGCACATTGCTTGATCACACAACGGTCGTCGTCGGTAGCAATTTTGGTGATTCATCGAATCACACCTGCAATAATCTCCCCACCATCGTCGCGGGCGGAGGTTATCGCCATCAATCGCACAACGTGCTTGAGAAACCAACGCCTCTGTGCAATCTTTGGCTAGAGCTGCTGCACAAGCATGACATTGATGCAGGTAAATTCGGCACCAGCGAAATCGATCAGCAGCTACTTTTGAAGTAGGCGAATCGCACAATTAGGTGAAGGTCCGTTTTCCACCACCGTCAAGATGTGCTTGCCTGTGCGGAGATTTCAAAGGTTGTTGGGCAACTTGAGATCGCATCCGTCACTCGCACAATCAGACGAAAATGGCCGGCAAGAACCGCCCCTGATTAAATTGGCTGTCAAGGCGGATGCAAACAAATGAACCACGTCCCCAGCAGACATCAGGTTCGAGATGCTTGGGTAGCGGTAAGAATTGAGAAGTTTCCTTGGGGCAGGCTTCACGAGTCGATCGTAGAACGATGGTTGATCTGCGTGATTCGATCCGATGAGGGACCGCACACCGCCCCTTTCAGCGGTGCGATTTGGCCATTGGTGCAAAAAAAGCTAGTGGTGCAAAAAGAGCGAGTGGTGCAGCCTGGGCCAGCGATTCGTTGGTAGCTGAACTTGGTTGCCGTTGGGAATTTCGGTCGCTTTCCGTTTCGCACTTGGGTTAATCACGCTTCCTTGAAAACAACCAATCGAATACTCCTGGTTCATTGTTGGCGCGGCCGGAAGCTGACGCGTGATTTGCTCCTGGGAAGATCGAAATTCTTACCGTTTTTGAGCCCAGCTCTTTGAGAGCCTTCTCCATTGCAGGGATTCCTTCCACCCGAGGCTTGGAGTCTTTGTCTCCCACCATCGCCCAGATCGGCAGTTCGGTCATTCGGTCAACTTTACTAAGGTCAGGGATGAAGCCTTTGGGGATGATGGCAGCGAAGCGGTTGGGTTGATGCATGGCCCATTCCCAGGTGCCTTTACCGCCCATGCTATATCCAACACAGTAGATTCGCTTGGTATCAATATCGGGGTTTTCACCGATCACATAGTCCAGCATCATTTCGAGAGATTCAGGGTTCCACGTAGCTCCGCTTTGAGGTTCCAGGAGTACCGCTTCATACTTCTCGTTTTCTGGCTTGAGTAATTGTCTGATCGTTCCCCGCCACTTCTTCTCTTCAATGTCTCGCCTGCCTCCACCGGAGCCATGTAAGGTCACGACGAGAGGTAGTTTTTGCTGGGATGATTTGATCGGGTGATAGAGTAATGCTTTGGGTTTTAGTTGCTTGAATTCCGACGCGATATTTTCCGGAACTTCGACGACCGCAACGCGGTAGTTTCCTTGTTCCTCTGATTGTTTTCGAAGACCATTCCCTCGTCTGTTTTGCGCTGCGGCAGGAAAGGCAGAAAGAGCAAGCGCAGAAAGAACAAACGCAGTGATCAGCGAGAGATTTGCAAATCTCATGAGTATTCCCAAGATTAGATTGAAAGAAGGGGTAGTCACAGTTCGAAATGAGATTCTGCCCGCGTAATTTACTGGGATCTCTTGATCCTTTTGCAGCAGTTCTTTTGAGTCGGGATCTCGTTCGCTTTTGCTGGTTACGAAAGAAATTCACCATCTTCTAGCATGGCGGAGTCAGGCCAGTGCTTCTGTTCGTCGATTTTCTCTCGATACCGGGCGACAATCTCTTTGTGGAAAACTGCTTCGCTGCGGCCGGTTCATCCCATCTGGTCAGTTGATCTATGTGAAGCTGAGATCCTGATCAGTACATCTTCGACGCTTTCCAATGAGAAAAGGTTTTGCTGAAAACAATCATTGGGAGGGTTACGTTTTAACGGTGCCAATCTCACCTTCTCCGCGACTCGGCCGAATTCGCTTGGTTGCCACGCGGAGGTTGAAGAATTCGACCATCAGCGAGAAGGCCATCGCAAAGTAAACCATACTCTTGCTGATGGGTGTGCCGACGGAATCGGAAATCAGCACCACGCCGATGAGCATCAGGAATGAAAGAGCGAGTATCTTGACCGTTGGATGGTCTTGTACAAAGTCGCTGATTTGATTTGCGAAGATAATCATCACACCGACCGAAATGATGACGGCCAGAATCATGATTTCGATATGCTTGGCCATGCCGACGGCGGTGATGACCGAGTCGAGTGAAAAGATCACGTCCATCAGCGCGATGCGGATCAGCACTCCGCTCATCGAAATGGGCTTGGCTTTTGGGGCAATTGGGTTGATGCCATCCGCTGCGCCACCGGTATCGCCCGGCAGATTTCCGATTTCGGCCTCGTCTTCGCCACCTTCAATCTTGTGGTGGATCTCACGGACTGCGGTGTACAATAGAAACAGTCCGCCAAACAGCAGAATCAAATCTCGGCCTGTGATCTCATTGATTTCCGCCTCCTCGGCAAAATAGGTGGCCAGCGATTCCAAAGGGATCAGGTTGGACAATTCAAAAAGTGGCCTTGTCAGCCCCATCAGCCAGCCGATCATCAACAGCAGCAGGACTCGCATCACCATGGCCAACGACAAACCAACCCGCCGCGCCATGGAGCGGTGCTCTGGGGGTAATCGTCCGCTGACAATCGCGATGAAGACGATGTTGTCAATTCCGAGAATGATTTCCATCGCCGTCAGGGCAAGCAGCGCCATCAGCGATTCGCCTGATAGTAACGCAGCGTCAGACGAAAGTTGAATTCCCGAGGCAAGCATGGAGTAATCTTTCGTGATAGGGGCCAAAGCGGAACATCGTACCAAACGTGGCGTGAGCTTCCAGAATGCGATCAAGGAAACCATTGGGAGCGGCTGTCACGGATTCAACACCGCAGGTCGAGAGAGGTCGGCATGTCAAATCGGATGATTCTTCGACGCGAAAATTTGTCTTGTAAGCAATCGAGCGGACTGGGGCAGCCTTTACAACCTTCTCGCAGCGTTGGGCGATTGCTGGTTAGGAAGGTCGGTGCTGGCTAGGAAGGTCGGTGCTGGCTAGGAAG
>JBMYRF010000008.1:38361-113958 GCA_049602075.1 Rubripirellula sp.
CACTCCAGTTCCCGCCGTGTGGGGGATGTGCAACATTTTCAATGTTTCGCTCTGGGGATGATCGCATTTTCGCGCAGGGTATGGGCACCGTTTCACGCGAGGCACATCACGAGATTGCTCGCCGCGGATCTGTTTTTCGAATGATGTCGCTGATACCGGTCTGATTGAAACCTTTGTAGCCGTCCCAGCGTTGCAGGATCTCCAGGTGAGAGCCCAGGCTCCCCTCGCGTCGAAAATGTTCTGCCTGCTCCTCTGTTATCCAGCTTTGTTGCAGAGCCCGCTCGAGGCGTTTCTCGGCGACGGGCCATTTTTCTCCTTGGGTGAAGGATTGTTTCAGGTGATCGAAATTGGTGAAGGGTTTCATCGATTCGATACCTTGTTCCGCCAGCTGATCTCGCGCTGCTTTGAAATCGAACTGGCATTCCAGGTGGTGCATGCCGGCCTGCAGGATCGCTTCGCCATGCAACTTGCACCACATCCCGACGGTTCCCAGTGATTCATGGGGCGGCAATCCCTCATGGGCAAAGTCCCCAGCCACTTCTTCAGGGCTAAGGTCAACATCCGCAAACACAACGATACCTGCAACTGTTTGTTCGAGGACCTGTGCCCCCCAACCTGCTTCGGCACCACCATAGAATCGTTCGCGGCATTTCATTCCTAAACGCTCAAGCAACTTGATAAGACTTGCGAAATGCTCTCGGCTGCTTCGATAGGTATGATGGTCATGATTGGCCCAGCCGAGTCCGAGCCGGTTCTGCCGCTTGCCCTGAATCTGTGCCGCATGGTTCCGCCATTGCCAGTATTCACGCTCGGCCGCGAAGAATAAACTGCAGGCCCAATCGACGCCGATCTGATCACAGGCTGCTTCGACCAACCGAAAGGCCTCTTCGAATCCTTGCTGATCACTTTCAAAATCACGACGGCGCAGGCGAAAGGTCTCGTAGACTGCAGTGGCCTGCTGAATATATTTTGGTTGGCTGGTGATAGGTGTCATCCCACTCACACCATGGCGTTCAATCACCGAGACCGTGGTCGATCCTGACTGGGCGACGACTGCTGTTCTGCATGGCGAATGTTCCTCGCCGTCAATCTTTGCTGCGAGTTGGTGAGCGAACAGAAAATCTGACACCGAATCCACTTTCAAGGCGAGGTGAACTTCGTCACTTTGAACCAGCCGAATTCGCGGAAACAAACCGCCGGTGTGACACCACACTGCTCCCGTGTTGGTAGAGACGCAATCAAAGTCGAGGCTTGTTAATTCATCATCCGTTACCCGAGCTTTTCCCAACGCCAAGTGGTCGACCCAGTCCTGCAGTTGTGTGCCCGTCTCGATTCTCATACGGGCTTGCAGCGTTGCCAGAAACGGAACGGCATCGACAATCTCCTTGATCCATTGCGCGACCCAGCGTTGGGTATCTGGGAATTGTCGCCAATCGAATTCTTCACTGACGGTCATGATGATCTCTGAAATTTGGAGAGCGGGTTTGGCCGTGCCGCCTTGGATTGGATTTTTGTTTACGGTTTCTGATCGCCTGAGATCTGCGTTTTCCGGATGGTATGCCGCCAGCGATTTTCGGTTTCCCGGTCACTGCTCTGAGCGGCCGGTGTAGGTCGACTATATTGTTGGACTCAGCATGTAACTCTGACGGAGATCTTTCCCAATGTCCATTCTACGCCGAACGTTCCTTACTTCCGCCAGTGCTGGGATAGCCTCCGCGTGTTTTGGGCGGTCGGCAACGGCGGGTCAATTTACCGGGAAAATTCGTAAGGCAGTCAAATACCACATGGTTGCCGGTGACGGATCAGTGGAGGACAAATTTCGCATGGTCAAAGATTTGGGGTTTGATGGGATCGAACCTCGCGTCGCCGCCGGATCAGAAAATCGTGAACTCGTCAAAGCCTTTGCCACCGCGAGAGAGAAGACTGGCCTGCCCATTCACGGGATGGTAAACGGTAACCGGCCCAACTTGATCGAGGCGATTGACCAAGCGAAATTCCTTGGCGCGAATTCAGTGCTGCATGTCGTCGGCTACGACCGAAAAATCGGTTACTTGGAAAATTATCGACGAACTCAAGAGCTGATTCGGAGTGCGATGGATCATGCCGAAAAGCAAAATGTGAAAATCTTGCTCGAAAATGTTTGGGCAACTTTTTTAATCGAACCACTCGGTATGGCTCGCTTCGTGGACGAATTGGATAGTCCCCAAGTGAAGGTTTACTTTGATGTCGGCAACGTCGTCCGCTGGGGATATCCGCAGCACTGGATTGAAGTACTGGGCGATCGCATCGAGAAACTTGACATCAAAGAATATGACTTGAACATCGCGATGAACGAGGGGATGCGGAAAGGCTTTGATCGACCATTAGGGGGAGGTAGCGTCGATTGGGAAAGCGTCCGTCAAGAGTTGGTAAAGATCAACTATGAAGGATGGGCGACCGCAGAAGTGCGAGGCGGTGATCGGCAACGTCTCGCTGACATCGCAACGCAGATGGATGATGTTTTGAGTCTGTGATGAACAGAACGCAGTTGAACCGTTCCACCGCGTCTGAGGGGGCCTCGTTTTGGCCCATTCTGTTGGCTGAAAAGTTACTGCTCGCTGAAAAGTTGCTGCTGTAGGGAAGTGACTAGCTCACTGCAACTTAGTCTCTCGTTGTAGCGATCCGCTCCTCTGGGGCGATCCTTGGTTCAATCGACTTCAGGCCAACGCGTTGCAAGTGTTGGTTGGCCAGTCTGAGTTGTCCTTCGGAAAGTTGATTGGCGATCAGTGTCCAAAAATGTTGGTCGTTGACTAACAGTCGCGCGAGACTGGCGGGGGTGTCGTTGACTCTCGGGCGCAGTCGTTTCAAGACTGTCCTTACACGCTGGGATTGTTCCTGATCCAGATCTTCGGTCGACAGGTTTTCAATCATCGGGATGATTGGCGCGCCCCAAGCCAGCAGTTGGTTCTCCGCAATGATTCGTTTTGATCGTTTGGCAGAGCCGAGTTGGCGGACGCAAGCAGCGATCTGCTCGA
Organism: Rubripirellula sp.; assembly: GCA_049602075.1. Lineage (GTDB taxonomy): Bacteria > Planctomycetota > Planctomycetia > Pirellulales > Pirellulaceae > Rubripirellula. The sequence goes on from JBMYRF010000008.1 coordinate 41,376, forward strand.
CTTGAGGGGTCGCCTCACTGACCCGTTGATGCAGCACAGCATGTGTGGCTTCCGCACACAACGTTTTCATCGTTTGCCCTCGCAGCAAGCGACGAAACATCATCCCGAAGTGCCTGTCAAAATTGTCGGGATCGCTGTAGCGAAGATGCAGTAGCGTGGCGCCTTGATGAGTGTCTAGTAGGTCGCCGCGTCGGTGGGTCCAGGTGAGCGAACCGAGTGCGGGTTGTTCCAGAACAGATCGCTCGCCGGACTCTGGGGACCAAGATTCCAAACGCAACGAATTCGCTTTTTGAACGCTTAACGTCAGGTGATGCTTGGGAGTTTGGTAGACGTAGTGCATCGAGGGAATGCCTCTTTCGGCAGTCACTGTGATGCTCTCGTAGATGTCGCCTTCGTCGCGTTTTTGCGAGCCTTTGCGGTGACGGGGCGAATCCAAGCAAAGTCGACCTTGGATCAATAAGAATCGGACGACCCCCGAGGAAGTGAAGTAGCCAGCATCCTGTGGTGTCGAACGCGTCTCGTTGGGACGCTGTCCGGCGGGGCGTCCTTGTGCAAAAGACGACACCTCCGTAACGAACAAGCCGATGATGGCAATCACCAAACTCCACCTCATCCCTGAACCCTCTCCTTCCCCGATCCTTCGGGATCCATCTTGCGATGGGTTTGGGTAAGGTTCACCGAGTCGGTCGTGGATGCTGTTGCTGATCCGTCGCGTGACGGCGAACCCGTCTTGTAGGGCACACTTGGTGCTGGTTGGACGCGCAGGCCGTCACTCATCGGGATGACCGGCAAGTCCAATGGCTAGTATCGCCAAAAAACAGCCGCCAAATGAAGAGAAGATTTTCAGAATGATTTCAAGGCGATTCGACTCGGCGATAAACCGCCCTTAAGTCGGACTGCAACGCATCGACGGAAATCAGCGTAAACGCCTCCGCATCCGCGATTTTTCCAATTCCTGAGCCGCCAATTGGTCCTGGAGCCTGCTGGCCACCCACCACTTTGGCGCCCAGGAAAATATGGCACTCGTCGATCTGACCCGATTCAAAAAAGCTTGCTAGCAACTCGCTACCACCCTCCAGCATCAGGTTGGTTAGCGATTTCTTCCCCATCCACTGCAGGGCCTGCTCCACCATCATCGAGGGATCATCGGTTCCCGTTTCGAGAACGTCGGCACCTGCTTGTTGAAGTATTTGGCATTGGTCGTTGTCGACTTGGTTGCCCACCACCAAGTGCAGTGGCACGTCACGGGCGGATTGGACCAGTTTAGATTGGACGTTGGGTAGCCGGTGGCGGCAAAAGATAAACCGATTCGCGACACGATGCGGTTTTGTATCCTCGATCCTTGCGGTCAGCAGCGGATCATCGTCGATGACTGTTCCCATTCCGACAGCAATCGCATCGACACGGGCTCGTAATTGATGGGCTTGGAGTCGCGAGTCGGGGTTGGTGATCCATTGGCTATCACGTGAAGCGGTAGCGATCCGGCCGTCGAGCGTCATCGCCCATTTGGCGATTACCCATGGTTTCCCGGTGCGAACAAGTTTCAGATACGGCGCATTGAGAGATTCCGCTTCGGATTGGAGGATACCGACAGATGTTTCGATCCCGGCGTCACGGATCTGCGTGATTCCGCCACCATCGACTTTGGGAAATGGATCAGGCATCGCTAACACAACTCGACCGATTTTTGCATCGATCAATGCCTGGCTGCACGGCGGCGTTTTTCCGTGGTGGCAGCAAGGCTCGAGTGTGACATAGGCAGTCGCACCGGTCGCATCGGTAGGAGATTCAAGCGATTGGAGGGCATCGATTTCGGCGTGCGGTCCACCAAATCGGTGATGGTATCCTTCGCCAATGATTTGGCCATCACGAACGAGGACACAGCCAACCATCGGGTTTGGTTCGACGTCTCCTCTCGCCAGTGCAGCGAGTTCGATCGCCCGCTGCATGAACGTTTCGTCTTGGTCGGATAGGGATCGACGTGGAGCGGACATGCGGTTCGAGAGTTTTGCAGAAGCGAAACGGATCGATTCGAGCGAGTTTTGATCGCCAAAAAACGATCCATTCAAGTCGGTGTCCACGCGAACCAGTCAGCGTGATTTGCAAATCGATTTTTGCAAATCAATCCATGCCAGGAACCCATAACTTTCCACCGCCACCACCACCTTCGGCGGGAGGGTTAGGGGAGGTTCCACTGTCAGGAGTCCATAGCTCACCACCTCCGCCACCGGCAGCCGGGGCTGCCGCAGCTGGAGCTGGTCCGCGGGGCGAGCCGTCGGGACTAATCAATCCATAGGACATCAGCATTTGCTGCAGTTTGGCCATCACTTCAGGATCATTGCCGTGACGTGCGGAGACGTCTTGGATTGCTCGCTGGAATCCTTCGCCATCGCCGGCATTGACTCGAAGTCCAATTTCCGAGAGCAGCAGGTTCGCAGTGGAGATGTTGCGAGTTTCGGCGAATGCTTTGGCTGCATCGATTAGTAGCAATGCTTCGTCGGTGCTTGCCGCCGTGTTGACCAGTGTCATGTAGGCGACCATTCGGATCGGCGCCTGTTCTTCGTTGAGCTCGATTTCGAGCAGTCTTTCGGCGGCGCGTCGCATGACAGGTGTCGACGAAACCTGCTGGCTACGCTGTAAGACGTAGACGAGCGATTCAGCATCGAGACCCGAGATGTCGAGACGATTCAAATCCTCGTTCGGGATTGACTCGATTTCGCCACTTTCCGGTTTGATGCTTGGCAAGCCTTTCAGGCCGGCGGTTTCGCGTACCTGTTCGAGAATGGTATCGCCCTTGGAAGCGATGATATCGTAGTTTTCAAGGACCCGCATCACTGCGGTTCGCTGCACCAATTTCGAATCATCGCCAGCCGCTTCGGCTAGCGAGGCGTTCCCTAGAATTGGTAGCCGTAAATGGCTGATCGTGTTCGGCATACGGGTGGCAGCCAGTTCGGTTTGAACCTTTTCTGCTTCCGCTGGTTTCGCTTGGAAACGTACCATTGCGACCGAGGGTTGTACGGCGACCACCAATGGGATCGACTTGTCCGATTCTTCCTTCCAAGACAAGTCTTGGGTAACGGCATTGAGGTGGGTGCGAACCTCCTCCAGATTGTCTCGTCGGACGTCGTGTGCTTCGATCCTCGCTTCGCGATCTGTTTGTTTTCCGTAAAGAAACACGATGGCGATTGCTTCCGGAATTTGATCGGCCGGTGGCAGTTGTTCCGTCGACTCTGGTTTATCGCGATCCAGAAGCTGGAAGCCGCTGCGGGGCGGCACATCATTTTCCGTTTCGCGCATGCCGGCCAGTAAATCGGGTGGCAGTGGGACGAAGCGACTGCTCGCCATCATGCTCATTTCGATTTCTTCGGTATTTTGAATTTCGGCTTCGAGCTTTGAAACGGGAACCGAAAGCTCTTTTGCTTCTTCGCCGACGAGCGCGGAGATTGCCAGATATCGAGCCCGTTGCTCAAGCTCCAGAGATTCACAGACGGAAAGTTGCTTCAGCAGGTTGGACTGGGCTGCTGCGTCGCCACGCCAAATCGCGCAGGTCAGCAATCCGGACAAGACGGCCGGCTCACCTGAGGCGGTGCGTTGCAGCGATTGGAATTTTGTTTCCGCGAGGTCGATTTTGTGGTTGTGCAACAGGGTGGCGGCCTCGTCATAGCGTTCCGCCCAAGATGCTTCCTCCGGACGTTCGATCGTCTCAGGAATCGATTTGATCAACTGGTTCAGCGTGGGAGCGGTATTGAGTTGACGCAGCACGGAAACCGCACCTTGGCCGCCTTCATACCCCGTGGCCATCATTGACAAGGTGGCGTAGACGCGAGCCGTCAGGAAAACACCTTGTTGTGCGAGCGAGTAGGCGAGCACCGACGAAACGTCCAACACAAACGAGTCAACATCGCGACCACTCTCAGTCAATGCCTCTAGCATTGAAGCGGTGGCTCCTTCGACGTCATTGTGGAACAAACGCGCGGCAGCACGTTGGGTCAACGCCAATGGGTTGCTTGGTTGCAAGCGGATGAACCGGTCAGCATTTTCGCTAAGCGAATCATACTCGCGCAGATCGAGGAGCAGTCTGCCGCGGACGGCGAGTGCCCAAGCTGCATCTGGATGCTCATCCAGAATGGTCGCCAAACGATCCAGTGCAGGGACAATCTGGCCCCCCTCGATCATGGTCCCGATCTGGTCGAGTTCCGAGACAGATTCTTTGCATTTGCAAAACTTGATCTTCTTGCCACTTCCGCAGGGGCAAACCGCATATTTGTCGACGGACATCAATTTGTGCCTATGGGGTCGGAGTCCAACTCAATGCAAAATGTACCACAATCAGACCGGATTCAGGAACGACGCTGAAGATTGATTTCACTCGCTACATGGCGGAGCGAGGAACAGTGCCAACCGGAATCGAGACTCTTCCCGGCCATCCCCAGGGAGAAACAAGCCTGGGGAAACAAGCCTGGGGAAACAAGCCTGGGGAAACAAGCCTTCGGAAAACCGGGCGGGTCCTATTCTCCCATTCACAAGCGGGGATGGGGAGGCTGGCGAACGAATGACGAGGGCCTGTCAGTGGAATCGGGCCTAACTGCAACGGGGGACCGTTGTCTGCAAGCGGGGTTGGAGATGCGTGTAAGCCGATCAACTTCCGGGCTTGAGCCACTGTTGGATCGTCGATTCCGGCGGCACCGGTTGCCGACCGTGCCGTGTGACGCGGTCCAATTCGCGATAGCGAATGTCGATCAATTCGGTAATCTCTCGAAACACGCTCGTGACATACTCCCCAATGAAGCGGTCAACTAGAGCCCGGTTGACCACTTGATTCGTTTCGACCGAGGATGTGATCACCCGCTTGGAACGCAGCATTTGGATGAATTGTTTTTTCATCCGAGGATCAGCTGATAACCGCACATGATCGAATTCATGTCGCACCAATGCATCTTGCCAGAAATGATTGCTGTTTGGTGGGTTGCGAAACCAAATCGTGTGTTTGGGTTCCCAATGAATGCGGGTGAAGTTCATTCGAATTCGAACGGTTCCCCGAACCGCGTCATGTTGCCATTGTGGCTGGCAACGATAGTTAAAGTTGATTTCGAAATCCGTTTGGGCGTCGAGTCCGCGCTGATTCGCAACGTGATCGGTGGGCTGTTTACCTGTGATGAGGTGGACGTTTCCTTCCCGCAGTTGCTCGGCAATATCATCTGGTGGTTTAGGCAGCGAGGAAACTTTGATCGGCTGAGGTGCATTGTTGCTGGTGCTGGGTGATTCCGCCCAGCTTCGTGGTCCCGTCAGTGGGCAGAGGGTCACCGTCATACTGAGGAGCGTCCCGACCATCAGGCAGAAGTGGCCTGCCAGTACCTTGCGTCGGTCGAAGGAGATTGCAACACGTTCCGACCATCCAGGTAGCTGTTTTGTCCGGGAATCGTGAGGCCTCTTCATTCGCTCTTTACGCCGATCCAAGTTTCTTAGTAGGTCTGATCATCTCGAGTCGCTGCGCGGTCGCGGAGCGATTCAAACAATATAGTGGCAGGAAGCCGCTCGAACTCGCTTGGAGGAACCAAGCCATGACGCTGGCATGGATGTTTACGTCTCTGGTGTTAATCGGAATCGTTCCCGGATCGCGTCCTGATGAATCGCTGGTGGTCAAGCAGCGAGTCGATCTGATTGAACTTAACCATTTTGTTGACGAAGACGGTCGCGAGGTATTTCGCCAGGTTGTCTTCTACGACTGGTCGAGCACGCATCATTGCTTTCACGTTCGTGCTTGGCGATTAATCAAGCGTGAAAGTCAGGTCCCCGTGCGGAGATGGAATCCCAACCAATACCAGTGTACGTGGCACGATGATGGATTGCTACGACAAGTTTGGGCACCAAAGTTGCGTGAGACGTGGACCCAGCGTGATCCCGAGCGAGTCAACCGAACACTGCTACCAGAGGACCAGCGGGTTCCGCTGTTCGTCCCAAGAGTCGCTAAGAAAAAGTGATAAGTGGGAACTGCGTCAGGTCTCTGATGGGTTTGTGGTCGCAGTTCACCCCCAAAAAAAAGTTCACGACAAAAACGCCGGTGACGTTGTGGTGAGCTCGCGTCAGGACTGAAGGAAGCCGCGTGGGCCAATTCCAAAGATTTTCATCATTGGCCGCGATTTTTCTGAATGGTTCGCGTATCAACTCTGGCAAACCGTTTTGAATAGATTGCGTTTATCGATCTGCGTTTATCGAAACGCGACGGTACGATCAAAGAAGTCTCGAGTGTGATCGAGAAGTTCGTCGTAGGAAAGTGTTTCGACATCCTCACCGATCAATTCGGCTTCCAGCGGCCCTTCGTATCCATGGCTGGCAAGCGTTTCCAGAATCGTTTCGATGGGTACGCAACCTTTGCCCAGCAAGCAACGGTTCATTTCGCCCAGCGGTGAGTGACGGGCATCACCCAATTGCACCAAGTGGAGATGTGGGATTACGTCGGGTAGCCAACGCACGACCTCTTCATCCATTCCGACGTGGTAGGTGTCAAGTACGATTCCCAGTTGCGGACTGGCAACCGATTCGATGATATCGAGCGTTGAACGCAAATCGTTAAGGAACGACCATTCCTCACCGCATCCGGGGTGAATCGGTTCGATCGACAATTGAACGCCAAACTCTTCAGCAACGAAGGCGACCTGCTTCAACGCGTCACAAAGTGTGCGGCGAGCGTGATTGCGGATGTGGTTGTTGCGCCCCCCTGCAAGGACGATCACAGTTTCCGCTTGCAAGTTTGCTGCATCTTCAACGGCATTGATCGCATCGAGCACCGCCTCTTGGTAAGGACGGCCGTCGCTGCCAGTGAATCCACCAGCCCACGACAAGGAGGTAACCGACAATCCAAAATCCGCTAGCAATTCGATCGTTTGATCGAGGCCGTAATCTTCCAACTTTGGCCGGTAGATTCCGATGCCTCGGAAACCTCGCTGGGAATAGGCGCGGACATCTTCCTCCAAATCCCATCGAAGCGTCGATAGTTGGCTAACCGCAAGCGTGTTCATCCGTGTGCTTTGGTTTGGCGAAGGTACAGGGTGAATGATTCGAGGCGGCAGTATGTTTTGATTGAGCGTTCTTGTAAAGATTCGATTAACAAAAAACGCTTGGGATTCATTTGGAATCGCTCGAAAAATCTCCGGAAAAGGGCGTCGGATGTGCGAGGATTCGACTACTCCATGTGTGGCAGACGCCGACCTTGATTGCGTGCCTGGGTCAATTGATCGTCCAATTCGTCGGGCGAAAGGGGGACGATTGATATCGTCATTAAGGTTTGGGCGTCGATTTCGCTGCTGGTGCGACGCTTTGCTAGCTGTTCGACTTCTTCTTCCAATGCATCGAGCCAGGCTGGCACATCAAGGCCGACACCGGTCGGGTGACGAGTTAGCAATTCAGCTTCTTGCTCGAGCAAATAAAACGAACCACTTTCCTGATTTGCCTCTGCATCACGCATCGCGGGTCCCACCAGGGCCCGCATGCGATCGATGGTCATTGGTTGCACAAACCGTTCAAGAATCCGATCCGCGACAGTCGGCATCCGCATGGCGTAATCATTTTGCAGTTTTCGCATCTTGGCGACGTATAGATCAGCCTCGGTTCCGATGCGTTCACTCAGACTGCGTCGCCACATCATTGCTGCTTTATCCAAGCCGCAGCGGACCAACACTTCGTGAGCCCACATGACAGGTTTCAGGTTCCATGCGATTCGTTCGTAGCGGACACGCAAGCGAAGGAAATCCAAGAACATGTAGACGAGATCACCACGATCACTTTGCGTCGTTGTGCTGTTGTAGTCCAAGTACTCGGTGTGATGATCGATCAGCGTTTCATAAACAAGCGTCATCCACTTTTCAGCTTCGGCGACTGACAACACGCCCGATTCAAGGTCTGCGAACAAACGAGTTTCGGTGAGATTGTCCTCGCCTTCTTCCATCGCTCGTTTCAGCCACGTTGCGACACCTTGGTGCAAGATGGCGCGAACATTTCCAAGTTGTAGAAACATTTGGGTGAACACTGGATCGCCATAATCCTTGACAAAGGCGACTAAGCGTTCCCATTTCTTAGGGTCATTGACGGTTTCCAATGGTGAGAGTCGCAGCGTTTGACTGTGTGACAACCAGCTGGCGAGCATCGTTTCGGTCAATCGTTCCAGGCAGGGTATAAGGGTTTCTGCGAGTGTCTTTTCATTCGTTTCCTGTTGGTCAAACGATTGGCGTGTTGATTCAGCCAGCGAAGCGACGAGGGACCGAAAGCCGGAGCGGAACAATCCATCAAATTCCGTTACGGCACCAATGCCGATTGGATTGTTTTGTTCCATTTCTCTCGCGGTTTCAATCAGCCGGCATGCTTCAGCGATTAAGCCTCGCCGCGGCAGCCAGTGAGTGAGGTGTCTCAAGACACGTTGCCTCAATCGGGCAACGTAGATTTTGACTGGATCACCGCCGCGAGAGAGCGGAATGTACAGCAGGTTCTTGTCTCGTAGGGCTTCCAGAAAGTGCGGGAAGAGTTGTTTGACCCGATCGGTATCGCTGGCGATCAACGCACCGAACAGTCGAACGGCGTGGGAGTCATCTTCGGCCATTTCCAAGTCAGACTCGTCGGCCAGGTCTTCGCCGGGGAACGCCAGCAAAACTCCGCGGATCAAACGTCGCGAATCGGACATTTCAACGGCGGTGCCGATGATGCGTTCCATCAATGAATCGCGAAGCACTCGATGTCGATCATAGCTTCGCATTGATTCTTTATCGCTGCCGGCCGGCGCGATGGGATATTCACGAACCGCATCCAAAAGTTCCAGCAAGCCGATTCGGTTTTCTTTTGCCCGTTTGGCCCACGCCGTCAACGAGTGGCGGCGATCTTCCAGATCACTACCGTTCCGATCGTTCACCGCGATATCGGCGGCAACTGCCCACATGCGAGCCAGAGATTGCATGAAGTCGAGGTGATCGATCAACCGTTTCGATTCGGATTCCAATTCATCTTGGCTCGAGTCATCACCAAATTCGAAAATCGGACCTTCGTTACCGTCGTCAGTCGTGTCCCGATAGGTCATCTCCTCGTAGGCGGCGCGATACAGATCGTCTTCGCTTTCGCCTTCTTCGTCAGCAGCGGTCAATTCGCGGTCCCAGTCCCGCGGTTTCCGCTTAGCTTGACCGAGTACAAATAACGGGGCTGACCAGAATTCTTCCGCGTTGGCTTCAAAGTAATCGAACAGTTTGCGAACGAGCGGCCACACTTCCCTCGTGTCTTCTTCCTCGGATTGCGCGATCGACGGTTCGTCAAATCCATCGGTGTCATTTCCGATTGAGGCTCTTAATCGGAGCAGCCAGCGTTCGCTTAGATGAGGTAGTGAATTTCGACCAAGCCGCAGCCCAATCCGGTCTGCATGACCAAGCCAGTGGACCAGCAGGGCCATGGCTGGAACGAAGTCCTCTCGTTCCAGTAAAGCCGAAATTACCAACGCGTAGGCCCGCGGGGAGTCAAACAGGTCGGCGTGAGGCGCCCAAAAAGCAACGTTGCCGGCCTCGGCACCACCTTGATGCCACAGTCGCAAGGCACGAGCGACGAGCTTGGCTGAGTCGTACGACTCCAGTGGATCCGCAGCCTCCAGCGACTCGACGGTATGGGCAGCATATTGTCGCCACCATTCCGCCATTTCGCGGTACTGTTTCTCCATCTGGTCGTAGGCTTGTTGGTCGTTACGGGCGGCCGCTTCGCTCCACACCCGAGCGGTGTAACCGAACAGGTGTTCGATGATGTAAAGCAGGTCGTCGACCCGTGAGTCGTGAACACCTGCTTCAGGGCCCGGATAGAGCGAGAAGTTGCCACCAAAGGCCAGGATGTCCCAAGGGTCAATTAACGCACCACAGTGAATGCCGCGTTTCACCAAGTCATAGGCAAGCTTTGGAACTTCGGCTGCCGACGCGAGATTGCCGGCGCGAATCGATCTTAGGCCCAAGGTGATCATGCAATCGATGCGACACATCATTCGTGCGGAGGCAGCCGAAACAGTGTCGGTTTGTCGTTTTGCTGCATCGGGGTAGCCCATCCGCGCATAAAGTCGCGCCAACTGAACATGCTGAAGTTGTGCGGCGCGGCGCTCCGCCAAGGCTGCGTTCAGGTGTTGTCTGGCGGCACCAAAGGGCTGACGTCGTAGTTTTTGTTCACCCGCTAATCGTTCAGCATGTGCCCCGCGGATTTGTGCCAAGCGGTCTTCGTAGTAAGCATCGCGGTATTGTGCGATCGGCTTCATTAAGGATCCGAGCGTCACGTCACTTGTGTAAGCCCCGGGCCCCCAGCCCGAAATGCCAGAAGCCATCAAAATGATGCCGCCGAGGACCGACGCTGCTTCACTGAGCAATTCATCTTGATCCACCTCTTGCTCGTCATTCAGTCGGCTTAGAAGTGCATCGAGCGTGGATTGTCGCAGCAAGAACCGATCATAGTGACCGTCCTGAGTGATCGATCGTTCGTCCCATTGACCAAAGTGATAGTTCGGACGGCGATTGACCGGATGGTCGAAGTCGTAGGCACGCGGATCGAGAGCGAGTTCTCGGATACGGTTTAAATCAAACGCAGCTGCCCGGAGGATGTCCTCGTTCGTCTCGCTCAGTGCAACGATGGCTCGTTCGATCAGTTCGCGATAGGGTCCCGCCGAGGCACCTGCGTCTTTGCAATACAGCGGTACCGGGCAAACCAATTCATGGCGATAAGGTTGGCAGTGCCGATTTTCAAGCATCGCGACAGGCCGATAGCCGACAAAATCATCAAGTCGGTCGATTGCGGCCTGCACGACCTCGTCGTCGGGGCCATCCAAGCCGCCCAGCAATAACGCATCGGCAGCACGGCCCATGAAAAAACCGTTGAATAACAGTTCCGGTGCCTGGTGAAACAGCAGGTCACGGTGGAAGTCCAGGTACGCCGGCAGTAACTCGGTCCACAGCAACGCCATTATCCGTGAACCCTGGGCGCAATCGGCAAAAGCCGCTTGTTCCTGTGACAGCGTCTGCATTGTTTCAGACAGCCAGTCGCGAACAACAAGCCAGGCCGGCGGTCCAGTCAAAGGATCTCCTTGACTGGCAGCATCGTAAACCTGGTTCCATGCTGCCAGCGTGGCTGGATCGCTCGCGCCAGCGGAGAAATTCAAATAGCCCGCCAACCGCCTCAGCGTATCGCTCAGTGACTCGGGGGGTGGGGCATTTGACATGGGCGTAGCGTTGAAGGTGGAGGTGAAAATTTTGGGCCGTTCAACCGGCCGAGTGCTAGCTATTTCTTCGCCTTCTTTTTGGTCACCTTCTTTTTAGCGGCTTTCTTTTTCACGGTTTTCTTGGTCGTGGTTTTTTTACTGACTGCTTTCCTTGTGGCCTTTTTCTTTGTCGCCTTTTTCTTCGTCGACTTGCCGGTGGTCACCGATTTAGTTTTCTTCTTGCTCGCCTTTTTCTTCACGGTCTTTTTCTTGGCCGTTTTCTTTTTGCTTCCGGAGCTGAACGCAGCGTTCCAGCCGTCGGCGTACTTTTCGTTTGTTCCTACTCGTAGAATCGTCATGGTTTATTTCCCGGTCGGGGGTGAGTCAAAATGGGTGATCAAGGTCGGTATGTGAATGAGTTGGCGAGTGGTCAGCGGTGATCCTAGCCAGCGTGAATGCTCTTGTATCTCGCTCGCCGTGCGCCAGTTACGTCGTCGGGATCTTTTCCCAGACGCTCTTGCAAGTTGCGTTCGTAAACGTCGAAGTTTCCTTCGCACCAGGTCAGCTTACCATCGCCTTCAAACGCCAAAATATGAGTGGCGAGTCGATCTAAAAACCAACGATCGTGACTGGTCACAACCACGCAACCGGCAAAGTTCGAAATCGCTTCTTCGAGTGCGCGAAGCGTGTCGACGTCTAGGTCATTGGTCGGTTCGTCGAGCAACAGCACATTGCAGCCTTGGCGAAGCAGTTTTGCTAAGTGGACTCGGTTGCGTTCTCCGCCGGAAAGGTTTCCAACTTTCTTTTCTTGGTCTGGACCTCTGAAGTTAAAGCGTGCGACGTAAGCTCGCGAGGCAATCTTGCGTCCGCCCATCAGGATGGTTTCGGTCCCACCGCTGATCTCCTCAAAAACGGTATGGTCCGCTTGGAGCGAATCGCGACTTTGGTCGACGTATCCGAGGTCGACCGTGTCGCCTACGCGAATCACACCTTCGTCGGGCTTGTCTTGGCCGGTCAGCATGCGGAACAGAGTCGTCTTGCCGGCACCGTTGGGGCCGATCACTCCGACGATGCCACCGGCGGGCAAGCGGAATGACAGGTCATCGATCAGCACCCGGTCTCCGAACGCCTTGTGGATGTTTTTCGCCTCGATTACCAGTTCACCAAGATGCTGACCCGATGGGATCTGGATTTCCAGATTGTCGGGCTGGTCCTCAAACGTTTGTGCGGACAACTGTTCGTAGGCTTTAATGCGGGCTTTGCTTTTCGTTTGCCGCGCCTTGGGGCTCATGCGAATCCATTCCAGTTCGCGCGACAGCGTTCGCTGACGGGCTTTCTGCTGCCGCTGTTCGATTTCCATCCTTTTCTGCCTCGCTTCCAACCAAGCGGTGTAATTTCCTTCGAATGGAATGCCTTTACCGCGATCGATTTCAAGGATCCACTGCGCGACGTTATCAAGGAAATAACGATCGTGCGTGACGGCGACAACGGTGCCAGGATACCGCGCCAAATGTTGTTCAAGCCAGGAGACACTTTCGGCATCCAGGTGGTTGGTGGGTTCGTCGAGCAGCAGCAGGTCGGGTTGTCGAATCAGCAGTTGGCAGAGCGCGATTCGGCGGCGTTCGCCCCCCGAGAGCTTGGCAACGCTTGCGTCTCGCGGTGGCAGATTCATCACCGTCATTGATGTTTCGACTTGGCGATCGAGTTCCCACAAATTTGCCGCGTCGATCGTGTCCTGTAGCTTCGCCATCTCATCGCAGAGTTTCTGCATTTCTTGATCGTCGGTGACATCGCCCAGCAGCACGCTGATTTCGTTGTAGCGATCGAGGATGGCTTGCCGTTCGGCAACGGCCATTTGGACGTTTTCGAAGACTGTCTTCGATTCATCCAGAGGCGGTTCCTGTGACAGGTATCCAGCGGTAAACCCAGACGCCAGTCGGGCGGTTCCTTCGAAGTCGGTGTCCTGCCCGGCCATGATGCGCATCAGCGTCGATTTGCCGGCGCCATTGGGGCCAAGCACACCAATCTTCGCTCCCGGATAGAAAGCCAACCAGATGTTGTCGAGTACGGTTTTCTGGCCGTGCTTCTTGGTGAGGTCTTCGACTTGGTAAATGTACTGACGATTCATCAGTGCGATTGGTCCTTGTTATTCCCATTCGATGGTCGCGGGCGGTTTGCTACTGATGTCGTAACAAACTCGATTGACGCCTTTGACCTCATTGATAATTCTGGAACTCATTCGAGCAAGCAGGTCGTACGGCAAGCGACTCCAGTCGGCTGTCATGAAATCGTTGGTGTTCACGCTACGTATCGCGATTGCGTTGTCATAAGTCCGAGCGTCACCCATTACGCCGACACTTTGGACAGGCAGCAGCACGGCGAACGATTGACTTGTTTCGCGGTACAGGCCAGCATTTTGAATCTCTTCGACAACGATGGCGTCAGCTTCCCGCAACACGCTCAATTTGTCTCGCGTGATTTCGCCCAGGCAACGGACTGCCAAGCCAGGTCCGGGGAATGGATGCCGCCAGACTAGCGATTCCGGCAAGCCGAGCTCCAATCCCAAGCGACGCACCTCGTCCTTGAACAAATCACGCAGTGGTTCAATCAACTCGAAACCTAACTCGTCAGGTAAACCACCAACATTGTGGTGCAGTTTGATGGTTGCTGCGGGGCCATCGGGGTCCGCTCCACTTTCGATCACGTCTGGATAAAGAGTGCCCTGTGCCAAGAAGTGCGCGTCTTCGATTTTTGTCGATTCGGCTTTGAAGCAGTCGATAAAGGCGTGACCGATGCGGCGGCGTTTTTCTTGAGGTTCGCTGATGCCAGCCAAATCGGCCAAGAACCGATCTTCGGCGTCAACTACATGCAGGTCAGTTTTGAAGTGTTCGGTGAATTCATGAATGACCATGCTTTGTTCATCTTTTCGAAGCAGGCCATTGTCGATCAAGATGCAGGAAAGTTGCTTACCAATCGCTCGATAAAGAATCGCGGCGACCACGCTCGAATCAACACCACCGCTCAATCCGCAGATCACGCGTCGGTTGCCAACTTGTTGACGGATTCGTGCGATGGTGGCTTCGGCGAAGTCTCCCAGTCGCCAAGTTGGTTCACACTGACAAATTCGGCAGACGAAGTTCTCCAGTAGTTTGCCACCAAGTGGGGTGTGCGTGACCTCGGGATGAAATTGAATTCCGAAGACTGGTCGTTCTCGATGGCGGATCGCGGCGTAGGGGCAGGTGCCAGTTTGCGCCAGTGGTTCGAACGTGTCACTGACCGATGAAATTTGGTCGCCGTGACTCATCCAGACATCGATTTCCTCGGGAAGGCCGGCAAACAAATCTTCCGTGCTCCCGATCTGGCATTTCGCGGGACCGTATTCTCGTGACGGTGTGTTGTCTACTTTGCCACCGAGTGCTTCGCAGGTCAGTTGCATCCCGTAGCAGATTCCCAAGACAGGGATTCCAAGTTCGAAGAGACCCGGGTCGCATTTCGGCGCACCCTCTTCGTAAACACTCGCGGGACCGCCTGAGAGAATGATGCCCTTGGGAGCGATCTCAGCCAATCTCGCCGCGTCGATATCATGCCTTAGGATCTGGCAATAAACATTCAGTTCGCGGACTCGGCGAGCAATTAGCTGCGCGTACTGGGAGCCGAAATCGAGAACGACAATTCTCTGCTCGGTCAGCTCTTCGGCGGGATGGTCGACAACAGCCACGTCAGTTTTTTCTTGGTCAGGCATAACGGTTTGCACCACCCGTAAGGTGTCGCCGGATGTAATCCCGAAGTGTAGAAAATGGGCCTCGGATTCCCAAGGGGCCGTTGAATGGTTCGGCTTCTTTGGATCGGGCTGAATCGGCGGCGGCGTCAAAATGTCCGATTGTTGCCTGCCGTTGACGCGGCCTGGCTTGCGAAGCACTCGAACTGCGGATCGGAAAATCGAATGAGAATCTTGCTGACGAACGATGACGGAGTCTATGCACCGGGACTCGCGGCGCTGGAGCAGCAGCTGCGGCACTTAGGCGAAGTGGTGGTGGTCGCTCCTGCCACCGAGCAAAGTGGCGTCGGGCATTCGATCACGTTTCTGACGCCGTTGACCTGTAAATCGATTCACCGCGAGGGACGGCACTGGGCGTGGGCAGTTGATGGGTCGCCAGCTGACTGCGTGAAGTTGGCAATCGGCGAATTGTTTAAGGACAATCCCATCGATTTAGTCGTCAGCGGCATCAATAATGGTCTGAATGCCGGCATTAACGTGTTGTACAGCGGAACGGTCGCTGCCGCGGTCGAGGGGGCGTTTTTCGGGGTCACTAGCGTGGCCGTGTCGTTGGAGTACGACGAAGACGCTGATTTTCAGTCGGCTGCCGTTCTGGCGCGGAACGTGATCGGGGGAATCGTGAAGCAGCCTGACTCCAACGGTCAGCTGTTCAATTTAAATATCCCTACGGTGGCCACTGAATCCCCCGCTGAGGTCAAGGTCGTTCCGATGGGGCTCGCCCAGTACGGGCGGGAGTATGAGCGACGGCAGGACCCTAATGGCCGCGATTATTACTGGGCTTTGTGGACCGAGCCGCCCCAGCCTCCACCTGAAACGGCCGATGTCACGGAACTACGGGCTGGCAATGTGACGCTTACCCCGCTTCATTTCGACCTGACCGAGGAGCGGTTAATGCGTGCGATGCAAGGTTGGAATTTGAAGGTTTAGCGAGCGTTTATGTCGGTCAGGCGATTTGGTCGGCTGACGCAATCTTCGTCTCGGTCGGCTGGCGTCAGATTTGCTCCGTCAGCGGCATATGCGGGGCATCCCCTTTCGAATGGAGGGCAAGGGAAGTACCATTTTTTCACGTTTTTTGTTTCGCGCGTGAAAGAGACTAGGCTGATGAGTGTAGCGTTGACCGATCTTGAAAACCTTGCAGTGGACACCATCCGCACTCTCAGCATGGATGCGGTGCAGACTGCCAACAGCGGTCATCCTGGAACGCCGATGGCTCTGGCGCCGATCGCCTATCAGTTATTCAATCACACGATGAACTTTGATCCCGGGCACGCCAGTTGGCCTGCTCGTGATCGATTTGTCCTCTCGTGTGGCCACGCGTCGATGCTTCTTTACAGCACACTGCATTTGGCGGGCGTCAAAGCATTGAACGAATCGGGAGAGCCAACGGATCAATTAGCCATTTCCTTGGAAGACATCAAAAACTTTCGCCAGATCGGCAGTCCCTGTGCTGGTCACCCCGAATTCGGTGAAGCAGATGGAATTGAAACAACGACTGGGCCGCTCGGCGCGGGGGTTAGCAACTCAGTCGGCATGGCGATGGCCCAGAAATGGTTGGCCGCGAATTACAACACTGAGGAGCATTCGCTGTTTGATTACAACGTTTACGCGTTGTGCAGTGATGGCGACTTGATGGAGGGGATCGCCTGTGAGGCTGCTTCGATGGCCGGGCACCTGAAGCTCGATAACCTATGTTGGCTATACGACGACAATCGGATCACCATCGAAGGGGATACCGATTTGGCCTTCAGTGAAGACGTTGGCCGACGCTTTGAAGGTTTGGGATGGAATGTTGAAAGAGTTGATGACGCCAACGATTTGGCGGCACTCAGAACGGCACTCGATGGCTTTAAGGGTTGTAGTGACAAGCCGACCCTGATCATCGTTCGCAGCATCATTGGCTGGGGTGCGCCAAACAAGCAAGACACTCATGGCGCTCATGGAGCACCTCTTGGGTGGGACGAGATCGCCTTGGCGAAAGCGAACTATGGCTTCCCGCCAGAAGAAAAATTTCATGTTCCTGAAGGCGTTCGGGAGCATTTTGCCAGTCATCTGGGCCAGCGGGGGAGCGACGCATACAATGCGTGGCAATCGACTTGGCAGAGTTACCAGTCTGCGAATCCGGCAAAGGCCGCCGAATTACAGGCCATGTTCGAAGGCCGCCTGCCTGACGGTTGGGACAGCGATATTCCTGTCTTTGAGCCGAGCGAGAAAGGGGACGCTACACGCAATAGCAGCGGCAAAGTTCTGAACGCGATCGCCAAGAATGTACCCTTCATGATCGGCGGTTCGGCCGACCTGTCGCCGAGTAACAAGTCAGACTTGAAATTCGAGGGCGCCGGCGATTTTCTGCCTGAGAATTACGCCGGTCGGAACCTGCATTTCGGCATCCGCGAGCACGCGATGGCCGGGATTGTCAATGGTCTATCCTTGTCTGGCTTGCGAGCTTACGGCGCGACATTCTTTGTCTTTACCGATTACATGCGAGCCGGAATGCGGTTGGCAAGCATCATGCACCAACCGGTGCTCTACATCCTGACGCACGATTCCATCGGCGTTGGCGAAGATGGTCCGACTCACCAACCGGTCGAGCATTTGTCAGCTTGTCGGGCGATCCCCGGTCTCTACGTTTTCCGGCCCGGCGATGCCAATGAAGTCGCCGAGTGTTACCGAGCTGCGATGCAGTTGGATGACCACCCGAGTGCGATGGTGCTGTCGCGTCAGAATATGGAAACCCTTGATCGAAGCCAGTACGCATCGGCCAGTGGTTGTGCTCAAGGTGGTTACGTTGTGGCTGATTGCGAGGGCACGCCCGACGTGATTTTGATGGGCAGCGGAAGTGAATTGGGGCTCTGCACCGAGGCGGCGAAGCAGTTAATTGCCGCAGGCCAGAAAGTTCGCGTCGTCAGCATGCCTTGCCTCGATCTGTTCGCTGATCAATGCCAAGAGTATCGTGATGAAGTGCTCCCGCCTGAAGTGATCAATCGGGTTGCGGTAGAGGCTGGCATTCGCCTCTCTTGGGACCGCTGGATCGGGCTGCAGGGTAAGTTCGTCGGCATGTCCGGGTACGGAGCCAGCGGGCCTTATGCCGAGGTTTATAAGCACTTTGGGATTACTACCGAGGCCGTCGTCGCCGCCGCCCAGGCGTAATTTCTTGCCAAGCAGGTTGAATCCCCTGCTCAGGCTTGGTCCCTTCGGCGGTGCAGCGATTCGCGATTTCGTCTGCCCCGTCCCTGCGTCGGCGATCAGATCGTGAATTTGGGGAGTCGCTGGGTGCGGTAGCGTGGTTGCGTTAGCCTCGTGGCTTCAGGCCTGCGATTTGAGGCCTCCGGCGATCGGTTAGTGCAGGTTGGCAGTTCCACGGCCAGAAGCGGTGCATCGTGCCGCTGCCGTCCGGTCAGATCGCCAGCCTTTATTGGAACTGCCAGATTGGTTTGGCTCGCGGAGGAAGTTGCAAGTCCTTGCTTGGGAACGACTTGCGTTTTTTGCTCGGCTTATGGCACACGGGTTGCTCAGAAGGAGCTATCCGCACAACCCTGCCAAAAGTGCGCTCCACCACTCCGTGGCCTCCACGGCGGTGGGACGTGTTGAGCGTGCCATGGCATTGGATTCTAACGAAATCATATTTGAAACTTACCCATCAGTTCTGAAAGGTGTCCCGAACATGGCAACAGCCACGAAAAAGAAGAACAAGATCCGACTGCAACCGATGGGCGAGCGAATCGTGGTTCAGCGAGTCGAGAGTGAAGAAACGACCGCTGGGGGAATTGTTTTGCCCGATTCGGCTCGCGAGAAGCCCGCCCGTGGAACCGTGATCGCCGTCGGAAGCGGCAAGCTGCTTGATGACGGATCGCGTTCCCAAAGCCAACTCGAAGGGGGCGATGTCGTCCTGTTTAGCAGTTACGCCGGCGAGACAGTGGAAATCGACGACGTCGAGTACCTGCTGATGCGGGAAGACGACGTTCTGGCTGTGATCGAGTAATCGCCGCGAATCCCTTGTTCGCTTTTCCAATCAAACAACCCTTTTTATAAAAACGAAGATTCCATGCCAAAGATTATTGCATTCGACCAAGAAGCCCGCGAAGCGATTCGCCGCGGAGTTTCCAAGTTGGCCCGCACCGTGAAGGTGACTCTCGGGCCAAAAGGCCGAAACGTGATTCTGCAGAAAAGTTTCGGCAGTCCGACTGTGACCAAGGACGGTGTGACGGTCGCCAAAGAGATCGACCTGGAGGACGTCTATGAGAATATGGGCGCCCGAATGGTTCGCGAAGTTGCCAGCAAGACGAGTGACGTCGCTGGCGACGGGACCACGACCGCGACTGTCATGGCTGAAGCCATTTTCAACGAAGGTCTGAAAGCGGTTGTCGCAGGCGTCAATCCGATCCAAATGAAAAGCGGGATCGAGACGGCAGTGAATGATATCACTGAAAAGCTGCACAAAATGGCTGTCAAAGTCAAAGACAAGGAAGCGATGGCGAACGTCGCTACGATCGCAAGTAATAACGATCGTGAGATCGGTGACTTGCTGGCCGATGCGATGAGCAAGGTCGGTAAGGACGGCGTGATCACGGTCGACGAAGGCAAAAGCCTGCAGACCGAGCAAGAGTGGGTCGAGGGCATGCAGTTCGACCGTGGCTACCTGTCGCCTTACTTCGTGACAGATCCTGCCTCGATGGAAGCCGTCTTGGAAGATGCTTATGTGTTGGTCTTCGAGAAGAAGATCAGCAACATCAAGGACATGGTTCCAATGCTGGAGAAAGTTGTTCAGCAAGGCAAGCCGCTGTTGATCATCGCTGAAGATGTCGACGGGGAAGCACTTGCGACTCTCGTCATCAATCGCTTGCGTGGCACATTCACCGTGGCCGCAGTGAAGGCTCCTGGCTACGGCGATCGCCGCAAAGCGATGATGGAAGATATCGCGATCTTGACGGGTGGCCAAGCAATCTTTGAAGCTCTTGGGATCAAGCTCGAGAGCGTCGACCTGCCGCAGTTGGGCCGCGCTAAGAAAATCATCATCGACAAAGACAACACGACTATCATCGAAGGTGGTGGTAAGACTGGCGAGATCAAGGCACGGATCGATCAAATTCGCCGCGAGATCGAAAACAGCACGAGCGACTACGATCGCGAAAAGCTCGAAGAGCGACTTGCGAAGCTTGCCGGTGGTGTTGCCAAGGTGAACGTGGGTGCCGCGACCGAGAGCGAGATGAAGGAAAAGAAAGCTCGCGTTGAGGATGCACTGCACGCCACTCGTGCTGCTGTCGAAGAGGGAATCCTGCCCGGTGGTGGGGTCGCACTTCTTCGTGCAGCGGGAACCGTCAAGCGAAGCGATGATCTCTCCGATGACGAGGCAGTTGGCTATGGCATCGTGTTGCGAGCCTGCCGGGCTCCATTGACTATGATCGCAGAGAATGCTGGTCAAGACGGTGGCATCGTGTGCGAAAAGGTTCTCGGCATGAAAGGCAATGGCGGGTACAACGCGTTGACTGATGCCTACGAGGATCTGGTCAAAGCTGGGGTGATCGACCCGACCAAGGTGACTCGCACCGCGCTTGGAAATGCCGCCAGTGTCGCTACCTTGTTGCTCACCAGTGACGCTTTGGTTGCCGAAAAGCCGTCCGACAAAAAGGCCGGAACCGGTGGCGATCACGACATGTATTAAACCACTGTCGAGCTAAACGAATCTCGAAAACGGCCGACCATTTGTCGGCCGTTTTTTTTTGGGGGGGGGACCGTTGTCAGCTGCGCAGGTCGTTACGATGGAGTTTTTCATGGTTGGCTTTGGGCGGAAGGTCGACCAGGTTCGGATCCAGTGAATGAAGATTTTTAGAACCTGAGGCTTGATTGATTCCATTTTCGTTTCGAATGCGATCGTCACCTAGTCGCGCCAGACTGAACCGACGATCGATCAGTGGTCAAGTATTCGAGCCTTCCCGCACTCACGCTTTAGATAATTCGCCATCCTGCTAGACAGGCAGCCAGCGAGCTAGACAAGCAGCCAGCGAGCGATGTTGATATAGATCACGATGCCAAGGATATCGATGATCCCGGCAACAAACGGATTGCTCATCATCGCTGGGTCGAGTCCGATGCGTTTGAAGACGATCGGTAGAGCACCCCCGCAAAGGCAGCCTGCAACGATGACACTCATGAGGGTCAAGGGGATGACGAGTGCATCGCGTGGTGCTGGAGCAATGAAGAACGCGACGGACATTCCAATCAGAGCGAGAAAGCTTCCCAGCATCAGTGAAACGGCAACTTCACGCCGCATCACGCGTGGCCAATCACGGAATTCGACCTCACCGCTTGTCATGGCTGTAATTACCAGCGTTGCGGACTGGCTGCCAGAGTTTCCTCCCGCGCTGATAATCAATGGGATGAACCAGACCAGCCACGCATAGTTTTCGAGTTCGGTTTCGTAATGCCGCAAGGCAAACGCAGTGAGCAACGCGGCGAAGAAAAGAATGGTCAGCCAGATGCCTCGTTTCCATGACAGCGTCAGCAGTCCGATCCGAAGGTAGTCCTCTTCCAGCGGTTCGACCGCCGCGATTCGCTGTGCGTCTTCGGCCAATTCTTCTCGCACCACATCGATGACATCATCATGGGTGATGATGCCGAGCAAACGACGGCCACTATCTACAACCGGGATTGCCAGCAGGTTGTATTTTTCGACGTTTTGGGCAACTGTTTCTTGGTCATCGTCGACATGAGCAACGATCATGTCGGTTTCCATCATTTCGCCTAGCGTTTGCTCGGGGCGTCGCAAGGAGGAAACGAGTTGTCGGGTGGAAACGATTCCGCGGAGGATTTCATTTTCATCCACGACGTACAGGTAGTAGATGGTCTCCAGTTCGCTGGCTTGTCGGCCAATTTCTTCTAAGGCTTCCGGAGCGGTGAGGTTTTCGGCGAGCTTGGCGACTTCCGTCGTCATCAAGGCGCCGGCGGTTTCGTCCGAATAAGATTGCAGGCGTTGGATGTCACGGCGATCTTCGACCGGCAAGAGCGGCAAAATTTGATCGACGCGATCAATCGGCAGTTCTTGGATCAGGTCGACCCGATCATCCGGTGGAATCTCTTCGACTAATTCCGCGACCTCGGCTGGGGTTTCCAGCTCAAGCATCGTGATCTGTCGATCTTCCGGAAAATAGCCAAAGATCTCGGCGCGACGCTCTGGCGTCGCGTATTGCAGCACACGCCAGATCTCAGCGTCCTCCAGCCCTTCCATGAATTCGGCTGTTCGGCCGGGATTTAGAGCACAGCAAAACTCTTCTAATTCCGACCGATTCTGCTCGGTCAGCATTTCTCGTAATTCGGGAAGGAAGAGTGTATTAACCATTTCACGCCCGAGTTTGGTGCGTTTTAAGGCGTCCAACGGCATCGACAGCCACGAGCCTCATCGATCCTTGGCATCTTCGGTGCGAAATTCGATTCGACTCATTTCCGTTAATTACTGACGCGTTCGACGTAATCGCCGGTTCGCGTATCAATTTTGATTACGTTGCCGACCTTGATGAAGCCGGGCACGATAAACTCGGCATCGGTTTCGACTTTCGCCGGTTTGGTGACGTTGGTGGCCGTATCTCCCTTGGCTCCAGGAGCACAATCGACAACTTCCAGTTCGACCTGATTGGGAGCTTCGACAATGATCGCGTTCCCGTTGTAGAGCGTCATGGTGCAAACCATTCCGTCTTTGAGGTACTTCCAGATGTCGCCGGCAACGGCCGCACTGACTTCGTACTGTTCAAAGCTTGTTTGGTGCATGAAGACGTAATCTTCGCCCTGGCGGTACAGGAAAGCGACGTCGGTCGTTTCCACATCGGCCGATTGCAGGGAATCGCCACCTTTGTAAGTGCGGTCGAGTGTCGTGCCGCGGACGAGATTCTTGAGTTTGCACTTATAGAATGCGTTGCCCTTGCCCGGTTTGACAAACTGCATGTCGGAGATCAGGTAGGGTTCGCCGTCAATTTGGACCTTCAGGCCTTTTCGAAAGTCGCTTGTGTTATAAGTAGCCATGAGTTGAATGGCTCCGTCGTACGAGTCAAGTTGTGAAACCAGAGGGACAAGCCGTTAGATGGCAGAGAACGGATCGACCAACCAATCCGACAAGATTCTAGCGACAAATGCGAAGTTTGTCCCGACCGCTTTGTCCGCGTCCGGTGGCGAGGATTTCGCTTGCGATTCAGACGCCTGCGATCCAGTCGATTGGCAGACCGCCATGAGGCTTGCGGTAAGGAATTCGAGGCAATTGCTGGAAATACTTGGGATTCCGTTCGATCGGGCAGATTCGAGTGACTCGGGTGATTCGGCTGTCTTTTCCGGGATTCAAGGCGAGCAGGCCTTTCCAACCTTTGTTCCGTTGGAATTTCTTCGCCGCATGAAACATGGCGATGCGAATGACCCGCTACTGCGGCAGGTGCTGCCGATTGCAGCGGAGGACGTTCCGCAGCAGGGGGAGAGTGCAGATCCAGTTGGGGATCTCGATTCGCTTTCCGCTCCAGGGCTACTGCACAAATATCACGGAAGAGCTCTGTTGGTGGTCAGTGGTGCCTGCGGTGTCCATTGTCGCTACTGTTTTCGCCGCGAGTTCCCGTACCAGCAAGAGAGTGGCCCGGTTGATCGGTGGAATCAAGCAATTGAGTACCTGCAGCGAAACCCCGAGATTGAGGAAGTTTTACTGAGTGGGGGCGACCCTTTAACCTTGACTGACCAAACGTTGAACCATCTGATTGATCGTCTTGAAACCGTTGAGCATGTTCGTCGATTGCGGATTCACTCTCGAATGCCGATTGTCATTCCCCAGCGAGTGACCGAACGATTGATCGATCGATTGGCCGGCAGTCGATTGACCGCCTGGTTGGTCGTCCATGCCAATCATCCTCGCGAGTTGGATGAACACGTTTTGAACGCCCTGGCCCGCTTGATCAATCGGGGGATTCCGGTGTTGAATCAGGCCGTGCTACTGAGGGGGGTCAATGATGATTCAAAGACCTTGGCTGATCTGTGCCGCAGGTTGGTCGATCATCGAATTCAGCCTTACTATTTACATCAGCTCGATCGAGTTCGCGGGGCCACCCATTTCGAGGTGAGCGTGGACCGCGGTCGACGATTGATCGAGGAACTACGAGAGGTCTTACCCGGTTATGCTGTGCCCCAATATGTCGTTGAGCAGTCGGGAGAGCCGAGCAAGACACCGATTTGAAAAACGAGTCGAGTCGAGACAGGACAGGATCGCCCGGGAATTTTGTTTGCTTCACGCGAATCAAGGCGACGATGTTCCATCAATTGGCCATCAATTAGCAACGACGATTTGATCGCAGCGATTCGATCACAGCGAAACATCCAATTGATTTTCCACTGAATGAGAAAATAGCAACTCTTACGATGACCGCCTTGGAGAGCAACCACAGCAATGTATGTTCTTGATAATCCGGTGCTGCAGCGTGAGCTGTTGGTCAACCTACGCACGAACCGAGCCTTCTTGTTGCTGGGGATCTACCAGTTGCTGCTGGCTGCGGTTGTGCTGGTGGCTTGGCCGTCTGACCAGCGGCTTGATTTGACGACCAGCCCAGAAGCGGCCAAGAATTTGGTCAACTTGTTTTTTCTCGGGCAGTATGTCATCGCTTCGCTGATGGCTCCCAGTTTTGCTGCTGGCGCAGTGACGGGGGAAAAAGAACGCCATACCTATGAAATGTTGTTGGCGAGTCCGTTGCGGCCCGGTGCAATTGTGTTGGGCAAAATGGTGGCGTCTCTGACCCATCTCGGCATGCTGATTCTCGCTTCGTTGCCCATCATCGTTCTCTGTCTGCCGCTGGGAGGCGTGAGTGTCTACGAAGTCTTAGCGGCGTATCTGGGATTGATCGTTTCTGTGATCCTGTTTGGCGCTATCGGGGTTTTTTGTAGCAGTTACTTTTCTCGCACCTCCAGTTCGCTGGTGGTTAGCTACCTGGTGATTTTACCTTTGGTGATTGCGGGAGTTCTGTTTTGGCAAACATTGGAAGGTGATGGAACACTGCGTTTGCAAATCGCCTTGCTCGTGGTCCCCGCGTTCTTGCTCTCTGCGGTGGTCCTGATGTGTTCAGCAGCGGCTGGGCGGATGCTATATCCACCCGACGTGGGCAGCGAGGGAAAAGAGGTGATTGATTTGGAGCGGGAGGCTGAAGAGGCGGTCGGCTTGGTAATTCAGCCCGACCAATTCCCCGATCGGCTGTTTGCACCACCCAAGAAGAAGCAGCTGATGCCGGACGGGAGGAATCCGGTTTACGACAAAGAGATTCACAGCGAAATCTTCAGCCAGGGAACCTTGATGTTACGGTTGGTCATTCAGATCAGCATGCTGTTGGCGATTCCCCTGATGGGTGTGTTCTTGTTTTGGCAGATCGAACGCTGTGCATGGTTCAGCGTCTATGTCATTGTGTTTAATATGCTGGTCGGACCGGTCTTCTTGGCCGGCAGCATGACAAGTGAGCGAGAGCGTCAAACCTTGGACCTGCTACTCACCACAACGCTGACGCCTTGGCAGATTTTGTCGGGGAAATTTGTCGTTGGTTTCCGAATCTCTGCTGTACTCACGTCGTTCTTGTTGTGGCCACTCCTGCTTGGAACGGCACTCAACAACAGTTTTTGGTCGAACTGGGCCGCCGTGCTGGCGATGTTTCTGGTGGTTTTGGTCGTCTGTTTGGTCAATGCGGTTCTTGCCTTGGCGTGCTCACTGTTTTCCAGAAAAACATCGATCGCATTGCTCAGCACCTATGTGCTGCTATTGCTGCTGTATGTCGCTCCACCTACCCTGCTGTCCCTGAGCGAGATCTTGAACTTCGCCCCGGATGTCGCCGGGCGAATTGAATGGGTAGGAATTAGCAGCCCATTCTCTGCCTTATTCGCGATACCGCTTGATCAGAATCTCAAGCTCACGTTCGACGATGAACCTGCGAATGTTGGCAATATCGCTGTCGTCGTCGGCTACTTCTTGTTCAGCAGTTTGTTGATTGCAGGTGCAGCTCTCGCAATGGTGCTGCGTTTACGATCACGACGAGGGTTAGGAGAGTAGTCGTCCTTTGGACGGCAAGCGTCCAAGGTGGCTATTCCTTCAAGGGAGTCTTCCCAAGCTCCACATATCGTTGATTAGGGAGCGGGCTCTGGGGTTGGTTCGGGAGCAGGCTCTGGGGTTGGTTCGGGAGCAGGCTCTGGGGTTGGTTCAGGAGCGGGCTCTGGGGTTGGTTCGGGAGCAGGCTCTGGGGTTGGTTCAGGAGCAGGCTCTGGGGTTGGTTCAGGAGCAGACTCTGAAGTTGACTCTGGCGTTTCGCCAGGTGCTTCTGGTGCGGTCGATCCTGGATCCTCGCTCGAGGCTGGTTGAGTTGCTCCGGCTGGGGCTTGAATCGGCAGGCCTGGAGCGTTGGCCGATGGCAGATTCAGTTGCAGTTCGGGCATTGGTTCACCAACTGGCGTCCCGTCTTCTGCGGTGATTTCTGAGATCAGGTCTTCTTTGCTGAGTGTCAAGTTATCGTATTCATCACCTGGGATGACGTAGTACCAAAGTGCAAACCGTCGATTAAGTTCCACTGCTTTCTCTTCAGCAGCCTTCACTTTTTCCTCGTAGTCGACCAATGCTTGCTTGTCTGCTTCGTATTGTTGTTCGATCTGGGCGAAGGCTTCCCGCAGTTGCTGCAATTGGGCTTCCTTCGCTTCTTCAGACTCACCTTCGGGCGTCTCTCCGTTATCGTCCGAACCGGCTTCCTCACCGGTTTCGGTGGCCTCGGTTTTCTCTGCGTCTTGTGGAGTTTCGTCTTCTTGAGTTTCCTCCTCGGTCTCGCTCGCCTCGGTTGCTTGCTTATCTGCTTCGATGAGTTCAGCCGGTTTTTGCGGCTCTACCGGATTTGGTTTGTCGCCGAGCAGTGAAGGATCAACTTGCACCCGAACGTAGACATATCGTCCCGGTTTTCCACTTGGGGTTTCTTCTGCTTCGCTTTCACTTCCCTCGGTTTCACTATCTTCGGGTGCATCCTTTGCATCGGCTTGGTCTGCATCTTCTTCGGATGCTGTTTCGGTGTCGCCATTGCTGGAAAACCCGATTTCCAATTCCTCGTCGCTACCGGTGAAGGCTCTACCGAAATGCAATTGGTAAACGAGACCATCGCTTGTGCCAACGGACAGTTCACCTTCTCGGGCGATCAAACGCAATTGTTTCGGGTCGCTAGTGCTTGGTTGCAGCAGGAATCCGCGGGCTAGCAGATCCGCTTGGATTCGATCGACGTCCCGTTGGCTGCCGATCACGCTACGGTCAAGTTCTAAATCGCCTGTCAGGCCCGGTTGTTTGGGACGCACGCCCGCGATCGCCAAATCGGCGACGGCATTAACGGTTTCGGCGATCGCTTCAGCGTTGACCTGTTTAGTCGCGACATCCAATCCTTTCATCTTCCAGTCATCGGTGGATGAATCGCGGGACAATTCGGTTTCGATGGTATTGGTCACGGCCAACTGCATCCCACGTTCTTCGAAGGAATAGTCCTGCAAGTCGATGCGGAGGATGTCGGAACCTTCCACGTCCAATAGGTCGGTTTTGACCCAATCACCAAACTTCGTTGACAAGTCGATGTCGAGTTCGGCAATGTAGGTTTCGTCTTCGCCCGGGTGCCGTACGTAGTAGCGATTCTCTTGGTCTTCGACTTTCTTGCCAATGATGAAACTGGCCAGGATTTTGTCATCGGTTCCTCGGAAGGTGAGTCGTTTGCCGATGCCGTCGATTTCATCCACACTAACAGAGTCGGTTTCGGGATCGACCACGCCGTATTGCGGGTGATCGGAATCCCAGCGGGTCACCATTGCGCCGCGTTTGATGCCAATCACGCTACTTGCCGTTTTGGCCAGTTGGTCAGCAGCATCGGCGGGATAGTTGTGGTGAGAGGGAATCACCCATTGGCCGTTGCTGGCTTGTTCGACTGAAAATTCCAGTGGTTTCAAGTTGTCCGAGTCGATGACTTTGACCGCCAGTGCGGTGGCAACAGTAGGATCAGTGAACTTTGGATAGAACTCTTCCCCGACCTTTCCAAATTCTTGGATTTCTTTGGGGCTGTTGGCCCATCCAAGTATGAATGTGATCGCCGAGCAGGCAACAGCAACGCCGACAAACATGATCGTGCGTCCACTGTTATTCTGCGGCTTACCGGTTGAATTGGAGTTTCCTGCAGAGGAGGTTGACATCGTGCATGCCTCAGGAGATATCGCGACTTGATTTGGTTTGGAAATTCGAAAGTAGCCGACCAGTTAGTGGTCGCGTCGGCGGGACTTGGTGACACTGAGTTTTTCGTCTCGCCACCTACCGGCGAAGACGATGATGCCGACGAGTAATGCCGGCAAGGCTGGAAGTCCGATCGCCCGCCATTGGATCTTGCGTTCCAGGGCGTCGATGTCTTTTTGTGTTTGGGCTCGAATTCGGCGAATGTCATCGTTCTTTTTCTGATCGATGCGTGCTTCGGCAAGTGACAAGCGTTGCTGTTCGGTTTGCTGTGCTTGCTGCCGCATTTGCTGTTTCGCGATGGGATCAAGATCTTCGTTTTCCTCGATCTCTTTAACCCGTTCGCTTAGTTGCTTCTTGCGAGCTTCCAGCTCCTCTTTCGCTTCGTCGTCTGCTTTTCGTTCGGCTTCATTCGCCTTTTCAAGGAATTCGTTTCTTTGCTCTTCAACTCGATTGAGTGAGCGGTGCTTCGCTCGGCGACTTCGAAGATTGATGAACGATTCATCACCGACCAATGCATCGACTGCGTTGAGCACAAAGGTGACATTGTCGAAGGTAATGTCAAGATTGCCGAAGGTGCGTTCATCGAAAAAGAAATCTGAGATCATGTCGATATCTGCGACGAAGATCGCATTGACGCCATCATCGCCGTTGCCTTGTACTTGGGCGGCCAAGGTGAAGGCATCGCTGTCGACCCGACGAGCTGGATTTCGGCGTGGGTTGGCGGTTTGTTGCATGGACATGAAATTCAGGCCACCCTCATCAACAAACTCCTCCCATCGCAATAATCCCGACTCAAAACCTGTTTGAACCAAGGGCGTGAAAGCGTTCTCGCTGGATGCCGCTTTCTCGATCGTTCCACCGTACAGCACGATGACTTCTTGCAGGCCTTTTGTAATCAGGCTTTCATCGTTGAATGCTTCATCGTTGCTGCTACCGCGGGCGACGAATACGTACTCGGCCGGCAGCATCGCAAATTCGGGATGTGGATTGCTGAGGTCAAAGGCGATTCGATCGTACTGCCACTGGACGCCCAGAACGTTCATCAGTCGAGTGGCACGCCCGCCATCTGCTTTCGGTACCGGTGGTTGGCCGCCGCCCATCATGCCACCGCCGGCTGAGGGTTTGGGTTGTCGTGGTGCCCCGGCGACTCCGAATCCGCCGCTATTGAACGAGAGCGGGAACGGGTCGTCGAAGATCAGCAGCGGATTCCCTGTTCGAGCGTAGGCGACAAGGTTTGCCATTTCAGGGTCGGTGAGTGACGAAGGCATCGCTGCCAACAAGACATCGAATTGATTCGCATCAATCGCCGTTGCTGGCGAGATTTCAACAACTTCGTATTGTTTCCTCAGTTCGGTAACGATCCGCCACTCCCGCGATCCATCCAGCAGCCCTGCATCCGTTCGTAGGATGCCGACGGTATATCGGGTGTCATTGGCAACCGTTTGAACACTGCGGGTCAGTTCGTACTCGACCGGCAGGCCCTTGCCGAAGAAGGGAACGACGACCTTGTCGTAACTGCTGATCGCGACGGCGCCCAAGAATAGGTCGACTTCGTCTCGACGTCCGCCATCCTCTGTTAGCACTCGTACAGGAGCGATTCCAAATTTTTCTGCTTCGTCGGCTTGGGGGCTGAATGGTTCTACATCAACAAAGCGGACCTCCAGATTTTTGCCACCGAGATCATCGAATTGTCGCAGCAGGCCAACCAGACGCTTTCGCGTCTCTTCGTACTCGGGCGGAACATCGGGGCTGAGGAATGCCTGAATCTCAATCGGACGATCGGAGTCAAGTTCGCTCAGGATTTTCTTGGTTGATGGAGCGAGGCTGAACAGGTTTTCGCTAGTCGCGTCAATTCGCATCGAGGGTGAGTAACCGGCCCAGACAGTCACGCAAGTGGCGACGGTCGCGATGCAGACCGCTCGTAGCCCGTACTCGAAGGCCACCGACGTTCGCTGGGCGTGTTTCCAGTGCCGACGAGACATCAACACGAGGTTCAAATAGAGCATCACGACAATGAACCCGATGAAATACAGAATGCCAGTCATCGGAACGACACCGGTTCCCAGGTCGCGAAATTGTTCCCGAATGCTGAACGGTTCGAGTATGTTGCCGACAATTGGAAGACTCCCGACATACCCAATCGCGACGGGAATCATGCAAAGAACCACGCCCAGCACGAAAGCGACGGTCATATTGTTTGTCATTTGTGAAGCCAGCATTCCGGCACTCAGCAACGCTGCGCCCGCAATCCAGTAGCCAAAGTAGGTGGCGGTCAGTAGGCCCCAATCGGGGTTGCCGAGATAGCCCAGGACGAAGACGTGGGCCATCGAAAAGACCAGGGCGACGGTGTACACCGCTACGACAGAGAGATATTTCGCTAGCAGGATTTCGACGTCTGTCGCCGGCATCGTGAACAAGAGTTCATCGGTCCCCGCTTTCCGTTCCTCCGCCCAGACGCTCATGGTGATGGCAGGGACGAAGAATAGCAGCAACACCGGATACCATTGCGTTAGCTGGTCGAGGTTCGGCTCGTTGGCGGTGAAAAAGGAATCGCTGAATGCGAAGTAACCGCCTGCCATCACGAAAACCAGGATGAACAGGTAACCGAGCATGCCAGAAAAGTAGGCCGAAAAGTTTCGCCGGAAAATTGCGGTGACAACTTGAGGTCGTAACTTCATGATCGGGTAGGTCTATCTGGAAGGAGTGGGGGAGAGTGCAGTCGAAGGGAAACGCTGGGATCGCCGTTTCGCTAAAAAGCAATAGCTGACCGGTTAAGAACTGGCTGCCAGGGTGAGTTCGCGGAACTTCTCTTCCATGGCCGTGCCCTCGGTTCCCAAGTCGTTCGTGGGACCATCAAAAACCAAACGACCTTCATTCACAAGGACGACACGGCTGCAAACGGCGTGAACCTCTTGCAAAATGTGCGTCGACAACAGCACGGTCTTGGTTTTTCCCAAGTTGATGATTAGCTCTCGGAGCCCGTGGACTTGATTGGGATCTAAACCGCTGGTGGGTTCGTCCAAAATCAGCACAGCAGGGTCGTGCAGCAGCGCCTGGGCCATTCCAACGCGTTGGCGATAACCGCGTGATAGTTTTCCAATCGCCTTACCCCAGACATCTTTCAGGGCGCACTGGTCACGGACATATTCCATCCGCTGGTTGAGCAGATTTCTGGGCATCATCCGTGTGTTGCCGACATAGCGGAGGAAGGTCGCCGGAGTCATCTCGGTGTAAAGCGGACCATTTTCTGGCAGATATCCCAGCATTTCCGCTGCTGGTAACCGATCACTTTGGGTATCGAATCCACCGATCCGCGCGGTTCCCTCGGAGGGAGCTAGAAAACCGGTCAGCAACTTCATCGTGGTCGACTTGCCGGCCCCGTTGGGCCCCAGGAACGCGCAAACTTGGCCACGGGGCACAGTGAAGGAGACGTTTTGGACCGCAGCAAACTCACCGTAGAACTTACTGAGCCCGTCCGCCTGGATCATGACTGAGGGTTGCCCAGAAGAATCATCAACCATTTGGGTTTGAGCTCCGAATCATCGCTTGTTGAAGGAAAGGAGGGACAGAACCTGCCACACGCTGACCGGCTGGCCTGGTGTAGGCGTAGGGGGGAGCGACGCGTCGCATCCGATCTGCATGGGATCAATACGCCGTTCGCTTTGCCAAAGTTCCGCAATTAGTATTTTTGCTGCATTTTTGCCTGGGGCAATAGGGCTACGGCAAGACAATTGGGGCTGTAGAGGTGAAACTTGTGGCGACTCGACGGCTCCGTGCTTACCTCCCTGAGGTTTGATTTTGATGATATCGCCTTCTTTATCAGCCGATTCACCCTATCACGTTGTGCGTGAGCTTGAACCTGATGGCCATGGTGGGCAGGTCGAGACGACCGCCATCTTTTTGACCGCTTCGAGATGCCCCATCGGCTGCTCGATGTGTGACTTGCACCGGTTCACGCTGGACGAATCGACCCCGGTTGGCGCGATTCCACGACAGATTCGCCGTGGACTCAACGGATCAAGCCACGGGGCCGCTGAGGATCCAAGTCGCCGTTCAAGTGACGGATGTTCCAGAGGGGGTTGGGTCAAGCTCTACAACAGCGGCAACTTTTTCGACCCTCAGAGTATCCCGCCGGCGGATTATGGTGAGATCGCCAAGCTGTGTGGCGAGTTTGAGCGTGTGATCGTTGAGAATCATCCGCGGTTTGGAGGGGAGCGATTGAAGCGATTTAAAGAAGAGTTGAAGCAACCTCTTGAGGTGGCCGTCGGTTTAGAAACTGTTCAGCCACGTTGGCTGGCTCGGATGAAAAAGCAGATGACACGTGACCAATTCGATCGATATGCCGCTCAATTAAATCAGCTCCGCATCGATTTGCGAGTTTTTTTGATTGTTGGAGTACCTGGGGTGGAAATTAAAGAGGCAATGCAGTGGGCTCGATTGTCCCTTCGACACGCGAT
Organism: Rubripirellula sp.; assembly: GCA_049602075.1. Taxonomy (GTDB): domain Bacteria; phylum Planctomycetota; class Planctomycetia; order Pirellulales; family Pirellulaceae; genus Rubripirellula. Next base: position 74,039 of record JBMYRF010000008.1, read on the forward strand.
TCGGGCCGGAGCTCGACACGTCAGCATGATCCCGGCGCGGCGCGGAAATGGCTGGGGACCAGCCGCCGGTCCTTTGCCAAACTTTTCGCTCGATGATTGGCTAGACTTCCAAGCGATGGTGATTGCGGACGCCGGGGGACGCACTGCCGTGACCCTCGATTTGTGGGAGATGGCGGCCGAGGATCCTCGCGTCGATCGTTTGAGGCAAGTGAATCTAACCCAGCGTCCTGTCTAACCCAGCGTCCTGTCTAACCAACTCTGGCGTGATTAAACGACGAGTGACAACCGATCCAACGCGATGAAGCAGACCTCATGCCGTTCGTTTGACGCCGCCATCATTGGTTCTGGTTTTGCCGGTTCGATTCTCGCTGGCATTTTGTCACGACATGGAATGCGTGTGGCATTGATCGATGTGGTTCGTCATCCTCGATTTGCGATTGGAGAGTCTTCCACACCCATTGCCGATATGTTGCTGCGGCGACTTGGCGAGCGATATGCGATTACTGAATTGGTTGCCTTGTCGACGTGGGGGCGTTGGCAGCAGTCGCACCCCGAGCTTGCAGGGGGGCGGAAACGCGGCTTTACCTATTTTCAACATCACGCTGACGAGCCATTTTCGGAACAGCAGGTTGGCCAGAACAGTCTTTGGGTGGCGGCGAGCAAAAATGACGATGTGGCCGATACCCATTGGTATCGGCCTGATGTCGATCAGTTTCTGTTTCAGTTGGCCGTCGATGCGGGAGCGACCGATTTGAGTGGGCATGTGGTTGAGTCAATCGAGCAGCCGACTGGGCAAAGGACCAGATTGCAATGTTCCAGTTCGGATGCCACCCATCCGGATGCAATTACCCTCAATGCCGACTGGCTGATCGATGCGTCAGGTCAATCAGGTGTCTTGGCACGAATGCGGGGGTGTCAGGATCAGGTGGCTGAGTTGAAGACGAAATCGTTTGCATCCTTCGCTCACTTTCGAGGCGTGCGGAGAATGTCTGATTGGCTGGAGACGAGAGGAATTGAATCGAGCAATCCATTCGACAGCGACGATGCGGCGCAGCACCATCTGTTGAGTCACGGTTGGATGTGGATGTTGCGGATGAACAATGGCATCACCAGCGTTGGCATGACGTCCCCCGACCCCGTCTCGCTCGATTGGTCACCCTACCCAACGATCTGTGACTTGATGTCGGATGCCGTTCCGGTCGAACCGCCAGGGGTTGTCTCGACCGGTCGTCGGTTGCAACGCTGGTTTGATCCAGTCGTTGGCGACCGACAGTTGATGTTACCGACTGCGGCATTGACGCTCGATCCCTTGCACAGCACTGGGATCGCGCACGCCTTGGCGGGAGTCGATCGGGTCGCTCGAATTGTGATGGAAGTCAACGATTCAGCCCGAAGTGAACAACTGAATGCCTATCGAGTCTCTTTTCGTCGGGAGGTTCAGTTGCTAGACCGTTTGGTGGCAACCGCCTATGCGACGATGAGTGATTTTCCATGCTTTACGATGGCTTGCATGCTCTACTTTGCCGCTGCTATCCGTTGTGAGGAACGCTACCAGCAGGGCGAAGACCCCGAAGCGTTATGGAATGCAGATGATGCAGAGTTTGTTCGGCTGGTCGATTGGGCGAGTCAGGAATTGACGGACGTAAGAAAACGTGGGTCAAGCCTCGATCAAAGGCTTCGCGAACGATTGTCACCGTGGAATTCCGCAGGGTTGATGGACCCTGCGGTGCATAATCGCTACGCCTACACAGCGGCGACAAAGTAGCGCCAACCCATGAGCCGCAACCACACCTCCGGTCGTGTCATGACTGATTCAGGTTGAATCGCTTTGGGGAGTCCCGAAGCGACCATGGCGCGGCTCGCATGCGATTGAGACTGGAGTCTGTGCTTGTTGTCTGAAATCTTCGCTAGCTATCTGGCACGGCGGTGGCCATGTGGGGCGGCGGTGGCCCGCTAATGTTCCGATCGCGTTGGGGCACTGAGTGACGCTCCGGGCCGGTTTGTCTGGACGGAATCTTTCATTTTCTTGGCCGAAAGGGATCTTTTACTTGGGCGTTGTTTTCAATTCAGGCTCCGCTGGTTTTTACGCTTTTTCTCGACGGTCTACTGCATTTTCTACGCTGCCGCTGATTGTTCGGAAGGAGCATGAGCCGCTTTGGGATGGGATGGGATGTCGGGGCGGTGGATTCGGCCTGTCACAGAAACCTGTCTTTCGCTCGGTTCAGGTGATCTGGTAAGGGTGGTATTCGATCGTAAGAAAATACCCACCCCAGCGGAATTCACGGAAGATTGCCGTTATGAGCTACAGATCGCTCCTAAGCCTGCTCTTGGTTTCAGTTAGCGTTGCCGTTGCATCGGCCGACAAGCCAGCTCTTTTGAAGATGTTTCAGAGGACAGTTGCCACTGAAGCGGATCCGAATAAGACCTACGAGTTGTCCGAAGAGGATGGGCCGTGGATGATTCTCGCTTCGACCTTTGTGGGTGATGGAGCGAAAACGCGTGCGGCAAAGTTAGCCCTTGAGATTCGCAGTGAACTGAATCTGCCAGCATTTATATACAAAGAAAATTTTGACTTCACCGGTACGATCGACCGCGATCCGAGGACCAGTAAGTCGATTCGATACGCGAACCGGTATCGTTACGATGCCTATGCCGTTTTAGTCGGTGAATACGATTCAGTGGAGCATCCTGGGGTCGAGGGAGATCTTAAGCGAATTCGCGCCGCTAAGCCGAAAGTGTTTCAAAATCCCAATGATGTTGCGGCTGAAACGGACCGCAGCAACCCAGTCACCACCCTGAAATCGATTACGACCAACCTGTTCTCGTCCAGGAAAGATAGCCCTGCCGGGCCGATGGGACAGGCGTTTGTCACTCGTAATCCTATGCTCCCCGAGCAATTCTTCAAAGCTCCACCGGTCGATTCGTTCGTTCACGAAATGAACGATGGGCTGCAGTACAGCTTGTTGAAATGTGAGGGCAAATACACCGTTGTGGTCAAGACTTTCGAGGGGCTTGGCGCGATTGTGGATGGGAAAGCGGACAAGAAATTTGCACCCAGCGAAGAGCGTTTGAACCGATTCTTGCTGGATGCCGAAAAGATGACCAGCGAGTTGCGAAAGCAAGGTGTCGAGGCCTATCAATTCCACGACCGCTACCGTTCCCTGGTCACCGTTGGTAGCTTTGACTCTCTCGGCCGCGAATTACCCGACGGAAAGTTCGAGTACACGCCCGAGATTCGTGCTGCGATTAAGCGATACAGCGCGTTCAACGTGCGACCGGAATTGGCTCGTCAGGTACCCGCCGGCACCAAGGGCATCGCCGCCAATGGTGTGGGTGCAATTCCCTTCGACGTTGAGCCGACGCCTATCGCAGTTCCAAAATCATCCAAGCGAAGCCTGTACGGCACCAAGATAGGAATGCGTTAATCGATGTTTGATCTCGTCCTGGGAACGCACAACGCGAAGAAACTCGTTGAACTTCGAATGTTGCTGCCTGAGGACTGCTTCAAACTGACTTCGCTGGCGGAGATCCCGACCGCCATCGAGGTCGAGGAAACTGGCGATACCTTCGCCGCTAATGCCGCTTTAAAAGCGACGGAGCAAGCGAAGCATCTCGGCCGTTGGGTTTTGGCTGAGGATTCTGGCTTGACGGTCGACGCGCTCCGGGGAGCTCCCGGAGTGATCTCGGCACGCTATGCCGGTGAGCACGGCGACGACGAAGCCAATAATGACAAATTATTGCGCGAGCTTTGTGACGTGCCTGACGACCGCCGCGGTGCCCAATTCAATTGCTATTTATGCCTGGCCGATCCTCAGGGCGAGGTGCGATTGCAGGCGAGCGGCCAGTGTTGTGGTCGCATCGCCCAGCAACGAAGCGGCGGTGCCGGTTTTGGCTACGACCCACTCTTTATCATTCGCGAATACCATCGCACCTTTGGCGAGCTTGATCTGACGGTCAAACGAGCTATCAGTCATCGTTCCCGAGCACTGCGGCAATTTGTGCCAAGCATGCTGGGACTGGTCAGGGCGGAGAAATGTCAGGGCTGAGCTCACACTGCCATTTCTTTTCGTTTCCGCGCGGCCCGAAACGAGGCGATGCAAGCCAGCAGCAAGAAGAGACAAAGCATCGACATCGATCCGATAAGCGGTAAGCCGTAGCGGTCGACCGCCTGATCTTCGAGCAATCTTCGTAAGCTGCCAACGCCACCCGCCGTCGTACCGACCAGGGCCAGCACCGCCGTCACGTGCATTGCATGTTTGCGTCGGTGTGGATTCAAAGCGACCACGCCGCAAAACAATACTGGAATACCTAGCATCATCGGGTAGAACTGATGAGGACTCTTTTGTTCCGTGCTGATCAAACCCAGAAAGGTGAGACCGCAAAGCAGAAGTCCAAAAATGATGCCAACGCGGGCCATTCGGCAACTCTCGGTGGGGAAAGAGCAGCGTTCCAAGGGGCAGAACGCTCGGACGTTAACGAACGCTCAGTCCGAGAACGCTCACGAGGGATAGGGATAGCGCGAAGCTCGATCGTGCCGGGGCACTACTCGGTTGGGATGTGCAATGACCTTAAGAGCGTAACTGGCAGTCAACCTTGAAGATAGACGTCGTTTTCACCGCTTGCATCCCATTCGCCGATTGTATTCAAGAGGTCCGGCTGCCCTGCTTTGCAGTCGGCCGATTCTAGGGTAAGTCAACGCACTGACGCAGCTTGACTGGATTCTTGAGCGTTTCTCTTGTTGCGGCTGGCTGGCCCGCTTTTTCCCGATTCTAGTTAGGGTCCTGATTCTAGTCAGGGTCATGGCTGTAGTTTCAGGACCGGCAGGCGGCCTCGCTTTTCGATTTGGTTGCGAATTTCGGCAGGCGTGAGATCAACTGGGCGAGGTCGTTTCGCTGGATCGGTGGCGGGGTGGGCAAAGCGACTTCCCTGGCGTGTTCCTCGGCGTCGGAACTCCTTTTCGATTGCCAATCGCAAAGACGACTTTTCCAGGCACCACTTTGGTTCGATCAAGTAATCGGGTGGAGCGTCGCCGCTGATTCTTTCCACGATCACCTCGGGCGAGATGCGTTCGAGGAAATCGACGACGGTTTCGATGTAATCGTCCCGTTGCATCATCTGAATTTCACCCGCGATGACTTGATCACCCAGCGGTGTGCCAGTCACGGCATAAAGGTTGTGTAGCTTGATGGCGTCGAGGCCGAGGCGTCCTATTTCGTTTGCGGTTTCCATCATCATCGTATGCGTTTCACCCGGTAGTCCCAGGATGATATGGGCACAGCATTCGAAACCTCTTCCCCGGCTGCGGTCGACAGCATTGACCATGTGTTCGTGACAGTGTGCCCGATTCATCCATTGCAGGCTTTCGTCATACATGGTTTGCATCCCGTATTCGAGCGAGATATCATGCTTTCGCGACAGATTTTCAAGCAATTCCAGAACCGATTCTGGAGCACAGTCAGGGCGGGTTCCGATGGCTAGGCCAACCACCTCATCACTGACAGCCAAAGTCGACTCAAACAATTCGGCTAACTGATCGACCGGTGCGTAGGTGTTCGTTGCGGGCTGGAAGTAGGCGATGAAGCCCTGCACATTCTGATAGCGTCGGCGGACAGATTGGATACCCGTTTCGAGTTGTTCGATAACTCGTTTTAAGCGAACGCGACGTGATGGGCTAAACGAGCGATTGTCACAGAAATTACAGCCACCACGGGCGACGGCACCATCGACGTTGGGGCAGGTGAACCCAGCATCGATGCTGACCCGCTGAATCCGACCGCCATGGCGTCGTTTGAGGGCAGCCCCGAATGCGTTGAGGACCAATCCTTCGTGCTGCCAAGCGAGTAGATCGTCGTTTTTTGGGGGTGAGGGCACTGTCAGAGTTGCCAAACGGGGGATGTGGACCAAAATAGGGCTGGGAACCGGCTATGATTAGTACCAGTCTATCGCCCAACGCCATCTCTTCCTGCCCCCAATTCATTGGAAGGCGGCGATTTCAGCCGTCAACGACTAACCCGTGGGTAGCCACTGTGAATTCGAAACCACCGAACGAAGAACCGACTCACGGACTCGAAAAAAAGGAGCAGATATTTGCTGGTCCCTTCGGGCAACTGACTCCGTGCGGCGGGGGGGATCCCATTCCGCTCATGAAGAAACGGCTATTGATTGGGCGGCGGGGTGAGGCGGATGTACAGCTGAAATTTAACAATGTGTCCACCCAGCATTGTCGACTAACGCTGGAATATGGCTATTGGTTCGTGCGTGATCTGAACAGCCGAAATGGAACCAAGGTTGACGATCGTGCGGTCATGCGGAAACGCGTCGATCCGGAATGCAAACTGTCGATTGCTCGCCACGAATACATTATCGAGTACGATCCACAGCAACTCGGCGCCTATGGTCCTCCTCCAGCTGATGACGATTACATGGACGAGATGATGCGTAGTTCACTGATGGACCGTGCGGGTTTGAAAAAACGAGATGGTCAACGAGACAAGCCGCGGTCCCAGCGGGTGTCGTTGGATGATTCACTGAAGAAAAATCCCAAGAAGTGAACTCGGCTCAGCGTGTTGCGGGGCGGAGTTGCGAAGTGATCGACAACCTTTGGAGATGAGCCTGATGCTGCGTTGGCCCCGTGTTGTATTCGCGTTTTCCATTCTTGCATGCGGTGTGTTCGCGGGGGCCGTTGCAAGAGCGGACCAGCGCCCGAACATTGTGTTCCTGTTTGCCGATGACCAGTGCAGCTATTCGCTTGGTTGTTACGGCACGCCCGGCGTAAAAACGCCGAACCTTGATCAGTTAGCGCGGGAAGGAATGGTTTTTGACCACCATTACGATACGACCGCGATCTGCATGGCCAGTCGTGCCAATGTGATGACCGGATTGTTGGAATACAAAAACGGATGTAATTTCACACACGGTCCGCTGCTAAGTGAGCATTGGCAAAAATCTTATCCCAGCCTGCTCCGCGACACAGGCTACTGGACCGGGTTTGCGGGCAAGTTTGGGTTTGAAGTGGCGGCAGCGCCGGGCGAGAAAGGGGTGCTGCCGGCAGCCGATTTTGATCGTTGGGGAGGCGGGCCAGGGCAAACTTCTTATGTCACCGCAAAGAACAAGTCGATGGCCAAGTATGCCAAAGAGTATCCCCACTCGACTCTCTCCTACGGAGCCTTCGGTCGCGATTTTGTGCTTGAAGCTGCGGAATCCGAGCGGCCATTTTGCTTGTCGATCAGTTTTAAGGCGCCTCATATGCCGGCCACGCCTGATCCACAATTCGATTCGGTTTATGCCGGTGCGACGTTTACCAAACCCGCGAATTACGGCCGCGAGTATGGCGAACATTTCTCTTTGCAAAGTCGGAAAGGCCGCCAATTTGAACGCTTTCACAGTTGGAACTACAGCGATCAGTACGATCGTGTGATGGCAACCTATTACCAGCAGATTTACGCGATCGATGTGGCGGTCGGGATGATTCGCAAAGCCATCAAAGAAGCTGGTGTGGCCGACAATACAGTGGTCATTTACACAAGTGACAATGGTTTTCTGTGCGGATCGCATGGGTATGGGTCAAAGGTGTTGCCCTATGAGGAAGCGTCACGAGTGCCCTTGATCATGCTCGATCCGCGGCATGAAAATAGTGGTCGCCAATTGCGTTGTCGCGCGTTGACAGGCAACATCGATTTCGCACCGACAATGTTGGCCCTGGCGGGGCTTCCCATTCCCGAGGACATGGACGGAATGGATCTGATGAAGCTGTATGACAACCCAGCAGCAAAGATTCACGACTCCTTGCCGTTGATCAACGTTTGGGGCCCCAAGCCAGTCCACTCTTTGGCCGTCGTTACGAAGGACTGGAAGTACATTTACTGGCCTTACGATCAAGATGACCTCGAGCCAACCGAGGAACTTTATGATCTGAACAACGACCGCTTGGAATTGACGAATCTGGTCGATTCGCCTTCGGCCGTTGGTAGGCTGCACGAGTTGCGTTCGGTGTACGATCGGTGGGCGGAAGATTGGAAGCAATCCGCTGTACCATATCACGACTACCAATCCTTCGGCGATTTCTTTCAACGAGACCAGCGGTAATTCAAGTTCGCTGTCATGCGGTTTTGACCGTTGGTCAATCTCACCATCGTCGTTTTTACTGGGGGCACGAGCAATGGTCCATTCGAGAATCAAGCAGTGGTTGTTCTTGTTGGGTTTAATCGTCTGTTGTTTTGGCTTGTTGGGGAGTACGCTCCGCGGGCAATCACCCAACGTGATCGTGATTTATACGGATGATCAAGGCTATGGTGACGCCGCTTGCTTGAATCCCACGGCAAAGTTTCAGACGCCTAATCTTGATCGTTTGGCCCGCGAAGGAATGACGTTCACCGATGCTCACTGCAGTGATACCGTTTGCACGCCCAGTCGTTATGGATTGCTGACAGGGCGATACAGTTGGCGGACAACGTTGAAGCGTGGTGTCTACGGTGCCGAAAAAGAATGTTTGATCGCGGATGACCGAATGACGCTCGCTTCGCTGTTAGGGGCGAGTGGCTATCGCACGGCCATGGTAGGAAAGTGGCACCTTGGAATGGATTTTCCGGGTGATCGGTCCGATCGCGATTGGACTCAACCAGTACGCGATATGCCCTTGGACAAGGGGTTTGATTATTTCTGGGGCATCCCCGCTTCGATGAATTACGGTGTCTTGGCTTGGTTTGAGGGGCGATATGCAGCGGTCCCTCCAACACTGTACACGCAGAAGAAACCGAATCAGATTGCGATTTCTGATTATCGCATTATGCCGCCCTATGAATCCCAGGTAAGCGACCTCGGAACCACCAGCGAGCTCGGCGTCGTGCGGGGCAAATTGGAAATCGCAGCCGACTTTGTCGATTCTGAGTGTTTGACCCGATTCACCGACAAGGCGATTGAGTGGATGAATAAACAGGTTCCCGGTGTTCGGTCGGGAACCCCGTTCTTTCTCTATTTGCCCTACACCTCGCCGCACAAGCCGGTGATCCCGATTGATCAATTTCGTGGCAAGAGTCAGGCGGGCGCTTATGGTGATTTCATGATGGAAACCGATTGGCACGTGGGACGCATTTTGGACTTCTTGGACCAGCAGCAGTTGGCGGAGAATACGTTGGTGGTTTTTAGCAGCGACAATGGACCGGAAACGACATGGAAAGAGCGCACCAGGCGATTTGAACATCACAGCAACGGGGTTTTCCGGGAGGGCAAGCGTTCCATCTACGAAGGTGGTCACCGAGTCCCAATGTTCGTCCGTTGGCCCGCGAAGATTGCCGCCGGTAGTCGTTGTGATGATGCAGTTTGCCAAACGGATCTGTTGGCGACTTTGGCCGAAGTTGTTGAGCAAGAGCTACCGCCAAACGCGGGTGAGGATAGCACGAGTTTTTATCCGCACTTGCTCGGTCGCCAAGCCGGATCACGCCCGCCGATTATCCACCACGCGGCAAACGGCCGATTCGCGATCCGTCACGGCAAATGGAAATTGGTGATGGAAGGCAAGCAGCAAAAAAATCAGCGGGAACTGTATGATCTAACCACCGACCCGAGTGAAACCCGCGATGTGATTGCGCAATACCCAGCGGTTGAACAGCGATTGGTCAATCGCATCACCAAGATTGTGCTAGACGGACGTAGTAGCGAAGGGCCAGCCCAATCAAACGATACGCCGTGGTGGGATGATTTGGTTTGGATCAATCCAAACTAGGCGGCGCTTACGCATCCTGCTGTCGAGGTTCTGCGTGGCACGCGATTCACTCGACATTGGCTTCGGGAGTGTCGGCTTCGGCATTCCCGTGGTCACTTTCGCCGAATGCGGCGGCGATTTTTCGATCGTCCGCTGGTGAAATCCAACGCAAATCGATTTTCAATTGGTCACCCGTGACCGACGCTTCAATCGACGGGACTTCTTCGCGGAGTTGTTCGGCCCACTGGGTTGGTGTGAGCGTCTGGTGCTGCAAGCAGAGTTGCCGTGAGGGAAATCGCCAACGACCTGTTGGGGTGAGTCGAGCCTCGTCGGCGGTGATTTGACAGGACCGGATGGTGTCGACGGCCGAGAGGCGAGTGGCAAGTCGCTCTGCCCGCCCACGCAGATTTTCTTCACTGGTGCTCAGTAACGCTTGCACTGGCAGATTGCTCGGGTTGGAAGCAGCTTCTTCGAGCGCGATAACCATCATTCCTTGCAGAGCATCGCTGGCACGAAGGGTCGACCAGGCTGTCGAGTTTCGGATCCATTCGATTTCTTCTGTCGGACCAATTAGCAGTCCGCAACTTGGGCCCGCCGCCAATCCGTTGCCGGGCATCATGACATAATCAATTCCCTGATTGAGCATTTCTTCGGCGGACGGAATTTGTTCGAATTCGCTCGCTTGCAGGGTCGCCAGGGGCAGGACAGCAGCTTGTTGAGCATCTTGGTTAGATAGATCCAGTGGAACGATCGGGTTCGTGCCACCATCGGCAAAGATGGCACAGAAGGAATCCAGGCCATCAAAATCGTGCGGATCAATTCGGTTGATGCTGCCGACTTCTTGGATCAGCGGTACCAGCGTCTGGAAAGCTTCTGGAAGCGGCGTCCCATCGGGTAGCGCGACGGAATGACCACGGTGAACGACAAGATTCCGGCGCTGCACAAGTAATGAAAACGCCGTCATGGCGGCGGAGAAGTTTGCTGTGATCAGCAACGAATGATCTTGCGATGAAAGCAGGCGTTGAATGCGTTTGGCAAGTCGTGCCTGTTCGGCTTCACCCTGAACCACCTCACCTGAGATTAATTCTCGACCAACGTCGAGAACTTTGTCGGGAAGCGGTACGCCAGTTCCGAATTCATGGATCAGGACACCACTGGCATTCAACATGGGAATCGCGATCGCGGAGTGTTTTCGACTCCACTGTTCAACACTGCGTTTACCGGTCTCGGCCGAACGGAGCACGGCATCGAGGTGGCGAGCCGCCGTTTGTGGCAGGTCCTGCAGAATCTCTGTCGCCTGTGATTTGATTTTTTCGAGTGTTTGCGGCTCACTTGCCTTGCGAGCGGCGTCGGTCAGTCCGCGCCGCAATACTTCGATCGTCCAAGGAGGCAAGGCCATCAGTTTCTCCAGATGAGGAATAAGCGTGCAGGGCCAATCCAGTCCCGCCGCCGGTCTCAGTCTACGGTTGGGTGGCCGCCCATACAAACACAAAGCATTCCAAAAGCACAGCCGTTAAGGCACCATGAGTTTGAAACGCCACCTTGGGCGAAACGCTGGCCCGAAAATGTGCCGCTGCGTTGGGGACCAGCGTATGCTGCGGGAACAGAGCTTCTCGGAGAACTACGCCTCGAGCCATTTCTCCTGGTCGCGATCGCAGGAGCATGGCAGGGGCTGGCTTCTCTTAGTCCTTTTTGGCCTTGACGGTTCGCAGTTGCAGTTCGGCTAGCTGTTCTTTGTCGACTTGGCCCGGGGCCTCGGTCATCAAGTCAGTCGCTTTCTGTGTCTTTGGAAAAGCGATTACTTCGCGAATGTTTTCCAGACCGGCAAACAGCATCACCCAGCGGTCGATCCCGAGTGCGATCCCGCCGTGGGGTGGCGCGCCGTATTTCAGTGCGTTCAGTAAGAAACCAAAACGGTCTTCCGCGGTTTCCTCGTCGATCCCGAGCAGGTCGAAGACCTTCGATTGGGTTGCCGGATCATGGATTCGGATCGTCCCACCACCTGCTTCGCTGCCGTTGATCACCAGGTCGTACGCTTGGGCGCGACAATCTTGCGGATCCTCTTCCAGCAACGGCAGGTCGCTGGCCAAAGGCGCGGTGAAGGGGTGGTGCATTGCGACCCAGCGGCCGCTTTCTTCATCGCGGTCGAACATGGGGAACTCGGTTACCCACGAGCAGTGCAAGGCGTCTTTATCAATCAATCCCAATTCGCCGGCCAGACGTTTCCTCAAGCCTGCCAGACCCTTGCAGGTGACTTCCCAGGTGTCGGCCAAAAACATCAACAAGTCGCCAGGTTCGCCTGCGAGCAACGTTTTGATTTCCGCCAGATGTTCGGGATCAAAGTTCTTGCTGATGGGACTCCATAGCGTCCCGTTATCCTCGACGCGGAACCAGGCCAATCCTTTTGCCCCGAAGTCGCCTTTGACATATTCGGTCAGCTCATCGATTTGCCGACGCGAGTATTTGGTCGCAGCATCCTTGACAGCGATACCCCGCACGAAGCCGCCGGAGTCGGCGGTACCCCGGAACACGCGAAATTCGGTTTTCTTAGCAACCGAAGTGATATCAACAATTTCCATCCCGAAACGCAGGTCCGGGGCGTCGCTGCCGAACCGCCGCATCGCTTCGCTGTAGGTCATTCGCGGCAAAGGAGTGCTGATCTCTTTGCCCAGGACCGCTTTCGCGCTCTCGGCAACCAGGCCATCGATCAAACCCATGACGTCATCGGCATCGACAAAAGACATTTCGACGTCGAGTTGCGTGAATTCGGGTTGTCGGTCCGCTCGCAGATCTTCGTCTCGGAAACACTTCGCGACTTGGACGTAGCGGTCAAACCCAGCCACCATCAGGATCTGTTTGTAGAGTTGGGGTGACTGTGGCAGGGCGTAAAAACTTGTCGGATGCACGCGACTGGGCACTAAGTAATCACGAGCTCCTTCTGGGGTACTGCGACCAAGGATCGGTGTTTCGACGTCGATGAAGTCGTGCTTTTCGAAATAGTCCCGCATCGATTTAACGATCTTGCTGCGCAAGAACATGGCTCGCTGCATTTCGCCGCGACGCAGGTCGAGAAATCGGTACTTCAGACGTAGATCCTCGCCTGGCAAATCACTTTGACTTGGCGTGAAGGGTGGCGTTTCGCAACTATTGAGGATTTCGAAGTGGGAACTACGGACCTCGACTTCACCGGTGGCAAGTTTTTCATTGGCTTTGCCTTCCAGCCGATCGGTGACCTTGCCGCGTATCAAGATCACACTTTCGCTAGCGACGCGTCCCGCTTCGCCGATCAACTCGCTGCCCGCTTCGGGCGGGCCGACCACGACCTGAGTGAGGCCATAGCGGTCGCGGAGGTCGATGAACACCGCGCCACCATGGTCGCGTTTGCTCTCGACCCAACCACAAAGGGTGACTTCGGTTCCAACGTCGGATTTGCGGAGCTGGCCGCAGGTATGGGTGCGTAGCACGTTCAGTCGGGGGTTAAGCAGTAAGTGGGTTCAGATTGCCGCCGCCAGATTCTAGACGGATTTTCCCAAATTGCTGAGGGGACTCCTGCAAAGCAAATTCGCTCGATCAAATGTTGGGTTTCAGGTGATTTCGGCTCGGTTGCAATTCCTGGAAGCGAAGATTGGAGCCCGCCACTCCTTTTTGGGGTCGCAGCGGCTCTTTCTTAAGGGGGGCGAAGACCATTGGTTTCAGGGTGATTCCTCGTCGCTTTGCTGAAAAAATAAGACTTCGCCACTGTTTTGGCGTCGACGTTCATTCGGTCTGGGCACCAATCTTCAGCGGCGGGGTACAAAAAAACGCCGGCGTTCTCACGCCGGCGCTGATTCAATTGTTCAAACTTCACTTTGGCTTTGGGGACTAAAGTTCAGTATGGCTACAGTTCAGTATGGCTACAGTTCAGTGCCCGCAGCTTCCTCCCCGAGATGGACATCCCCTTCTTCTTTCGGAGCCTGAAAGCACAGAATCAGGATTAGATAGAGGACGGCCATCGTTGCCGGAACGATCGCGGTGTAGAGGAGAGCCATGCGACTTCCGTACAGCGTTGCAGCTTCGACCGGTCCCTTGTCCTCTTCGGCGAATTCCTTGTTCGCTTCCCACCAGTCATACTGGGTTTTCAGTCCCTTGTTGGACTCAGAGCCGAGGTTGTCGCCCACGATCGCAACCTCCGAAGCGACTGCCTCTCCATTATCTTCGATCATGCCCGCCTTGGCACCGTCGATACCAGTGATGGCCGGGAAGAACAGAAAGTTATTCTCATTCGGGGCTTTCACTCGTTGGTACGTTTCCGGTGCATTTTCTTGGATGTACTGCGAAGCAAAGTAATCTTGCTTGTATCCAATGCCTGGTCCACCCAGCAAACCGGCTGAGGTCATTCCGGCGAAGCCCATCAGGGCCATCGCAACGGTAGCACTTTGTGGGAATCTTTCGCCGACGACTCCGAGCATGGTAGGCCAGAGGAAGGTTTTGCCCATCGCGTAAACCGTTGCAGCGAAGAACATGAATGGCACACTTTCACCAATGCTGATCAGGTACAGACCCAGCGCGCCGATGACGGCGCTGGCGAGCAACAGGCCGAGTGACGATATCTTGTGGACAATTGGACCGGCGAAGAACCGCAGGCCGGTCATCAACAACGAGGTGTAGATGAACAAAGTCGTACCTAGTGCGGCGTTGCTCAGGATTTTGCCGGTGATCTTATTGATCCAGCTATCGGTTCCTAGCTCGACGTAGCCCACACAAGCGTGAGCGATGAGCAAGATCAGGAAGAACGGGCCGACCAGCTTGGCGAACATCCCACCGTAAGTGATCGCTCCTTCTTCAGCAGCCGTTTTCGGAAACGGTTCTTTCAGGGCGATGAAGCCATACATCACGACCGGGATCAGGAACGTCGCCATCAATATTTCCCAACCAATCATCCCCTTGGCAAAGACGATCAGGCCGCCGATCACCAGGCCAGCCGGCCAGCCGGCGTGCAGGATGTTCAGATAGTGCGTTTTCTGCTCCGGGTAGATCGCGGCAGTCAACGGGTTAATCACGGCTTCGCAAATACCGTTGCCGATTGCGAAAATGAACATCGAGATGTAAAGCAGTGTGTAGACCGCATCCTTTCCCGAGGCGTTGAAGACCGGAGTCGCGGCGAACAGCATTACCGCCGAAATCACGTGGCAGGCTAACGCGATAATCATCAGCCGTTTGTATCCCACAACGTCGATCATCGCTCCGGCGGCGAGGATCACCAAGCCAAATCCGAGCAAACCTCCCCCGGTGATCTGCCCCAGTTCGGTCATGGTGAACCCGTACTGCGTTGACCAAATGTCCAGCAATCCGCCGCGTACGGCGAAGCCAATACCTGCGGCAATCAGAGTAAGGAACCCTGCAACGAGAAGCTTTTTACGGTTTTCCATGGTGGGCATGTGGGCGAATGAGGGATGAAAAAGTGAGGGAAGCCGAAATGCTGCCAGGGCGAGAACGCCACGTCAAGCAATTTGGCTCGATTCCGAGCAGAACGTGAAAGTAATTTGCTGTCACCGCTGTTGCCACTGTTACACCCTCTATACTGACCCCAGAAATCGAAAATAGTGGCCCCCAAAAGCCATCCCCCCTCTTTTTTTAACTCGGAGCCCTACAAATGCGTTTGATTTTGTCCCTCGCCCTTACCTTTGGAGCCTTGACGACCATGGCGACCGCCGATGACCACGAATGCGCCCTGAATTTCAAGGCAAAAACAATCGATGGCGAAACCGTCGACCTCGAGGATTATGAGGGCAACGTCGTGCTGGTCGTGAATACAGCCAGTCGATGCGGTCTGACGCGGCAATATGCTGGACTGGAGAAGTTGTACGGGAAGTACAAGGATCAGGGATTTGTCGTGCTTGGCTTCCCCTGCAACCAGTTTGGCGGCCAAGAGCCGGGAAGTAACGCGGAAATCAAGGAGTTTTGCACGTCGAAATTTGATGTGTCGTTCCCCATGTTCAGCAAGATTGACGTCAACGGCGACAAGGCTGCTCCGATTTACCAATACTTAACCAGCAAGGACACCAAGCCTGCCGGTAAAGGAGAGATCAGCTGGAACTTCGAAAAATTCTTGATTGATCGTGAAGGGAATCTCGTCAATCGATTCGCTCCTCGAACTAATCCGGATGACTCCGCACTTGTTAAAGCGATCGAAGGTCAAATCAGTAAGAAGTAAGCTTCCTGTGATGACCCAAATTCGGAAGGTTGTTGGCCAATTGGTTGGGGCATGCGGTTGCGAAACCGCGACTAGCGACCTGTGACAAGCCTTCTGTGGTTCGGTGAAACGCGATTGATGTCGGCGGGTTTTTTTCGAAAGCCCGCCGTTTTTCGTGGGTTGCCATCGAGTGGATTGTTGCAGTTCCCTCTCCGTGCCGATGAAGCTTCGTCACGGAGGCGGTATTCTGCACGAGTAACGTGTCGGTTTCCGTTCGCCTTTGCTTGATTGCTGAACATGCGTTTCCCTGCCTCGGCTTTTGCATTTGTGCTGATTGCGGCTGCGAGTCTGGCTGATGAACCGCTGTTGAAGCCAAACGACCGCATTGCGATCCTCGGCGGCACCTTCGTCGAGCGGATGCAAATGTCGGGGTGTTTCGAGGCGGAATTGCAATGTCGTCGCCCCGGTTGGAAGTTAACGTTCCGGAACCTGGGCTGGTCGGGGGATAATGTTCACGGAATTGCACGGAAGCGTTTCGATGCTCCAGAAGGCGGTTTCCAGCGGCTGCTCGGTGATGTGCAAACGGCTGACCCCACGGTGATCTTGGTCGGTTATGGCTTCGCCGAGGCCAGTGATGGGGAATCGGCGGTGGCCGAGTTCGAAGCGGGACTTGTCCGCTTGGTCGATGCCTTAAAACTACCCGGTCGTAGGGTCATACTGCTGGCCCCAATCGCCTTGCCGGGATTTCGAGTCACCGGATATGACGGCCTGATCGCCAAGTGTCGCTCCGTTATTCGGCGAATCGGTAGCGAGCGAGAATTACCTGTGGTCTCGCCCGATTGGGTTCCGACGACGGAAAGCATGACGGCGGATCGAATGATGCCCAACTGCAAAGGCTATCGAGAAATTGCTGCCGCCATTGCGGAATCTCTGGTAGGCGGTTCGGAATCGTCACCGTCGGGGGCGGGCTCTGGCGAGCATCGAGACCGGCTGCGACAGTTGATTAGTCGCAAAAACCAGCTTTTCTTTCATCGCTATCGCCCTCAGAACGAGACTTACCTGCTTTTGTTTCGCAGGCACGAGCAGGGGAGCAATGCGAGTGAGATTGCCGAATTTGATCCTCTGATTCGCCTGGCGGACGAGGCGATCTGGCAGGCCGCCGGCCGCTGACGGAGCCGCTGAGTTTTGGTCGCTGGCTTGCCGGATGTTGAATGAGCCTTCGTTCGGCGGCGAATTTACTGCCCACGTCGCCTTGAAAGCCTCCCAGATCGCGTCTGGTCCTGATCCTCGCGCTGGTCATTGCCAGTTGCAGGTCTCGCGCTTACGATTTTCCGTTTGCGCTGCGACCGATACCGCAGCTTTTAGAGACTGAACACGTGGAGTTCTGTGGTGTCTGGTACCTGTGTCATTGGATTGCAGTGGGGCGACGAAGCAAAAGGCAAGCTCGTCGATCTCTTGGCGCCGCAATTTGATTTGGTGGTGCGTTACCAAGGAGGTGCCAATGCTGGGCACACTGTGGTGGCGGGCGACGAGGTCTACAAGCTTCACCATATTCCTAGCGGAATTTTGCATCCGGAGGTGCAAAACCTGATCACGCCCGGCGTCGTGATCAATCCCACCACGATGCTCGACGAGATCAACGGGTTGGCCAAGCGTGGGGTGATCTGCCAGAACAATCTTCGGATCAGCGAACGGGCTCATCTGGTCATGCCTTGGCACATGGCTGAAGACAAGTTCATCAACGCGACCGCTGTCCGTGGTGAATCGATCGGCACAACCAATCGTGGAATCGGGCCCTGCTACCGGGACAAAGTTGGGCGAACCCATGCGATTCGAATGTCCGACCTGGTGCAATCGACTCGGGATGAACGGATCGGAATCGTGGCCGAACAAAAAGTCACGCTGCTGGGCAACATGGGAGCACCCCGGGAAGACCTGGACGAAATCGCTCCTGAAAAGATCGTGGCCTTGGCAGCTTCGTGGGCAGATCAACTTCATGGCATGATCGGTGATACGACCGATTTCTTGCTGGATGCTTGTGAAGCCGATCAGCGAATTCTGTTTGAGGGCGCGCAGGGAGCCTTGCTCGATATTGATCATGGTACGTTTCCATTCGTCACCAGCAGCAACAGCAGTGGTGTTGGCGTTTGTGCGGGGGCGGGAGTTCCACCGCGATGGATCAATCAAGTACTTGGCGTTTGCAAGGCTTACAGCACACGCGTTGGTGGCGGACCGTTCCCGACCGAATTGGAAGATGAAACCGGGGATCGAATCCGCAAACTTGGCAACGAGTTCGGTACAACGACCGGTCGCCCGCGTCGCTGTGGCTGGTTCGATGCGGTCGCCGTGCGGTACACCGCGCGTCTCAGTGGAGTCACGAGATTAGCGCTGATGATGATGGACGTACTGAGCCATCTGGATGAATTGAAGGTATGTGTTGCGTACGAATTGGATGGCGATCGGATTGAGCGTTTGCCAAGTCATGCCGACCAAATCCGTCGCTGTCGTCCCATTTACGAAACGATTCCCGGATGGAAACAACCGGTCGATGATGTTCGCAGTGTGGATGAGTTTCCGGCTGGCGCTTTGGCCTACGTCAAGCGTATCGAAGAATTGGTGGGAATTCCCGTTGGTGTCTTGTCGGTGGGCCCCGACCGCGCTCAAACTATCTTTACAGATGCCGCCGCCGAACTCGCTCTCCAGCCGCTCGGACTGCAATGACCGATCAGTCGCGAGCCGAGGGGGATATCGATCTACTGGCCGATCTGCCTCTTGCCGATCGCCCGCAGCACATTGCCATCATCATGGACGGCAATGGACGCTGGGCCCAGTCACGTGATTTGCCTCGGATTGAGGGTCACCGGCAAGGTGTTCGTACCGTCCGGATGATTAGTGAGACCGCCGCCGAGTTGCAGATCGAAGCGATCACTCTCTATTGCCTTTCGAGCGAGAATTGGAAGCGGCCCCAGGAAGAAGTCGACTTCCTGATGCATCTGCTTGAGCAGTACCTGATCGAAGAGCGACGAACGATCATGGATCAAGGGCTCCGTCTAAAGGTTATTGGTCGCCGGGACCGTTTGCCACCTCGAGTGCTCGAAGAAATCGATCGAACATTAGAAATGTCAGCTGGGAACCCAGGGACCCAATTGGTGCTGGCGATCGACTATGGCGGTCGGGGGGAAATTGCGAGAGCAGCGCGACAATTGGCGTGCGAAGCTGCCGCAGGTTCGCTGAATCCCGAGTCGATCGACGAAGCAATGATTGCCGATAGGCTCTACACCAAAGACTTACCCGAAGTTGACTTGATGATTCGGACCGGCGGTGATATGCGGGTCAGTAATTTCTTGTTGTGGCAGGTAAGTTATTCGGAGCTGTGGATTACCGAATTGTGTTGGCCCGAATTTTCGCGTGATGACTTTTTGACGGCCATCCGAGAATTTTCGTCGCGGCAACGGCGTTTTGGTGGATTAGATATCAACGAATGAGCTCGAATGGCATTTCGTTACTAGCGTCACGCGTTGGGCCAGTGTCATTTGAGAACTGCCAATGTCATTCGAGAACTGAATAGGAGACAGCTTGAGAGCTCGCCCTGCGATCACGTGGTTCAACCCTGCTAAACCAGTGAGGCTGTGTTTGGTTCGTTGGGTATCGGATCGTCCCGTTCTACTCGCTCGTCGTTTGAATCTCGCTCCGTTCCCAGCCAGCAGCAGTTGCACCGACGCTTCAAGCCCTGCCATGTTGAAAGACTAGCCATGTTGAAAGACCGACTCCGAACTTCCGCTGTCTTGATCACGATCATCCTTGGGCTCCTCTATTTGGATGGGCATTATTCGGCAGCCGGCGCCGAAGGGTTATGGCTATTGCCGTTGCTGTTGTTTTTTGCGCTGGGCACGGCGCGGGACATGGCGATTTTGTTGAGAAGTAGTCAGCGTTTAATCTCGCCTCAAGTTACCTTGTTTGCGACAGCGATCGTCACCCTTTCGGCTTGCATTCCCTTGCTATGGCCGCTGTTCGGTGAGGTTTATCCCCAGGATTGTCCGGTCGGGCGATTGGGTTGGACTGTGATCGGTGCGGTCGCTGCCATGTTTGTCGTCTTGATCGGCGAAATGAAGGTTTATGGCATCGGGCCAGCGGGGACGATCGAACGGACCTCCCATGCTGTTTTTGTGGCGCTTTATGCCGGACTGCCGATGGCTCTCTTAGTCTCACTGCGGGCCATGGGAAGTGGGAACTGGGGGTTAGCCGCGTTGATAACGATGATCCTGGTGACCAAATCGACCGACGCGGGCGCCTATTTCACGGGGAAAGCGACCGGCAAGCATAAGCTGATCCCCCGTTTGAGTCCCGGCAAGACGAAGGAGGGGGCGATCGGCGGCATCGTAACTGCCACGATCGTTGCATATGTTTGTCTGAGGTGGCTTTTTCCTGCGGTCGGAGGCGACGGGGCGCCACCATCGCAGGTGCCTGCTGTCGCGTTTCTGGCTAACCCCATCTGGGGGGCTTTGGTGTTGGGGCCACTGCTGGCGTTGTCTGGGATGATTGGCGATTTGGCAGAATCGCTGGTGAAACGCGACTGCGAGGCTAAAGACAGCGGCAATTGGTTGCCAGGTTTGGGCGGCGTTTGGGACGTCACCGACTCGCTAATTGCAGCGATTGCGCCGGCTTTTCTGTGTTTTGCAGCTGGAGTGGCCGGTTAGCGGCGGTTCCGGACCAAAGTTTGCATCAGAGCTATGATCTCACGGGAAACGTATAAAATGATAGCCTCCCGCTTTTCGACCTTTACAGGCACTTGAATGACCGAAGCGACGCTTTCGATCACCAATCCGGAAGAGATATTGGCTCTGTTTGGGCCACGCGACCAGCATCTCCGCAAGTTGCGTCGACTGTTCGATGTCAGCATCACCCAACGTGATGGTCACATTCGAGTCTCAGGCGACGGACAGCGTGTCGAGCGCGCGATGCGGGCATTGGAGAAATTGCGTCTGGTTTCCCGCAAGAAGGGACAGTTGTCCCCCGGCGACGTTGAAACGGCCGCTTCGGAACAAGGCGCGATCGTCGAAGGGGCGGCGGCAAAGATTATCCTTGGTGACGAGGAAATCGACGTCCAGCACGCGGGGCGGCGGATTAAGCCACGCACCGCCGGGCAGGCCCGCTATGTCGAAGCGATTCGGAAATTCGATCTGACTTTCGCGACAGGGCCCGCTGGATGTGGCAAGACTTACTTAGCGGTTGCCATGGCTGTGGAAGCCTTACGATCGAATCAGATTCGCAAAATCGTGCTGGTCCGTCCTGCGGTCGAGGCCGGTGAGAGTTTAGGTTTCCTGCCCGGTGATCTTCGTGCCAAGCTCAACCCCTACCTCCGTCCGTTGATGGACGCATTGGGTGAGATGGTCGATTTTGATCAAGCTCGAAATCTGATGGAACAAGATGTGATCGAGGTGATTCCGCTCGCGTACATGCGCGGGCGGACACTCAACGATGCCTTCATTATTTTGGATGAGGCTCAGAACACGACCGTCGCTCAAATGAAGATGTTTTTGACCCGGATGGGTGAACGCAGCAAGATGGTTGTAAGTGGCGACGTGACGCAGCAGGACTTGCCGCGGGGAGTGACCAGCGGACTGCGAGACGCGATGCGACGCCTTGCGAAAATTGACGCGATCGGGATGGTGCGTTTGCAGGCCAGCGACATCGTCCGACATCACCTAGTCCAGAAAATTGTCGAGGCCTACGATGACGTAGGCCATCACGAAAGCAACACCGTTCACGGGGAATCAAAGGATCAACATTGATCGCTCCTCCGCGTGGCGGTGGTGACTGAACGTGAAGACCGTAACGAACGGTGCGGAAGTCATCGCCAAACTCGCCGAAGCAATCACCCAGATCCGCTGTCATGAGCGGCGCAAGTAAACAGCGAGCCCGGCAGGAACGTATCGATTCGCTCGGGATCCAAAAGCCACGATTAATTCAGTGGTGGCAGGATAGCGATAAGGCAGATTTTGCGCTTCGGATCGCGATCGCGGTCGTCGCGGCCGGCACGTTGCTAGTCGTTTGCCAAACCTGGAAGCCTGCGTTTTCCTTTCGCCGGGGAGCAATACCGCCCCGTGATTTGGTGAATCGAGTCAGCTTTGAGGTGCCTGACAACGTCGAAACGAATCGTCAGCGTAATCAACGAAGTCGCGAGCAGGTCGTCTCGTATCGCAATCGTACCCAACCCTTGGATGAGTTGCGTGCTGCGCTGCGTGATGATTTGTTTCTGGTTGTCAATGCGCCCTCGTTTGATCAGTTGACAGAACGCGAAGCGACTGCCTTTGCTCAGTTCTTTGAGGGTGATGAGACGCAACCGGAGGATACACCGGCATTACGTTTTTCGATGATCAAGACGGTCTTCGCTGATGACATGGGACTGACCCGCCTTGACGACGCAATCGAACTCGCACTGCGGAACAATTATCGCTATGGCCTGATCCAAGCTCTCGCGCACGACACAGACCAAGGAAGTTTGGAGCGAATTCGCGTTTATCCGGCGGGGCAGCCTGATGACGGCGAGTTCGTAGAAGCCAGTGAAGTTCGGATGGCCGAGGCGATGCCCGAGATTGCCAAGCGTCTAAGAGAGCAGTTTCGCACGAAGTTTCCCGAAAGTGACAATCAGATTGTCGCCTCGATGATCTCAGATTGGATCGCTGAGCGATTGCCGGAACAAGAAACGCTGACGTATGACGATGAGCGGAGCGAGCAAGATCGGCAGAAAGCGGCCGCTTCGGTGGAAACGGTGATGATGACTTATCGGATCGGAACCACGCTGGCGGATGCCGGAAAGCCGCTGACGGACGAACAGTTGGTTCTACTGCAACGGGAATGGGAAGTTCTGTCAGGTCAGATGTACGTTGCTGACCGAACCGCACGAGTGGCTGCTTACGCGGGCATGATCGGTGCGTTGTACCTGCTCTGTGGTTCCTACATCTTTTTTGTTGACGATCGCCAATTGCTGCTCGATCGTTGGAAGCTGGCCCAGTTGTTGACTGTGATGGTGGTCACGATTTCCCTGGCCTATTTTGCATCGCGTGATCAATGGCGTGGCGAGTTGATTCCCATGGTGTTGGCGTCCATTGTTTTAGCGGTGGTTTACGGTCGAGAGTTAGGTCTGCTGTTGATGGCGGCTGCCAGTGTAAGCTTGACCTTGTTTCTCGGTTTAGGCATTCGTGAATTGGTGATGTTGGCGGCGGCTTGTTTTAGCTGCACCTTACTGCTCGCTCGGATTCGCAGTCGCACCCACCTGCTGTACGTGGGGGCATTGTCAGCAATGATCACTGGCGTAACGGTCATCGCCGTCGGGATTGTGACAGGGGCAACGCTCTTCTTGCCTTCGCCCTCAGGTGATGGAATTCAAGCCATTTATCGTGGGCCGGTGTTTGAGACTGTCTTTGTCGGCTTGGTGCAGGAGGCGTTTTGGGCCGGCTTTTGTATTCTCGTTTCTGCCACTGCGATGACTGGCTTGTTGCCCTTGGTCGAAAAAACGTTTGGCGTCCAAACCGATTTGAGTTTGTTGGAACTCGGGGATGCTAGTCACCCCTTGCTGCGGCGTTTAGCACAGCGTGCCCCAGGCACCTACAACCATTCGATCAACGTCGCCTCGATTGCCGAGGCGGCAGCTGATGAGATCGGCGCGAATGGTTTGCTCGTTCGTGTTGGCGCGTACTTTCACGATATTGGCAAAATGTTCAAGCCGGAGTACTTCATCGAGAATCAGAATGCCGGCGTGAACCAACACGATTCCTTGCAGCCTGCGATGAGTACCTTGGTCATCATCGCTCATGTCAAAGATGGTGCTGACTTGGCACGCAGCCATCACCTGCCCGAACCCATCGTTGATTTCATTTTGCAGCACCATGGCACAACCTTGGTCGAATACTTCTACCGCGAAGCTGCCCGTCGCAGTGAAGAAGATCCAAATGCCGAAACTGTCAGCGATAAAGATTTTCGTTATCCCGGTCCAAAGCCGCAGACGATCGAGGCTGCGGTGATGATGTTGGCCGATGCCGTAGAAAGCGCTTCGAGAACTCTCGTTGATCCAACGCCGAGTCGAATTCAAAACCTCGTCGATGCGATTGCTCAAAAGAAAGTTGCCGATGGTCAGTTTGATGAGTGTGGGTTGACGTTTCGGCAATTGGATCGAATTCGTCGTAGCTTGGTGAAATCGCTGACGGCGATCTACCACGCGCGGGTCAAATACCCAGGGCAGCAGTTAGCGTGATGACGATGTCGGCGGATCAAAAGGATGCACTGCAGGTGGATGTCATTGTCGACGACCATGTTGCGATGCCGGTTCAGACCACGCGGCTTGTCGAGGCAGCGGTCATGGCCGCGCAACATCGTGGCTGCCAGGCCGGAGAAATTGGGATCCGGGTTGCCGGAGATGCCGAGATTCAACAGGTCAATCGCACGCACCTGCAACATGATTATCCGACTGACGTGATCAGCTTTGGTTACTTGCACCAACCTCCACGCGTTGAAGGTGAATTGGTGGTCAGTGCTGAGACAGCTGCTCGCACGGCAGTCGATTTATGCTGGATCGCTGCGAATGAACTAATCCTCTATGTCGTCCATGGTACGCTGCATCTTTGTGGAATGGACGATCAACAGCCCGAGGCACGAATCGAGATGCGCCAGGCAGAAATGAGCGTCATGCAAAAGCTAGGCATTGCCATGGTTGATCGCCACGCCGTTGACCGTGTGGAGCTCGGAACCAACGCAGAACCGAAAGCATCGAGTCAATCGGTCGGTGATGATGGCATGTCAGCAACGCATTCTCCAGTTCAGGAGGAGCGTGAGTGAACGATCACTTCGTTTGGTGGGGACTATCACTGACCGGCTTTGCCCTCAGCAGTATCGGGGGACTCGGTGGCGAGTTACTTGATCGATTCGCCGGGCAGCCGTTGGAAGCTTATTGTCGCCTGAAACGAAACCGCGAGCGATTCGGCGCCGTATTGGATCGACAGGAAGTGGCGATCCGCGGCAGCGAGTATCTGCGAATGATCGGGACAGTCATATTCCTGATCGGTGGAACCGGGGCCTTGTTCTCATCGACGGTGCCACCCTCGGCGTGGCGTTTGTTGGTCTGGGCGATCGCCGCCGGCGGATTGATGATGATGATTCACGTTTGGCTGCCGGTTGCGGTTACTCGCTTCGCTTCGACGCAGGTGCTTTATCACAGTTGGCCCTTCTGGCGAAGTTTGTCGATTTTGATGCGTCCCCTTTCGGCTCCCGGCGAACTCGTTGAGTTGTTGACTCGGCGTTTGACCGGGACAGTTGAAAGTGAGGATGAGGACGAGGAGCAACTGGAAGACGAAATACGAACCATCGTGACAGCAGGGACACGAGAAGGTTTTTTTGGGCCGGGTGTGCGTGAGATGATTCAGGGCGTGATGACGCTGCACGAAGATACCGTCGGCCATATCATGACCCCACGCGGCGATGTCGATGCGATCGATGTGCAGTGGGGCTGGAAGAAAATCTTGGAAACCGTGATCGAAGCGGGACGGACGCGGTTTCCGGTTTACAAGGGAACGCTCGACAATGTGATCGGCGTGTTGTATGTCAAAGATCTAATGCCGTTCCTCGTCCGAAATCAAACTCCCGATGTTCCATTGACAGAAATTCTTCGTCGTCATTGGACCGTGCCGGACGACCGCAGTGTGGAGTTGATTCTGAGAGAGTTTCTGCACAGTCGCAGTCATATGGCAATCGTGTTGGATGAATTTCAGCAAACAGCCGGGGTCGTCACGATCGAGGACGCATTGGAGGAGATTGTCGGCGAAATTGTTGATGAATCGGATGACGAAGAGGAGTTTGGGATCAAGGTGATCAACGAATCGACCGTCGATGTGGACGGGCGAGTCATGATCGACGACGTCAATGAAATCACGGCTTGGGACCTGCCCGAGAGTGACGATTACGAAACGGTCGCAGGTTACGTGCTCTACCACACTGGTCGAATTCCCGAGTTGGGGCAAAAACTTCAAATCGGAGATGCTGAATTCGAGATTCTCAAGGCCAGCAGTCGGAAAATTGAGTCCGTGCGAATCCATCGATTACCGCCGCACGAACAGAAAGTCGGTTGATTCTGTCGGGATCACGTTCCAGCGATCCGCGTTTAAGCGGCAGAGATCAACGAGATCGACTTTTACGGATTTACGCGCTGAGCGGGGGGCCGCCTGCAAAATCGCCAGAGTCACGCACAGAACCTCTCTCAAGGGGTCATTGGAGTCCATTGTTTGGCCAACACTGGCGATCGACTGATTGTCTCGCTCTTCCCGCACCGCTAAACTGCATCGGGCGTGTCAAAGCGATCGCGGATCCACCGCGGAGCTTGTTTTCGTGCTGAATTATGTCGGCCCCCACGCCCCCTCTATGGCATTACGCAGATCTTGTTTGGGAACGCAGATGAGTACGACAGCTAAGTTAGAATTGCAGACAACTGAAACCGCAAAGCTGACTTACGGGGATCAGGAAATCGAACTTCCCGTGGTAGAAGGAAGTGAGGGAGAGCGTGCAATCGATATCAGCCGGCTGCGAGCCAGTTCTGGGCTGATCACGCTGGATGAGGGATTCGTCAACACCGGCAGCACCAGCAGCGCGATCACGTTTCTGAATGGTGAGAAAGGGATTCTGAGGTATCGCGGCTATCCAATCGAGCAGCTCGCCGCAAAAAGCGACTTTATCGAAGTTGCCTATCTGCTGATCTACGGCGAACTGCCCAATGCGAAAGAAACCGAGCGTTTTCGCGCTGGGATCACCGGGCACACAATGATCCACGAGGACATGCGGTCGTTTTACAACGGATTTCCACGCGATGCTCATCCGATGGCAATCCTCAGTAGCGTTGTCGGCGCACTCTCGACCTTCTATCAGGACTCGATGGATGTTGACGATCCTGATCAGGTCAATATTTCGATCGATCGCTTGCTGGCGAAGTTGCCCACGATAGCTGCGTACAGCTACAAAAAATCGATGGGACAGCCGTTCATTTATCCAAACAATGACTTGGATTATTGCGAGAATTTCTTGCACATGATGTTCGCCACGCCGGCGCACGATTACCTCGTTGATCCTGACTTCGCAGAAGCTTTGAATTTACTGCTGATCGTGCATGCAGACCACGAACAAAACTGCAGTACTTCAACCGTTCGGATGGTCGGCAGCAGCAACGCGAACTTGTTTGCTTCGATCTCAGCCGGAATCGGAGCATTGTGGGGACCGCTGCACGGTGGTGCCAATGAAGCTTGCGTGAATATGCTCGACCAGATTGCTTCTGATGGCGGCAATGTCCAAAAATACGTGGACATGGCAAAAGACAAACAGGACGGATTCCGATTGATGGGGTTCGGCCACCGGGTTTACAAGAACTTTGATCCTCGGGCGACCATCATTCGAGCCAGCTGTGACAAGCTGTTAAAAAAATTGAATCTCGATGATCCGTTGTTCGAAGTCGCGCAACAGCTCGAAGAAGTGGCGTTGCGGGATGAATACTTCATTGAACGAAAACTCTATCCCAATGTCGATTTCTACTCGGGCGTCATTTATCGAGCCCTTGGGATTCCGGTGCAGATGTTTACTGTGCTGTTCGCCATCGGCAGACTGCCAGGTTGGATTGCTCATTGGCGGGAAATGCACGGCAATCCATCGACGCGAATCAATCGTCCGCGTCAGGTGTACACGGGATCGACCGAACGTGATTTTGTACCGATCGAAAAACGATCTTGATCCGTCCGGCTGGCCCCAAAGGATTCCACTTTGTTCATCGGCAGCGTCTCTTATTTAAATGGCGTCAGTTTGCTCGGCTTGGCTGTGATGGTCGGGCTTGCTGTGTTGATGAGTTCCGATCGTGGCAGCATCCGCTGGCGATTAGTGGTTATGGGAGTTGGGCTCCAGTTAGTACTGGGAGCAATTTTTTTCAACTCCCAGCGGTGGACCTTTCCGCGTGAATATCAAAGCCACATAGAGATCGCTTCGGCGATCGATGAGGGATCACTGCAGGCGAAACATCTGCAGATGGATCTTATCTTCGGTGGCCGCTACTCGAACGTGGAAGAGCTTCGCGAGGCGATCACGAATGACCAGTTGAACGCGACTAACTTTGAACCAGTCAGCGCCGCGAGATACCCCAATGGTATTGTCTTCTTCGCAGTCGAGTCATTTTTCGGAACGATTCAGAAAAGTGTTGATGCTGGCACAGAGTTTTTGTTCCAGGTGAACCCGGACGCGCAGAATTCGGCGAACGCGACGCATCCCCGCGCGATCATGACGACCTTTGCGTTTGGGGTACTTCCGACCGTCATCTTCTTTGCTTCCTTGATGAGCGTGCTGTATTACCTGCGAGTGATGCAGTGGGTGGTCCGCGGTATGGCATGGATCATGCAGAAAACGCTCGGCGTGAGCGGTGCCGAAGCTCTGGCGGCCGCAGCCAATGTGCTCGTTGGACACACGGAGGCACCATTGGTCGTCAAACCGTATGTCGCCACGATGACGCGCAGTGAAATGAATGCGATGATGGTGAGTGGATTCGCCACGATTAGCGGTAGCTTGATGGCGATCTTTGCCACGATTGGCGTCAGTGCCGGCCACCTGTTGACTGCATCAATTATCTCCGCGCCGGCAGCGCTTGTGTTGGCCAAGATTCTTCAGCCCGAAACAGAAACGCCTGAGTCGGTCGATGCGGTTGAAGCTCGAATGGATGTGGGGGCAAGTAATGTGATCGAGGCGGCTGCCAACGGTGCCAGTGAGGGAATGAAGCTGGCGATTAATATTGCTGCGATGCTGATTGGATTTTTGGCCCTGATTATGTTTATTGATATCTTGCTGCAGGCTGTCGGTGGGATTGTGGGAGCAGAGTTATCGCTGCAGCGTATTTTTGGTGCTGTGATGTGGCCATTGGCTTGGGTCATGGGCATTGAAAATAGCGACTGCACCATCGCCGGGGACCTGCTCGGTCGGAAGATGGTGATCAACGAATTTGTCGCCTACCTCGGCTTGATTGACAGTAGCGCTGACTCCCTGAGCGAACGTTCGCGTGTGATCTTGACCTACGCGTTGTGTGGGTTTTCCAATTTTGGTGCGATCGCGATTCAGCTCGGTGGGATTGGCCCGTTGGCACCCAATCGCAAATCCGATATCGCACAGCTTGGTTTGCGAGCGATGTTCGGTGGCATGCTCGCTTGCTGTATGACCGGTTGCGTTGCCGGTTTGTTGTACGGAATGTTGTAAGGAATTTCGGGTTCAGAGCGAGATCGATTTTGTTCGTGCTTCTTGCTCCAAGTCAGATTGAAGCAATTGCCACGATCACTTTCGTGCGAAGCGTCCTACAGGCACGTGGTCCTACAGGCACGGACTCACACCCCATTGCACGCGTTTTTTTGGCGGTCGCCGGAGTCGAGCTGGTAACGCTGCCACACACGTGCGCTAGTCGTGTTGAGGCGTGTCGAAGATGCGGTCGCCGGCATCGCCCAGGCCAGGAACGATGAACGATTGGTCATTCAGTATTGGATCGATCGCCGTGACGTAAATCTTTACATCGGGAAAGTCACGATGGACGCGGTCCAAGCCTTGTTGCGACGCGATGATGCTGAGTACTCGGATCTCGTCGACTCCCCAGTTCATCAGCCGGCGAACCACGAGATCCACCGAGCCACCCGTCGCGAGCATCGGATCGAGAACCAAGGCGATGTTCGGCGCACCACTGCTCGGCAACTTGTCGTAGTAACCCACTGGTTCGGCTGTTTCTTCGTTTCGGTACAAGCCTAAGTGCCATACCGCTGAATCGGGAAGCAGGTCTTGTAGCGGATCAACCATTCCTAGCCCGGCACGGAGGATCGGAACCAAGCCAATCCGAACTTTGAGTTTCCAGCAATCGGCATCTGCGATCGGTGTGCGGATCTTGGTCGATTGAACATCGAGGTCTTGTGTGGCGTAAACCCCGACCAACACGGACAGCCGGTGAATTGCATTGCGAAATTCGCTGGGGCGGGTCTGGGCATCCCGTACGGTGCAAAGGTGATGTTCGACCAGGGGATGTTCGATTCGAGTGACTTGGCTCACGCGTCACCGCTCCAATTATTGAGTGGGGGATTTCGGTCTCGCTTCTGAATGCTATTCAATTTAGGCGAGATCGCGGATGCCATGTAGGTTGATCGTCGGAACCGGCCCGCAATCGAAGCTTTTTTGCATTAAGCAGTCCGCTGATTTGTTCATCGTGGTCGGGGGCCTGCAAGTCGTTGCCTCGAAACCGTGCTGCGAGGTCGTGGGTGCAGGCAACTGAGTCTTTCGCACTGCCCAGCAGTCCGAATGCAGTGCCCAGCAGTTTGAACGCAGTTCACTCGCGGAAAAAAACTGCCAACCAAATGGTTTTCTCGCGAAGACTTGTCCGCTCGACGCGGTGTCTTTGGTGAGCATGGATCAACAGATGATCGCCGGGCATTAAGGCGATTTTTCGTTGGTCTTCAAAAGCAAGCTCAGCGGATCCTTTCAATAGCACGACCCACTCCGCTTCGTGTTGGTCATACCAGAATCCAGGTGGACTGGATTGCCCGCTGGAGACAATCCGCTCGATTCGAACTTCGTGACCCTTGCCGAGAATTTCGGAGAATTCCTCGGCTAAATCAGCCGGCAAGTCATTGAAGAGATTTGGCACCTTTCCCTCACCGTTATCGTTCACCGCTGAAGATTGAGGAGCCGGTGTCTTCGCGTGCCTGCGATCTTACTGGATCTTTCTTTCGGCGGGACCACCCTTGATCCATTCGACTTCGAGTTTGAAGGGTCCGGGCTTTTTGTCACCGAGCAAGAAACCAACTCCGGTGATCTTCGTAGGATCGAGTTTCTGGTCCGCATAGGTTCGTCCCCGCCAAGAGGCGACGAACCTGTCAATCGGAAACTGAACCTCGATCCACTCGTCCTTCTTCGTTTGAAAAGACTGGCGAAACGAGATTCCGCCCATCGTTCTCCCTGCGTAAACATTGAACTTGTATTCACGCCCGTCGCCGCGAACGCGTGCGGTGATGACGTCGTCTTTACTCAGCAGGAACTGACTACCGCGTGCTCGGACCGATGCGAACCCACCATTATTTTCCAACGACAAATTCCCAAAAAATTCCATGTTTCCTGCGGAATTGATTTTGAATCGACCGTCCGAGCGTCCTCCCATCACGCCATCATTGACGGTTTGCCACTGTCGGGCAGCGTTCGGCTCGTCAAACTCGAACAGCGTTTGTTGCTGAGCCTGCACCGAAATCGTGGTGGCTAGGCAAATCACAAGAGCAAGCAGAGTCGATCTTCGTTTCATGGGAATTCCTTCATTGCTGCGGGAGCAGAGATTGGGCGATTCATCCGCGGTTGCGGTGAACGGGTGAAGCAGAAGTCATCCTCAACGGCAATCCTGGAAAACTACCTCGTACTCCCCTCACGAGATTACTGTAGGGTGGCTGGCAAGATCGTGTTATTTGCGGCGATGCTCGAAACCATGCCTCTGGTGACGGGAAAGGCCAAATGGCTCCAAATCACGGCCAGATTGACTCCGAAAAGAGGGCACTGCGGGTGCAAGTGAGGGCCTACAGCGTTGAAATCTCGATTGATCTCGATCGAGCAAGACTTGGAACGATTTGTGGTCGGTGAGCTCAGATGTCCCGGTTCCACATTTCACACGGTGAAGGATCACGCGATCATAATAGATCAGGTGATCATAATCGTTTACTGTTGGTCGGTCGCGAGACGAATCCCTAGTCGTTCTGTTTGGAAAGGGCGATTTTAAGCGGGCATTCATCTGTTGGTGGTTGGCCTTGCTGGTATCGCCGCAGCAGCGACTTTGAGTGTGCCGCTAACTTGCGACGCACTTCCCGGCGTTTCCCTTTTACTCGTGCGATCTTCATCGAATCGTAGGCCGTCGTCTGATGTCGCATCCAAGCGATCACGGCAGCCTCGGCTCGCTGCTCAACGGGGATCCGTTTGGTTCGGGCGACCGTGCCGCTGCCCACCGGTGTCGCGTGATCGGTCACCGCACGCGATATTTGTTTTGCGAGTTCTGCGTGTGCGGGATGAAAATCGAGGAAGCCGAGTACCGCACCCTGGAAGTCTTCGACGTAATCGGCCTGCGCGATCTCCCGTCGCCGCACATCGGCCGCTTTCCGCTTGGCATACTTTTCGGTTGAACGCTCAATCTGGAGCTCGCCGCGGATTCGAACGATGGTTTCTGCCGGTGCCCAAACCCCTTTGGAGAAAGTTCTTCGTCCCTTCTTTTCCTTTACGAGCCAGTGCTCGCCAGCGGCTTTTACTCGTCGTGTTAAACCAGCATCGCCAGGCAGCAGCAATTCCCACCCAGACGGTACGGTAAGCACTTCGCCATCGGTCGTGCGAACCGTGTTTTCCGTCGGTCCGGGGGCGTAAGCAGGGTCGTTGGCCATCGTCCTTGAGGCGGGTTAGAAGGGCTGCCTGAAGTTCGCAGTTCAAACTCGAGCCGTGACTCGCAGGTCCCGCGCGCTCCTGGCTTTAACAACAGAGAGAAAAAGCGGATGGGGTGGGATTCGAACCCACGGTACGCGCAAACGTACGCCAGTTTTCAAGACTGGTGCATTCGACCACTCTGCCACCCATCCGTTGTGAATTTTGTCCAGTGATTTGCAGTGTTTTGTGGGCATTCGGTAGGCTCGGCGGTCAACCATCAGCGCCAATTGTATACCCGCTACACTCAAATTCGCTTCAAAGGTGCAGGCCACTCGCCGGTAAAGAGTGAGCAGCCCAACAACACCCGACTCGCGAAAATCCGAGGTCGAGCGAACGCAGATTCTACAGTGGCACCCAACAGGGGTAAACCTCGCCGCAAGGCCATAAGTAATGACTTTCCCCTTTGGAAAGAGCCCAGCGGCGATGGGCAAACAAGTCGATCAGTGGTCTGTCTACTTTGAAAACGTGACCGATGGTTCAGACGGCAGCAGCTCCCTTGTTCAATAGCTTGACCAAAAAAACGATCTGATTGCCGTAAGAGCACAAAGGCATCGAGAGAAGAATGTGCGGCTGAGGGGCACTGCGACCTCAATTTGAAGCAGCAGGCCGACCTGCTGGCCTAAATCAAATAGTGGGCGATGATTCGAGTGGCAGTGCAAGCTGATTTTGGGGATTTTTATTTTGTGTTGGACTGACGATTGGCAGCCGAAAAAGACTGCCACCTACGGTCGGGATTATCTTTGGCCGGCAATACTTGCAGCAATCAAGCCAGCAAGTGGCCACCGCAATGAAAAGACGGACCCGATCTTCATCGACTTCCCAAATCACTTGCGATTGGAGCTTTTTTATGGACCGAGTCATCGACCAAACAAACATCCTGATATCGCCATGCTTCCGTCGCTCTATTTCCAAACCGTGTGTTTCCCAAACTGTGTCTCAATGATCGCGAAAACGGATTGGAGCCTATCGTTCGCGGTGAGTCGTTTGGCGAGCGTATTCGATTAAAAATTCTTTGGCTGCACGGTCATATGAAAAAAACCAGGGAGGCCTTTTCGGGCATGCTGGATGATTCTCCTGCGCTGAAAGAAGCGGTGTTGGCCAGCACGCGTGGACGGCTCGGGCTAGTTCGCTTGCCAGCAGGATTTTTTTAGGGACTGTTTCGGCGATCGTGGTGTTTTGCTGGGGCAACATTTTGCGTCTGTTTGTCAATTGCCCCCTTTTCATCCTGCCGTTTCGCGGGCGAAACACGCTGCCGCGTCAGGGGGGGCTCACTTTATCAGTTGCCTTAAGTCGCCTAGTTTGCCGTTACTGGCGATCGCTTAAGTGTAGCCCTCGACGCGATTGCTAAAGTGCTTAAGTTACAAAAAATCGACCAACTCAAACTCACTGAGAGAGCCATGATCCGCTGCTTCCGAACACGTTCTTTGATTCAAGGCTTGGCGTTTCTTCTTCCACTGATCGTTGTGGCGGGTTGCGGGACCGAGGAAAACACGGTCATCACGCCGTCTGGTGATTTGCCGACCGCTCAAGAAACCGAGGAGTATGAGCAAGAGGTCGCGGACATGATGTCCGAACGAGATTAGTCCCTGGCCGTTCGCCTTGGTATCCCAAGAATTTCTCTGATTCCGTTCGTTATTTTCATTTACCCCGTGACTCCTCGGAGACATCCAAATGTTAACTCGTCGCCGCGACCGTTCGTTCGGTTTTACACTCGTTGAGCTGTTGGTAGTGATTGCAATTATTGGTGTGTTGGTGGGTTTGTTGCTTCCCGCTGTTCAAGCTGCCAGGGAAGCTGCCCGTCGAATGAGCTGCAGTAACAACTTCAAGCAGATCGGTTTGGGGCTGCACAATTACCACTCGGCCTTCAAACAACTGCCGACGCAGCTAGGCGGGACAGGGGGCAACCTGCAAGGGGGTGATCGGTATTTTCTGGCGTCGGACCGTACGAACAATCAGTCGCTGAGTTTTTTGGTCGGTTTAACGCCCTATGTTGAGCAGCAAGCGCTGTGGGAGCAGATCAGCAATCCGAACACGACGGACCTCAACAATCCGGGGGTCCCCCGCGTTCCCGCTTGGCCCGCCATGGGCCCGACGGTGACCGTGACGAACGCCCAGAATAGGTCACCTCGAACGAGTGTCTACAACGACGGCTATCAGCCTTGGATGACCGAAGTGCCGACTTTCAGGTGTCCGAGTGATCCCGGTAACGGGCTGCCCGCTATGGGCCGAACCAATTACGCCGCCTGCTTGGGGGACGCGAATCGTTTTCATGACGCCGGGCCGTTTTCGAGCCGCTTAGTCCTCAGCTCGTTCCGCTCGCAAGAGATTCGCGCGAGTGGTCGAGGTGTTTTCGTCGCCCGAACAGAGGTCCGTTTTCGAGACATCCTGGATGGCTTGTCGAACACGATCATGGGCGGGGAGATCACGACAGATTTGGGTGACCGTGATGTGCGAAACCGAATGAACGAGAATGTTGGAACGACTGAAATCCAAAACAATCCGATTGCGTGCCGAGACGACATCGATCCGGAACGCCCACGCAACTGGCTGAGTACCGTCAATCTCCGTTCGCTTGACAGCGAAGGTCGCGGTTTTCGCTGGGCCAACGGCAACGGTAATTTTACCTCGATCAATACGATCTTGCCCCCCAACAGCGAGCTCTGCGTCCGGTTCGGGCCTACCGGTTTCGGGGTGCTTCCGCCGAGCAGTCAGCACCAGGGTGGTTGCCATGTCTTGATGGCCGACGGCGCTGTGGTCTTTGTGACCGACTCGATCGAGGCGGGCGATTCGACCAACGGGACGGTGATCAGACGCGGCACCGGAAACCGCGCACCTGGCAGCAAAAGCCCCTTCGGTTTGTGGGGAGCACTTGGCACAAAAGCCAGCAAGGAGACGATCGAGGAACAACTCAATCAGTAGCACTGGTGGAAATATTCTCAGCTGTTTGCTCAATCACTCGGATACCGCTTTTACAGAAAGTATTGTGGTTGCCGGTGATTGAACGCAGGGTGGTTCCAAGCCTGATTTCAGCCCGTGCCATACTCGCAAAGCCGCTGCCCAAGCTTATCCATGGCGGGCGGCTCGAGTTGGTTTTGTGGTTTCGGCTGAGTCCGTGCGAAAATGGGGTTTGGGAATCGGAGCGGTGGAAGCGGTTCCCGAATCCATGTCCCCTAAATATTCTTCCCGTACCTTCGGATGGTTTTTGACTTTGTCGGGGGTGCCCACGGTCAGCACTTGGCCCTGGTAGATCACGTAGCAGCGATCGACCGTGTCCAAGATTTCTCGCGCGGCGTGATCGGTGATCAGCACACTGATGCCGCTTTCCCGCAGCTGTTGGATTACCCCCTGGATCGATTGCACAGTCACGGGGTCGATCCCCGCAAAGGGTTCGTCAAGCATGATGATCTTAGGGTCAGAAACCAGGCATCTTGCAATCTCTAAGCGGCGTCGTTCGCCACCGCTCAAACCTCCTGCACGACTCTTGCGGATGTGAGTTATATTGAACTCTTCCAAGAGTTGATCGGTCCGTTCATTCCTGGCGACACGATCCAATCCCAGCAGTTCGAGCAAGGAGGAAATGTTTTGTTCGACGGTCAATTTTTTGAACACGCTTGGTTCTTGGGGTAGGTATCCCATGTGCCCGTCTCGCGCTCGACGAAACATGGGCCAATTGGTGACATCGCGACCGTCCAAGTAGACGCGGCCGCGATCGGGTTCGATCATGCCACACATGATTCGAAAACTGGTCGATTTACCAGCGCCGTTGGGACCGAGTAGTCCCACGATTTCACCTTCGTCTACGTGCAGGTTGACTCCATCGACCACACGCCGGCGGCCATAGGTCTTCTGCAGATCGACCGCCTCCAAAATCGATCTGGATTCGGTTTCATCAACCTGTTGAGTTTGGGTAGCCAATTGTTGGGATTCCATTCCGCCGGCTCCTCGGTTGCTAACGAATCAATTTGAATCGTTTAAAGTTAGGTGTGAAGGGGATGGGCGAGTTCCATGAGTGCGGCCAGAAGACAACGAGTGCTTTGCCGACCAACAGTTCTCTCGGTACGAATGATTTGTCGAACCACTTCCAGGCATCCTCATTGGCATTGCCTAGCATCCGTATTCGCTGTTTTGTGCCGGCCCAGCAACGCGCATCCAGACTTTCCGGACTGTTGTCACCCATAGGGAAAAACTGATCTTCTTGCAGTTCGAAGCTGACTTGCTGGCGTGTCTGCCAGCCGACGAATTCAGCCCAAAGATCTGGCTGTCCGAATACGTCTTGGATCATCTGGTGAGAAACACCTGCTCCGGTCATTCGCCACAGTTCATTCATGTCATAGTCATAGATCCCAGACTTGCTGTCGGTAGTTGCGATGTAATATTTGTCACGATCGATTCGCAGGTGTCGTATCGTACCGTTACCCCCTCGAATACCGATGGCGACCGGCGCGGCGTCCAGCGGATGGCTGGCTAAGAACTGTGGGTAATTCTCATCGATGGTCCGGAATTGCGTCGCATCGAAAGTGGTTGGGCGATCGAATTCAATGATGTCCCCGTCGACCCAGAGCAGTAATTGGTCATCGCAGTTACTGAAGCGAATTGCGTGCCGGTCACCCGCCAGGATTCCCGATTGAGCTGTCGGCTGTTGGCCTTCTGAATCAATGAAGCTGCGAGGTTCAATGTCGTCGATGCTGAGCGTGGCTTGACCGTTGGAAAGATCGATCTGGCAACGGTATTTTACACCTGCCTCGACCAGTTCCAGAATTAACTCGTCGGCGTCTGCGGACGTTTCTACGTCAGATTCGAAAATCAGATCGCCAACCCAATGCATACCGTCTCGTCCGATTCTTTGACGATCGGAATCCTGCCCACCCCAGGCAGCGCCGTCGAACTGTTCAGGGCCGACGCCAGACTGATACCTATCGTTAAAGCTTCCGGCTGAGAAACCACCATTGAACATCCGTTCGAGAAAGGTCGCTTTGCGAGCGGATGGCGGTTTCTCGTAGACGTAGGACGCCGGAACCTGAATGTAGGAGTCGTACGCGTAGAAGTCTGTGATTGAACGGCTAGAATAGGGGTCGACTGCGGCCAGTGAGCCACCTTCGTCAGCGATTGCCCAGTCCTCGTCGCTCGCCCAGCGATGGTAGTAACGTAGCCATTCAAAGCGGTCCTTCTCTGCGTCCTCGATCGTCGCAACCAACCCATCGGTCGATCGTTCGATTTTCCAAGAGTCAGTGGGCGGTGCCGAGGCTTTCTCGGTCCAAGGCTGCCATTGGCTCGGGTAATTGGCGTCAATCAACGCCTGGCTTTGATGGTCTGAATTGTGAACCAATTGGCTCATTGCCAGCAGTTTTCGCGGCGGTTTGCGGAGAATCACATCCGGATCAGTTGTGCCAGTTGGTCGTGCGTAAACATCGCCATGCCGAATGGTGAGCGTTTCGTTGGGTAAGCCGACGAGACGCTTGATGTAGTTTTGTTTTGGATTGCCGGGGTATTTGAAGACGATCACGTCCCAGCGTTCCGGTTCGTTCAAGGCATACTTGAATTTGCTGACCAAGATTCGGTCGCCATTGAACGTGGCATGATTGGAATCTTCTTTCAGGTCCAGTGCGTTGACGGCTCGGCAGTTCGGACAGACGCCTCCAACCACGACGAGGTTGGTTTCGGAGCCACTTCGTTCTCGGCTCGCTCCGACTTGAAATGGGGTTTGGCAACGCTGGCACTCGATGTCTTTGTGGGCTCCCATTAAAGCTGGGGCCATCGAGCCGGTTGGGATGACGAATGCTTCGGCCAAAAATGCCCTAAAAAGCAACGCCAAAATGAAAGCAACTACGAAAGCCTCCACGGTCTCTCGCCCAGCTGCGACGCGAAAACGCTCCGCTCGAGCCTCCGCAGGGGCCTGATCGCTTGATTTGCTAGCTGATTTCTTTTCGCTGCTGGGCGTATTTTTTTTGGTGTTTTTCTTTGCCATGATGGCATCCTAGCGATTCCGGGAGAGCTGCGAAACTTCACTATTCGCCGTTCATTCCATTGTCTTGGTTGTTTGGGAGTGTTGATTGGGGATGCTGGGGCGTCTCTGGATGGCCTTTCACACATTGTTTTTACTCAGCAAAGCCTGGTTTTGATCGGTCGAAAGCCCCGTTTTGGCGACATCGGCCCAACCCTGGCCGCTCTACCCGCCTTCACAATCGTGGGCCGACGCACCTCCTTGAGTTTTGCGCACAAGCCTGCCTCGCCTCCAAGGAACTCTGAAAATTATTGTTCGATGAAGTTCTCGGATGGAGCCGTTTGCGAACCCTTGATTATTACCGTGCGTCTTTGATGAATCTGTTGAAGTGGGATTCCTGGGGCCAAAGTCCTCGCACTGGATTCCTGGGTGCAAAGTCCTCGCACTGGATTCCTGGGTGCAAAGTCCTCGCACTGGCAAGCCAGGATTGAAATCGAATGCAAGACTCTGGTAAGCTCTGTCACCAAAAATACGGGGGCAAATCGCATGATTGGGGCATCAGGCGAATCATCTACCGGTACGCTTTCTGCGACCGAAGCGGGTTCAAGCAGGACAACACGTCTATCTTCGCGGACTCACGCAAAAACGAGGGAAGTGTTTGAAACCCTGCAGTTGGCGCTGTTGCCCGGAATCGGGCCTCGGACCATGACCTTGTTGATTGAGCGATTTGGTACCGCGGGCGCGGTGCTGCGAGCTGGATCAGGCGAGTTGGCTGAAGTTTCGGGCGTTGGCAAGAAACTGATTCACGTGATTCAAACGGCTCATCACTTTGTAGATCCATTACAGGTGATGAAGTGGTGCCATGAACACGAGGCTTCCGTCCTGCTGCGGTCTGTCGATGCTTATCCATCCCTCTTGCAGGAGATCGCCGATCCACCGCCATTGATGTTCATGCAAGGTGACCTACGACTGGCTGATCAATTAGCAGTTGCTATCGTGGGCACACGTCACGCCACGGTTTACGGATTGAAACAAGCAGAGCATTTCGGCTTCATGTTGGCAAAGTCGGGGGTCACCGTCGTCAGCGGTTTGGCCCGTGGTATCGATGCGGCAGCCCACCGAGGTGCGCTGCATGGCGGAGGTCGCACAATCGCCGTGCTGGGAGGAGGACTGGGGCAAATCTATCCACGAGAACATCGTGACTTGGCGCGACAGGTTGCTACGCAAGGTGCAGTGATCAGTGAGTACGCTCCTGAAGCCAAGCCAAGAGGCGGGATGTTTCCGCAACGGAATCGTTTGATCTCAGGTTTATCGCTGGCTGTATTAGTCGTCGAAGCGCCCCAGCGAAGCGGAGCCCTGATTACCGCGCGGTTGGCAACGGAACAGAATCGAGAGGTCCTTGCGATTCCTGGACCGATCAATAGTCGTGTGTCACGAGGTTGTAATTTACTGATTCGTGACGGCGCAAAGTTGGTGCAAAGTATCGATGATGTGTTGGAGGAGATCGGCCCTTTACAACAACCGGTTTTCACAACCGAAGGTCGTACGATTCACAGCGGCGACGATTTGACAAGTAATGCCGAGTTGACGCGCAATGCCGAGTTGACGCGCAATGCCGA
>JBMYRF010000008.1:114053-149316 GCA_049602075.1 Rubripirellula sp.
CAATGCCGAGTTGACGCGCAATGCCGAGTTGACGCGCAATGATGAGTTGACGCGCAATGATGAGTTGACGCTCAATGATGAGTTGACGCTCAATGATGTGGAGCGGTCGGTTTTCGCTGCGATCGAGTCAACGCCGGTTCCGGTTGATCGTGTCATCACCGCTGTCGATCTGGCCGCACCACGAGTCCTCGCTGCCTTAACCGTCTTGGAAGTCAGGCGATTGATTCGTCGCCAAGGAGGGCGTGTCCAAAGAATCGTTTGAACACGCCGAGTGGGGGAGCAGGCGGACCGTTATTAGCAGTGGTCCGGCCTGGTGCAGTTACGCGGTGAATGATCGCAGAGGAACTTTGTGCAAAACGTCACAAGGTTACTTATTGCGACCTTGTGGTTTTTTAAGGTGAAACACTTCCCCCTTGCAGGCTTTTGGCGTAGAATGGAGTGCAGGCGTCGAGGGAGCGGATTTTCGGCTCGGTTGTCCGCTCCCGCAGCGCATTGCACCCTGTGCCCCCGATGGCTTTTGAACGGTCCTGCACGGTTTTCGCTGGGCGGCGTTCCTGAGCCCCCGATGGCTTTCGCCGGTGGTTTTGAATTGCCGCGGACGGTGCAGGGGGGACTTCTCTTTTATTTTCAGTCATTTGGCTGGTTCGAGCCGACAGCCCTGCGATCGGCAATCGTGCTCCGTGGCTTTTGCTTGGAGCTAGTTTGCCGCTCGAAACAGGATGCGGACACTTCTGTGCGTCGGGGAGTCCGCTTTCGACGGATCGTCTTCGAAGGTCAGGAGAGTGACGATGGGTTTTCTTCTCGATGGACGAAATAAGCCACTGCATCCGCCGCAGTCAGATAAAGCTGATGTCGATGTTCCGCTGGTTAATTTAGACGTCAATTTGAAACCTGCCGGTTTGGAACCCGCGAATCGGTATCAGGCGGTGGAGCTTGGTGTCTCGAGCATCCCGGGCTTGATCGACTCGGACGCGAACGGAACTGATGTAAGAATTGATTCGTTCCGGCATACGGCTCACGGTTTGCCCGGTTATCGAAATCTACCTGCTTTTGGAGTTCTGCAGCACACTGCCGAACAATTGCCGGATCATCCCGCGGTGATTTACGGCGACCAGTCTTGGACCTATTCACAGCTGAACCAGGAAACCATTCGGGCCGCAGCGATGTTGCAAGGATTGGGGGTGTGTCCTGGTGATCGAGTTGGGATTTTGCTCCCCAACGTTCCCGAATACATCATTGCCGCTAATGCCATCTGGCGTGCCGGCGGCGTTGCGGTGGCGATTAGTCCGTTGATGGTTGCCGAAGAGGTCCAGCGTTTGTTGGAGACAACCAAATGTCGCTATGTGGTCAGCTTGGACATGTTGTCCCATTTGATCAACGAAGACCAGCGATTGGACGTCACCACTCTTTTGGTCTCTATTCGCGAACACTTACCGTCGTTGCACCAGCTTGGATACCTTTGGGCACGCCGCAGTCGGACTGGACAGTGGACGCTACCCACCACAACCCGGTGTCGATGGTTCTGGGAGGAGATCCATCACACCACTCGAAGTTGGCAACCGATCTCAATTGCTCCTGCCACTGATCCGGCTTACATCTTGCCAACCGGTGGGACGACAGGTGTTCCAAAAGCCGTCACGCTCAGTCACACCAACTTGGTCGCCAATGCTTGGCAGCAGTATCGCTGGACCGATGAGCGTTTTGGGCAAGACAAAATGTTGGCAGTGCTGCCTTTCTTTCACAGCTACGGTATGTCGGCAACGGTAATGAGTGGTGCAGCGATGGGCGCGACGCTGGTTCTGCATCATCGTTTTAATACCAGGCAAGTCATTCGTCTGTTGGAGAATCATCGCCCGACGGTATTTCACGCAGTACCGGCCATGTTGATCGCTATGAATGAGCGATTTAAGACCCATCCACCGCAAGTCGATGGTTTACGTTGGGTGATCTCAGGTGGCGCGCCGTTGGAAGCGACTGTGGGGAGTGAATTCGCAAAGCACACCGGGGCTTTGGTGGTTGAGGGTTACGGGTTAAGCGAATCATCACCGGTCACTCATGTCGGCAATTTATTTGCCGTACCACGTTACGGCACGATTGGTTTGCCGTTACCCCATACAGAGTGCCGGATTGTCGACGCGGCTGGCACCGTTAATGACGAAGCGCCCTCCGGCGAAGTGGGCGAACTGTTGATCCGTGGTCCGCAAGTCATGTTGGGCTACTGGAATGATTCAGCTGCGACTCGGCAAGCTGTCAATCAGGGCTGGTTACACACCGGTGATTTAGCCGTGAAGACCCCCGATGGTTATTACTGCATCGTGGGACGCAAAAAAGACCTGATCATTACGTCCGGTTTCAATGTCTATCCGAAAGAGGTTGAAGCGGTCTTGCGAGACGCTGAAGGTGTCGCGGACGCGGCGGTGGTTTCACACGCGGATCCACGCCGCGGCGAGGTGGTCAAAGCGTTTGTGGTGATGAAGCCCAAAGCGATTTTTTGCGTCGATTCTCTGAAGCTTCACTGTCTAAAGCATCTGTCTAAATACAAACAGCCAAAGATCTACGAGCAGTGTGATGACTTACCCCGCAACTTTCTAGGAAAGGTCATTCGCCGCGAATTACGTCAGCCCGAAGACGACGCGACAATCTCGCCAGAAAAGGAGTCCGCAGAATGAGTCTTACTCAACCAATCGCAGTGGTGGCCGGTGCGCGGACGCCGTTCTGTAAAGCGTTTTCTGACATGCGACATATTTCCGCGGTCGAGCTCGGACGTGTTGCCCTGGTCGAGGCCTTGCGACGCAGTGACTTGCCGGCTGACGGGGTGGGCGAGGTTGTCATCGGGAATGTAGCGGGGCCGCCCGATGCTGCCAATATCGCACGAGTGATCGCATTAAAAGCAGGTGTGCCGATCGATCGCGTTGCCCACACCGTCAATCGTAATTGTGCGTCGGGGATGGAATCCATTTTGGCGTCGTGGCAGGCGATCTCGGCTGGACGCGCCGATGTGGTGGTAGCAGGCGGTACGGAATCGATGTCGAACATTCCGTTGCTGTTTAATCGTGGAGCGACTGAAATTTGGACACGCCTCGGACGGGCAAAAACGATGGGGCAGCGTTTGCGGGCATTGGCGTCTTTTCGCCCCCGACATTTCAAGCCGGTCGTCGGTATCGAGCTAGGGCTCACCGATCCAGTTTGTGGGATGAGCATGGGCGAAACCGCCGAAGTGCTTGCAAAGGAGTTCGGAATTACCCGCCAACAGCAGGATCAGTTCGCGTTGGAAAGTCACCAGAAGGCAGAAGCTGCTCAGACAGAATGTTTTTTGTCGGGCGAGATCGCCATCGTCGAATCGGACGGCGGAAACGCCATCGAACGTGACAACGGAATTCGTTATGGCCAATCTCTCGAACAACTAGCCAAGTTGCGACCCATTTTTGATCGCCGAGGAACTGTCACGGCGGGCAACAGTTGTCAAATCTCGGATGGGGCGGCAGCAGTCGTATTAATGGATGGGAAGTGGGCCGACCGACTGCCTAAGCCACCAGTCGGTTTCATTACCAATTATGCAGTGGCCGGGTGCGATCCCAAGCGAATGGGGTTGGGGCCAGTCTACGCAACCGCGAAGTTGCTCCAGAAAACTGGATTGCAACTGTCAGATTTTGATTTGATCGAAATCAACGAAGCGTTCGCGGCTCAGGTCATTGCTTGCCAACGCGCGATGGCGTCTAAACAGTTTGCGCAGACCGAACTTGGTGTCTCGGAGCCAGTTGGTGAAATCGATCCGGAACGCCTCAACCCGCACGGTGGCGCAATTGCGATTGGGCATCCTGTGGGGACGACCGGCACACGTCTCGTGATCACTCTGCTGAGATCACTCCATGCCAAACAAATGCGGCGTGGTTTGGCCACCCTGTGTGTCGGTGGCGGGCAAGGCGTTGCGATGGTGGTGGAAACAACGATTCAAGGAGAAACAAAATGAGTGCCTACAGCAATTTTCACGTGACTGAAGACAGCCAAGGGGTCACAACTGTTTCGTTGGATGTTCCCGGCCGACCAATGAACGTGCTAAACACCGAAGTCTTATCTGAATTGGAACAGATCATTCATGACTTGGAAAACACAGAGAACGTGAAGTTGGTTGTATTCCAGAGTGAAAAAGAAAGCGGATTCTTGTCAGGAGCTGACGTAGAATCGCTGCAGAGTTTTTGCTCGGGCGCAGAAGCGGTTCGAGCAATTGAAGCTGGGCAGACATTGTTTCAGCGTATCGAGTGGTTGCCGATGCCAACGGTGGCCGTGATTCACGGTCCCTGTTTGGGAGGTGGGCTGGAACTCGCTTTGGCTTGTGATTATCGCGTTGCCCGAGATAACAGTTCGACGAAGATTGGGTTGCCCGAAATCAAGCTCGGTTTGATTCCTGGTTGGGGCGGTACTCAACGACTGCCGAAGCAAGTCGGACTTTCGAATGCTTTGTCGATGATCCTCACCGGCAAACACTTGAGCGCTGATCAAGCTCTGCAGATTGGATTGGTGCATCGTTCGATTTCACCGGAACATTGGCAACTTGGTTTGCGGCAATTTGTCGATGATGTTTTGGCTGGTCGAATCGAGGATCCGCAGACCAGGCGGCCGAAGTGGCGTCGCATGATGGAATCGACGCGTCTCGGTCAGCGGATGATATTCCGGCTGGCATCTGAATCAATTGCCCGGCAGAGC
The DNA here is from genome assembly GCA_049602075.1 of Rubripirellula sp. Taxonomy (GTDB): domain Bacteria; phylum Planctomycetota; class Planctomycetia; order Pirellulales; family Pirellulaceae; genus Rubripirellula. Next base: position 118,758 of record JBMYRF010000008.1, read on the forward strand.
AAACACTACCCTGCCCTGGTTGCAGCAGTCAAAGCAATGCGCAAGGGGATGGATGCTGGCCCCGGAGGTTTTTTGTGTGAGCGAGATGAATTCGTCGATTTGTTGGCGACACCAACCTGTCGTCATTTGCTCGGTATATTCCTCGCGCAGCAGAAGGCTCGAAAGCTGGCAACCTGGGCTACTGATGTTGGGCAGGTGATTCATCAAACTCCGATTCGTCGGGTTGCCGTTATCGGTGCTGGCGCCATGGGTGCCGGGATCGGACAATTGGCGGCGGTTCGCGGTTACGACGTCGTGTTGAAAGAAATCAACGACCAAGCGGCCCAGGCCGGGCAGCGGCGCATTGAAAAACTTGTCGATGATCTTGCAAAGCGAAAACACTGGGGAAGCAAAGAACGAAGCGAATTAATGAGCAGGATTGCTGTCCATTGCGATGACCAAGTCTTGGCGGATTGTGATCTGGTCATTGAAGCGGTCGTGGAACAAATGGAGGTAAAGAAGAGCGTGTTCCAAATGTTGGAAGACATCACGATGCCGACCAGTATTTTGACCAGCAATACGTCATCCCTCTCCGTGACAGAAATGGCTCGCGTCACCAGTCGTGGATCTCATGTGGCAGGATTGCACTTTTTTAATCCAGTGCATCGGATGGAGTTGGTCGAGGTGGTTCGCGGGGAGGAAACCGATGATGAAACCTTGGTGCGACTGGTCAGCTTTGTCAAAGCGTTGGGAAAAACGCCGGTCGTGACTGCCGATTCACCCGGTTTTCTTGTCAATCGTGTCTTGTTTCCCTATCTCGGTGAAGCTATTCGGATGGTGGGAGAGGGTGGTGATGTGGCCGAAATTGACGAGCAGGTGCGACGGTTCGGAATGCCGATGGGCCCCTTGGAATTGCTTGACCAAGTCGGAATTGATGTTGCCTACCATGTTGCACATTCGCTTGCAGAAACCTTGCCAGGAGTCGAATCGGTTGCCCGTGCCTTGTCGGCGATGGTGGACGCAAGGCAACTAGGCAAGAAAACGCAATGTGGTTTTTATCACTACGCACGTGGGAATAGTCGTTCTGTTGCAGAGCTACCGCTGCCAACCCATGCGAGAACCAGCCCCAAGCCGTCTCAATTCTTAGACGACTCATTGACACCAATTCAGCGACGATTGATCTATCCAATGTTGGCCGAAGCGGTTCGTTGCCATGAGCAACATGTGGTTGATCAGCCATGGGCGATTGACTTGGCGGTTGTGCTTGGCACCGGCTTCGCACCCCATCGTGGTGGGCCACTGCACTTGATTGACACGATCGGTGCAAAGAGGGTCGCAGCCAACCTGGCCGTATTGCATGCGCACTTCGGGGATCGCTTTTCGGTGCCTGATGAGTTGACGGAAATGTCGGCTCTCGGTGAGGCGTATTTTATTCCGAGTGAACGATTGCCAATACAGACCACGTCTTCGTGATGATCCTTCTTCTGATGCACCAAGTCAGTGGAACTTTTCGGTAACCAAGGAGAACAACTATGAGTCTGGACAATCATCTCAATTTGCCGACGCCCGGCGACGACTCGGTTCCCGTTGCACCGCTTCCAACCCCTCGTTCGGATTCGCCGCCGTCGTCTCTGCATCAAGATGCAGGCAAAGAGAACAGCATGCCGTCGGATACGTCTTCAAGACGTGTCGAACCAAAGGGAGACGCCGTCGATTTATCTGATCATGAAGTTGAATTCGCGCCGGAATCCTTTGCCGAAGTGGCCTTGCGGCTCGGTGGCGCCTCGGCAGAAGAAGCTCGCCGCACAGGGGTGGTTGATACTGCAGATGACCAGGTCGAAGATTTGTTCGCCCGCCAATACCAAACCGTGAACAGTCCCGCCCATCGAGCGGTTTGGGATACGAACGTGCTGACATCGCTATTTGAAGCCGAAGAAAACTCTTCTTCCGCCCAAGTCGATCAGGTCGTGCAAGCAAGTTTGTCCGTGGTGCGCCGCCATCGAGATGCGGGGACTTTGATCGATGGCGCCGGAAAGATCAGCAACGTTGTGCTCGACGAGTTGGGGAAAGCTGGGTACTGGGGCCTGTTGGTTGACACAGAGCACGGTGGATCGGGAGCTTCCATGCGGCAGTTCGCCGACATGATCACTCAGATGGCGGCGATCGATCCAACGGTGGCCGGCCTGGCGTCGGTGCATGGTTGTATTGGGGCCGTCGACCCAGTGCGATCATTTGGTTCTGCCGAGCAGAAACAAAGGTTTCTACCAAAGTTGGCTGACGGTCGGTCATTGTCTGCATTTGCATTAACAGAACCAGGTGCGGGTAGCGACCTGACTGCATTGAAGACGACGGCTGTACTGGAGGGCGATCACTATTTGGTAACGGGTGAGAAGTTGTTCATCACCAATGCCTGCCCCGGTCGAACGATTGGTTTGGTTTGTCGCATTGACGGAAAACCGGCCGTGTTGGTCGTGGATCTGCCACTCCAGGAGAGCGAATCGTTTTATATGAAACGATACGGTTTACACGCGTTGCGCCGAGCACAAAACAACGGGTTGGTGTTCAACCGATTTCGTGTTCCCGCGGCAAACCTACTCAGGCCCGCGCGTGGTGATGGTTTAACGATTGCTTACCACGGTCTGAATTTGGGTCGAGTCGCTTTGTGCGCGAATGCAGCGGGAACGATGCGGTGGATGATGTCCGAAATGATCCCCTGGGCTGAGTTTCGACAAACGTATGGTCAAGCGATCGAAAAACGCGAGCTTGTGCGGCGACGGATTGGTCGGCTAGCCGGAATGATTGTTGCCTGTGACGCACTTTCAAATTGGGGTGCGAGTTTGATCGATCAGGGTTTTCGGGGTGAGATGGAGTGCATCATCGCCAAGATATTTGGCAGCGAAATTCAAAAAGAGGCTGCGATCGAATTGTTCATGAAGACTCATGGCGGTCGCTCGTTTTTGCATGGTCATCCATTCGGAGACAACGTGCACGAGTTCTTGGCACCCTGCATCTACGAGGGTGAAGGGGAAATGCTCGGGATGGCATTCTTTAAATCGTTGGTCAAAGACCATGGAAAACGCTACTTCGAACCGGTAGGGCGAGTTTTGCACGGATTGGGGATCAAACAACCGAATCTGGCCAATCCGGCCCATCTTTGGGCGTTGAGGCAGCCGATGTCGGGTTATGCCGGCTGGTATATGAGTCGTCGATTGTCGCGGTCACAGTGGACGCCGCTGCCATCATCCATGCCTCGGAACTTGAGGGATCATTGTCGTTTTGCCCAGCGTTTGCTCAGTGGTAGCAAGTTCATGATCAGTGGGGTGATGCGCAAACACCAACTGAAACTAGCAGACCGGCAGTGTCGTATGTCTGTCATTTCGAGCACGCTTCAGGATGCCATCGTGATGTTGGTGACTAGTTTGCATGCCGCGAAAGCGTCCGATGAAATCGTTCTCGCTGCGGCGGACACGATGTGCCGTGAACTCAAGCGAAATATCACTGGCGGTAAGGCGAGCGACGGTGAGTTTCGTCAAGTAACGCAACTGGGTGCACGGATCGTTGAAGAAGGCTGGTCGGAGATAAAGCATGTTCAAGCGGGCGAGATTTTAATGCCCTACCAACAGGGCTAAGTCTTCTATTGAGAAGAGACGGTTTAATTCAAAACGCAACTCCTTAGGATCTCTCTAAGAATCACAACGCGATTTGGTCATGGGACGAAACGCGATTGGTGATCAGAGCGGAGCACGTGGCAACGTCGAGTCATGTTAGTCGGGTTCATGCAACTGGCAGATCGCTTGAGGAGTCACTAGGACCTAGCTAGCAGGGATCAGAGTCGCGAGATTATGGACGCTCGGGTCACTTGCACAACGCGATTTGTGAGTACGAAGATGAACCTGCTGAATTTGATTCGTCCAGCCAAAAGTGAGCTCAGCGTGGATGCTCCTCGTTCAGCCGTGTTGGCGCTTGGGGGTGGGGGTGCGCGAGGCATTGCCCACCTGGGTGTCATGCAAGCGATCAGCGAGTCAGAAGTTCGAACCGAGCGAATCGTGGGTGTCAGCATGGGAGGTCTGGTGGGCGCAATGTGCGCTGCAGAACCAGATTTTCTCCGCGTGCAGGCCAAAGCGATCGAACTTCTGAGCTCGCCTGTTTTTCAACTGAAGCAAGAGATCTTGTTCGGGGCAGCGCCGCCGGCGGAGGAGGAAACTTATGGTGGGATGTTCCCATGGTACGGCCGCATTCGAAAATACCTCCAAACTCATCGGAAACTCACCCGTGCGGTGACCAGTTCATCGCTAATCTCTGCGGAACCGCTGATTGAGTCCATCGCCTATCTGCTGCCCGACATTGATATTGAAGATCTGCCAACACCACTCAGTATCGTTGCGGTCGACTTGTTGAGCGGCCAACGAGTTGTGTTAGAACAAGGGCCACTTCGCTTGGCGGTCCGCGCCTCGGCATCGATCCCAGGTGTGTTTCCACCGGTAAAGTGGAACGACATGCTGTTAGCTGACATCGGGGTGATCGAGTCGGTACCTACGTTGGTCGCCAATCGCTATGCCGAGGATCTGACCATTGCAGTCGATGTTGGGCAGGATCATGACAGAATCCACGCCTGTGGTACCGCGATTGAAGTGCTGATGAGGGTGGATGATATTGGCGAACGCTCGCTACGCCGTTTTATGCTCGAAGCTGCTGACTTGGTCATTCGACCTGATGTCGGTAACGTTGCCTGGTTCGACTTCAGTGAACCGGAGCGATTGATTCAGGCGGGGCGTGTGGCGGCCCATCAGACGCTCGGATCAATGGCGGAACAATTGGTCGTGTGAGCTGGTGAGGCGGGATGGCTCGGTTACACCGCTTCCTCTGGGGCCAGGCTGCATTGCCTCTGGATCCAGATTGCGTTTCCGCTGGGTCTAGATTGCGGAGAATGTTTCAGGATGTCGTTTAGCGAGCCGAAAGGTAGGCGTCCGCGGCAACCGTGAAGCCAGCTTTCAGTTAGGGCATATGACTGATCCAGAAGCCAGTCCAGCTCGCAATGAGGACGAGGTTCAGGATCCAGATGAGGGCGACTCGCAGCTTCCTTTTGCTGTAAGCGTCTGCCGGCAGGCGGATCAGCAGGTAAAGAGAATAAAAGCTGACCAAGGGAGGGAACACAATGGCGCCGATTACGGCTGCACGAAAGGCTCGCAACACATCTTCATCCAGTGTGCCGATTCGTTCATCGTTTGCCGTTAGGATGCTTTCCGAGACATCGTCTGTTTCTGCAAAGGGGGATTGGTCGGGATTGACGCTTTCCGTTTCCTCAATGCTGTCGTGCGATGGGGGTGTTTGAGGAGCGGTTGTGGGAGTCTTCGTTGCCTGGGGAGCGGACGTGTCAGCTTGTTCTTGCTGGTCGTCATCCGAGCGTCGTTTACTGCAACTCCAACAGACCTCAAAGGTCGCCTCATTTTGTTCGCGGCAGCGACTGCAGATCCAAGGTCCTGCCGTGCGGGCTATGCGTTCATCTTCCGCCAGAATAAGCGTTGCTCGTTCGGCGTCTTCGGTTGCAACCTCTAGTCGAACCAATCGCATGGTGCCGGCTCCCCCGAGGCCGAGCGCTGTTTCCATATCGGTTCCGGTGATCACAGCGCGGATTCCCGCCTCTGCCAAGCGGATTCTCAGCGATTCGGCTTCGAATCGATCGCTGCAACTTCGAATCGAGGTCAGGGCTGACATGATACGAGCTCGGTTCGCTGTGAACCGGTGGTAGGAATGAAAAAAGCGTGACGTCTGTAGAGGATGGTCGTGTTTGATGCCTGCCTTGCCGATAGGTTCGCAAGGATCGCTTCGGTCGATCTTATTCTTTCAAGAAAATTCGTTTCAGCTCAGCGATATCGGTCGCAATGCGAAAGAAGACGATCAAAAACTCTAGGGCAACACGGGCAAGAAGAACCATCAACAGGGTAATGCCACTGAGCACCAGGTAGGAAAACAAATTGGTTTGAAAGAATGACTGATTGGCTAGAGGCGTAAATTCCCAACTGCTCGCGCCATCCACGGTCCGAGGGCCAGGAGCATCCATGGAAGGCTGAACCCAGAGACTGTAGGTCATGACTGCTAACCAGAGCAGCGTGACCGTCACGGTGATGCTCCACAAAATCTTAATGATCCATGGTGTGACGAAATAACGAAAGCGAAAATCAAAAAAAGCGAGTGCCGCTTCGTGCGAGTGTTTCGGAACGGGAAATGTGTTCTGGCGAGTTCGAATGGTGTGTCCGGGGCCTGTTGCAGTTGGCAGTCCGGATGTCGTCTCGTTCGCCGCGGGATGAACTTCCGGTTGGCTTGGTCGCTCGGGGGGCCTGCGGGGCGCGACCGATGCTTGCTGCGCGGCCGGTCGCTGGAACGAAGAGGTTGGCGCCATGCCGGGCGTACCAGCGGCGGAGAATGGTTTTGTCGATTCAGGATTCGCTCCGGTTGGACCGCCGGTCGCCGGTATATTCGGTGTCGGCTTGCTAGGTGCCTGTGCGGAGGGCGAGACGTTGCGTGGTTGACGCGACATCGCGGCGGCAATCGGCTGGATACGAGACGCCACAACCCAAGTTCCCTGTGTGTGGGTCTTGTGAAGAACGTTTGTATCGTTCGCGATGTTTCCCGTCTCGGCTGCAGCAATGATGTCGGCTAATCGAAATGGCCCGTGCTCAACCCCATCTCGGTGTCGCAACAACCAGCCAGAGTCTGCTTCAGTCATGGCAGTTTCAAAACAGGAGAAAATCGAGTGTTAGAGGGCCACAGGATTGTAGCCCGAAGTCGCGATGTCGAGGGCCTAATGCAGTACGGACTTCCCAAAGCCCACTCAGGGCGATCTGCTCTAAGTAAGTCTGTGACACGCCCTTTCGCGAATTTGGGGCTCCGCAGTTGAGCACCACACCGAACTTGGGGGAGACTCGGTATTGGATCTTTACGCGGCGCGACCTTGCATTGGCTGGCGGGGAATCCCTTCTTCGCAGGTGTTGATCCACTGTTTTAGCCGACGAGTGCTTGGGATTCGCCGGCCACGTAATTGGATGCGCCCTTGCGTGCTTTCCGCGAAGCGTTCCAAGTCGCGATGAAGGGCCGCTGCCGATTCACAAGCTAAACCGCGTACGCTTCGGCGATGAATGCTGATCAACAACATCGCATCGCGTGGCATCATTCCGGGAACTGCGGCTGCGAATCGAATCGCGCGGCGGTACTGCGTTAGCATTCGCAACGCTTTTTTTGACGCACTAAAATGGGCGGCAAGTTGTTCGAGGTCGCTATTGGAGAGGTCGCCTGCAGAAAAAACACCAAGACTCTTCAGTCGTTGAGCTCGGTGCGGGCTGCAAAGTTTTGTGTGCTCAATCTGCATGCTCAAGAGGCGTTGCCGGTGCGTCACACCGGGTGGAGCCGGTTTTAGTTGGCGGGCAGGCTCTGCATGAGGGGCTGCGATCGTTGCCGGTTTGCTGTGAACAGTCTCGGGCGTTGCCTCAATGTGAGCACGTAAAACAACGTCGGACGAAGTAGGACGTTTTTTGAGGTAAGACAAAACCCTGAATAGAAAATGCAACATGCCAGATTCTCCGCGAGAAGAAAAGAGAGAAGAAAAGAGAAGAGAAAAGATCCGTTGCTGTTGAAAATGTTTTGATGGATTGGCTCATGCAGACCGGCAAAAACGTCGCAGTAGGGAGCCTTGTCGAACCATTGAAAGGAAATCAAACACGGCGAGGATGGACTTCCTCGCTCCACCAGGACGGGTTTCGATTCCAGACATCTTCAGGTATCGGGTCGTTTTGGTTTGGGATTTCCTCTTCGGTGTATGAATTGTCGAGTGCGGCGATGGCATCTTCGACCTCGCTGATTCGCTGCGCCGGTTCACGCTCGAACCAAGCCCAGTCGATTCCCGATTCGGGTTCGACTGGAGCTACGGGTGGTGTGAAGTTCACTCTGAACCGTTCCGGTTCGCGTCGGCGGTGCTTTCGCACGGGCTTTGGCTTTGGTTCGACCGCTGGTTCTGGTTCCGGCTCGGTAACGGCGACAGGTTCCGGCGGCTGTTCAAGCACTTCTTCGACGACTTCTACTGGTCCCTCGACTAAGGCCGGTTCTTCTTCCAGTTCGACTTCTTCTTCCTCTTCTTCGTACTCGATTTCTTCTTCGTATTCTTGCTCTTCCTCGAGGTATTCGATTGGTTCCATGACTACCGCGCGGCCTGGTTCACCCTGTGTTGGCATCTCTCGAACTTCAACACCAATTTGAGTGAAGATGTCGACGATATGCTGGTGACACGTGAACATCATCACTTGATGTCCCAGCTCAGCAAAGGTTTTCAACGTCTTGGCCGCATTTGCTGCGCGATCGTGGTCGAAATTGACGAGTACATCGTCGAGCACCAGTGGCAGCATGACCCCCCGGCGTGCGTAGGCAGCCGCCAAAGCCAATCGCAGGGCAATGAAAACAGCCTCTTTGGTGCCACGGCTGAGGAGATGTAGCGACAGTGCGTTCTCGTTGCTGTCGTCAATCATCAAGCGGTTGGTTCCGAGTGGAGTCCAGATCCGCGTGTATTTGTTGTCGGTAAGCTGGGCTAAGAAGCTGGATGCTTCACGCAGCGTTTCGGGTTGCCGCTCTCGTTCAAAGGTTCCACATACGTCTTCCAGCAGGCTGCTTGCCATCGAAAGCGTTTGCCATCGCCGACAGGCGGCTTCGATCCGGCGTTGCACACAACCAAGTTCGAGCTGTGCAACCGTCAGCCGCGAGTCATCGGCAAGGTGCTTCATTTCCTGGGCTAGCTCACCCTGTTGTGTTCTCAGTTGGGCGACTCGTGATTCCGTTTCTCCGATTCGGTTCGTAATCGTGTCCCAGCGTTTTTCAAGATCGACTTCGCTGGCGCCTTCGATTTCATATGCGACCTGATCGTAGTCGTTGTTCGCACCGATGATGGAACGAACCTGTTTGTCCAATTCGTCGTGTTTCTTTTTTCGTTCGGTCAGTTTCGCGTTATTGTCGATCATTTCGTAGAACTGCTCAGCAGTTGCAACACCACATTTGGCCCACAACGCGCGTCGTTGCTGTTCGCAGCGTTCGATCGATCGATGATGAGCAGATTGTTGACGTTTGAGTTGCTGATCTTGTTCTTTCAATTCACGACGGCGTTTGATCCAGTGTTGCTGCCGCGAAATTTCTTCATGGAGATGGTTCAGTTGGTCAAGCGGTCCGGTGCGTCGTTTGAAACGTTTTGAAGACGCGGATTGCTCTGGCAAATCGATGTCGGCTTCGTCCAACTGGTCTCGCTCGTTCGATTCCTCAACCTCGAGTGCTTCCAAGTAGAGGCTTTCGATGCGTTTCGCGATCGTTTGTCGCTCACGACGCCGTTGGGTCTTTTCTGCTACTAATTCATCTAGCCTTTCGCGGCTGGCTTGCAGTGTCGCATAGCCGTCGCTGAGTGCACGCACGCTGGAGGGCGAAAGGGAGCTGCTGAGTCCGAGTTGTTCGAGTTCGGATGACCAGCGATGTCGTGCTTGCTTTAACCGCTCGGCTGCTTTGGCTGCCCGTTCCCTCGCGGTACGATACGATTGCAAAGCTGCTTCGCGATTATGGTAGGTCGGCAGTGACGTTTCGAGCTCCGCGAGCAACATTTCGGTTTCGCGGATCCGAATGTCGAGTGATTCATTGCTGTTCGGGAGTGTTGAGTCGACGTCGTTACGCTCGGATTCAATTTCGCGGATCTGGCGACGAAGTGCATCAATTTGCCGTTCGCAATCGTCGCGTTCCGCTGAGGTCGTCCGTTGCCCATTCTCGCGACCGAAGTAGTACGTGAACAGACTCATGACACCGAACAGGATGCACAGCATGCCCCATGTCGGATCGGGATCCGAAACGAGCCAATCAAAGCCAAACACATGCGAGATGCCATAGATCAAACTCAGTCCGCCAAAAACGAATGGAACGGCGAGCAGCACTAGGCGATCGACCGGTAAGACTTCGGCCGTCGTCAGTTCAACGGTTTCCTTTTCGAGATCTCGATAGTGGCGTTTCAGCTTGGCCAAATGTTCGTTGAGTTGAGTCCGATGCCGGAGTGTGGTCAAGATGTCGGTCTGGTGCCGAATCGCTTGCTGGAGGTCGCTGGCATTGGCACGCGATAAGATCTCTTCCAATGCCACATTCAGTTTGTCAGCGCGAGCCTTGTGATCGGTTGCCTCGTTGCGAGATTGTTTCAGCAGGAAGGTTTGTTCTTTGACCTGTTTTGCCGGACCGGCGAGAGCGCTGAGTGCTTGTTTGGATAGATCAGGAAGTTGCGAAACATCACCTTCCGTCAATGCCAGACGGTCATCCTCGTCCATGCCGAGGCGTTCGGCATCGATCTCAAGTTGCTTTTCGGCCCTTTCGATTTGCTGATCTAAGCGTTCGATCTGTTCCTCAATTGCTTCGACCCACGTCGCCTGTTCACCGGCCGCTTCAATCCGACCTTGCAACTCCACTAGCCGACGGCTGACTGGTAGTTGTTCGGCCTTATCACGGATTGCACGTCTTTTTTGCTTGACCTCTTCGAGCTTTTGTTGTCGCTCATTCATGGTCGCTTCGATCTGCACCAATTGGCTGGGTGCGTCGTCCGGCAATTCATTGCCTTCTTCGAGTTCTTCGATCTCGGCGGCGACGTCATCTCGCTGCCGCCAGGTTTGATAGACATTTGTTGCGACTTCGACCGTTCGTGATTCACGTTCAAGCGTTGCCATTCGCTCAGTGAGTTGCTCGATTTCTTGGCCTTGCGTTCGTCGCTGCAATGCAAGTTCGCTCCAGCGTCGACCACCACGGGTTAGATTTTCCACTTCATCGCGAAGGGCTTCGCGGCGGCGGATCATCTCGATCAATTCTCTTGTATCGGCTGATTCCTCGTTGGCTTGAGAACCAACGACGGATCGGCGACCGTCCCGTAAATTTCGCAGCACGTCGACCAGTGAGACACGATCGAGTCCACTGGACAGCTTGTAAAGTTCGTCGGCCGCGGCGGTTCCATCGAGCGCGCTGAGTTCTTGAAGTTCGCGGATGCCAATTGCGAAGACATTTGTGAAAATGGGTTCATCAATCTGACCGAGCAGGCTGCTGAGTCGGTGTTGCCCTTGACTCAACCCGTCTTGTCCAGTGACGGCCAGTTGTCCGGTGACACCGGTGTCGGTCAATTGGCTATGACGTCGGATTTCGTAGCCACCACCCGGTCCGGTAACACGGATCGCTCCGCCTGGAGTGCCCCCGTGCAAAGGCGGGAGATACTTTTCGCGTCGGTCGGTGGTGAATCCATAGAGCATCGCCCGCAGAAATTGCATCAGCGTTGTTTTGCCAGCCTCGTTGGGCCCGTAGAACAGCGTCATGCTATCCGGCAACGAGTCGACGGACAGTCCGGTCCATACACCGAAACCGTCGATTTGAATGTCTTTGACTTTCATGATTTCTGCACCACATTCGGCTTTCCGCCACGGAGCAATTCGACACCCAGTAAAGTGGCCTGGTCCAGGACTTCCATGCGACTGGAAGACCGAATCTCGGCCAGCAACGAAGCTGTGGTCGTTGCCAATTGTTGTTCTTCGGTGAAGGGCAATAGATTCAAATCACGGCCCTCACTGGAACGATGCTTTTTCGAAGCCCGCAGAAAATCGCCCAGGATCGTGTCTTCTTCTTCCCACTGTTGGGGATAGTGATTTGGTGGTCGAACGACTAGCTCAGCAGTCCATGCCGCGGGCGCACCATGCCCGTACTCACGTCGCAGCCATCCGAGCAGTTCTTCGGCATCGCCGATTGATTGCAATGTTTCACCGCTTGAGATTGAAATGTCCCAGCCGATCAACAAATGGCGGCCGCCGCTTTCATGTTGCAATCGGCCGATGCGTTCACCGAGCAGATTGCGGATCCCACCAACCGCCGCGATTTCGGCCGCATTGATTTCAACCTGGCAGTAGCGAAAACTGTCGCATTCGATTTCGTGAATGCGAGTGGTGCCATCGGCATCGACATCGACGGTTGAATAGCCGTGAGGGCCTGATTCTTTGAGGCAGCGACCTTGAGGTGACCCACAGTACAACGCTCCGCCTGCTGCGGCTCCTTCGATTTCGCTTCGATTGTGTCGTCCGCCGAGCGCCCAGTAGTCGAAGCGAGCTTCCGCTAGCGAATCGTGATTGGTTTCACCATAACCAACTGCGACGGTGTACTCGTCAGTCGGTTCGACGTCGTAACTCGGGATATGAAGTGTCGAGCGTCCATCGGTGCTGCGACCGACGACTCGGCAAATCGTCCGACCGGCTCGCTCCACGGGTACGCTTACCGTTCGTTCCTTGGGAAACAGTGTGACATTGGGCGGCAAGGGAACCGATTCCGGCCATCGTTGTGGATCGTCTGCCAAGCCAGCAGCCCAGAAAACGGGCGTCGTTTTGGCATGCAGCTGATCAAAGAGATCCAGCAACATCGACATGCCATGGGGGCCGGCCGAAGGAGGGCTGATCAAGTCTCCGCTGAGGACGACGAAATCAATGTTGTCCGCCAAGCCTGCTTGTAAAACTGTCTCGGCTGCCCGCCGTGGAGCGGTCGCCATGGCGTCGCGAAGATGCGGCGGCAAGGTGTCGAGATCACCTAAAGGCGCTTCCAAATGGAAGTCACCTGCATGAATAAATCGGAACGACTCGCCTGGCATTGGATCCCTCCCTGCGGTCATGGCAGCCGTGTCGCTTCATCCCGAAACGCGCGGTACTTCGGCTGCTGTGGCCCGGGAGTTTAACGAATCTAGTGATTTCAGGCCAAGTCAGATTTAATTGCTACGCTAGCAAATAGCGTTGACACGACAAAACGAGGAGTGTGAGCGACCTCAAACGGGCCGACACCCATGAGATGATTCGAGCCATCAGGCCCACCATTGGCAAACTGAATCAGGCCTCGGCGGGTTTTCGCGTGATCAACGAGACCACGATCAGCGTCAAAAATGCTAGCGGGATGGTCACGATTCCAGGCTGACTGAAGGGAGCGATCGCGTTTTCCGGATCGATGCCGTAAACCGATTTGTAGGTATCGGCCGATAGCAGGATCCAACCGAGCGAGCTGATCATTCCCACCAAGACACTGGCCACGATGCCTTGCTTGGTCGTCCCTTTCCAGAACAACAGCATGACGAGTGCTGGCAGGTTAGCGCTGGCGGCCACACTGAACGCCCAGCCGACGAGGTAGCCGACGTTCAGTTCTTTGAACAGCACACCGAGCACGATGGCGATCCCACCGACGATAACCGCGGCGATCTTCGCGACGCGGACCTGTTTGGGGCCACTTAGTTTGACGCCAAAGACTCCATCCAGCAGGTCGTGAGCCACGGCGCCACTACTGGCGAGAATCAATCCACTGACCGTTCCCAAAACGGTGGTAAAGGCGATCGCCGAAATCACGGCAAACAGCCAACTGCGAATACTGTTGGCTAGCAGAGGGGCCGACATGTTGCTGTCGGTCAAGTCGAGTGCGCCGCTGGTCATCGCACCCAGCCCGAGGTACAGCGTCAGGATGTAAAAGAATCCAATCGTGGCAATACCAACAATCGTGCTTTTGCGAGCCGCTGCACCATCTTTGACTGTGTAGTAGCGGATGAGGATATGCGGCAGCGAAGCCGTTCCACAGAACAGTGCTAGCATCAGTGACAGGAAATTCAATCGGTCGGTCGTCTTACCACTGCGGATCCCTTTGAATTTTGGGTGCTCACCTGGCCGCAAGACGCGTTCTCCTTGCGTCGGTTTTTGATAGTAAACCGTGGTGGTTGTGTCATTGTTGTGGTAGATCGTATCGCTGCTCCACAGCATGATTTCGCTGTCGTTGAGCGTGGTAAAAAAAGAAATTGGCCCGACGGGCCCGGTTTCTGTCTGTCCATTGGGGAGTTTGGAAAGGTAGCCAATCGGTTGCAGTTGACGTTGATCGGGGCCGGTTCCGTTGGGGGCTCCATTGATCATCTTGTTATCGCCGGCTCCGGAAACCGTTTGGCCTTCACGCATCAGCACCTCGTTGGAGCCCTCGATTGATGCGACGCGAAAAATGTCGTAACCGGCTTGGTCAACGCTGGCCAGGCGAATGTAGAGGATTTTCGACGCGAGTGGATTGCCGGTGGCAGGCGATATTTGCTCGGTCAACATCGTGTAATCGTAAGTATCTTCCGTGACGTTGCTGATCGCCCAATTACCGTTGTAAGACGGCTCGGTAGCACCTTGGATTTTCACGACGTCATTATCTGCGTAGCCATGTGCAGGTTGAGTCACTGTTGCGGTCGTCGATGATGCCGTAATTTTGACTGCGGCGGGCGGCGGGCTCCAGCCATCATCCGACGGAAGGACCTTGCGTCCACTGATCTGCTCGCCGTCCAGTTGCCCAGCGGCGATCGGACCGATCGTTTCAAACGCGGTATCGTTCGTGCTGAAACCACGTTGCAGCAGCATGATCACCAATATAAAACTGAAGATGACCAGCAACGAACCCTTCAGGAATTGCACCCAAGTGGTGGAAACCATTCCGGCCGTCACCACAATTGTGATGACAACGACACCAACCATCACAACGCCAACCCAATGTGGGTAACCGAGCAAGGGTTGGATCAGTGAACCGGCACCGACCATTTGTGGGATCAAATAAAACACGCTGACGACCAACGTGCTGATGCCAGCTGCACCTTTGATGCCGCGGGAATTGAATTGTGCGTCGAGCGCATCGGCGAACGTGAATCGGCCAAGGCGTTTCATCGGTTCGGCGATGACGAAGAGGGCGACGATCCAGCCAGCGAGAAACCCGATGGAGTAAAGGAATCCGTCGTATCCATACGCTGCAATCATCCCGCAGATACCGAGAAAGGATGCAGCCGACAGGTAGTCACCGGCAAAGGCAACCCCATTGACCAACCAGGGAATCTGTCCGTGGGCGGCGAAATAACCTTCGGAAGACTTGGCGCGGCGCCCAAGGTAAAAACTGAGTCCGACGGTTCCAGCCACAAAGAGCAGGAAGACTACGACAGCGGTCCAAGAAGGATCGTAAATCATTGCCCGCTCTCCTGCTTGTTGGCTGTTTCGCTCGGTTCGGCTCGGCACAGTAATCCGTAGACACCGGCCAGCAGGAGGGCGATCACAATCAATGCGAATCCGTAAACGATTGCCAAATTTAAGCCGGCCAAAACAATCTTTTCCATCCAGTCTGCTGCAAAAGCGTTGATGAAAACGAAGCCGAGATAAAGAACCAAGTAGATCGCGAACAGAATCAAACCCAGTCGGGAGTTGAACTGCCGGGCGTTGGGGGGCGATGTATTCATGGCCGTGTTTATAGACGATCGCGTAACCGTTGTGTAACGCAGGGCACCGATTTCAGTGTCCTCGTCGTATAGTTTTGGTTCGCGTTTAAAAGCGGTCGCGGCGCGGCGAAGAGGCCAGCTTTGAATTTGGTTTTGGCAACTAACGCCGGCGGGGAAGTTGCCTCTTTTGGCTCGGATGACCGAACGATGATTCTTTTCCCTATACTAGCCGTTGATCCCGGCCGCCCAGGTTGATCCCGGCCGCCCAGGTTGGGCCCAATCGGGCGGGAAATCCAATGTTCCACTTGCCTCGGTGGTTTCTATTGTCAAACGCCACGTCACCGCCGGAATTGTCGTTTGTCATCCCTGCCATGGATGAGCAGGAGACCCTTGCGCGGTTGCACGAGCAAATCACTCTGGTGTGCGAACAGCAGGGAGTCACTCCGCAGATAATCTTCGTCGATGACGGTTCGACCGATCAAACCTGGCAAATCATTACAAAGCTTTCAGCCAAAGATCCACAGACCGAAGGGATTCGATTTCGTCGGAACTTTGGAAAGGCTGCAGCTTTGCAGGCGGGGTTTTCGGCTTGTCGAGGCGACATCGTTTTCACGATGGATGCGGACTTACAGGATGATCCAGAAGAGATACCCAACTTTCTGGCCAAGATGGATCAAGGTCTGGATGTGGTGAGTGGGTGGAAGAAAGTCCGCCACGATCCCTGGCATAAAGTATTGCCAAGTCGCGTCTTCAATTGGCTCGTCAGCTCACTGACCGGTGTGCAATTGCACGATCACAATTGTGGTTTCAAAGCTTATCGACGTCGGATCTTTGATGAAGTCGATTTGTATGGTGAGCGACATCGGTTCGTACCAGTGCTGGCTGCTGCTCGCGGTTGGAAGGTGGGCGAGATCGAAGTTGAGCATCATGCCCGGCAATTCGGTAAGTCGAAGTATGGTGTCTCGCGGATTCTCAAAGGTTTTCTGGATCTGTTGACGATCTATCTGCTTACCAGCTACTCCAGTCGGCCGTTGCATTTGATTGGTGCCGGTGGTTTGCTCTGCTTCGCGTTCGGTGGCTTGGGAATTCTGTACCTGACCATTATGTGGTGCGTGACGCGAATCGTCGAAGGAATGGATCCGCTAAATTTGCACGAGCGGGCGATTTTCTACTACTGCATCGTTGCTGTCTTGCTCGGGGCGCAAACGCTGTTGGCAGGCTTGTTGGCCGAGCTGATTGTTTCGCGCACGTCGGGAACATTGCAGGCTTATAGCATTGCCGAACAATTAAACGGGCAGTCATCTAATTTTAGTTCTGATTCAGCAGCGCACGTTACCGAGCTGGGTGATTCAGCAGCGAACGCTCTCGAGCGGGGAAATCCAGAAGATGTCTAATGCGGACCTGTCACGCCGCGGACCAATGTCAAGTTGTTGGTTGTTCATCGTGATTGCTTTGGCGATTGCTGCCGGACGCATTGCAGTCGTCTCCAGCAAAGAAGGTGACACCGCTTTTTTAAGTGCAAACGATCGGAGTCGCTGGGCGACCGTGGCTTCATTGGTTGAGCACCGCACTTATGCGATCGACCAGCAAGTTGCGATTTCCGATCCAATCAAACGAAATCGTCGCCCATGGAACTCCATTGACAAAGTGCGGCATCTTGGCCGGGATGGAAAACAGCATTTTTATAGCAGCAAGCCGCCTTTACTGCCGACGATGATCGCTGGCATCTATGCGGTGGTCCATGCAATCACCGGGATGACGCTGACCGATCAGCCGATTTACTTGGCTCGCATCCTTTTGGCCTTGGTCAATTTGCCGCTGCTGGCGATGTTTCTGGTGGCGACGATCGTTTCGATTGATCGAATCTGTAAGCGTGTGTTAGCCAAACATGGGGATCAGCATGATCTGCTGCATCGCGATTGGATCGTTCGATTTGCGGGGGCATCCTGTTGCTTTGGAACGATGGTGCTTCCCTTTGCGATTTCGCTGAACAACCATTTGCCGGCCGCAGCCGCCACGGCAGTTGCCATGTGCATCTATTTGGTCGCTGCGGATCGTCTGGCAATGCTGAATCAGTGTACCGACGAGAGCGATAACGGCAGCGAGCAAAGGAACCCATCAGAGCCACAGCGGCAAGTGCCTTGGAGGTGGTGGTTAATCGCCGGCATGGCTGCGGCCATGGCGGCTGCGAACGAATTGCCCGCCCTATCGATGATGACCTTTTGGGTCGTGCTTTACGGTTGGATCTCTCGTCGTTCCCTGCTGCCGATGGTTGTGGGGATCGCAGTCGTCGCGATTGCTTTCTTTGGCACCAACTGGCTGGCCCATCAAAGTCTGCGGCCCGCTTACGCCCACCGCGGCAATGGTGCGGTGATTCAAAGCTATCCTGAACAGGCAAGCCTCGCCAAGCCAGATGCGGCTTTGGTTGACAACATTTCCGATACGCTCCGTGCGCAGGAGCAGATCGATCCTGCTGCCGCCATCACCATCACTGATTCTGATGAAAAAGATCGCTGGATTGCTCGTGCAGGGGACCAGCAGTTTGCTGTTTTACGATCGGCAACAGGCTGGCAATTAGCTCGTTGGGATGACTGGTACGAGTATCCCGGATCTTATTGGCGACCGGAGAATTTGCGTGGTGTCGATCGAGGCGAGCCTTCCCGAACTACCTATTTTCTCCACATGACCGTTGGCCATCACGGTATTTTTTCGTTAACGCCGCTTTGGGTTCTGGTTCCGGTTGGCTTGTGGTTCGGATTGGTCAGTGGGGCGTGGGACCATCGTCGCTTGATGGCGGCCATCTTAATCTCCACGCTCATCTGCTGCCTGTTCTACCTTGCTCGCCCTGAGATTGACCGTAATTATGGGGGTGTAAGCGTTTGTTTTCGCTGGTTGCTGTGGTTTGCGCCACTGTGGCTAGCTGCTTTGACGCCGGCATTGCAAAAGTGGGGGAGATCCTCAGTCGGCCGCCTCGCGGTTGGCGGTTTGCTTGCATTGAGCGTCTTCTCGATGGCTACGGCTCTCTCTTCTCCCTGGCAATCGCCTTGGCTGTATCGCTTCTGGACGTTTTTGGGCTGGATTGACGCCTGAAAACACGACTAGTATCGCGCCACGGCGAATGATGCCCAAGCGGTTGTGCGAAGGGCGATTCAATCTGGTGAACACTTGCGCGAGTTGGCTTGCGCGGATGGATCGCCCGAGCCTGGTGCCCGATCCAGATTTCAAACGGTCCAGATTTCAAACGGTCCAGCTACTGGAAAAACTTGATCCCGAAAGACCACGTGTCAGTGAGCGACAAGCAGAACGCGGCGAAGGAGCGAAAGTCGAGGCGAGGGTCTCGATGGATTCTGACTGCGCTGATGCTGGTTGCGTTGGGGATGGCGGTCCGTGCGTTGGCGCCCCAAACGATTGGTGAAACGGCGCGAAGTTTTGTTGTTGCCAAGTTGCAAGATCACTATCGCGATTACATCGTCTCGATCCGGCGTGGTCACTTTCAGCCAGGGGTCGGACTGATTTTCGAGGATTTGCGGATTTGGGATGACGGTTCCGTTTCAGGACGCCCTCGCGAGATGATTCGGGTCGATCGAATCACGCTCGTTTCGGATGTGCATCCCGCGCGTTTGCTGGACCAGCAGAACCCACTTGAGACTAGTGAGATTTTGGTCGATGGCGTTCAAGCAAATGTATGGCTGGAAGATGGTGAGACGATTTCGTTGACTCGTCTGATGCCGCTGCCAAAGTTTGGGCCTGGCGTGCCGCGACTAGAAGCGCGACGCGTGGCGGTCCGTTTATTCGGTGATGCTCCCGGCGAGCGTCCGGTTGATGCGACGCTGTCGCAGTGCGTGATTGAAAAGAAAACGGACGAGCGGGGTGTTAAGCGTGAGCGGATCATCTTACGCGGGGCAACCGATTTTGCTGACGACGTTTATGCCGTTGTAGATCGTGGACCTGACACGACGGATGTACGTTGCGCGATAAAGCGAGCCTTTCTAAGTCGCGATCTGCTGGACCGCTTACCCGATGCCTGGATGGGGCCAGCGAAAGAGATTCCCCAGTTGCAATTTAACTGCGGTGCTCAATTGGCCTACTTCAAACGAGACGGCCAGGATGCCAACTATCGACTGAAATTGAACGTGCATGATGGTCGATTCATGCATGCCGCATTGCCCGAGCCGATTCATGATTTACGTGGTATCATTGTTTGTGACCCGCACGGCGTCGCGATAGAAAGTTCACAAGGAATGTTGGGTGACGCGGTGATCCGCGGTACCGGTAACGTCGACGGGCTGAAGTGGCCATGTAGTGCAAAATTGAATTTGTCTGCACGAGGTTTGTTACTGAACAGTCGCTTGGCCGCGTCTCTACCACCTTCTCTGCAGCGAGGTTGGAACCGTTTGCAACCGTATGGTCGCGTGGATGCCGATGCAGAATTTGTTCATCGCGTGGGGGCCTATGGTAGTGGCCAGTGGAAATCCACCGCGACGATCGATTGCAAAGGTGTCGACGTTCGCTACGAGAAGTTTCCCTATCCCGTTGAAAGTTTGGTTGGTCGGGTTGTTGTAAAAGACAATATTGCAACGTCGGATTTGATGAGTGGCAGAATCAGCGGCAACCGTATGCAGTGTGCTTTTCGTTTGCCGACAAAGCCCGGGATAACGCTCGAAAAATCGTTCGTGATGGCGAGTGATGGATCGATACCAATTGACAAAACGCTGCTTGAATCGTTGTCACCGCGGGGAGGTTCCGCGACGGGATTAGAAGCGTTTGTGCGTTCGCTCAGTCCCCGTGGATCGGTGGAACTTTCCAACGCGGTACTGACGACCGATTCGCAGGGCCGCCAGTCACGGAAGCTCGAAATCAAGGTGATGGATGGTCATCTTCGCTACTCAAAATTCGACTATCCATTGTTTAATGTTGCCGGAGACATTCTCGTGCAAGACGACCTTGTCACTATGTCCGGTTTTCGAGGCACCAATGGTGATTCAGCGACGATTCAATGTGAAGGCTCCTTCCGAATGTCAGTGGATCGTCCGGTGATTAACAACGGACAGATCTTGTCAACGGAGAAAACAAAATCGGAACTTGCATTGCAGTTCACCGCTACTGATTTACGGATGGATGACTCGTTGCGGGATTCGTTGCCTGAGTCCGCGCAAACAACGTGGGACGCGATGTCACCGAGTGGTGTCCTTGATAAATTGAAAGTGATGATTCGCCAATCGGGTGCCGGTAGCCCGCTCGGCTTGGATATCACGGCGCGGCAATTTGCTACCGATCAGGTGACCAATCGTTCGCTGAGTCTTCGCCCTGTTGCCCTGCCGTATCGCATCGATGTGACGGAAGGAAGGGTTCACTTTGATGGCTCGCGTGTGTTCATAGAATCAGTGCGCGGTCGGCATGATGCATCGACACTCTCTGCTGATGGCGTTTGTGTTCAAGGGACATCGGGTCAATGGGAGTTGCTGCTGAACGTACATAGCGGCAGTCGGCTGCAACCTGACGCTGAATTAATTGCTGCTCTGCCCGGGACGATGCAGGAAGCGATGAGGGATTTGCAAATCCGGGGCCCGGTGAGCATTCGAGGACAAACACGTTTGGCGATGCCGGACGACAACCATCCGGTACCTGCCATTCAATGGGATCTCGGTTTGCAATTGGAAGGCAATCGGATTGGTGATGTTGGCCCCGTTCATTCGCTTCGGGGAGAGATTCGTGTGAAGGGGGTGCGTGATGAATATGGGATTCGCGCCGCGGGCGATGTATTGCTTGATTCGATGCATTTTTATGATCTGCAAATCACCGGAATCCGCGGTCCATTTTCGATTCAGGATGATCAGTTGTTTCTGGGCAAGCAGTCGTTTGACTTATTGAGCCAGCCGGAACCTGCTGACATGGGCCTGGCGTCAAACCAATTGACACCTCCCTCGACAGGTCCAAATGCCGCTGTGCGGTCAATCCGAGGAACCTTATTTGATGGCCTGCTGCAAACAGATGGAGTGGTCACACTGTCGACGGGAAGGTTCGATGTCGCGGTGTCGATCAAGGATGGCAAGGTCCCAATACTGCTAGCCGATTTTGGTCAAGCTGATAATGAATTGACGGGCACCGTCAGTGGGCAATCGCGGTTGCTGGGGAATTTGGGGCGACCGGAACTGTTAAATGGAACCGGCTCTGCTCGGCTAACCGGGGCCAATCTGTATAAGCTGCCGATGATCGTTCAATTGTTGAATTTGCTCCGTGTAACACCGACCGAGGCAGTGGCATTCACAGATGGCGAGCTAGACTTTTCATTAGATGGTGAGACGCTGATCTTCAATGATTTGCAAATCTGGGGTGATTTGGTCGCCTTGGATGGTGGCGGCACGATGAATCGCCGAAGGGAGTTGGACCTGACATTCAACTCTCGGGTGAGTCCCCAAAATACGTTCACAAAGATCATTCGGCCGCTGCAGAGTCAGCGTTACACGCTGTTCACCATTGACGTGCGTGGACCGTTGCACGATCCGTCCATCGAACGCCGAGCCTTGGAAGGTGTCGGCGAGACGATTGGATACCTTTTCAGCGGTCCGGAGAAATCAGCTCAGTCGCAAAACTCACAGCAGGAGCCAGCACGTTGACATCGGGCAGCGCATGATATGGCTGCGGAAATGATGTGTTCGCCACTTTCGTGGCGGTCGGAAAACAAAACACTTGCCAATAAGAAGAATGAGTCCCCGTGGATGCGGCAGCGTTTATTGTTGCTCACCCGCACTCATGAGCACCCAACGATCGCGATCCCATCTGAAACGACGATTTTAAATCTGGAAGGAGGACGAGTGGTGAATATCAATCCAGCTGCGGCCGCAGCGGTTGCAGGGACCGCCCGCGCCGCGTCACGAGGCGGTGAAGCCGACAACCAGGCTACCGAAACGACCCGTCAGCAAGCAAAAGTTGAAAGTCCGGCCGGAGGGACAGGAGAGTCGACGGTGCACGCGGGGGAACATACCGAAGACCGCGATGCGAACGGGCGACAACTTTACGATATCTTCGAGCAGAGTGAGCGAGAGACCGCTGACCATCAAGAAGCCCCGACGGAACATCGCAAGTCGGTTAATGCCGAAGGGGTTGGGGGCGGACTGGATCTGGAAGCGTAAAGAGTGAAGCGTCGTGCTGCTACTTATCGGTGTACTTTTTCAATTTTCGATCGAGCGTGCTCCGTTCGATTCCCAAAATGCTGGCAGCCCGACTCTTATTACCTTCGGTGTGACGTAACACGCATTCGATATGTTGCTTTTCGATTTCTGCCAGACTTAGTTCCGTCCCGGTGAACGCTGGAGCATCAACCGGTCCATGCTCGACCGCAGGCGCTAGCACAAGGTCGGAAGCGTCGATTTCACCCTTCATGTTGAGTACCACGGCTCGCTCGATCACATTCTTGAGTTCCCGGATATTGCCGGGCCAAGAGTAATTAACCAGCATTTTCTTGGCAGTTTCTGTAAAGCCTGATATCTTGCGACCCATTTCGAGGTTGAATTGATTCAAGAAGAAATCTGCCAACAGAAGACAGTCTTTATCGCGCTGTCGCAGAGGTGGTACGAGGATTTCAACCACGTGTAATCGGTAATACAAATCTTGACGGAAGGATCCTTCACGAACCATCGCTTGCAGATCCCGATTGGTTGCCGCCACGACGCGGACATCAACTTTGATCGCTGTTTGTCCACCAACCCGTTCGAAGGGATGGCCCTCGAGCACCCGTAGGAATTTGGCCTGGATTTCCGCCCCCATTTCGCCAATTTCATCCAACATCAGTGTGCCGCCATCGGCTGCTTCGAACTTGCCTTGTTTGCGTTCGGTCGCACCGGTGAAGGCGCCTTTTTCGTGCCCGAACAATTCGCTTTCTAATAAACTGGGTGAGAGTGCCGCACAATTCAAACAGATCAATGGTCCGTTGCGGCGACCGCTGGAGTGATGGATCGCGGCCGCGATCAACTCTTTCCCGACTCCCGACTCGCCACGAATCAGCACGGTCGCATTGGTCGGTGCAGCCAAGCCGACTTGTTGCACGACATCGGCGATCGGTTTGCTGCTGCCGACGATTTGAACCTTATCACCAAGTCGTTGTTGCAACGCTTTAATTTGCCGTTGGCTTTGTTTAAGTGAGCGGCTGAGGCGACTTTGATTCGTAAGCCGACTAAGTGCCTCGGCCAAAATCTCGCAGGCGGCGACGGTGTATTCGAGGTCGTTTCCAGCGAGTGGTTTGCCTCCGATGCAGCTGGTCAGGTGGATCATCCCACGTAGTTGTCGTCGATGATCACGGATCGGTGCGACGATGACACTTTCAACATCGATTTCACCGCGGCTGTTTTCCGTTGCGAGTTGGCCGTCGCCGATCACATTCCGCGCCAGGATGGCGTCACCCTCTTCATCGGTGAGAGATTGAATCAGTGGTTCGGGGGGGCGTCGGTAGCTCCGGTGTCCGGTTTGCCGGGTCGCCAGCAAGGGAATGTCGGCAAGTGACTCGGCCGCGGAGGATTTTTGCCAAACGTAGACTCCTGCTGTATCGAGCGGAGTTTGCTGTGACAAAGATTGCAGCGTTTGGTCGACGGCTTGATCGAGTTCGGTGCATCGTGCCAGGTCAAATGCCAGTTGAAGTAGCTGGCGACTCGGTGCGGTGGTCGAAGCTGCTGCGGTGCGACCGTGCAGGTACGCACTGCGTCGCCGGCGATCGGTGATGTTGGTCGCGTCAACATCCATCGTGATTTGTTCGTCGGTCGCCTGGGCGGAAGAACCTGTGGAAACGACCGTTTCACCGATTCCTCCCTCAATTCGATTAGCAAACGTGATGGCGAAACCAGCTACCTCGATTTGATCCGAATTGCTCAGTGAATGTGATTTCTCCAATTTCTGGCCGTTCAAAAAGGTGCCATTGCGGCTTGCCAAATCCTCGATCTGCCAACCCTGGCCCGACCAGGAGATTTTGGCGTGTTGACGGCTCGCCCGATCGCTGCGGATCACGACTTGGTTGCTGGAAGCTCGTCCAATGACCGCCTCACCTGGGGGGTGCAGCCGGAAGATATCGCTCCAACGGCCGGCATTTCGAAGGATCAGGTAGGCACCCTGGTCGCCGCCCGAGCCGTTGTTTTGGGCGGTTTTGGAGTCTTTGCGGGATTTTTCCAAAGCGTATCTCCAAGAAATGCGGCAGCGAATGATTCGACCGCTCTCGGCGGGGCTGACAAGCAGAATTCGCTGTTCGATCAACCTAGAAGCTACCAGTCTTGACGTCTAGCGCTGCTTGGGGTGACCGATGCGAAGGGGGTTTGAGTTCTGCCGGTGGTAACGATTTAGGCAGCAAGTTGGGGGTTTTGCGACGTAAACCGTTGCTTGCCGACTAAATTCGCCACGAGTATTCTACTTGAGTCCAAGTTTTCCCTCGAAATGGAGCGGGTTCCTGTTCACAATGGAGGGGACTCGTCAATTCTTTCACTCTCACCACTGGCCATCCGGTCGGTGGCACTTTTGGAGATCCACTGTGATGGACCCTCAACGGTTGCTTCGCTATGTCGCTGTCCTGTCGCTTGGTTTGATCGCCGTCGCGACCACCTACGCTGGAGTTGGGTTTGGTAATCAGCAGGCGGTTGGCGGTGTGATGATCGATGCTTCTGGCGTGGTGCGAACTGCGACTTTAGAAGAACGAGCTGATCTCGCAAACATGCTTCGCCAAGGAATGAACCCGGTTGCTGGCGACGTCGCAAAAGCAACCGAGATGCGAATGATTTCGCTGAAGGGTTTGCAGGATGCCGTCAAGGCAAGTCAGCAAAGCGGGGCGATGATTCCTGACGAGATTGAGTACTTAGCTGGACTTCAGCGAATCGAGTACGTGTTTGTGGATCAAGAAAAGAATGACATCGTCATCGCTGGTCCCGCCGAACCATGGCAGTTACGGGATGACGGATCGGTTGTCGGCAAAGTCACCGGTGGTAGCACGATGCGCCTGGTCGATTTAATGGTCGCTTTGCAGAGCGTAGAAACGGCTCGCCAAGCTGGGATCAGTTGTTCGATTGAGCCAACAGCCGAAGGTCGCGTTCGTCTTCAGAAGCTGTTGCGAAGAATCAAGCTGCGTCCGGGCCAAAACCCAACTGTCTTTGAAGCTTCGATGCGGGAAGCGTTCGGCCCACAAATGATTCAACTGACTGGAATTCCTACCGAGAGTCGATACGCTCGCACGCTTGTCGCGGCGGACTTTCAAATGAAGCGAGTCGCGATGGGGCTCACGGAATCACCAGTTGCTGCTTTGCCGAGCTATCTTGAGATGTCCCGTAACAGCCGACACGGAGCGGGACAGAATCCACGCTGGTGGATGGCATGTGATTACGACTCTTTGTCCAAAAGTGAAGATGGGCTCGCTTGGAAATTAAGCGGTCAAGGTGTTCGCACGTTGACCGAGCAAGACATTGTCGCGGCGGACGGTTCAGTAGAAGGAGCCGGCAAGGCTGACAAGTTGGCTCAGCAGTGGGCTGACAAGATGACCGAGAATTTCGCTGACTTGTCTGAGCAGATGCCGATTTTCTCTGATCTTCAGAAACTGATGGACATGACACTCGTGGCCACGCTGATCGTTCAAGAGCGTCTGGACGAGCAAGCCGACTTGAATCTTAATGTGCTGCGTGCAAACGCCGCCGGTGTTCCAATGACTTCCTACAACGTCCCCCGTGCCGTTGATCCGCAGTGCAGCTTTGTCCGAGGTCGGGCAGGCTGGGTTGTGACCGCATCGGGTGGTGTTGACATCAACGCTTTCGAAATTGTCGAGAGCCAGCAGACGGATGAATCTGTTGCAAAGGCCCGCACCACTGCACTTGCTGCTGTGTCCAGTCGTTGGTACTGGGATAACTAAACGCTCGTCGCAGATTTTCTGACTTTTGCATGTCGCCACCTCGTCCTACTTGGTGGCGACTTTCGATTCTGCTCACTGATACTCTGACAGCGTGGCTAGGATGGGAACCTGGGGAATCGAGAGCTTCCACGACGACATTGCGGTCGATTGGTTAGAGGATCTATTTGATTCAGATCCGATCGCTTTTTTTCGGCAGTGTCTGGATCTGACGGGCCATGATTATCTCGGCCACATTGCTTGCATCGGAGTCGTTTGTACCGCGGAGATGATTCACGGTGTGCTGAGCGAGCCCCGAGCGGGACTGCCCGAGGCGGCGCTGCAGTGGCTAAAGGTGAATCAAGATTTGCACGTGAAGCCCTTCGTCTACGAGGCGATTATCGGTTTGGGGCGTGTCATCGGCCCCGAATCGGAAATGTTCGAGATGTGGCAGGACAGTGAGAATCAATTGGATGCTTGGCAGACGCATCTGCGGGAGTTGGTTCAGCGGCTAGAGGTCGTGGCGGCTGAAACTTCCTGACTCTTCCCCAAAAAAGAATTTTCTTTGCTCGATTGGGTTCAGGGGCGGGACGCAGTTTTTGGAGCAGTCAAAGGCTGGGCTGCGACGGGACGAACCGCGGATATTGGTGTGTGTTTCACCTACGTGGGTCTGATTGGCAAGCTGCATCCGACCGACAATTTGCACCGAATCTGCGAGTTGGGTGCAAAATTCTGAGACGAGTCTCATATGTCGCGGTGTGGACCTTGTTGTCGTCTCGCTAGCCGCCGATAATTCGGTCCCGCAGGCGGTGCTCTGATCCGTTCTGGTTGCTACCCTTTCCGGAGTAGGATGATGGACGATTCCGAAGTGCCTGAGATCGATGAAACGGCAACCATTGATGTGGGGTACCCATCGCAACTGCCAGAGAGCGTCCAGTTGCCGAGCGGCATGAATCTGTCGGAGGCTTCGAATTTAATCCAGGATTCAGAGATCCCCGAGGGTACTGATTCGCCGTCTCGTTGGCAAGAGAATCACGGTACGCTGCTGATGGGATTTGTCTGTGTGATCCTGATGTTGGGGTCGTTTTTCCTGGCATATCGCCAGAATCGTTTTGTGCCACCCCGATTTCCGGATGGCCAATTCATTGAAACGGTGGGGGAAGACGATCCGTTAGCAGAGGAGGTTGGAGAGGACGCAGTCGCAATTGAAGTCACGGGTGCCGTCAACGACAGTGGGAAGATTGCCATTGCGATCTTTGATGCCCAGACGAATTTCAATCAACCGACCGAAGCGACCCTAGCCTATGCCGGCGATGTTGTGGAAGGAGTGACCACGTGGCGAATCCCCCGTGAGAAGTTGCCTAGCAGTTTTGCGGTAGCGGCTTACCATGATGAGAACATGGATTCCGAACTGAACCGTAACCGCTTCGGAATCCCGATCGAAAGGTACGGATTCTCTAGCAATGCGAGAGGCCTCGTGGGGCCTCCGAGTTTTGGTGAGGCGGTGATCAGTCGGCCAAAATCTGGCGAGACCATCGTGATCACGATTCGCTAAGGCCCTCTGAACCGGTTGCTTGTTCGCCAAGTGAATTGGGGCCGGGATCGGGGGTATCCGCCTATTCTGGAACTTTGGGGTGGATTCCCGCGACATCGGTACCGCGGCGGCCCGCTCCCAGTTGCTCGCTCCAGCGTCGTCCCTGACGGGTTCCGCCAGGGCTGGGTGCGATTAGGAAAACGCATCCTAAACCAAAGATCAAGCTAGTTGGGACACCACCAATTGCAACGGAGGATCCAGACGGACCATTGGGATGCTCTGAAACTTGGGGTCGTCCGAGTTCAGCGATTCGATTGATCGATGCGGCTGCAGATCGGTTGGCCTCTGCCTCGGTGAGTAGCCGCTCGGCTTCAGCTAGGGCTTCGGCTCGATGGTCGACCTCCGCATCTAGTTTGGATTATTCTGTCCGTGCTAAGGCAAGAAGCTTCAGTCGTTCTTTCAGTTCAGACTGCCGGGTGCGTAGTCGCTCGATCCGATCCTATTCTAGTTTGGTCGGTGGTTGCGTGGCTCGCATAACAGCCACGGTTTCTTGCTGCATTCGCTGCTTGATTTCTTTTTCGGCGTTACTGGCGGCAATGCATTTGGGATGCTGGTTGGTCCTCGTGCCGGCGATTTCGCTCGATCGCGGTTGAGCGTCAATCAGACCGTCCTTCATTCGCTGCAAAGAAGGCTGGCTGTCTAGCAAATCACCACCACTGACTAACGAGCATTGTGGGTCTTTGGCTCCCGCAACCAGGACCTGGTGCAACGCTTGCTGATTTTCCAGTAGTGACTCAGCCGCACGTCGTTCGCGATTGGTTTCTTCCAAGGCGGGTCGGTTCGTGCCCTCTCTCGAAATGGAATCGCTGAGGTTTCGCAATTCATCCAAGGCTGCGGCAAACTTCACTTCAATCTCGTGAAGCCGACTGGTGACGGCTTCCAGGTGCTCGGTGGCAAAGTTTCGGTTATGAGTCAATTCGGCGATGACACTGTCTGCTCGGACTCTTCGGACCTTACGGAATTGTTCGGTCAAGCTTTGGAACATCGCCTGGCAGAACTCACCGGCAACTTGCGGATTTTCTGCCCACACATGTAAATAAACCATCTCTGTGTTGCCGAACTCGGCGGCTTGAGTGACTAGCAAGTTCACCATAACGCCAGCGATTGCATCAACCAAGTTGGTGCTCGGCCAACCAACCGGATTCGAATCAGCCGGTGGACCGATGTGCCGCAAGGCTGCGGCAACAACATCTGAATTCTGCGTCATCTCCATGATGGTTTCTCGAGCCGCTTGGAGTTCCATCTATCCGGAAAATCGTCCCAGTCGATCCACCGAATGATTGGCTTCATCTCGAACCACCAATGGTTGCCGTGCAGAGAAAGATTTGCTGCTGAGTAGTGCGTACCCGACACCCATCGCTCCTAACAAAATTGCAGTCCCACACCACAGTGGTGCCAAACGAAACAAGGTGAGGCGAAGGTGATTCCAAGGAATCGGCGCAGATGACATGGCAAGTAGCTCTACGCGGTGAGCGAAACAATTCCCCAAAACGTAGTTTGCCACTCGCCAATCGTGATGAGAAACGCGGCGCGGCGAGGATGCACCCAGTGAGGCTGTACCGATTGCTCAGGTGGTAGCAGGCAGCGGGGCCGGGGCGTCGGTTTAGTCCCAGCAGTCTCGGCGAAGAAGGGCCGCGGACATTTTGAAAGGCCGCATCCCCGGGGGCGGCCTTCAGAAAAGTCGAGATGCCGGTGCAGTCATCGGGTGGCGAGCGTTCGTAGATCGCCAGTGCTTTTGGTCGATCGCCGGTCCTGTCGCACTACGCGTGGATGGCGGCATTGCGATCGTGTGGTGTGGGAACCTGCCCACACGATCAGGCATTTAGTCGAGCGATGGCTCTCGTCTGTGCAGCTGCTCTATGCGTCCGAGTCCGAGGCTGGCTCAGTTTGCTCGGCGCCCTCTTCCGCAGTGGGCTCAGCTTCTGGAGTTTCTGGTTCGTCAGCGTCAGCTTCTGGAGTTTCTGGTTCGTCAGCGTTAGTTTCACTATCTTCCTTGTTCGCCTGGTTGGCGATCGCATTCTCTTCTGCTTTTCGTCGCGATTCCTCTTGTTCTTTTCTGGCCTCGTCAAGGGCTTGCTTGGTTTCCTCTAGCTCTTTCGTCGTGGATTCGAGCATTTTGGTGGTGTTTGCAAGTTCCGTATTGGCAATTTGGAGTTGGTTTCGACTTCGCTTGTTCGCTTGCTTGGCTTTGCCGATTTCCTCGGTCATTTTTGCGGCCGCTTTTTGGTGGTCAGCCTGCAGTTGTTTCTGCTTTGCTGCCATCTCTTGGGCTTCTTGCTTCGCGGCAGCAAGTGCATTTGCGGCAGCCGCCAGTTCGGCTTCCAATTCGGCGATTGTGCCTTCCCGCATTGCGATGGTCGCCTCGTTTTTGGCGATGGTGGCATCACGATCTTCCGCAGTGGCTTTCATTGCCACGATGGTTGCCTCATTTTCAGCGATCTTGGCATCTCGGTCTGCCAGGGTCTGCTGTAGCGTTGCGATCTCGTCTCGCATGGAGCTGACTTGACACTTTAGCTGAGCATTTTCGCGGCAGGCGCTGGTCCGTTTCAACAGCGGAATCCGGCATTGCCAGCTGCCCGCTTCGACGGCCGTCGAGGTAATAAGAAGAAAAGCTAACGCAGCGGAGGTCTTAGCGAACCGTGTCATCGTGGTGATCAATCTGCTTGATTTGGGTGGCTCAGGAAAACAGTCTTTCCATACTAATCCCCCCTGCTAAGACGGCAAGCGACCCAATGCGAGGTGGGGCTGTCTTTTGCAGATCAAAAAGTACCTCTTTTGGCCGCGAAACCGGTGTTGGTCGGTTTAGACAGGGTAGCGGGGTCGTAGAGGGTAGCGGGGTCGTAGAGGGTAGCGGGGG
>JBMYRF010000008.1:149415-176967 GCA_049602075.1 Rubripirellula sp.
AGGGTAGCGGGGTCGTAGAGGGTAGCGGGGTCGTAGAGGGTAGCGGGGGCAACAGAGGGCAGCGGGGGCATGGTCAGAGCAGGGGGGGCATGGTCAGAGCAGGCATGCTGCGGATCAGCTGGTTCGTTTTGGCAGGATGTGCCAACGATGCCCTACCCACGACGTCGCGTCGGACTCGTGCTCCTGCTCGAAACAGGGCGCGTCTAGCCGAGTCAAGGTTCAGTCATGATCGAAATACCGAACCGAATCCAACGCTTCATCGACCAGCGAGGATGCGACCGCGGTCCAGCATGGCAGCGTTCCAACGCGATTACGGCAACGGGACTTGCCATCTCAGCGGATTCCAGAATCAACGGATTTCTTGGTTCCGAAATGAGCGTGTTGTCAAAACTTATACAGGAGCAGCAGCGAGTAATAGAGATCGTTTGGACGCGCGCCTTGGGGGGTGCTGTCGTAACGATCGGTGGCCGCCAGTTTTAGGCTCAGGTTATCGCTTCCATCCAGCAGGATTTCCCAGGACAGATCTGTAACCAGGCGATAATCTTCGAAATCTTCCCAGGCGGGAAAATAGTCGACTTTGCCTTTTATTTTTTGGCGAGAGGTCAATTGACGTTCGGCTTCGAGACCAAAGACCGCCTCAGCGATCCAGTCGTCGATGGGTGCTCCACGCTCTTGAGACGCACCAGCACCGAATCGAGTTACGAGGGTGGTTGTGTCGTCGCGAATCCAGAAATAGCCAATACCACCATTCAGATTGAGGCGGAGGTCAAATGCTTTGAATTTGTCCCACTCCATTCCGTACTTCGCGAAGCCGGACCAAGGTGACTCGGCAAACAGGTAGTCATAGTCAAGATTAAAACGACCGTTGTCTTCGACCGTGACATTGCGGCTGGAGCCTTGCCGATAATCGACATCAATTCCAAGAGTCGATCGCTCGGATTTTCGTTTCAATTCCAAGCCTGTTTGGAGTGTTAGGGTATCCGCATTACCGTTGCTGCCGTCGAGTCCAAATTCCGCGTGCGAATCCCAGCCTCGCATCCAGCGGCGCGGATAGTTGTGCCAGCGGACTACTTCTTCTTCCAAAGGAGGCGATTCGATTGCTTCGGGGGAAGTCCAAGTTTCGGCGGCTGGAGGAGGGATTTCTTCTGCCGGGGCTGCAGGCGATATCGGCAAGTCAGCTGCGGGGGTCGGGGTCGGTAGTGATTCGACTGCGAGCTCAGCGGATGGTGTCGGCGTTGCTTCCCCAAGCCATGGTGCCGATTCATTTCCCTGTGAAGTTGTTGCGAAATTAGGCAATGCTTCTGAGTCGGTCAGATGCATTTTCGGGCCGGTCAGCGACGTGTCAGGATTTGTTAGCGGTGTAAAGGACTTCGGTAAATTACCGCTCGATTGATCGTAGCCCAGTTTGAGATCGGATCCCGTGTTAACCGTCGGATCGACGGGCATCGTATAGGGGAGTCCACTGCCCGTCATTTGGGAGTTTGGTTGATAGCCTCGTACCGGCGTAGGGATTTCGTAACCACTGCCATTCCATGCGGAAACTCCTGTTTCCCAAGCAGGTGCCGTACCGCTCCCTGCCGAATTAGCGTCACCCTCAGCAGCATGGACCACGACCGGGTGGGCTTCAAGCAACATCATGATGCCGCAGAGGAGTGAAACGAAATGTAGTGAAACTAATCTTGCCATGCCTAAGCCCTTGGGGAACATCTTCAAGATCTAGGCGTTATCAAATCTCCGAGTCCGGTGGCAACACAAACAATTTTGCAATCTCGGCGTCAACGGAAGATGCTGGGCTGCTGGAACGAGCTTGGGCTGCTGGAACGAGCTTGGGCTGCTGGAACGAGCTTGGGCTGCTGGAACGAGCTTGGGCTGCTGGGAACGGGGTTGGGGCGTTGGGTGAACGACGTGGCCTGACGATGACTTGGCAGGTGCCCAGGTGCCAGCGCGTTACCGCTGTTCACTGTCTTCGTTGGCGTTCATCGTTGGCCAAAGGGGCGGGTTGCCAAGCGTCAAGCAATTGACGCTCATGCTTCAGGTTCAAACGCTCACGCCAGGGCCGCTCGAAGTTTGGCCGCAGCGGTGGGGATTTGATCGTAGGGATCTTTGTCTTCGTACTCGAGAATCACGAAGCCCTGATAGTTGGCTGCCTTGAGGATTTGACCGATACGATCAAGGTCCGCGGGATAGTGTTCGCCATCGGGGGTTTTCATCTTGACTTTCACCTGCACATTGACCGCGTAGGGGGCGCAGATTGCGAGATCACGATAGGGATCTTCAGACAGGAAATTGCCGGTGTCCAAATTGATTCCCACCCATGGATTATCCGTTCGATCCATGATCGCCAGCATTTGTTCGGCGGTCAGGTTGCCATGGTTTTCGACGCCTAAGAAAATTCCTTTTTTTGCAGCGTGTTCCGCGCAGCGATTCAGAGCGTCGGTGGCTTCGGTTAGGCGGGCAGGATCTTTGCTCAGTTGTTTGCCCGTTCCTGCAAAGAACCGAATGTGTGGTGCTCCTAGTATCGCGGCCCGATCGATCCACGCGATCGCTTCGCTGATTTCCGTTTCCAATTGAGGTCCCTTGCCAACAGTAAAGTTGTTTCCGATTGCCGTGCCGGAAATCGTGATGCCGCGTAGGTAGGCGTGACGTTTGAGGTCGAGGAAATACTTTTCGTCCGCGTTGGATCGGAAGAAGTAACTGGTTAATTCGCAGGTGTCGAATCCTTGGTCGGCGCAATAGTCAATGAAGCCGGGCATATCGATCGCCGGCCCGTTCTGCTTGGGACTCTGGTTTTTTCCTTTGCGAAAGGAAAAGTAATCTCGCAGCGAATACGCAGCCAAGCCAATTTGAAATCGGGCAGGACCTTGGCGCGAGATGGGTTCACGGGCGATTGCATTTGCCCCCGAAAATGTGAGTCCAGGAACTGTAGAGCCGATGCCGGCTGCACCAGCGACCGAGAATTGCAGGAACTTGCGGCGATGCATGGCGACCTCAGGAGGGTGAACGGGAATGTGGGAACCCGATCATGGTCGGTTCTCCCGCAGCCCGATACAATCCCCGCATGCAAGATTTGACTGCTTCCGATTCGTTGCCGACTCAGGCTGACATGCCGACCGCAAGACAAACACTCGATCGGTTGCGAGCTGAATTGCTCGATGAGCGATTGGCCGCCGGCCATTGGGTGGGCGAACTCTCTCCATCGTCTTTAAGTACTGCGACGGCCGTCAGCGCGATTGCTGCGGTGTTACTGAATCAGTCTGCTGCGGATCAACGTGATTCAGCTGGCCGACAAGGACATACGAATTCGACCGCTTGCTGCCGCGAACGGATTCGGCGTGGGATGGACTATCTGCGACGCCAGCAGAACCATGATGGTGGCTACGGCGATACGGATCGTAGTCATTCGAACATTGCCACCAGCTATCTTGTTCTGGCGGCTTCGACGCTGGCTTTGCGTGCGGCGGGGGAGGGATTGCCTGAAGAGCAACTCGATCGGTTGAATACGTACTTGCTCGATGCCGGCGAACTTGATGCCTTGCGACAGCGTTATGGAACAGACAAGACATTCGTCGTCCCGATTTTGACCAACCTTGCGATTGCAGGTTTAGTGCCTTGGGAAAAAGTGCCGCAGTTGCCTTTTGAAGCCGCGGTATTCCCCCAGTCGATGTACCGACTGTTGCAGATGCCTGTGGTCAGCTACGCGATTCCTGCGTTGGTCGCGATCGGCCAGGCAAGACATTTTTGTGGTCCTCAGGCATGGCTGCCGATAAGGTTGATTCGCGGTGCTTCGGTCGGTCGCACCATGGATGTTTTGCGTCGTATGCAGCCTCAGAGCGGCGGATACTTGGAAGCCACGCCGCTCACTTCTTTTGTTGTAATGAGCCTGGCGGTGAGCGGGCGAACCAATAATCAGGTTTGTGACCAAGGCTTGAAGTTCCTTGATCAGTCAATGAGTGAGGAAGGAAGTTGGCCCATCGATACAAACTTGGCGACCTGGGTCACCTCGTTGGCGATGGAGGCACTGGCAAGTGATCCACAGGATGATGGACGCTGGTGCGACGATGCCTTGATCGATTGGCACCTCGGTTGTCAACATCGACAGCGACATCCTTTCACAGGAGCAGAACCAGGTGGCTGGGGTTGGAGTGATCTCAGTGGGGCAGTGCCCGATAGTGACGATACGCCTGCGGCTATTCTGGCGCTCCAGGATGCTAGTAAGT
The DNA here is from genome assembly GCA_049602075.1 of Rubripirellula sp. GTDB lineage: Bacteria > Planctomycetota > Planctomycetia > Pirellulales > Pirellulaceae > Rubripirellula. The sequence goes on from JBMYRF010000008.1 coordinate 153,633, forward strand.
GGGTCGAGAACACCGAGCGGCTTGAACAAATGGAGGAAGCGATCGCGGCCGGGGGCGGATGGTTGCAGCGTTTACAAAATCGTGACGGTGGGTGGCCGACTTTTTGCCGAGGCTGGGGCAAACTGCCGTTTGATCGCAGCAGCAATGATTTGACCGCTCACGCCATTCGCGCGTTGTCGGTTGCCTCGGATACCTCGGAATTCCGAGCTTCTCCGACCGGTCGCCGCGCTGTTCGATTTCTGCTCAAGCAACAGCAAGATGATGGCAGTTGGTTCCCGCTTTGGTTTGGGAACCAGGATCGAGAGGATGAATCCAACCCGGTCTACGGGACCGCGAAAGTCCTAGCAACCGTTAAGACTGGAGTCTTGCCGCAGTCGGCGGTTGATCGAGGGCGTGATTATCTGATTCGGCATCAGAATGCTGATGGGGGTTGGGGCGGCGGCCCATCGGTTGCTGCTTGGTGGGACGACCGAGAGGCTTCTGCAGGGTCGGAGAGCAGTGAAACCGGGGCGGACGACAGCGGAGCATTGACGGAAGACGGCAAATTGGAGGCACGAGGGTGTGGCGTTGAGGAGGGTATGAGTGAGTCCCGGGAGGGCAAATTGATGCAATCCCCCGGTCGGGCCTGGATCAGTAGCGTGGAGGAGACCGCTCTCGCGGTGGATGCTCTTGTCAGCTTAGCCCTCGCCAGCAATCGGGTGGCGTCAGGTCAGGGGGGAGGTGGACCGGCTGACCGAAATCAGAGTGTTGATTTAGGTAATAAAACAGCCGCTAACCATGGAAATGAGTGTTCCGGCGATAGCTCGAGCGACCTTGGGGAAACTTCCACGGTGGAACAGGCGCACCGTGAGGCTATAATCCGAGGCGTCGAGTGGCTGCTGAGGAGCGTGGCGGAGGATTGTCATCGCGAACCATGGCCGATTGGGTTTTATTTCGCCAAGCTTTGGTACCATGAGAAGCTTTACCCGCTGATTTTTACGGTTTCCGCTCTCGGAAAATACAATAGCTTGGTTACAGGACAACCAGATGCCTGTTGGCCCCGATGAAACAACCCGTCCCCGTGTTGGACCATACTGAGGTAATGCGTTTGTCAACTGGAATCAGCCCCACCGACACCTCGGCGAACGAATCCTCCTCGGGAGGAAGAAAGCCTCGTCGAAAAACGAGTCATTTGAAAGATGTTCCGGAGACTCTAGAACTGCGTGAAAGTCTGCGGGCTCGCTGCGAAGAAATCGCCGCACGCCTTGATCGCTCGGTGCCGATGACCAAGGACCAGATGGAGCAAATCGCTCGACGGGCTCTTGAGGAGGCGGATCTGCCGGAGGGATACCTTGGGTGGATGATGGTAATGATCAGCGGTGCTTTTTGGCGCGACGAGTTAAAGTCCGTGCCACCAGAGAGACGGTTGTTTTTACTGCCTCACTGTTTGAAGCATGCGGAGGGTTGCCCAGCCGATTACGACCAGTTCGGGATGAACTGCAAAGAGTGTGGTGCCTGTAGCATCGCCGACTTCCGTGGTTTGGCTGAGGAGATGGGCTATCGCGTTTTGGTGGCCGAAGGATCGCCGGTCGTTTTGAAGATTATCGTCGGTGGATACGTCGATGCTGTCGTTGGGGTGGCATGTCTGAATGTTCTGGAAAAGGCAATTGACAAAGTTTTGCTAGCCGGGATTCCGTGCATGGCGGTTCCCCTGTTAAGCAGTGATTGCCGCAACACCAAGGTTGACGAAGCGTGGGTCGATCAAATGATCCGAACGCCGTATGAGCCTGCCGCGAAGATGACACGCAGTTACGTCCATTTGATGAGGGCGGCTAGCGATCTATTTGGCCAAAGTTCCTTAGATCGCGTTGCCCCAAGACTGCGCAGCGACCAACCCCTCGCGGAGGAGGCGGTCACGCAAGAGACAATTGAGTCAATGGATACGATCGCCGCGACCGAGCAAATCGCATATGACTTCTTGAGTCGGGGTGGCAAACATTCGCGGCCGTTCATCACGCTTGCCGCCTACGACGCGATGCTGGGTGGAAAATGCACGGGGAATGAAGGCTCACAAGAGGTCGAAAAGATTCCCTTGGCCGTACAGCGAGCGGCCATGAGCATCGAAACGTTTCACAAGGCCAGTTTGGTCCACGACGACATCGAAGACGACGATGCGTTTCGTTATGGGCAGTTGGCTGTGCATCGCAGGTTCGGTTTGCCGACTGCGATCAATGTCGGCGATTACCTGATCGGCTTAGGTTATCGCTTACTAAGTCGTCGCGATGATGATGACAGCATCAGTGGCGACGCTCGGTTGGAAGTACTTGATACGCTGGCTGCTGCACACACACGTTTAGCGGAAGGCCAGGGCGCTGAACTATTGTGGCGAGATTCGAAAGATCGCCGACTGACCCCGCTTGATGCTTTGAAAGTTTACGCGCTCAAGACTGCGCCTGCTTTCGAGGCTGCCTTGCTTAGTGGGATCCGGCTGGCGACAGAGGCCGAGCCCTACCAGGCCGCGGTCCGAACTTTCAGTCGAAATCTAGGAGTGGCTTTCCAGATCTTGAATGATCTAGGGGATTGGACGGGCGACGATTCCAACAAACTGTCTGCTGGCGGGGATGTCTTCGGTGGGCGACCGACCTTGTTGTGGGCGCTGGCGCTGCAGGCACTTACTGAGGCGGAACAGAATGAATTGTTGAAGTTGGCGGAAGCGGATTGCGGATTAAACGATTCCGAACGACTCGCCGCTGTTCGACGTCTGTACGACAAAGCGGATGTATTCGAAACCGCTTTGCGATTAGTCGACAAGCACCAGCAGCGGGCTGAGCAAGTCGCCGACGAAATTGATGTCGATGATTTGCGGAGGTTGCTCTACTTCCTCGTCGACACGGTGCTGGAAAGGCCCGACCTGCCAACGCCACCGGTAGTTTCGCTTGGGGTAGCAGTACCTGTCGTCGCCAACTGATCGCCCCTCCTCGCTGTTGCTTCAATGCGGCCCGATGTCTTGCGTCGTCGATTTCTCAAGGATTCTGCTCATGAATGGCATCGCTTCGTCGGGTGATTCACGAGTCGACATCAACCAGCTACTGAATGAGTTTTACGCTCCTCCCAAAGGTCATTCACTGCTTGGTGAATTTGAATCAGTCGAATCCGTGCCGTCACCAAGCGATTGTCTGCTTGACCATCACGAACACATGACCGTCACGGTTGAATCGCATTTTGGGCAGAAGGTCAATGTCCATGTTCATCGCTGTAAGCGCGAAGGTGATTGGTACAGTCGCGAAATTACATTGATTACGCAGCAGTCAGAACGAACCGTTCAGTACGGAATCGTTCGTCTGGACACAACAAAGCTGGCTGCGGATGTGTGGCAGAAAATCGAATCTCAAGATGTCCCGCTTGGCCGCGTGTTGATTGAGCACAATGTGCTTCGGGAAGTGCAGATGTGCGAGTTGTGGAAAGTAACCGCTGGCCCCAGTTTGGCCGAAATGATGCATATGCAATTGAATGACGAATTGTATGGGCGGACCGCATTGATTTACTGCGATGGGGTTCCCGCGATCGAATTGCTTGAGATTGTTGTCCCTGATTAAATGGCAGTTGCCGGTTCGATGTGCCGCCGGCGGAGTACATCGTTGGTGGGGTGCGTTGTCGGTGAAGTGTATTGCGACAAGCGATGGCCGCAATCGCTTCGCTGTCATAGACGCCTGCGGAAGACCAGTTCCTCGTAAGCAGTGGTGAATCAACATGATGTGTCGATTAGGAATTCTATTTTGTTTTGCTTGCTTGGTGGTTCTGCCGATGGGAATCGCTAATTCTCAGTCGCCTGGTGAGTTGAGTGTGACCGCGATGCGAGCCCTTGAGCAGGGCGATCGGAAACTCGCGATCCAAACGGCTGACCAAATGCTGAAGGCCAGCCCGCAAAATTCGGGCGTGAAAATGCGCGCCGGGGACATCTTCTTGCGAGCAGGTGAATCAAAGCGGGCTGTGGCTCAGTTTGACGCATTTCTCAAAGACGAGCCTCAGCAGTTGCCCTATCTATGGCAACGCGGAATCGCACTTTATTTCACGAGTGACTTTGCTGAGGGGGTTAAGCAATTTGAAGTACATCGTGGGGTGAACTCTAACGATGTCGAGAATGCAGCGTGGCACTTTCTTTGTGTTGCGAGGGCCAAGTCGTTCGACAAGGCAAAAGGAATGGTATTGCCGGCACCCGGGGATCCGCGGTTGCCAATGAAAGAGGTATTGCAAATGCTGAATACCGGAGACACACAAGCCGTGATCGACCGCATTGAGAAAGAAACTGTGGGGACACCCCAGCGATCGCAAGCCGAGTTTTATGGTTACTTTTACCTCGGGCTTTATGAAGATGCTCAAGGGAATCGTGAGGAAGCTTTGCGGTGGATGCGGAAGTCTGCCAAGGATGCGCCGCGGAACTATATGGGGGACGTTGCTCGCGTCTACGTGGACTATCTTGCGAACTCGGAAAACGTGAATCAATAGACGATTTCTGTTAGAATACGGGTCCCTCCGTCATTGTCCCGCCCAGCTGTAACGCAGCTCTCCACATGCAGTGGTTTTCATGAAGCGATTTAACTCTCATCATTGCCGGCGATTTGCACGACCTCAGACACGGCGCGAGATGCTCAGTCGCTGTGCCGGCGGTTTCGGTGCTGTTGCACTCAATGCTCTTTCGCGTAACGCGGTGTCTGCGGCGACGGCGAATCCACTTGCTCCAAAGCCGACGCATTTTCCGGCGAAAGCAAAGAACGTGATCTTTCTGTACATGGATGGAGGTCCTAGTCAGGTCGACACGTTTGATTACAAGCCGTTCCTCGAAAAGTATCACGGGCGTGACCCACGTGAAGTGATCGGTAAGTTAGCACCCACGCAGTTTGATAACGTCGGCAAGGTGCTTCAGCCCCAGTGGAAATTCAAGCAGCATGGTCAGGCTGGTCATTGGATCAGTTCACTGTTTCCCCATCTGTCAGAGGTGGCCGACGACTTGGCAGTGGTCAAGTCAATGACCTCCAAGTTTTCTGAGCACACTTCAGCCAATTATTTTCTGCATACCGGTAATGGACTCCAGGGGCGGCCGAGCATGGGGGCTTGGTTGGGCTATGGTCTGGGAACTGAAAATGAAAACCTACCGGGATTCGTTGTGCTCAATGGTGGTTTGATTCCGCCCGGTGGGTTGGACTGCTTTGGATCTGGGTTCTTGCCGTCGGCTTACCAAGGGTCTGTGTTTCTGCCGCAGCAACAACCGATCGCCAATATCCGGCCCTCTGAATCGGATCCTCGCTTGCAACGCAACAAGCTCGACTTGATTCGACAGTTTGACAATCACGTCAATGATGCATTGGGATCGGAAGCGGAGATCGAAGCAGCGATCGTTAACAGTGAGACGGCGTTTCGGATGCAGACCGCTGTGCCTGAATTGATGGATTTGGCGGATGAGTCACAGGAAACCAAATCGCTGTACGGTTTGGATGCAGAATTCAAAAATACACAAACGTTCGGAATGCAATGCTTGCTCGCCCGGCGGCTGGTACAACGAGGTGTTCGTTTCATCGAGCTTACATGCCCCGGTGGCAATGGTGATCGCTGGGACCAGCATTCCAATTTGGTCGACGGTCACAACAAAAATTGTCGAACCGTCGATCAACCGATCGCAGCGTTGATTAAAGATCTCAAGCGAACCGGTTTGTTTGATTCGACGCTGGTTGTGTGGAGCGGAGAGTTCGGCCGGACCCCCTTCGCCCAGGGTTCGAATGGCCGAGATCACAATCCGTTCGGATTCACCATTTGGATGGCTGGCGCTGGTGTGAAGGGCGGTGTTTCGGTGGGGCAAACAGATGAGTGGGGTTACCGAGCGGTTGAAAATCGCTTCGAGGTACATGATCTGCACGCCACCATGTTGCACCTGCTGGGGATCGAACACACTCGCAGCACTTTTCGATTTAGCGGCCGTGACATGCGGCTTACGGATGTCCACGGTCGCGTGATACAAGAGGTGGTCGCATGATTAACGTCGCTGCTGTTTTGCATAAACAAGCTGTCCTGCTTGCGACCTTGTTGGTGGGATGCTTTGTAGCTTCAGGAGTCGTCGTGACCGCAGAGGAAACGTCGATTACCCCGGAACAAAACGAATTCTTTGAGTCCAAGGTTCGTCCGATCCTGGTCGAGCATTGTTACGGTTGCCACTCGATTGAAGCAGAGGAAATTGAGGCTGGTCTTGTACTTGATTCTAAATGGGGCTGGGAAACCGGAGGCGAGTCAGGGCCTGCAATCGAACCAGGGGATGTCGAGGAGAGTTTGCTGATCGAGGCGATTCGATATGAAGAAGACGTCGTCAGCGGGATGCCCCCCCGGAGCAAGTTGCCCGATTCGGAAATCGAGATTTTGACCAAGTGGGTGGCCATGGGCGCACCTGATCCTCGGGCCAAGCAGGTCCCCAGTGACGAAAAAGTTTCGGCATTCAATCTGCAGTCCCGCAAAGCGGCGCATTGGTCTTGGCGTCCGGTCTCGCCGCCAAACCCACCGCAGGTCAGTGACAAAAGTTGGCCACTCAACGAGATCGATCAATTCGTGCTGGCGAAGCTTGAGCAAGCAGAGTTGGTGCCGGCAGTCGATGCGGATAAGCAACTGTGGCTGCGACGGGTTTACTTTGACTTGATCGGCTTACCGCCCACTACGCAGCAGATGAACAAGTTTTTGCAGGATGATTCCGGGGAGGCGCATCAACACGTGGTTGACGAGTTACTGCGTTCGCCTCACTTTGGTGAAAAATGGGCTAGGCATTGGATGGATCTCGTCCGGTACGCGGAAACCTATGGCCATGAATTCGATTACCCGATTCATCACGCGACCGAATATCGCGATTATTTGATTCGGGCATTCAACGCAGATGTGCCATTCGACCAGTTCACCCGCGAACATATTGCTGGTGATTTGTTGCCGGAACCGCGGCGGCATCCAGAACAGCAATTTAATGAGTCGATTATTGGGACCGGATTTTGGTATTTGCACGAAGCGACCCATGCGCCGACGGATGTGTTGGGCAATGAAGCCGACATCGTCGATAACCAGTTGGATGTTTTCGGAAAAGCATTCCTCGGTTTGACGGTGGCGTGTGCTCGCTGTCACGATCACAAGTTCGATGCCATATCGACGGCTGATTACTATGCGCTGAGTGCCTACTTGCAGAGTAGTTGCCGCCAGGAAGTTTCGTTGGATGTTGGTGGAAAGGCGAAGCAACTGGCAAGCAAGATTGAAGGTCTCCGAAGCCGCGTCGGTGATGTGGTGGAGAAGATCGGTTGGCAGGAAGAAGTTGATTGGAGACCAGGTGAATACTATGCGACTGCCGCGGGCCTTCTTCGCGCGGTCGATCCGGCCAGCCCATGGACTCGGATCGATTCCAAAAAGGTGACTGCCGAGGCGGTCGCCAGCGCTGCCGCACGGGACGAACTCGACACCGACCGATTGCGGCGTTGGGTCGATCACTTTGCGGAGGTTCAGTGGGCCATTGCAGCGAGTAACGAGGGGCCGCGTGATGATCGGATTACTCTCCTGGCTGATTTTGCGGGCGATGAAATGCCTCTGGGGTGGTCGACGTCTGGTGATGCTTTCCAGCACGTGGGAAGTGAGTTGCAGCTAACAGCCGACGGGCAATTGGCTGTGCCGGGGACGATGGCCAGCGGATTGGTCAGTCGCAAACAAACTGGCATCTTGCGCTCGCCAACTTTCGAGATTACCGGCACGCAAATTCACCTGCGAATGCGGAGTGATGCGAACTTGACCGTCCGTTTGGTGGTCGACAACTACTACATGGCGCACTTCAACGCCCTGCTCTTTCGAGGAACCTTCCTGAATGGAAAGGCAACCGACACGGCAGGTCAGTGGGCTTGGAAAACACTCGGTGGTGACGTACGGAAGTACGTCGGTCATCGTGCCTATCTCGAATTCATTGACAGTGGTGACGGGTCAATGGAAATCGATCAGGTGGTCATGAGTGACGGAGGTCCACCTTCGAATGAGGTCGATTCCTTGCCGTCCCATGCAGCTTTTGCCAATCAGAAATGGCGTGATGCGATGAACTCGCTTCGCGCGGGGAAAGGCTCCAAGTTGATATCGGTGATGTTGGCGGCTGGGCTGATCAATCTAAAAGAGCTCGCTCCAGCCGTAGAACCCTTATTGAATGAAGCTGGTGAAGCGTCCAGCCAAATTCCGGGGCCGCGGCTGGTCGTCGCAATGGCGGAAGGTTCAGCAGAGGATGCGAACATTTACATTCGTGGCAGTCATGCCAATCTAGGCCCGGAAGTACCTGCACGTTTCTTGGAGGCGTTGGGTGGTCGTCGTGGAGATCGCTTGACGTTGGCAGATCAAGTCGTCAGTGAAGAGAACCCTTTGACGTCACGCGTTGCTGTCAACCGGCTCTGGCACCATCTGTTCGGACGCGGCATTGTTCCGACGGTGGACGATTTCGGTCCCCAAGGACAACCAGCCACTCACCCAGGATTGCTCGATTGGCTGGCTGCTGATTTCGTGAATCACGGCTGGTCGATAAAACAGACATTGCGAAAGATCACTTTGTCACGCACCTACCGACAATCGTCAGCAGCGAATCCATCGCTTGCCGAAACGAAAATCAATGCAGGTGATCCTCGTAATGAATTGTTGCACTGCATGCCAGTTCGACGTTTACCCGCAGAGTCAATTCGGGATGCCATCCTGTCAGTAGCAGGGACATTGGATTCCAAGCAATTTGGCCCGAGCATTCCGACTCACCGCACCGCATACATGACAGGACGTGGTGCGCGAGCGAGCGGGCCGTTAGACGGTGCGAGAAGGCGAAGTGTTTATCTGTCTGTGTATCGGAATTTTTTAAATCCGTTCATGCTGACCTTTGACACACCCAGCCCATTCGGTCCGCAGGGCCGCAGGAGTCGATCGAATGTTCCGGCGCAAGCGTTAGCGATGATGAACGATCCTTTTGTGATTGATCAAGCAAAACGGTGGGCGGAGCTTTGGCTGAAACAGGATTTGTCTGATTCAGATCGGATTACCGGTATGGTACGTGCCGCTCATGGAGTGGAGCCGAATTCCGACCAATTGGCTGCCTTGCAAGCGTTCATTGATCAACAGGCTGATGTTTATGGAAAAGCCGATCAGCGTCGTTGGTTCGATTTGGCCCACACACTTTTCAACATGAAAGCGTTTTACTTCGTCAGATGAGCCAAGGTCCTGCACTCTTGAAGCGGTTGCGTTGTTTCGCTTTTCCGCGACTCGCTCGCCATGCGTTTCGCCACTCTGGGGAGTGGGGATTTCGCGGCCTGTTGCTCGGTTTCTCAGTTTGTGTGTTGGGTTCCACTTTTCTACCTTGTCTGAACGCGTGTGCGGATGAGGCGAGTCGTCGGTCACTCGAGATTTTTGAAAAGCATGTTCGCCCAGCTTTGGTCGATCATTGCATTCGCTGTCATGGTCCGGACAAGCAGCAAGGCGGTTTGCGGTTGGATACCGCTGACGGTTGGGCCGATGGTGGCGACAGCGGAGCAGCGATCACACCGGGCGACCAAGAGAGTCTCTTGTTGAAGGCTATCGGTTACGACGACGTGGCACTTGAGATGCCTCCACGCGGAAAGTTACCCGATAAAACGATCGCCGCGTTTTCGGAATGGGTTAAGACAGGCGCCGCGGATCCAAGAAATTCGATGAACGGTTCCAACGCTTCAGGTGATTCATCAGCAGGGCAGGCCAAATCTAATCGTGACTCAAAATCCTCCAGTGTTGGACGTGAGTTTTGGTCCTTCCAGCCGGTGCGAGCACCCGCGGTACCTACTGCTGGTGAACAGTGGGCGCAGGGCGACATTGATCATTTTGTTTTTTCCCGACTGCAAGAACAAGGTTTGAAACCGAATCCTGATGCCGATCGCTTGGTGTGGTTGCGTCGCTTGTATTTTGATCTGACAGGCTTGCCCCCCTCACCCGAGGAAATTGAGGCATTTGCTGGCGATGAGTCATCAGTCGCGTGTGAAACCTTGGTGGACCGATTGTTGAACTCGAAGCACTTTGGCGAGCGTTGGGGACGGAATTGGTTGGATGTGGTGCGATTCGCTGAATCGAGTGGTGGCGGGCGGACCTTGCTGTTTCCCGACGCATGGCGATTTCGCGATTACGTGATCGACAGTTTCAATCGTGATCTGCCGTACGATCAATTTCTGACGCAACAAATAGCAGGAGACCTCTTGGAATGCGAGGACACGGATCAGAGAGTCCGTAACTTGACCGCCACTGCTTTTTTGTTGTTGGGGCCGATCAATTATGAGATGCAAGATAAAGACATCTTAGAGATGGATATCGTTGATGAGCAGTTGGATACGATTGGGAAAGCATTCATGGGGATGACGATCGGTTGCGCGCGCTGTCACGATCACAAATTTGATCCGATTCCTACTCGTGATTACTACGCGATGGCAGGGATTTTTAAAAGCACTCGTTCCGTGATCCATTCGAATGTTTCAAAGTGGAACACAACGCCACTACCGCGCTCTGCGGCTGAACAAGCAGATTACGAACAGCATCAACAGTCATTGGCAAAACTGGAAGATGAATTGAAGCTCGCCAAAATGGCGTGGTCCAAGGCGGGCGGGAAACCGCAAAGTGATGCTTTGGGCTTGAGGGCTGTTGATCCGGCTGGTGTTAACGGAATTGTCGTGGATGATGCCATGGCTGAGATCGTTGGTGATTGGACCGAGTCAACTCACACGGCAGGTTACTTGGGCAAGCACTACATTCATGATGCCAGTGAAGATCGCGGTGCCAAACGCGTTATCTTCCGCCCTGCGGTTCCACAAGCCGGGCGGTATCAGGTCCTGGTCAGCTATTCAGCGTCTTCTAATCGTTCAAAAAAAGTACCCGTCAAAATCGAATACGCCGATGGTCATGACGTGGTCCGAGTCAATCAGAAGCGAAGGCCATCCATTGGTGGCCTGTTTGAATCATTGGGTGATTTCGACTTTGAGCAGGGGCCTGCCCAGATCGAAATTTCGAATCAAGGAACCACAGACGGTGTGGTCATCGCCGATGCTGTTGTGCTCGTCCCAGCGGGGCAGGAACTAGGTGGCCTCATGCAGCAGGCTGCGGAGCGGATGCAGAGTGAGGATGAATTAGCCAGAATCAAGGAGCTGGATGATGAGGTGAAGAGGCTGGAAGCGAAATTAAAGACGCTTCGCAAGTCCGTTCCTCAGCAACCAGCTTTGATGGCGACGGTCGATGCGGCTGCAACAACCGATATTCATGTCGCGATTCGTGGGCAGGCTCATCTAAAAGGGGATTTGGTACCACGCGGTGTATTGGGAGCCGCCAGTTGGGGATCTTTTCCAGCCCTCGGCGGTGGGACTAGCGGTCGGAAAGAGTTAGCCCAATGGATCTCGCATCCTCAGCACCCGTTGACCGCGCGGGTGATGGTCAACCGGATTTGGTACTGGTTGATGGGACGTGGTTTGGTTTCGACGGTCGATAATTTTGGCAGTATGGGGTCGCTTCCGTCGCATCCAGAATTGCTTGATCATTTAGCCTCACAGTTCGTTCAGCAAGACTGGTCGATCAAGCGACTGATTCGCGCGATTGTTCTGTCACGCACCTATCGGATGGATTCGAAATCAACACCAGACGCCGTTGCGATTGATCCTGAAAATCGCTGGTATTGGCGAATGAATCGGAAGCGATTGCCCGCTGAGGCTATCCGCGATTCATTACTTTCGATTGCAGGCGATTTAGATTTGACTTATGGCGGTTCAAATATAAAACCTGGCACCAGCATTGAATACGGTTACCAGTTCACGAGCACGCGACGCAGCGTGTACGTTCCTGTGTTTCGTAATCACTTGCCAGAAGTGTTTGAGGTCTTTGATTTCGCCGATCCGAATACTCAGTCGGGCAGCCGAACCGCCAGTGCTGTGGCCAGTCAGTCGTTGTGGATGATGAATCATCCAAACGTCATTGCTCGGACCGAGCAAGCAGCCCGCCAGCTTTTGGATCGGTCTTTTGCCAGCGATGAAGAGCGGATTCGGTTTGCCCATCTTCAGGTGCTTTCGCGTCCGCCGACCGAACGTGAATTGACGGTTGCGACGAGCTTGGTTGTTCCGAATGATGCCCGAGAGGATTCATCCTCGGCATCGTCTGTGCAGCGTTATGCGATGCTCTATCGAGTACTGTTTCAGTGCCTTGCGTTTCGTTACCTCGACTAATTGATGCAAGACGAATTGACCCAATGAATTTGATGCCTTCTCGTCGCCAAGCGCTGCAGTCAATTGGATGTGGGTTTGGAATGCTCGCCGCGTCTGCTTTGGCACAGCGTGAGGCAAGAGCAGCCAAGCCTGCCAATCCATTGGCCGCGAAGCTTCCCCCGTTCGCCGCTCGTGCCAAACGTGTGATTTTCGTCTTCATGCAGGGCGGCCCAAGTCAGGTCGATACCTTCGACTATAAGGCAAAGCTGCGGCAGCTTGACGGGGAAATGCAGACGTTTGACGACGCACGGGTGCTCGCCAAAACGAAGGAGATCAAGCAGCATCGCGTGTTCGAGTCGCCGTGGAAATTCAAGCGTTACGGCGAATGCGGGCAGCATGTCTCGGAGTTATTTCCTCACATTGCCGAGCATGTCGATGATTTATGCTTCTTGAAAGGAATGCACACCGATGGGGTGGCCCACGGGCCGGCCACGCTTTTTTTGCATACCGGTTCGATCAATCTGGTTCGGCCTTCGGTGGGTTCCTGGGTTTTGTACGGATTGGGGACCGAGAATGACAACTTACCAGGGTTTGTGACGCTGCAGCCGTCCATGGGAAATGGTGGCCCGCGGAATTACAACAACGCCTTTCTGCCGGCGATTTATCAAGGAACTGCGGTTGGCCGAGCCGGAACGCCAGCGACCTCGGCTCAGATTCGCAATCTGCGAAACGAATTGGTAACACAGCAAGATCAACTCAAGCAGTTTCAGGCCTTGCGTGAGTTCAATGCGGCGCAATTGGCTGATCGACCAGGCGATCAAGAATTAGAGGCGGTGATCAATTCTTATGAACTCGCTTGGCGGATGCAGAAAAGCGTTCCCGATATCTTGGATCTCGCGGGTGAACCCGACCACATTCAGCGAATGTACGGCATCGGCATCGGCAATCAGGCAACCGAGGATTTCGGCCGTCAATGCTTGATGGCACGGCGGTTATGTGAGGCAGGCGTACGATACGTTCAGGTCAACTACAGTGATAACGGTAATAATCCACGCTGGGACCAGCATTCCAATCTCGAGAAGCATGCGGATCACGCCTTGGCAACGGACCAACCCGTCGCCGGTTTGTTGGCTGATCTGAAACAGCGTGGACTGTTGGAGGATACGCTGGTTTGGTGGGGAGGCGAATTCGGGCGAACCCCTTATGCCCAGGCAAACGGGACGGGCCGCGACCACAATCCCTATGGCTTTACGATGTTCCTGGCTGGCGGCGGAGTGAAGTCAGGCTTTAGCTATGGCGAGACGGACGAGTTCGGGCATCATGCAATCACTGGTAAGGTGCATATGCACGATTGGCACGCCACGCTGTTGCACCTGATGGGAATGAACCATGAGGAATTGACCTTCATGCATGACGGTCGACCGTTTCGATTGACGGACGTTCATGGAGAGGTCGTTACGGAAATCTTGGCTTAGCGTTACGCCATGTGACGGCTCAGCGTAAGCAAGCGGCCGATGGATTGCCTGCTTAAAAATGGGACCGGATAATGCTCGGTTCGGCAAAACCAAATCGATTGTGAGCGTGGTTTTGGAATCGATTCGAATTCTATGATGCGTGTTCTTATACAAGTAGGTTCGGAATGGATTGTGTTATGCGTGTTCCTTCTCACTGCATTCGAGTGGTACTCTGTGTTTGGGCGGTCTCCGTTTCGGGACTGTACGCGTATATTGCTGCACAGGAGCCACAACCGCAGACGCAGCCGGTCTTACTGCAGATGATACGAGATGACGCCATTCATCGTGAGCTTGGGTTAAGCGATGATCAAGTTGCGAAATTGATGGATGCCTTGCGCGAGGTCGATCCACCGTGGTTTCGCGCGAGAGTGCTTCCGGCAGTAAAGCAACGCGACGAAATCGTTTCACTCACATTGCAACTAAGACGGTCGTTGCAATCGATCTTGGACGCGAAGCAGCTTCGCCGTTTGCGTCAACTGGAGCATCAGGCACTCGGGACTCGAATGGTCTTGCGTGATGAAGTCGTGCGGGATTTGGAGTTGCGTGATGATCAGGTGCAGAGCTTTGTCGCGGCTTTTTTGAATGTCGATCAGGAATCAAGTGAGATTCAACAAGCGGTGCGTGAGGGAAAGAAATCTGCTGGACAAGGTAATCGCGAGCTCAACCAATTGAAAACCAAGGAACGCCAGTCGTTGGTTGCGCAGTTGTCGCCCGAGCAGAAAGTAAAACTTGGTCGGGTGACCGGCGAGGCATTTTCCTTTTCTGAAATCCGCCGCTCTTATCCACTCGCACCGGAGTTGACGGCAGACGGCGTGACCTGGATTCAGGGTGGGCCGCTGAGTTTGGAAGCAACGCGTGGCAAGGTCGTGGCTGTCCACTTCTATGCGTTTCAATGCATCAACTGCCAACGAAATTTTGATCACTATCAGAAATGGTACGAGGATTACGCGGATGACGGTTTGGTCATCATCGGAATTCAGACACCTGAAACGTCGGCCGAGCGGCAGCTTGATCGCGTCACCTCAGCCGTGAAGAGTGACGGCATGACTTATCCAGTGCTTTTGGATGGTGAATCCAAGAACTGGAAAGCATGGAGCAACACCATGTGGCCTACGGTGTACCTCGTCGACCGCAAAGGCTTTTTGCGGCGGTGGTGGCAGGGTGAACTCAATTGGAAGGAAACGCCTGGCGAGCAGCAAATGCGTGAGACGATTGAGCAATTACTTGCCGAGAAGTAACAGCGAGCGGGAGATTTGGCTGGCAATCACCAATGTGTCTGCTGCTGATCAGTGCTCTGAGAATCAGCGTTTTGAAAATCAACACGTCGCCCGTCTGATTGTGATGACGGGCTCGCGTTGAAAGTCTTTTCTTCGAGGCGGCGTTTTTTACTCTTGCCGCAGCAACGTCACTGCACCACGTTCGTGGTTCAATGCGTTTTTAGTCATCGCACGGCGGATTAACGCTAAGGGGTTGTTGTCTCCCTGGGCCATCGCTGTTCGCAGGTGTCCGCCGAGTTGCATTTGGGTCGCACCGTCATCAGTCATACCGGCGGAGTAGCCTAGCAGCGTTTCCCCCGGGATCAGGCGGAAATGTTCGGTTTCAATCTGCGGGTCCAATCGCGTGTTCAGTGGTTCGCTCTTTCCATCGACGACTGGGCGGAATCCATATTGGTTACCGATGATGGCACTGATCGATCCAGCCGCAGCGACTTCGCCGTCACCAGTATCGGGATCGACCCTAGCGTAAAGCATTGAGATCAGTTGTTCGCCGGTACTCGTTTGCCATAGTGTGTCGCTGACCCGTTGCATGAGTTGCGTTGGGGTGTGTCGGTAACCTGTGTGCGCGGTCATCGCGGCGCGTGCGACCGAAGCGATCATCGCTCCCTTGGCGGTCGAGTCGACTGATTCAGCGATCGCCAACATCAGGTTGCCATCGGGGAGAACATCCCAGGTGTGCCATCCGCATGCCCACGGTCGGGGTGATTCCACCATGCCATCGACCCGCCAGTCGGTTGCGAGCATGGCGCCAACCGGCAGCGATTCATATTGCCAATTGGCAACGTCGGTCATCGCACCTGCGGAAGATTCTCGGGCCTCGATGTCGGGGATCGCTGCGTAGGTCAGTTCCAGGGATAAATGGGAGGCTGCCAGTCGTGCGGCGGATGATTCAGAGACGCCAAATGTTTTGTTAGATTTGCTGAAAAACCAGACGGTTCCGATTGGCACGTCATCGCAGAGCACCGAAGCGCAAATCCCGGATCGGAACGCTTTTTCGGGGCTATTCCATGAAGGGATGGGAGGGGCCGCGTCGAGGTCATCCATCAAAACGACGCCCTGAACAAGGGCCTCTAGGTCACCGCGGCTTCCACGCAATGTTCGGGCTGTTGATTCCAATCGTTTGGGCGGGAGTCCGAAGACCGCGCGAGTCTTGAGAAACTGTGTATCGTCGTCCAGTGTGTAAAGAGCGGCGGCGTCGCAATGGCAGGCGGCTGCAGCGTCACCTAACAGCTTTTCGATGCGATCAGCGATGCGAAGTCGGGGCACGTCCCCGCCCAGTAAAGGTGCGCGAGACGCGAGTTCAGCTTCCTGGATCCGAATGGCCTCACGGTTCTGACTCAATTCTTCGGCCAGCTTTGACGCTGATTCTGCCAATCGCATCGCTTCGCTTTTGCCGACCGTCTTACCGCGATCGCTCGTTTCCTGTTGAAATGTTTCTGTGTTCACCGCGGGCAGAAGTTCCATCGGTCCACTCTTGCCAGCTTTGCCGTCGATTCGCCACCCCGTCGCGTCTGCATACGCGCTCCAGAAATGATTGACCGGGTCTTCGATATTGGTTGGGGCTGAATTGATCACGGCCTTCGAGCCACGGTGAATGCGCAGATAGTGGGGAATCGTCTTTGTCACGTTGTCGCCTGGGAAGGATGTCGACTTGCTGAAATCGGCAATCCATGCCGCGACCAAAGCCAATGAGGTGATAGACCAACATGGGCACACCCGCTGAGATCCAGGTGCAAGAATGGGAATCGGCGGCCGGTACTTTTTCTCTGAAGCGATTGACCGGCAAAGTCTACGAAGTCCACCGGGACGCTTGCTTAATCCGAGCGACTGTCACAAGCGGAAAGGTTCTTCGAGGGCAGTCGTCAAAGGAAGAGACCGATCGTGAAGCCAAGGGCGGTTTCTCACGGTGCAAATTAATTGCTGGCCGCGCATAAAAAAAGCCGAGACGGTTGTCTCGGCTTCGAGATGAATCGATAACGGTTTAAGCCTCTAGTTGCCCAGTTGGTCGGTCAGGACAAATTCGGCCCACGGAACGTTGCTGCTCTTTCCGCGTGGTGTCATGATCGCCTGGTAGACGCGATAGTCGATTCCTTCGGTGACAAACCGTGTGGCACCATCGGCAAATGCAACATTGACTCCCTCAACATGTGCCGCGGAGGGCCGGGCAAGATTAAGGCAATTCCCGATATTCATTTGCTCAACGAAGATGTCGCCTCCCGGGCCGTCACCGCGTCCGTTGATCAAGTGAATTGCCTTCACAGGTTGAGGCTGTACACCCGTCGGGCTAGTGATACCGTTGTTTCTGAGCGCGAGATAGTCCGGGTCCTCGTAGTGCCAAACCCACCCCGACGTAAATTGGGCCGCGAGCATGTTGCCGGGCCAGTAGGGAGCGTTGTTTGTGGTTGGGTCGATTCCTGGGTTCATTTCAGCGAAGGTAAGGTCTTTCGCGTTTGTTACGTCGGGAACCAAGTCAGGGATGTTCGAGCCCTGCGGAGAAAGTGCATTTACGAAGCCAGGCATGTACCAAGGCATTGCCTGCACGTTTTCGGCATAGATCGCTGTAAAACCCTGCCCATCTTTTAAGTCATCTAGCGTAAGTTTAGGGCCGGTGCTGTACCACTGAGTGCTCGGCGCCACACCGACGTAATTGGCCATCCCAACACCGTTTGCCTTCGTCTGCGAGGGAGCCTGGAAAGCCACCGCAGTGCTAGGGTTGGCAACCCAAGACATGCCATTGTTCATGATGTAACTGTTCTTGCCGTATTCCAGATCTTCTGGGTTACTTGGGCACTGAAAGATCGCCAAGCTAGGAGCGGCGAGCAGATGAAAGCCAGCACCTGCATTGCCCGTCCCCACCGCTTGGGTGGTTCCTACCGAGTCTGCTGCCCCAAGATTGATCACAGGATAACGGTCGTCTGTCCAGTGCTCGTAGGTGGCCTGTGCGTCCAGCCAAGGCAGGATCGGTACGCCAAAACCGCCTACTTTGACATGGGCGGGAGCGTTCGGATTGTAAAGGTCAGATGGGTCATTGCCGCCTGCAAAGTACCCGAATTTCTTAATGTAACCCGGTAACTCTCCCTTGGTGACCTCGTGTTGGACTGCGGCCAGTCCCAGGTTTTTGATGTTGGTCGCACACTGGTTTCGGCGAGCGACTTCCCTTGCGGAGTTCACCGCGGGAATCAGCAGGCCCATCAAAATGCCGATGATCGTGATGACCACCAGCAACTCAACCAGGGTGAAGCCGGGCTGTGTTCGTTTCATGTTTGGCTCCGGATGGAGAGTAGATAAGGGGTGGATCGTTGAACGCGGAGGCAGAGACATTCGCACCGCCAGGAGAGCTTTCAGGCCAGAAGTATTGCAAAACGCGTCATGTACTGCAAATTCTTCTCCTATCATAACTCTAAAGCGTAGAACCGATCGGAAAACCGCCCCAGAAAAGTATGGTCGGTCCGTCTTTATTTCTAGCTCGCTTTTTCCTGTGGGGGGGGTGCGGTGCGATTGGACGGGTTTTGACGGACAAGCGGGCTGCAGGCGGTCCCGACTCTGGGCTCCGTACGGCTTGCCCATACGGCGGGAATCGGCAGTGACCGTGGCCGCTGGGAGTGGTGCGTTTTTGTCCAGCGATCGGTTTCGTGCTCGAGGCGACGCGACCGTAGTGTTTGGGTAAGTCGCCGGTTTCTGGAGTGTCGCCAGATTTACCCGCTGGTGTAGGTGGGCTCCGATTGGTGGTTCACGTTTCGGGCTTAAGTCTTTTCTTCCGCGTCGAGGGGCGGCTGCGTTTCTGTGTCGCTCGGTGATTCCTGCCGATTCGTGCCGGTCTCGATCGGCTTGTACGGTGGGGTCCATAACCAGCTATCTCGAGGTAACATTGAGGGTGCTCCGGCCTCGTTGTGGGCGTTTTCCTCTGATTCCGACAACCGCTTCTGGCAAACGTTGATTTATCTCGATTACAACCGAACGACTCCCTTGGCTCCCTCCGTGTTGGAGGCGATGCAGTCATACTGGTCGACACACTTCTTGTTGCCTGGACAAGTGCACTCCCAGGCGCAGGCGGTCTCAGAGGCGCTCGAGGGTGCTCGGGAAAATGTCGCGTCGCTGGTGGGTTGCGAGCCATTCGAGATCGTCTTTACCGGGGGTGGCACGGAAGCGAATAATTTGGCCATCCACGGGTTGCTGTTGCATCAGGGAACAGGCCATGTTGTGAGTCAGGGGACTGTGAGTCAGGGGACAGGCCATGTCTTAGTCTCAGATCTTGAGCACGATTCAGTGCTCAGCGCGGCGGCCGCTTTGGGTGCGAACTGGGAGGTCGAGAGGATCCCCTGTCCCCCCAGTGGTGTCGTCGATCCAGATCAGGTTCGAGAGTTGCTGCGGCCCGAGACGCGACTCGTCTGTGTTCAGTTGGCCAGTCCCGTGCTGGGGACCATTCAGCCCGTTCGGGAGATCGCCGATGCCTGCCACAATCTGGGTGTTCCTCTTCATTGCGATGCGACTCAGGCGTTCGGCAAAATGCCGGTCGATGTGACATGGCTTCGGGCCGATACTCTGGCGGTCAGCGGCCACAAATTTTATGGGCCGAAAGGAAGTGGAGCAGTGTACATCCGTAGCGGTATTCAGTTGTCGCCGATTGCGTTCGGGGAGCCTCGGGAAATGGGTTTGCGTCCGGGCGCCGAGAACGTTCCTGCGTGGATTGGTCTGGGGGCCGCTGCCTCGCTGGCGGCGAAGTGTGCCGAGGACGCATCGAGTACGCTTTTTAATCTTCGCGAGCGGTTTTCTAAGGGTATAATTCATACCCTTAGGGGAGAGCCGGTTTTGCTTTGTGATGGGTCTCCTCGGCTTGCCAATACGGTCGCTCTGGAGTTGCCGTGTAGTGCTCGCCAGGTCCAGCGGGTGGCCCGGCAGTTGGTCTTCGCCGCGTCGCTGTCTGATGCTCCTCCCGATGAAATGACGAGGGCATTGCGGGTGGTCGGCCGGACTGAATCGCAGATCGAGCGGACCATCTGTGTCTCGCTCGGTTGGACGAGTAGCCAGGAGCAGGTTGATCGGGCGGTGGAGTTGTTGGCCGACGCCTGCGAGGTAGTCGCTGTTTCGTGATCGCAGGATCCGCGGCTCTGTTAGTAAGCGTGCTTTTTGCGGCACCAGGCTTGACTGCACGGAGTGAGGTGGGGCGTTTTTTTGTACCCCTCTTTTGGCTTTTTGTTTGGTTCGGGTTGGGGTGGGCGGCTTGTTGGCTGCGAGTGTCTGGGTGTCTCTGCTCGTTCTCGTCTCTGCGATTGCCGAGGGATATCGCCAATTTTCTTCGGAGATTCTCTGTTCTCCGAAAAACCAGTCTTTTCCAGGGTCAAATCTTGCTAGTCGCGGGGAACTCCGGGAAACACCGTCAGGTGGACACCTGGGTTTTGCACTTTAATGGATGCCCAGGAAGTAGGCACTCCCGCGCCGCTGGCCGGCCAGGCGTCATTGCCTAGATCTTGTGCATGTGGCGTAAGTTGTTTTGCAAGCATTGGTTGCGTCTGTTGGCTTGACGATGGGAAAGGATTGCGGAAATTCATTTCTCTCGCACTGAATCAGTTAACAGAAGGAACGCCCGCGATGGCACATCCCGAGGCTTCGTCCACCCTTCGCTATGTCAGCGACCCCGATCCGGGGCAATTGGAATCACCAGTACCCCGTCTCTCGCTGTCCCCCCCTGATGGTAGTTTGCCGCTGGAGCAGCGTGGGCGCGAGGTCTTGCGGTTGGCCCAAGAGGCTTTCTCGAAAACGGGCAACTGGGTTGCGTTCTACCGTGAGATGCTGGGGGCCGATGGCGTCGTTCGCCGCCTCTATCCAACGAGTGATCAGATGCGTTCTTTTGAGGCGACTGCGGAATGGGTCGAGTTGCAGGAGATGGTGGCCGCGTTGCGGAGCCAGGACAACTCAAAAGGTGATTCGGTTGAGCCGGAGCGGATGATTACGATCCGCTTGCCGAAAAGTCTGCACGATGCTCTTAGAATTGAATCAGATGAGATGAAGCTGAGTATCAATAAGCTCTGCATCAGCAAGTTGCTGCAGCGAGTTGAGAGTCGTTTTATTCCGATCCAGCAAGGGCGTCGAAGAGGCCGTAGGCCAGGGCCCCAAGGGAAGCGAAAAAAGCCACTTGAGTCGACAATCGAATCGCAGGTGTAAGCCATCGGCGAGTTGCGCGGTGGTGTTAGAAAGCGGGCCTGTGGCATGCCGATATGATCTCGGTCTGCCGCCAAGGCCGTGCGCGAAGACCGCTTTCGAGGCACTCTCAAGCGAGATCCCCCTGCAGGATGGTTCTAGTCGATACTCGGGGACCTTGATTTGCGGGTGTTGCTGCCTGGGCTGCTCCCCTTTCTAATCGCCATCTGGGCTGCATTGGTGGCTGAGTTTGGGGTTGAGTTTTCGAATGATACGCCGCCCGAATTTTTTGAGAATTGAGAATTCTGCTGCCGGCTTCAGGTTGCGTCGTTGCTCCCACCTCGGGGACTCGCCAATTTTTCGACAACCATCTATCCTCCAATCATGGAGCAACTGCCCCATTCGGTACCTGTAAACCCGCAAACCGCCAACTCTGCGCTCACCCCCCATGAAGACGACGACTTTCTGTACCAGCCGCGACCAGATTGCTGGTCTCGGGGTTTCGGAACTGGCAGCCCGCTTCGGAACTCCGCTTTACGTGTACGACATCGAAACGATGTACCAGAGAGTCTCTGAGTTGTCGTCCTTTGACGTGATCCGGTACGCTCAAAAAGCTTGTAGTAATTTGGCGATCCTGGACCGGTTGCGTCGCCTGGGAGTGGTGGTCGATGCGGTGAGTGCGGGCGAGATTCGACGGGCGTTAGCGGCGGGTTTTGGTGCCGATCCCTCCCGGCACGAAATCGTCTACACCGCTGACATCTTCGATGTCGAATCGCTCGAGTTGGTTTGCAAGCATGCATTGCAGGTCAATTGTGGGTCGCCCGACATGATCACCCAATTGGGGGAGGTGCGTCCGGGGGCCGATGTGACCCTTCGCATTAATCCTGGGTTTGGGCATGGGCACAGCCAGAAAACGAATACCGGGGGTGAGCAGAGCAAGCACGGGATCTGGCATTCGCAGATTGATGAATGTTTGCGACGTGCCGACCAGACCGGAATCACGGTGACCGGATTGCATATGCACATCGGCTCGGGCACGGACCTCGAGCATTTGAGTGAAGTCTGCGAGGCGATGGAGCGGGCGGCGTTGGAAGTGGGGCGAACGCTTAGGACGGTCAGTGCCGGTGGTGGATTACCGGTGCCTTACAAATCAGACGAGTCATATGTCGATCTGAAGCGTTATTTTGAGCTGTGGGATGCTTCCCGCAATCGGCTCTCCGAGAGATTTGGTCACCGTTTGAATTTGGAGATCGAGCCTGGTCGTTTCCTAGCGGCCGAAAGCGGCCATTTGATCGCGGAGGTTCGCAGTGTTAAACGGATGGGGGACAACTTGTTCGTTTTGGTGGATGCGGGATTCAACGATTTAGCGAGGCCGGTCATGTACGGCGCCTACCACCCGATTTCGGTCGCTGGTTGCGGGGGTTCTGCCGCGGATCGCGAGTCGGTTGATGTGGTAGTGGGGGGGCCGCTTTGCGAGTCGGGCGACATCTTCACCCAGCGTGAAGGAGGATATGTGGATACGCGTCGCTTGCCGGCTCCACGAGTCGGTGATTTCCTGGTACTCGAAAACGCGGGTGCCTACGGTTTTGTGATGTCCAGCAATTACAACAGCAAGCAACGAGCCGCCGAGGTGATGATCGAGGATGGCGAGGCGAAGTTAATTCGCGAGCGAGAAACGTTTGAAGACCTCGTGCGGGGCGAGCAAATTCCCGACTGAGGCCCTTGCTCGCGTTGAGGGAATCGACTCTTGAGGTTGCTTGTTGTCCAGTTGTTCAGATGCATCAGCATCCACCAAAGTTTGTGACTGAGCTGCCGGACGAAAGCAAACCCTTTGCAGGTGGACCTGGCAGACCGCTAGACCGAGGGAATGCAGTCACTCGGGATGAATCGAGATCAATTTGCTACGGTTTCGCCTTCCCAGGTTGGGGCCCAGGTTGGGGCCAGGTTGGGGCCAGGCATAGTCAAATTGGTCCAAGAATCAAGTTGGGGCCAGGCATAGCCGTTTGCGCGATGGGGCCAGGCCATGCCGTTTGAGTTCGCCAAGTTTGAGTTCGAGGCCAGGTAGTCAAGTTGGGGCCAGGCATAGTTTGAGTTCGGGGCCAGGCAATGCAGGCTGGAGTCAAGTTGGGGCCAGGCATAGTTTGAGTTCGGGGCCAGGCAATGCAGGCTGGGGCCAGGCCAACTTGACGGTTGCCCG
>JBMYRF010000008.1:177067-220924 GCA_049602075.1 Rubripirellula sp.
GAGTGATGGTTTGGCTGAGGTCAAGCGAATTTCGGCGGCGTGACGCCAAGTTGCCGAAGCATTCGAAGGGGGCTCGCTGGCATTATTTTCCGCTCTCGCTGGTGCGGAGATAGGCTGGTGGGAACGGTGCCTGTTTCGCGTGGTTGGGGTGCCGCCATGGGAAGCGAGGTCCTCGGTCTTCGAGCAGAGGCACCTCTTTGCCTCCACTGTCAAACAGTAGTTTCCACAATCGGCGGTTCATTGCTTCGATCCGCTCGGCGTGTTCGGTAGAGTCGATCAAGTTGTGCATTTCGTCCGGGTCTTTCTGCAGGTCATAAAACTCATCGCGATCCCATAAGCCGTGACAGCGGATGTATTTCCATCGCCCACCGATGATTGCATGCAACGTCGGTGTGTGAGGGTAATTGCGTTCCCAGTAGTATTCGTACAGCAATTCTTTACGATCCAGCATCTCTGGCTTGTTTGCTTGCAGAGCTCTCCAGAAGCTTTGCCCGTCGACGTTCGGCAGTGGGGACGCACCGACCGCTTCGAGAATGGTCGGCGCGATGTCGATGTTACCGACGAGGCCTTTGAATTCGGTGCCGGCGGGGATGCGACCTGCGGCCACCATCAGCAGTGGAACCTTCGCGCTCGCTTCGTACGCGGTGCGTTTGTCGATCAGGCCGTGATCACCAAATTGAAACCCGTTGTCCCCCATGTAAACGAAGAGAGTCTGGTCGCTGAGCCCTAGCTGGTGAATTGTTTGGCGAAGTCGTCCGACGCTTTCATCGACGGCCAGCAGCGATTCGCAGTAACGCCTATAGTAAACTTCGGGGGAAAAGTCAGCGATGTTGTAGCCGAAGTCAGCGCCATGGCGACTGTTCCGTTGATTGAGTACCCACATCGGCAAATTGCCCGCTGTCATTTCTTCGACACTCGGCGTGCGGATCGGCAGCAGTGCGGTCTCATATCGTCCCCGGTGCCGGTCAGCGGGAACAAAATCCGCATGGACCGCTTTGTGGCTGACGTACATGAAAAATGGTTTGCTGGTGTCACGTGAATCGAGGAAGTCGATTGCGTAGTCGGTTAGTTCGTCGGTGATATAGCCCTTTTGAGCGACGCGACGACCATTGAGGTTGAAACCATCGTAGGTCGTTTGCGGGACCTCTCGGGTGGTTCCGTGGCCGTCGGGCCAATAGGTGCCCTGTCCTCGGAATGCGAGCCAATGGTCAAACCCTCGTTGCGGATCATCGATGTCACCACCCATGTGCCATTTGCCAATGAATGCCGTCTGGTAACCTGCCTTTTGAAGTTGTTCTGGAAAGAAAGCGAGGTCGGGATTCACCGGATGGTAATTGTCGACCACTCGATGGTTGTGGGCATATTGGCCGGTCAAAATCGACGCACGACTGGGTGAGCAGAGTGACGTAGTCACGTAGGTGTGCGTCAGCATCGCCCCCTCGCGGGCCATGGAATCGAGGTGTGGGGTTTCGAGAAATGGGTGTCCGGCGGCACCGAGGCAATCGAATCGATGATCGTCGCAAAGTACAAACACGACATTCAGCGGCGGTTTGTTTGAGTCTGCGAAGCAGCGCGGGGCTGGCACCGTCAACGCGGTGCCAGCAAGCAGGCAGATCGCGAAAGAAAACCGCATTCGCCATCGTTGAATATGTGTCATTGGAAGACTCATGGGGCTTCGTTCGAGGGATGACTGATAGGGTTTGCGGCCGGCGGCGGTTCGGTCCATGCACCGTGACTCACTTTCTCTGCTGGCGAGTCATCGCTACCGATCTTCAATGACAGGGCAGTTCCGTGACTGATCACTGGGTAGCTGATCACTGGCTAACTAGGTGGAGATGCCACGCCAGTGTCGGCTGGTGAAGATTTTCGGCGATTTGTTCGGTGTTTATCTGTTGTGTCAGGCCCGTTTGTGCTGATCTGGTTTTCAAGGTCGGCACTGGCTGGCGTTGGTCGAGTTCTTTTGGCTGGCGTTGTGGCGTTGTGGCGTTGTGGCGTCTGTGCGGCGGTCGCAAAACGTCTGGGCAGCTACTTCGTTTTGCGACATCGCGTACGCTTGGTCGTGTTTATTGCTGCTGCTGTAATTGTTGTTGCCTTTTTGCAATCGCTTGCTGCAGTTCGCCCATGTTGGCTTGGACACGGTCCATTCCCATCTGCGATGCAGCGGCAGTGAGCGCGGGTAGTTTTGCGATAGCCTTTTGTCCAATCGGCGTGCGGTAGAAAGCAGTTAGCTCACGAATTTCCTCTTCCGAAAAGGCATCGCGGTACAGCTTCATGAGCTCGTCTTTGGTTGCATCAAAGGAAACGTACTTTCGAAGAAACTTCGTCATGACATCTTGAAAGGCAGCTAGCTGTGGTTGCTGCTTGACCTGCATCGACAGCATTTGGTCGATCGTACGGTCTGCGTTCTCTTTCATTTTCATCACTTCAAAGAAGTCTTGCACCGCCGCGGTATGCGTATCTTTTTCGGCTGGTTGATTTTCCGTTTTGGTTTGAACGTCTTGTGATATGGCCATGGCAGGAAGTGCCACGTGCAGCCAACAGGCGACGAAGCAAACAAGTAGCAGACGTTTAGAGTTCATTGCGATGAATCCGGAGAAAAAATGGTGTAGAAAAACGTCCAAGCGAAGCGTCGCTGGATCAAGAAATCATGGGATGGATTGATCGCATTGAGATGTTATCAGAATCGCTCACGCGAGGATCGATTCAATCCATCGCGTTTCGCGATCCACTGGACCCAGTTTTTCGTTCGCGCCCATGGCTCGCAGCATGGTATTGTAGACATCGATTCCCTCCTTACCCAAGTCCATGATTTGACCGGACTTGAAGCGGCCACCGGAGGGGGTGATCGCGTGGAATACGCCTGAAAGCTCGCGTTTCACATCGGCGTGGCGGCCATCTCCAGATTCAGTCGAAATGGTGATGCAGCTGTTCTCCAGAATCGAGTTGCCGTTGGCCTCGGTGGTTTGGTCGAGCCGTTTTAAGAAGTAGGCGATCTCACGCATTTTCATGTGGGCGTGGGCACGCAGTTGTTCGTTCCGCTTCTTGGGGTTGAATTGGTGCCACCATTCGTGGCTGCAGCCGCCAGAACCGGATTTGCCCAGTTGCTTTTCATCGTCGAATTGATAAATCGAGCGTCCGTCGTACTGATAGTTCCCGGTGATGCGGAGTCGTTCTCCAGCGGCGAGGAAGGTGAGCGATCCAAATCGGACTCGGTCGAGTTCGATTGCCAAGGCGTATAGATCGGCCATCAGACGCCACTCCTCGGTCAGTTGGTTCAGTTCCATGTCGATCCCTTCACCTCCTGGGTCGGCCCGGCCCCCGTGCGATAGCTTCGAACGCGGTGGTAAGTTGGGGGCGTTGGAATCGATTTTTTTCATTTCGAAAGCACGTTGCTCGTACTCGCGAATTCGATCCAGGTGATCGGCAACGCGGCCCCGTGAAGCCGATCCGAGCGGTGAGCTTGATCCGGTGTAGAATTTGTATTGGTCAACGATCGAATCCAAGACGCTTCGTCTCAATCGGCGACTGCGAACGTCACCGTCATCTCCAGTTTCAATCTGTCCGAAGACGCGATCAAACAGATCACGCGGCCGCTCTTGGATCGTTGCTGCGACTGTTCCATCATGGTTGTAGCTGTGAACGTATCGGCTGACTCGGCTACGACGAAAAAACGTTCCACCGATCAAGGTTGGGACGATTCCGGGGGGTAGCCCGTCGGGGTGATGGGTTTTGCGAATGACTTGATCGATCGACGCCCCGCCCGCTTTGGCTTCACCGACGGGCGGGGTGGCTGTGAACGCACCACTTGCGCCATCAAAGTGCGCGTTGATGCCTGATTCATCACAGCGAACTTGATCGACATTCCGCATGATCAACAGCTTGTCACGAAGCGGCTTGAGTGGTTCGAGCACTCCATCGAATCCTTCCGTTTGCAGTGGTGCTGGGATTCCCAAGCCGAAGAAAACATTGAAGGCACGGACCGGTACTTGGTCTGCTGTTGCAGCAGTCGCGGTACGTAGCATCATTTCTTCCAGCAGCGGCAGTCCGATTACGGTTGCGCCGGCACCACGCAATAGAGTTCGTCGTGATAATGGGGCGGCCATGGTAGCTACCGTTGTGAAGGGAAGGATGGTTCAGTTCAAATATTGTAATGCCCCACGCGGCAGCGAGCGAAGCGAAGCTTGGAACCTCTTTTCCTGCGGGCTGGCAGGTGAATCACTCGCGTGGTTCGGTTCGTGTTTTTTGCACCAGGTCGCTCAACACGATAGCGGTGACGATGTTTTGGTAGGTCGCGCCACGCTCTTCCGCTGTGGCTTGGATTTCCCGAACGATTCTCGCGTCGGAGGCGACGAGTGGTCGTCCGATCGCAAACTGGGTGACCTTCCGCGTTAAACATTGATTCACACGTTTGCTTTCGGCCAACAGTTTCATCAACTCGGCAGCGGTTTTATACGGCATTGGTATGGCATCGCCGGGAAACAAGATTTCGCCATCCTCCCTCAAGCGGTTTCCATGTTCATCCCGTTCATGAAGAGCCCCCAAGCCATCAAACTTTTCCAGGCCATAGGCCAAAGGTTCGAAGCGGGAATGGCATCCGCCGCACGATTCGCTTTTGACTCGTTCGATCGCGATCGCGCGGTGTGTCTTGCCGGGACTGGTCGGGACCGGCGTTGTGTCGAGGCCAGGGGGTGGATCACCGACTTCGCTGAACAGTAAGTCATTCAGTACGAACAAGCCGCGCGTGACCATCGACGCGTTATCTCCTCCGATCGTCAGTACGCTACCATGGGTTAGCAGTCCGCCACGCGACGGGATCTCGGTCAGGTCATAGCGAACAAAATCATTGCCCTGGGGGGCGATGCCGTAGTGTTGAGCCAATTGCGGGGTCATGTAGGAGAATTGCGCGTCGAGCAAATTGGCAAGAGGGGCTCTCTTTTTCCATACCACGTCACGGAAAAATTCAAG
Organism: Rubripirellula sp.; assembly: GCA_049602075.1. GTDB lineage: Bacteria > Planctomycetota > Planctomycetia > Pirellulales > Pirellulaceae > Rubripirellula. The sequence continues at coordinate 182,033 of JBMYRF010000008.1, forward strand.
TGTTTCGGCTCGCATGTCGTCGGCCAATTTCTGGGACCACTTGGGGAATTTTTCTCGATTCGGTTGCAAATCACGCAAGCGATCCAAGTTCAGCCACTGGATCACAAATTCATCTGAACGCTGCCTCGCGCGCGGATCTTTCATCATGCGGTCGAGGTGCGGCTGCAGTGTTTCGGGGTAACTCAAATCACCTTGTTCAGCGGCTTGAAGAAGCTCATCGTCTGGTGGGGCTCCCCAGACGATGTAGCTGATTCGGTTGGCTAATTCGTATTCGTCGACCGGCCACCAGGTTCCGTCACCAACTTGATTCTCCATGCGATAGATAAACTTGGGTGATTGCAACATTGCTTCCAGGACCATGCCCACCGCTTCAGGAAAGTCTCCGCCGGCGCTGGCAACGGTGGTCGAAACGCCGCGGTACAGAACCACTTCGTGTTCTTCGAGCGGTCCCCGGAGCACCCACTTACCCATGTCTCGGATTAGGTCGCGCATATTGTCGTCGGTCAGCTTGCGGCTCTGTGAAAAGCTGCGAGCAAATTTGGCGGTGTCGATTTGGGCGACAATGATCTCGGCTAATCGAGCATAGGCTTCGATGTGTTTCAGATCGACATTCAGGTTGTAAGCGGTATTACGAAACCCATCGGCACGTTTATCTCGAGGCAGGCGTTTCCAGGCCTCTTCAGCGATGTCGACGCCGAGTGTGCTGCGAACCGTTTCGATGTATTCGGGGATCGTCAATCGCTTGATCCAGTTTTCGCTCTCTTGCACGCTGCGGTAAATCGCGGGGTCGACATAATCGACGGTCCAATGTGCTCCGTCATCAATCCACTGCTTGAGCATTTGTTTCTGATCGTCGGTCAGTGGTTCGCGATCGTGTGGCATTGAATCGTCGGCGACCGATGCCCAAAGCAGGCTGTCGCTACTATTGCCGGGAATCAGGACCTTGCCTGATTCACCGCCCGCTAAGGCTGGTATTTTGCGTGACAAATTCAATCCGCCTTCGTGCGCGGCTGAGTCGTGACATTCCAAGCAATGCTGGGAAAAAAGTGGTGCGATCTTGGTTTCAAAGAAAGCCGCGCGACGATTCTGGGCAGTGGTCAGTGCATCACCGGTCGCGTCCGAATTCCCGATTCCCGCGTTGTGTCCAGCCGCGAAATTGCGCCGAACCTCGGCGTTACTCAAAGCGCGGGAATAGACGGCTACCAAATGCAGCGTACCCCGCCAGACGCGGCCCCCGGAAATTTCATCACCGATTCCCAGTTTGAAGTTTTCGTTCCAATTGTTTAGCCCCCCGGTCTGGGTGACTCTCCCAGCGGGTTTGCCATCGACGTAGATGCGTGCCTGACCATTTCGGGTTCGTGTGTAGGCAATGTGGGTCAGTCGTCCTTCTCGTGCCGTGCCGCCGGTAGATGCAAGGGATGGCAGTCCGTTGGAGCTCGAATTCTTGCTCCGAAAGCGAATATCGTATCTTGAACCGTCTTGTCCGAGCGTGAAATTACGTTGGCTTGAATCTTTAGAAAGGGTGACGATTCGAGCGGGGCCAGACTGGTCCTTCTGCGAAGGTTGGATCCACGCTTCGACGGTTAATTCACCGCTTCGTTTGGTGGCTTGAATGACCTTTGTTGCCGCGTTTTGGCTAACGATTTTCGCTTCTCCTGAAATCTCGATCGACCCGCTGCCGCGACGAACGGATTTCATCTCGCCGATCCGTAGATCGAGCGAATTTCCCGTTCCAGAACGATCGCGGATGATGGGGCCTTCGCCACGAAAGTCGTAAAAGACCTGCAGCCCTGTCGAAATTCGCTGCGTTGCAGTTTTCTCTTCTTCAGCAATCAGGTTTGACGTGATCACCAAGCCGAACAGGCATGACACAAGCAGTCGGTTGGGCGAGTTGAAGTGACCCACAGGAGGTTTTCCTTTGCCGGGTGACGCGAGGTTGGCGTAAGCACGCCGAGGGCAGAATGCATAGTTTAGCCGATGAATCGCCTCCGCTGACCGTTCGCCGGTCTTGTTTCGTTAACATTACCCCGTTGCCCGATTTGACTAACTCCCACCATTCACCATCTGTCGCCCATTACCGCCGAGGGAATGAGAATGCCATTTATCGACATCGATTCGATGCCGGCCCAGGAAGTTGTTCCTGGCTGTCGACTCCGAACGCCCTATGGAAAGAACCTGATGTTATCCTACCTCGAAATGGATGCGGGGGCGGAGATACCGTTGCATGATCACCCGCATGAACAGGGAGGGATTTTATTGGCGGGGAAACTTGAATTAACGATCGGTGAAGAAACACGGGTGGTTCAGCCGGGAGCGATGTTTTTGATTCCCCCCAATGTACCGCACCGTGCCGTTGCCATTGATGGGCCTGTTCGGGTGATGGACGTCTTCACACCAATCCGTGAAGACTATGCGGAGCTGATGGCAAGCGACAATGCTCGGGAAGATGGCGAGTCTGTCGATGATTGAAGTTGCAGATCAGTGAGCTGCATGATGGGCAGTTGAGAGAGACTGCTAATTGAGGCGTTGGTGACTGAATCGGTAGGCGGACGAAACCGCTCGGGATTTCAGTGGTTCAAGCCCTCTTGGGCGTGGTATCATGGGATTACCTGCCTTGTTAAGTTCCCTCCAGATCGCTCCCCTGTTCAAGGGAATGGATGCACGCCCGTGTACCAACGAATTTTGCTGCTCTTGATGCTTTTGGGTTGCCCTGCTTGGTCAGGCTTATCGCCGCAGGCGCGTGCCGTTGATTATCAAGCGGAAATCAAACCCCTGTTGGCGGAGAAATGTTATTCGTGTCACGGCGTCCTTGAGCAGGAGTCATCGTTGCGGCTGGAGACGCGCGAATTGATGATGCGGGGCGGTGATAGTGGTGCGGCGATTGTCCCGGGGCATGCTGATCGCAGTTTGATAATCGAACGCATAACGGCTGATGGGTTCGATCGCATGCCGCCGGTCGATCAGGGCGCGGCGATGACCGCAGATCAGATCGACTTGATTCGACAGTGGATCGAATCCGGGGCCGAAACGCCGCCCGAGACGATTCCCCCTGCACCCAGCGAGCACTGGGCGTTTCAGCCAATTCAACGCCCAAAGATCGCGGATGAAAATGGAAGCGTTCACCCACTCGATGCTTTATTAGCGGTCAAGCGGCGTGAACGCGGAGTTCAAGTTCAGCCGGCTGCTCAGCGAGCGTTGCAGATTCGCCGGTTGTATCTCGATTTGGTTGGTCTGCCACCGACAATCGAGCAGTTGGAGGATGATCGACCTTGGGATGCGATTGTTGATGACCTGCTGCACCGCCCTGAGCACGGCGAACGTTGGGCACGGCACTGGATGGATATCTGGAGGTACTGTGACTGGTATGGTTTGGGGAAACAATTGCGTTACAGCCAAAAACATCTTTGGCATTGGCGCGATTGGATTGTTGATTCTCTAAACGAGGACAGAGGCTATGACCGGATGGTTCTGGAAATGCTCGCCGGTGACGAAATCGATCCAGCCAACCCGGATGTAGTTGTTGCCACGGGTTATCTCGCTCGTAATTACTACTTGTTTAATCGCACGACTTGGCTAGACAACACGATCGAACATACAACCAAAGCGTTCCTTGGCCTGACGATGAATTGCGCCAAGTGTCATGATCACAAATACGATCCCATTTCTCAGCACGACTACTATCGAATGCGGGCCATTTTTGAGCCCCATCAGGTTCGTCTTGACCCTGTGCCGGGGGTGACAGATTTTGAAACCGATGGTCTGCCACGTGTCTTCGATGATCATGCCGACCTCGCCACTTACCTGCATGTTCGCGGCGATCCAATGAATCCTGACACCGAACGTCCTATCGATCCCGGCGTCCCACAAATCCTGAGTCGTTTTTCCACACCAATTCAGCCGATCGATTTGCCGTCTGATGCCTTCGCCCCTGGCACTCGAGATCATGTGCGAATCGATCGACTTGTTGAACTGGATACAGAAATCGCGCGAGCGGAAAAGACGCTTGCAGAGGCGCGAAAGCGAGAGCAGCAAGCTCGGTTCGCCAGCAAGCATGAGGAATCGGAGCCACCGTCCGAGTCACTTGCAAGCTCACCGACAGAACAAGCTGGTCCGTTCATCGACGAATTTGAAACGCTTGACCCTGAAGTTTGGACGATTATTGGCGATGGTTGGCAGCTTCAGGAGGGGCGTGTTCACCAGACCGTTGTGACCCGGGAAAAACAGTCTTTACGTCTGAAGCGGGAAATTCCCCAAGATTTTGATCTGACTTGCAAGTACACGACGACTGGTGGCTCGACGTACAAGTCGGTGACGTTTCGCTTTGATGAGTCGGAGGATGCGAAATACGCGAACTTTGTCTACACCAGTGCGCACGCTCCTGGTCCGAAAGTCCAGGCGGCCTACACTCGCGATGGCCAAACCGCCTATCCGCCCGCTGGTCGACGTGATGTCGCGATCGAGATTGGTCGATCCTATCGGTTGAGATTTGCGGTTCGTGGTGCGCTGGTCAACGTTTGGTTGGATGATGAATTCATGGTGGCGTATCAATTTCCCGATCGCCGACCGGGGGCGTTGAGCTTGTCTGGTTTTGATGCGACCGTGGCCTTTGATTCCATCCGGATCGCCGCGCTCGATCCGAAACTCTCGTTGCAACCGGCGAGCGGTTCGGCGCCGACGAAAGTGGCGATGACGGTTCCCTTGGCGGAAGCTGGCTGGAACCTTGCCAAGGCACGACGCACTTCGTTCCTTGCGTCTTGGAACGCTGATCGTGCCAGGTGGGGTGGTAAGTCGGCCAAGGCAGAAATTACCGACTTGGCACGGGAAGCCGCCGAGCGGCAGATCGATGTGGAGATTGCGGCGGCCGAATACGAGGCGATCGAAAAAACCGGCGACGAAAAGGCCTTGGCGGCGATCCGGAAACGAATCGACTCAGCTGGCTTGCGGCGGACCAAACTGGATACCGAATCGCCGCAGTATACGTCGATCCGTGCCTCACTCAAAGCGCTCGAGACACCCGCCCACAAAGAGCCTGATTATGCGGCCAGCTATCCGCCTCGCAGTACTGGTCGCCGGCTCACGCTGGCGAAATGGATCGTCCATCCAGAGAATCCGTTGACGGCGCGCGTCGCGGTGAATCACGTTTGGTTGCGGCATTTTGGGCAGCCATTGGTCGAGTCTGTTTTCGATTTTGGCTTGCGTGCCAAGCAGCCTGTTCAATCAGAGGTGCTCGATTTTCTTGCCTACGAGTTCATTGCGTCGGGCTGGAGTTTGCGGCATTTGCACCGCTTGATTGTGACTTCTGGTGCTTATCGCCTCGCTTCGACAACACTCGGTGCTGACAAAAATACGCTTAAGAATGACCCGGATAACCAGTTGTACTGGCGAATGAACACAACCCGCATGGAATCGCAGGTCGTTCGGGACGCGGTGCTTTCCTTGGCGGGGAAGTTGGATCTGACCGCCGGTGGCCCCTCAATCAATCCGGCGACAGAATCCTCCCGGCGAAGTTTGTACTTTCAACATTCGCGAGATCAGCAAGACAAGTTTTTGGAGATGTTTGACGATGCGGATGAACTGCAGTGCTATCGCCGTAGTGAAAGCATCGTGCCGCAACAGGCTTTGGCATTGTCTAACAGCAAGTTGGCAATTGAGATGTCTGCGCACATGGCCCGCCGCTTCAGTCATTCGGCGGATCACGCGAGCCGGAACCATTTCATACAAACAACCTTTCGTTCGCTGCTTGGCCGGATTGCCAGCGAGGCGGAAATGACCGAATGTCTTGAGTATTTCAATCGATTGTCTGAAGTGATGGTCGCTGAACCTTCCGAGATTCGAATGCGAGCGAGGTTCGTGCATGCCATTTTGAATCACAATGACTTTGTGACGATTCGTTGACTGCTTCATCCAACTGTATCTGCAGCATTAAATCTTGCCGTTGCTGAGCGTTCACATTTCACTTTGCGCACTCCAGCCCTCACTTCACCATGTCACAGTCCTTTTTGCCAGAGCCGATCAAACGTCGTCGTTTTTTGAACTCGGCATTGGGATTTGGCAATCTTGCCTTGGCGTCGATGCTGCAGCGTGATGCGCAGGCCGGCGATAAGACGCAGGTGGGGGGACTGGGCGATGGGTTGCAGCCGGATGGGAAGCCGCATTTTCCGCCTCGTGCCAAGAGTGTGATCTGGTTGTTTATGCGGGGTGGCGTCAGTCACATGGAGAGTTTTGATCCTAAGCCCGCCTTGAACCAGTATGCCGGCAAATCAATTTTGGAAACGCCGTTCCAGGATGTGCAGGACCCAGAAAAGTTAAAGCGAGTCCGGGTGGTTGTCGTCAACGATGCCAATGGTCAGCAGCGGAACAAAATTTACCCGTTGCAGGTAGGTTTCAAGCAATATGGAGAAAGTGGAATCGAGGTGAGTGATTGGTTTCCTCATCTTGGCCGCCGAGTAGATGACCTGTCGATCATCCGTTCGATGTGGACTACAGATGACAACCATGGGGCGCAGGTGCAGTTTCATTCGGGCCGCCATATGTTGGATCCTCGGGTTCCAACGATTGGCGCCTGGGTGAATTGGGGTTTGGGAACGCTCAATGAAAACCTGCCGCAATTTATTAGTATGGGGCCCCGCTTTTTTGATCGGCGTGATGGGCATTATCTCGGGCCAGCGTATGACTCGGTGGGATTGAAAGTTGACCCAAGTAATCCGCTGGACTACGCCAAGCCGGCTGGTGATGTGACCCCAAAGGAGCAACGCCTGGGTTTTGATTTGGTTGGAAACCTTAATCGACTCGCTGGTAAGTCTTACCCGCGTGATGCAGCACTTGAGGCAAGAATTAAATCGTACGAGTTGGCTTACCGAATGCAGACCGCTGTGCCGGATGTGATTCGTTTTGATGGTGAAACCGAAGCGACGCAGAAACTGTACGGATTGGATCAGAAGGAGACCAAGCCGTTTGGGCAGCAATTGTTGGCCGCGCGGCGGTTTGTTGAGCAGGGTGTTCGGTTCATTCAAATTATGCATGGCGGGGGAGCCGCTGGTGCCTGGGATCAGCATTCCAACTTGAAGGCCAAACACTCCGAATTGGCGATGCAGGTGGACCGACCAATCGCTGGCTTGCTGCAAGATTTAAAGCAGCGGGGATTGCTGGATGAAACATTGGTTGTCTTTGCCACGGAATTTGGCCGGACGCCTGGTTCTCAGGGTGCCAATGGTCGTGACCATCACCCCTACGGATTTAGTGTTTGGCTGGCCGGTGGCGGCGTCAAAGGTGGAATCGCCCATGGCTCCACCGATGAAATCGGATTTCATGCGACGGAATCACCGCATTATGTCACTGATGTTCATGCAACCCTGCTGCACCAGTTGGGACTTGATAGGCATCGTCTGCAGATTCCAGGTCACAAGCGTTTGGAGCAAGATTTCGGCAAGGTGATTGGTGAGATATTGACATGATGCTGGTAGGCATGATGGTGGGGGGAAATCGGGCTCATTCTGGGGTGAATTGGCCTGATCCTCCTTTGCAGCACGGCGAATTACGTGTTGGATGCAATGAGCGAGCCTGTTTCGCCCATCTGCGAGCCTTTCTCGCCCACTTTCGAGTCGGGGTTACCCGCTAGCGAGTTGAAGAATCTTTCTGGTACACGAGCGAAGTTTCTTCATTTGTGAAACAAAATCAGCGTTGTGGCGTCGAAGCAGCGAAGGCTGGTTGGCTTCGAGCATCTTCGCGAAACCTTTGGACGCCGTTATGGTTACAAAAGAGTAGAATAGTGGTGACCGCCCAGACGCTCCTTTGAATCGGAACCACGCTTGCCTGTCAGCGAATCGACCGCTTTGCGATATCAGCAATCTGATCCGGATGTCCGGTTGATGCTGCGCGTGCGTGATGATGATGCAAGCGCGTTTGCGGAGCTGATGCGGCGTTATGAAGCCCGTCTGGTTCGTTTAATGCATACGATTGGCCCACGGCACGATATGGCAGAGGATTTGGCCCAGGAAACATTCATGCGTGTCTTTCGGGCTCGCAAAACCTATGAACCTGGTGCAAAGTTCTCGACCTGGCTATTCACGATTGCTGGGAATGTTGCCCGCAATGCGATCCGTTCGATTGGCCGACGACATGAGGTCAGCGAGGTAGATGCTCCACGATCAGAGGACGCACCTAGTGGGCCTCAACTGTTGGCAGCCACTGCTTTGGAGGCCAGTGGCATGATGCCGGCTCGCTTGGTCGAGGGAGGTGAGCGGGCTGAGATTGTCAGAGCAGCCGTGGCGGCATTAAGTGAACGGCAGCGCATGGCATTGATGCTGTCCCGCTTCGAAAATATGAGCTACTTGGAAATCGCCGAAACGATGGGCTTAACGACCAAGGCGGTCAAGTCACTGCTCAGCCGCGCCAGGGTGAATTTGAAGGAAATTCTGCAACCCTACATTCAAAGCGGACTGATTCCCAACGAAATTGATCATGTCGCGGTCGAGCCAACACGGGAGGTTGACTGATGACGACGGCTGAAAAATTAATGGACAATGCTCCCCTGGATCCGGATGATGAACTGTTGGTAGCTTACTTGGATGGTGAGCTGTCAAGGCAGGAGCAAGCAGAGCTCGAAGATCGCTTGATGACCGACGAGGATTTGCGAACCAGCTTGCAGCAGTTGCAAACTGGTTGGGACTTACTTGACGCCCTGCCAGATCCTGAGCCGAGCTTGAAGTTGGTTGAGTCAACACTAGAGATGGTGGTTGACGACATCGTAAAACGCCAGCCTAGTAAGAAGTCGTTGCGACGATTTCGCTATCCCGTACTGATCGTTTTGGCATGCGTGCTGGGCGTTGGCATGGTTGCGGCGGTTGCATCGACGGTTCGTCGAAATCATTATCGCCAACAGCTCAATGATTTAGCGATGGCCGAGTTCTTGGACGCCTATGCGTATGGGTCTGATTTGACGCTGATGCGTCAATTGACGGCCAACGCAGAGTGGTTGAATATGGTTTCGGCGGCTTCGGAAATCGGTGACATTACCGTTACGGAAATTGCCAATGTGGGGGAGACGCCGCTGGAGCAACGTGATGAGTTGATTCGAAACTTGCCGCCCGAAAAAGTTGATCAACTCAATTCACGCTGGGAGCGTTTCAGCCGGATGGATGAAGCCAAGCGTGCTCAGTTGCGACGGACCGCTGAGGCGGTGGCGGTTCAGCCAGATTCCGACATGTTGCTTCAAACGATGCGTCAATACGCAATCTGGAGAGAGAACTTGCCGACGCAGCTTCGCGATGACGTGGAGCAGAGCGAAGGTTCCGCTCAGCGGGATGCGATCGCGTCCGCGATCGAGTACACGCAGATTTCTGTTTCGAAGCGGTCGAGTTTGAAGTTAACAGATGATGCGATCGAAGCCATTTATGTTGCCCTGCAGCAAATTCTTGAGCAACGTATTCAGGAACTCGATCCCGAAACGCGAGCTTCTTTGGATCGTTTCAAAGGTGATGCGAATGCCGAAATGTTCATGTTGTCGCGGATCGTTTTTCGTGGCATGAGGTTTGGTGGATGGAGACCACGTGGCTCGGGCGGTGGAGATGGCATGGTTGAACAACTCTCGCCACTGCGTGAACAGGATGAGCTCCCAATGGTGCGTTGGGTTTTGCCAGAGCGAGCGGTCGAAATTCTTGATTTGGTGGCCAATGGGGACCCTATCCTGGAATCGATTACGCTTAGGACTTGGACCGAGGAGACCCTTCGTCGGAAGTGGCCGCGAAGGCGAGACGAGATTTCCAAGCTTGAGCGTTATCTATTGATTTCCCAGGAAGATCGTGAGCGAATCGATTTGCTGCCACCCGAGAGCTTTCTCCGCGCACTTGGGCGTGTGCCGCTGCCTCGCTAGGGTGGGCATCCCCCGACAGGCCCACTCGTCTGCGGTCGGTGCGGTGTTCGCGCTCCTCATGATCTGCACGCCTCGTCGGGGTCACCCGCTTTAAACTGATGAAGTGATACCGAGTTTCTAAAATCGACTTGTAGGAATCATTCAAGATGAAAGCTGCTTACATCCGTCAAACGGGTCCACCCAATGTGATCGAGTTTGGCGAAATGGAGACGCCTTCCCCCGGCGAAAATGATTTGCTGATTCGTGTGCATGCGGCGGCAGTCAACCCAATCGATACTTACATTCGCAGTGGAGCGGTGCAATTTGAGCTGCCGCAGCCATTTGTTCCTGGCAGTGACGCCGCCGGTGTCGTCGAGTCGGTCGGGGCGGGGGTTCAACGCTTCGAGGTTGGAGATCGAGTTTGGTGCACCAACCAAGGTCTGTTGGGACGGCAGGGGACGTTTGCTGAGCAGATAGCGGTTGACCAGCAGTGGTGTTTTCCATTGCCGGACGCGGTTGCCTATGAGGATGCTGCGGCTTCGGCGTTGGTCGGTGTCACGGCTCACCTAGGGTTGTATCGTGAGGCGCGGCTGCAACGAGGGGAAACCATTTTGGTGATCGGTGGGAGCGGCGGCGTGGGTTCCATGGTAGTTCAAATGGCCAAAGCGACCGGTGCGACGGTGATCGCAACCGCTGGCAGCGAATTAAAATGCCAGCGCGTCCGAGAGCTCGGTGCCGATGTCGTGATCAATTATCGCCAAGCTTCGATCGAACGTATGGTCAGGCAAGCGGCTCCCGAGGGTGTGAACGTCTTTTGGGAAACACGAAGAGAACCCGACTTTGATCTTGCGATCGATTTGATGTCGGACCGGGGGCGGATGGTTTTAATGGCCGGGCGAGACGCTCGTCCCTGTTTTCCGGTAGGGCCGTTCTACGTCAAGGAATGCTCGCTGCATGGCTTTGCGATGTTCAAAGCCACGCCCGCAGAAATACTGGCCGCAGCGGAGGAGATCAATCGCTGGTCGGCTACAGGGATGTTGCAAGCCACGATCGCTCATCGGCTGCCTTTGGATAAAGCGAGCGAAGCCCATCGATTGCAAGAGGAGGCAACCTTGGATGGCAATGCTGAAGTCGGTGGCAAGATTGTGGTTTCGGTCAAATAGATCCGCGGTTGGATCAAGCTTGGCTCATCGGTGATCAGGCCACGATTGTTGCGATTGCGCCGCAAGCCCCGACAGTGTGGCTTGTTGATGGTCAAGCTTTGAGGCGTCTTGCCGAGCGTCGAGCAACCAGCCCTTAGGGAGCGGAAAGAACCAGTGCGGTTGCATTGCCGTTGGAAGTGTGTGTGATCACAAGCACGTAATCACCATCGAGTGGTGTTTCTTGATCGACGAATTGGATCTCAGCTGAGGTTGTTTCAGTTCGAGCGGTGGGCGGTATTTTTCGGTGGGTAATCGCTAACGTAGCGGCTGCGACGCTCATCATGCCGGCCGCTGCACCGGTGTGGCCGATTGCCGCCATGGTGGCGATTACCGGGGCGTCGGGTACGGTTGCCATTAGGGCTTCCCGTTCCTGTTGATCCATCACAGGGTCACCCATTGCGTGACTCACCACCAACCCAATCTGGTTTGGCTCAATTTGTGCATCGGTGAGGGCAGAACGTATTGCCATCTGAATTGCCTGGCGTGAACCTCGAAGGTTGGGTTCATCGATGTCGGTGCGGCGTTTTCCCTGTTTCATGTTTTGGGATGGGACGAACCGCGAGGCGTAAGACCGCACAATCGCTAGCGGTTTCCCTGCTCGGGCAGTGACCTGTTCGAGGGTTTCCAAGACAACGGTTGCGGCTCCTTCGCCACCGACGACGCCCTGTGATTTGGGGTCGAAAGGTCGCGAGCTTCGCTCCAGGTCGCAGTAAACATCGGCGATCGGCAGATCACCCGAGTAGTTCATTCGGGTCGTGTTGATTCGGGTTCCACAAGAGCCGGCAAGCATAATGCTGGCAGGCCCTCGTTCTAGACATGACGCTGCTTCGATCACGGCCGCTGGGCCGGAAACGTCACCGAGCACTATCGAGTTGTTGGGGCCTTGAGCATTGATCGAGATTCCGACATGGCAAGCAGGCATGTTCGGTAAATATTTGAGCATCCAAAGCGGCATCAGATTCTTCATCACTGCATGGCCAAACAGTGAAGGATCGATTGCCCCGTCGCCATCGGTGCAAGCACGCATCGCGTCTTCCATCTCAGCGGGCGGACCATAGAACATCTCTGTACCAAAAACGGTACCGATAGAAGCGGGCTTGAGTGGGCCTTCTGCAGACGCGGGGACCAATGAATCCAAGCCGGCATGTTCGATTGCCATTTGCGAGGCTGCAAAAGCAATTTGGATTTCCCGGCTCATCACCTTCAACGCTTTTCGCGGCCGAACGTATTGTTTGGCGTTAAATTCGCGGAGGGGACCGCCGATCCATAAGCCGGCGGGCTGACTGTCCTCGGCCGGCTGGGGGCCGTCGTCGGTGCGATTTGCGAGTGAGGTGATCCCAGAACGCTTGTCGAGCAGCGACTGGAAAAAAACATCACCGCCGGTGCCAATTGACGACACGACACCAACGCCGGTGATGACAACATTGCATTGCGGCATGACGAGGCAGACTGAAAAATCGAAACCGATGGAAACCAGGATTATGATTCGTGCCGTCGCCAATGGATAGGGCGACCCGTCGAATCAAGCGAGTGGCGAACGCAAACGTCCGGAATTTTCCCTTTTGTCGGCAGTTTTGGCCATCCGATTCACCTTGGTCTCGATTCAGTTGAGTGGCTTATCGTAGATCCGGTGCACTTTGGTTCGCTGGGCGCCGCCACGTTCGATCGTCCCACGTGATAATTGATTGCTTTCCAATACCCACGAAAATTCACCAACGCAGATTCCGAAGGCCACCGCGTCGGGTAGGATTCTTGCCAAAGTGACCAGACCCAGGCCCCATTTTTGGTACTCCGGCAATACGTTTGTGCTGATCAAACGCAAGCGATCGATTTTTCGTTTCTGCGTGAGTAGCGTTAGCCAGCCCAGTGGCAGTAGCCGGCCATTGATTTTCTTGATGAGCTGATTGAAGTCGAGCAAGCCAAATCCTGCACCAACGGGTTTGCCATCAATCTCGGCGATACTTGTCAATTCAGGAACGATCAAATGTCGTAATCCCTTGCCCTGGTGATCAATCTCCTTCTCACTCATAGGAACATAACCCCAGGTTTGTTGAAGCGAGAGGTTGTAGATCTCAAGAAAAGAGCGAACATCCTTGGCGAAGTTACGGCGGTCGATCGGTCGACACTTAACCTTGAATCGTCTGGTTGCCTCATCAATAACGAATTGCAGTTTCGGATCTAAGTCGTCGAGAATGTCGATGTGGGCATCGTAACTGTAGAGGTCTTGGCTCTTGGTGAATCCGAAACTTTCGATCAGACGTCCGTAATAGTCGCGGTTATACGGAATCATATAGGTGGGGGGTGTATCAAAGCCATCGACCAACAGTCCGCACTCATAATTCAGGCTTGGGTGGACGGGGCCCCGAACATCGGTCATTCCGCGATCGGCCAGCCACTTGGTGGCCGATGATAACATCTCGTCGCTGGCAGCTTGATCGTCCTCGCATTCGTAAAACCCAAAGAAGCCTCGCTTTTCTTCGTGGAGTTGGTTGTGCGCATGATTGACGATGGCCAACACGCGGCCAATGACGCGATCACCACGTCGAACCAAAAAAGCCTGTGATTCAGCGTTGTCATAGAAAGGATGGTATTTGAACCCCAGCAGTTCTTTTCGGACCATCCACAGTGGCGGGACCCAATTGAGATCCTCGCGATAGATCCGACATTCCAGGTCTAAAAACTGTTTTTGGTCGCGACGGCTGTCGACCGGGTGGCACTGCAAAGATGGACTCATGCTGTTCAGGCTCATCGCAATCCGTAGGATAGTGTCGCTTACTCACCAAGATCATAGAGAGATTACATGGGTGCGTCTAAGCCGATCGTTCTTCAGAGTACTGCCAATCCGACCATCCGCCATCTGGTTCGGATGCGAGACAATCGAGCCCGTCGCAAAGCGGGACGAGTGATTGTGGACGGATGGCGCGAGACAAGGCACGCGGTAGAAGCTGGTTTGCCGCTGTTGGGGTTGTATGTCGCTGAAACAAGCGCCGACCCACGCCAGAGCTCCGATCCTGCGACGAGGCAGATTTGTCTGGCTGCCGATTCTGCTGGACAGCTCCACTGGGTCGGTGAGTCGATCATGCAAAAAATTGCGTACGGGCAGTCGCCTCGTGGAGTTGTCGCTGAATTGGAGCCACGTGAGCAAGGATTGTCGGATTTGCAGTTGCCAGCCAATCCGCTCGTGATGATCCTCGATCGAGTTGAAAAACCAGGCAACCTCGGGGCCGTGTTTCGATGTGCGGATGCGGTAGGGGTCGATGCCGTGTTGCTATGTGAGTCGGGCGACCTTTGGAATCCCAACGCGATTCGCAGCAGCCAGGGGGCTGTGTTTCACGTCAAAAATGCCAGGGGTTCGCAGGCGGAAATCGCGAAATGCCTGGAGGCTCACTCCATTCGTCTGTTGGCGGCGAGGGTTGAGTCCTCGCAGCCACTCTGGCAAGCTTCGCTTCAGGGCGCGGTGGCGATCTTACTGGGCAGTGAAGCGACAGGCCTCGGAGATCGATGGCAGCGGGTGTCAGGAAAGCCGGTGGAGGGGATTCAGATCCCGATGTCTGGAACGGTTGACAGCTTGAATGTTTCGGTTTCGGCGGCTGTGATTCTTTACGAAGCAATTCGTCAGCGTCGTCCGGCCACCAATTGATCAATCGCTCGCTCAAGCATTCTGTTTGTTAAAAATCTCTTTCACCGTCGTTTGCGTTGCGAATTGTATGATTCGTCCCTCTCACAGCCAGTAAGTTGTTCCCGTACCACCCGGCTTGTCTGCGAAAGAATCCGATTCTGTCGGTTTCCGAACGATCGTCACAGGTTTGTGAACTGTCAGAATCGTTAATGTCTTCACGATTGTGATCCGATAATCAAAGTATCCGACGTTCCGGCGATGCCGAGCTACCGTTGGTGGTGTACCAACGAGGGCATCGAATCGAATCATCCGGATGCAGGGACGCAGGATGCGCACGGCAACACGAATCTTGGCGAGTCGACGGGCGAGACGCGACATTCTGGCCGCGATTTTGCTCTTCTCTTCGCCTGCTTTTGCCGACCGACCGCAGATGCTCAGTGGTCAAGTGAGGCCACCATTACCCCTCAACGCGTCTCCGTCCAATAGCAGCATTAAGTCAAATCCTTACTACCGGTCGGGGCATCCATCGAGCATTCCATCGGTCCAGCAGGCGTCGGACGCTCAACCGCTCCCAAGCCAACGGCTGATGCCGGTCGGATCAGCGATCGATTTGCAAGAGGTCCACAAGCCGAACAGGCAGCATGTTGACCGCGATACCGTCGATGTTGCTGCACCGGGATTGCCAGAGATTCGCACCAATCACCTGCTTCGATCGGTTCATCGGCAAAATTCTAACTTAATACAAACCAAGGCCATTCCTGCGATCACTGCGGGGGTAATTACAGGTTTCACCGCAGACGCTGTAACGCCAGTCGCTGTAACCGCTGGTCCGGCCGCTGTCACGCGTTCCGTAACCGGCGGGCAACTTTCTTTTGTGCAACCCGCCCAGCATACTGCGACGCGGAGCGATTCAGGTCCAACTTCCGTTACCGGGGAAGTAAAATCAGGTGAACCACCGGTTATCGTTGACGTGCGCGGTCTGCGTTCCGGGGGGGAACTCGTTGCAAGCCCAGTGTTGCTTGGACCGGTGACTGTTGACCCCGCGTCGATTAAGGCTTCAGATGAGTCTACGTTAGATGAGTCTACGTTAGATGAAACCAAGTTACCGATAATCTCCGAGCGCCCAGCGGGCGCTACGACATCGCCCGAAGCAGCCCCAATCATTTTTGTTCTTCGTGAAAAATCAGCGAAACCGGTAGAGGAATCGAAGCCCGTTCAGCTTTCGTTCTCGGATCGCTCCGAGAAAAAATCGTCACCAGTCACCCGGTCCCTGTCTTCGAAAACGACGGCACGCGACCCGATTGCTCAGGATACGGAGAGCCCGAACGCGACGGCCAAGCATTCGAATGGTATCGAGTCCATTGCGAAGGACCCGCAACCAGCAGAAACGGATATGGATCAGGAGCTCCCGCCCGAATTTGCCTCAACGGGGCCCGCAGCGAACAAGAGCATTGTGTCGATGGCACCCCATGCAGCGGCCTCTTTGAACGAGTTACCTGACCCGGTCCGTATCTCGCAGAAGGTTGAACTGCTGCAGGTGGAAATGCCCAAAGTGGAGTTACTTGCGGCACCGCTGCCGATCACGCCGGCCACACCTGAGCCGGAATTCGCACCGGAAAGCCTTGATTTACCGCCGGAGTCCAGTCTGAGCCAGGTCGACGTTGAGCCGTTAATAACGGAGCCGAGCGAAATCGAACCTGTGGTCATTCAACCGCCTGCGGAGGTTGGGAACTCCGGGAAAATCGCGGTGCCGATGGTCGATGAGGTGGCCGTTGGGCGAGATGTCCACTCGAACATCCAGTCTTTGGAGGCTCGGCCGCGAGAGATCACCTCGGCGGGGAGCAGTGCGGTCGTTGCAACTGAGAATCTAGCGGCGACTGAGAATCTAGCGGCGACTGAGGATCTAGCGGCGATAGAAACGCTACCGACGATGGATGCATCGGCACCGACCGAGCCGCGGGAAAGCGAGTTCAGTGGGTTCCGGCCAGTCACGGTACAGCCGCTCGTGTCGGGCGATGAAGAGACGGAGGCGGCCCCGGAGACCGTGTCTCCGAACATCGCCAACGCAGAGTCGATTCAACCTCGCCTTGAAGCAGATGGCGGCGATGTTGCGGCAGGTTCAAACAAAAAACTCGGTGAGCTGATGCAGGGGCAGCAGCCTATCGCGAATGCTGAGGTCACCTTAGTCAGCGAGGATCCCTCCACTTTATCGGAGGACCACGTACCCGCCGATACAGTGGTCAAACATGATTTAGTTCCCAAGGTTTTGAAAGCCAATGAGGCTGTGCTTTCGGTTGATCCGATGGAGGGCATCGCGACCGATCGAGCGCCGTTGCAGGGTGGTGCCGTGTTGCCTGATGGCAGCGAGGGAATCAATGGCGAAATTATCGGGGAAATCGCGGGCATCGAAAACGCGAGGCTGCCCGTTGCCGTGAAGCAATTACCGCCTGCAATTTCACGGTCGGACCTCGCTGATCCGGCTCAAACAGACTCAGCCGTGCAGCCCGTTCAGGCACTTTCCTTAGGTGAAAGTCCGGCAGCCAAGTCCTTTGGTGTCGGCCCCTTCAACTCTTTGTCGATGCAACGTGGTAAGGTCCGATCGCTAAAAGTTGGAGATAGCATTCCTCGGTTTGAAATCGAGGACGAGAGCATTTGCCAGGTTTTGCGTGGTGGGTCCAACGAGTTAAGGCTTATCGGCATTCAAAGTGGGACGACGCGTATCGTCGTACACGCGGCCGTTAGCGGAACATCAAAAACTCAAACAATTGGTTTCGAAATTCGCGTAAGCGAGCCGGGAACGCAATTCGCGACTCCATTGACAGAGCAATGTGATCGATTGAATCGATCTTTGAATCAAGCATTTCCAAATTGCCAAGTTAAGCTGAGTGTGTACCGTAACCACCTTGTCGTGGATGGTACATGTGACAGCAATACAACTGCTCGAGAGATTTTGCGGATGATCCGCAAGGCATGCCTGGTCCCGCTTCAGGATCAGCTTGTCATCCAGTAGAGACGCAACCCCTTTCACGTTTACAAATCGGCGGCACTAAGTCGCATGAGTCAACGAGGTCCGATCATGAAGATCTTTTCAATCCACCGCAACTGCGGCGTAACACGCAGCAGTTTTGGTTGGAATTTTTGGTCGTTATGTGGTGTCATCGCCGTCACTGCACTAGCGAACACTGCACACGCCCAAAGCCAATTGAAATCGGCTGTGCAAAATGGATTGTTCTCACATGATGGGCAAGCGTACAAAGTGGTGGATGCCGCTTCGTATTTGTCGACCGGTGATGACGCCGACACGATTGCTCAGGTTGCTTTCGGTAGTTGCAACTCTTGTGGAACCAGTTGTGGAGGTGCATGTGGCCATTCGAGAGGACTTGGTTTATTGTCCTGCCGGGGCTGCAATCTCTCGGGCGATGGCTGCAACAACTGCATGGCCGATCCGTGTGCACCTTGTCGACCTTATTGGTATGCCGGCGTCGAGCTGCTGTACATGGATCTTGACGGGGGAGACGATCGTTCCCTTGGGAACTTTTACAAGAAGGGTTTCTGTCACGAATACGCTGGACGATTCACTTTTGGTTGTGTTCAGGATTGTCTGCGGGGTTGCGAAATTAGCTTCACTGGGCCGTTTCAGTGGGACACCTACGCTTCGGTGACCGATCCCTCTTTTGGGATTGAATCACTAATCGATCCCGTTCTTCCACTTGGCCCGGGCGATTTTTCCGCCTTCAGTAACGCCGATTTTCAAAGTGAGAGTTACCAGGCAGAGTACTGGAGCGGCGAATTGAACCGTACCTTTGTCTCAGGCGATATGGCAAAGCTATTGTTCGGTTTTCGCTACATTGATTACAGCGAAGACTTTCAATTCTTCAGTCAAAACACAGACGGAACAGGTTTTGTCCAGAGCCAGGTTGACAACCAAATGTACGGGCTCCAACTCGGCCTCGATTTGCTCTACCCAATCTGCCGCCGCGGTTACACTGACTTCCGCGGGCGTCTTGCAGGTTTCGTCGACTCAGTCGACTCGCGTTTTTCGGCGGATAACCTTGGTTCAAGTGTCGTCTTGAATTTGGATGACAGCACTGAGTTGGCCGGTCTTATCGAGCTTGGTGCCGGTCTCCGTTATCGACTTGGTAATTGGTCACTGCGAGCTGGGGGTGAGTTTTGGTACTTTGCCAATGTTGCAACGGCTCCCGGCAATTTCAATCGCCAAATCAGTCAGTCCAGCGGTAACCTTACCGATGGCGGGACCAACT
Organism: Rubripirellula sp.; assembly: GCA_049602075.1. Lineage (GTDB taxonomy): Bacteria > Planctomycetota > Planctomycetia > Pirellulales > Pirellulaceae > Rubripirellula. The sequence continues at coordinate 200,966 of JBMYRF010000008.1, forward strand.
TTTATATGCTCGGGCTCTCACTAGCGGCTCAGTTGCAATACTAGATCGTGGTCAGTTGAATCTGAGCGGCAGCACACGGATTCGAGGCATTAGACAGCTTCGATGGCGGTACACGGATTCGCGTGCAATGCTTGTCAATTCTGTCCGTTGCCAACAATCACTCAACGTGGATTGTTGGCACCGGTGACCGCGTGGCTGATAGATGTGAAATCTAGAGACGACCCAGAGCAAAAGAAAATTTGCTTGCGAAGGGGTCACGAGTCTTTTTGTTTCGTTTTTGTCGCTTGCTTGCGAAGCAACCATTTTTTCACACTGTTGCCGGCCTGTTGACTAATCGGCTTTTCATCGGGATTCGAGATGGTATTTTCGGTGATGCGTGTTAGCGCCCGCACGACATTGAAGTCACAGTGGTGGCACATCACGGGCGGTTCAGAGACCTCTTTTTTGCACCGTGGGCAAAAGTACTCGATTGTCGGACGCATCGCGGCTTCGAACAGACCGCCTACATCACTCGCGCGGAAGTAAGCTGAATCGTCTTTCCGTAAAACGCTTTCCGGGCGGACTTCGCCGTTGCGCACAAGTTTCAATAAATCAGTTGGGCTTAGAGGCCCAACATCATTTGAGTCACCGTCGCGTTGTATAAACCACTGGGTCACGATTCCCCTCGTTGGATCGAAAACCAATCGCCGAAATGTCTTCTAAATCGACTCGATATGGAGGCTACGCCGACGTCGTTCTTGCCGCCGAACATCATCGATCAGTCCCGCCACTTCCTTGACGTCGACGATTCCTATCATAGCCAAAGTTGGGTGGGTGCGGTCGCTTCCGGTCAAAACAATCTTATCAACCCCGAAAATACATTGGACAGGACCCTGCGTAAAACTGACATCATCCAAGTCGATCACTTCAATGCGGTCTGTTTTTCGGGTCAAAATCCCAAGCTGATGGATGAATCGCTGAGAAGTTAGTTGGTAGTGGACACCCATGCGACGCCATGCGTAAACCAAACCAACGATCAACCAAATGACGGGGATTCCGATCAGGGCCAACGGTGCAACGACCGATACTGCGACCAATCCGATGCTGGCCAGGCCGATCAGGATCCAGGTTCCGATCATTGCTTTCCCACTGTAATCGCCGGTCCAAAGCTCTTCTTCTGGCTCATGGTCATCGATCCCAGATTGCTTTGACTCGATACCGTCACGAAACTTTTGGGCGGCGGTCGAGTTTCCCATCACTGGGCTCTCCTCTGACGCGGAGCAACGTTGATCATTGGGTTGATCGGTTGACACAGCGCGACTCCTCGCTTGATTTGAAAAGTGGTTTGCATCCAGTGCCGAAGGTCGTTCACCTTCAAGAAACCATCCCCATCATCGGGTCCCATCCGTTGTTACGCTACCATGGATATGTGATAATCCAAACCCGTGGGGATGGACAAAATTCCGATTGTCTCAAGACCCAAGCCCGACAAGTGGATCTTCCTGGCATCTTTCCATCCAGGCGGATCGGCTGCAGATGGAAGCTCGTTCGTGAAAACCGGATCGGTTGTGTATCTGCACCTTTCAGCGAATACTGGCTCTTCACTTCAGCTTCCACTATATCGCCTCGCCAATGGCCCGTCACTTCTTAGGTGAACCATGCGTTGCCCTTACTGCCATGTTGATAACGACCGCGTTTTGGATACGCGAGCGGCGGAAGGTGGGTACATGGTCCGCCGGAAGAGGATTTGCAACAGCTGTCAGCGACGGTTTGCAACCGCGGAAAAGATTGAAAAACTGAGTGTTCGCTTGGTAAAAAGCGATCAAACACGCGAGCCACTGGATCGTGAGAAGATTCGGCGGGGCATCGAACGAGCCTGTTCGAAACGCTCGATTGCCAGTTCTACGATTGAACGTGTCGTTCAGGAAATTGAGGCTGACATTTACGCAAATTTTGAATCTGAGGTGACTTCAGCTCAGGTAGGCGACATCGTTTTGCGGCACTTGGCCCAACTTGACGAGGTTGCCTACATTCGATTTGCCAGCGTTTACCGAGAATTCGATGATGCTCAAGACTTCATTCGCGCGATTACCAAAATCATTGGTCCGAAAGTCACCGCTCCGAGCTGACGAACTTCGAGTATTTCATCGCGTTTTGGTCCGAAACTCAATTCTTTTCGCTTCCTGCATGCGAGGTTAGCCAATCTGGCATTGCCCCCTTTCCTGGTTTCAAACTACCAGTTGATGCGGCGGATGGTCCGGGCCGGTTGATTTCTAACCGGTCGGTTTTTGATTCCAAAATGGAGCTGCGTCATGAATGAACGCTCGCATTTTCGCGTTTTGATCGCGATTCCCACTTTGATGCTGGGTTTTGCATGGATACAGGGCTCCACTTGCCAAGCGCAAGCGAACAAACAACGGGGAGCGACCGTCGGTGGCCTGATTGGTGCCGCTGTCGGCGGGCTGATCGGCGACAACAATGGTGAAGCCGGAGCCGGGGCAGCCATCGGAGGTGTGGTGGGAGCCGTCACCGGTGGCGTGCTGGGCGATGCGACAGACAAAGAGCAACAGGCCTATCAACAGCAGCGGTTTTATCAGCAGCAGCAAGCCAGCATGGTCCGTCAGCAATCGGCTGTTTCTGTCAATGACGTTGCAGCGATGACTCGTAGCGGGTTGAGTGATCAGGTGATCATCAACCAAATCCAAATCCGTGGGGTGCAGAAATCACTTCAGGTACCGGACATCATCTCGCTTCACCAACAGGGAGTTCCAGAAAACGTGATTACGGTCATGCAACGTACGCCTGTTGGTGCGCCGACGCGCCAGGCCGTCAGAGCACAGCCGCGTGTCACTCAACCGATTGCGCCAGTGATTGTGGAAGAGCATTATTTTGTGCCCCACTACCCACCACCACCCTATCGCTACCGTGTCACACCTCGGCATCATTACCATCACGGATTTCATTTCCGTTTTGGGCATTGACGATACCGAGAACCGGGTCGCGCGAATCCTGTCGCCGCGTTCGCGCTGCAGCGACCCGTTGAAGTAGGACCCGTTGAAGTAGGACCCGAAAGCCCTCGCTTTCGCCCGAACTAGGAACCAGCTCGCCGCTGGGGCCTTTCCCACTTCCTCGCCGGTGATCACTTTTCTGTCAGCGCTTGTTGGTACTTTTTGATTTGCTCATGAAGATGCCATTGGTCTGGATCGTCCAGTAGGCAACTCTTTTCGATCTGCAATGCTTCCTCTCTTCGCCCCAACAAGAACAGTATTTCTGCCAGCGTGTCGCGATAGATCGCGCTCTGAGGTTCAGCCGTAACGGCCATTTTTGACAGTTCCAGAGCATCTTCGAGTCGCTTTTCGTTCATGGCCGCAACCCAGGCCAAGTTGTTCGCACTCATCGCATCGAAGGGAAACTGGGCGGAATATTGAATGCCCAAGTCAATGAGTTGATCGAGCGTGCGATCGGCGGCTTCAGTCATTCCCGCGTCCCGCATAGCGGGCAGCAATCGCTCTGCGAAATCGATGTCTAGTGGATCAAGACGCATTATCCGGTTCAGACAGAGAGTTGCCATTGATTCATCGCCGCGATTGACCGCACCTTCCAAAGCCCAGCGGTGTACGTACATCGGCAATGTAACGTAGGCGCTGGCTCGAAAGTCGACAGATTCGATGACTCCACTGATCGCCAAGTCGAACCAATGAGCCGCCTCGCTCGGGGTCGTGTCAGAGGCCAGTGTGCTATAACGCCTAGCAACATCGTAGAGGGATCCGTTCTCGGGATCACCCAATGCAACGATCGGTAGCATTGTTTTGTAGGCTTGGATCGCTAGCGATGTCGAACCTTGTTCACCGAGGTACTCTGCGATGAGAGTCCGTGTTGCGATCGAGGGTGTGCAGAGAGAGAGCTCGATTTCCCGTTCAAGTTCCCTGCTCAATTGTTCGTCACCTGATCGTCTGGCAGCTGTCCAAAGACCGATCAAGGCTTTGCCGGCCAGGCCGGAATCGTCGGCCGTAGCGAATCGATTCTGGCGTCTGCCCTGGCTGACGATTTGATCGTAGACAGCCTGGAACAGTTCTCTGGCGGACTGAATACGTCCTCCATTGAGCTCTTGCTCAGCCAACATGAATAGAGCCTTGGTGTCACCTCGGGTGGCGAGTTGACGCAACGTTGCCGTCGCTAATTCTGACTCGCCGTGGCGGGCAAACAGTTGCACGATATTCAAGTTCGCAAGGTATCTCCTACGGGTCCGCGGCAGGCCGTTCTGGGAGGTTGTTTGATCCTTGGTCAGAAAATCGAATAGTCGTTCGAAATCTTGTTGGCGGTCAAAGTCACTAGGGATTTCACCGTTCATCAATTGATAGGCTGCTTGGAAACGTTGGCGATTCGATTGGCTGGGCAGCAATTGTGTTAATCCCTGAATCACCGCATCCAACGTTCCGAGATCGGCGTCGGGAAGGGTGCGGGCGATCGTCTGCAGGCTGATCCTTGAGATCGTCCGATCATTCTCCAGTACAGCAAATTCCAAAATCCAATCTTTACGACGTGTTTTGGTAAGGGTCAGCAGCAAGAATTCACGAAGACGATAGTTGCCCAGCATGACCGGACTCTTGCTCAGTTGGTCACATATTTCCCAGGCTGCATGGTGTCGTCCGATCGACACCAGTACCTCGAGCATCGAAAGCAGATTTTGAACCTCTTCCACCACGCTCTTCGCGCCAGAGGACTGCTGTTTTTCGGTCGCACGTTTGATCCACTCATGCAAATCAAGGTCGAGACGTTCGAGTGGGTAGCCCAAAGCTTTCAGGGCCTCGCGTGGTCTGGCAGCTGCCATCGCAAGTTTGGCCGCATCATCACGGTTCGTCTGGGTCGCAATTTTCAATGCTTCATCGATAAATCCATGACTGGCGAGCGTTTGCCATCGCCATTGATTGCCCAGCGGGATCGTCTTATCAACCGGCGTGGAGCTAAGGGCGTCGACAGCCCGCTGGACGAAGGCAGCATCGCCAGCCCGTTCGGCATCGATCAAAGTCATCGCCCAGCGGGTGAAATACTCGGTTCCACCGACCTCGGCTTGCTCCGCCAGTTGGCTCTGTCCAATGGCTGCTTCCCGCCACATTGAGCCGATCATTTGGCATTGGTGCAACAGGTTCGGATCCACCGTCTGTTTGGCTATTTCGATGGCATCGTCGACCCGCCCTAGAGCGACTAGCAGTGCTGCGGTGGCACGCTGTGTTTCCATTAGCGGCCACTGCACGGATGATTTAGGCAGCAGTTCATCGTCAGGAACCTCCGTTCCCATCTGCTGAAGTAGCTGCAACCGACACATCGCTAATTCGGTCGAATCAGCCACCAAGTCGATCAATTCCAAGAGTGGCTGCAGCGAATCACTCTCCAGAGCAAAGTGCACATAGATTGGGAAACGGCGTTGAAGTGCCGAGGCAATTCGTTGCTGAACCGCTCGCTCGTTCGGTGTGCCAGCCGATTCCTCGATCGCGATGATGGCGGCGGTAAACTGACCGACTTCTAGCAAACTCTCGATCGCTTCGGGGCCTTCGCTCCGTTGCAATAGTCGGGAAATCTCCGGTGGTGTGTCCGGGACCGCACCGAGTTGCCATTGCCGGAGGATCCACTTGGCTCGGCGTGCCACCTCTGGATCGGGGTGGCGGGTCGCTTGCTGGACTTGGTTCCGAGATTGTTCGCGGCGACGCCAAGCCTCCAGGGTCGCCTGCTGACGATCGGAATAACGTTTTTGAGAGAACTGTTCGAACGAAAGTTCGAACTCGTCACCTGCTTTTGATTGCTGACCGATGCAGCGCAACGGTTCCGCAGCGACGACTCCAAGCAGAACGAGAGGGAACACCAAACGAATCATTGCGGTATCTCGAGTCACCAACCTGAAAACAGACCGACGCCTTTAGTTTACTGTAGTGTCGATCAGGCTACCCCCGAGGGGCTGCCTGTATGGTTAAGATTTTAGCAGACGCTGGCCAGGTTCGAATTAAATGTCGAGGAAACCGAGCCGATCGCCTTCGTCACGGCAGTGCGATCCCTCCAAAAAGAGCGATAGTACTTCTCTTGTGATCTGGTGAAATGAGTTGGTCTCGGTAATGCGTTCTCCGTTTCGATCTTTGCCCGTTTGGGATCGCTTCGATCCGCCCAGGCTCACGAATGATCCCCACAGTCCACTGCATTCCGCGTAACCTTTATTCTGCACACCCTGATTCGTGCAGACCTGATTCCCGCCATGACTGCACCCGCACGATTGTCTTTTAGACGGCTACCCACCTTTTTTACCTCTCATAGGAGAACCCAACGCCATGCGGAAACTGATTCGAAATCTTTGCTTTTCGTGGCTCATGCTCTTCGCAACGCCAGTCTTGACGGCGGCAGATAAGGAGTCTTGGCCTCAATGGCGGGGACCATTGCAAAATGGTGTCGCTTCGGGTGATCAATATCCAACCGCTTGGTCGGATGATGCCGGAGTCACGTGGAAGATCGAGATTCCCGGGCGTGGAGGCAGTACGCCGGTTGTTTCCGATGGGACCGCCTACGTGACCTCTGGCGTGGATGGGAAAAATACATTGATTGCTATCGATGTCGAGAGCGGCAAGCTGAATTGGCAAGTCAATCTGGGCGCTGACACCGGTGGCAAGCATCGTAAAGGGAGTGGTAGTAATCCGTCTGCGGTTGTCGATGGTGACTCTGTCTTCGCTTACTTTCGCAGTGGCGATTTGGCTTGTGTTGATGCAACTGGCAAGATCCGCTGGGCAATCAACATCCAAGAGATGTTTGGTGCCGATACGTTGTGGTGGGATTTAGGGTCTTCGCCGACGGTCACCGACCAAGCTGTGATTATTGCTGTGATGCAGTCTGGTCCGAGTCATCTTGTTGCATTGGACAAGAAAAAAGGAGCCTTGCTTTGGAAGACCGATCGGATGTTGGGGGCGCCAGAGGAAGCAGCCCAGAGCTATTCCACCCCACTTGGTGTTAAAATCGACGGAAGCAATTCCCTTGCGGTCATGGGAGCTGATCATCTCACGCTGCACGACGCAACGACGGGGCGGGAATTGGGCCGCCTGGGTGGATTCAATCCCGATCAGGAAAAATACTTTCGCTCTATCTCATCACCGGTTGCCGAGGCAAACGTGATTGTTTGCCCTTACGCACGCGGGGCAACGCTTACCGCGGTGCGGATGGATGAGCTTGCCGACGGCAAAGGCGATCAAGCGATCGCTTGGTTTCGTGACGACCTCGGTAGCGATGTGCCAACACCGGCAGCATGGCAGGGACGCGTCTACGTGGTGTCCGATGGGAAGTCGAGTCGAGGGACCGTCACCTGTCTCAATCTTGAAACCGGTAAGACGATTTGGAGTATGCAACTACCAAAATCGCGATCGAGTTTTAGTAGCTCGCCGCTGGTCGCCGGTAATCACTTGTATGTCACTCAAGAAGATGGCAAGACTTACGTGCTCGGCCCACTCGATACAGCCGAACCGGGAGTTGTTGCGGTCAACGAAGTTGATGATGCCGAACCATTTACGGTGGCCAGCCTGGTTCCCGTTGGCGATGGTTTCTTGCTTCGAAGTCGGAGCCATTTGTATCGGATCAAATAGCGTTCTGCTAAGTGCGTCTATCCATGGGGTGGCGGTTGACTTCTTTAACCGCTGCCATGTTGTCCACCATCTGTGTTTCACTCATTTCGCTTCACCAATCATTTGTGTCACCATGCGATTTCTTTTTTCGTTGTTGTGGGTTCTGCTCGCATCGATCACGTTGGCTGCTGAGCCGAATTTGACGTTGAAATGGGAAAACCGCTTCTTGGAAGTGATTGGGCCTCACATTCCAGGTGGCCCAATCCGAACGCATTATCTGGAAGCCTATTGCCGTCCCGGTTCAACTGACCGGGATTGGCGCGAGACGGTGATTCCACATCAGAGTAAGTTGGTCTCAGCTTCTTCGGATGGAAAGCGTGTCGAGATCGAAGACCGCCTCGAAGATGGTGTTGTCGTGCGGCATGTCATCGAAGCCGGAAAAGATGAAGTGGTGTTTATCGTGAAAGCGTCGAACCCGACGGACCGGGAATCGCTTGTTCACTGGGCGCAGCCTTGTATGCGAGTGGATGGTTTCGTCGGTGCTGATCCCAAGGATGCCCGAGAAGTTTACCCTCCCTATATCCGACATTGCTTTCTTATGCTTGATGGAAGGCTGACGCGGTTGCCAACGACGCCTTGGGCTTTGAATGCCCGTTACGTACCGGGGCAGGTCTACGCGTCGGCGTCGGTTGATCGGAACGATGTGAATCCACGACCGCTCAGTAAGCTCGTGCCTAGCAGTGGATTGACCGGATGTTATTCAGCCGACGAGAAAATGATTCTGGCGGTCGCTTGGGAACCCTATCAAGAGGTTTTTCAGGGGGTGATCACCTGCATCCATAACGATTTTCGCATTGGTGGATTAAAGCCAGGGGAAACGAAAGTAATTCGCGGCAAGATGTATCTCGTGCCTGCAGACGAAAAATCATTGCTAAGCAGGTTTCGCAAGGATTTTCCGTAACTCGCGTCGACTGCTGAATTCGCTTGGCAAGTCTATTTCGACTGTGCCAATTGAGTGTTGAGACGCCCCGTGAATACCCCACCGGCTGTTCAAGCTGACGAACGTTTCAGTGAGCGCACTTAGAAATCGCGTTCGCGGTTCCGCTGGTGGTTTAGTTGCGTGGCGGCTGCGTTTTACACGTGATTCCTGTTAGAAATCACGTGTTGCAAAATAGGTGCAGCTAATCGTCAGCATCACCAGCAGAAAAATCGTACAGCTGAGGATCGGGCGAGCGATGTCGTAGCGGATTACCCGCTCTTCACCGTTTGGTGCATTCATGACGATTGCTGATTTTCCGCTGATCAGAGCGCTGATGGGCTCCCCCAGCTCACCGGTTTGCGGAACGATGATTCGCAATGGAGCGAGAACGTACTTATCGATAAGCCGCCATTGGGCGAGGCTTGGGCGAATTGATCGTTTCAACGACAGGTCGTCCGCATCAAGAAAGTCAATTTGGTCAATGTGGTGGGCAAGCAACAATTGATTTGTAGCGGCATGGAAATGTAACGCTTCGACTTCTTTCTGTTTGAGAGTCTGCGCGATCTCGTAGGTGCCTGCTTCATCCTTCGGTTCGATGATTCGACACCGGCCATCGCTGGTGAGCAGAGCAAATCTGCCTCCGGTTCCGAGTGGCTGGACGTTATCGGGAATCAGCGAATCGGATAGAGGCAACGGTTCGCCAATGGGTTCCAGTGTGATTGCATCAAGAATTATCAGCGGTGCCTCACTGCGAGCGACCAGCACACGATTACCACTGACGGCGATCTTTGCTTGCTTGGATGCTTCGCCTTCGAGCGAACGCTCAACACGGAGAGTCCACCGCTGAGATTGGTTTTTTGTGGATGGCTCCAGACGCATGAGGCGTCCACTGCTGATGGCAATGATCCATTCTCCCTCGGGATCAAAGACCAAATCACGTGGTTTTGAGATCGCCATTCGCGGAGGGAGTACTGGCGAGAATCCTGGCGTTGCCCCCCCCATCATGTTGCTGAGTTTTGAAAGTAACCCCTCGTCCGCTTTCTCCGCCTCGGACTCGTCATCTGATTCTGTTTCTCCGGCGGCTTGCAACAGACCCTGAACACTCGCGGCAGCGAGTTCGCTGGTGTTCATGGAAACGACCAAATCACCCCCCAGAAACAAGCGGCTGGTTGCTGTTGGCAATCGTAGGCTCGGTTCTGCTTCCCAGTCGTATGCTTCGTTGAGGACCAGCAAGTCGAGTGGGCCTGCTCCAAACGGATTGAAACGTCCTCCTCGCACCACCGCTGTACCAACCAGGTCATCCCCCAACGGTATCGGGTTGAGGATTCGGTCAGAATTGACGGCGCTCGATTTGAAGATTTCTTGCCATTCATTTTGTTCCACGTCAAACCGCTTTAGGCCTCCACCGTCGGTCGCGGCGAACACATTTTCGCCTGCAATCGCCAGCCCACGGACCTGGTCGGGGGTCCGTATAAACCCGTCTGATAATCCGCCAAGGATACCGGTGACGAAACAGATAGTTCCGAAAATGGTTGTCACACCGATCGCTAAGATTGGCGACCGCCAACGAAGTCCAGCCAGGGTTGAAACGCTAAAGAAAACGGAAAACAAAAATACCGAAACGGGAATGCACCACAGCAAGCGGAGGTTCCAAACATCGAGGCGAAAGCCAGCTACTAAATACAATCCGATGACTAATTGCGTGACGCAAAGCAAGACAAACGCGCACCCTCCCAGGAATTTACTAAGCAGCAGCAGTGTGCGGGAGATCGGCTTGCTGAGTAATAAGTGCAGTGATCCCGGTTGAAGCATGTCCGGAATGATTGAGGCGGTGACCAAGATTCCCAAGAAGATGAGGATGAACCCGAGCAACCAGTCAATGATCAATGGGAACACAAGCTGGTTGATTAGCGAACCGAACTGGGTCTTGTCGATCGCAAGATCGGCAGGGAAATCCATGCCGGCGTAGGTCAACAAAACCGACCTTGACGATCTTGTCTCGAACACGCCCGGGAATGCTGCCTCAATGCGAAGCCGAGCGCGCCGACGGCGGGTGGATTCATCAAGCCCTTCGTCGGGGAGCTCGTCTAGTTCTCTCAGTTCTTTAAACCGCAGCGTTGGCTTCCAGGCCTCGGTGTCATACCAGTTCTCGTCATCAAGCATGCTATTGAGAGCGGAGGCAAGTTCACGCAGTTGGATGCGAACTTCTTCGCCTTCTGCCACCCGTTCCAATTGCCGTCGCAAATCCTCAGGCATCGCATTCGCTATATTTCTCGTGGCGGATGCCTCTTGGTCGGGGGTGGCCAAGCCTTGGGCCAACATCGCTTTCATCCGCGTGCCGTTACTGAAATCACTGCTGCGAAAGCGGGTTGTGAAATCTTCGCGGTAACCGATTGGCGAAAGGGCAGCGAGCAACAGCCAGATGGCGACGAAGGCAATCCACAGGACACGCGACGTCAAAGCGGCGTGAAAGGAATCGCGGATGACAGCGGCGTACTGACGCATCAGTTAGCAGCCTCTGAGGCTGAGACCAACTTCATAAAGGTATCCTCAAGCGTTTCTCGTTGGGCTTCCAGGCGGATGATCGAAACTCCCGCCTGCCTAAGGCGATCGACCGCAGCGTCGATTTTGGCCTGGGAATCTAGCATTGCATTGACGCGATGAGATCGACCGTTACCGTCGTTGGCTGCGACCTCCAAGTCGGCGGAATCGGGCAATCCCAACCACTCACGGAACTTTGTCGACGCTGCTCCGCCGTTAAACGTATTCTCGTCGGCGATCACATCAAGCGTGACTCGGCCGCTTGCTGAGCCGGACGATAATTCCTCAATGCTGCCACTGCCACAGATCTCTCCTTTGCTGAGGATCGCCACGCGTGTGCAAATCACCTCAACTTCTTGCAGGATATGGCTGTTTAAGAAGATTGTTTTGCCAGCATCCCTCAGACGCTCAATCACTTTACGGACTTCATTGCGTCCCACAGGATCCAAGCCATCGGTCGGTTCATCAAGTACCAACAAGTCAGGATTGTGCATCAGGGCTTGTGCTAAACCGAGGCGTTGGTACATCCCCTTGCTGAATCGTTTCACCGATTCCCGATCGCGGCCAGCAAGCCCAACAAGATCAAGTAACTCGTCACTGCGTTTCGCGATCTCTTTGGGGGCCATCCCACTCAATCGGCCGTAGTAACGGAGGGCCGATCGAGCCGTATGGTGCCGATCCACACGGAGAGACTCCGGGAGATAACCGACGCGTCGCCGGGCTGCTGCACTACCAACGGCTTCGCCGAACAGGGATGCACTGCCCCTGCTCGGCTTGACGACACCGAGCAATATCTTGATGAGCGTTGTTTTACCCGCACCATTTGGTCCGAGTAGACCGAATACTTCACCGCCGCTTGCGGTTAGAGAGACTCCGCGTAAGGCATCCACTGATCGTCGATTGAACAACGAACCGCTATAGCGTTTCTTGAGCCCACGAACATCAACGATCGCCTCAGCCGATTCAACTGCTTCCGATGAACTCACGCGGTTGTCTGCATGATCAGATAGGCTAAACAGACCAACGCGATGGCGGCTGTTCCGAACGCCAACCAGCGATGGGCCGGATGGTTCCAGGTCGGCCGCCGAGCTTCATGCTCGTACTCGTTGCGAAATCGTTCTCGTTGTTGTTCCGATTCAAAGACTCCGTCTTCCACGAGTTCGTGGAGGCCAAATTGCACGGAATACTCAATGACGCCAAAAATGTTGTGGCGTCGGTCGTGTTCATCCACTCCGTGGCCTTCGAAATACCAAAGCTGGTGGCCGAATGAGTCGTCGAGTTCCGCGTGATGGTCGACACATTGCACACGACTAACCGCGCTGCGTTCGGGACAGAGCTGGGCGCGTGCGATTGCTCGGCAGCAGTCCAATCGGACTTGGCGAATCGTTCGTTCGGTAAAGAGTTGCGTCCCTGTTTCGGCGTTCATGCCGCTCTCCAATAAAAGCCGGTTTGCCTTCTCCCGTCAGTATGGTGCAAAGGACTGCGATCGTCACGCCTAGAATTGAAAACCAACCGCGTTTCTAGACGATTTTGTAGATTTTTTTGTGGCTGGAGGGGGGCAGGATTTCGATTTTCCGCAACCTGATTCGAGTGGAGGCCAACTGACAAGTCCGGAGCAAGAGAAAGACGGGGGGGTGCGACGGCTGATCACGGATTCGGTTGACTTGGGAGTCTCGGTGCCGATTAGATTTTTTTCATGTGTTCAGCCGTTTTTTCAGGTGTTCGAGGGACTTCAGTGACGAGATGATCGGCGACCTCTTGTAATCGCATTTCGTCCCAACCCGTAGCGGAGCAGCGAGTCCATCACGGTCATCCCAACCTGTGGGGCCATTTTGCCCGCCGGACCATTTTGCCCGCGGGACCATTTTTTAATGATTCGCGGCTACATAACAGCGACTGGCAGGCGTAGATTTCCGGGCGGCGGGCTCCTTTCAGGGAGTGCTCGCTCGCTTCTTTCGTGTCTGTCCTTTATCGTCTCTATTCATCTGTTCACATTTTTCCGTCCCTTGTTCCTCTCGTCCACACCCCAGTTGTTTCATGCTTGAACGCCGCTCCTTGCGGGCACCGATTACGCTCGGCATCGTGATGATCGTGCTGGTCGTCGTGCTGACGATCTTATGGATCACGGGCAACGTCTTGGGGTCGACCGGCGACCTCGGTTCGGGAACTCTCTTCTGGGTGATCTTCGCTATCGGAGCCATCCTGTTAGCGGCGGTCTTGGCAGGGGTAATCGCCTATCTGACGCTGACGGTCAAGGCATTCAATCTGAACCGGCGACAATCAAACTTCATTGATGCAGTCACTCACGAATTGAAAAGCCCGATTGCATCACTCAAGCTCTACTTGCAGACGATGGACCTCCGTAGCGTTGATCAGCAGCAGCAGGAAGATTTCCACCGTTTTATGCTGGAGGACGTCGAACGGCTTGATTCGCTTATCAATCACCTCCTGGATGCCGCGCGGATTGAGCGGGAAATTGAGCCATTGCCAGATGAGCCTGTGAGACTAGATGAACTCTTGCATCAGTGTGCAACGGCAGCCTGCGTGCGTTACCGCTTGCCAGCTGAAACAGTCACCGTTGAATCACCGCCATTGACGGTCAACAGCCAGTTAATCCAACTCGAAATACTATTTCGAAATCTCATTGACAACGCCGTCAAATATGCCGGTTCGCCACCCCATGTCGAAGTGAAGGTGCGACCTGAGGGGGAGCAAGAAACGTTGATTTCGATTATCGACAATGGTGCTGGAATCCCAGCGAACCAGCGACGCAAGGTGTTCGGCCGATTCATCCGCCTTGGCAGCGAGTTAGAACGTAGCACGCCCGGGACGGGGTTGGGATTGTACCTTGTGCGGAACGTGATCAAAGAAATTGGCGGATCGGTCCGGGTCGTTGATCGGGACCAAGGTTCTGGAACAGAATTTGAAGTCACGCTCAGTGCACCAGTCAAGCAGGCTGCCTGAGATCCCTATCCGATTTGTTAGCTCGATATCATGTCGCCCCATATTCTGCTCGTTGAAGATGAAAAGCATCTTGGTGTTGGTATCAAGTACAACCTCGAGGCCGAGAACTATCGGGTGACTTTGGTCGAGGACGGCCCAAACGCTCTGCGGTTGCTGAAATCCAACGGTGATTCGATTGATTTGCTGGTGCTGGACTTGATGCTGCCCGGGATGAGTGGCTACGCGGTTTGTGAGACGATTCGCGATGCGGGAATGACTCTCCCCGTGTTGATGCTGTCCGCTCGTACGTTGGCGGAAGACCGGACGCGAGGCTTCGATGTTGGGGCGAATCAGTACATGAGTAAGCCGTTTGAATTAGATGAGTTGCTGAGCCGAATTAAGAACTTGTTGCAGCAGCAAGGGGGCCAACGCGGCGGCGATAGTAAACCCAAGCGGACTCGGCCTGCCTGCAGCGAAGTCTCTTTTGGCGAGGTGCAGGTCAACTTCGAAACTCATCAAGCTAGCGTCGCGGGAGAGTCGGTTCGTATGACTCCCAAAGAGTTGAAATTGCTGAAGTACTTTGTTGAGCATGAAGGGCGAGTGATCAGCCGAAATGAACTGTTGTCGGAGGTGTGGGACTTGTCGGGCAATTTGCAGACCCGGGCAGTTGATCAATTCATTGCTAGATTAAGAAAAATCATCGAACCCGATTCAGCGGTCCCGACGCATTTGTTGACCATCCGAGATGCCGGTTACCGCTTTGTTTGCGATCCAGATGACTCGCTTTAAGCGTTGATGAGCACAAACGATTTCCCTGTTTTAGGCAGCGTCATTCTTCTAGTGCTGCTTAAACGCTTTCGCAGTTGGATTTTCTCCGACAGTGGCTTTGCCGAAGGTGCACTTTTTCGTCATCCGTTGGCTGTCGTGCCTTCATTGACTCCCGGGCGGCGCATAAAAAAAGCTCCCGGAAAGTACGTTGTCCTAGGGGGGCGGAGGACAGACGCGCTTCGATTCCGGGAGCCGGTGGTTTGGAGTTCGACAAAGAACTCAGCTTCCATGCTTTGTTCCGTCGAACCTTTATTCGAAAAGATCGGCAACGGCGTCAAGACACATCCGTGTGACTCGGCGGGCCGCAGTGTTCGCAGCATTCAACGTAAAGCTGGATGCCAGTGCAGAACCGCGTTCTCTTCAAAGTCCGTGTCGAACGTTTGTTGCCAACTGCTCAACACGGTCGGGAGGATAGAAAGAACGTTTTCCTCTGGTCAAGGCAGATTTGGCCACGATTTCAGAAAATTGGAAATTCGCTGTTCCGTCCTGTACGCGCGTTAACAGTGGCGGGGCTTGCCTCCCACACGGAGGTTTGCGGTATTTGCCTTAAGGTTTCCAGGGATTTTCGTGCGTTGTGTTTGGTTCTGCGTCGCTTTCTCAGTTCTGCTCGTTGCCAGCGTGCCTTGCTATCTTTCGATTCGGATTTGTCGTCAAGTCGGAGGCCGAGCGGTGACCATGGCTTTTCCATCGCGGCCGATCGGTGCCGGCAGCGGCTGGCATGGCGTTTCGTTGGAATTCACGCATTCGGTTGCTTGTGGGCCTAGCCAGGATCGCTTGGCAAGGTGCTGGTCGAAAAAGTCTCGCTTAGAAATGCGTGTGAGCGGCTCGACCAGTGGCTGCCGATTGGTCGGTTTGACCTGTGCCGTCTGTTGTTGCAACTGCGGTTTTACTTGTTGCAGCCGCTTTTGGATCTGTTGATTCGTTTCGATTAGTTGAGAGATTACCGCAGCCACTCGATCGGGTGATGGATCGTATTGTTGGGGCAGTTGGTCGTTGAGTTCAATCACCTTTACTTGGTAGCCTTCCACAGCGATGGAGATGTTGGACGCAGATGCCCTCAGGCGATGGGCGATCTGAACCAAGCGTTCTTTGTTGGATTCGTCGTTGGCCGTAAGATTAGCGACCGAGTGGGCTGCTCGACGCAATGATTTTTGATTGCCGGAGCACCCCAAAGCATGCATGACCCATCCGCACGTGACGCCCGCGGCGCTACAGCTGATTGCAGTTGCAAGATCCAACCGCATAGAATTCTCCCGGATGGTATTTGCGGGCCATTTCAAACCGCCAAGCCAGATTTAAATGACTTCAGGTGTTCGGGTAGTCCCTTCGTATTTGCGGTCATCTAGTTCATGGCGGCTGGAAGTCAAACCGAGAGTCCTCGGTTGCTGGCGGAACGAATGAAGCAATCTGACTTTTGGTCGGCTCGAGGTTGAATCGCAGCGATTATTGCGTCGTTGGGTGCAAAGCTCAGGAAATGTAAGCACGATGAGTTCCCGTTTAGGGGCACCCTTGCGGTGCCCCCTTTGGTGCAATTCTGTTGTGGTATGTGCCTCGGTTTTTGAAATTCATCAGTTGCTCTGATCGATTGCCGACTGGAGCACGTTGCATTTCGTCGCGCGGCAAACCAGCTTCTTCACCCAAAGTATGGGGAATTCGGATTTTTTGATCACGAACCCGGATGGTTCCGCGTCACAATCGGCGTAACCAAGGCGGTGGATAGAGTGGCGATAAAATGTGCCAAATTCACGTAGGCAGAATCGAAAAAATGTGGGATATTTGAAAGTGGAAGGTCGTCTCCCCACCAGCCCGCCTCCGATTCGCCTTCATCAAATGCACGCGGTAAAACTGCGATAGGGGCAGATGAATTCCACAAGGATGGTCGACGACGACCGCTAAATCTCACCTAGCGAATCGACGGAATTTCAAGATGTTGGAAACAAGCGAACAAGCCGCTGAAAAGGCTGCGACAGATCTTCTCGCCAATAGCTCGATTCGAGAGCTCCGCGATCTTCGAGTGGATGGAACCGAAACTCAGTTGCGTCTCAGCGGTCGCGTGAGCAGTTTTTACCACAAGCAGATGGCCCAAGAATCTGTCCGTCGGGTGACCGAGGGGCGCCAGATCGTCAATCGCGTACTGGTCACGCCTCGCTAGCCAATTCCATTCTTGGCAGCAGGCCTTCTCTTGCCTTTGTCCCCTCACTGGCTTTTCTTCAGCCGATCCGACGGCGGTTTATCGACGTCACTTGTGTGCTGCTGGGGGCAATTCGATTCATTAGTGTGCAAATCCGCACTTACAACTGTCGCTTGATCCCGCTCGATTTACTGTTGCGAGTGTTGGCATCAGGATTGCTATGGTTGTCCTAGTCGACGATTCTTTTTTGACTGGGAGTGGTGTGATGAGAGTTTTGTTGGCGACTGATGGGTCAAAATGCTCAGAGGAAGCGGCTTGGTTTCTGTCGCGTCTTCCTCACCAAGGCCAGTTGGATCTGACGATTCTGACCGTCCTTTCCCCACCGGTCACTTCGTTCTATTCACCAACGAAGGACTTGATGACTGAGCTGATCAAGGAGGATCGGGTGTACGCCGAGCAGCGTCAAAGAACGATCATCGAGATGTTCGAAGGGGCGAATGCAAATGTTGAATGTCGCATTGTCGAGGGGGATTCACGGGAGTCGATTGTCGATTACGCAGCCCAGTGCAAATCTGATCTAGTCGTCCTGGGTGCGAAAGGTCATTCACAGATTGATCGCATTTTGCTTGGCAGTACGAGTGATTACGTGGCGACTCAAGCACCATGCAGCGTCTTAGTAGTGCGTCCAACTGGCTTGCGAGAACAGCTCGATCGCAGCCTGCGGGTGACGGTCGCCTTTGACGATTCAGCGGCGTCCCACGCTGCCCTCGATGAATTGATGCAATTTCAATGGGGATCGCAGACCGAGATTACCGTTGTGGGCGTGGCAAGCTTCGCACCGGTTTTTAATCCGGATTTTGGGTTCAATCCAGAGGCACTGCAGCAAGAGGCAAAGAAAGTTGTGGAGGTGGCGGCCGAGCGTTTGCAGGGGCAAGTAAGGGAGGTGCAGACCGAGGTGGTCGAACACGATCACATCGCTGAAGGCTTAGTTCGCTACACCGAGAAGGAAAAGAGTGATTTGTTGGTGATTGGTGATACTGGGCGTTCAGCATTAGCACGCTCTATTTTGGGAAGCGTCTCGCGTTACACGCTCCGCCATGCCAGTTGTGGCGTTTGGATTTCCCGTCATGCTGGCGATGCAAAGTCGAGCGAACCGAGGGTAGGCTGAAAAGATTGTTTTCCGGAACCCCGTGGTTTGCTCACTTTTTCGTTTGCTTACCTCGTGGTTCGGTTATCTCGACAGGAGAAAGGCAATGCATGAAATGTTTGATCGGCTCGTTACCCTTCGAGTTTGTGATGCGATGTCCCACGATCCATTGACGATTGATGTCGTATCTAGCATGAATGAGGTTTCGCATTTGTTTTTAAAGCAGGGACTTCACTCAGCGCCCGTTGTGGATTCGCAGGGAAAATGTGTCGGGATCATCACCGCGAGTGATTTTGTCAAACGGACGGAATTGTATGCCCAATACGATGACTCGTCTCAGCAGGTCGTGCATGACGAGGATGGCATGCACTTGGAGCCCAAGTCATGCGAATTTGTCTCCGATTGTATGACCAGCGGGATTCAATCGATTGATCCCGATATGCCATTGATCGTTGCGGCGCGGGTGATGGTTGATGCCCACTTGCATGTGCTGCCAGTGATCGACCAGCATCGTCCCGTCGGCATTCTCAGTAATCTCGATGTGGTTGCTGCTTTGGTCAATGCGTTTGATGAAGCAAAAGGTTCGATCTAGCTCTTTCTGATCGATTGGCCGGCGTTTACCGAGTTTTGGTGCCCGGTGCTTTTGATGGGATCGCAGATCACAGTCCGGCAAGCTCTTTGAACTCGGCTTCGCTAAGCACTCGCACGTTCAGTTGTTGAGCTTTAGAAAGTTTGCTGCCTGCTTTTTCTCCGGCCACGACGAAATCCGTTTTTTTACTCACGCTCCCAGAAGCACGACCACCAAGTCGCTCGATGACGGCTTTGATTTCATCTCGCGTGAATTGAGTCAAGGTTCCGGTGACTACGATCGATTTACCTTCCAATTGCTGCTCGTTTGATTGGGCGTTGGTTTGGGGTTGCTCCAGGCTAACCCCAACTGCTGCGAGTTGTTGGAAGATCTGCTCACCATAGCTTGAGTGACAGAATTCATGAACACTTTGCGCGATCGCATCACCGATCTCATGAATCGACGCGAGTTGTTCAATACTCGCGTTTCTCAACTCTTCAATTGTGGGGTATTGCTTGGTGATTAGTTGTGCAACCCGCGGGCCGACATGACGGATCGTGATGGACGCGAGGACCCGCGCCAACCCTCGGTCACGACTCGCGTCGATTCCCGCGAGCAGATTCTCGGCGTTGCGTCGTCCGAATGCCACATCAATCATTTCACCGTCTTTTCCTTTGCGGCGTTTGGGCCACGTGAGTCCAGCGACTTCTTCGAGTCGCAGTTCGTAAAGATCCGCATATCCGGCGACCATCTTTTGGTGCAGCAATAAGTCAACGACCTCTTCGCCAAGTCCATCAATGTCCATGCCAGGTCGGGAACCAAAGTAAATCAAGCGTTGTCTCACCTGTGCCGGGCAGGCAGGATTGGAGCAGCGGATGTAAACTCCGCCAGCATCCCTAGCGAGAAGAATGTTGCATTCGGGGCAATGAGTGGGGAACTTCCAGACTGGCAGATCGGTTTTTCGCTCATGCTTTTCAACACGCACGACCTTGGGAATGATTTTTCCCGCTTTTTCAACCACCACCACATCACCCTCACGCACGTCGAGTCTTTCGATCTCATCGGCGTTGTGAAGCGATGCACGAGATACGGTCGTGTCCGCGATGTCGACTGGTTGCAGGTTGGCGACCGGGGTAATGGTTCCCGTTTTTCCGACTTGAACTGTGATCGATTCTAGTTTGGTGACTGCCTCGTACCGCTCGAACTTACAGGCGATCAGCCAGCGAGGACTCTTGCTGCGAAGTCCTAGAC
>JBMYRF010000008.1:221022-291777 GCA_049602075.1 Rubripirellula sp.
GCGGCAATGGATGGGTCAAGTAGCCGAATCGTTCCGGCGGTGACATTGCGAGTGTTTTTGAACGGTTCATTGCCAGCCTCTTGTTGCCGGACGTTCAGGTCAGCCAAGTCGGCATTTGTCATGTAGACTTCGCCGCGCAGTTCGAGAATCTTGGGAGGGGAGGTCGTGTTTAGTTTCAGGGGCAGGTCGTGAATGGTTCGCAGGTTATGCGTGATATCGTCGCCCACCTCACCATTGCCACGCGTCAACCCTTGTGTCAACGCACCATCTTCATAACGGATCGAAGCTGCGACGCCATCGATTTTGAATTCCATCACCCAACCAATCGATTCACCCTCTAGCAGTTTTTCGGTGCGTTCAAAATAGGCTTGCAAATCCTCGCGGCTGTAGGTGTTGTCAATCGACAACATCGGGACTTGGTGGGCGACTTGAACCAAATGCTCGACTGGAGCATCACCAATTCTTTGAGTTGGTGAGTCAGGAGAGTGGAGTTCGGGGTGATCCGATTCCAGTTCCTTCAGTTCAGCTAGAAGTTGGTCGTACTCGAGATCTGATACGGCTGGCTTGGCTTCGACGTAATACAGACGGTCGAGTCGTCGAATCTCGGCTCGCAGTGCTTCGATGCGGTCTGCAGCGGAGGAGTTCATTCGGAGATCCTTCAGGGAAAACAACAGAATCGGCTGAGATTGTAACGGCTCAATCGCTGCAGTGCGTCGCCGCACACGTGAGTGACTTGGATGCGGTGTGGCAACAGGTCCGTTGGATCCACCGTGCCTTAATGGCCCAACTGTATTCGCGAGTGGGCTTGTTTCGCAAATGCGTCGAATTAGCCACCGAAGTTGCCATTTTTGTCGGTATCTCGAACACAGGCAATGGCTAGCCTACGCAGCCTATCTTGATTTGTACGTTGGGCTTTGGCTTGGTTCTGCGGCTGACTTTATGGTGCGTAATGTCGATTCGTTTTTCTTGTGTTGAGTTGTGTAGATGGTGTTGTTTTTCAAAGGTTCAGTCGGTTTGACAAGTTTTTTTCTCGTCTGCTTCGCCTGCTTCGTCTGCTTCGTCTGCTTCGGCTGCGGCTCATGGAGCGTTGAGACGCACGGCGGTAAAAATACGCTAGCTGTAGGTGCAGACTCGGACGTAGCAGGTGCAGCAATCGACGCAGCCAGGGAGCGTACTCGAGATACCGTTCGTATGTTGGTTGATGTTTATAAGGCGGCCGTGGTGTTGATTAGAACGCGCTATGTGAATGACGAAGATGATTTACCGGCCGGTACTGCCGCGATCACGTTGTTTGATGCAGTGACTAAAAAAGGTTGGCACCAAGTGCGTCTGTTGGAAACCAGCGGCGAGCCGATCAACGATTCGAATGTCGCTCAAGATAAATTTGAGCGTGAAGGAATCTCAAAGCTAAAGTCCAGAAAGAATTAGCACGAGTCCATCGTTTTGGAAAAAGGGAAGGGGCATTTGAGAGTTGTTACGCCGATCCAGGTTTTCTTAGGGAAATGCACAATGTGTCACGAGAATTACAAGACGTTTAAACAAGGCGAGCCGATGGGCGCGATAAGCTACAACATTCCGATCCGGTGAAGGTTGTGTTTGCTTTATGATTCGCAATTGACTAACGCCGATTTACGGTAGACGGGCACCGTGGTCGGCTTGCTGACAGTCATCTGGCTGCATTCAGTGGCATCTGGCTGTCATTCAGTGGCATCATCTGCAGCGACGCGAAAAATCGGACCCCTTCGGACGACGGCTTCGAGTAGGTCGGTTTCGAAATCCTTGTTGTGGATTTCGGTTTGCAGCGGCTGTTGCCCGTGGTAGCCGATCCGTTTTTGTACACTCGGATTCATGAAGTACGCACTGCACACAACGGTGGTGAGTACGCGGAAGTTTCGACGGTTGTGTTCACGCAAGTATTCGACGTGTCGATTTGGTTCTCGTGTGGTAGCCGATGCGATGAGCGTTTGAAGTGGCTCAGCGAGTTCTGGCCTCACTTTCAAAACGTGTTGATGCCAAGTTTCGAGGCCTGCTTGACTGGCTGATGGCATGTTACCACTTGCCGGAATCAAAACATCCGCTAGACGGTTGAGGGTTTTGAGATCGGCTTTGTTCAGCATTAGCCCGAGACTCGCTGATTTGGGACTTGCTGATTGGTCCGTTGTTTGGCGAGTTGATCAGTGCACCGCAACGCCAAGGCGGCAATGGTTGCCGTTGGATTCATTCCGCTGGAGGTCGGCCAAACGCTACCATCAAAGATGTAAAGATTGGGGATGTCGTGCGTGCGCCCCCATGGGTCAACGACAGAGGATTCTGGATTGCTCCCCATTTTGCAGGTCCCTAATAAATGCCATCCCGTTTCGCGTATCGTCGGCGCGATGATCGTTTCGTACGCGCCGGCTGCTTCCAGTGACTGTTGTGCTTTGGCGAGGTGAAAATCGAGCATTCGAGTTGAGTTTTCGGACCTGCGATAAGTGATTTTCGGCGCTGGGATTCCGTCGCTATCTCGCGACGAAGCGTCCAGCTCGACTCGATTGCGTTCGTTTGGCAGATCTTCAGCCGTGATTCCCCACATCACCGAGCGACCGAGTCGTTTGCGGATCCCATCGTGGAAATCTTCTCCCCAGATTTCGTTTTCTTTGCCCCAGGGGTAAGTGCTGGTCATCCGTACGGGGCCGCCAGTTGGCAGCAGGCCCCACTTGGCGCCTCGGACAAAACCACGGCGGGTGTCGGTTTCATAAAACTCCAGGCTATGCAGCTGCTGGCCCCATAAGCCATGGGTGGTTCCCAGGTCTTCTTCAAACAAACCAACGACCGTCCCGTAGGGATGCATCATCAATCGCTTGCCAACTAAACCGGACGAATTGGCTAATCCGTCTGGATGCTGATCGTTTTTTGAAAGCAGAAGTAACCTTGGTGTTCCGATTCCGTTGGCTCCGAGGATCGTCACATCCGCGGATTGAAAGTGCTCTTT
The DNA here is from genome assembly GCA_049602075.1 of Rubripirellula sp. Lineage (GTDB taxonomy): Bacteria > Planctomycetota > Planctomycetia > Pirellulales > Pirellulaceae > Rubripirellula. Next base: position 223,994 of record JBMYRF010000008.1, read on the forward strand.
TCCTTGACGGTCGACATAGTGGGCCCCAGTCACTAGCCCGGCCGTGTTCATTTCCAATTTTCGAACTCGTGCACCCGTAATCAAGGTTACCCCGCGCGCGACATTATCGGGCCAGTGAGTTTTGTCGACACTTCCCTTCGCGCCGTCGACACAGCCCCACATGCAGGTCGCTCGCTGCGTGCATTGATTCAAGGCTCGGTAAGGACGCGTGGCAATTGCGTTGGATGCTGGCCACCAGTGCCAACCAAGTTGATTGTGAGCCTTGGCAACTTTGCGACCCACCGGAGACAATGGATAGGGGGGAAGCGGAGGCCCTTTACCAGGTGGAAAAGCTGGGTCACCACCTAGCCCCGATATGCCAAAATCAGCTTCGACTTGTTCGTAATAGGGTTCCAAGTCTTGATAACTCAGCGGCCAGTCATCTGCGATTCCGTCGAGCGAGCGAACACGAAAATCGGACGGCATGTTGCGCTGCCATTGCGCTGCGTAGATGACACTACTGCCGCCGACCGCATTGTAGAGAGCGGCCGAAATATCCGAATCGGCATCGACGATTGGATAATCTGCTGGGGCTCTTCGGTGATTGGGGTTGGGGCCCCAGTCGCGGTCAATTCGCACTTCATAGTCAGCATGTCCGGCTCGCGCTTTGGACTCATCCGGCCAATCGCCCTGCTCTAATACAACGACGCGAATCCCCGCTTGTACGAGTCGACGGGCGGCAACCGCTCCTGTGGGCCCGGCACCAATAATTAACACGTCAGGGTGAGTCTCGACTGTCATGCCGGTAGCTTACCGTAATCGTGTTTGTTTCGGCATCCAGCGTCTTGCCCTTGGGCTTAGGAAACCACCCGAGGCTCTTTTTTCTATTCCTTCTCTATTCCTTCTCTATTCCGGGCATGAATGTCGAGGTCGCTTTGCTCACGATTGTCGTGGGCTTTGTCGCCAAGTTGTCAGATTCGTTCTGTGGATTATGTCGTGGCGGATTAGATCGTGGCGATGGATCAATCAGGGGGTATCCCCTGCTGTCTCTCTCTGTATTTCACCCGCTCTGGAAAATTACCCGTTTTTGGGTCATGTCCGGCCCAATTTGATGCCGCTGGCGATCGCACGACGATGCAAATGCAATCTGCAAGGTTCCCGCCCGTCGCTAGGATAGGCTTTTCGGGTAGTCAAGTTTCCGCACCTTCACTTGTAAAATGATGCCGGGTATCTGATGGCGTGGTTGATCGCGACGTCATGCGATTTCTTCGAGCCTCACTCGCCACGATTGTGAGCATCATTAATTGAACCTCATTCATCATGGTCGAACCCCACCATTCAAAAAAAACTGGGTTTCAATAGAATTAATCCGTTGGCGATGTCGACGAATCGACATAACGGATCCTTCGTTTTTCGATCCGCTGTCAGGGGTGTGCGTTGAAAGAACCTTGTTGAAACCGTAGCTTTTTTTGAGCCAACACTTGTCCGCGTTGATTTACCAACGGTACATGGCAGAGCAGTCGGATGTCTGAAGATGCATATAATCCGTATCGACCGCCAGAGACGGGGGATTCATCGGAGGATGACAGTGCTGCTGTGTCAGTGACGTTGGCCAATGATGCGCGCACTCGCCGTATCGCGACCAATCAGTACCTATTGCGGTGGCACCCGAAGCGTTTGTTTTTCGGGTCTGTTCTGATCATTGGCGTGAGCACACTTTGTATTCACTATTCGATTCGAGTCGGATTCGAGTTGTTTGCGTTTACCATGATCGCAGTCATGGTTTTGTCTTCACTGGCTTACGCGGCCCTTGTGTACCGCGCCAAATCACAGATCGCCGAGATGTTTCGTCGGTCAGGCCTTAGTCGCGATGAACCGTATACTCTGCGGGCCGATGCAGTAGAGTTTCAATTCATACCGGCACGCGGAGTCCTCTGCCGCTGGCCTTACGACCAGATTCGGTTGCATCGAACCTCCCGAGGCATGTTGATCAGCCCCGAACCCTTGTTGTTCTTTTTGGTTCCGAAACGCCATGATGCCCATCTGGAGGAGACCAAACGCTTTGTGCGAATCGTTCGATCTCACGTCGAAGGGGATGCATAAAACCAATCTGTGCGGCCAGTGTGACATTAATTGCCGAATGAAATTATCACCTGCGGCCCACCGGCTGATTTGCAAGCCACTGAAATATTCAAGCTAGGATGGCGAGGGTTGGATGGCTCACGGAAAGAGTGGTTGGTCTCCTGTTTTTGAATCCGCGCTCGTGAAGGGAGTGATGCAGTGCATTTGCTTTTACAAAAATCTCTTTTGCATTATCTGCAATGGTCGATGGTGCTTGCAATCTCGTTGGTTTTGATGGGATGTGATTTGAAGCGTGATCGACCACCGGGGCCAGTGACTTCTTCCGCGGTGGTTCAAGGAGTAGGCAATGTGACCCATTTGGACTGGCAGGAAGAAGGGCTCACGATCACATTAATTGATCAGATGGATCACCACGCATTGGATGGGACGAGTGCGAGCAGAAAACCTTTTTACGAATATTCCGGGGTCGCAACGTCGGGCGATGGCCGTCGTTACCAGTGGGATGTGGAGGCGAGTGACGGAAAGACAGCAACACTGACAATTGCAGGTAAGGTCTATGATCTGGGCAACGGTCGCGTCTTGACGGTGGTGGTTGGGGACGAAGGCGTTGTGGTGCACCAGGCAAAACACGAGGTTCCCCGGCGTGAATCATCGTCAACTGATTGGGCTGATTTCTTTGCTATTCACCCCGATGTTGTCGAGCCTTTGATTTCTGAAACGACAACACGCGATGATCGCTCGGAGTAAATTAAGTTCTCGGCGTTCCTTGTTGTTTTGGCCTCCATCTGGTGACGGTAACCATGAGTCGAGTTCGGTTGATGTTTTTTGCCTGCCCAACGCTGCTCGCAGTCCTTAGCTGCGGTGTCTTTGCGGAAGAGGTGCAGCCGGATTTTGGTGTGAGCGCCACTTTTTCGATTGTTGCTGTTGATCCTTCCACGGGTGAATGTGGTGCTGCGGTTGCGAGCAAATATCCAGCCGTTGGAAAAGTTGTCCCCTATGTGCGGGCGGGAGTCGGCGCTTTTTGCACACAGCATTGGCACAATCCCAGTTGGGGCGAACGAGCGCTCGACCTGTTGGCGGCCGGTCATGGATCCGAAGAAGTGTTGGGAATCTTGCTTGCTGACGACGCTAGACGAGACAAGCGGCAATTGGCAATCATCGATATGCAAGGGCGTGCCGCAAATCGAAATCCCACTAACGCCGATGCATCCGGTGAGTATTGGGGTGCGATGAGCGGGAAATTTTTTGCCTGCCAGGGGAATACGCTTGCTGGCCGGCAGGTTGTGGTGGCAATGGCTGAAGCCTTTGAGGAAACCGATGGGAGTCTGGCCGATCGTTTGCTGGCTGCGTTGCTCGCAGCCGATCAGGCGGGCGGAGACCATCGAGGGCGGTTAGCGGCAGGAATTCGTATCGCCAAAACGGGACATGATGGAAGCTGGTTCGAATTAGATGTCGATCAAAGCGACGACGCAGTCACTGACCTCTACAGGAAATACCTTTCGGTCGAGCACGAAGCGAAAGGAGATTGGTCGATTCGGGTAGCCAGCGTTTCCCCGCCGTTGCATCCGCACCTGCCAGAAGTTTCGCTTGAAGTCGCCAGGGACACTGAAGTGCGTGAGGTGACCGAGGTCGTGCGTCTCTTTTCAACGCAGCAAGCTCAACCGAGTCCTCGATCGGCGCGACTTTTTTCGCGTTTGCGACGATTTCTAGCTCGCTGTGCGGTCGGCAACGGTCCTCCGGGCAACGATCTTCCGAGCAACGGTCTTCCGGTGAAGTCGAAGCGATAATGCTCGGTAGCATTGCTTTTCGGGCTCCGGTGTTTTTTGGCGAGATTGCGTCAGCGTCGGGGTGTCTCTCTTCTCGCGGTGAATGCTAGCATTGGCGTTTGCGGTTTGGCGGGCGATGAGGTTCGACAAAATTGTATTTGGTTTTGTTGATGCGTTGATTTTGGCTGGAACCCTCGGAAGATTGCTTGTAACCGTGTTGTTTGGGCGGGGATTTTGGTGGTGAAGCCGATCCGTTTGATGAATCACTTTGGCAATTGCTCTGTTCGTTCCGTCCGCCATTCAATACAAGCGAGCTACGACGGATTCCAATGGTTGCCAAGGAAGGCGGCTTTTCCGACTCGTCACTGCTCAGAGACCCGAATACCACGGCAATACGCCTGGGGCCGCAATGAATCACCCCACTTTGCTAAAGATCTACCGAGCCATGTTCGCGGCACGTCAGATCGACCAAGTCTCGCAAAAAATCATTCAAAGCGGCGAAGCCTTTTTTCATTTATCAGGCGCGGGGCATGAGGCGTCGGTTGCACTGACACCCCATTTGGTGGGCGATGATTGGTTGCATTGTCATTACCGCGACAAAGCGATGTTGCTCGCTCGTGGAGTGAAAATGCGCTCGTTCTTCGACGCGATGTTATGCAATGATGCATCTGATTCGCGTGGGCGTCGAATGAGCGCATTCTTTAGCAATCGCGAGCTGAAGATAATGAGCATGGTGACGCCAACCGGCAATGGCGCGTTGCAATCGGTTGGGGTTGCTGCCGCGGTCAAGCACCAGGCATCGAATCCAATTGTGATGTGTGGCTTTGGCGACGGGACTGCTCAGCAAGGTGAAGTGCTAGAGGCGATCGGTGAAGCATCGCGGGACACTTTGCCCGTTTTGTTTATGATTCAAGATAATCGCTGGGCGATTTCGACCAGTACCGAAGGTCGGACGTTCTTTTCATTGCCAGAGGGACAAGCTGATTCGTTTTGTGGGGTTCCAATCCGCCGTATTGATGGACGGGATGCTGTCGCCTCGCTGCGGCAGTTTGGCGAGATTGTCACGGAAATGCGAGGAACGCGCAAGCCACAAATCGTGATTTTCGAAGTGGAGCGGTTAGATAGCCACACCAATGCTGATGATCAAACAATTTACCGCAGCGAGTCCGAGCTCAGTCAATCCGCTAAGTCGGGTGATCCAATTTTGCGGTTGGAAACTCAATTGATCGACGACGGCTGTGACGCAGGCGTCCTGCAGCAAATAAGAATCGATGTCGAACAAGAGGTTGCCGCTGCTGCCGCAGAAGCCGCGCAGGGTGGCCAGCCAGTCACACAGCCGGCCGCAATCCGCCCGATACTCGCTGATTTGCAACATCCGCAGAGTGAGAAACGTGGCGACGAACTCCCCCATTCGCCAAATGGTGATTCGGCAAATTCTGATTCGGCTAATCAGCAATCGTTGACCATGGGCAAGGCGATTCGCCATGTCCTGCAGCATCAACTGCAAAACGATTCCCGGATTTTCCTTTATGGCCAGGATATCGAAGATCCCAAAGGCGACGTATTTGGGATTACCCGAGGTTTGAGTACCGAGCATCCTGGTCGTGTTCGTAATGCACCGCTGTCCGAGTCGACCATTTTAGGGACATCGATCGGTCGCGCATTGGCGGGGCAGAAACCCGTTGCGTTTATTCAGTTCGCAGATTTTTTGCCATTGGGCAACAATCAGTTGACTGCGGAAATGGCGAGTATGTTTTGGCGAACGGACGGTGATTGGCAAGTGCCGGTGATCGTGATGGTTGCTTGCGGCGGGTATCGACCCGGTTTGGGACCCTACCATGCTCAGACATTAGAATCGACTCTAACGCATACGCCTGGCTTGGATGTGTTTATGCCTTCGACAGCTTGCGACGCAGCAGGCATGTTGAACGCCGCTTTCCGATCGGACCGCCCCACGTTGTTCATGTATCCCAAGGCGATGCTGAACGATACATCGCGGGCGACCTCAGCCGACGTTGACAATCAGTATATTCCGATAGGGAATGCCCGAAAGACACGGGTCGGCCGTGAAATCACCTTTGTCGGTTGGGGCAATACGGTCACTTTGTGCGAACGGGCTGCGGATGTCTTCGCGGGTGTCGGTGTCGACGCCGATGTCATTGATCTTCGCAGCTTGGCCCCCTGGGATAAGAAGATGGTCGTCGCCTCGGCCGAAAAGACTTCACGTTTGATTGTGGCCCACGAAGACAATCACACGTGTGGTTTTGGCGGCGAAGTTTTGGCAACGGTGGCAGAAGAATCTCGTTTCCCTGTGGCGATGCGGCGAGTAACACGTGCCGACACGTTTGTTCCTTGCAACTACCTCAATCAGTTGGAACTTCTGCCTAGTTTTCAGCGGATCGTGGCAGCTGCCGCCGAATTGCTCGACTTCGATCTCAGTTGGGAACAGCCTGATCAACCGGAAGAAGGCTATTTTGATGTGCCGGCGATTGGTTCCGCGCCATCGGATGAATCGGTCCTGGTGATTGAATACAAAGTACAGCCAGGCGATCATCTTGATCGCGGTGATATGATCGCTGAAGTTGAAGCCTCCAAATCAGTATTCCAAATCAGTACGCCGGTCGCGGGTACGGTCGAGCAGCTCTGCGTCCCGGAGGGAGACAATATCGCGGTCGGTAAACCGCTTGTCAGGGTTCAGCTTGATGCACCGGCAGCGACCGAGGCGACCACACTGACGGAAAATCCGGGTGAACCAATCTTGGTTCGTCGGCGAGAGCACGATCGTTTGGTGTTGCCGAGCCGAACTGAAAGTCGACGGCCATTCGATGTGGGGATTTCATCGGTAAGTGCTGTGACTGGCAATCGCTCTATCTCGAATGAAGATCTGTTGGGTGACACCAAGGCGATGACGCCAGCGGATGTTATGCGATTGACTGGAATTGAAACACGTCATTGGGCTGGTGCTGGCGACAATCTTGTTGGCATGGCGGCTCGTGCAGCGCGACAGACGCTCGAGCAAGAAGAGTTGTCGGTGGACGAATTAGATCTCGTAATCTGCAGTACGACGAGCCCTAGTTCAGCAACACCCTCGATGGCTTGCCAGGTACTGAATGAATTGGTTCGCGGGAACGCTGCCACGACCATGCAAGCGTACGACATAAATGCCGCTTGCAGTGGCTACCTGTATGCCTTGCAAGCTGGTTACGACTATCTGCAAAGTCGGCCAGATTCGCGGGTATTGGTGGTGACAACCGAGGTGCTGTCACCGCTGTTGGATCGGTCAGATCTCGATACAGCGATCCTGTTTGGTGACGCGGCTTCGGCGACTGTTCTCTATGGCGAGAGCTTTTTTGATCTTGCCAGAGGAAGGCTACTGCGGCCGATTTTGTCTGCCAAAGGAGAAGACGGAAGTGTTTTGACGGTCCCGTTTCGGGATCGCGGGTTCATCAAAATGCAAGGCAGCAAGGTGTTTAGCGAAGCAGTTCGTTCGATGGTCACGAGCCTGCAGCATGCTTGCGAGCATGAAGGAATTACGACGAACGATCTGAGCATGATTGTTCCCCATCAAGCCAATCAGCGGATTCTCGATGCCATTCAACGACGTGTTGGGCCGACGGTGTACAGCAATATTCGTCGTTTTGGAAACACATCGTCCACCAGTATCCCGCTTTGTCTGAGCGAAGTGCTTCCCGAGATCCATCAAGGAAATCGGCTCGGCCTCTGCGCCTTCGGAGGCGGCTTTACCTTTGGTGCCTGTCTCGTCGACGCGATTTAACCCGGTCAGCAGCACGCCTGGTTAGGCTGATGGCGTGATGTCGATGCGGAAGCCTGCCTGCCGGAAATGCGTCAATTGGCGAATTTGCCCATCCGGTTCACGCAGTCGCTTGGGCTGTGGCCAAACCGCCACGTCCGCTTTGTTGGGGATGGGCGAAAACCGCAGCTTCTGTTGGCGTGAAGCGGCTCAAACCATTGGCTTGGCCCGCGCGACCAATTGGACCACAAAGCCCCAGGGGTCTCTGAGCATGGCGTGTACATCCCCATTGGGTGCAGTTTGGGGGGCAAGGATCAGTTCTGCGCCGGCGCTGGTTAAGCGTTTGATGTCCAGTTCCATGTCCTTGGCGACGAACGCAAGATGCAATGACATCGGGTGGAGAGCTGCGTAATCTGGCACTGGGGCGTCATCGTTTCCGTAAATCTCAATCATCACCGTTCCGCTATCGTCCGCCAGGAAATGTGCGTAGGGCGGATCAACGGTTCGTCGCTTGACTTGCATCCCCAGGTGCTCCACGTACCACCGCCCCATGGCAAGTGGATCGGACACATTAAAAGCGACATGTTCGATTTTCATATCCAGCTCCGTTGGAAAACCCTTCGTGCCAATTAAAACGAGGCGGGTGCCGGCATTCAATAGGCGATCGAATTCGGTAATCTAGTTTTTGAATCGATGCTCGGGAATCAGTGTTTTGATTCAGTCAGAATGACCAGGGCAGTTTGAGTCACACGGGCGACTTGTCTGACGTGCCGCCTGCCAATCTACTGGATGAACGGATGTCTTCCAGTCAAGTGTGACCGGGTTGGGCACTGGTATCGCGGGCTATTTCGAGGTCCGCTGTAGTTCAATCATCGCCTCACCCAAGGCGACTCCAACCTGCATGTAGGTTTCCGCATTTTGGTTGTAGTGAAATCCCTGTTCTCTGGGTGAGATTTCCGCTGGTTTCCAGAAGCCACGCGTTTCGACACTCTTCACGTTACCTTTGAATTCGGGGTAGTTTCCTGTTTCACCACTGACGGCAAGTTGTGCCTCGGCGACGATCTTATGCGGACCTTGCATCTTCCAACCGTCGAAGCCGATCGTTGCGATTGCGAAGGCCGCCTGGGGGACATCAAACTCCCTTCGCAAGGTCTTGATCAAGTGAACTAGATTGCCTTCGTAACGACTAGCGCTCGGTTCCCCACCGTCTTTGTGTCCTTGCCACCACACAAATCCAGCGATCTCGTAGCCACGTCCTTTCCAATGTGGAAACTCAGTATCAAAGTTGTCCAGTACGCGGTGAGCTTCATTAAAGCAATCATCGTATTGTTTGCCTGCGTACCAGTTCACAGGCGTTGGCGCCGTTCCTTTTTCCCAGCGAGAGGCGGTGTCTTTGTAGCCCGCATAAACAAAGCCTTCGTATTCGAAACGTTCGCTTCCAGGTGGTAGGAAATCCCATCCAAGTGACCGATTTCCCTGTGACGCCTTGAGCAGCAGAACTGGTTCGTCGTGGTAGTCACCGATCACATATCCGAAGCCGAGTTCGGGGCCGATGTTGTTGGCTCCTGCACCGCAGCCAACGCTGAGCCATTGGTTTGCGGTTGCGGTGACGACTCCCTTGTACCAAACGTCATCACGCGCAACCCAGTTGCCATTCGTATCGACCAAGTGCGGATATTTGCCGTCTTGTTTGACGACAGTTGCTAACGTTCCTGGGATGTCGGTTCTTGCAATCCAGCCCAGTCCATTGGCTTGGTGATTGAGATAGGTAATTTTGAATGGAACACGTTTGTTTGCGGTGAGTTCGATTGAATGGTGAATGGCTTCTGCGTCGACCAGTTTGCGGTAAACCTCGCGTCCATCGACTTCCATGATGTTGTAAGTTGATCCGCCATAGCCGGGCCGCAGTTCATAAACACCATCCGTTTTGACCTGAAGGAAGCCCCGGACCACGTGGGTGCCGCCCGGTGGATAAGGTGTGGGTTCGACTCCGCCAAAACTCTCCAGTGCCATGGTTTTGGTGGGCTGCAGTTTGTCGTAATCGGCGTTCGGGTCATAAGGTCCAGGGTAGATCGCAAGGACGGGATCGATGAATTCGTCTCCCCAACGACTGCCCCCGCCGGTCACTTGGCCAATCCCCACCATGTTGGATTGTCCTGCCAGGATGTAGACCTTGACTGGCTTGCCTGAGGATTCGCCGCGCACTTCGAGGCTGGTGATACAGGACAGGGCGATCAGAACGGAAAATTGGATGAAGCGGTGAATCATGTTTTGTTTTTGTTTGGAGATGAGGTTGGGACTGCAACGCGCGGAGGTTTTTGAAGTGCTTTACCAGTCCGAGCGAATTTTAATTGATGAAGCCGCGTTCGATGCTTGGCTTGGATTGCGATTTAATCAAGCAAAGTTTGTCGTTTTGGTAATGGTTTAGGGAGGAGGCTGCATCCTCAATTCGAAAGCAATTTTTCGAACTGTTGCCGCTGTTCGATGAGCGCGGCAATCTTGTCTTTCGGGTTGGTGCGCGCTTCCAATAAAATCCAGCCGTTGTATTTGATGCTCTGGAAGAGCTTTATCAATTGCGGGTAGGGATAGTCGCCGACATTGAATTCACGCACATGCACGGTCGCTCCGAAACGGTCTTTTAAAAGATTGAAGTTCTGTTTCAATCCCTTGCCGTTTAGATCCGCATCGTTCGAGTTCCAGCAGATCGTAGCGTTGGAGTGGTCCGCAACCTCAAAGATCGCTTTCATTGCGTCAATTTCCTGCGTCCCCTTGCCGTGAACTTCCACTCGGATCTGTTGGCCGTATTCCTGCCCGTAGCTGGCGACCTCATTGAGCGACTTGCCGATTTGTTCGATTGTCTGTTGCCGCGAAACATTCTTGGGAAAACCATTGGGCTTCACCTTGACGCCTGATCCACCACAGTCATGCATCAATCGGATGTATTGTTTTGTCAGTTCAATATTGGCTTTCACCTTGGCTGGGTCCGATTCATGGTATTGGGCATTTGATCCGTAACCGACCAATGTCACAGGACTGTCGGTGAATCGTTTTTTCACCTCCGTACGCTCGAATTTCGAGAGACTCGGTTCAACTCCATGTTTGTGCTCGGTGCGTGTTTCAACACCCAGGATCTCGGCTTTTTCGCAAACGTCGATCAAAGTCGGCAAGTCCATGTCCTTGCCCCACAGATAGGTCACTAACCCAAATTGCATCTGGGGATTTTGTACCGCGACGTCAGCGGCTGCCGCGGTCGGTAGCGGGATGATGGTCGATCCCCCGGCAATCAATGCGGTGCGATTCAGGAAATCACGTCTCGAAATCTCATTCATGGTGGTGTGCTCGGTTGTTTTATTGACAAGGTCAAGCCGCGCGGCGTCGGCATTGTGAATCGATTGCGTGGCATTAATGGTAACCGGTCACATGTCTTGTGGGTGTGCGGTGTTTGATCAACCCAAATGCAAATTCCGTTTCCCAGGTTCGTCTTCTGTTCTCCAGTTCGGTTTACAATCAGGCTGCAACACCGCAATGGATCCATGTCAATCCGCTCTCCGGTGTTGTTTGCTGTCTTCTGCCCTGTTTGATTGTCAGTCTGCTGAAACGCGTTGATGCCTTGCTTGGTCCACTCGAACCAGGGCTGGCTCTATCCTCCAATCCCCTGAATGATCGTGCGAAATACCGTTGCTGTTATCGCTTTGATGCTGGGTAGTCTGTTTGACCTGATTGATTCGGTTGGTGAATTGCACCCGTTCGGTCTGCCGCACCCGTTCGGTCTGGGGTCACCGGTTGCAGCATTTGCGGATCAACCGATTGCACCGAAGCCAAACTTGGTCAAAGTCGCTGCGGTGCAGGTCAGTGGGTATGACAAGGGAGAATTACCGCGGGATGCCTATCGTCCCGTTGAGTCATTGCTGCCTTACATCGATCGCGCTGGGCGTGAAAAATCGGAGTTGGTGGTCTTTCCGGAGTACGTGCTCGGTCACATCAAAATTCCGGGGCCCGAAACGAATGCGATTGCTGCGGCCGCCAAGGCGAACTCGCTTTACGTGATCGTTGGGTGTTGGGAAGAGCTCGCCGATGGGGCATTTTCCAATCAGGCTTTGCTGTTCGACCGCGAGGGGGGAATTGTCGGTCGATATGCGAAGACACACCGTGCAGTAGATCACTTTGAAGGTGATCAGCCTTGGCAGCGACCGCCGGCGGGAAAGAGTCGACGTTGGATGCTAGAAAATGACCCCGAGTGGGAAATGCGTGCGGGGAATGACTTGCCCGTTTTTGATCTCGATTTTGGCCGCATTGGGATCATGACCTGCTACGACGGTTGGTTTCCTGAGCCTCCGCGAGTGCTTTCTCTACGTGGTGCCGAGCTGGTTGTTTGGATCAATGGTCGTCGCGGAACCGTTGAGGATTTTATTGTTCGCTCGGTGATGTTCCAAAGTCATGTTGCCGTGGTTACCGCCAATCAGGCCTATGGTGGTGGGACGATGATTGGCGATGGCCGAAGTCAGATTCTGGCGCAAGCACCGCCACTTCAGGAAGCCTATGTGTCCGCAACGATTAACCTTGGTAGAGTCCGGCAGATGCGAGTCAAGAGTCGCAACTTCGCTCAGCGACGCCCCGATCTATACCGCGACTTGGTTCGCGACTGGGTGCCGCGGCAGTCAGTAAGCAAACAGGCAGCAAGCAAACAGGCAGCAAGCACAGAGGGGCAGTGACCAACAACTTGGAACCGATAATTCGGAACCGGAAATTTGGTCGTCCCTGTGAGCTGATGTTCGGTGTGAGGGGCTGGTCTGGGGCTGGTTCAGAATAGCCAAGAATAACCGATCCGAGCTGTCGCCCCGGTACCTAGTACACCGCTACCGTGAACTAAATAGGCTTTGTCGGTTAGGTTCTCGCCGCTCAGACTGAATCGATGTTGTCGGCAAGCACCGAAGGCACGCCCCATGCGAAGGTTAAGCGTTGCGAACCCGGGGGTACCACCAATTGGAATGCGTTCGTCAGTAACGTCTCGGACCGTATCCAAGCGATTCTGTCGAGCCGAGGCCCAAGTGTAGACATTCAGGTAACACGCGTTGCTGGGATTGTTGTATCGCAATCCCAGAATTCCTTGAGTTGGCGGAATCCGACTGAGTGGTGCATTGGTGACCTGGTTGGTCCCGCGGATGTGCCAGAAGTTTCCGTACAGTGCCCAGGTCGGCGACAATAGAAAATCACCACTCACTTCAACACCTTGCACGACCGAATCTTGGTTTGCTGACGCAAATGTGTTCGGTGCGGCGGTGATCGAAACGATGTTGTCTTCGATGTCCAGCCAAAACACCGAAGTACTGGTGCGCAGTCGCTCGCACGCGGTTTTGAAGCCGACTTCATAATTCAATGACTTTTCGGGGATGAGTCCCAGGCTCGGGATGCTCTGGCCGTCTTGAAGCACATTCGGGTTATTCCCCATCAGGTCATCAAGGTTGGGGGCGCGGAACCCTTCGGAGATTGATCCAAATAGATTTAATTGGTCCGATGCCTTGTAGGTGAGTCCGACCTGGGTGATCCAGTCTTCGTAGCTAGCCTTGATGAACTGTGGGGTGCCGGCGATTTCTGGGGAGCCTGCTGTTTCGATCGATTCGAATCTTACTCCCGTAGTCCCGATCCACTTTGCGGTAAGTGGGACATCCCAATTCAGGAACCAACCAGCTCGACGGTACCATGCGTCATCCGGGATGATTGGACCGTTTGCCGTTCCGCCAAATGGTGAATCGACATCGTCGTAATACCAGTCGACACCCGTTGAGAATCGTCCATAATCGCGTAAATCTTTTGACGCCATCATCTGCAGCCCAGTCGTGTCAACATCGGTTTCTTGAAACCGAGTCGTCGGAACTCCACGTGTTTGAACTTCGCGTTGACGATGGTACGAGGCAGTGGTGGTTATCGCGTCAAATAGCCCACCGAGTGGATTAAGCGATTGGTAGCGTAGGTAGATCAAGTCTCGTTGTTGTGGGTCGAAGAACCTCGCGCCGCCAAGTGAGTTGCTGTTGTTGCGGTCCAGCGGGTAGCCGGGGAACCGGTCACTGCGAGGTAAATCTTCCTGCTCAAAGTGCTGCATCGCGAATGTTAGCAGGCTGCGTTCATTCAGCAAAAAATTGAACTTCAAATCGCCAGCGTACTGCTGGTAGTTGGTGCCTGGCTGTCGGCTGAATTCGTCAAACCCTGTATCGAGATCACGTACATTCAGGAAGCTACCGCCGCCGAAAATACCTTGTGATCCGACCCAGCCCTCCACGTTCAATCGACTATAGGGAGAAGAGTTGGCTGTGTTGTAATATTGAACGAATTCACGAGTTGCATAGCCACCATGGTGAGTACCGCGATGTTGGTCGGCACCACGAGTCACGACATTGATGGCACCGCCGATGGCATCTGAGCCCCACATCACAGCACCCTGCCCACGAAGCACTTCGATATGGTCGATCATGCCCGGGTCGATCGTGTTGAAATACTGATTTGGACCGCGGCGGGTAACGGAGTTGTTCAGGCGAATACCATCGACCAGGATCAGGACTTGTTGGCCGGTCAATCCGCGAACGAACGGTGATGCTTGACCAGCCGCCGTCGCTTGCATCAGGACACCTACTTCGTTCTGCAACGCATGGAACATGTCTGGCGCTTGACGCTGTTCAATTTCTTTGCGCGAACGGATCGAGACTGCAGCGGGAGCGTCAAAGACGGATCTGCCGTTGCGGAGAATGCCGCTGCCTTCGCCGAAGGGGCCAGAGGTTCCAAGCTCATTATCAAACAGGCCCTTGATCGACGGATTGGAAAAGCTAGAGCCCGGGGTGAATCGGGAGGATGGTGGATTGAATTCGGCGTTGAAGGCTGAACCCAATGACGCTGACGGTGCTGAAGATGGGTTTTCTTTGGGCGGGGCGTCCATCGATTCGGCCGGTGGTCGCACCTCGATCTCAGGAAGCGTCGGAGGCTGTGCGGATGAGGGAGCTGAAGCGAAGATGGCGATGATTAGGGATGCCACCAGTGCCCCGCAATTCAAAATCATCCGCGAGTTCAATGGTGGCTGTCGAAGCAAAGCCGGATCTTTGGAGCTCCGCCTGCTGTCTGTTGGCTGGTTCGGTACATAGACCATCTTTTCGATTTCACCAACGGAAAATCGGGGGCGACGCATCGAGTCCAACGCGGGGGGCAAACCGAGCGATGTCCGCTCCCGAACCTTTTTTTCGACTCGATCAATACAACCGGTGCAGATTGTTTCCCTCGGCGCGTTAAAGTTTCTGCAAGCTACCAACTCGGAGGCAAAATGCCGCCTCTGAGGGAGTCCGCTGGCGGAAGAATCGACATCGGGGATGGACTTTCCGACGCGTTGAATTCTGCTGACCGTGGGAAGACCCGTCATCGGCAGCGATTCGACGGTCAATTTGCCAAAAACGTTCAAAAACCTGGGTTTTCTTGCTGCCCTAGTCAGCAGCGAGGTCGCCGGCACGCGCTATGCTCTGCCTTTCGGTCCGACTCTGACAGTCGTCTGGGATCCGTCGCGGAATTATCTGGAAGAGTTATAATCATGCTGGGAAACGCGGCTGCGGCCACATTTTTCATCCGCATGACCGTGTTTTTAGTTCCACTTTTTTGTGAAGAAATTTGCTCACCCCCGCTCTCAAGTCGCATGGTATTTCGCTGATTTTGCACGCGTCGGTATTTGCTGCGCTGTACGTCATGCAAGCGGCCCCCACGCCGTTTTCCCAGGCAGGGCAATCGCAGGTCATTTCGATCAAAGCGGCAAGTGCCCCAGTCGCTTCGACCGCTGCTGTGCAAGTCGAGCCGGAGACGATGAACGTTGCTACGCTTACCAGCAATCTCGATCCGCAGATTGACCAGATGTTATCAGCTCAGTTGCGTGACCCCCTTCGTTTTTCGGAGACGCTTCGCGAGCCACCAAGTCACGAATTAACTCGGATGAAATCGCCGACGGATGCACCCGCGTTTCAACTCGTCGAGCAGCCTGTATTGCAGCGAAGACTAGCGGCAGAGCGTTTGCCGGAGATCGATCGGAGCCAGGTCCCCGTGGAACGACCGGCCAAGCGTCCCCCGATTGCTGAGCCACCGATGCCAACCGCCATTCCTGTCGAGCAGTTTGTTGGACTGGAGAAAGAGGCTTCAGCTGATCTTTCCATCAATCAACCCCCACCTTATCCGGTTGATGCAATCCGGCTGCGGCTTGAGGGCGTCGTGATGCTGCAGTTGCGAATTACGGCGGCAGGAAACGTCGAAGATGTTCAACTGATTCAATCAAGTGGGCATCGGGTCTTAGACGAAGCGGCGATCAATGCCGTCGCCCAGTGGAAGGGTGAGCCTGCAAGGCGTTGGGGGCGACCCGTTGAGTCGGTGGAACGCTTGCCGATTCGCTTCCGACTGTAATGCGACGTGCGGTTTGCGGCGAACTCCGTTGTTCTTTCTCAACGTCGTCTCCAAACTAAGTTCAGTCGTCGCACTTTCGTTAAGGGAATGCTGATCATTGTTCCCTGTTGACCATTGCCCCGCTTTTTCTGTTGTTTCCTGGAAGCGTCTCTGCATTGAAAGAAGATTATCGTGAATAAAAGTAGCGAGCAGCAAATCGTGCCGGGGCTTTTCGTGACATCGGCTGGGGAAGCAAGTGTCGATCCGTCGTTGACCGGCGTGTTATTTGAGCTCGCCGGGCAACTGGAAGGTCCGACCAATCTGCCCGTCGATGTGGAGCACGTATTAGCTGCAATTGTGTTGGCGGTCCGTGCCGGTGAGATCGAATCAACGAAGCCTCTTTCTGGGGAAGATCCTGCTGTCGTCGCAACACTCGTCGATCATGTAAAGACCGTGTTCGAGCAGTTTGGTGGAAGTGTTGGACGCGAGGATTAAGCGAACCATGTTCAAGAATTTCAACAAATAGTTTCGATTTTGTTTCTGTCGGGAATATTCGTCAAAGGTTCGGGATTATTCGTCAAAGGTATTGTCCGTTTCGGTTCGGTGACTCCCCTCACGCGATGCCGGAGTTCTGTGGTCTATTCCCGAGTTACTGCACGAGATAATTGCATTGCAAACGCTACGTCTTTTGCCGCTGGTTTGGTTCGGCGAGCATTCTCACGCCGTTGTCGATATGATGCGGTCACGTTTCCCCGCATTTCGCCTCCAGCAACAAGCAACACGGTGAGTCAGGATTTGGTTATCGGTATTGGCAGTCCGCATGGGGACGATCAGGTGGGATGGAGCGTGATTGCTTATTTGAAGCAGCAGGGCCAGGAAATCGCTGTGTTGCAAACTTTGGTTGATCCCATCGATTTGATCGAGCAACTTGACGGCGTCAGTCGTTTATTGATTGTGGATGGGTGTCGAAGTGGTCAGGAGGTTGGCACGCTTACCCGGTTTGATGCCGATGATCCGCGTTTTCTGGAAGCGACGGGCCACTCGACCCATCGCATTTCACTCTCGGAAACACTTGATTTGGCGCGGGCACTCCGCCGTTTGCCCGGTTGGGTGAAGGTGTTTGGGGTCGAAGTGGATCAGTGCCGACCGCAGGCTGCGATGGACCCCCGCCTCGAAAAGGCTGTGCCAAGAATCGCGCAAGAAATTTGTGACGAGCTAAGCCAAAGGCCATAGAGAAACGAAAGCCGGGGTGCCGTAGCGCCCTGCGTATGGTTAGTTTGGAGTCCTTTCTGTATGGTTTAGCTAGAGGCCTCAAGATCGCTCGGCAAGAGTTTGGAAGGAATTCGACCCAATGCTTTCCGACAAGACTGAAATGGCATTGCGCCAATGTGGATTTCTAAGGGACGTCGATGAAGAGCACCTCAGCCGTTTTGTCCAACTCGCGATGCCAGTTGACTTTGTTGCGGGCGAGTTGATCTTGCGGGAAGGTGAGGCCGCGAAAAATGTTTATGTCATCCTTTCTGGAAGTGCGTCGCTAGAGCTTTGTGCGTCGGGGATCGGATGCCGACGGTTGATGACATTGTCAGATGGTGATCTGCTTAGTTGGTCGGCAGTTTTAGAGCAGACTCGCTTGACAGCCACTGTTCGTGCAATCAGTTCAATCCACGGGGTGGTGATTGATGGGCAAAAGCTCTTGCAAGTTTGTGAGGATGACCCGGCATTCGGGTTTGCCTTCATGCGACGGGTTGCCTTGGCGACAGTGAACCGCCTGACCGCTGCCCGTATGCAACTGTTGGATGTGTTCGGAACACAAATGCCAACCACCCCGGAGATAAAGAGCGGTGATTCGAGTACTGCTACTCCGGTCGATCCTTGTGAGCGGGGCCAGATATGAGCTCGGCGAAGCCGCCTGTCGGTTCTTTTGTGCGAATTCAGAAACGTGACCTGCAGAGTTTGGTCGACGAGTTGAAGGCAGTGCATGATCGCGTCGTTGGGCCTCGTGAGATCGATTCTGCAATCGTCTACGATGATTTGGATCACGTTGACCAGTTGCCAATTGGCGTGATTGATCATCAGGAGGGGGGTGTCTACCGACTAACACACGAGAGCAGCGATTCGCATTTTGATTACGTGGTCGGACCGCAGTCACTGAAAAGCTTTCTTTTCCCTCCACACGAAACGATCAGTGAGTCGTTTCGAAAAGATGGGCAATGGGAAATTCAAGCGATGGAGACTCCGGCGACACGGATCGCGGTGCTTGGCCCTCGCGCCTGTGATCTGCGCGGATTGGCGATTCAGGACAAAGTTTTTCTAGAAGGTCCGTATGTTGATCCCGGTTACAAGCGGCGTCGGGACGCGCTGTTTATCGTTGCGGTCAATTGTCGGCGATCGGTCGCTACTTGTTTTTGCCATGCGATGGATTGCGGACCTGCTGTGACTTCTCACTTTGACTTGGCATTGACGGAGATGGACGAATACTTCGCGGTGGAAATTGGCACATCTGCGGGCGGCGAGGCAATGGACGCTACCTCTTGGGAGCCAATGTCGGAGACCGAAGTTGCCCAGGTGAAAGAGGTTTCGGTGGAACTGGAGGAGTCGATGCGAAACGGTACCTCCGCCCGGCAAATGGAGACCGGCGGGATTCGTGAGTTGCTGATGGATAACCTGGAGCATCCACGTTGGCAGGAGGTTGCCGATCGTTGTCTTTCCTGTGGTAATTGTACGATGGTTTGTCCGACATGTTTTTGCAGTTCTGCCGATGAAGTCGCAGATCTGAGTGGTGATCATGTCCGGCGAGAGCGTTCATGGGCATCTTGTTTTACCGCTGAGCATTCATACATGCACTCTGGGAATGTTCGTAAAACGACCCGTTCACGTTATCGACAGTGGTTGACACACAAGTTGGCCACCTGGCAAGACCAGTTTGATAGTTCTGGCTGTACTGGATGTGGTCGGTGCATTACGTGGTGCCCGGTCGGAATCGATCTTACCGAAGAAGTTGCGGCTATCCGCGGGGAGTGACATGGTGGATCGACAGTCGGTTACGCCCGGCAATCCCTGGGTCGCACAGTTGGCACGCATTCAAGGCATCCAACAGGAATTACCGAGCGTTGCCACCTATGATCTGGTGCTCGAAAATCCCACAGCGGCTGAGGCGTTCAAGTTTCAGCCGGGGCAATTCAACATGCTCTACCTGCCTGGTTTTGGGGAGGCAGCGATTTCGATCAGTTCCGATCCGGGTACTTCAGCTTCGCTGCAGCATACGGTTCGGGTCGCAGGAAATGTCACCACGGCATTGTCACGCCTGCATGTTGGTGATCAGCTTGGCATTCGGGGGCCGTTTGGTTCCTATTGGCCGCTGGAGGCTTGTCGTGGAAAGGACGTCGTTATTGCATGCGGCGGGATTGGCTTGCCGCCGCTACGACCTTTGATTTATTACATGGTTCAGCATCGTGAGGAGTTTGGTCGAGTTCATCTTTTGTATGGTGCTCGAACGCCTGGTGAGTTGTTGTTCACCGCCGAATTCCCGCCGTGGCAGGCAGCCGGAATTGAAATGGCTGTGACCGTCGATCTTGGTTCCGACGACTGGACGGGGGATATCGGGGTGGTTCCGGTGCTTTTTCACCGGCTGAACTTGGATGCTCATAAGACGATCGTGATGACGTGTGGCCCGGAGGTCATGATGCGTTTCGTCATTTTCGAAGCGTTGGCTCTAGGAATAGAACCGCGAGATATTTATCTGTCGATGGAACGCAATATGCAGTGTGCTGTGGGATTGTGTGGGGCTTGTCAGCTCGGGCCAAAGTTTGTCTGCAAGGATGGTCCCGTCTTTACTTATGAACAGATGGAGCCGTATATGATGCTGGAGGATCTTTGATGTCCGAGAAGCCAAAACTTGCGGTCTTCAAGTTTGCATCCTGCGACGGTTGTCAGTTGTCGCTGTTGGATTGCGAAGACGAATTGCTCGCGGTTGCTGACGCCGTTGAAATTGCGTACTTCCTGGAAGCACGCACTGACCAGATTGCCGGTCCCTACGATATTGGTTTAATTGAGGGTTCGGTGACGACCGCGCACGATGCGGAACGGATCAGGCAGATTCGTCAGCAGTGCAAGTTCCTGGTGACCATTGGCGCCTGTGCGACATCCGGCGGGATTCAAGCCTTGAAGAATTGGCAGGATGCTGACGAATTTGTTCGTTCTGTTTATGCGACCCCCGAATACATTTCGACGCTCAGTACGAGCACCGCAATCGCAGACCATGTGCCAGTCGATTTCGAATTGCGCGGCTGTCCAATCAATCGCCGCCAATTACTAGAGTTGATTTCATCAATGTTGCGGGGGCGTCGGCCAAGTACACCGAGCTACAGCGTTTGTATCGAATGCAAACGGCGAATGACGGTGTGCATTGCCGTAGCGCGGGGTGTCGCATGTCTTGGGCCGGTTACGCAAGCAGGGTGTGATGCTCTCTGTCCAGCCTTTGATCGCGAGTGTTTTGGCTGTTTCGGCCCCAAGGAAACGCCCAACGTGATCAGCCTGACCAACCACTATCAACAACAAGGGGTGGATGGTGATCACTTGACACGGTTGACTCGTAGCTTCAATGCGAACGCACCCGAATTCAAAGAGGCATCCGACTTGCTATCGGCGGAACCGCCACTTGCTGACCATCGCGACCATTAAACTGAACTTTGCGAATTGACGATTAAGCGGAAATTGAGATCATCATGCCGGCCAATCGAACATTTCAGGTAAAGGCTTTGTCCCGAGTCGAGGGAGAAGGTGCTCTGTATGTCAAACTCGAAGGTGATCGTGTCGAGCATGTTGAACTGAACATTTACGAGCCGCCTCGGTTCTTTGAGAGTTTTCTGCGGGGCCGCGAGATTCGCGAGGTTCCCGATATCACTGCTCGGATCTGTGGGATCTGCCCAGTCGCTTACCAGATGACTTCCTGCTACGCGCTGGAGAACGCATTGGGGGTGCAGGTGACACCTGAAATTCATGCGTTGCGGCGTCTACTTTACTGTGGCGAGTGGATCGAAAGTCACTCGCTGCACATTCATTTATTGCATGCTCCTGATTTTCTTGGATTCGAAAGCGGGATCTCGATGGCGTCCGAGTATGGCGATGCCGTGGAGCGGGGCCTCCGATTAAAAAAGATTGGCAACCAGCTGCTGAGTCTGCTTGGCGGGAGAGCGATTCATCCAATCAATGTGACGATCGGTGGATTCTATCGAGCACCAAATCCGCATGATCTGAAAGCTTTGCTTCCCGATTTGGAATGGGGTCTAGAAGCTTCGGTTGAGGTCCTGCGGATGGTGTCCCAATTTGAGTTTCCTGATTTCGAGATGCCGTATGACCATGTTTGTTTGCGGCACCCGCAGGAATATCCTATGAACCATGGGCGAGTTGTTTCTTCTTCCGGGCTGGAGATTCCTGCGACCGAGTACGAACAGCACTTTCAAGAATTGCATTGCCGACAAAGCACAGCGCTGCACAGTGTGAAAGTTCCGGAGGAGACGTCTTATTTGGTCGGGCCATTGTCGCGCATCAATCATTGCTTTGAACAACTGTCACCGACTGCCCGGCGTGAGGCCGAAGCGTGCGGCATTTCGTTTCCTTCAAACAATAATTTTCATAGCATCGTGGCGCGAGCGATCGAGGTGATCGATGCTTTTGAAGAGGCGATTGAATTGGTTCGTCAGTACAACGGCAAGTTGGTCGAAAGTCGAATTGATTGGGAGCCTCGGGCAGGTGAGGGATTTCATGTGACGGAGGCACCTCGCGGGCTGATTTTTCATCGCTACCGGATCGGTGACGATGGTCTGATCGCAGAAGCGAAAATTGTGCCCCCCACTTCTCAGAACCAAGGGCAAATCGAGGACGATTTGCGAGCCTTTGTCCCGACTGTGTTGAGTTGTGATGATGCGGACGCGACTCGACGCTGTGAACACATGATTCGTAACTACGACCCTTGCATCAGTTGTGCAACGCATTTTTTGAAGGTGGAGTTCGACCGAGGTGAGCGGCCATGAGTGGGCTGTTGATTCTGTAGACGCGCGGTACAGTCGTGGTACAAAGCTTGATTTCGGCGACATCATTTGTGTCGCGCGGGATCAGGGATCCGAGATTTAAAAGTTGCCGCCTCCCCCCATGCCGCCGCCCATGTTCATCTTTTGAAACTGTAGATCACCCAATGTATTGGAGATGTCATTGCTGACGATCGTTTGTTGACGATCCAATTCGATCGAATACGCGTACTCGTGGTCGAACGCGTCACTTCCAAAACGCTTTGCAGGAATCTGTAAATCCCAACGCAGCACACCGGTTGGTTTCTGCATACGCACGTACAAGGGGTCATCGGACAGAGGGGCGGTAGTCGTGGTGTCAAGTTCGACGCGAATGGAGCCATCTTTTGCAGTGATCGGAATACGGTCGAGCAATCGGATGTCGACCGGAGTTTCGTGGTAGTTGGTGATCACCAACCGGTGTTGAAGCGTCGTTCGACGGTTGCCACCTTGGACACTCTCTTGCTTGCTAAGCAATTCTCTTCGCGTCCGGATTTTACGATCCGCCCCGAAGCCAATCGTCAATGTTTGTCCGGTGGCCGTGGGTGTCAGTATTGTTCGGCCAGCAAAATCGCCATCAAGGTACACATCTGCATCGCCGGCGATCAGGTTACGACCGGCGGTATTGGTCAATTCAGCTTCTCGGAAGGCGAAGCTGCTCAGCAACGGAGTGACAACATGATGCATTTGGCCCTGCAATTCGGTTGACAGGATCGCAATGGTTTGTAATTGCGGGCCATTGGTAATTTGAATCCGCTTGTTCACGCTGTAAGTCTCATCGGACAAATTATCACCCGCGTCTTCGGCGAGCGTTCTCTGGACCTCGGCTACCGTTGTCAATTCGTTGACCTGGCGTTGGTTGGCGACGGAATTTAAGCGGGCATTGCGCTGAAGCATGTCTTCGTCCAGCCAATCAGGCAGATTGCTGGCGATAGTGCCCGGTTCGGTCGAGGAGACTGGTTGCGCGCCCGGATTCACTGCCTGAACACGGAGCGGCGTCAGCAGCGGCCGCGCTGCCTGAGTCTCCGGAGTCGAAGTGGATAGCGTCATCGAAACATCATCCCAAGGTTCGCCACTGTCTTGGACCAAAATTGCGTCCAGTTGCAGTGTGAATGTTCGTTCACCCTGTTCAGGTTTCGATGATCGTATGCTGTATCGCGGCAACCAATTCACGTTGCTGACGTCATAAACTAACCGCACGGTGCCTCCGTTAGGTGATGTAACCGCTATCATCGCTTCGTAGACTTCTGTTCCATGGTTGCCCCTCAGTCTTGCTTGTTGTTGTTCGTTTTCGTGAATGTCCTTGTTCAGCTTTTGGATTTCAGCTTGTGTTTCCAATAGCTCTGCCGCTAGTTTGCGCCGACGTTCCATCGTAAAGTCCGCCAACGCTGTGACGGATTGGACGTCCAGGGTTGCCCGGTCAAGGTTTTGCTGAACTTTGTTCGCCGAAAAATCGACCAATTTCTCGATCGTCAGCAGGTCTTGTTCGATGGCTTTGGAATTGTGTTCTTGTGTATGAAGGTTTTGTGTCAGTTCACTCTTATCGCTGGTCAGTTGCTCGATTCGTTGTTTGAATTCAGGATTGGTTCGGACTTGCTTGGATACAATTCGCATGCTGCGAACATTCGTGTCAGCATCCGTTTCGGTAAAGGCACTTCGGATTTCGATGTGACGTGGTAGGCCAGTTACTCGGAT
This sequence comes from Rubripirellula sp., assembly GCA_049602075.1. Classification (GTDB taxonomy): domain Bacteria; phylum Planctomycetota; class Planctomycetia; order Pirellulales; family Pirellulaceae; genus Rubripirellula. The sequence continues at coordinate 247,732 of JBMYRF010000008.1, forward strand.
GTGTTGTAAGTCTGGTTGTGCAGGAATAACAAGCTTGCGAACGATCCTTGCTTGATCGCGGTAGACCGTGACTTCATCAATCTTGCCATCGATCACCACTTCACCTTGTGCCAGATGGATTTGCAAGGCCGCGTTGACGATGGTGGCCATGAAGAGAATTTGCTTCATCATTTTAAATGACCTCATGCCCATCGTTCTTCCTGTCTGCGGATAAGCGTCGCGTTGTGATGCAGCAGTTTTGCACGGACTGTTGTGATTTGCCGCAAAGCCGCATGTCGTTTTTCTAAGGAAGGCTAGGTGAAGCACTTGGCATGCCAAGTGCTTCGCAGTGATTTGCAACTGTTTATCAAGCGATGCTCATCGCATCTACTTCGCGATTAATGGAAGGACCAATAACGTGTGGAACACCAAAGTGTTACGTAGCATCGGCGGTCTGACACTCGTCATGATTAGTGCATCGTTCGCTGTGGCGCAGTCAGACGATCAAGGTTTGCGTCCGCCGGTTCGATCAGATTGGTTGCGATTGCCAGTATCGAAAGCGGGTGAGCCGATCGCGAGTCAATTTGTCGATGCGTTCATGGCAACAGATCAAGCGGACTGTATTCGCGAGTTCCTTTGCGAACCGTCGGTTTTTACGTGGGATGGCGATACAACCTTGGTTGACATTCAGCGTGATCTCGCTCGGTATCTGCCTGCTGGAATAGACCTGCGGGCGCTTGAGGATGTCGGGTTAACGGTTGACACCGTGCCGATGCCGGGGCAGCGACTAAAACAGTCGGATTCGGCGCCGCGGACGCCAGATCCGTTTGTTGATGCTGGTCCGTTAGGTGGTTCAGATCCGTTAGGTGGTTCAGATCCGTTAGGTGGTTCAGATCCGTTTGGTGAGCCCAATACTGCGATCGAACGAGGCGCGGTGACCTCCAGCAGCGATTCGAACTTGCGCGAAGAGCACGTCATTCGGCACGGCGGGGAAACTGCCGGTCAAGGGGTGCCTGACTCAAAAGAGTCCTTGCAAAGTTCGCCCGCGAAATGGTGGCAGACCGATAGGCCTCCGCGTCGGCGTCGTCCTGTAGTCACGAATGGTGGGAAGCTTTTTGAATTCCTAAGTCGTGTCGATCTGACGCTCAATCTTGAACATGGCGTGCTAAAAATTACGACGGTCGAGCAGGCAGAGAATGCTTGCTGTATTCGAGTCTATGACGTGACGTCGTTAGTTGCGCCAAGCGACCGAAGTTTCGCAAATGAGGATTTAAGCTATGGCTCGCTCGACAAATCCTATGGGGAGCTTGAACTGAATGAAGTGATCGAAATGTCCGTACAACCCGATACATGGGAGTCGTTAGGTGGGCCATCGGCAATTGTGCCATTCCGCACCGCAACGCGTCGTTGGTTGGTGGTCCGTGCGCCTCTGCTGATCCAGTTAAAAGTCCACAGTTTGCTGAACCGTTTGAATCAGTAGTGATCCAAGTTAGGGTTCTGCCGTTGTTGGCTCCGCATTCGTTGGGGCGGGGATGGTTGTGCTCGTTGGGGCAGGGATGGTTGCGCTCGTTGGGGCAGGGATGGTTGCGCTCGTTGGGGCAGGGATGGTTGTGCTCGTTGGGGCAGGAGGGGTTGGGCCAAGCGGAACCCCGACCGGCGCCGGCATTGGTTTTCTTTCCACAGCAATAAACAAGGACAGGAATCCGATGGTTACTAGTCCTAGTAGTACGACCGCACAGCCACATCCCAGCATGCCAAAACGTGAGCGTGGAGATTTATCTAATTCGGATGTTTCGTCCGGTGCTGTGTAGGGGTTCGTCATCATTCAAGCCCTTGTGTGTTTGGCGGACCATGCCGGTTGTGTAAGGAAAATCTTCAACTTGAGAAGTCATTCAGCTTAATGGAAGCTCACATGCTTTGAGTAAGGTGCGTTGGACGGCCAAGTCGTGTTGATAGGGAAAGTCAGTTTCTTTTTCGCCGCGTAATATACGCGCCATGTCTGCCGCGTCGTCAACGTACCGGGTGTATTTCGGGAATTTGATGTCTTGGTATCCGGATTTGTAGCCCTCGCGAGGTTTAGACAGCGCGATCCGTGCAGAGGGATTGTCGAGTGGTTGGATATGAAAGGTGCCTTCGGTTCCGCAAACCACGAAGTGCCTACGTGCAAATCCCTGTACTTCTAACGCGCTCGTCTTCACGCTGGCAATCGCTTCTGGGTATTGCAGGACTGCCAGCATATTGTCTTGCAACGTATCGTCTCGTGATGCGGCGTGCTGGGTGAAGGACGTTACCGAAGTTGGTTCACCTAAAATGCCGACCGCCAAGTCAAGAATGTGGCAACCCAACTCGAACATGATTCCACCACGGTATTCGGCAAGTGATTGGCGTGATTTGGGGTCGACTACTTTGCTCATCACAGTGTGGATTTCAAAAACATCACCCAGCCAGCCTTGCTGCAGAAAGGACCGCATCAGGACAATTGCGGGGTTGTAGCGGTACATGTAGCCCATTTGAACCAGCAGTCCTTGACGCTTTGCCGTGTCAAGAATCTGTTCAAATTGTGGTAATGACTCGCCGGCTGGTTTATCGAGATGAACATGTGTGCCGGCAGCGATACATGCTTCAGCAGTCTTCAAACTATCGCGAACAGAAGTTTCGACTAAGACCGCTTGTAAGTTGGGTTGGTTTAGCAATTGCTCTTGGGTCATCCAGTTCAGATCGCGGTAGGCGGCATGCGTCTCCGCTCCCTCCCGCAATCTTGGATTTGGCTCGACAATGCCGACCACTTCGTAATCATCGGAACTTCGATAGACCGACAGTTTCGTTGCGTGGGCATGTCCGACACCAATTTGCCCGATTCGGATTTTTGGCCGATTTCTATCTGCTGCGTGCAAGCCATTGGTGCCCCACCCGGTACCGATGGCAGCTGAGGTGCCGATGGCAGCTGAGGCGAGGAGGGTCCGTCGATTCAACGAGATGTCGGGCATGGTCGATTTCCGGAACGAGTATTGAAAACATCGTTTGCCAGATGACAGCAACGAGGCGCGGGAAGTTCACTTGGTGATTGAAACGAAAAGTATCAGCTTAACGATTTCAGCATGGGGTTTTGCCGCTGAGTCACGTGCCATCTAGAATTGGGGTATGACCAGTAACGTAACGCAAATCCTTTCGGCTATCGAAGCGGGTGATCGGCAGGCTGCCAATCAATTGCTTCCGCTTGTCTATGACGAACTGCGACGACTAGCGTCCCAGAAAATGACACAGGAAAAGGCGGGGCTGACACTGCAGCCAACGGCACTGGTTCATGAAGCATTCTTGCGGCTCATTGGCGAACAAGATCAGAAGAAATGGGATGGTCGTGGACATTTTTTCGCTGCAGCGGCGGAAGCGATGCGGCGGATTTTGATCGACAGCGCGAGGCGGCGAAATGCTGAAAAGCGTGGCGGCGGAATGCTTCGCTGTGAATTAAATGATGAGGACGTCGCTTTGGAAGCGGTTGATTGTGAGACGCTGTTGTCGCTAGACGAGGCTCTGACGAAACTGGCTCAGGAAGATGCTGGCCTGGCAAAGTTGGTTGAACTTCGCTATTTCACCGGCCTGACGATCGAAGAAACGGCGGAAATATTGGGGGTGTCGCCGCGGACCACGAAGCGAAACTGGGCCTATGCGCGCGCTTGGTTGAAGCGTGCTATCGATTCCCGCAGCGATGATTCGGAGAATTGATCAAGATTCTGTGGCCCCCTGATCCTCCTGGCCACGCATAATCCTATGACGTTACTCCGCCGTGGTTCGACCAGTGGACCCGATCGCCCGACGGACCCGCGTTTTACCTGACGAAAATCCAAAGATGGCACAATCAGCAGAAAAGTCGATCTTCCTGAACGCCTTGGACTTTGAGGGTGTGGAAGAGCGAGAGCATTATTTGCAATCAGCCTGTGGCGAAGATATTTCGCTGCGCGATTCGGTGCAAGCGTTGTTGGTAGCGCACGACCAGACGCTCAATCCACTCGACGAACCTTTCGTGAAAGAGGGATCGTTGAAACTAAATTCGTTGGATGCGACTTCGGAAGTGAACCCTACCGAGTCAACCGATGAGATTGGAAAAACAATCGGATCTTATCGGTTGATGGAACAGATTGGTGAAGGTGGTTTCGGCCTTGTCTACGCGGCCTTTCAGGAACGGCCCGTTCGCCGCAAGGTCGCTCTTAAAGTGATTAAGCCTGGGACAGGCTCCGCTGAAGTGCTCGCTCGCTTTGACGCCGAACGTCAAGCGATTGCGATGATGGACCACCCAAGCATCGCGCAGGTCTTTGATGCCGGCGTGACAACAGATGCTCGCCCGTACTTTGTGATGGAATTGGTTCGTGGTGTTCCGATCACCGAGTTTTGTCAGCGTAGTGGTTTGTCTCTACAGCAGAAAATCGATTTGTTCGCGGATGTTTGCGGGGCGGTTCATCACGCTCATCAAAAAGGCGTCATTCACCGTGACCTCAAGCCCTCCAACGTGCTTGTCACACTCCACGATACCAAGCCAGTGGCGAAGGTGATTGATTTTGGCGTTGCCAAGGCGATGGGCCAAAACTTGACCGATCAAACGATTTACACTCGCTTATATTCGATGATTGGGACTCCACTTTATATGAGTCCTGAGCAAGCTTCGATGAGCGGTTTGGATGTTGATACACGTAGCGATATCTATTCTCTTGGTGTCATGCTGTATGAGTTGTTGACCGGGACGACACCGTTTGACCGCAAGCGTCTCGACACCGCAGGGTACGACGAGATGCGGCGAATCATCCAAGAGGAAGATCCTCCGAAGCCGAGTGTGCGATTAACCACCGTTGACAAGGCTCGCGGACCCACGCTTGGTGACAGCGAATCGGTATCGCGGATGATTGGGGACGCAAGCGAGCAAACGCAGAGTAAGCAAGATTCGATTCCAAGCGATCTGGATTGGATTGTGATGAAGGCGATGGAAAAAGATCGCATCAGACGTTACGAATCGGCGGCAGCCATGGCTGCTGATCTGCGGCGTTTCTTGGCGGAGGAACCGATCGAGGCGCGGCCGCCATCGCAAATCTATCGATTGACGAAATTTGCCCGTCGCCAGCGTTTGGTGATCGCAACTGCTGTGCTAATGACGCTGACCTTGTTGATCGGCTCAGTCGCGAGCCTCTACCAGGCGTCAGTCGCGATCAACGAGCGAAACCAAAAAGAGGATGCCCTGCGGGACGCGATCAAATCCAAGAACGAGGCCACTGCTGCACGGCTTGAGGTTGAGCAGTTCACAGGGCGATTGAAGGACGCCAATGCTCTGATCGGGTCGGCTCGCAACGACGAAGAGGCAGAGCGATGGGATGCTGCCTTCGATGGTTACAGTCAAGCCGTTGAGCTGGTTCCCAACTATTACCTGGTTTGGGTGCAGCGGGCGAAATTAATGATCGACCTGAAGTTATGGGATGATGCCGCGAGTGATTATGCCAGCGCCATCCAGTTGGATGCTCCGCTCGATGGTCCTCAATGGCAGGGAGTTCCAGCTCTGTTCGCATGGACGCAGCGGTGGGAGGACTTGGTGGCGATTCGTTCGACCATGCTCCAGCCGACGCTCGATGATCCGGAAGCCATCACTTGGTCACTAATTCGTGGTTGTGTGGTTACGCCGGACGAGCAGATTGATTTCGGCCGACTTGCTGACCGCGCCGAGGCGTTATTAGCCACAAACAATGTGAGGGGAGGGCGCGGTCCCGGGGATCGATTTGGAGAGCATCCCAGTGGGAGGTCCTCGCAAGATGTTTTTGATCGAGTTCCACCTCACCCACCCCGTGCCGAACAGCCCGCGTCCACGGGGCAGCATTTCGCTGAGCAAGGACCTGTGAGAGAAGGACCTGCGGGGAACAGGTTGCCGCGAACAAACCCAAGTTTTGGAAACCCAAGGGGCGGATTTGCGGGTGGTGGTTCGGGTGGGCCACCAAGATCAGGGGAAAGGTTTGGTCCCAGTGATCCCAGCGGAGTCGCGACGCCCGAACGCGGTGACTTTGGGGGACGCGGACCCGGGGGACGAGGTAGGCCGGGAAGTCGTGGCGGCACGATTGGACGCAGTGGACCAAGTGGGCGTTCGCGTGCTGAATTCCTTCCAAGGGCGATCAAGCATTACGTCACAGGTTGGGCTCAGCTCCGAGCTGGAAATTTTGAGAGGGCGATTGAGCATCTTCAGCTCGCAGGCCAAGACCGTCAGTGGCCCGACTCCGATTTGGTTCACGGCTTAGTCGCGATCGCACAATATAAATTAGGGGAGGAGGAGCTTGCGATGGACTCTCTGGCCCGCGCTGATCAAGCGGTCGATCGCGTGATGTCGCGACTCGAGCCTGCTCCCAAATCAATTCGTCTATGGTTCGATTTCGTTGAGCGGCTTTTGGTTCACCGAGAGGCGACCCAGTTGATTACTGGATCCTTACCGCGAGTTGACGCCCGAATGATCGCAGTCCAGCAAGATGCAAGAGCTCTGTTGAATGCTGCTACGAGCTCAGCGTTCTAGGTTTGCCATTTGGGTGACGAATCTGGCAGTGTGAATCTAAATGTCTGCGTGGGTTGTTGCTGCTGTTTTGCGTTGCAATGGTTTTGGCATTAGAGAATTGGTTTGGCATCTGGCTTCACCAGTTCTCAGCCCATCATCTCGGTAATTTTCGGAATCAAAAGTACAAAGATAATCCAAAGAATGATCGCCAATGCAACCAGAAACCCAGCGGCAATGGTTGTAATCGTCAGGATTCGTCGCCTCGTGAATCGGGCGTTATCGATCTTCACTAATCGGTCGGTTAACTGCGAGGTTAGGGCTTCCGGCGTTTTCAGCGCCGTCTCGCGAGGTCGTTTCTGCGGCACGCTAACATCCGGTGATCGGTTGGTACCTGTCGATGCCGCGGTCGATTTTCCTCTTTTCTGCTTTCTTCTCTTCTGCTTTCCTCTTTTGTGTTTTCCTCTTTTCTGCGGTTCTTTACCACGATTCTTCTGAGGGCTCTGGGCACTTTTGGGTGTCGCGGCGTTCTGGGGCGACGTGTGGAAACTGAGTCCTGCGGCAAAAATTCCCGATAAGGACGCGGATGCTTCAGGTAACGCCGGGGATGATGAGACATGCATTCTCGACGCTTTCTTGATTTTCCCAAGCCGCAGCTTCACGTTGCCAACTGTCTCGTAACTTGGACCCGCGTTCAGCGGTTTGCACAGCTTCGCTAGGTCACGCTCACTGGAGTCTGGGTTCAGGTTGATCAGCCATACCGAGTCGCCGACGCAAATCACGGCATGATCGCAGGGTGCCAGGCCTTGGCCGTAGAGTCGCAGGGTGCTCGGGTGTTCACTGCCGAGGATCATCGCTCGGCGTGCGAGTGCTTTTGGTCGTTGCTTCCCATCCCAATCAAGCGTTATCTCGCGCCCCGGAGTCTGCATCCGGCCTTCCGGCAGTTCGGTCTGTTTTTGGATGGGCGAGCGTTTGGGGCCTTCGCCACGGTTCACGACATCAGACCAAAGTGAATGGCTTTGATGGAAAAGGCTGATCCTTTTTTTCCCGACAGCAAGAGCGTGTTCGGGTAGTGTTGCCCCCCAGCGGGGGAAGGCGATAGGACAGAGTGGCCATGATTCCACCGAATCGGCGAAGCAGCAGGCAAAATAAACAAATGGCGAAACGCGGGGTTCTGCGATCTGGATTGTGCAGCATGGGTGGGATCCGATCAGCGCGTAGGGGAGTTCAGGCTCAACCCATTGCTCGATTCCCTGTTCGATGATCGCAATTTTCCAACGCTTTGCCGGCCAATATTTCATTCTTGATACAGAAGCCCCATCGTTTTACTTGGATTTCGCAGCAATGGTGCGAAAACCGCAAATCCGCAAGATTCATGCCTTACCGCCGTTGTAGCAGAGTACTTTTAAACTCTTATGAATGTTCTTACTGCATGGACTGTTACTGGACAGCAGGAATCTGACGACTTCACTAAGTTTGAATATTTGAACCGAGACAGCAAGGTTAAACACTTGGCATGTCGGAAAAACACCGTTTCGGCGGATTGTAGCGCGTAAAATATGGTCGCTAGAGAATGTTGGCTGCTAATTGCTTGACACCCTCCTGTAGCGGTATTAGCGTGAAACAGATCCGTGTAAATCTGGCCACGAGATAATCTGGTCACGAGATTCAGCTCGGCCGGTTGCGGCAGGCAGAGCAGCCAATCATGGGAATGCATTCAAGCGACATGATATTTAATCACTCGTACGACTTTTAGGAGCATCCCTTTGGCTAGGCGAGAAAAGCGTCGTCCGAAACAGGCGTTGCGGTCGGTTGATGTGAAACCTGAAACGGTTAGCGAAATAGCATTGGTCGAGATTTCGCTTCCGCAGGTCCTGCACAAATACAAGTGGGGCATCCTCGCCTTTCTGGTCGCGGTTGTTTACGCCTACTGGCCCACGTTGGTATGGGTTGAGGACGCTTGGCGCACTGAGCCGGATTACTCGCACGGCTACTTGGTCCCATTGCTTGCCGGGTTGTTGTGTTGGCATCGGCAAGACTCGTTCCCCGGGATCCGCGAAACATGCTCGTGGGCGGGGCTTTCGTTGATTGGTTTGTCAATCATGATGCGACTGTTTGGTCGATTAGTTTACGCAGACTTCATGGATGCTTGGTCAATTGTGCCTCTTATTGCCGGCGTCATCTGGTTTGCGTTTGGCACGGAGGTATTGAAGTGGAGTTTGCCGCCTGTCATTTTTTTGCTCTTGATGATGCCTCTACCTTATCGGGCGGAATCGATGTTGAGTTGGAGTTTGCAGGGCGTTGCAACGAATGTAAGTACTGTTTTCCTGCGAATCTTTGGGATGCCGGCCGTGGCTGAATCCCACGTGATTTGGGTCGGTGATCAAAGGCTCATGGTAGAGGAAGCCTGCTCCGGGTTGAGGATTTTTGTTGGGGTTGGGGCTCTAGCCTTCTTCTGGGCCGCAATGGTCAAGAGAAGCTGGATCGATCGACTGGTTCTTATGCTAGCGGTGCTTCCGCTTGCAATTTTTGTCAACGCGATACGGATTACCGTTGTAGGATTACTTTACCGATCTTTCGAAGGTGCCGGCACTCGTATAACGATCCACGATTGGTCGGGGTATCTAATGATCCCCTTAGCTTTTGGTTTACTTTGGTTTATTAAAGCATATTGGGAACGTCTTTACCGTCCGGTTGAACAACTCACCGCGAAAGATTTTTTGCGGGGTTCAACGTAGAAGTTCGCGATGTCAGTGCTGGGTGTGCCCGAGTCTCGTGGTGACACCCGAAATTAATAACAAAACGCTTTTGCAACAGTTTCTTCATGATCAGCAACGTGCATCAACCCCAAGCATCTTCCGGCAGTAGTCAATCGGCAGGGCGTCAGCGGTCGCCGCATGCCCCAGAATTTCAGTTCGATCCCTGGATTTTGTGGGTAGCCTTTCGCCGATGTTGGGCCTGGGCTATTCCAGCAGGCGCAATCCTGGCTGGCATCGTGGCGTTCTATATTTTGGAGACGTTCGTTCCGAAATACCAAGCGAGACACCTCTTAGAAGCAAACAGTGATTTTGTCGTTTTTAAGGGCGTGATGCCAACGGTGAGCGACCTCGCGAGATCCGAAAAAGAAATCTTCTACAATTCGGTTGTCTTGGATCCTGTTCTTGCAGATGCGAATTTGCGAAACGCTCCCAGTCTTTCAGATCCTGACACAGCTGAAAGGAATCTCAGGAAAAATTTGCGTCTCAGTTCTGCGGGTGGCAGGAATAGAATATTTGTCAGTTACACAGACACCGACCGAAACGCCGCAGCGAAAGTTTGCAATGCGGTTGTCGAATCGTACATGCGGCAGCGGGATAGTTTTGATGATGCGAGAATTTCTAATCTGGAGAAGTGGCTTGAGCCGGAGATCGAGCGTTGGCAACAGGAAGTCGAAGTACGGCAGACGAGGATTCAGAAGCTAAGTGAGATGACGCTTGGGTATTCGGCCTTGGCACAAGGCCCCGTTGACACGGTCAAGCGGATGGAAACGAATGCCGACATCTCATTGGTGGCCAAATTGCGCGGGGAAATCTCGGACTTGATGGTTCAGATTTCGTTGTTCGATGCCCAAGAGCAGAGCCGCCCCCAAGAGGTCGCTGTGGAGTCAGCCGCTGAATTCGTACCCCCTGAACTCATTGTCCAGCGGATTGCCCCGACAGAGGCACAAATACTACTAGCGATCAACCGTGATTCTGAGTTGGTTGAGATCCAGCAGCGGATAGCGAAATATAAGTCAACGAGAATCGGGCTAGAGGACCAAGATTTGGTGCGATTGCGGCGAGATTATTACGAAGAGTTGGGTGAAAAGATCGCTGAGCAAGAAGCTCGAATAGAGACAGTCAAGGAAGAGGCGAGACCGCGGGTGATCGAGAAATTGGAGGAGCAGGCGGATTTGCAGTTTCAACTCGCCTTGGATGAACGCGACAGGCAGATCGAGCTTTTGAGAGAGGAGTTTGAACGGAATAAAGTTTTAGAGTTCCAAAGGCGTCAAATGGAAATTGACAGCGCGGCTGCCGACGCGTTGCAGAAACGCAAAGATTTGGAAATACAGTTAGCTTCGGTGAGAGCACAGTACAGTGAAGAGATGTCGCGGCTAGAGCAATTTGGAGGAGCCTCAGCAGAGCTTCAGTTCGCACAGGAAGATTTGGCCGTCGCGAATTCAGTTCTTGGTAAGCTTCGGAGTCGCGCCGCCGCCATCCGGACGGAGCGACGTCAGGACGGTGCCGTCCGTTCGCTCGCAATCGCCGTTCCCCCAAAAAGCCCCACCGAATCGGTCCCGACGAAGCAGATTATTCTCGGAGCGGGGGGGGCATTCGTCGTGCCATTCTTGTTGGGCTTGCTTTGGGAGTATCGGATTCAACGCGTGACAGATTGTAAAAAACTCGAATCAACCGCTATTACTACGGTCGTCGGAGAGGTTGCAAAGCTGCCTTCCGGTGCGAGAAATGGCGAACGCGGACGCCGTATGTTTGAGGAGAGCGTCGATTCGCTTCGAGCGAATCTATTCCTTTCACTTCAAACAAAAAATACTCGTTCGATTGCAGTGGTGAGCAGCATGTCCGCGGAGGGAAAGAGCAGTGTGTCGTCACAACTGGCTCTGTCGATTTCGAAAGCGACCGGGGAAACAGTGCTTTTGATTGATGCCGATATGCGGTGCCCCGACCAGCATGATATTTTTGGTCTCGAGATGGGGCCTGGCCTGACCGGTGTTTTATCAAAGGAAGTAGGGCTGATGGAAGCTGTCGATAAATCTCTCGGCAGTATGGTTCACGTATTGCCGGCAGGGCAACTTAATTGCAGTCCCCACCGCTTAATGAGTGAGTCAGCGGTCCAAGAGCTTTTGGATGAGTCCTTGGAGCACTATTCCGTTGTCATCTTCGACACGGCACCAGTACTCGCAGCAGGTGAAACGCTCGCCATCGCGTCAGCCGTCGACACGACTTTGCTTTGTGTGATGCGTGATGTCAGCCGGATGGAGAGTGTGTCGCGAACAACTCGACGCCTGGAAGCTGCCGGCGCAAATGTTGCGGGGACAGTGTTCAGCGGAGTTACGGCACGTCAGTATGCTTACCGTTATGGTGACTATCACTACGCATCACCCATTCCCAATGAAAACCTGTCCTAGCATTTGTTGCAATAGGATTCACGAAAACACGAGCGGGAACGGCACTGCAATGCTTTGCTATTCGCTCGTTACGCTGCCTGTCTGATAAAAAATCCGTTGGTATCTCACAGACCACGTGAAACGTCGCATACCCAAAATCGCAGGAAAATGGCTAGTTCACTGAAAAGTCGCAACGACGAGGATCGCGAAGATTCTTTACCTTCTCCTGACTCTGTTAAACCAAACTCGGCTGAACCAACGGCTTCAACTCAGCAGACGGGTAAGTCTGGGAGCAAATCGGAGAGCAGAAGGATCCGCTGGCGGTGGGATCTTCGCTTAGGAATGGTATCTCTCGTCGCAATTTTAATGACCGTGGCTGCCGGGGCTGCTTCCTACTTCTACCACTCCGCTTCGATTTCAACGACCTTGTATACGCGAGTTGAGGGAGCGGTCGAAAGTGGCGATCTTGAGTCTCAGCAGCAGTGGTTGCGACGGTACTTAATGCTTCAGCCAGATGACGCCGATGCCATCATTCAGCTTGCAATTGCTGCCGACCAGGCCGCTGAAGAGGCTATGCGTGATAAAAGAGGCCAGGCGATAGATAAGGCTCGCCAGCAGCTCGGTAGTTGCATCGCCCGCCTTGGTGAATACGAGGGACTTGAGTCATCTATCTCTGATTTGCGGTCTCGATTGATCGAGCGGTTGTTGCAACTCGGCGGTGTTTGGTGTGTTGAAGCAGAGCGTCAAATCATCCTTTTGGATGCACCCCAGGACGACGCGCAAACTGCCAAGCGATTGGCGTTGGCGGTGGTTGGGCAATGGGCGGCTGATGGCTACAAGGAGCGGAAGCCTTATCTCGAAACTGATGAGGTCGACGCGTGGACGAGAATCTCTCACCTGCCAATCGGCGAAGTTTTGTTACTCGCCCTCTCGCGAAATCCGGGTGACCTCGATTTAGTCGGGCCTTACCTGCAACTGCTTCGGTCGAATCCCGAGCTTTTCGATTCATCTACTGAAAGTGTAGAAAAGCACCAGTTGAAGGTTGATGAAATTGTGGCAGATCTTTTGCCTCGCAATGATGGGCGTGCCCAGTTGCTGCTCTATTATTATGTTTTAGGGGGAGAAGAGCCGGGGCGTGCCAACGAAGTTTTGTTAGCTGCAGCCCCGAAGGCATCCGGACGCCTCAAAGAAATATCCGCTGAGTCACAAGACACTGACGATTTTTTTGAGTTCCCTGATTTTGCGTGGGATGTTCAACTGCTGGCGATCGCCGCAGAGAAAGTTGAACTGCTTGAACCAGAAACGGCGGCCGCTTGGTATGACCAACTAATGGTTGTGGAGTCTGAACGCCTCAATGCGGAGCTCGTCGAGACAATCTTTGCCCGCGCAGGATTTATGCGTCTCCGAAAAGATGACATGGATGGAGCGATCGAAGTATGGGAGCGCGGAATGGAAGTATTGGGCTCGAGCTGTGTAGGGCTCAGCGGTTTGATTGCTACCTCAAAGCTTTATAACGACGAAGATCAGAAAGCTAGCGATGCGGTCGAAAACTTCAAGGAAGCAGTCCAAACTTTACAGGTAACTTATTCAAAAATTGGGGTTTGGCAGAAGGAGAGACGTGGAAGAGTTGGTAGGCAATTGCAAGTTGCTGAATGGAGGCTCGATGTTGCGGAGGGATTGCTCGCAAGGCGGCAGGGCGACGAATCAACGGCGACTGAGTTTCTAAGCGAAGCTTTTCACTCTTCGGTCAATGCACCTGAGGATGAAAGGGTCCGAATTGGAATGTTGCTCGCGGATATGGCGGCGCGGAATGAGTTATGGGACCGCGCCGCAACCCTTCTCGCGGAATGTCTCGAGCTACAGCCGGGGAACAGTCTAATACGGGTTCGGGCAGCTAAAGCCTGGGATCGAGCTGGCCATCAAACGCGAGCGATGAGGCTGTGGCGTGTTTTATCGCAAACGGACTCGCTGCAAAGCAAATTTATTAGTCTTCAGGCGACGTTTGCGAATGAATGCCGAAAACCTCCCGCCGATATGGATTTCAGTGGGGTTCGCTCCGTTCTGGGGGAGCTGGAATCTCAGCTCGAAGGGGTGGCTGAGCCTGCGGGTGATAGTGCACAGAAGTCAGCTCTTGAAACGCTCGCCAAACAGCAAGCGAGCTTGCGGGTGCAGTTGCCCCCTCCTGGTGTCGCGTATCAAGACCATTTGAAATCACCTGAATATGTCGAGAGTCTATTAGCGCTAGCCAAGGCACACCCTAACGATGTGGGATTGCAAGCTTTCGCCACTCGGCAGCTGATGATTGCCGGAAGTGTGGATGAAGCAAAAAAGGTTCTTGCAGGCATTGCTCAGATGCTCGGTGAGGAAAAGACGGAATACGTCGCGATTGCAGCGGAACTGGAATATCGCAGTGGAAATCCAAACGCAGCGAGTGAGCGGCTCGAGAAACAAGCAGATTTGGACTCCGATGATTCTGCGAAGTTGCTGAGGTCTGCTTCGCTGTTCGCCCAGGTCGCACGGGATATGGAGCGTAGTTATCGGCTCCTAGCCAAGATTGCTGAGTCAGAACGTTCGCAAATGGACCTGTTTAAACTAGCGAATTTTTCTCGAGCGTTACCTCTAAACTCGTCGTTGCTAAGTCGCGACGGAAAAACGATATCTCGAGACGAGCTGTCAAAGTATTGGGAAGACCAGATCCGAACGAAAACAGGTGATGATGCCGCTTACGCGAAGTGGTTAGAGGCGACGGCCTTAATTGACTTGCTATTGCAAGACCGTAACGAACTTGATCCGTTCGACCCACGCAGCAGGAAAGCACGATTACTGATCAACCAGATTTTGAAGCAGCGACCCCGGTGGGGACTCGCGGTCTCGCTGGAGGGTTGGATTTTGGCTGCAGAGAAGCGACATGACGAAGCTGTTGACCAATTGCGAGTTGGTATTTCAGCAGGTGACAAGAGCCAGAAAACGAGGATGTTACTTTTGCGGCAGCTGATAGCGGCTGGTCGGGAAGAGGAGGCCGAAGTGGAAATGGCTGCTCTGCCTCAAGCGAGTCTTGAGTCACTTGATCCATTCGGTGCGATGCGGATCCGAGTAAGTGGTGGTGTCGGTGACTTTGACAAAATGATCGAGATTGCAAGAGCAGGCGTCAGCGAAAGGCCAGACGACGTCCTTACGCAAGTGGTTCTCGCGCGATCTTTGATGGCTGTGGCTAAGCGAGATTTAGATAATCGAAGAGAATTGCTCAGTGAGGCACGCCGCGTGATCGATAAGGCGAGTGAGCTCGCCGGCGGCGACAATCTAAACACTTTTCTTTTCCGAATTCAACTCGCTTCACTTGAGGTGACCACTAACGGATTCTCAGGGCTGCAGAAGGAATTAACAGAACTGCAAGAAGAAATCGAGACAAGTTCACTCGAGCAGCACAGCAAATACCTTCTTAAGAGCGATTGTTTTGCTGCCGTACTTGAATTCAGCGAAGCTGCAGAAATGTTACGACTTGCAGATAAGTTGAAGCCGGATGCCGAGAAACAAGTCAAGTTGGCTTATTTGTACCGGAAAATGCAAGATGTGGATGCTGAGGTAAACGCTCTGCGTAAGGCTCAGAGGCGAGATCCGGACAATGCGGCGTTGCGGGCCCGGCTCGCGATTTTGCTTGCTGGACGCGGTGGGGGTGAATTGAATTCGCAAGAGTTGTCAATACTGCTTGCGGACGAGAAAACCGATACCGTTTCTAACCGCCTGTTGCATGCGATACTGTTAACGCGTTACGGTGATCGCAAGCAGCAGGATGACGCCGCCGCGATGCTCAGGCAGCTTGTTTCTGAGAATAATCAAAAGAGCGATGACGCGCGACGCGTGCTAGTTGGATTGCTAAGAAGGCAATTCGAAGAATCCGATGAGGCCGAGGACACGGTGGTCGGTGAGCGTTTTGTAAATGAGATCCTGGATATTTCCGCCACGCTCTCAAAGAGGCCTGCTCCGGTACCTACGGACGTTTATCGTCATGCCGATTTCTTGCTTTCTTTGGAGGATGATTCACGATTGGCAGATGTCAGACGTTTGGCCGAAAAACTGACTTATGGTAATGGAGGATTGATGCAATCGCTTGACATCAAACTGCGTTACAGTGAGCGGACGGCACCGCAGTCATCCGTGCCGGCCATGGTAGAGGAATGGTTAAGAGAAAGAGCAGCCGAAGACGGCGAACTTAATCCTAATGCTTTGGCGACGGCGGGAGTGAGGTTGCTAAAAGCTGGCTTCGCGGAGGAGGGGTTGCAGTGGATTGAAAAGGGATATTCGCTAGAACCGGAAGCGAGATTGCGTGGCTACGTGATCGCGCTGAGTAGCGAGGGAAAATACGAGAAAGTTGTTGAGATTTGCCGCAAACATTACGACGAATTCAAGGATGTGTTATCCGTCACTCTTCTCGCTGAAGCGTTAATGATCGATCCGGAGCGAATCGATGAAGCTGTGAATCGAGTGCTCGAAGATGCAATCAGTCGGTTCGACACGGATGCGTCGTTCATCGAGAGCATTGCTACCCTGCGTATGCTGCAAAACGATTATGCGAAAGCCATTCCATTGTTCCAAAAAGTTTTGACCACCGATCCTTTTAGGATTCGCACTCTTAACAACCTCTCGATGGCATATTCTCAGATTACCGAACGCGCAACGGATGGTTTAGCGACCATCAATCGAGCGATCAAGCTCGCTGGCGAAGTGCCCGAGCTGCTCGATACGAAAGGGACCGTATTGCTGACAATGGGGCGGTTAGATGAAGCCCATGAGTTGTTTAGTGAGTTAGTTGCGACGTCATCGGAGCCGAGGTATCGGTTTCACCTGATTATCACTCTGTTAGCACAGGAGAAGGTGGGTGAGGCCAAAAATGCGTGGAAAGAACTCAATTTAAAAGAGTTAGATGCAGAAGGTCTGACTCCGGCAGAGAGATTGCGGTTGGAGCAGCTGAAGATTGATTTTGCGCCTACGCCCCAAACGTCTTAGGGACGGGTCTTTTACTAACATCATTTGAGATCATCATGTCAAGCGAACAAACGTTCCCAGGTTTTCGTTTACCGCTCGCGATTGTCCTTGGGCTGACGCTTACTTCCGGAATTGTCCATGGGGTGCTCGACGGGCGTTGGTCGATTCCCGAAAATTTGATCGCAACCGGTGCAGAACTGCAGCAGATCCCTGACCAATTCGGTGAGTGGGAATTACAGGAGAAGCGGGAACTCAGGGAGGGGGCTGTGAAGCTATTGCGATGCTACGGCTCGCTGGTGCGTGTTTACAAGAGTCAAAGTAGCGACGCCGTCGTGAACGTGGCGGTTGTGTACGGACCTCGTGGACCGATCGCAGTCCATACACCTGAAATCTGCTATGACAGCGTTGGCACAGAGCAAGTGGGGGCAACCAAACGCGAAGTCATTGTGACTGCTGCTGAACGGCATGGTTTCTGGTCGGTTCAATTTGCGAAGGAGCCTTCGCCGGATCCAAATCTTGAGGTTTGGTACGCCTGGAGTGACGGAGGGAACTGGAAAGACAGCGACTATCCCAGGTTCTGGATGACGGAGAATCTCTACAAGATTCAGGTTGCGGGCCCAGTTAGCGATGGTAACAGCCGGGCAATCGCGAGCTTTCTGGAGGACTTCCTGCCGGAGCTTCAGGAGCGAATCTAAGTGACGGACCAGCCTTCTGACGCGTTGCATGAATTTCAAGGATTAAACGGGTTCACTGTGGCGAATCGCGCGTTCTAACCCCAACAAGAGGGCCAAATTCATGGTGAATTTGGCCAACTTGATGTTAGCTCTCGTCCTGATTCTGATCATACTGAAAAAAAAACATATTTTGACTAACTTCTTAGACGCACCCATGAACTCATCGACTGTTTGTGCCGACAAGCTTCCGGCGACCCAGGATCAGAGACTTTTAAGGGATAGTCATAGTCCAAATCCAACTTTGGCCGCCTTTGAGCTTGGTAAGTCAGGCGAGCCAGATATCAAGTTTTTCACTCGTAAGTACTATTTTGATAGGATGGTCGGCATTGGGTTACTGGTGTTTACCGCTCCGGTGACCATTGTTTTGTGTTGCTTGATCAAGCTATCCTCAAGAGGTCCGGGGTTTTATCGTCAAACAAGAGTTGGTTTGGATGGCAAAGAGTTCGATATCGTTAAGCTACGTACGATGATCGTGGATTCAGAACCGGGGGGCCAAGCGGTCTGGTGTGTACAACGGGATCCGAGGATTACTCGGTTCGGCCGGATTCTACGGAAGACTCATCTAGATGAATTGCCGCAACTATGGAATGTCGCGAAGGGTGAGATGTCTCTGGTCGGTCCGCGGCCAGAACGTCCGGAAATTTGTGAAGAATTGGCCGGAAAGATCGCTCACTATTACGATCGTAATGCGGTGAAACCGGGTGTGACTGGCTTGGCTCAGATTAACCTGCCACCAGACGAGAGTTTTGCTGACGTTGAAAGGAAACAAATTCTAGACCTCCGTTACATCGACGAAGCGGGACTCTGGTTGGAGGTGCGAATTTTGGCAGCAACGGGGTTACGGATGATCGGCGTTCGCGGCAAAACCGTGATGAAGGTCATGCGGCTTTGCCGCTCTCATCTCCTTCCTCCCAGGTCAGATGGCCGGCGCACGTGTGAGGGCGAGCCCAGTTTTGCCTATTCCGGTCCCGTGAAGCCTCGATAGGAAGTTCCGCGCCGGTGGTAACGATGGTAGGTGTTAGCAGAGAATCAGTGCGCGTACCTGAGTGCCGCGTTTTGTTTGCTGACGGTTTGGGGTCCTTGCTGAGTATTGAATTTGCCATGGATTTCGGCTGTTTGTCGATTGCTTAGTGGTTTTTTAAGCAACACTCCTTACGGACGATCTTACTGCGCCCAAGTTCGGCGGGCGCACTGGCGAATAAAAGCTGCCTCGAGGCGAAACTTTCACGTGGCTCTACCTGATTCGATTCCCAACGCGCTGACCGTCGACGTCGAAGACTACTTTCACGTCTCAGGTTTTGCCGACCGTATCCCACGGAGTGCATGGGAGCGTTACGAGAGTCGCGTTGAAGCAAGTACTGATCGGTTGCTCAATGTTTTTCAGGAAAGGAATGTGCGAGGAACGTTCTTCGTTCTCGGCTGGGTTGCTGACCGTTACCCTAAATTAGTGCGTCGAATCGCCGCCGGCGGACATGAATTAGCGAGCCACGGTTATTGGCACCAACTCGTTTACGATCTGACTCCCGAAGAATTTGCTCAGGATATTATTCGCAGCAAGTCTGCGATCGCGGAGGCGTGTGGAGTTGAGGTGACCGCATACCGAGCACCTAGCTTTTCCATCACGGATAAGTCGATGTGGGCACTTGATATCTTGGCAGAGCACGGTTTCCGGTTGGATAGCAGTATCTTTCCGATCAGCGGACATCATCGCTATGGGTGCCCCAAAGCTCCGAAGGAAATTCACGAGATCGAGACAGCCGCCAGCAAAATACTCGAATTTCCGCCGTCAGCATGGAGTCATGGCCGTGCCCATGTCCCCATCGGTGGAGGATACTTTCGGCTGTTTCCCCTCAAGTTGACACTCAAAGCGATTAACGCGGTTAGGCGGGAAGGGCGGCCTGCGATGTTTTACACCCATCCGTGGGAATTCGATCCTGAACAACCAGTGGTTACTGGAATCGGTTGGAAGAACCGTAAGCGGCATTACATCGGGCTAAAGCGTACCCAGTCGCGATTGGAAAAAATGCTGCTTGCCTTTCGTTTCGACACCATGTCGTCGGTGCTTTCAGAAGTCTTGACAGGTGCGCGTTGCCAGCAACAGCAAACCACACATTTGATTTGATGCAACGAGCACGCGTTGATCTGAGGATTAAAGTCACTTTTCTGTAGGAATGTTGCATCAGTTCGTAGCCGTCATAACTGGCTCGGCTGAATCAGTTTTGACGCGGACTTGGCTTGTTCGTGTGAGCGAATCGTCAAAGCCGACCAAAACTACAACATGATTTCCCCGAAGGTCCGCGGATTTGTGGCACCCAAAGGCACGAAGTGCGCGTCCCCCGCTATCGCCTTCCGCTCTTCGTCAGCTCCTGAATCCCGTCATGACTGTGAATCCTTGTCTGTCTTGCGCAATTCAGCAGGACACCAAGAGTAATCCAGTTTTTTATCAAGCAAAGGTATACACAAGTTGAATTCGCTTTGACGCAAATCAAACAGTGGCGCGTGAAATGGCCCACCTTCATGGTTGCGTCAGAGTGCTCACTGCCTCAATCGGCTGGCATTTACCAAACATGATGTGTAACGAATTACCTTCCTGAACTCAGCCTAGAATTGATGATACTAACACTGCATAAAAATTTTGAGACTTGGTTCGTTGTCGGCCACGGGAGTTGAGCGTGCCGGAGAGTGTTCGAACGTGTCTTCCACTTGTCGCGGGTCCTATCGGGTTCCAAGCAAATAGTTCAACAATATTTTCCGCCGAAAAAGTGGGATCGCGCGGCATTGAGCAAACGCATGCCGGCGGACAGCAATGCAAGCATGCTGATGGTAGCAGACCGTAATAACAAAAGATTCGAGGGAAAAGAAGAGCTCAGAAGGATTGTTTCAACGCCCTCAGGAATGCATTACCAAGCCGTGACAGTCGCCGGATCGTTTAGTGAGTTGGATCTTCCCGGCGACCAAGCTATGTTTGCCGGCTATCCGAGAGAGCGACACAGGCGTGATTTACAGTTCAAGTTCACCATGGTGCACTCGTTAATTTGGGAACCTTGCTCGTACGATGGGGGGCCGGGATGATGTTTTTGCGATCCTTGATTGGGAAACGAATCTCACATCGGCCCCAGAGATGGAATAGGGCAGGCGATGGCTGCGGCAATCTCAATGATCATGCCAGGCAATGTAACAGTCGCAGGCGATTTGTAGCATATGAACGATCGCGACAAACTGACGGTGGGCATCTCGCCTCTATCGAACGATGCTTGGCCGCTTGTGAAGACGCCCGCTAAACTGCTCAGCAAATTTGCGTTTTAAAGTAACAATGCCGTGAATATGCGAACACGTTATCAAATGTTTTTCAATGGGTGTCGCTTTGTTTACGCGATCAAAAAGCTCTGTCGTAGAATATCGGAGACGGTAGATTGCCTGAAAACGAACCAGGATAGTGTTCGCAAGTAAACGTTGGGTTTGCCGAGTTATCGAATGCGTTTTAGAATAGAGTTGATCGTAAAGACTGGCGAAAGCCCTTGCAGCGATGGGTATGGTTGGTGATTAGCATAACCCTGATTGTTTGGTGCCTGCTTTGCTCCGGGCTTGCGTTAGCGGCCTTCGTTCGCCCAGTGTACGCGCTCGCACTCTATATCATGACGTACTTTCTATCACCTCCTTTGTGGTGGTGGGGAGATCCGATCGATGAGTACCGAGTCAATCTCTTTAGCGCATTGCTGCTGCTGGTTACTTCCTTCAGAGTACCTAGCCCGCCACTATCTGGTCGTTATAAAGCGTGGTTCTACGTTGGTTGCTTGATGGTCGCCAATATGACGTTCGTACACCTGGTGTTCGGTAACGCTGGAGAGGCTAGTTACGAAGCATATATTGCTGAATTGAAGTTTTTATTACTCACTTACCTATTTGTTCGAGTCGTTCGCACCACCGGTGATCTGCAAGTTGTGATTCTTGCAATTGTCCTCGGCGCTGGTTATCTCGGATACGAGTGCAACATCAACGAACGGGGACGAATTCAAGCGAACCGTCTCGAAGGAGTCGGTGCGCCAGGTGCGACGACTGCCAATCATTTCGCATCTTTGTTGGTTAGCATCTTGCCTCTTGTGACACCTCTTTTGTTGGCCGGTCGAATTCGACATAAGCTCGTGGCGATTATTGCAGCCCCACTTATCCTTGACGTTGTGCTGCTGTGCAACAGTCGAGGCGCATTCCTCGCTGCGATAATTTCAGTGTTCGTATTTATCCTTTGCGCGCCGAAAGGGTTGCGCGGAACCGCTTACCGATACCTTGCGGCTGGTCTAGTCGTCTTATTCCTGCTTGTGGGGGATACCCGAATCATTGATCGATTTCTGACAACGTTTGCGGACAGCGAGGAACGGGATCATTCGGCTCAGTCGCGAATCGATTTTTGGATGTGCGGCATTGAAATGCTCCAGGATTATCCACTTGGCGCGGGGGGGAACGCATTCAAAAAGACTCATGGCCACAAGTACCTAGATTCAAGTAATCCCGACCAGCAAGCACGTTCTCTCCATAATGGTTTCCTTCAGGAGGCGACCAGTTGGGGGATACAGGGACTGTTTTTGCGACTGCTTTGGTTCTTTTGCGCGATCCGGATGGCGTATGACGCGAGACGCCAGAAAATGCTAAAGAGCAGTAAGTTCTTGTTCGTGACGCAATTAGGGATTTTGACTGGGTTAGCCGCGTTTCTTGGCACGGCGATGTTTACGAGCGTTTTTGATGCCGAATGGGGGTTCTGGCTAATTGCATTGGCGGTTTGCTCTGCTCTGATTTATGAATCTGAAAACAACGACAATGAAGCCAGCACGCCTGCAGCTGGGGAACCCCTTTCCTACGGCGGCCTGCCCTCTACCTCGTCTCATTAAAGTTGAATCTAGATGCCTTCCTGTTTAATTGTGGCGTCCCAATTTCCACCCATGCGTTCGGCAGGCGTGTTCCGCACTCTGCGATTGACACGTTATCTTCCTGAATATGAATGGTCGATTCATGTGCTAACCATTGATGAAAACGCATATCTCGCCGGGACAAGCAAGTCGCAGGAGTTGCTGAAGAGCGTCCCGTCCAATGTTTGTATTCACAGGACGATGGCGAAGCACCCTTTGGAGTGGATCAACGGTGCGAGAGATTGGTTCCGTGGCGGTGTGCAGAAACCACGACAGTTTGCTCCGACTCAAATCGTAGGGGAAGCTTCATCAGAAGACAGAGCCTCGCGAAGGAGTCGCAAACGCCAACAAAGCCTAGTACAACGGATGAAAGACGGAATCACGGTTCCACTGATGACTCCCGATCGCTGGATTGGTTGGCTTCCGTTTGCGGTTCGAGAGGGTAAACAGATACTGAATCGTCATCCTATCGATTTGATCTATAGTTCCGGCCCGCCATGGACAAACCACCTCGTGGCACATCGATTGTCGCAAGCAACTGGAACCGCATGGGTCGCTGACTTTCGTGACCCATGGTTGGGCAATAACTTTCGTCCGCAGCGGCAAGGTGATACCTGGGTTGGTCGGAGACACCAGCTTTTGGAAAAACGCGTCATCGAATCGGCGGACGTAGTCGTCGTGAACACCGGTCGTGCATTTGAATCCGTGGTTGATCGATATCCGGACCTGAGGCCTGGAAAAATTTGCGTAATACCGAACGGATATGATCCGGCGGACTTTGCTGAATCGAATAACGAAGATTCCGCTCAGGCAGTCTCGTCGGATCAAAAGCGGCCCATGAAATTGGTACACGCGGGCGCGTTTTACGGCAAACGAAACGTTGATTCTCTGATCATGGCGGTAGGCGAATTAATTCGCGATAAGCAAATATCGGCATCTGATCTTCGGATCGATCTGATTGGTGCACGCCGCGCCAACCGAATTCATGAGTCTGATTTGGTCAAAGCAAATGGCATCGAAGAAATCGTCAGTGTACTGCCTTCAGTGCCACATGAAGAGTGCGTGGAAGAGTTAAGAAATGCAGATGTCCTGCTGCTTGTTCAGACAGATGCTCCGCTTTGTGTTCCGGGAAAGGTCTTCGAGTACATCGCGATTGGTAGGCCGATACTAACCCTATCCGGTGCAGGTGCAACTGCTGATCTTGTGCAGCACGAAAAGCTAGGGCCGTGCGTCGATCCCCGGGATATGGAGCAACTCAAATCTCACTTGCTGGATTTGACACAGCAGCACCGATCAGAGCAATTAACGGCTAGTGCAGGAACAGCTGAAGAAACTTACAACGGCCGCAGTCAGATGGTTTTGTTCGATTCAGCGTTTAAAAACGCTATTGACTTTGCGTGTAAACGGTCGGTCAAGCCAGTTCCACAGTGAATGCGCAAGTTGCGATTCCTGCTTGCAGCGATCGGTCCCGCATTTCTGGCAATTCATAAACTGAGTCGAGCACCCTAGAGTACGATTCAAGAGGTTTGAGCAGTCGTCTTCGGGGGCAGTCATTGAGGATGTGGACCGTTAACTACCGGTTAGATTCGAGCAAGACGCTCGTAGTAAGCTCAGGCGGATTACCGCCGACAGCCAAACGCTTCGCGGGCAAAATATTATGAAATCTGCACGGAATATAGACTCTGGCACCATCCAGTGGCACTCGCAGGAAGAGCCTTCGCTGCTGCTGGAAATTGAAAAAGTGAAGTGTTTATCACTTGCTTGGACCATGCGCAAATTCAATGGCTCGCGAGCAGATTGACTTCAGTTTTCTTCGCATGGTTTGGAGCCACTGAGCGTGAAGGATGCAGCGGCTCGGGAGTGCGGGCCCGGCGAAATTCGACGAGCGTTGCCAAGTCAAGCTCTCCGGCATCGTATGAAAAAACGATGAGCGAGCATGAGCTCGTTTACGACATTGTGAGAAGTGTAAAGTCGCGATGATCAAAATCACATTCGTGGTGCATTCGCTGCAACCCGGCGGTATAGAGAGGTCGGTCACGCGTATCGTTAACGGGCTTGATAGAGAAAGGTTTTGTCCGGCCATTATCTGTCTCGATGGCTCTGGTCCGGCGGCGAACTGGCTAACGCAAGAAGTGACGGTCATCGAAATAAGAAAAAATGCGGGGAATGATCTTGCTGCTATTCGGCGAATGGCGCACGCGTTACGAGAATTGGGCACTGACATCGTTCAGTCGCACAATTGGGGGACATTGGTTGAAACCGTTCTTGCAAAGAAATTTTCGCGATGTCCACTTCATGTCCATGCTGAACGTGGAACCGTACTTGGGTCGGTCGAGCCAGGTGGATTCCGGCACTGGCTTCGCGCTCGTGCCATGTCGCTTGCCTTGCGGCAGGTCGATCAAGTGGTTAGTAATTCACGTACCGTTGCTAGCCGCGTTCATCAGCGTTGCGGATATCCTGTGGGAAATATTGCAATAATTCCCAACGGCGTCGCGGAATTGTCTCTTCATACACGTGCTGAGGTGCGTGATAAAGTACGGAGCCTGTTGGGCCTCCGCGGCCAAGATGTTTTGTTTGGAAGCGTTGGGCGTTTGGCTGGAGTTAAAGGGTTTGATCTGGCTCTAGCCGCCTTTGCTGCGGCCTATTCAGGCGAAGCAGCCGCACACATTTTGCTCGTCGGGGATGGGGCCGAGCGAGATGGACTGACGCAACTCGCCAGTGAACTGGGCGTCCTCGAAAGAGTTCATTTTGCGGGGCACCAAGACGATGTCCATCCTTGGCTGGCAGCCATGGATGTCTATTTCAATTCCAGTCGCAGTGAGGGCATGAGTCAATCGCTTATCGAGGCGATGGCCGCAGGCTTACCAATTATTGCAACCGATGTTGGGGATTCCGCTTTCGTTCTCGGGGATACTGAATCGGATATGGCGGGGATCTGCGTACCTGCCAATGATACACAAGCATTGGCAGAGGCTTTCCAGAAGTTTTCTTCAGATTTTTTGTTCAGAAAACGGTTGGGTTTGCAGTCAATGTCGCGGCACCAAAGATTCTTTAGCGAGGAACAGCTCCTGGCTAATTGCCAAGCGTTGTATGCGAATTTAGTCGGCGATTCTCAAACCAGAAAATCAAGGGATTGAACACGCATTTTATAGGCTAATGAGAAAAATGCAGGATAAGCATTGCAAATGGAGTCTAGCCGGATTTGAGGCAGCGACCCTCACGCAGTTGAATTCAACGGTGCATTCGGACCAGGGAATCTGTTTTGGTAAAAGTAGTCCTTGCCCGATTCTTGGCTCGGGATGAACAAGTTTTTCGTCAGAGAGGAAGTTTGAGTTTTGGTTGGGTAGTATCACCGGGCGGCATTTAATACGCAGTTGCCGATTTAAAAAAATCAAACCAACGGATTTTGCGAAGGTGACAATCGCGTGTTTCCATGAAACAAGTTATTAGGTAGCGTTAGCAACCCGTTGGCGATGGACTCACGCCGTCGATTGGTTCTCCAGAGGGTGACGCCCTTGTCGCTGATTGAAATATGGTCTGCGTTGTGGTTTCACTGCGATATCCCGCGGGAAGTTGAATGCAATCCTATGGCGCACTAACTTCAAGTCCGGCGGCTAAGCTTTGCTCATCGCGTGGTCGATTTTTCGTCAGAAGTGTGGGACCGGTTGAAGATTGGCAACAATGAAACGAAGGTGATGCTGAAACGGTTCTTCGTACGTCGTTTGCCTGCAGGCGTCCTTGGCTACAAAAGGTGAATGTTTCAATAACCGATACTATAATTGATAGTGGCACGGTGAACCGCAGCGTAGGATCAAAGAGTTGCGGATTGAAACGGTTCCGGTTCGCCCGACGATAATTCGCACTGTGGGGATTTGTGAGCTCGTTGGCGAACGACTTTTCGTTCGTCGAAATTGGACATGAAAAATTCGATAACTGCTATTTTTATGCCTTGCCTAGAGTCTGCGATCCAGAAAGGATTTTCGCTCGGGCTGCCGGTGAATTTGCAATTCTAAAAACGTATTGTTGAGCATTCAGTTGCCGTACGGGGGCTCAACGTTTTAACCTTTATGACGGTATCGGAAAATCGTTTTTTTCGTCATGTCAGTTAGATCTGAATTCGGAATTTTGAATGCTTGATAAAGTTGAGCAACGCCTTAGCAGCCAACTCAGGCGGGTCGTTACGAATGGGCAAGCGATTTATGAAAAATGTTATGTGACGAATGACTGGGACACGGATCTGGATGTCATCCGGCGGCGTGCTGAAGACGAGGCGTCGCTGCTGCGTCAAATTGAGCTCAGCGAGTTATTTGGCGATCGCTTGGGGGTTGTGCGGGTCGCCAGCGCAGATCCTTCGTCCGGGACGATTGCGACACACGAAGTACCAGGCCGTACGCTGGACGAGCAGATCATTCATGGAGGGGCAGAACGCAAGAAGCTACAGCCATGGTTCTTAGCAGGCCGCTGGTTGAGGCAGTTTCAGTTACTGCCAATGTCGCGCGACCCAGCAAGTTTCGAGACGATCCGCGATCCGGCTCAAATGCGAGATTACTGCGATCTAAGATTAAAATCGCTTCTTGAACTGGGGTATGGTTGGCCAAATAAGGCTATACGAGAGTCCACCTTACGGACGATTGAACGTCTGCAAAACGAAGTTCCCAGCGGTGAATTTTGTTCTGTATGGGTGCATTCTGACTTTTCGCCAGGAAACCTTCTATGGGATGGTCACAGGCTTACGCCCATTGACTTCGCGATGGTATCTGGCGGGCACCCCTTGGCGGATGCTACCTACCTGATCCACCGAGCCGAAATGAACCGAATCTATCGGCCTTGGCTGAATCTTCCCGTCACATCGATTCGAAATGCCGTTCTGAGAGGGATTGGAATGCCAAATGCCGTTCAGTCGCCTGCCTATCGCTTGCTGATGATCAAACATCATATCTGCCGCCTGCATACCTATGTCCGTCGACCCGCGCGGAATATTAAGCAAGCTTGGCATGACCGTTGGGTTCGTACCATACTGCGGCGAAAACTACGACAGCTTTGCGAAGCATAAGAAGTATCTTGAGGTCCGACGGAAGCAGGACCTAGAAGAAGATGAGCAGCGACACGACCACAACATGACGAAACAATGTGTTGAAGGGATTCGGAAGGCAAAGTGTCTGTATGCAAAGTAGAAACTCTCTAATAGGACTCGGTGACTTGATCGCGGTTGAGCAGCAAAGCTGTCACTTCCGATTAATTCATTCGCTCGTTTGAACCATGGCCTTAGCTACTGTACGAAAATTGATCCGCATGGGGCCTCGCGAGGTTGCGGGACGCCTGTTGGTAGAGGCAGATATCATTCGATTGAAATGGATGACCGAACATCCAGAAAAAATTTGTAGCCAAATGGATCTCGGTTGTTCCCGGGTGTTCGACCGCTGCTTAGAGCTCGTCCCAGGGGCATCGCACGCGGAACTAGAACAGGTAGGCAGGGAGTCTCCGCAGGCATTCTTGGAGGCTCGGGCATTTTCGGACGATGTGGGAAAACAGCTTCTCGATGGAAAGTTTGAGTTTTTGGGCAAAGCGATTCCCGTATCGCCTCACGTCGACTGGCATGCGGACCCTATTTCAGGGTTTCGTTGGGAGGATGGATTCTTCTCGACTGTCTCCTACAACAAAATTCCTGACCATGTTGATTTTAAATATGTCTGGGAATTAGGGCGTCAGCAATACGTTGTCGAGATGGCTCGTGCGTGGCAGCTGACCGGGAATCCCATCAATGCCGAATTCGCTCGTGATATGATTTTATCCTGGATCGATGGTAACCCATTTTGCAAAGGAATTCATTGGACAAGCGGTCTGGAAGTTGGTGTGCGCGGGATTTCCTGGGTTTGGGTGTTAGCGCATCTCAATGAGTTTCGGGGGTGGAAGCCTGGTGACCAGGAAAAAATTGTTCAGTCGCTTGCGCAGCATGCTTATTACCTAGAGCATCATTTTTCCTACTACTCCAGTCCCTACAACCATATCATTGGTGAAGCGGCCGGACTTTTTATTCTGGCAACCGTTCTAGAGGATTGCCCATCGACCCGACGTTGGCGGGATAAGGCGGCGAAGGTGCTCAATCAATATGGTCCTCGGCAGTTTTATGAGGACGGATTTTGTGTTGAGCAGGCGATGGGCTATCACTACTTCACTCTGGGGTTTCTGCTGCTCGCAAAACTGGCAGACAAGATGCACCAAGACTCGAAACTTGAGCTTGATGCTGCTATTCGCGACGCGTTCATGACGGGAAAGCAATTCCAGCAACCTGATGGGTTATGGCCAGTGCTCGGAGACGTTGATTCCGCGATTTCAATTCCCGTACTTGGTGATGAATACTGGGACTTTTCTTCACTTCATCTTGCCGCGGCGCTTGCTTTGAATGAAAACTCTCTTGTTTGTACAGATTCCAAGGAAGGGCAAATCGACGAAGCGTATTGGCTGTTCGGTTGCAAGGCGATTGGCGTGGGCAACAAACTTGATCGCGTAGCCCCAACTCCTCAATTGCTTAGTTCGTCCGGGTATTTCACTGCGACCGACGGCTCTGATTTTTTATTATTTGATGCGGGGTCTGTTGCGGATGGTCTGCACCCCGATGATATCGCGTCTGTCGCTCATGGGCATTCTGATACTCTGCAGGTGATTTATCATTTACGTGGTCAGCCAGTGTTGATCGACAGTGGTATGCCCAACTACGCCGGGAATGAAACGCGAGCGAAGTACTTCAGGTCATCGGCCGCCCACAACACGATTTCCATCGAAGACGCCCCCTTCGTGAAGGATGTTGGCACACTGGCGTGGTCGCACGAAGTCGCTCGTCCAACTCTCGATGCTTCGACTGGCAGCAATTACTGGGCCGCTACAGGGACAGTTCGTTGGCCTCACTGCCGCGTAATCCGGTCCTTGTTTGCCATACCAAACAGAGGCTTATGGATTGCTGATTACATCGACTGCAGCCAAGCTTCCGCCTCCACTTGGTACTGGCAATTCCCGGACGAACTTGAGATGAAGATGCATGCCTCGAAGACTGGAGTCCATGCAATGGGACGCGGTGGTGTTGGTCTTCAAATGGTTGCTTCGCATGAGCTATCCGGGGCAACGATGACGGTATGCGATCCAGGTGGAACAGCAGGATGGACAAGCCCTGGCTATGGCCATTTAATACCAAGCCGCCGACTGAGTGTGTGTGGACCATCGGCCGAACAGCTAATAGTTCTAACCAGTATTGGAGGATCGCCAGCCACTGTCGCTGTTGAAGTGAACGACACGCGATTGAGTTTCAGTGGCGGAGGTGATCAAGCGGTGGAGCTGAAAGCTCTTTCGATCGCAGCAGATAACCCCGTTCGCTGGTTGGTTGATCGATCCTCTTTGATGGGCTGATATCCTGAAGATTCTTGTTTTAAGCGCCGCTTTTCCGTCATCTGCGGATCCGAGCCGAGGGATATTCGTCTTTCAGCGAGTTAAGGCGCTTGCACAGTTGCCTGGTGTTGACGTTCGGGTCGTTTCGCCGACGCCCTGGGTGCCACCGATTGGTGGTGTCCCTAAATTTGATCATTATCGAAAGCTCCCTAGTACTGAAGTCTTCGATGGGTTGCGTGTGGATCGACCTCGTTATCCGTTGCCACCGAAGATTGGTGGCTATATCCATCCGCAATTGATGTTCCGTCCATTGGTTACGGCCTTGCTTCGAATTCAATGCGACTTTCCATTTCAAATGATTGACTCACACTGGGTTTATCCAACGGGTGTCGCCGCAGCTTGTCTTGGCCGACGATTCAATGTCCCGGTTTGCATGACCGGCAGAGGCGAAGATATGACGCGTTTTCCATCTCTGCCGCTCAAGGGGCCCAAGATACGCTGGGCCCTTGAAAAAGCGGATGCGTTGATTGGGGTCAGTCGAGAGATTTGTGATGAAATGGTCCGATATGGTGCTCCTGCGGCAAAGGTTGCAACGATTCCCAATGGAGTGGATACGCACAAATTCTCACCAATGAATCGCGATATTTGTCGCCAAAAGCTGAATCTACCTGCTGACCAACCGATTTTACTGACTGTTGGTGATCGTCTAGAGCTCAAAGGATTCCACCTAGTTATTAAGGCCTTGCCAAAGGTTCTAGAGAAGTATCCAGATCTGCTATACGTCTGTGTTGGCGGTCGAGGAAGGCACGGGCGCGATTTTACACGTGAGATTGAGGCGTGCATCGAGCAACACGCACTCCAAGACCATGTTATCCTGGCAGGTCCCCAGGACCATAATGAATTGCCGCTGTGGTACAACGCCGCAAACCTATATGTTCTGGCGTCATCTCGCGAGGGGTCGCCCAATGTCTTGCTAGAGGCGCTCGCTTGCGGTGTCCCAGCGGTTGCCACGAAAGCAGGGGGTGCCGCAGACGAAGTTGCTCCGCCTCATTGCGGTCGGTTGGTTCCTGAACGGAACCCCAGCAGCATTGCGAAGACACTTCTAGACGCGCTTGGTAGTCAATGGAATTGCGGCCTGATTCGGAGTGATATGGAAAAGCGATCGTGGCGGGCGACTGCTGAGAATTGTTTGGAGCATTATCGGAGAAGATTCTTGAACTCAACTGGTGATTCTCCTCATCTTCAATTCAGCACGACGGTTGAATAAGGAACGCTTATGTCTTCATCGAGCGAAACATTGGTTGACAAATCTGCACACTCGACAGCGAAAACTCAGGAGAGTCAATCGCCCAGGATACTTTACATTTCATGGGCAGAATCATGCAGTCGCAGCGATCAAACGGCGCGTGAGCTAGGGGGGACCTCAGAAATGATTTACATCCCGTGGCTAGGAAGTCACCCGCTTACGATTCTTTTCAAGTACTTGGGCCAGACGATAATGACGTTTTGGCAGTTACTACGGCACCGGCCCGATGCCGTGTTCGTTATGTCGCCTCCGATGTTCGCTGCGTTGCCAGCGCTGCTTTGGAAATGGGTGTTTAGGGTTCCCTTCGTGATGGATTGCCATACGGGGGCCTACCAGAATCGACGCTTTCGGCATTTCCAGTGGCTTCAACACTTCCTGGGTCGTCAAGCCGCTGCCAATATTGTCACATGCGATCACCTCAAAGAATTAGTTGAACAGCACGGTGGGCGAGCAGTGATCGTACGAGATGTTCCGGTGATCTACGAAACCTTGGAAGAATTCTTGCTGCCCGAGTCGTTCAACGTTGCGGCAGTATGTTCGTTCAATTACGACGAACCCATTGAGGCCATGTTTGACGCAGCGAAACAGCTGCCCGATGTTTGTTTTTTCTTTACGGGTAATCCGAAGCATCTCTCGAAAGAAATGATCGACCGAAAGCCGAGCAACGTCACGTTAACGGGATTTCTTTCTGATGGTCAGTATGGCAGTTTGCTGTCCAATGCAGATGTGGTGTTAACGCTCACGACGCAGGATCACACGATGCTTCGCGGCGCGTGGGAAGCAATTTATCTCGGTAAGCCTGTAATAGTTTCAGATTGGCCGATTCTGCGCGAATCGTTTGATCAAGGTGCTCTGCATGTTGATAATCGATCAGAATCAATTATCAACGCAGTCCATTGCGTCAGGCAAGAGATCGATGGACTCCGACGAGATGCCCACCAAGCCAGAGAAAAACGGATTCATCGCTGGCTGGACGTCAAGGCCACCTTGCTTGAGTGCTTGAAATAGACGCTGATCAATAACGCAAGCTTTAAATAAAACGCTTGTAGTAAAGCATTTGGTCGCGGTGGGCAGGCATGCGGCAAGCAATTTCGCGCCGATCGTGGTCGCCTGTTTGTGGGCCTCTGAAGCATGGCCCGCCTTCAGCAGCGGGGCGACCTGTCAGGACTTGCTCCGTGCGCATCCTTCAGGTCATGGTGACAGAAGTGAACTGTGTAGCGTTGCCAGGCCGTCCTTGGAAATCGCTCTCTCATTGCTTCGGCAAAGCGAATGCTCTTGTCACTGGTGATTCGCCAAGCCGCATGTAGACCTCTTTCCTTCAAGTATTGCAGGAAAGAATGCCAACTTTCGGATTCTCCCTCAGTACTTCGGCCACTCCAAGAATCTCGCGATGTATGTCTGCTACTTTCGCTGGCATTGCTGGAGCTAACGGTCGTGCCCCATCATGCCGTAGTGATATCTTTGATCTAACCTGCGGACACGCCAGCCACGTACATCCTTGCCAGGTCTTTCACATTGCCCGACCCGGGGTGTTTGCATGGCTGAACAATCTGCGTATCAAACCGCATGCTGGTTTGGTTTGGCACCTACAGCGTGACTGACCTCCCCCCATAGAATTGCACCATTGTGAGTGAGAGAATCTTGCTCGGGCATCGGGCATGCTGCCCAGAGAAAACTTTCAGAATGCCAGAGAAATGTCAAGCAGTGGATCAAGTCGTTGCCAAACTTCGCAAATCCGATGTGGAACTTGGTAAGGGGAGGAAGGTGCCCGAAATTTGCAAGTTGCTAGAAGTTACCGAGCAGACTTCTTGCCGCTGGCGTCAGAAGTACGGTGGTATGAAACCAAAGATGGTCAAGCAACTGAAAGCTTTGGAGAAAGAGAACGCACGGCTGAAGAAGATGGTCGCCGAGCAAGCCCTCGATATGGAGATCCTCAATAAGGCTGCCAAGGGAAACTGGTAAGCCCTGGACGTTGCCGAAGCACGGTATCCGCCGTACGTAACCGTTTGGGACGAGAACGGATCTCGGAACTTCGTGCGTGCCGCGTTCTGGGGCAACCACGCAACACCCAACGATACCAGTCGCGTCGGGTGGACGATGAACCGCGTCTACTGTGCGAGATGCGTCTACTGTGCGAGATGCGTTTACTGGCTCGTCAACGCCCACGTTTCGGATCGGGATGCGTTTATCGGTTTGTTGATGTAGCGAGGTTAGGCGGTGAATGAGAAGTATGTCCATCGGCTTTGGAAACGAGAACATGTGCAAGTCCCGTAAAAACAGCCTCGTAAGCGACGATTCCCTGGCGGGAGTGAGAATGGTTGCGTGCATCACCGTGCCCGCTACAAGAATCATGTATAGTCGTATCACTTTGTGATGGATCGGACCAAGGACGGTCGCCAACTTCGCTTGCTGGTGGTGATCGACGAGCACACGCGAGAATGTCTGGCGATCGAAGTAGGGCGTTCATTTACTGCTCATGACGTCGTAGGTATGTTGCAGTACCTATTCGCTGTACGCGGCACGCCCGAACACATTCGCAGCGACAACGGACCTGAGTTCGTATCGAAGGTAGTTTGCCGTTGGCTGAAAGAAGCTGATGTCAAAACGCTGTTCATCGCCAAGGGCAGCCCTTGGGAGAATGGCTACGTTGAATCGTTTAACGGTACGTTTCGCGATGAGCTATTAAACCGTGAGATCTTCCTGGGCATCGAGGAAACTTGCTAGGTAATTGACCGTTGGCGACTCGACTGCAACCATCATCGCATCCACAGTTCATTGGATTATCCAACCCCTGCTGCTTTTGCGGCCAACTGCGTTCTTCCGGCTTCGGCTGCGGCCCAGCCTCCAGAACACCGCCGTAACACTAACCCTAATTCGCGCACTCAAACTAGTGTAAAGACTGGGGGGTTAGTCAGTGATCTCAGCTTACATTTGGTTAATAACTGACTTGAATTTCCCGTTTGCTGCTTTTGGGATCGATTCGGTGAAAACAACTTTTACATGCATATTGGACCCAACACGGGCTTTCATGTTTTTTATTAAGGCATCGACATCCACGCATTCCTGCTTGCCCGCAGCAACAACGCTAATTTGGCACCGTTCGAGACTTTCCTGAATTACTTGCGCTTCTCTAATGCCAGATAAGCCTTTGAAAATGTGATCGATACGCCCGATGCGTTTGTCGTCCTTCGTGAGGATGACGTCATCGATTCTTCCTTCGATCGAACTGAGGTGTGGGTGTGTATTACCACAGTCGCATGGGGTGCTTGAAAGTGTTGCACGGTCTCCAATCTGATACCGGATCAAAGGCATCGCATAGTTGCATAATGTGGTCGCAACGACATTACCGGGACGATCTACCACAGGAGTTCCACTGGAGGTCGTGATCTCCAGAATTCCCAGTGTTGGATCGATATGGTAACCGTGATGAATGCATTGGCTGGCAAATACGAGGTACTCGGCCGTTCCGTAGTAGTCAAATACCCTGCACTTGAAAACAGACTCGATGGTCTCTCGTTGTCGTTCGGTTAATGTTTCAGAGTTTGTGACGATGATTGCTGGATTGAACCCTGGTGTCGTTTTTTGTGCTTGATACTCGCTCGCCAGATCGTAAATTGCCGAGGGGTAGCCAATTAAAAGGCGTGGCTGGAAAGCATTGAGTTCACTTTCATAACTGCGGAAGTTATTTTCATTGATGTGATACGATGACACGAGAAGCTGATTCTCTGCTTTATTGAACCTTGAAAATGGAGGTTTGTTGTCATCGATTGGCTTCAGCATCCTCCCCGCAAGGGTTGCACGTCTTTCCCCAAAATTAACCCCGTGTGACTGCTCGTGATTCACTACTAGAGCCATCGCCGTTTTGTACGTCTTCTCGTCTACTTCAAGCGAAAGTGGAGTGCCAGTGCTTCCGCTGGTATTCTGCGTTAAATACCGCTGGCTTCCTCTTGCCCGAAAGAGGTCAGGGTTCTCACGCACCAGTTGTTTTTGCAGAACTGGAATGCGTTGGAGGTCGTCAGGTGTCTTGATTTCGGTTGCTGAGATACCGTGTTCCGCGAATAGATTCGAATAGAATGGGGTGTTTTCAGCTGCGTGTTGGATAATGTTTTGCAGTTTATTTGCTTGCAATTCTTGAATGTCTTTACTTTTGAATGCGTTTGCTTCCTCAATGGCTTCAAGGATGCTGCTGAAGTTTCCGGTGTAGCGTCTTCTGTACTGTTTCCATCCGTAGAGCGAAACGAGTGTGTTCTGCAGCCACACTGGAGATAAGCGATAGATGGTATCGGGCAAGTTCATGTGAGTGGTGTTGGTCGTATCAAGGGGTTGTGTACAAATCGGTGCTCAGCAAGAGGCGAGATGGTTTAAATGCTTCGTTTGCTTTTGGATGATAGCAATTGACTGACCTTCCTGGTGAAGGTTTAGGCTACTTGGATAGATATAGATGGACCTTGTGTGCTTTTTCGCGGCATCCAATGAAGCTGCAAGGTGAAGGTGGTGCTTTGGTTGGGAGGCTTGATAGTACCGGCTGGTCATGTCTTTGATTAATGAAATAAAATCGATGAAGTGTTATGCAAGTCGTAAAGTCGCCGCACGCTGATGAAAGGATCCTTATCGTTGGGAAATCTACTACGAGGCTCTGGAAGAGTTTAGTGTAGAGAAATGATATTCGGCATTTGAGTGATCTTGGGTTTTCAAGGATTCAGGCGATTAGTGAATCTATGAACTGAGTCAATCAGTTCCTGGGCCTGCTGAATTAGGCTCTGATTCGTAAATGATCCGGTTCGCGATTGGAATTATGCTTCCACGCGATATCGGGGAGAGATCCTATAGGAGGACTTTTAGGGAATATCGGTGCGTGCTGATCTTTGGAAAGGTCAATTTTTGTGGATGTCGCTTTGGTTCGTCTGCGGCGAGCATACGATGTATTGACGCGATGATTGCTGGAGCACGTAGAGGGTGGGCTAGAAGAATCCCCACTTTCGATATAATCAGTATCTTGAGGAGATTTGACCTTGAGTCGAGTAGCAGTTTTTGGAATGGGATACGTCGGCTGTGTAAGTGCTGCTTGCTTGAGCCGCGATGGCCACCGTGTCATTGGGGTGGATATTGACGCCGATAAAGTCGCGTCGATTTGTGCCGGCCGTTCCCCGATTTTTGAACCTGGTCTAGAGCAGTTGCTACAGCAGCAAGTCCAAAGCGGTCAATTGCGTGCGATTACCGATGTTGCAGCCGCCGTTAGCGAGACCGACATCGCGATGATCGCGGTGGGAACGCCCTCGCAACGCGATGGTGATGTGTCGCTCACAGCAGTTCGAGCGGTTCTAACTTCCATCGGCGAGACCCTTGCATCGCAAGATTCGCGACCCTACACGATCGTTCTTCGTTCCACTCTGTTGCCGGGGATTCTGGAAGATGAACTGTTGCCTTGCCTACAGGCAACGGGATGCGATGTTGGTGGGCAGGTTCGTGTTTGTAATAATCCCGAATTCCTGCGAGAAACGACGGCAATCAAAGATTATGACACACCACCTTTTGTGGTCGTAGGAGCGAACCAAGAAGCTGATGCGGATGCCGTGCTCAATCTGTACAGCAACCTGCCAGGTGAACGGGTTGTCACGGACACTCGTACTGCTGCAATGGTCAAGTACGTTTGCAATGCTTTTCATGCAGCGAAGGTTACCTTCGCCAACGAAGTCGGAGCCCTGGCGAAATCCTTCGGTGCAGATGGCCAGGAAGTGATGAAGATCGCGTGCAAGGATAAACAGTTAAATATCTCGGCTGCTTACATGCGTCCGGGGTTTGCGTTCGGTGGTTCTTGTTTACCCAAGGATGTCCGCGCACTGAATCGACATGCACAGGCTCAAGCGATTGAGACTCAGCTATTGACATCGTTGATTCCTTCCAATCAATCGCAAATCCAGCGTGGCTTGCAGATCATTAAGGAGCAACCTGCGCGTCGGATTGGTTTGGTCGGGCTGAGTTTCAAAGCTGGTACAGATGACCTAAGAGAAAGTCCATTGGTCACGCTCGCGGAGACCTTATTGGGTCAAGGTTATGACTTGAGGATTTTTGACCCGGGCGTTCGCGTTGCGAAGTTGATAGGGACAAATTTGGCCTTTGTTGATACACACCTTCCACACTTGGCGGCCTTGCTGGTTGCTGACGAGCAAGCGTTTTTCGCACATGCTGAATATGTCATCCTGGGGACGGATGTTGCCAACGAGGTTGACATCCCACTGCCGCTACAGAATCATCTGCTTGATCTTCGCCGGGACCTGGCTGCACCGTCCTGCAAAGTCGCTACTTCCAATTCGTCGGGTGAATAATGGGAACGCGAGTCTCGTTTAGCGAAGACTGTCAAACTGTGCGATGCGGAGTTCTTGTCGTTGGCAACTGACGCTAAATACCCTTCGGGCAACTCAGGCCAGCAAAGATTTGCCGCGATTCATCGCAAGGACAAAGTGCTAGTCCTCGGGTCGGACACTCGTAGTTTTCTGACCGTTGTTCGGTCGCTCGGCAAAAGCGGCAAGGAAGTTCACGTTGCCTGGTTTGCTCGCGACAGCGTGGCGATTCACTCCAAATATGTTCACGCTTCGCACCGATTGTCGCGTCCACCTTCGGCCGGCTGGGATACGGAGTTGAGTTGTCTGTTGGACCACGAGCAATTTGATCTGATCGTGCCATGCAATGATCCGAGCATACTGCCGCTGCATCAATGCCGAGACAAGTTCGAAGATTATCCAATCTATTTGGTCGACGGTGCGATTTTTGACACGGTGATGGACAAAGCAGCGATGAGCCAAGTCGCCGTCAAGGCTGGCCTTCAGCTGGCAAGAGAAGTCGTGATCGAATCGTCTAGCAACTTCGATTTGATCGACACGCTCTCGCCACCGTATGTCATCAAGCCGACAAAGTCTTACGTTGCCAACAATTTGGCACAAAAGAATCATGTATCCATTCAGGCCGACCGCGCAACTGCGTTGGCGTGTATCGAGGAAATGCTGCCCAGGACTCCGGTGGCTGTGCAGGAGTATTTTGAGGGTGTTGGAGTTGGGGTAGAATTTCTGGCAAAAGATGGCGAATTGCTTGTGGCCTTTCAGCACCAGCGCCTGCACGAGCCTCCATGTGGTGGTGGCAGTTCTTACCGAAAGAGTTGTCAACTCGACCCGAATTTGAGGCAAGCGACTGCGGCATTGATCGGTGATCTGGGTTACACCGGAATTGGGATGGCGGAATATCGCTACAACACGCGGACTGCCGATTGGATTTTCATCGAATTGAACTCGAGATTTTGGGGGTCCCTGCCCTTAGCGGTTGCCTGTGGTGCTGATTTTCCAGCCTATCTATTCGATATGTGGTGCTCGGGGCGTACTGAGTTTCCTGGCAATTATCGCACCAACTACACGTGCCGAAATTGGATGTTGGATACGAAGTGGCTGCGTCAGACGGTCACCGCAAACCGATTCTCCTTGTCGAAGCACACGCGGTGCCTTGTCAGTTGCCTCGCTGAACTGCGATATCCGCTTACGTTTCGTGAATCGTCAGACACGTTTCACTGGGGTGATACCGGGCCGGCCAAGCGAGAACTCATTGATGCGTTGATCGCGATTCCTCGAAGAATCCGAAGCAAGTTGCGCCGCTCCCTTGGAGCAAACGCTTCAAGTCGCGCCCGCACTAAACGCCGCTTGGTGCGGTGTTTCGCATCAGCACAGGAAGTGCTTTTTGTCTGCAAAGGAAACATTTGCCGCAGTCCCTTTGCGGAGCACTACGCAAGAACGAAATTACCAATGCATCAGACGGTTCGGTCGTCTGGTTATTTTCCTAAGATCAATCGTGCTTCGCCAGAGGCCGCCCAAGCAGCCTCTGTCGAATTCGAGGTTGATCTGCAGGAGCACCGTTCTACAACTATTTCCGACGAGTCGATTGATCGGGCAGATACCATACTCGTATTCGACGAACAAAACTGGGAAGAGATTGTTTCTCGTTACCCGCGTGCAAAACGCAAGACATTTCTTTTAGGAGGAGTGTTCGAATCAGTTGAGACCGAGATCGCTGATCCTTATGGTTCAAGCACCGAGAATTTTCAGGCGACCTATCAAAAAATTTCCGAAGCATTGGATATCCTGATCGGCTGAATCGACAATGGAAGTGGATCGTAAGAAAATACTGTTTCTGCAAAAGCGTTTGTTGTTTCCGACGGACACCGGTGGGAAAATCCGCACGCTGAATGTCCTTCGGCACCTAGCGCAGTGGCACGATATTACCTACGTGAGTAACTTGCTGCCGTGTGAGCAAGCGTATCTTGGTGAGATGCAATCACTTGGCCTGGAACTTGTGAATGTTCCTTGGCTGGAAACTCCGCGAAGCAGTCCCCTGTTTTACGGTCAACTTGCGGCAAATCTCTTTTCGCGTTTTCCATTCAATGTCAACAAAGATTATGACCGGCAACTTAGACGCAAGGTGTTGGACTTAGTGCGCGAACGAGAATACGATCTATTGATCTGTGATTTTGTGCAAATGGCGCGAAATTGTCTTGGTATCGATGCTCTGCCAAAAATGCTGTTTCAGCACAACGTTGAATCGCAAATTTTTCAGCGGCATGTGCAGCAGAGTGAGTCGCTCGCCCGAAAAGCGTACATGTGGTTACAGTGGAAGAAGATGCATCGGTTTGAGCGTGACGCTGGTAACGACTTTGATGCTGTCGTGGCAGTGAGTGCGCAAGATCGCGCAACCTTTGAGCAAGAATATGGCTGGCAGCATTGCAGGACCATCGGCACGGCGGTCGATACGGAGTATTTTCAGCCGTCTGAAGACCAGGGAATTTCGAAACGCTGTATCTTTGTCGGCTCGATGGATTGGCTGCCAAATGAACAAGGAGTATTGAGGTTTGTGCGTGAGATTTGGCCCTTGGTCCGGCAGCAGGTTCAGACGGCGACTTTTCAAATCGTGGGCCGGAATCCGACTCGCGCCGTTTCAAGGCTCCACGGAAATAACGGAATCACTGTTACCGGAACGGTCAGTGATGTGCGTCCATACATCGCGGGCGCCCAGGTGGCAGTGGTGCCGCTCTGGGTGGGAGGGGGTACAAGGTTAAAGGTGTTTGAGGCGATGGCAATGTCAAAGCCTGTGGTGAGCACCTCGCTCGGTGTGGAGGGGCTCGAGTTACAGGCTGGAGGTCAGTTGAAAGTAGCGGATACACCAGAGTCGTTCGCCGTGGAGCTGGTGGGCCTTATTTTGGATCGAGTGGCGTGTCAGCGAATCGCCGAATCTGCGAGGCAACACGTTATTAAAAATTTTTCTTCAGAAAAAATCGCGAAAGATTTTGACGTGATTTGCCGGGAAACGATTTGGAAATCAAGCGGTTCGTCGGATCTTTAAGTGCGTAGGGGGACGTAGACTGCGACTCAGTCACGAAGCGGAATTTCAGAAAAGGGGGATGTAATAAAGCAGGAGGGGGTGAGTGTGCTCTTTATGACCAATGAACAGTTGTCCTGGTGTTGGATTGGGGGGGCTTGGGGGCACAGCCTCCTTGGAGAAGTTTGTAGAACCTTGGTTCTCCGTCGGGAAAATTCCGAACAAACGAGTTTAGAGGCAAAGATTTGGTGGTGATGATGTCTCGAGACGCTTGCTCGTTTTTGTCACGTAGGACCGCGAGCGGAGATGCAGGCGAAGTTGGTTGTTCCGGGATTCTAGTCGTTCTGTTGTTTTCAAGTGTCTACTGTATTGCGAGCGATTTGCCCGTTGGTTCAGTGGATAACACAAAATACCTACAACCCGCAAAAACGTTTGCTCATTAGGCAAGGTTGTTCGATCTTACTATGAGACAGGTCACCGAAAAAATGTTCCATTGTTGAAGCCTGGTGTGATTGGGGCCGTCCATGTTACCCCGGTATTTGGAATGACCCTTCTTGTCATTGACGCCGCCCCTAGGTTTCGCGGTGAATCACGATCACAAATCCTTGGGATGGTGAATGCTTGTTAGAGTTACTAAGCAAGAATAGTCGAGCTAATTCTTGGAATTGAGAAAAAGGCGATGTTCAAAATAACTATCGGCGTTTGTTGCTACCAGCAAAAACAGTGGCTGTATCGTTGTTTGCGCAGCTTGGCTAGTCAGACAATGCCGCACGACCAATTTGAAGTCCTTGTTGTTAATGATGACCCTCATGAGGATTTGAGGGACGTCCAATCCGCTTTTGAAGAAGATGACACCTTTAATATTCGCCTCATAAATAACAAGCAGAACCTCGGGTTGCCGGGTTCTCTAAATGAGATACTACGTCGGGCGCGTGGGCAGTATTTCGTTCGCGTTGATGCAGATGACTATGTGTCGCGTCATTTTCTTTTTGTCTTGAGCCTCTTTCTTGATATGAACCGGGATTTCCAGGCGGTCACCTGTGATTACCGGAAAGTCAGCGAGGTCGGCACTCCCTTGGAAACCTATCGATTTCAAGATGAACCAATTGCCTGCGGCGTGATGTATACGTACGAGGCGTTGTGCAACCTGAATTTTTACAACGAAAACTACAAGATGCGTGAAGGGCATGAATTGCTCCAGCGATTTCAAGAGCGTTACCAGGTCTCCCACTTACCATTTCCGCTTTACCGGTATCGCATACATGAATCAAACCGCACCCATAACACCGAGGTGTTGGATAAATACGATTCGCAACTCGGCGAATCTGGAAGCGTGAACGGAGTCGATGTGACATGAGCGAGAGATTCAAGATCGGAATCATTGGTTGCGGCAAAATCTCTGGAAGACACGTTGAGGGATGTCTTCTGTCGCCGCACGTTGAGTTGACTGGACTGGTAGATCCGGTTCTTGAGCGGGCTGAGGCGTTAGCACGCGGCTATGGGATCACGCCGCGCGTTAGCGATAAACTTGCTGACCTAATCGACCATGTTGACGGTGTCGTGATCGCCGCGCCGAATAACTTTCATCGACCGTTAGCATTACAGTGCGCTGAGTCGGGTACTCACGTATTGATTGAAAAACCAATAGCTGGAACGTCAGCAGACGGCGTTGCGATTTGTGAAGCGCATGAGCGCGCTGGGACAATTTGCACGGTTGGTTTTGTGACACGCTTTCGTGACAACAACCGTAGTATGCGTGAGCTGATTCAAAGCAAATACTTTGGAGAGACACTTGAGTTTGCTTACCAATTCGGGTCGCGCGGTGGGTGGGCCCCACTTTCTGCTTACAACCTAGATAAATCGGCAGCTGGCGGTGGGGTCTTGGTTGTTACCGGATCGCACTTCTTAGATCGAATGTTGCATTGGTTCGGCGATCCGAGCGAGCAAACGCTTTTCGATGATTCACTTGGTGGGCCCGAAGCAAACGCACTGGCAACGTTTCGCTTCGAAAGTCATGGTTTGAATGTACGCGGAAGTGCGAGGTTTTCTAAGACAGTCGCATTGCCCGCTGGAATTGTTGTGAAGACGGCACAAGGCATGGTTCTTTTGGATGATACGCCAAACGCGCCTATTCGGTTTCGTCCTCATAATGAATCGATTGAATTAAATGTTGCATTAGAAACCAAGACTGAGAATGTATTCCAGGCGCAGATTGAAGATTTTGCTGCCGCCTGTCGCGGAGAACATGCTCCCGCAGTTAGCGGTCGGGAGGGATTGCGATCAGTCATACTGACCGAGAAGCTCTATCAAAACCGATTCCCCCTTGCCGACTCAGTGAAGAGAACAAGTCTGCATACGATCGAGGATGGCGTTCATGAGTAAGATTGCAGTTTTGGGTGCCAGTGGCTTTGTGGGAAGCACATTAGCCGAGGATTTGATTGCCGAGGATATGGATGTCCGCTGTCTGATTCATTCGTCAGGCAATGCCTGGCGATTGGCTCGCCATGGAATTGAATTGAAGATGGTTGACCTCATGAATCGTCAGTCTGTTCGTGAGGCGATTTCAGGTTGCACCCATGTTGTCAACTGTGCTCGAGGAAAATCGCAGACCTTGCTCAAGGGCATGAGCAATCTTTTGTATGCGTGCGAGAAGGAGAAGACTCAGCGTCTCGTGCATATAAGCAGTGTTGCGGTTTATGGAAACCAATGTGATTCCACGTTGATTTCTGAGGATCACCCTGCAAGTCCTGTGAAAGATTCCTATGGGTGGAGCAAGCTTCAGCAAGATCAAATGATCGCGAGAGCGGTGAAATCGGGATTGTCGGCGGTTGTTCTCTGTCCACCTAATATTTCCGGTCCCTATTCTCTGTTCTTAGATGAAATCTGCAAGGCGATTCAATCGGGGGCCTTTGCATGGGTGGACGGTGGTCGATTTCCCTGTCCGTTGGTCGACGTTGGAAATCTTGTGCACGCCATTAAACTAGGGCTGAAGGCAGAGAAAACTGATGGGCGTCGGATTTTTATTAGTGATGAGCCGACAGCATGTTGGCACCAGGTCGGAGAGTCGTTGTCTCGTATTTTGGGATTGGAAACCAATTTCCAGAACTTGACGATCGATGAAGCTAAGAACTACACGCAGGCGCAACCCTTGCCAGCGGGATCTGTGAAAAAGACGATCGGTCACCTTGTCTCTTCAAATGTGCGTGCGAGTTTGCGTCAAGAT
Source organism: Rubripirellula sp. (assembly GCA_049602075.1). Classification (GTDB taxonomy): domain Bacteria; phylum Planctomycetota; class Planctomycetia; order Pirellulales; family Pirellulaceae; genus Rubripirellula. Next base: position 291,246 of record JBMYRF010000008.1, read on the forward strand.
CCGTACATTGGTGCGGTCGAGAAAACGGTGGTCGGACTAGCGAAGCGACTGCCGGAGGGGATTCAAGAGCGTCTGAGAGATGACGTGCGTAAAGTGAAGCCGCGGCGCAATCAAGGAGACGGATTGGCTCTTAGGCTTGTCTCGCAGCAACTTAGGAATACGACCTACTCCGCGGATCGAGCGAAAGCAATTTTGGGTTATCACCCGATCCACGGTTATGAGGAGAGCATGATTCGCTTTGAGCATTTTGCCAAATTGCACTTCGGCCTCGGCAGTAATTCCTATGCGATGCTAAGAAAACTTGGCTGAATGCTTTGCTGTTTTTTAGTACCTGAATGCCTCTTTTGAGTTTTAGACCCACCATGTTAGTGTCGCCTCTGGTATTTGCAGACCTGATGGAGGCTCGTCACGCATCGCTCTGCAAAGTTAATCTGCTTTGTTATCGAGTCGGCTAGGCAACGTCCGCTTCGCTGTCATTTGGATAGGCTTGACTACCCCCCGGTCTTTGCACCAGGTTGAGTGAGAGGATTGG
>JBMYRF010000009.1:0-38148 GCA_049602075.1 Rubripirellula sp.
CCCACCAGTCGAACCAGTCGTTCACTCCGCATGTGGGTTAACAGTGACAAAACCTCGGTCCCCATTCCTGAGACCGCCGCCAGTTCATTCGCTTGTGTTGCTTTGCCGGCGACTGCCACATGCTGCAGCAGTGTCTCGCAACCGTTGGCTAAGCGTCGGAGTTTTCCCGCGATGATCTCGGCAAGGGGCAATGGACGCCAGTCCGTTGCGCCGGCGTTGAAGCCTTCGATCATCTGTTCCATAAAGTACGGATTACCTTTGGTGCTTTCAAAGAGCCCTGCTACAACCTGATGGGCTTCCGTCCTTGAGGTACCGGTGCGGGCGGCAATCAAGGTTGTGCACTGCTGTTGATCGAGCGGCGCGATCGAGAGTTCCTGCTGGGCGATGTTGCCCTTCGTCTCTTGATCAAGCCGGGACCATTGACGGTGGAAGGAGCTTTCTTGTCGCTCATCGCTGCGATAGGTGCCAAGAAAAAGGACTGGGGGTGGTTCGGTGCCGAACAGCAATGCGTGTAACGCTGCCGAACTGTCGGCGTCTCCCCACTGTAAATCATCGATAAACAGGACAATGGGCAATCTTTCACCAATCGTGACGAGCAATTCCCGGAAAGCTTCAAAGCCGCGGTAACGAATCTGTTTGCTGTCGAGGGACAGGATTTGGGGGTCGCGGCGTTCCGCGATCGAACGCACACGTTGAAGCAGCGGAAAAAGATGGGCAAGCATCGCGATGTCGTTGGGGAGCATCCGCTTGAGCTCACTCTCGGAACTGGATCGCAGATAGCAAACCAGCGGATCGATCAAGCAGTCGATTGCTTTGAATGGCACCGATTCACGATCGTAGCAACGGCCTGAAAGCACCAGCATCTCTTTGTTCTTGCGAACCGGCTGTAAGAACTTTTCAACCAGCGAAGATTTGCCTTCTCCGCTGAGGCCCGTGATCCAAGTGACGGAGGGTTGTTTGGTCTTTAAGAAAGCTTGTTTGATCTCCTCCAACTGTGTCAGTTGTTTTTCACGGCCAATCAGGACGATCTCTTCTTCGGGGAAGGTATTGACGTCGAAGGTTTCTTCATCGACGGATCCTCTTGATCCTTGGCTTCCCTTCGATCCCAGGCTGCCCTTCGATCCGAGTGTCGATCCCAGCCCCGAGCTCTGAATCCGTGTATCGTCATCCAGTTGCAAGAACTCTGCGACTGTCTCGCCGCCCAAGCGAAGTTCTTTGTCCCGACACAGTAGTCCGTCGACCAGTTCAGCCAAGTCACTCGGGACGTCGTCGTGTTCTCGAAGACTTGGGGGATCTTCCTGCTGCTTGCGTAATAGGTTCGCTTGGTAGTTTCCGGGGAACGGAACTTTCCCCACCAACGCTTCGTAGACCATCGTTCCGAAGCCGTACCAGTCGTTCGCTTCAGTACGCTGGCCAAACATCTGCTCCGGTGCTGCGTAGGGAATCGTGCCGACAAACATGGCCGAACGGGTTTGCGTTGCATCGAGGTTCTGTTGCAGTTCGGCCACCAATCCGAAGTCGAGGATCAGCACTTGCCCTTGCTCGGTGACCATGACATTGCCCGGCTTCAAATCCCGATGCACAATTCCGCGCTCATGCAGCGCCATGATTCCTTCCGCTAGCTGGGGTAAACAGTGGCGGAGGCGAGTTTTGTCGAGGTCGTTATCGGGTCGAACGTAGCTGATGAAGTCCTCGCCTTCGATCAAGTCCATGGTGAAGAACCAGCGGTCGCCATCGACCTCCAGGGTCTGCATGCCGACCAGGTTGGGATGGTTGACTTCCGAGAGGCTGCGAAACTCCTTACGAAAGCGATAGAGCTTGTTAGCATCAACCTGCTGTCCATCGACACTGGTGGGTAGGGTCTTCAGCGCGACGCGATTATTCGTCCTGGTATGCCGGGCTTCGTAAACGACACCCATTCCGCCCTGTCCGAGTTTTCCGAGCAGTTCGTAATCGCCGAGGACATTAGTGGCGGGGATGTCAAAGGTCGCGGCGAAGGCCTTGTCGTTGGCCAAGTTGTCACTGGAGACGGTCGCTCCTCGATCATCACTTGCGGAACCCGGATCGATGGTCGGTTCAAAGAACGCTCGACGGACCAGTCGCGTGTACTGGGGAAACCGCTTCAGGTACTCAGTCGAGGTGGGCATTTCGCCTTGGCTGCGACGAAAGCTGATTTCGGCATCGACCAGGCTGGAGAACAGGTTCTCCTTTCCGCTGTCGGCGACCTTTCCCAGGAAACGCTCAATTCTGGGCGCTTCGCCCTTGGCGATCTGCTTGCGAAATTGGCGGCTCAGCTGACCGATCTGTTCGAAGATCGTGTCTGGGCTTTCGGCGGTCGGTTTAATGCTCATGCTTCAGCGGCCATCTCCGTGACAAGCATCACCAAAAGCGAGGGCTTTGATGACATGGAGTCGATTACTGGGTAGCCCGATTGTACCACGCCAATGACTCCAGGTGGGGGGGGCGTCGGTTACCGTGCATCCCAGGCTGTGTTTTGGGGTCCGCTTGAAGATTGGCGAGAAGTTGGGAACGGCAAGAATTAAGGCTGTACCAGGGAATCTGGCGGACTGATGCTGGTTACCGAGATAGGTGAGGAGGATTGAGGGTAGAGGGTGAAAGACCGGTGGCTGGCGCCAGGCCGCTCAGGATGGATGCGGTTCGGCAAGGATGGTGCAAGTGATAGATGCGTTTTTAGGAGCCGTTCGTTGTGGATTCCAGTTGTGCTGCGAATTGGAGCGGGATCGACCTCACGTCGCGGGTTCTAGTTTGACGAGCTGTGATCGATGTGATGCTTCGGATTCACGAAGATCCAGCAGATGGCACCCAGCAGGTAAACACCCGCAAATAGCAGCAGCACTAAATTCCAGTTAGCCGTCCAACCAAACAGCCAAGCGACGAATACCGGGCAGGAAGCGGCGGCAAAATTGCCAAACATATTCATCGTTCCAAACACCTGGGGAACACGCGTTCCGCCAATGTCGATGGTCGTTGCGAACGCACAGGGTCCGGCCAACGCAGCGCAGAACGCTCCCGCCGCGATCAGGCTCACTGCAATCTCCGCACGATTGACGAACCATGCGGACAGGATCAACAGACCACACGCAGCTAGTGAAGCGGCGCCAACTCCGCTGCGACTCCACCTCAGGCTGGCAGTACGCCGCCAGATCCAGTCCGTTGCGGTGCCGCCAATCAGACAACCGCCGAGTGTTCCAGCAAACACTAATCCTTGCAGGAATCCCGACTCCGCTACTGTCACAGCACGAGTCTCTTGCAAGAACGTGGGAAACCAACTCGCGAAGAACATGTATCCGGCACTACGGCAAATCTGTTGACCACAAAGCAACCACATGATCGGGCTGCGGAATATGCGAAGCAATTCTTGCCATTCGCTGGTGGCGGCAGGCTGATCGTCGGTTTCAGTTTCGCGGCCAGCCGAGATCAATTCCAGCTCGGAGCGGTTGACGGTGCCAACCTGTTCTGGCTGGTTGCGAAACCAGGAATAGAAAATAACAGCCCAGATCAGACCAGGTAGTGCATAAATCGCAAAGGCCAACCGCCAACTCAGGTAAACCATCAACACGCCGGTCAGTGTTGCCGCGATGATCGCGCCGACTTGCATCCCAGCAGTGAGGAAACCGCAGGCAGTCGAACGCTGGGACAGTGGCATCCAAAGTCCAATCGAGCTGCATGATGCTGGGAAGATTCCGGCCTGGGCGATCCCCATCAGCAATTGAGCTGCGATCAACAACCAGTACCACGGTGAAACGCTGATGCCAACAATCGCGATCGACCAACCAATGGCGTACAGCGTGCAAGCGATGCGCGATCCCACTCGCTCAGAAAACCAACCTGTTGGAATTTGAAACAGCGCATAGGTCCAGAAGAAACAGCCCATGAACCAGCCCGACTGAGTCATGGTCAGGTCAAGATCGGCACGGATCGTGCTCTCAGCGACACCAATCGAATTGCGGCAAAGGTAGGCGAGCGCCGCAGCCAGTGTGAGCCACGTTACTGTGAGGTAACGAATGTTGGTTGGCCTGGCATTCACGGCGAAGTTCCTTGCGGTGGTGTCCCCCTGGGTTTGGAATGCGACCTGTGTAGGGCGAGCTGCAATCGATCAAACAGTCGGTCAACTTCCTGCTCGGTTTCATGATCTAACTGCCAGCTGACTGGCTGGATCTGAGTGGGCTGGGCGAGAATTCCTCGCTTGGTCAGCAGGTATTTTTCAATGGCTAAGAAACCATCCAAACCGGCTTGCAGTTGCAACGCAACAATCGCACCGAGCGGCAACGAGATCTCATAGATCCTTTCCTCATCGCGAGCTTCTAATGCACTCCAAAGTTCAATGATTCCGTCAAGAAGATCCATGCCCGGAATCGTGCCGACGATCCCACGCCGGTAACAATCGACCAAATTCATGCCGCCGGAGCCTTCGAAAATCTTTGCCTCGCCGTTCGTTGCATCACGAAGTCGGGAGAGGTTCGGTCCCAACGGGCTTGCTTCTGGTTTGAACAAGATGCGGTCTGCGCCAAACTCATCGAGCAGGCTTCCGTAGACGTCCAAGTCAATGGCCGCGCCGACATAGCTGGACGCATCTTGAACGATTAGCGGGATGGAGATGCTGTTGGTGATTGCTGCAAAGTAATTGCGAGTCGCGGCACTGCTCAGTTGGGTCGCGACGGGAGGGATCGCCATGACGGCGGTCGCTCCGAGGTTCTCTGCGTGTTGGGCAAATTCGATCGCCATCGTCGTGCTCTCGGCACCAACACCGATGACGGTGTATCCACGCTCGGCGACATGATGGCAAACGAGCTTGGCCAGCTCTTTGCGACCGTCATGACTGAGACGCAAGATTTCACTTACCAAGGCGACGACGATCCCATCCGCACCCGTTTCAAACGCCCAGTCAATTTGACGGTGCAGTGACGGTACATCGATCGCTTCATCGTCGGTGAAGGGGGTTTGCACCACAGGGAGCACACCATGAAGCGGCTTGTCATTCGCTGAAGACATCATGAATTGCCTGAGTCATTGCCTGTAAAGTTTTTTCCAGACTTCCACGCTCGAACGGAGTTTGCCAAACGGGATAGATGTCTGAATCGTATCGTTCTGCCGGTGGCAGGTAGCCGAGGGAGCCATTAATCAGGTTCATGCAGACGACCGAGTGGTTTTTGAAATGTCGTCGCAGTTCGGTTTGCAGCATCGAATAGGGTTCACAGCAGCAGCCAATCAAGACAGCGTCACCAATTCGCCATGCTGAGATCTGTAGTTCGTAGGAATTGGCGTCGCCCAAAAAGCGACGGATATCACGTTTGCGGAGCAGACGTTCGGCCAGTGCGCGATCTTGGCAGGCCAAGCGTTCCGCTTCCAGGCTGTCTGCTGACGGCCAATTCTTGATCGGCAATTCGACGGTCGCCTGCAAGGGACGTAAGGTCGTCGATGGGGCATAAGAATCGCGTTGCCATGTCGCGAGCGTTGCGCCAGATTCAACGGTTTGTGCGTAAGACAATTCCGTTGCCGCTGGCTCCATACCATACAGCGTCGCCAAACAAGCATGGGCTAGCGCGCGACCGTGGGCATCGGCGATGTTCGGATCACTGACGTACTGAGTTCGGGGTGCCAGTTCACCACAGGCCCCAAGCATGAACAGGGACAAACCACCGGTCGCCTGCTCGATAGTTTCTCGCATCGCTCCAATATAATCAGGCGAAATCGCGCGGTTGTCCCAGGCGAGTGTGGTTGGATGGCAAGCATAATTGGTCAATGTTGCTCGCACTTCACCCGCTTGGTCGGTCACCCTACCAACCAGCAACGTGTCGTCAGCTTTTTGATCCGGATTGAAACCGCACACCACGCGGGACTGTTCCGGATCGGGATCTGGTAGATCACGATTGGTGGCCAAGTTGCAACGGCCGGTATGCCAATCAAGCGTGCCATCGAACTGGTTGTCAATCGACTCGCGAATCGCTCGGACCGTTTGTTGAAACAGCTTTTCCTGCCAATCACGCAGTTTTTCGCTGCCAGGCAAGGTATCGTCTGCCTCCATCAACGGTGGCCCAGAATGGGTGTGGCTGAGTGCAAAGATCAAATGCTCAGGATCTATCTGCAACGTCGCGCACAGACGGTCGATGAAACGCCGATAAGTTTGCGGTGTTTTCCACCAACCGAGATCTGCATCCACAAAGACCAGCGTTGGACCACCCTGAGACGCAGTGAGTGTCAGAGCGGTCAGCGTTAGGGGGCGATGAATGGACTCTGCCACATCATGCACTGCAGCGCCCCAGTTTCGGCAGTAGATCCCGACCTCTGGTGTGATATCGACCCGCGCAAGTCCGATTTGACCGCGAAAGGAAGCATGGCGAAAACTGGCTGGCCGATGGTTGGACATGTGCTCGTTTCTGGGATTGCCTGTTTCTAAAAGTGTGAGTCGCTTTCGGTTCGAATTTCTTTGGGTACGCCGTTCCAGTGCATCGAATTGCAACGATTTGGAATCGGTTTCTTTTTAGAGTGTTCGGCTACTGTTTCCGATGAGGTGTAGTTGAGTTCGGGACTCTGTCCATTGCCGGATTCACCAACACTTGATTTACCAGTGACCAGACTCACCAATCACCGACGGCTCCGTCACGGTAAAACACACGCTGCGAAATTTCTTGTTCGAACGGGTGCTTTTTGATTTCCTGTTCATTGATCGTGATTCCCAGTCCGGGGCGAGTGTTTGGGGCGACAGTACGGGTTGACGGGTCGACAGTAAATCCCTCGTCAACGATGTCATCACGCCACGGCACATCATTGTGGACCGACTCGCAGATGATGTAGCCAGGCTGGGAAAACCCGAACTCGAGTGATGCTGCAGTGCTGACTGGCCCCTGAGGGTTGTGTGGGGCAAGTGCAATTCGGTGCGCATCGGCTAGGGCGGCGATGCGTCGAGCTTCAGTGAATCCGCCGCAGTGGGTCAGGTCGAGTTGGCAGATCTCGCAGCTGCGAGATGCAAAGAGATCGCGAAAGGCGGCGAGGTGGGTCATTCGCTCGCCGGTCGCTATGGGCGTTGTCACAGCTGCGTTGATGGCGGCCAGTCCGTCAAGACTTTCGGGCCAACATGGTTCTTCGAGAAAATACAGGCCATACGGATCGATGGCTTTGGCGAACTGCATTCCCATCGCCGGTGAGGGGCGGGCGTGGCAGTCCACCATGATGTCGATTTCATCCCCGACTGCTTCTCGCATTGCCGCAACGCAAGCATCGGCCGCCTTGATTGGACGCAACCCTTCGATGGGCATCGTCGGGGGAACGGCCATCGATTTGAATGCGGTATATCCATCCTCCACCGCTTGTTGCGACAGTTCGGAGAACTGCTTGGCGTTATCGACAGGAGTCTCGTAAAAGCTTTCCAAATTGCCGCCGCCAAGATGACAATACAACCGAATCGAATTACGAACGGGACCGCCCCACAATTTGTGGCAAGGGGTCCCATGGACCTTACCTATGATGTCCCACAACGCGAGATCGATTCCGGCAATCGCTGTCGAGCGGGTCACGCCGCTGCCGTGCCAGAAGTGCTGCCGCCACATCGTTTGCCAAAGATGTTCGACGCAAGTGGGGTCTTCGCCAATCAACAGCGGCTCGATGTCCTGAATCGCCCCCACCACGCTGCGCGTGTGCCATTCCAGTGTCGCTTCACCCCACCCATAGAGACCCGGCTGGTCCGTGATGACTTTGACAAAAACCCAATTGCGCATTCGGGCGTGACAAACGTGCGTTTGGATCGCAGTGATTTTCATCTTGTTTCAGCTAAGGAACGCCGTGAGTTCATTGGGGTGAATCCATCGTGCGAGGCCGCTTTCGATGAATGAGGGTCGCTGCCCGACGGTTTCTGGAAGAGACAGATTTGTCTTTGTCGCCACTGTAGTTGTCTTTGTTGCCAATGACAAGTATCTTGGTCCGTATGACGATTGCGACCTACATCAAAGAGGATCTCACCGCGCAGCTGAAATCAGGCAGCGCGTTGCCGGTTCAATTGACCCTCGATTCACTTGCTGCCCACTACCAGGTCAGCTTAACGCCTGTCCGGGCAGCGGTGAGTGAGTTGATCGAGGAGGGCTGGTTGGAGAAGGGTGCCAACCGGCGTTTGACGGCCACGGTGCAAAGGCGTACACGGGGGCCGGCACGACAGGCAAATGCAAAGACAAAACCGCCTGCACCGCCACGCGATTCCTATGAAGTTGTCGCCAGCGATCTTGTGCAACTTAGCCTTCGTGGCGAGGCCGTTTATCTACGAGAGGAAGCGACGGCCGAGAAGTATAGCATCAGCCGTTCCGCGATTCGGCACATTTTGCATCGACTTGCGGGGGAAGGGGTGCTCGATCACATTCCTCGGCGAGGTTGGCGTCTGCGTCCGTTTCGGCAGCACGATTTGCAGGCGTTCATTGAGGTGCGTGAGGTCTTGGAGATCAAGGCGTTGGAATTGGCGCGACCCCGGCTCGATGCCGACAAATTGCAGCGGATGTTGGAACTGAATCTGTCAGATGCAGCACAAGGGGAACCACCTGTGGTCGATGAGTCGTTGCATGAATATCTGATCGCCACTGCCGGCAACGCCTACATCCGAGACTTCTTTGATCGCCAGGCGCGTTACTATCGCATGCTGTTTGAGTGGGAAGATCATGATCTTGCAGTCGCTTTGGAAACAATGCGCCAGCACCGCGAGATTTTGACTGCGTTGTTGGACAAGAATTGGGCACAGGCCAAGAAAGCATTGTCACGTCACATACGCGACAACCACCCAATTCTGGGTAACGTCACTGGCGATTCGACAAGCAGTGGTACGCGAAGTAGTGATACGGAAGTTGGCCGTTTATCGCGAACGGTCAGGAAAGGCGGAGCCGCATCTGATGAATGAGTTGCAAAGCCGTTGCTTCGTTTCGACACTACGATTCGTTTTCGCCGTTCTGTTTTCTTTAGCATCCAGTGGGGCAATCCACCAGGTGATAGCTGAAGATCCGGCCGAAGATCCGGTTGATTATCTGTCCGACATCAAGCCACTGCTACGTGATAAATGTTTTTCTTGTCACGGTGCGCTCAAGCAAGAAGGCGGGCTGCGGTTGGATGCGGCATCGCTGATCCGAAAAGGAGGCGATAGTGGTCCCGCATATGTTGTTGGCTCCGCGGACCAAAGTGATCTCCTGCAACGGGTCACTGACAGTGACGACAACCGCATGCCACCGGAAGACGAGGGGGCCCGACTGACCGCAGAAGAAGTTGCCAAGTTGGCCGCGTGGATTAAAGCGGGAGCTCCCACGCCGGAGGAAGCGATCCCCGCACATCCCTCGCAGCACTGGTCCTTTCAGCCGCCCGTTCATGTGGAAGTGCCGAATGTGTCTGCGGATTGGATTCACAGTGATTTGGATCGTTTCCTGGTTGCCGAGCAGCTGCGGGTGGGGGTCACCGCCGTTGGGGAGACATCGCGCTCGATGCTGCTGCGACGAGCGTTTCTTGCACTTACCGGTCTGCCACCAACTCCGGAGCAGTTGCGGGCATTTCTGGATGACACATCCGATCGTGCTTTTGAGCATGCCGTCGATCGTTTGCTGGAGAGTCCTCGTTATGGCGAGCGATGGGGTAGGCATTTCATGGATATCTGGCGGTACAGCGATCCGTCTGGTTATGGCGACGAAATCCGCGATGGGCGAAAGCACCTTTGGCGATGGCGGGACTGGATTGTCGAATCACTGAACGAGGATAAGGGCTACGATCGAATGATCGTCGAGATGCTCGCTGCGGATGAAGTCGCGCCCGTCGATCACGATGCGCTGCGGGCAACGGGGTTTCTTGCCAGAAACTGGTACAAGTTCAATCGGAATGTCTGGCTCGACAATATTGTTGAGCACTCATCCAAGGCGTTTCTGGGTATGACCATGAATTGCGTTCGTTGTCACGACCATAAGTATGACCCGCTAGCGCACGACGATTACTATCGGATGCGAGCGATTTTTGAAACGCACGATGTTCGTGACGATTTGCTGCCACGGGCATCAGGTGCAAACGACGAAATGTTCGTCCGCGTGTACGATGCGCACGTGGATCGAAAGACATACACGTTTTTGCAAGGCGACGAGAATCGTCCAACAGAGGATCCCTTGGAGCCGGGAGTTCCTGAATTGCTTGGTGACTTGTCGATCGAACCGGTGCAGCTTCCCGTCGCTGCGTGGTATCCAGCGATCACACCCGAGAATCACGCTGCGTTGGTCAGGGCGGCTCAAGCAAAGCTGGTGGCTGCGGAAGCAACGTTAAAGCAGGCTCGGGCCGATCATGTCGCTGCGAAGCAAACACTCGCCGACTTTCGAGAGCTGGCAGTGGAGAGCACCGAGCCTCTTGAACTGGAGTCGGAACAAGCGGCGGTCAGCACACCAATCCTTGGCGATGATTTTTCGCAACTCAATGAGGATCTTTGGCAGGTTGAAAACGGTGACTGGTCGGTAAAGGATGGACGCATGGTTCAGTCCAATGGGGCAACCATCCAGCATCGACTCGTTTCCGCCATCAAGCATCCGCGAGACTTTCGAGCGAAGTTGCGGCTCCGAATCACCGGTGGCGATCAGTATCGCTCTGTCGGGCTTGGGTTTGACGGGCAGGGTGTGGCAATGAAATCTGTCTATTTGTCCGTCGCTGGGGGGAAGGTCCAATTTACCAGTCAGGGAGAGAATGGTCGCTGGCAATATCCGTCCGCCGGGTCTGCGTCACACCCAATCGAATTGGGGCAGGATTACTTCTTAGAATTGATTGTAAAGAATCAGTTGTTGAATGTGCTGATCGATGGTGAACTTAAACTCGCGTACAACTTGCCGCAGCGGCAAGCCGGGAACCTTTCCGTCTGGGCTTTTTCGGCCACTGCGGAATTTGATCAGCTTGACGTGACAACCTTGCCAGCGGGGACCGAACTCGCCGCGGCAGGAAACTCAGCCGATTCAACGGCGTTGCCCACGCGGCAGGGCCTTCAATTGGCTTTGGAGGTTTCCGAGGCAGCCGAGGCTGTGGCAGTCGAGCATCACAAAGCGATGCAGTCGGCAATCGCATCCCTTCAGGCCCGCATCGCCGCCGAAACAGTCAAGTATGGATTGGCTGAGGGGAAGGTTCAGGCATTGGTGTCCGCTGCTGGATACGCTAGCCACCGGCACGCGATCGATCAGCTTGCGGAACAGGTCGCGGCATCCAAGCTGAGCCTCGCGCAAATGCAACAAAAGCTCGGCAAAGCGGCTGATGGATCTGAAAAGAAGGATGCGAAGATCATTGCCGAGCAAAAGAAAATGGAGGAGTTGCAGCAGAAACTCGTCTCCGCTGAAGAGCAGTTGGATAACGGCTTGACGGACTATGCACCGCTCGGTCCTCAGTATCCGAAAACCAGTACGGGGCGAAGATTGGCATTTGCTAACTGGATCGCCAATTTCCAGAATCCTCTGACTGCTCGCGTGCTGGTCAACCATGTTTGGTTACGGCATTTTGGCGTTCCGCTTGTCGAAAGAACCTTTGATTTTGGACTTCGATCTGAACGGCCTCAGCACGCTGATTTGCTCGATTGGTTGGCCATCCAATTCATGGCGGATGGTTGGAGTTTAAAAAAGCTCCATAAGCAAATTTTGATGTCGGGGCTCTATCGGCGTAGTTCGTCGTCACTTGGTGCCACTGCCGCAACTCTGGCCGCGGATCCCGATAACTTGGCGATGTGGCGTATGAATGCGCGTCGGATGGAAGCCGAGGTCGTTCGTGACAGCGTGCTGCATCTCGGCGGTAGCCTTGATTTAAAAATGGGTGGGCCACCGGTAGAACATACTCAAGGGCAGTCGGTACTACGCCGCAGTCTGTACTTTCGGCAGGACAAGGAACGGCAAATGACGTTTCTGAGTGTGTTTGATGGAGCCAAGGTAAATGAGTGCTACGAGCGCAATTCCACGGTGGCTCCGCAGCAGGCGTTGGCTTTGTTTAATAGCGAAATCGCCGCTGGTCAGGCTTCGAAAATCGCTGAGATGTATGCGGGATTAAGTCAAGGTGAATTAGTGACGGCACTTTTCGAGCATGTGTTATGCCGCGATGCAAATGCGAAAGAAATCGCAGAGTGCCTACAGTTCCTAAGCGATTTGAATGACAGCCCAGAAGCCCGACGCCAGCTGGCACTGGTGTTGTTGAACCACAACGAGTTTGTGACGATCCGATGATGAGGACACTATGAATGCTCACATGCGGCCTCGACGGCGATTTTTGTCCGACCTGGGAACAGGATTCGGATCGCTGGCGCTCGGGGCAATGCTGCAACGCGATGGTTTTGGAGCCGAATCGAACTGGAGTCCACCGGATGGACTAGCGCATTTCGCGCCGAAGGCAAAGAGCGTCATTTGGTTGTTCATGGCCGGAGGTGTCAGTCAGGTTGAAACATTTGATCCCAAACCCGAACTGACGAAGCACGGCGGCAAGACGATTCCCGATACTCCGTTTGGGAGCGTACTCGAATCACCTTATATCGAGAACCGCGTTGAATTGGTCAAAGGTGATGCGAATGGAAAGATTTACGACAAACTGTATCCCTTGCAGGTTGGTTACAAGAAACGAGGGGAGTGTGGTGTCGAAGTGAGTGACTGGCTGCCACACCTGTCGGAGTGTGTGGATGACATGTCCATCATTCGGTCGATGTGGACGACGGCCAGTAACCACGATGCCCAGCTACAGTTTCATACTGGAAGAAATCGTTTTGATGGTTTCTTTCCCACCATCGGCGCTTGGGTGCACTACGGACTTGGGTCGCTCAATGACAACCTTCCCCAGTTCATCGTAATGGGAAACAAGATCGGTGATTGCTGTGGTGGGAAAGCGACGGAGGGTGGTGACTATCTTGGGCCAGAGTATGACGGGGTTACACTGTCGGTTGATCCAAAGAATCCACTGCCTTTTGCAGTTCCACCTGGCGGTTCGGGTGAATTGGAACGTTTGAAGGCACAGCAACTCTTGGGGCGTTTGAATCGGATTACGGAAGACCAGTACCCTGATGATCCAGCCTTGGCGGCGCGAATCAAGTCGTACGAACTCGCGTTTCGGATGCAGACGGCGGTGCCAGAAGTTGTGAACTTGTCCGATGAGACGGCATCTACTCACAAGTTATACGGGACGACCGAAGGTCCCACGAAATCGTTTGGCGAGCTCTGTTTAACGGCTCGCCGGTTGGTGGAGCGAGGAGTTCGGTTCGTGCAGGTATATCACGGTGGTGGTGGCGCGGGTGCGTGGGACGCGCACAGCAATCTTAAAACCAATCATGAGAAAAACTGCTTACAAGTCGATCAGCCGATCGCAGCATTACTGAAAGATCTCAAACAACGAAGTCTGCTGGATGAAACCCTTGTCGTCTGGGGAACTGAATTTGGTCGAACCCCCGGAGGTCAGGGTTCGAATGGACGGGGACACCACAATTTTGGGTTCTCGGTTTTTATGGCAGGTGGTGGGATCAAAGGTGGAACGGTTCATGGTGCGACCGACGAGTTAGGCTTTCACGCTGTCGAAGATCGGCATTACGTGACAGATATTCACGCGACCGTGATGAAACAACTCGGCTTGGATCCACGCCGTCTGGAAGTGCCCGGACGGAAAAGACTCGAAATTGATTATGGACATCCGATCGACGAAATCATCGCCTAGCGGTTTTCAAAAGCGACCATCCGGAATGTGATTCAATGGGTGAGGCAAGGACACGCAGAGCATTCTTGAGACGCGGCGGAGTTTCGTTGTGCGTTTCTGGATTGGCGACTGTTTCTGGCTGGGCAACAGGTTTTCGCCCGACAAAAGCTTTTAGCTCAGCAAATGCTGTTAGCTCGACGGTCGGTATGCTTGCTCAGGATGTGGGTGACGCAACGACGGGTGGCCGGACGACGGGTGGCCAGACACGCGGCGATGTGACCGATGGCGGAAAACAGGAGCCGTTCCCATTTGAGCTGATGATCTGTGATTACGTTCGATTCAAACTCTCGCGAGTCGACAGATCTGGGAAAGTCGTGTGGGAACACTCACCAGCAGGTAAAGTTTGGGATTTCGTGCTCGTTGACGAGGACACGATCGTTTATCCAATCATCACGGATACCTTAGAGGTTCGCTGCCTTGATTTTCAGAAGAAGCTCAAATGGGCATGGCCATACGCCAAACAGTATCGGGAAATCATCAACATCACACGGCACCAATCGCAGTTGATCATCAGCGGTCAGGATCCGCCACAAGCGATTGTGATGAGCTTGGACGGAACCATTCAGAAGCAGCTGCCGATCCCGGCCAAGTATCAACATCATCACGGACAGTTGGGCAACGTTTATGCTGTCGGGGGCAATCACTTTCTGGCCCAGCTCTGGGGAGAAGGAACTGTACTTGAGGTGGATAGCAGTGGGAAAGAAGTCTGGCGTTATCAGGTTCCAAGATTTGGATTGGGACGATATCCCGCTGGGACTGTCCAAGATGTGTTGCGACTGGATAACGGAAACACGATGGTCGCGTGCGGTACCCAGGCTCGTTTGCTAGAGGTTGATCGGTCGGGAAGGATCGTATGGGAGTTCGATGGGAAATTGAATCCCGAACTGAATTTCACCAACGCGTGTGGTTTGCAGCCACTGAGGAACGGATCGATTCTCGTCACCAATTTTCTGCGTGGCAATGCTGGTCGTGGCGCACATGCGTTTCTTCTCTCGAAGGAGAGAACGATAACTTGGGCTTTTCGCGACCACAAAAATGTAACGGCTGCCAGTCAGGTATGGGCGATCGAGTCTTAAGATCGCACCACGATTTCAGCGTGAAATCTGACTCGCAACAAACGCTCACGGTAGGGTGGATCTCGCATCCAGGGACCCACTGGATGTTGTGGTCCAGTAGGCAGGAAACGGAGCATTCTGGGTGTCGAGCTGTCGCTCAGCAAATGGCTTTCGGGAGCAGTTACCCAAGCCCCGTCGGTATACTTCGCTAAGACGTCAATCAAGCACGCCGATTGTCTAGTGATTGGAGGCAAACGCCGGGAAATCGGCGTGGTCAGGGCATAGGACAAAACGCTCGCTAAGGTTTCAAAAGATCCTGCACTTAACGTATGTGTTTGAGGATGTGGAAGGATAGGATGTGAGGATGATCCAACGACTCAGTGCTTTCGATATGTTTAAGATCGGGATCGGGCCTTCGAGTTCGCACACGATGGGGCCGTGGATAGCGGCTCGTCGTTTTATTGATGAGCTTTTTGTTGATGAACAGGTTTTTGATGAACTTGGCTCGAGAGCCTCTGATGTCGAGCGAGTGACTGTCGATCTGTATGGTTCCTTGGCAAAAACCGGGAAAGGCCACGGTACCGACGTCGCAGTGCAGCTTGGGTTGTGCGGGTACGACCCCAAGACGTTTGAAGCGGGATCGATCGCATCGGTCCTCGGCCAGATTGCCGCGCGGAAAACCATTCGAGTCGCCGAAACCGAAGTTCGCTTTGAGGCTGCGAAAGATATTCGATTTCAGGTCGATCAGCAGCTTCCTGAGCACCCCAACGGCATGCGTTTCATTGCGGCGCTGGCAGGAGGTGAACAACGACAGGCCGTCTTCTATTCAGTTGGTGGTGGCTTTGTGGTGAGAGAAGGCGAGAATGTTTCAAGACAACATCGCGTGGATTTGCCTTTCCCAATTGATTCCTCGAGCGATCTCCTCGAACACTGCGATCGAGAGTCAGTAGGTATCAGTGACGTCGTCATGCGAAACGAGCGGGCTTGGCGAAGTGATGAGGAGATCATCAGCGGGCTCGGCGAGATCCGAGAGACGATGATGCGATGCATCCACCGTGGATGCTTGGCCGAGGGAACCCTACCCGGTGGACTGAATGTGCAACGCCGAGCATCGCGAGTGACACATGAACTGCTCGGCGAGGCTTGCCCGTTGGATGTTGATGAGTGGCAAACCAAGCTGAGGGCGCAGACGCATGATTTTCGTCGTGTGCTCGATTGGGTGACTTGTTTTGCTTTGGCGGTCAATGAGGAGAACGCCGCGTTCGGCCAAGTCGTTACCGCGCCAACCAACGGTGCGGCCGGTGTGGTCCCAGCAGTGTTGATGTACTTTGAGTGCTTCTGCCAAACCACGCCCGATGCCTACATCAAGTTCCTGCTCACAGCGGCTGAGATTGGCTGCATTTTCAAAAAAGGTGCGACGATTTCAGCAGCAATGGGTGGTTGCCAAGCCGAGATCGGTGTCTCATCGGCGATGGCGGCTGCCGCGCTGACCGAAGGGCTTGGCGGATCACCACGGCAGGCGACGATGGCTGCTGAAATTGCCATGGAACATCACCTCGGATTGACGTGTGATCCGATCGCTGGGCTGGTTCAAATTCCTTGTATTGAACGAAACGCTTTCGGCGCGATCAAAGCGATTACTGCCTCTCAAATCGCGCTCGGACGCGACCCCAGTGACGCCCGCGTGTCATTGGACGCCGTAGTTCGAACGATGTGGGAAACCGCGCAGGACATGAACTCGAAATACAAAGAAACGTCAGAGGGAGGCTTGGCCATTCAGGTCCCAGTCAACATCAGTGAGTGTTGATCAAGTAAAACCGTGATGGCTGCCAATTAGCGTCAGCCATCACAGGCAAGCAATCGTTGTGCGTCGCTCCCACAGCAGCGAATCGAAATCGGAAACGTTTGGTCGGACGGGAAGAGATTGTGATTGAGTCTGTTGTTCTTGGATGATCAAGGGTGAGATGCTGCGGTCAGCGGTGTTTCGGTCAGTGGTTTGGCGAAACTTCGATGTCGATCGGCTCGCAAACTGGTCAGGTATGATGGCACTTCGACTGCACGATGTCGCCCCGACTGCACGATGTCGCACCGACCGAGAACCTGCGAAAAGGTTTTGAATGATCGTTGCAAGCAACGTTACCGGGTGCTTCGGGTGGTCCCATCGCCTGCTGTTTCCGTCCTCCGCTTTTTCCCGCTTTCGAGGTTCATCATGTTTGTCCGAATCGTGTTCGTGCTGGTTGGCGTTGCTGTGCTTTTTGCAACGCCTGCGGCACAAGCTCAGCAAAGCGAGAGTTCCGGCGCTTCAAAGGAATCTCTGAACGTGTTGTTCATTGGCAACAGTTACACAGCCCGTCACAATTTGGCGAATGTTGTGGAAGCGATGGCTGAAGCGGGCAATCCCGGTTTGGATTTCAGGCCGACCACCGTTATCTACGGCGGACGCACCTTGTCCGACCATTGGCGTTTGGGGTCGGCCAACTTCGTGAAGTTGCACGCACTCACGAACGAGGAAGGAGTCGCCACCGTGGCATCGTTGAAAGAAGCGGCAAAGGATGCGAAGGATCGCCATTCAAATTTGGCTCTCAAGAAGCACCAAGAACTGCTTAAGACACTCACGTCAAAACGCAGTAAGTGGGATGTGGTTGTCTTGCAATCTTACCGCGATGATTTGGAGGGATCCGAATCACTATATGCTCAATTTGCACCCAAGTTTGCCGAATTGGCGCACGATCAAGACGCACGCGTGATTTTGTACGTCACGACACCAACCACTCAGAATGCGGAACCGATGGAGGGATTGCCTGATGCGGCTCCGGTGATGAAAAAGACGCGGGCGATCGCAGCTTTGGCGAATCAGATCGATGCGTCGGTTGCTCCCATGTCTCTCGTCGCATTCAAGGCACAGACCGAGCGACCAGATTTGACATTGCGGTTTGTCAACGATGCACATCTTAATAAGACCATGGCTTACTTAACCGCTTGCACGCTGTACGCTGCGTTGTTTGAGCGCACTCCGGAAGGGCTTCCGGTTGATTCGATTACTGATGTTCGCTACTGGCAGCGGCCCGATAAGTCGTTTGACAAAACGAAGGATCGAGATCAACAGCCGATCAAGCAAGTGTTCTCCGCCAAAGACCGTGCCGATCTGCAAAGGATAGCCTGGGAGAGTTATGTCGAATTTGAATCGCTGCGGGATTCCAAGTCGCAGTAACGATGGAGTGGATTTGCGGTCGGTGATTTGCGTTGACGGATGCTGACGGAGTTTCTTGAGGACGCGAAGGAAGGCAACGATTTGTCGAGGTAGGATGTGCGGTTAACGAGCTTCCAAGGCACGCGATGCTTTCAGTCGACACCAAGCGGGGATATTTGAGTTGCGAGGGGACGCCAAATTGGAAAATACCAGGTCTTTCTGGATCAGAAAGAGATTCGGCAACTCGGTGATGCTGGATGGGTTCAGAAAGCCATTGCGGAAATCGCTGTCGTTCAATTTTGAGAAGTGCTTGGAATTGAGTTTGCACGAAAACTCTGCCAGTGCCCTGGTTGCCTCTCCCATGCAAATGGAATTTGTCGGAAGAGCAGTCTGGCGACTTGCCGGCCCGTTTATCATGGTCGTTGTCGTAGCGACCATCATGGCAAGTCACCTCAGTTCGACTTAGATGACAGTTTTCTTCCGCTTTGTTGGTCAATTTCAGCTTCCAAACTTCTCACTTCGAAACCAAATCTTTCGTGAACACTTCTGAGGACCCTTATCGTTCTCCACAAATCGATGAAGTTGGGCTGGAAAAGTCCGTCGCAACCTGGCGATTGGTGGTGGGCACGACTTTCCGAGTGATCGGTGTAGTGTTGATCACCATTCCAGTCTTGGCACTTGTCAAAGAACTCTTCAGATCAGGATTTCGGAATCCCTCCTTGGACTTTCTAGCGATCTTTCTCACCGTTGTCTTCTTTCTTGCGTTGGGTCGGATGTTCATTATCTGGGCAAACAGAATTTCAACAGGAAGACGGCTGTTCGGGGAATGAGATGACCAAAGCTACGATGTCTGACCAGCCATGCTGAGGTAGCAAGAACGCGGTAACCCTCGGTTACAACGAGGCCGCGACTTGCCATTTTTGAAGTGAAAATTCGTGCAGGCGGCGCCGTTGAACCGCAACGTAAGTGAGCAAGCTCTCGCTATGGAGATCCTCAAGGAGGCTGCCAAGGGAAACTGGTAAGCCCCGAACGTCGCCGACGCACGGTATCCGCCGTGCGTAACCGTTTGGGGTGAGAGAGAGTTTCGGAACGTCGTAAGTGCCGCGTTCTGGGGCAACCACGCACCACCCAGCGATATCAGTCGCAGCGGGTGGAGGATGAACGGGGCCTACTGCGCGAGATGCTTTCACTGGCTCGTCAACGTCCACGTTTCAGATCCGGACGGATTAAGCGGTTGCTGACGCAGCGAGGCTGAATGGTGAACGAGAAACGTGTCCATCGAATTTGGAAATGAAAACCTATGCAAGTCCCGCGATCACATCATCGTAAGCGACGATTCCCTTGCGGAAGTGAGAATGGTTGCGTGCGTCAGCGTGCCCGATAGAAGAATCATGTAGCGTCATGCGACATTGTGACAGATCGGACCGAAGATGGTCGCCAACTTCGGTTGCTGGTAGTGATCGACGAGTACACGCGAGAATGCCTGGTGATAGGAGTGGGGCGTTCGTTTACCGCTCAAGATGCGATGGGTGTTTTGCTGTGCCTGTTGCCGTACGTGGCACCGCCGAACACATTCGCAGCGACAACGGCCCAGAGTTCATATCGAAAGTAATCTGCCGTTGGCTGAAGCAAGCGGATGTCAAAACTCTGTTCATCGCCAAGGGCAGCCATTGGGAGAACGACTACATCGAATTGCTCAATGGCACACTTCGCCATGAGTTGCTAAACCCTGAAATCTTCCTGAGCTTCCAGGAAGCTTGCTGGGTGATTGACCGCTGGCGACTGGACTACAACCATCACCGCATCTATCGTTCATTGGACAATCAAACCCCTGCGGCTTTTGCGGCCGGCTGTGTTCTTCCGCCTTCGGCTACGCCTCAGCCTCCAGAACACAGCCGCTTCATCAACCCCAATTCTCTTACTCGACCTGGTGCAAAGACTTTGGGGGAGTCATGGTTGCGGCGGGAACATGGTTGGGCTTCGAGAATCTTACGTTTGCTAGAAATTTTTTTGCGTCGGAATTGATAATTGCGTTATTACTTACCGTGGCGTTACTCGCAACGGCAATCAGCTTGCGTTTTAAACATCCCAT
The DNA here is from genome assembly GCA_049602075.1 of Rubripirellula sp. Taxonomy (GTDB): domain Bacteria; phylum Planctomycetota; class Planctomycetia; order Pirellulales; family Pirellulaceae; genus Rubripirellula. The sequence continues at coordinate 20,051 of JBMYRF010000009.1, forward strand.
CGTTTCGTTGCTGTTTGTCGTTTCTCAGTGCCTAGTCGCTATTCAGGTTTTGTTCACTTTCGTAGGACCCGTGTATGTGCTTGTTGATACATGGCACGTGTCAAACATGATGTGGACGGGCGGTGACCCACAGAGTTTGACGCTTGCGACACTCGTGTTTATTTTTGTGCAAACCCTCGCTCTAGTACCGCTCGTCATTCTGGTTCGCAATCAACCCAAAACGCGTCAGGGGTAGGTCAATTAGAGTCATGGAGCTCGAAATTGCTAGTGCGGCAAGATTGCCGATTTCAGGGGAATTTGCAGAGCCAGCGAATGTGCGTGGGTCGCCGAGTCGAGTTGATTGAAGTGGTCCGTCGGTCGTCGCGACCACATGATCGTAAACATTATCCGCATTGATAAGTCGACATCATTTTCGATTGTTACACAAAATAAGAGTCGCTAGACATGACAACCACGCCTGAACACGATGAGCGAATCGCTTGCATGACATTTGCGTCTGTCTATCCCCATTACGCCACGAAGATCGAGAAGAAGGGGCGGACCATTGACGAACTACATCAGGTAATTTCATGGCTGACGGGATTCAGCGAGAAGAAATTGCAGGATCAGATTGAAAGTGACATTACGTTTCAACAATTCTTCGCTGAAGCAACGGTCAACCCAAATGCAAGCCTGATTACTGGTGTCATCTGCGGGTATCGAATTGAAGAAATTGAGACACCGTTGACCAAGCAGGTCAGATACCTGGACAAACTCGTGGACGAGCTAGCGAAAGGACGAAAGATGGAGAAAATTCTTCGGGCTCAGTAGTTCAAGCAACAGTGGATAACAAACGGATACACTTTATCCGGAAGATCGCTTCGCGTTCGCTTCACCCAACAACGGCAACTACCGGCCCGGTGATCCTTAAAGATAGGATCCTTACCGATAGATTGCTTACCGATAGGCGGAGTGAAACATGGATAAACAGGCTAACAATCTGGTCGGACTATTCCGACGAATCTTAGGTATCGCAGTTGGGGTTCCCGTAGGCATCGCCGCCGGTATTATCGCTGTTGCGGTTCTCGACTCACTGCTCCCCACTAGCGTGGGCAAGGGAGTAGGGCAAATGGGTATATTCCTCGGTGCATTCTTGACAGGGACAACATTCGGAGTGGTATGCACGCGTTTGCTCAGTCCCAAAACCTCTGTCACCGAAGCGGAAGAGTTACCTTAGATTGCGTCGATCCACGCAATGCAACGGGTTGAACCGGAATCGTTGTAGACGCGTGTTTTGAAATCAACGTTTTCGCCTCGCGACCGATCAAACAGGCGCTTTTGGGTTTCAAGTCGTACTCGCATGCGGCTGATGGCGGAAGCAATCTTCGGCCATGACCGGTTCGACGTCGATCGCCTCGTAATCGATTTCTCAACATTGCTCCCGGATGGAAGCTCGAATGCTCTTCGATCCAGAATGTTCCTGTTGAAACGGACCGGCTCGACAACGAATTACATTGCAGATGGAAACGGAAGCTGATAGGAAGTGTTGCGATACTGGCCAGGCAGATCGTCGGCGTTGATGTCGCCTCTGAGGCGAGTGAGGCGTATCATGCTGCTGGCGAGTACAAGCACCGCTTCGATGAGCGTGAATGACGCACGAAGCCAGACCCAATCGCTTGGCCAGAGCGAGGCCTGCGGCCATCGTGAAATGGAAAACCAATCTTCTCGGTTCGGTGACCGAGACCAGCGATCTAAACTGGAATCCAATGAACCCAACCCTAAGTTCGCCGCTGTTTTTTTTATCTCTGGTTTTGGAATGCTTCAATCGCTTGGTGATCTCCACGCCCAGGAACGGAACAAATTCGAGACCGTCTATTTATCAACTCAGAATGATATAACGGTTCCGCTTGATAGAGTGGCAGCTGCGCGGATCCTGAACACTCCGGCATGGCTGAAAGCGAAGGAAAGGGAATCAAAGTGGGGACAGGAGGTTGTTGCAGGATTGCGAGAACATCTTCCTGCAGGCTTGTAAGAATTTCGCTGTCGGTTTTAGGAGAAATGAGGAGGTTGCGGATGTCAAGCATTGGTATCGCCGATGGAAATAGAATGATTGCTTCAATCAGCAGGTTCTTCATCCGACCCAAGTGGCAAGTCCGTCTCCCGGACCTTTTGGTGGGTCCTTCGACGAATGGGAAGGAACTGTCTTTCGCTTTTGACAGCGTCGATTTCTAAGCAAGCCACCGGCCGCAATCCATTTATTTGGGTTGTTCTGAAGTAATGTCTATCTCTAACGAAAACCCAATTCCTGGACTGCTCGAATTCATTGATGCGTGGGTGGCGGATTTAATACTCGACCATCGGATGAATTCGTCCGCGATTCCTGACTTTATTTCAACGCTATTACGGTTGGTTTACGAGTTCACTGGCAACTACCCGGTACCCAATGATCAGCAATGGCGAGCGTCGAATTGGCAGTGCGGACTCTTCGGTCCGCAAGATCAGCTGCTGCCAATCGACCAACTAGATCACAACGGCAGCCGGTTTCGGTTCATCGATGAGGACCAAGGCGTCTGGAGCTGCGAGACCGAATGTGATGCTGATGATCCGCCCGTCTTCTGCGACTCAACCGCGTATGTTCATGGTGAACCCGAAGTCACAATGCGAATCGTCTGTTCGTCGCTCTCGCACTTTCTGACCACTTTTTGCCTTCGAGAAGTTTTTTTCGGGACGCACAATCTGTTTTTCATCGATTCTGATGTCGCATCTCCACAGCAGCTTGTGACATCCGATGTTGTGCCGTTGTGGGTTAACGGCAGGTACGTCTGGGCCCAGACGACGCATTCCTTCTACACGTGCGAACGAGGTATTTTAATAATTTACATCGGCGGTCGTTTCTGGTTTGCTTACACTGACACACGGTTTGAAGAGTTCATTGACAGTTCAAACGCTGTTCGACGCATCCACTAGTCTGAATAATCAAATTGCACGTGAGTGGCCGGCCGAGCCGAAATTGGAGTCAATGTCGCCGACGGCAAACTGGTCATTGCGAACGTTCGGTCCGGAGATGTGATATGACAAAAAGGGAACATCCATTGCGTGCACTTCTGATAACAGCCTGCGTGAACTGCAGCGTCTATTTACTAATTGTCGGTGGGATACAGCCTTCAGTAATGGCGGCTGGTTCCGAGGTTTCCCGCAAGCCAAACTTCATCGTTATTTTCACCGATGACCAGGGCTACCAGGATCTCGGCTGCTTTGGCTCCACGGCGATCCGAACGCCCAACATCGATGTGATGGCCGAGGAAGGTATTCGATTCACCCATTTTTATGCCCAAACAGTATGCGGGCCTTCCCGGGCAGCGCTGATGACTGGCTGCTATCCTCTCAGGGTAGGAAAAAAGGCGAATAACCAGCGCGAGATACATCCGTCTCTGCACACGAGGGAAATCACCATAGCGGAGATTCTCAAGGAACAAGGTTACAAGACTGCCTGTTTTGGAAAGTGGGATCTCGCAGGGCACAGGCAAAAGGGCTACGACAAGAGCCTGCTGCCAACGAGACAGGGATTTGACTATTTCTTTGGAACACCAACCAGCAACGATTCCGTTGCCAACCTTTTGCGTGACGAAGAGCTTGTTGAGCCGAATGCCGACATGGCAAACCTGACAAAACGGTACACCGACGAGGCTTTGGCGTTCATCCGGAAAAGCAAAGACAAGGCGTTCTTTCTCTATTTAGCGCACACGATGCCTCATTTGAAGCTTGCCGCATCCGAGCAGTTCAAAGGCAAGTCACCAAGGGGTTTGTATGGTGATGTGGTCGAAGAGATTGATTTCAGTGTGGGTAGGATCCTACGAGAGATAAAGACGCTGGGGCTGCAAAAAGATACCTACATCATCTTCACCAGCGACAATGGGCCCTGGTTCTTAGATCGGCACCCAAGGTTGAGTCAGCAGAAGGATCAGGGTGGCTCCCATGGCGGCGACGCAGCACCACTACGCGGGCATAAGACTTCCACCTGGGAGGGTGGAGTGCGAGTCCCCTGTGTCATGTGGGCACCAGGACGGATCCCGCCAGGAAGGGTTTGCTCAGAACTTGCCACGACCATGGATCTATTGCCGACCCTGGCCTCACTTGCAGGTGGCAGCTCACCGAGCGACCGCGCTATTGACGGCAGGGATATCTTCGACCTAATCCATGGCAAAGAGGGAGCCAAGAGTCCAACGGAGGCGTTTTATTACTACGCCCACACGCAATTGATGGCCGTGCGTTCGGGAAAGTGGAAGCTGCATCTTCCTCGTAAGGTGAATACCATGCAGCGTTGGAACGTTTACCATCGTGAATCTGATATTATCGATTTTACGAAACCGCTCCTGTACGATTTGGAGCAGGATCCAGGGGAGAAAGACAATCTGGCCGACAAACATCCAGATACGGTTGGGAAATTGATCGGCCTCGCTGATTGGGCGAGAAATGATATCGGTGACTATGACCGCATTGGACAGAACGCCCGCTTCTTTGATCCGCAACCGCGCCGACCTGATATAACGCAGTAAGTGAGATGATCGAGGCCGAACCACGCGTTTGCGTTGCGCGTTGGAATTCATCAATTACAAGCTTGTCCGACGGTCTGGTCAGCTTTGGCGTTATGCCTCTAAACAACAGGACTCGCATGAATTCGTCGATTGGCCGAGCCTTAATCGGAGCTGGTCTGATTTTATTTGTCGTCGGCACTGTGATGCGTCGAATGATCTCTCGCGACGATATCCCGAATATCGCCTATCTTGGCATCTACGGGGTCGCTTGTCTCGTGATGGGCATTGGATACGTCATTAAAAAACGGAGTGATTCCTGAAGCCAAATGTCTGATGGCATTTGTTCCCCGGTAAATCCAACTCGATTGTTTTTGTGTATTTCGCAAAAACATTCAGTACAACGGAGATCTCGAAAGCCCGATTGGGCAGTGGTTGCTCTTCCGCTGATTTCTGCCGTTTTGCAGCAAGGAGAATTGCACTCAGTGGCAAATCCGTACTCACCTATCCAACACCCGTACGCTGAACCACAAGATGCTCCAAGCCAACTGGCGAGGGTGCTGCTTGTAGGGTTGTGTATCGGCATCGGCGTAATTTCCGCCACCATGGTCTACGTTGGTGATGCATGCCAATGGCCTCACTTTAATCGTCGTGCGGGATTCTTCGGAACCGAATCCAATTTCCTTCGAGGGCTCCTATACGCGATCAACGATCCGTACGCGATTCACATCGTGGCATGTATTTGGTTTTTGTACGGATCGATCGCCACTGGGACAATCGTCTTTTTGTACCGAGCCCTGTATCTCAAGCGGAATCGCAAAGCCTTGTAACCATGCGGTGAACTGATGTCACGGAGGCGGATGATTTCTCAATGGATGACCATCCCATGCGATTCTGTGCTTGCGGTCGTGCTGCCGCTCTGCATTCAATTGAAAGGGCGAATCAATGAACGCGGATAGAAGTAAAGCGACTAAGAAATTTGAGGCTTCCCCGATCCATCGCAAGATCACTGTGCAATTCGTTTCCATCGTTTTAGCGGTTGCGGCGACTTGTGTCGTTCTGATCAATACGTTGCCAACTTCGCACTTGAACAATCTTGTGCCATTGACGATTGCAACCGGGTTGTCGATTCTGTTCTACCTCGCCATCAAGTACCAACGAGCGGTGTCAAAACTAATCGATGAAATAGGTCTGCGTTGCGATCACTGCGGCAAGTCCACCATTGCTAGGCCCGATCACATCCAATGCCGTTCCGTGCCGACCATGAACGAGTCTACCTGCGACAGTTGCCAGCAGAAACTATAAATGCGGTATACTCCTGCAAGACCTACAACACCGAGGCAGTTAAATGAGTTGACGTGCGCAAAGCGATTGCGGGCTTGAAAACTCCCAAGGTCATTAAGATGGAAAGTGGTTTTGTGGTGCGTGATCGAACGGGCGAGGCGGGCAACGACTAGGTGCCGCGTCTTCTAACCTGCAAGAAGTGCGACTGCGTTGCCGCTTGAAATACGGAGCACACCAATCGGATGAATCGGCTCCGGAACAGGTTTGCCTGCTCGTCTCGCTCATTCGCGACAACTCACAGCCCGGTTAACCGAAACCTGATGCGTCAAGTCAGTCGTCGAAAGTAAGTTTCTGTCATCGAATCCCCCCCCAGGTCTCATGTCGGCCATCCGTTCCCGATCACCTGGATCGGCTTTGAGATGTAATGCTTATTCGGAAGACGAAATAATGATGCCTCCAACGCAACCGATGAATCGTGTAGTCTCAGATCCACTCATCCTTCTTATCTCGGGATACCAGAAATATCTATCACCCTATAAAGGGTTTTGCTGTGCTCACCGCGTTGTGCATGGTGGCCGCTCATGCTCCGAACAGGCCCAGTATCTAATTCGAAGCGTTGGCCCCACCGCAGCGTTCCGTCTAATGCGGAGGAGATTCACGCGATGTCACAGTGCCGCTAAACTCCTGAACAGTGGCGAAGACCGCAAGCAATCGTCAAAAAAATCCAGCGCGTGTTCCGATGTCCTTGATGCTAGTATTCTCACAACCGATGCATGTGCGTGCGCCTGTTGCAGTTTGTAACAACGCGAAACTCGGTAATCGGATGCGAATGGGCATTGAATACGAAACCAATCTTCGATCACGTTTGGCTTGAGGTGATTCGGCTTTCGCTTGACGACTTCGCAAGTTTCGATTGACGACTTAGCAGAGTCGTTCAACATCGCGAAGGATTTGAATGCAGCACTTGGTTTCCACGGGTGCTCGCTGTGCCCAGTGCGAGGTTCAGAATGCGGAAGTTCGTAAAACTCAAGCACGCCAAGGACAGCGTAGTGGGGCCGAATCCGAGTCTAGGGAGAGAGAAGAGGCAAGGATAAGTGACCGGTGGGGGCATGAGTTCACCGAGCAAAGTGCAATCCAAGCAAGCAGCATCCCCGACAGGATTCGAACCTGTAACCTTCGGCTCCGGAGGCCGACGCGCTATCCAGTTGTGCCACGGGGACGGAATGAGTTCGCTCATCACTCATTTTGACAAGACTGGCTTGTCAACGTCAAACAAATTCTACTCATCGCGTCCTCTCCTTTTCCGCACAAACGTTTCGCCGATCGGTCGACGAAATGTTTGCGTTTTTGGATGAGGAACTTCCTCGCCGACTTTAGAGTCACTTTTCCTGCGGGTGTTTGTTGCAATGCGACGCTGTGATTTGCTCGGCTGCGTCAGGAGGCGTCAATCGCCGAGGACTTCTGTCAGCGGTCCTTGCTGAGTACCCGAGGGAGGTTTGATATTCAGCAAACGCGACAGTGTGGGCGCGATTCCGACCGTGGGCACCGTTCGATTGACTGTGGTGGCTGGAATCCCAGGGCCAGCAAACATGAGCGGTACAAAGGTATCGTAACGCCAAGGCGATCCATGGGTACAGGCTACCGTCAGTCCATCGAAATCGTTGATGAACCGCTGAGGATCAAACACGAGATAGATGTCACCCGAGCGTCGCGGGTGAAAGTTCTTGACCACTGAACCAATGATCGCCGTTTGCGGCAGATCTCCACTGACCAATGCCGAGCTGGAAACGGCTAGATTTACTCCCTCGAATTTCATGAGTTCTTCGCAGATCGCCGCTTCGACTTCTGCCGGATTCAGTTGATTGTCGCGTAACGCTTTTTGGTTGAGATAAAGGTAGGGATGGAAGTAGGTCTCAATCAACTGCTCACCAATCCCGAACTTCTTTTTCAGCTTGGCCAAGGCCGCAGTTTTGTCGAATGATTCTGGCATGATGTAATCAGCATCGATTCCAAACTCCTGGGCATAGCCAGGCGCTTCCGGGCCACCGTGATCAGCGGACAAGACAATTATCGTTTGATCCAAGCCGATTTTCTGATCGATGTATTGAAAGAGCTGTTCGAGCAGTCGATCGAGACGCAGGATCTGATCTTCAGATTCAAGACTAGAGGGGCCGAAAATGTGTCCAACGTAATCGGTGGATGAAAAGCTGATGGACAAATAGTCGGGCACGTCATCCTCACCAAGTTCTTCGCGTTCGATCAGTTCCATCGCGAAATCGGCTGTCATTTGGTCGCCGGCCGGACTGATCGTTAGCAGCGTGGTGAAGTACTTATTGTCGAGATCGCCAAACGAGTGTGGAAAGGTCCTGCCAAAGCCTGCCAGGTCGGTTTCCCAGGGTTGGTCATCCCGATCTGCGAATAAATAAGTGTCTCGGTCCTGAAGTAAATTCCATTGTTTACCGACGAAATCACGTGTCGGTCCGCGATCGTTCCAGCGTTGGACCCATTCGGGATACTCGTTGTAGTAGTAGGAACTGGTGACAAATTCACCAATCGCTTTCGAAAACCAAAACGCTTTCCCTGCGTGCCCCGCCATGGCAATCGCGCCACGGTCTTTGATTGAGACACCGAAGACTTTGGATTTTCCCGCATGATTCATTGCCAGTTCGTCGCCAAACGTCGAGACCAGAATCGCCTCAGGCGATCTGCCATCGGATCGAGCTGTTTTTTGCGTCGGATCGATTTCTGTTGATTGGTCGACACCCGCATTTTTTGACAGGATTGGGTGATCGGCATCTTCCACGTTGTATTTCAACTCACCTGTGGTGCGGTCTAACCAGACGTTACCGATCATCCCGTGGACTGCAGGGTCAGCGCCGGTCGACAAGGTCGTGTGTCCGACGATTGTTTCTGTATTGGCATGCTGGTGATGAGCATCGCGAAACACTGTGCCCCGGTTCAGCAGGTAGTTGAATCCGCCTTCGCATAATCGATCACGGTAGCGAAAAGGTAGATCGCCGCGACATTGATCGATTGTGATCTGCAGCACCAATTTTGGAGATGCTGTCGTTTCCGATCTTGCCGGAGTATGCAAGCTGATCAGACAGAACAGGGGCAAAATTAGCCGGGGGAAATAAATAGGTTTCATGGGCTGGGCTTGTTGCTTAGCAGTAGGTGAGGCCAATGGCAGGTGGGCGACGTTTCGGTACAAGGATGCTTCTTTTCTGATGAGATACGTACCGCCGAATTAAATTGTCACTCAGGGAATACGATTCCAGATCTGGTTTACGATTTCAGATCCCGCAGTTTTCTATTATTCCCGAGGTGGGGTTGCCCGAGAACCGGGTGGTTCGATTACCCGCCGGTGGCAGTCGCGTGGCGATTTCTTGCTGGAAAGTACAAGGATTTGGGGACTTGCCTTGCGAGACTCCGTCTCAGCCCTGATCTGTTTGCTGACCAATTAATTAATCTGCTGACCAATTAATCTGCTGGCAAATTACTCGTGCCGCAACGCTTCAATCGGATTCATGTAGGCTGCCCGACGTGCTGGATAGACGCCAAACACCAGTCCGACACCGAGCGAGATAATCAGCGACATTCCCACCGACCACATCGCAATCCTAGGCTCCAGCGAGTTGGCGATCGGCGGTAAGAGATCCGGGTCGATCGCGTTGATCACGCTCCTGACGGTGCGATAGATCGGTCCACACATGAGCCCGAAACCAACTCCCAGCAAGCCTCCGCCACCGGTCAAGACCAGCGTTTCGGTTAGGAATTGCTGGATGATGTCATGTCGCTTTGCTCCCAAGGCGCGACGGATTCCAATCTCACGGGTGCGTTCGGTAACGGTAGCTAACATGATATTCATGATCCCGATACCACCGACCAACAGCGAGATGCCGGCGATCACGACCAACAGCACATTGAACATGGCTCGGGTTCGTTCGGCTTGTCGCAGCAGTTCTTTCGGGACAACAACGGCGAAATCATCTTTCTCATGGAAGCGATCCATCAACCAAGTCACGATCTCGGCGGTCTCGTCAACTTGGTCAAGATCATCCACCGTCAAAGTGATTTGTGTCAGTTCGACAATCTCACCGGTGAAATTGAACCCGCGGCCGGCGCGGATCATGATCTGGTCACCAACACGATGCTGAAAAGTTTTTAGGGGAATGTAGGCGTCGAAGTTGTAGTCCCGTGCCTCCAGACTGCCGCCGATTGCGGCGGCGGCTGCCCGCGGTTTAGTTTGTCCGATGACCGTGTAGACGTCGCTTTCAACTCCAACTTTTTGGCCGATGGGGTTTTCCAAAGGGAAGAGGCGTTTGGCCGTTTCGTCTGCTAAGACAATCACGTTTTCGCGATTGTCTTGTTCAGTGATCCAACGGCCGCGAGCGATCTGTAGTCGATTCAATTCGAGGTAATCGGCCGTGCTGCCAACTAATTTGACGTCGGCGGTTCGGCCGTTGACCAGAAACTCGCGTTTCAATTCTCGGATTGGTACGGCGCGGGTGATCGACGGGACATTAGAGAGAATGCGATCGTAATCATCCCGCTTGATCCCGTAAGTTTTGACGCGTTCCGACTTCTCTTCGGAAGATTGCGGTTCCACGCTTCTCACGATGATATTGTTTGCGCCCAGTTGCATGATTTGCTGCTGAGCGTCGTAGCTGACACCCTCTCCCATCGCCACTAACCAGATCACAGTGGTCGTGCCGATAAAGATGCCGAGTGCTGCCAATGCGGATCGCATCTTTTGCAGCAGCAGGCTTTTGACGCCTAGGCGGAACGTTTGGATGAAAGCGCCGTTCATTTATTCACCAGCGGTGTTTTGAGCGGCTTGAAAGGCGGCGTCGATTTCACTGGCTGTTACTTTACCGTTGCCGTCTTGGTCAACCTTTGCGAAGTTCGCTTTATCTTTTTCCTCAAACTCATCGATCGTCAGGACACCATCTTTATTTTTGTCAGCGCTGGCGACCAGTTGTGTGCCAGCGGATTGAGCGGTGGAGGATTTCTTGGTGTTTCGTTGCTTTTGATTCTGTTTTGTTGTGCTGTCAGCGTTTCCGTCGGACCCTTTCGTCTCCCCAGCAGCAGCGGCATCGGGATCATTCGAAACGTTGCCGACGCTACTTGGTCGGAGGGCTTGCCGCTGCGCGTCCTCTATAAACGCGGTTGGGTTGAGCACGACTTGATCGCCTTCTTTCAAGCCGGCTTTGACGACGGTGAATTCATCGTTGGTGTCACCGAGGTCAACCTTTCGCATTTCAACTGTTTCTCCGTTGCTGACCCAGCAGAAAAAACCTTCTTCGGTTCCGATGACTGCCGCAACGGGCACTTTGAGAATGTCGGCATGTTCGGCCAAGACGATGTCGACTACGGCGCTCATTCCAGGTTTTAAACCGGGTTCGGGTTCAAGTCGAATAATCGTGTCATACTTGACCATGTTGCCGGTCCACCAACCTGCTGGTTTGGTGACCTCGGCGATTTCCTCGACGGATCCTTCCATGATCAAATCTTGTAGTTCAATCCTGGCTGACATGCCGATCGTAAGACGTCCGACTTTGGATTCATGTACGCCGACTTTGACTTGCATCTTGCTGAGATCGGGGATCATCAACAATGTTTGCTGCTCGCGGACGACAGCGCCTTCTTCGATGTCGGGTGTCTCTTTCCATTCGGCGGCCGACGGAAAGATGACCATGCCGCCGGTCTTTGCACGGATGACACAGTTTTCGAGTTGTTCCTTATCCCGTTTCAATCGATCGGCTTCCAGTTTCAATGCTGCATCTTGCGCGGCCAGGTTCGCGCGGGCTGCGTCAAGGCTGCTGGTTAATTGCTGCAGCATTTTCTTCTTCTTGTACAGCTCTAGCGTCTCGAGTTGCTTTTTCCGGAGTTCGAGATCTTTGCGTGCGGAATCAACGGCGAATCGTTCACCATCTAATTGCAGGGAACGAAACATTCCTTTGGATACCATCCGTTCAGCCGACTCAAAAACAAGTTGTTTCTTTTTGACGACTTCTTCGGCATCGAAGATCGCCTTCTCCATGGTGTTGCGTTCTTCTTGGTAAGTACCGTTGAGATATTCCTCGATATTTGTTTCGGCAACCTCCACATCACCTTTGGCAACGATCTGTTGGGCGACCGCTCGCTCGTAGGTGATCTGCTGTTGGGTGATGTTTTCAATAATGAGAGCATCATCCAAACGGACAAGTTCATCGCCTGGCTCAACAAATGTGCCTGTCTCGATCACCCACAGCACGGTGGTCCCACCTTTGACCATGCACTTGATTTCTTCATTTTGGCTGCTTTCCAGCATGCCATTTTCGGTGACGGTTACCTTGAGGTCCCCCCGCCGCACTGTATGCGTCATCAGGGATTCCGTATCATCGCTGCCAAGGTTGTCCGAGAGTAGAGGGATCGCGCCGGCAACAACTGCGGTGAGCAGTCCGGCGATGATCAGAGCTTTCATCCACATGGCATGTTGAGGGGTAGGTGTGGGGCGGGAATCCCCACAGTCTACTCACTGTCGACGCGGCGGCACTCGGAATCTGGAGTTACCGCGCAGCACGACGTCTGTTCGGGCGTCGTGCTGGCCAAGCTTTGAGGTTTGCGGGGGATTTTCTATCTGGCGGGGATCGTTTCCATGAATCCGATCATCATTTCCTCAAACGACTGATCACCCCATTGCACGTCGATGTTGGGATTGGGATTGCTGAGGTTTTCCTCAGAGTTGTCGTAGATGGCAACGCATTCAACGACGGTGCCTCGAGGTAATTTGACAGGTTCATCGAGACTGTATTTCAACTGGAAGTTGAAATCGTAACGAGGGACATCTAGCAATATCCTTTGACTACCGTCGGGATAACGGGCGGTGTAACGAAACGACTTTCCGCGGAGATGCATGTGCGGTGTCATGTTTAAAAGCAATTGGTCACTGGTAACAAGAGCGATTGCGTATACATCGTGATCTGACTCTCCCGCCGGGATTTTGAAGCGGGGATTGGCGGCGATCATCCCGCTGACTTCTGTTTTGACTTCGGACTTGTCCAGAAAACAGAGTCCCGCGTAACTGAGGTCGGTTTGATCTTCCTCGCCATTGGGCGTGTAGTGCATTTCGAAGACAAGCTTGCTGCCAGCTTTGACCCGCATGGCTCGTCCCTCTTTTCGGTTGATTGGAAGCGAACCAGGAGCGTATCCGGCAAGCATTTTTCGCAGATTCGATCGGCGAACACCCGGTTCGATGATATAGATGACGATGTGATGAACCACACTGCGATTATCAGGTCGAGCTTCCGCAGCGTAAACGTATTTATCTTCGGTCCAGCCTGGATCAACCAGGAAACGCTTGTAATCAACGACACCTTCGGCGGGAACATTGAAAGGTTTGACGTCCATCTTGATGACCTGATCCGGTTCGGGGATTCGCCATCCGTCGGTGAACTTTGGGGGTTCGGGTAGGTCCGCTAGATTTCCCTCGGGCATGCCATTGGCAATCCAGGTCTTGATCAGTGCAATTTCGTCTTCATTCAAACGACTGTCATTGGAGAATTTGCCGTGGTCGGGATTGGCAAACCAGGGTGGCATTCGGCTGTCGTCGATCACTTCAAGGATCGTGTCCTCCCAGCCCTGAATGTCTTTGTAGCTTGTGAGCGTAAACGGGCCGAGTTCTTTTTCACGGTGGCAGGAAACACAATGCGAATTGAAAATTGGCGCGATGTGTTTTGTGTAAGTGATATCGCCGGTTGGCTCTAGTTGATTGACTTTGCCGATGTAGCAACCGACTGCTTCGGTGACCGGAATGCTGACGGGTTTGTTTTGCAGCATTTCTTCGATCGCGATGGCCAGGTCTGATTGAACCGACCGTTCGCGCGAATAGCCGACCCCGTATTGGTCATCAATCCGTCCGTGGTAACGCACGACTCGCTGTCGATCCAAGACAAAGACTTCGGGGGTCCGCTCGGCTCCCATGGCATCGGCGACCCGGTTCCCAACATCCTTCAGCATGGGGAAGTTAATCTTAAAACGTTGGACGAAGGCCGAGAGTTCCGTCATGCTGTCTTGGGTATTCGAGTTGATCCCTAAGACAACGACGTCATCACCAAACTTTACCTGTAACTCTCGTAAACGCGGTCCATACAGTTTCGCCAATGGGCATTCGGTTCCCAAGAATGCGACGACAACCAATTTTTGGTCTTCAAAATCACTGAGTGAGACTGGTTTTCCGTAGCTGTTGTCAAGTGTGAAATCGGTCACCGCCGACCCTATCGGGGATTCGGTCGATTCCGCACTGCGGACAGTGAGTGGAACTGCGAAAAGGCAACAAATCAGCAGAATGCGAAGCATGTTTCTCAGATTGATAAGAGGAACAAAACCAGTTATTGACGGGAATCCTTCGAATCCAGGACGATTTCCTAGTAATCACCCAGAATCGACGGATATTTGGGTATCCGATCCGTCGATTTGAATAATGACAAACCGGGGAGGGAATGTCAGCGCCTTTCCCTGTGTCATTTTGTAACTGCAGATGCAGGATTTTGGTTTGCTTTGGTGACGACGCTGCTCGCGACGGTGATTTGCAGTGAATCGGCTGTTCTCGAGACAAACGTAATTTAGTTGTTTGGCAACCTACTTCGATTCTTCGAATCGCATTATGGGGGCGCCGAATTATGCCGTTCCATTACACGATTGCAACTTCGTGTATCCGCCTCTCTGCACAGAACGAACAACCCAATTGTCTGAAAAAGGAATTGGGGGTGTGCCCGGTGTCATCCACGAATTTGGTGTCATCCACGAATTTCGCGTCATTCACGAACTTCCAATCGCCGTTGCGGTGGTCGGGATGGATCTGGATGAGTGACATCCGTTTTTGGTGACGGTTGCCAGAACTCGCCAGCTAGGGAGATGGTGATTCTCGAAACGACTGCCTCAAGAACGAAATGAGATTGGCGAGGTCGGTTGGTGTCAGTTGTTCATGCAAGTTACCAGGCATCAAAGAAACTTCGGCTGCCTTGATTTGGTCAATGTCGGTGCGGAGCACCGATTGTGGCAAACCATTTTCTCTGCGGAGGACGACGCCGGTCGCCGTTTCGGATGCCAGCAGGCCTGCAACCGCGCGACCATCTTTTGTGATCACCAGATAGCTTCGATACTCAGGCTCGATTCGACCACTCGGGTCAAGCAAGTCCATCAGCAACGTCTCGTCAGGACGGTTGGCGATCGTCCCCAAGTGCGGGCCGACCTGATGGCCTTCGTCGTTCAGTGCATGACACATCAAGCAGTGCTTTCGATACAAGGTCATTCCCTTCCGTACGTCGGGTTGCCCGTCAGTAGGTTGCCCCGAAGTTGTGGTCTTAGCCAATGCAGATCGATATCGTTCGAGGCGTTGTTCGATTTCCTGATTGTTTGGCGTACTCGTTTGTTGCTTTGCTCGCTGTGCGATGTTTGTGTCATGACTTGCGATTAATTGTTCTCGCTGTAGGTCACTCAATTCATCCATTCCAACAATTCCGCGTTCGATGGCGTCCAGCAAGATTGATTGTCGTTCGATCCGAGCGAGCATTGCATCAATGATCGCCTTGCGGGTGGCCGGGGTATTCGAATCCCAGTTTGCGATCAAAGCAGTTCCTGCCTGTGGATCGGTCGATGCATTGAGCGTTTTAGCTGCTGCTTGCTGGATCTCTGGTGGTTGACGCGAATCGAGTAGCGGTCCGACCGAAGGGATCAAAACGTCGGTCGGCGCACTGGCTAGCGTCTCCAGCGACTGTAGGCGTGTGGGCAGGCTGGCGGTTTCATCCCCAACGATGTCTGCCGCTTGTTTAAATAGTTTTTGAAGTTGTTGGTCGTCAGCCGTCGGCAAGATGCCTGCGAGTTTTGTTGCCAAGTTTTGCACATCGGCATCAGTGCTCTGAATCAGACGCAGCAACGGTGCGTAGCCGTTTTGTGAATTCGGGGCTGGTTCTTTTCCGCGTGATAGCCCATCAAGTAATCCCTGAAGTGTTTCGCGTTGTGACGGTGGTGGGCAGGTCAGCAGGTTGCTTAGTAGACGACCGAGTGCCGCCCCATCACGCTGCGCCGCGAGTGTTGCTGCCAGCGGTTTGATCAGAGGGTTGGCTATCGATGCATCTGTGGAAGGGGATCTAATCGGAGAGATTGCACGGCTGTTTCGTAACAATTCGCCGAGTATATTTTCGGCATGGTTTATTGCTGAACTAAGGATGGCCGTTTGCATCCATTGCTGGCGAGGGTGCTGCTCCGCCAAATTCGACAACACGTTCGCGGCAGTGTCGTGATTTGTCGTAACTTCTTGGTTTGCCATTTGGGCGGAATGTGATTCACCAAGTGTCATCGCGAGTTGCAGGCGGACCGTGGGGTCAGGATCGTGCTGAAGGGATGCGATTTGATCGACCCAAGCAGGGTCTTTAGCAAGGATCGATTCACTGGTTCGCAACGCGTGGATTCGTACACCGTAGTGCGGATGTTTGAGGGCACGGGACACATCAGCCGAACTGAGCAAGCCGATGCCTTGAAGTGTCGCGAGAGCGGTGATGCAGTTTGGGCCTGCGGTTTTGGGTTGCACCATCTTCCGAAGCGTTGGGGCGACCGTGGTTGACTTTCGTTCCATCAGCAAGCGGCTAGCCGTTTGCCGAATCCACCGGTAAGGACTACCGATCAAATCGGCAAGTTGCTGATCCTCGAAATCGGATAAGCGAAAGTTATCTGGGGCTGTAGGAAAGGAATGTTGCTGGGGGCGAAGTCGCCAAATCCGGCCGTGATCGCCTCCTTTATCGAGTCCGTATTGCTGCTGCAAGAATCGTGGAATGGCGGAATAATCCTCGATGATCTCTCGGTACATATCCACGATGTACAAAGCACCGTCGGGACCGACTCGTAAATTCATCGGGCGAAACCATTGGTCCGTTGATGCGAGGAACTCCGATGCCTGTTCCTCTGCCGCACGACGACCGCGGTAGCCCGAACCGTCTCTCTCAAGGATGCAGCGATGGATCATGTTCAGCGACGGTTCGCAGTAGAACAGGTTGCCGTGGAACGAGGTTGGGAGCAGGGGATCGCTGTAAACTTCATTGCTGCATCCGCCTGAGAAGTAATTGCTGTCTGTTTCCCGGTCGCCATAAAACTTGATCCACGCTGGATCTTGTCGTCGCCGCACCCGCCAAGGATGCGGATCGCTGATTCGAAAGCCGCGGTGGTAGTTGGTGGCTTGTTGATTGGTTGCGGGAGTTTCGACGAACGGATTTCGCCGCAGGTATCGATAAGGAAGTGGGAGTGCGTAGGTTGCAGGCTGACCACCGCCGGCGGGAAACCGGTCACCGATATCGTTGATGGTCATGCCAAACGTACCGACCCGACCATTCACCGCTTCGATCGCGGAACCATCCGACTTGATCCGAAAATCGGTGTTGCCCAGCAAAAATGGTTTGGCAAGTTTTGAACCGGTGATCTCTCCACCTTCGCCGCCTCCGCCGACATAGATCCAATTGTCTAACCCCCAGCGTGGATTGTTGATGCCGCGTTCCATCACTCGTTTGCGAAAGCCGGTCAGCAGTGTTTCCCGCACGTCGGGTTTCCCGTCGTGGTCAAGGTCCGCCAGATAAACAATATCGGGCGCGCAGGTCACGATCACGCCACCCCGCGCCGCCACGATTCCATAACAGGCGGGCAGGTCATCGGCCCAGATGACTGATTCATCCATCTGGCCATCGCCGTTGGTGTCCCGCAACATCTTGACGACTCCGCGCTGTTGGATCGCTGCCTGGTCAGCAATCTTTCCGCCTTGCAGTTCCCAGCGAATGCGGCGGACTTTTGTGTCAAGCTTCCCGGACTTGTTGAGCGTTTGTACATCGAGGTGGCCTTCGATGTTGTACCCATGCAACTCACAAACAAATAATCGACCGCCTTCGTCCCAAGCGATGCAGGAGGGTTCCGTGACGACCGGTTCACACGCGATCAAGTCGACCGTGAATCCGTCCGGGAGTTGCATCGCTGCGGCACTCTCATGGGGTGAGAGTGGCTGTGGAGCATCGGGTGCCGGTTGGACCGGACCGGTTGCTGGCTGGTTCAGCCGAGGGGCCTGCTGGGCTGCGAGCGGGTTTGGTCCGGTCAGTAGCAGGCAGATTACGCCTAATAACTTTCGTGGCGAATGCACTGGAGTCTCTTGAGAAGCATGGGAGTGGGGTCACCGGGTAGGTGTTGAATGAAAGGCTGCAAACAAATTATCAAACCCGAATGACGTTTGCAGCGATCGAATCTGAAACGGCTCTATCCCAGTGTTCGTTGATCTGGGTCGGT
>JBMYRF010000009.1:38247-40654 GCA_049602075.1 Rubripirellula sp.
CGTTGATCTGGGTCGGTCGATCTGGGTCGGTCGATCTGGGTCGGTCGATCTGGTAGGGCTGAAACGAGCGAAATGGGTGTGTCGGCAATCCCAAGAGTTCTCCCTATGTCCTTGCAATTTCTGTCCCTTCCAATTTCTGGACTCGCGATTTCTACCTGTTCCTTACGATGCTGTCGCTTACCATAAGGAGCTTCCTTTCACGCTGGAGACGATGATTTGAGACTTGCAACGGCACTCATGAGCGGGATGTTGCTGACGACCTTGGCGGGTGCAGCAGAGAAACCTAACTTCCTGTTGGTCTTGCTGGATGATTCTGGCTGGACCGATTTCGGCTGTTACGGAAGTCGGGTTCAGACTCCCAATATCGATCGGTTTGTTTCGCAGGGGATGCGATTTACCGATTGCCATTCGGCTGCGCCAAACTGTTCGCCTTCGCGGGCCGGCTTGCTGACCGGGCGGACTCCTTCACGGGTAGGGATCTACAGCTATCTGCCCCCCAATCATGTGATGCACCTGCGTGATGAAGAAGTGACTGCCGCCGAACTGTTGCAGTCAGCCGGTTATCGGACTGGGCACTTTGGCAAGTGGCACCTTTCACGACTCGGGTCCGATCAGCCTCAGCCTGCCGACCAAGGTTTTGAGTATTCATTGGGAACAGACAACAATGCTTCGCCGAGTCATCTGAATCCAAATAACTTTGTTCGCAACGGTAAGCCTGTCGGCGAGATGCTGGGTTACTCGTGTCAGATTGTGGTTGATGAAGCTGTCGGTTGGTTGGACAGCATTGAGGCAGAGAAAGGTGAAGAGCCGTTCTTTGCTTGTGTTTGGTTTCATGAGCCGCACACGCCGATTGCTTCACCGCCGGAATTGGTGTCGAAGTATCAACAGTTGTATCCCGAGCTGAATGCAAAAGAGGCGGCTTACTTTGCCAACATCGAAAATGTAGATCGAGCGGTTGGGAAATTGCTGCAGGCCGTTGAGCAACGGGGGTTGGCGAAAGAGACTGTTGTTTTTTTGACGTCGGATAACGGCCCATTGAATGGTTTTTCTAGCGTTGGATTACGAGGTAAAAAATCGAACGTGTGGGAAGGTGGCCATCGTGTGCCAGGAGCATTTCGCTGGCC
The DNA here is from genome assembly GCA_049602075.1 of Rubripirellula sp. Lineage (GTDB taxonomy): Bacteria > Planctomycetota > Planctomycetia > Pirellulales > Pirellulaceae > Rubripirellula. The sequence continues at coordinate 39,372 of JBMYRF010000009.1, forward strand.
CGGAAAGATTGACGCCGGGAGCGAGTGCTCCGCCCCGATATCAGGTGTTGATTATCTGCCAACCATTTGTGATTTGGCCGGTATCAAGACGCCCGAACAAGTTGCGCTCGATGGGGTGAGCTTGGTGCCGTTGTTGTGCGAGGGTGCCGATTCCTTGCGACGAGAGAAACCGCTGTATTGGTTTTTTTACCGCTTGAATCCTTCCCTTGCGATTCGCGATGGACGGTGGGCGTTAATTGCCGACACCAACGATGCCGGTCGTCCCAAGTCACATGGCATGGTCCGAGATGACATGGCGAAAATTAAATCGAGCAAACCTGTTGAATTCTTACTCTTCGATTTGGATCAGGAGCTTTCGCAGCGACGAGATGTTGCCAAGGAGCACCCGAGGGTGTTTGATCGATTGCGAGCCGATGCGATCCGGATGCATCGTGATGTGGTGGAATCGGGCCATCAGTGGGATATCCCCGCCGATTATGGGGCGAAGAATTCCCGCCGGATTTGGGATTCCTATTGAGTCATTGATCTCGCAAATCGGCTAGCTGCCAAGGTAGCCGTCAGCTTCAGATAATTTCCGCGTCGGCGATCAGAGTATGTCCTGGGTCGTCTGCCGGAGTTGTCGGGCAGCATTGGAAACAGCGATCAGTCGATACAGCGATCGGGGGATACAGCGATCGGGGGATACAGCGATCGGGGGCAATCTTTGGTGTTTCCCACGCGAAGGCTGGCTTGAAACCGGATTAGATCGTGGTCGATTACTCAATCTTGCGTGCTTGAAGCAGATCAGGGATTTCCCGATGCTGTCTCAAACCATTGAACCTCAGACGCACGACTGCAAATTTCAGAGGACAATCCCTTTGTAAAACGAGCGAAGAGAAAGTGGAGAGCAAGACGTACGCACATTCTCTTTGTCGCCTGCGGGCGATGGCACGCCGTTGGAACCGAACCAGCCCAACAAGCAACGCTGCGATTCCATGCAAAAAACCCACCGCCGAAACGACGATGGCTTTTGTTGGGAAAACCGCCGGGGCAACCAAAAACGGTTGGAACTTTTCGCATTCCCGTTTCCCGATTGGCCTGCTTATCTTGCCGAGTTGCTCGTCGATGCCATTTAAATCTCAAGCCCTCGCCGATTAGGACTCGAATCAGATTGCAGAACTTCGAGAGTGGCGACTGGATTAGAAATCCGTAACCTCCAATTCGGCAGTAGGTTCGAGCGATTGCCGCTCGTCGCACCCTGAAAAGTGCTGCCCGTTTGAACTGACTGAGTGAACTGACTGAGT
>JBMYRF010000009.1:40748-43793 GCA_049602075.1 Rubripirellula sp.
ACTGAGTGAACTGACTGAGTGAACTGACTGAGTTCGGCTTCATCGCTTGCGGAACTGGCTCGCACCAAACGAGAAACAGCTCGCCGCAAATCAATGCGACGAGCTGTTTTGATTTCAAGTCGGGCTGAGAGGATTCGAACCTCCGACCTTTTGACCCCCAGTCAAACGCGCTAACCAGGCTGCGCTACAGCCCGCCGGTGAAGGAATTGCCGCAAGGCAATTCCTTCACTCCCCAAAATGCTAACCAAGTCGATCGAGGTTTGCTAGGCGACTGGGCGGTTGGCGGGGGTTGGTGTATACGATGGGCTGATGACACAGCTTTTTAAGGCCGATATGTCAGGAAATCGGAGAACCCCAATGACTGGAAACTCGAACATGTCGTTTGCTGATCGACTTGCCCATGCCGTGCGTTCCAAGCAGTCGGTCACTTGTGTGGGGTTGGATCCTCGCAAGGCTCAGTTGCCGGCTCCGATCCGAGATGCGGTGAGCGGTGATTGTCCAGATCAATGGGCGGCTGCTTATACGCAGTTTTGTAACGAGATCATCGACGTCGTCGCGGACAAAGTCCCCTGCGTGAAGCCGCAAGCGGCATTTTTCGAACAACTTGGCCCAGCAGGAATGATTGCTTTGGGCGAGGTGATTGCCTACGCCAAGGCAGCCGGATTGTTGGTGATCACCGATGGCAAACGGAACGATATCGGCAGTACCGCGACGGCTTATGCGGACGCCTACCTTGGAGCCTCAAGTCCTTGGGGCAGCGATTCGTTGACGGTCAGCCCGTACTTGGGGCGGGACAGCATCGAACCCTTTGCCGAGGTCTGTGATTCCCGCGAGTCAGGCATTTTTGTGCTGGTAAAAACCTCGAATCCGGGTGGCGGCTTGCTCCAGGACCGTGCGACCGAGGGCCAGTTGGTCTACCAGCGTGTGGCCGAATTGGTAACGGAATTGAATCAGGATCGAGTCGGCGAGAGTGGCTATGGTCCCATCGGTGCGGTCGTCGGTGCAACGTATCCCGAGCAACTCGTGGAGCTTCGGCAGGCGATGCCGACGGCGTGGATTCTGATTCCCGGTTTCGGAGCCCAGGGGGGAGGAGCTGAGGATGTTAAGCCGGGGATGGACGCCAACGGGTTGGGAGCGATTGTGAATAGTTCGCGGCATATCATTTTCGCCCATTCCCGTGATACCTACCGAGATTTGTTTGGCGATCAGCGTTGGCAAGACGCGGTCGCTGCCGCGACCGACGATATGAATGCTCAGCTAGCAAATCGTTGAAACTGGCCGGTCTGCCGTGCGAGGGCGGCCTTGATTTCCTGCTCATTCTGAGATCCATCTTGCTGCCGATTCCCCTCAGCAGGTATAGCGACAAGACCGTGGGGTAATTCCCTCGGCAAGGTCCGTCTCCATTTGGATATCAGGAAATCGATGTCGATGCGTCTTTTTAGCCTAGTTTGCGGTTGTTTTGTGGGGTCCTGTTTCATGGCCACCGCGACGGCCCAATTCACCGTTCCGGCGGCGACAAACCCAGCACCGATTTCGACCGCGGCACCGATTTCGAATGCGCCCCAAACCCCGCCGAGCATGAACAATCCTGCCGTCCGGCAAAGTGCTAGTTCCGCAGCGAGTGCGGGTGGGCAACTTCCGCGGTCGGCCGGCCAAGAGCATCGCGTTTACGATTTGCGGCCCTACACCGGGTATCTGACCCAGTACGATCGCCCCGAACAGGCGATCATCGATTGGGTCTTGCGAGAAACCGGTACCGATGTTTGGTTCTCCCAGCCGTTTGGATTCATGAGTGCCGATCGAGATCAGCTATCGGTTTATCACACCAAAGAAATGCAGCAGGTGGTTTCTGGTGTCGTGGATCGTTTTGTTGCCGGCGAAAAAGACCCGCAAGTCTTGAATATGCGTGTGATGACCGTCGGAAGCCCGAGTTGGCGAAGCCAGGTCCACATGTTGATGCAGCATGTGACCGTCGATTCACCAGGGGTTCAAGCGTGGCTTTTGAGTAAGGAAAATGCTGCTTTGGTGCTCAATTCGCTGCGATCCCGCAGCGACACACGCCAAGTGCATGACGTGAATTTGGTCACTTACAACGGCCAAACAGAACAACTAATCAGCACTCGCGGACGGAACTACGTTCGAAACGTCCGTTCGGCACCTTCGGCTTGGCCACCTTATGAACCGGAGACGGGCGAGATCCAGGAGGGTTACCAATTGGAGGTCAGCCCGTTACTGAGTACCGATGGCAAAGCGATCGATTGCATGATCAAGGCGGAAATCGATCAAGTTGACCGGTTGAACGACGTCGACTTGGAATTGCCGTTGCCCAATAACCAAATTCATCGAACTCGCATTGAGGTGCCACAGGTCGTTAGTTGGCGGCTCCATGAGCGATTTCGCTGGCCTAGTGACATGGTACTCATGTTGTCCTGCGGGGTGATCGCCAGTCCAGATCGAGAGAAATCGTCGATTCCTCTGCTGGATATGAGCATGCTGACCGGGGAAACTGCGGGTCGAGCCGACGCACTGATGTTCATCGAATTCCGCGGTCGGGCCAGTGAGAATATCACGACGGTCAACCAAACCGCCCCGACACCTCAGGTTGCCAATCAAAATAATTCGCCCACACGCGGAAGATACTAATCTGCGGTTTCCAAGGCCTGAATCGATCGGCCTCCACGTTTGGATCGGCCTGATGGGTGGCCAAAGCGGCATGCCGGGACGCCAGATCTCCCCGCTGGGATGCCCAGGCAGCTGGGACGCTCAGGAAACTGGGACGCTCAGGAAACTGGGACGCTCAGGAAACTGGGACGCTCAGGAAACTGCCAAGCAACATGGCTTTGCTGCGGAGTGGTCGTTTAGAGAAGACTTGCTTAGCGGAAATGCTTGTTCAGCCGGTTCGATCGGGGACTTGGGCCTTCGCTCGTCGGTGTGCCACGCTTGATTTTCCTTTCGAGGCATGACATCAGGCAGGGGACGCCAGAACGGTCTTGCGACCCAGTGGCCAGTTTGCGACCCAGTGGCCAGTTTGCGATCAAGTCAGTT
>JBMYRF010000009.1:43892-101494 GCA_049602075.1 Rubripirellula sp.
CTTGCGACCCAGTGGCCAGTTTGCGACCCAGTGGCCAGTTTGCGATCAAGTCAGTTTCGTCGGGGGAGCGGCGGGTCAACTTTGCCCTCACTGACGCGCTGGGGTGGCGAAGGTTAGAATGCCGGCACTGGGCCGGTTTTGCCTCCTGTTTTTCTTTCAGATAACGCTGCGTTCTATGGATACAGGTTCGTCTCGTCGAGTTGTTATTACGGGCGTGGGTGTGGTTAGCCCGCTGGGAAACGATCCGCAACGCTTGTTGAGCGGTTTGCGTGAAGGGACCAGTGGGATCCGCCCTTTTTCTCAATTGCCGCATGGGGTCATGAGTGTCGACCATGGTGCGGAAGCGAGTGAATTCACGGGGGATATCGCCGATTACGGGCCGATGGAGAAAAAACTTCAGCGGACCATCCGTAAGGGCAGCAAGGTGATGTGCCGCGAGATAGAAATGGGCGTTGCAGTCGCTCAGTTGGCCTTGAACTCGGCGGGCTTGTCGGAGGTATCGAGCCGAGATCGAGATCGAACCGGGGCTGTTTATGGGTGCGACTACATCATGTCGATGCCTGAAGAATTTGCCAGCGGAGTGGTCAAGTGCTTGGACGACGAGGGCAACTTTGACTTCGACCGCTGGGGCCAAGAGGGCAAGCCAGAAGTCAATCCGCTTTGGCTGTTGAAATATTTGCCCAACATGCCGGCGAGTCACATCGCGATTTACAACGATCTGCGGGGACCGAACAATTCGATCACGGTCCGAGAAGCCTCTGCCGGTGCCGCGATTAGTGAAGCCTATTCAACGATTCAACGCGGGCATGCTGATGTGTTGGTCGTCGGATCGACAGGCTCCAGAATTCATCCCTTGCGAACGTTGCACGCTTCGATGCAGGAAACGTTGGCTACCACTTCAGCGGATCCCAGCACCATGTCGCGTCCGTTTGATGCGTCTCGGGATGGAAGTGTGTTAGGGGAGGGAGCGGGTGCCCTGATTTGTGAGAGTCTGGAAAACGCAGAGCGTCGTGGGGCCAATATCCTGGGGGAAGTGGTGGGCGTGGCAACGTCTGCTGTCGGACCACGGCAAGGCGCCGATCAGTTTATGCGGCAAGCTTTCGTCAATGTGCTTCGCAGTGCTTTGGGCGATGCCGAGCCAAATTCGATCGGACACCTACACGCGCACGGACTCAGTCACCCCGAGGTTGATCGCCAAGAAGCAGAAGCAATTGCGGAGGTCTTTGGAACACCGGATCAGCAACCACCGGTGACGACTGCCAAAGGGCATTTCGGAAATCTTGGTGCCGGCGGTGGGATGGTCGAAGTGATCGCCAGTCTTGAAGCACTGGGGAATGAACTGTTTCCCATTCGCAATCTTCAGCAACTAGATCCCGACTGTCCCATCAACGCTTGCACCACCGCCGTCGCGGCGGGCGACGAGTTCATCAGTGCCAACATCACTCCCCAAGGCCAAGCCTCGGCCGTCCGTATTCGGAAAGGCATTTGAAGCTTTCATGCTGGTTGCCTACGGTTTCATGCTGGGTTGCCTAAGGCTGGGTTCCTGATGCTGTCAAGCTAGGGGATCAACCAGAACAGGCCGGTCATGGTGGCCGCTTGGGCGATGGCACCTCGGGCACTGATCGGTACCGGTGGTTTGATCCAAGGTGCGCAGTTGCCGGGGCGATAATAGCCCAAGGCAAACTGACATTCACGCGGCGAGTGAACTCCCATTTTGTACGGCAGAACCAAGATATTGCCGAAGAAATGCGCCGACTGGGCGAATGGTTCCAGCAGCGGGCCGCGGGTGTGGCCGTATCGTTCCAGGTTCACGTCTTCGAAGTACAGCGGTGTGTGGCAGAGATTCGAAGCCTTCCAGGTCATGGTCATCGGTGTCCATTGACGTGGCGTCGCAGCGATCTGCTCGATCAGGCATTCCTTGGGCAAGCCCCAGTTTTCCGTGATGTAGGCGATATCGGCTTCGCTGAGCTGATTGATCGGTAACTTGGCTGGGCTGCCATCTTCCATTTCGATCACTGCCTTCTGGTAAGCGAGGTCGGTCAACCGGCCAACCGCCAAGGGGTCTCCGTCACGGTCTCGCCATTGGCGAATGGTTTGCTTTTCCAAAAACGACGATTTGAGGCGGTTGTAATTGTCTTGGTCGAATTCACCTGGTCGGAACGGTGGGCTGATGTCCAAGGACACCAAATCAATCGTTTGTGCCGCAATTCGTTCGCGGAACTCATCACAAGAAAAAGTGGCCTGTTTGAATGGTGAAGAACCTTGCTTCTGGTATCGACTTCCATCATCGAAGTAGCGGCCATCCAGGCTTTCCCGGAGTCGCTCGCGATCTGCTTCGTCCGCGGCGCGATCTCTTCGATAAGGCGTCGGGCTGGCATCCAAATCTTGGGTGCCTAAATCCAAGCGGGACTTTGAACTGGGGTCCGCAGAATCGGATTCGGGGGTCGCATCGGGAACGGATAAGCGATCTCTGCCGGTGGGCGGTTTGGCTTGGTTCGGGCTTTCATTACGGAGCAGGTCCCGCATCGATTTCGACTCCGCGGAATCATCGATTTCGGCTTGGTTCTCAACCGGATTAGCAGGTGGGGTGGTTGGCTCGGTGGGCAGTTCGAGCTGCGGGGTCGAGTCATCCCGCTGATCTTCCGTTGCTACTGGATCTTGAGTTGGCAGCTGGAAGCCCCCGGCGGGAGTGTTCTGGCCCCCGGCGGGCGTGTTCTGGCCTGCGGCAGGCAGATCACGCAATCCGTTGGAGGGTGGTTGTGGGGCTTCAGGCTTCTCCGCCATCGGTGGGACGACCATTTCGATTGCCGAGGAAGCGGGCGGCTCAAGAGTCGGTGCGGGCTCAGCTGCTGGAGCTTCTGCTGGAGCCGCGGGACTTTGGGTCAAAGTTCTGCCCGGGTCCTGTCCGAATGGGTCGTTGAAAAAATTGACTCGGTGGGGTGCCGAAACGGCTTGGACCTGTGAAACACGCACCTCGGCTTCACTCTGCGGCAGGTTATTCGGTGGCCTGAGGATCACATTGCTTGGTGGAATCAGGGTCCCATCGCCTAGCTCAACCCAGGCCGCCTGCTGAACTCTATCCGACGAGTGCTGTGCCGTTTGGTGATTTGCAGGGCCTCGATTGGCTACGCTGATTGGCGTCGCAGTCCGGACGGGCGGCATTGCAGTAAGGGACGGCGCAGAAGCGGTCCGGATGGTGACAGTACCGCCGGTTGCAGCCGGTGCAGTGGCGGGACTGGCGGGGGATTGGCCCGGCGATTGGTTGGCAGCTGGGATTCGCGAACTACGTCGCCAACGTAGGTTCGGGTTCGTCTGGCCGACCGTTGTTGGTGCTTGACGCGGTTGGACCGATTGGATCGGAACCGGGACCAATTGGTTGGCCACTGAGATTGCCGTGGGGGCACCCAGTTGTGCCCCTGGTTGCTGATACCCAGTTGGCTGCTGATACCCAGTTGGCTTGTGGGGCGTCTGGGCCGACAGCAGTGTGCCGGCAGCAGACAAGCAGACGAGGAGACTAAACCGAGTCGCCCTGTTGGACGTCCGGGCTGTAATTTGGCGCTTCTTGCGTGATCGCGATGTCATGCGGATGGTTCTCCCTAACCGTCGCAGCCGAGACGCGAATGAACCGAGCATTGCGTCGTAAATCTTCAATCGTCCGTGTTCCGATGTAACCCATGCCCGCCCGTAACCCGCCCACCAATTGGTAGACGTAATCACTTAGCGGGCCTTTGAAAGGCACGCGTCCTTCGACACCTTCGGGGACCAATTTTCCTGCATCGGATCCCTTTTGTCGGTATCGATCGCTGCTGCCTTTCACCATCGCCGCCATGGATCCCATCCCTCGGTAGGATTTGAATGTCCTGCCTTGGTAAAGAATCAATTTGCCGGGACTCTCGGCTAGCCCTGCGAACAGGCTGCCAATCATCACGGTGCTCGCTCCGGCGGCGATCGCCTTGGTAATGTCACCGCTGAAGCGGATTCCGCCGTCGGCGATGACAGGTATGTTTCTTTTTTCTGCAACCTCCGTGGCGTGCAGAATTGCGGAGACCTGGGGGACACCGACGCCACTGATGACACGTGTTGTGCAGATCGATCCGGGGCCAATCCCGACTTTGATTGCATCAGCACCGGCGTCAATCAACGCTTCGGCTCCTTCCTTGGTGGCGATGTTTCCCGCCACCACGTCAATCTCCCATCCTCGTTGTTGTTTGATTTCTCGAACGGTGTCGATCACGTTTTTACTGTGACCGTGGGCACTGTCGACGACCAGCAGATCGACACCCTGTCGAATCAAGGCCTCGGCTCGCTCGAAGTTTCCCACCCCGATCGCCGCTCCGACTCTCAGGCGGCCCTGGGAATCTTTGCAGGCGCGGGGAAATCGCTTCATCATGTCGATGTCGCGAATGGTAATCAGTCCCGTCAGTTTTCTATCTTCGTCAACCAGCAAAAGTTTCTCGACCCTTTTTGCCGTTAAAATCCGCTCAGCTTCCTCAAGCGTTACATCTCCTACAGCCGTGACTAAGTTCTCACGGGTCATGACTTCGGAAACTGGGAGGCCTGGGTCCTCTAGGAATCTCAGGTCGCGGCGGGTTAGGATTCCCACCAAGGTCTGGTCAGGGTCCACAATCGGGATCCCCGAGACATTCGCCTGGTCCATCAGTTCGGCTGCCCGCCCCACTTTCTCCTCGGGGTTGAGGACGACCGGATCGACGATAATCCCGTTGGCCGATCGCTTGACCTTCATCACCTGTTCGGTCTGAAATTCGGTGGTAAGGTTCTTATGGATGATTCCCAGCCCACCTTCCTTGGCGAGCGCAATTGCCATCTCCGACTCAGTGACCGTGTCCATTGGCGAGGACAGCAGTGGCATCTTCAATCGAATCCGTTCCGTCAGCCTGGAACTGACATCCACTTCGCTGGGAACAATGTCGCTGAACTGTGGCAGCAAGAGAACATCATCAAAAGTAACACCGAGTTCGCCGAGTTTTTCTTCCGACATGCGCCGCGATCCGCTTTCAGGAGAGAGCCTTATTCTTGGCCACGGATTATGTCCGATGGCCGCTTCTTCGGCCAGCAGTGGCAACGATTGCGATTGGCATCAACCAGATCTCCAAACGTTGCGGGCGTTTTTCTGGTTTTTAGCGAGCGGCGATGAGGAATTCCCAGCAACCGGTCAGCACAGCAACCGGTCAGCACAGCAACCGGTCAGCACAGCAACCGGTCAGCGATTGGGGGTTCGACCGAGACCCAAGTCATCGCTGTTGCGGGAGCACCGATTTTGCGCGGTCGCGTGCAGAGCGTTTACAGTGGGGGTGGGATTCGCCGGAAGCTGCTACGGATCAGCCGCATGGGCGTGGGGTCAGAAAGCCCAGGGGGCGGTGACGCCAGGACTTCGTTCAATGAATGTAACGAGAGCGACCCATTCAGGCGAAGATCACGGCCGATGATAGACCCCGTGATTTTCAGGGTCCGCCCTTCGGTCCGAGGGCTGATACGAATATCTGCAGACGTGTAGAGAATTCCAGTCAGCTCGGTCGGGTACACGTCGTTGGCTGTCGCGTTTGACTCTGTACCGCGATAGGGCGAAGACGTGGGATTGAAGTTCACCCCCACAGCATTTTCATCGAGTGTTGGTTCGATATTGGCAAGCGTTAACGTTGTGTTGGTTGCCAAGATGACGTCGGCTTGGTTCGGGTAACGCCAAACGACTCCATCGCGGATTCGAATCTTGGAAGCATTGGTGATCGCTAGTGTTGCTTCAAACCTGCAGTCTTTGATGACCACTCTCGCTCCGCCCGCATCGATCCAGTAGATACCCGCCCTGTCGACGGGGCCGAATGGATTGTCCCTCTTGGTCAGCAATCGGTTGGCGAGCCGGAGTTCGCCGTTGGACTGCGGAATCTTAGCGGCAGGGATTTCGGTTCCCAACGTGATATATCGCTTAACCACGTCATGGGGTGGCATTGTCACCTGTGCCGGTTTCTGCTCACCACGCACTGATATCTCGACACGACCGCCACATTGCAACTCCGGTGTGATTAGGAGGCCGCTAGGATTGCCGGTGGTATTATCTGAAACTTGGACCTCTCGTTCAGTGACAACACTGCCACTGGGTGCGATCGCAAGGTCATCACCTGCGGTGATGGAATAACGTAGCAAGTCCAATGGGATGGGATCCGGTTCTAGCTCAACACTAACCGCTACGTGGCTGGTTCCTGACCTGGCATGGACGGTCAATCGAACAGGATCAAAAGTGTCATCCGCTAAATCACCATCGCTGTCATAGAACTTATGTCGCACGGAGGACTCATCACTCCAGCTGACCTCATCTAAATTCAATGGATGCCAATCGACGAAGGTATCGTTGGTGTGTTTGTCACGCCACGTTCCGCTACCGTTGATGATCGCGATCTGACGCTGCATTTCGCTTTCCGCTAACCACAATGCATCGTCTTGATTCGTGCGATCGTTTTCGCTGCGGAGGGTGGAGGTCGAGATGGAAAAGGCAGCGGTAGCGGCAGTCAGCACCACCAGGGAAGTGAATAGCACAGCCACATACAGATAGCCATCACGCTGCCGTTGGGAGCGTGATCGGAGATTCGCAATGCGATCGTGCTGGTGCGGATTCAAGGTGAGTCGGTTGCTTGAGGTTGATTGCGAAGTGGCGTCGCAAGGCTGATTTCACGATCTTCGAATTGAAGCTTGATTCGACGCCATTTTTCATACGAGGTTGTTGACGGAGCATCGGTGGCGCAGTCGGCGACCAATGCGGTTGACGTAAACTCGGCTCCCTCGGGACTGATGCAACGCACGCGGATCAGGCGTAGCGGGGATCCGCTGTCAGCCTCTTTTGAGGTGACGCTGTTTTCGCCAGCTTCGACCATCAAGACTTCGATCTCATAGGTCCAGTCAGCGAAGCCGTTGATCGCTGTTCCATCGCGGTGTGTTGGGTTTGCTTCCCCGTATTTTTGGTAATCATCGATATCATCGAATGTCATCCGATCGTCTAGTGATTCATCTGGCTCGAGTCCAAATTGCGCGTCGATACGATCCTCGAAATCTTGGGCTGTGATTTCATCCAGGATTTGTGTGCCCAGCGTTTGGGCCTCCGTTTTTGCACGAGTCGCAGCTTGGTTCCGAAGCAGATTGGCCGAGGCGGCCAATGATGTCAGCATGATCGTCGAAACCAACAAGGTAGAAACGACCACTTCGATCAGGGTCAGTCCTTCGTGTCGGTGCTGGTTCATGGTGAAACTTCCACTTGGGTTGCGAAGCCAAGCCAGTAACCAGACTGTTGATGCAGTAGTCGCGGCGCAAAAGAGAGCCTGGGGGCGACGCCATTGCGCACCACAACACCGATTGAGTTTTCACTCGCTGTACCTGTTCCGGCGGTCGCTTGGATGACGTCACAAAAACCTGACATGCCCATCCGGCCTTCGTCCCACGGTTTCGCTTGGGCTGCGAATATTTGCAGGTTCAATTGGCGATCTGCGATGCTGTCCGACTGCGAGTAGGTTGGATGGGTGCTTGGGCTGAGGGCGACCACGTAACCTGAGCGACTGTCGGACCAAGGAAAGGGAGACATCGGATGAACGTTTTCGATTCCGATCATCAAGGCAGCCATGGTCGATGCGGGTGAAATGGAGATCTGAACAGTGGCTGGCCACTTGTCGTCGTAGATGTGATGGAACACACCCATGTTGATGTTGTCGTTGCGAAGTACTTTCAGAGGTTTCCAGTCTGGCTCGCTGATGGCCGTCGAGCTGGGGAAGGTCAGCCCGGGGGTGATGACCGACAGGCACAACAAGACTCGATCGCCACTTTTTAAGCCGTGCGGGACCGCGATCTCGAGGCTGCTTCTGCTGACCGGAGTGGAGGCGTGGCTAGTGCCGCAGATTCGAACCACATGGCTGGGGGCTGTCTCCGTGGGTGCCTCATAGCTGGAGACACTCCAGGTTTCAGTGAGCGGATTTTCGTCAAGGGTTGCGGTGGGGCCAATGCCAACCTGACGAGTGAGTCCATTCTGGTCGGCTTGGTAGTTGATTGTCTCGGAGATGCCCGTACCTGGATGCGGGCGTTCGATTTGAAAGCCGTTGCCGGCTGCCTCGTTGACGCTCGTCGCGTATCGAAGGTCGCTGCGAAGCCGATTTTTGATCAGGCGATCGCGGGCAAGTTGTAAGTCGGACGGCGGCGTTTCAAGCAGATTAGTGGAAATCACTACGCTGGCGGCTAAAGCCGACATCAGCAAAGTTGCGGCGAGCATCGCTGTGATTACTTCAATCAAAGAGAACCCGGGTCGCGGTGCAGCAGTTGGTGCGGCAGAACGCTGAGCAGAAGCGGTCATGGCGCGACTCCACTCTGCAATCCGCCAACATCGATTTTGGAGTCACCCAAGCCGATGTCGGAACCACCTCCACCGATGTTTGGTTCGTTATCGTTTCGACTGATGGTGGTGATTCCTGTCCCGCTGGCAATCGTAACGTCGAATCGGTGCTTCCCAGAACGTAGAGTCACGCGGCCATTGTTGAGTGGATTGCCGCCGACTTGGGGGGTGCCTTCAAAGTCGAAGGACAGCGTGGTATGGAAATCAAAATTTGCAAACAACTCGAACGAGTCGTCGTATTCATCGGCAAGCGAAACAAAGATTGGATCGCCGATCCGTTCGGCGAAATCAACGGTGTCGCATTGATAGGTTGCCGCTTCATTATCGCAGCTCAGTGTGATCGTGCGGCCTTGATTGATTGCAGCAGAACGAAGGTAGCCAATGTGGGCGGCGAGCTGGTGGGCTGATGTTTCGAGCTGGGTGACTCGCAATGATTCCGCAAGCCTCGGTGTTGCCACGGCCGCAAGTAATCCGACCAGCATCACCACTAGCACCAACTCAATCATGCTCATTCCGCGACGATGAAGTGGCATGGGGAAGTTCGCAAATTGGCAGGCAAAGACTTGAATGAACGCTCTTAACCGTACGTCAAAACGGATCCTCGCGACTTAAGAATGCGGCCGCTGTCGTCGGTGCGAACACCGTAGAATCGTTACAGTCGGTAATTCCCAAACGATGCTCTTTGCGGCGATACTTGTTGCGGCGATGCTGGGTGGGTGGATTGCGGTCGTCTCGCCCGTGCTGCTTTCGAGCGAGGCATTACCAGCCCAGTACGTACGCAAACACCAACGGGGCGACAATCGAGGCGTCACTCTGAATCATGAATTTAGGTGCTGTCTTTGAAAGTTTGTGCCAAGTGATCTTTTCATTCGGGACGGCCCCGCTGTACCCGCCGTAGCTGGTCACCGCGTCACTGATCTGACAAAAGTAGCTCCAGTAGGGCACGTCCATCTGCAAGTCTTGGATCATCAGTGGCACGACGCAGATCGCAAAGTCACCAGCGATGCCACCGCCGATTTGAAAGAAGCCGATTGGAGACTCCGCCGATTGGTCCCGGTACCAATGAATCAGTTGTTCCATTTGTTCGGTTCCGCTTGCCACTGCTGAGTGGGAGGGGACCGTCCCATCGACGACTCTTGCCGCAAAGATGTTACCAAGGGTGGAGTCCTCGAATCCGGGGACGAAAATCGGGATGTTCTGATCCTTGGCCGCAGCCACCCAGCTGTGTTCGCGCGGCACTTGGTAGTGCTCGGCCAATTCTGGGTCATCGAGTAGGTCAAACATAAATTGTGACGGGAGTTGCGAGCGACCTTCGTCAGCTACTTCGGTCCAGCGGCGAATGAGTCGTTTTTCCAAATGCCGCATGACGGTCTCGGGAATGCAGGTGTCGGTGACTCGGTTGAACCCTTGGTCGCGGAGCATCTCCTCGTCTTTGGCTGACAAGGATCGCCAGTTTTCGATGATCCGATACTCGTCGTGGGCGACGAGATTGAATATGTCCTCTTCCAGATTGGCGGCGGTGCAACAGATCGCATGAACTTTTCCGGAACGGATCATTTCTGAAAGCGATAGGCCCAATTCGCCAGTGCTCATCGCGCCGGCCAAGGTCACGATCATCTTCCCCCCATCGTCGGTGAATTGACGGTAGCTGCGGGCTGCAGCGACCAGTTCGCGGGCATTGAAATGCCGAAAGTGATGCTCGAGAAACTCAGAGACGTGCATGGGGATTCGGAACTCCAAGGCAATGGTGCGAATAAAACGCAGGAATTGGAATCGGCAATTGGGAGGTTGTCCGGTGCGCGGTGCTCGGCTTCGGAACACTGGAGGGTAAGCGAAGAACGCCTCTAGAAAAATAAAAACAAAAAAAATATTGCATCTATGGATGGGTTCATTCCTTTGAGACCTGCCCTGCGGGGTTATTTTTTTCTTTGGAGAAAAAAGATATCAATTTTCTCCTTTTTTTTTCTGTTAGTTGATTGGGCTGGCCGGCGTTCAATCGAGGGCTTGGAAAGTCATGGGAATTCGCCATTTGCAGCGATGCAGCATAATTCGGGCCAGAAGCCTTGGGTTGGGCTTTTCGGTATCCCAGTGATCTGGTAATTTCTAGGATCGATCATCGGCCCGTTGTTGCGTTCTGCGTCCGTCTTGCCCCCTCTTTCATCACGGCCACCCGCATGCCGCGAAGGAAAATGGCAATTTCTCACCTCCACACATCGAAAGCGCTCTGCGCTGACGTTTCGCGCTGAACGTCCCGACACTGGTGATCGCGTTGCCTCGTTCCCACGAACGAGGTGTTCCCATTTAGATGACTCCCGATCCGACTGGCTTTTGAAGGAGCTTTCTCCCACGATGGCAACCACTGACAAGCGTCGCCTTGAACCCACCAGCGTCCGGCACTTCGGCACTGGCTTGGGTAATTTTGAGCTTCCTGATTTGACCGCGCTGCAGACCGTTTCCTACAAAGCATTTCTGCAGGCGGATACCGATTCTCGCAAGCGAAAGCCGCATGGGCTTGAGTCGGTCCTGAAGGAGATCTTCCCAATCAGCAGTTATGACGGCAACACCACGCTGGAATACCTGCACTACGAATTGGGCAAGCCTCGCTACACCAGTCAGGAATGTCGCCAATTGCGACTGACCTACGGTCGGCCACTACGAATTTGGTTGCGGCTGAACCGTGAAGAGCCGCACGAAGAAGAGGTCTATCTGGGTGATTTGCCGATCATGATGGGCGGTGGCGAATTCATCATCAATGGTGCTGAACGAGTTGTTGTCAGTCAGCTGCACCGTAGTCCTGGTGTTGACTTCGTGTTGGAGCAAGACACGACGACCGATCGTAAGTTGCCAAGCTGCCGGGTAATCCCTGAGCGAGGTAGCTGGATCGAGGTGAATGTCACCAAGAAAGATGCCTTGACGGTCCGGATTGACCAAAGTGGGAAATTCGCCGCGACCACGCTGCTACGTGCGATGGACCCAAGCCTGTCTACCGACGCTGACTTGTTGAATGCGTTCTACGAGACATCGACCTACAAAATCTCCAGCGGCAAGAGTGCATCCACCATCGAAGGTAAGATTGCCGTCGATGACGTTGTCTATCCAAGCAAGTCGGATCGAGCGGGCGAAATCATTGTCGAAGCCGGTCACAAGATTTCAAAGGAAGTCGCTGAGACCATTTGCACTGCAGGTGTGAAAAGCATTGAGGCGATGGAATCACCAACCATTCCGCTGATCTTTAATACATTGGCCGAAGACAACACGGCTAGCCACGAAGAGGCGTTGTTGCGGATCTATCAGCGTTTGCGTCCTGGTAACCCGCCGCAACTAGAAAAGGCACGCACGCTCTTTACGGAGAAGTTTTACGACGAAAATCGCTATCGTTTGGGCAAAGTCGGGCGGTTCCGATTGAATCGTAAACTCAGCTTGGGCGTCAGCGAGTCTGAGATGACTTTGCGACACGACGACATGATTGCCGCAATCCGATATCTGATCGATCTGTTTGATCCGGAGAGTGGTGCCGAGATAGATGACATCGACCACCTGGGGAATCGTCGGCTGCGAACCATTGATGAGCTGGCCAGCGAAGAACTTCGGAAGGGTTTCTTGAAGCTTCGCCGCACCGTTCAGGAGCGGATGAGCATCAAGGACGCGACCGACATGTCGCCTCGGTCATTGATCAATCCGAAGAGTGTCTCAGCAGCCATCGATTATTTCTTCGGTCGTGGTGAGCTATCGCAGGTGGTTGACCAGACCAACCCGCTCAGCCAATTGACTCACGAACGACGTTTGTCGGCGTTGGGGCCAGGCGGTTTGAACCGAAAGCGTGCCGGCTTTGAAGTGCGTGATGTTCACATTTCGCACTACGGTCGAATTTGCCCAATTGAGACACCGGAAGGTACAAATATTGGACTGATCAGTTCGCTGGCGATTTATGCCGGCGTCGATGATTACGGTTTCTTGGTCACGCCCTATCGGCGAATCAACGATGGTAAAGTCACTGACGAGACCGTTTGGTTGCGAGCAGATGAAGAGAGTGAATCTTACGTTGCACCGGCCGATACCGAGGTGACCAAGGGCGCGTTGGTAGCAGGCCCGAACATGATCGCCCGCTTCCGCAGCGACTTTGAAATCGTTCAGCCTGAGCAGGTCGACTACATGGATGTCGCGCCTGCACAGATGGTTGGTGTTTCAGCTGGTCTGATTCCGTTCCTCGAGCACGATGATGCAAACCGTGCTTTGATGGGATCCAACATGCAGCGACAAGCTGTGCCGCTGCTGGTCGCTGAGCCTCCGATTGTGGGGACCGGGATGGAACGCGAAGTTGCTCGCAACAGCGCGATGGTCGTTCGCGCCCGACGTGCTGGTAAGGTCACTTATTGTGATTCAACCCGCATCGAAATCGGCAGTGATCACTACGATATGAAAAAGTATCAGGGTTTAAACGAGAGAACTTGTTTGAATCAGCGGCCAATCGTGTCAGTCGGTGACAAGGTCGAAATGAATCAGATCATCGCCGACGGTGCAGCGACTCGGAATGGTGAATTGGCGTTGGGGCGAAACGTCCTCGTTGGGTTCATGTCATTCGACGGCTTCAACTACGAGGATGCGATCATCATCAGTGAGGAGCTCGTTCGTAACGATACCTACACGTCGATCCACATCGAAGATTTTGATGTCGAAATTCGCGAAACCAAACTCGGTCGTGAAGAGTTCACTCGCGACATTCCCAATGTCTCCGAGAAAGCACTTCGGAGTTTGGACGAAACCGGCGTGGTTCAGGTCGGTACGTACGTCAAGCCTGGCGATATCTTGGTTGGTAAAGTTAGCCCCAAGAGCAAGACAGAATTAACGCCTGAAGAAAAACTGTTGCACGCCATCTTTGGTCGTGCTGGTGAGGACGTGAAAAACGATTCGTTGGAAGTTCCATCCGGGATCGAAGGGATCGTGATCGATACGCAAAAGTTTTCGCGGCGTATGAGCCTGAGTGAAGATGAGCGAAAGGTATTCGAAAAGGAATTAAAGGATGTTGAAAGCGAAGGTAATGCTGAAATCGCTAGTACCTTCGAGTCGCTTGTTCGTGACCTCGAGGAGGCTGCGGGTGTCAAGCTGAAAGACGCCACTGGCACACCGCTGGCTGACGGTCAAGATCCGAAGTTCGTCGCGGAGCGAGCTGTCTCCTTCCGCCTCGAGCATGTTCTTGACCAAGTCAAGGATGCCGGTCGTCAGAAAGAGGTTGAAAAGGTCTGTGCTCAGCAGTGGACCAATGTTGAAACCGCGATTGATTTACGTGACCGAAAACTCAACAGCATGAAGCGGGGTGACGAGCTTCGTAGTGGTGTTCTGCAGATGGTCAAAATTTACATTGCTACCAAGCGTGTCATCAGCGTCGGTGACAAAATGGCGGGTCGACACGGAAACAAGGGTGTGATTGCCAAGATCTTGCCGATTGAGGACATGCCTTTCCTACCCGACGGCACGCCAATCCAGATCATGCTCAATCCGCTCGGTGTTCCGAGCCGGATGAATGTTGGTCAGATCCTCGAAACGCACCTCGGTTGGGCCGGGGCCAAGCTTGGCTTCCAAGCAATCACGCCGGTTTTCGACGGTGCGAGCGAGGGAGACATCAATAAGTGTTTGGCAGAAGCTGGTTTGCCGGCACACGGCAAGATTCGCTTGACAGATGGACGGACCGGTCAACCGATGGAGCAAGAGACGACCGTCGGCTACATCTACATGCTCAAACTGCACCACTTGGTTGATGACAAAGTGCATGCACGAAGCACCGGGCCTTACTCGTTGATCACGCAACAACCGTTGGGTGGTAAAGCGAGGTTCGGGGGTCAGCGATTCGGAGAGATGGAAGTCTGGGCTTTGGAGGCCTACGGCGCTGCCTACATCTTGCAGGAACTGTTGACCGTGAAGAGTGACGACGTGGAAGGTCGTACTAAGATCTACGAATCGATGGTCAAGGGTGAGAATACCCTCGAAGCCGGCACGCCTGCCAGCTTTGACGTGCTGACCAACGAGATTCGAGGTCTTGCACTCAACATGCAATTAGAAAAACGACCGATCTAGTTTTCTTGTCGTGAAATCAGCACCGGCCGATAACCTCGGCCGAAGATGGTGGTCACCGACCACCGCCCTTGGAAAATTCATCACTCTGATCGACGGCTTGAAACCACAACAGCGTTCAGCATCGGTCTTTGTCACCTGTTAAGCCAGCTTATTACCGAAACGGCCGTCACGGCCGACCAGGAGCACCTGAATATGTCGATTGGCGAATCCAATAGCTACGATCGTATCAACGACTACGCATCGGTTCGGATTTCACTGGCACGTCCACAAGACATCAAGAGTTGGTCGTTCGGCGAAGTCAAAAAGCCGGAAACGATCAACTACCGAACCTACCGTCCCGAGAAAGACGGTTTGTTCTGTGAGCGGATCTTTGGCCCAGAAAAAGACTGGGAGTGCGCCTGCGGAAAGTACCGCGGGATGAAATACAAAGGGATGATTTGTGACCGCTGTGGTGTGAAAGTCACCCACAGTCGCGTGCGTCGAAAACGGATGGGACACATCGAGCTAGCCGCTCCGGTTGTCCACATCTGGTTCTTCAAAGCGATGCCCTCCCGCTTGGGCAACTTGCTCGACATGAAGACGAGTTCACTTGAGAAAGTGATCTACTTCCAAGACTACGTCGTGATCGAACCCGGCACGACAGAGCTTGAGCCTCAGCAACTGTTGACCGAAGAAGAGTATCGGGCCGCACGGGCGCAATACGGCGATGGTTCTTTCGAAGCCGATATGGGGGCCGAGGCAGTCCGCAAACTGCTCAATAAACTCGACCTCGTTCAGTTGTCCGAAAAGTTGCGTGTTGAACTGGAAGAGACCGGTTCAAAGCAGAAGAAAAAAGATCTGATCAATCGATTGAAAATCGTTGAAGCGATTCGCGATAGCGACAACCGTCCAGAGTGGATGGTGCTCGATGTGATCCCTGTGATCCCACCCGATTTGCGACCGTTGGTTCTGCTTGATAGCGGCAACTTCGCAACCAGCGATTTGAACGATTTGTATCGGCGGATCATCAACCGCAACAACCGTTTGCGAAAGTTGGTCGATTTGAATGCACCAGAGGTCATCATTCGCAATGAAAAGCGAATGCTGCAGCAGTCGGTCGATGCACTGTTCGATAACAACCGCTGTAAGCGACCCGTGCTCGGTTCGAGCAACCGACCGCTGAAATCTTTGACCGACATGATCAAAGGTAAACAGGGACGATTCCGTGAAAACCTGCTCGGCAAACGTGTTGATTACTCTGCACGAAGTGTGATTGTGGTTGGTCCGAGGTTGCGGCTGCATCAGTGCGGTTTGCCAAAGAAGATCGCTCTCGAACTTTACCAGCCCTTTATCATTCGCCGGCTCAAAGAGCTTGGGCACGCCGATACGATCAAGTCGGCGAAGAAAATGCTGGAGCGGAAGGACGAAGAGGTCTGGGATATCCTCGAGCAGGTGATTGCGAATCATCCAGTCCTGTTGAATCGTGCTCCTACGCTGCACCGGATGGGAATCCAGGCATTCGAGCCAACCTTGGTGGAGGGGAACGCGATTCACCTTCATCCGCTGGTTTGCAAAGGATTCAATGCCGATTTCGATGGTGACCAAATGGCGGTTCACCTGCCGCTGTCGATCGAGGCACAGGTCGAATCACACACGTTGATGATGAGCACCAACAACGTGTTCGCTCCATCCAACGGTAAGCCGATTATGAGTCCGTCTCAGGACATCGTGATGGGTTGCTACTACACCACTGTTGAAATGCCGGATCAACGTGGCGAAGGGATGGTCTTCAGTGGTTACGACGAAGTCGATCTCGCATTCGCGCAGGGTGTTGTGGCACTACACGCAAAGATCAAAATGCGGATGCCCAAGTTCCAGCGTCTGAAAACCGAGCAAGAGAATGCGAAATACGGAGCGGTCATCGAGACCACGCCCGGTCGAGTTCGCTTCAACGAAATGCTTCCAGACGGAATGGATTTCTACAACCAGCCCATGCGAAGCGGTGACTTGGCTCGCGTGATTAGCGATTGCTACCAACGTCTTGGTCGCAAAGCGACGATCAATCTGCTTGATGACATGATGCAGATGGGCTTCCGTGAATCGACCCGCAGCGGTCTATCGTTCGCAACGGATGATTTGGTGACGCCTGATACAAAGGCTCAATTCATCACGAGCGCTGAAAAAGAGGTCATGAAGCTGAAGAAGTCCTATGATCGCGGATTGATGACTGGACAGGAACGATACAACCACGTGCTCGATGAGTGGACCAACGCTCGCGAGTTGATCACCAAGGACATGATGGACGCCATGAAAAATGACGTTCGAGAGGGTGGTTGGTATGTCAATCCCGTGTTCTTGATGTCGCACTCAGGTGCTCGTGGTGGTATCGAACAGATCCGTCAGTTGGCCGGGATGCGAGGATTGATGGCGAAGCCGACCGGTGAAATCATCGAGACGCCAATTAAGGCGAACTTCCGAGAAGGTTTGTCGGTGCTGGAGTATTTCAGTTCGACACACGGTGCACGAAAAGGTTTGGCCGATACCGCGCTGAAGACGGCTGACAGTGGTTACCTGACGCGTAAGCTTGCTGATGTTGCTCAGAACGTAGTCGTCACCATGGACGACTGCGGTACAACGCAAGGCATCACCAAGGGTGTCGTTTACCGCGGTGAAAAGGTCGAAGTTAGCTTAGTGGACTCGATCAATGGACGTGTCAGTCGACAATCGATCGTGAATCCCGTTACCGACGAAGTGATCGTTCACGAAAATGAGATGATCACCCCTGAAATCGCACGCAAGATCGAGGGGATGGGCTTGGAAAAAATCCAAGTTCGTACGCCAATGACCTGCGACGCACCGTTGGGAGTCTGCCGTTGTTGTTATGGGATGGACATGTCGACCGGGGCACTGGTCGAAGAAGGCATGGCTGTTGGAATCATCGCCGCTCAAAGTATCGGTGAACCAGGAACCCAGTTGACCATGCGAACGTTCCACATCGGTGGTAGCGTTAGTAAGCAATCAGTGGAATCGGATATCAAGTCCAAGAAGGCTGGTCAGGTTCGCCTGACGCGTATGCGAGTGGTCGAGAACACCGCCGGTGAGCAGATCGTGCTGACGCGAAACGGTGAGTTGTTGATCGTCGATGAACGTGGCCGAGAAATCGAATCCTACGCCGTACCGACTGGTTCGACGTTGAAGGTCAAAGAAGGCGATACCGTTAAAGAACAAACGGTTCTTTGCGAATGGAACCCCTACTCGATTCCGATTTTGTCGGAAGTGAACGGTAAGGTTCGCTTTGAGGACATCGTTGAAGGCGAGACGATGCGGACCGAGCGTGAAGCAAGTGGTAACCTGCGGATGATGATCGTTGACCATAAAGGTGATCTGCATCCCCAAATCGTCGTCGAGGATGCCGATGGTAAAGCTCTCGATGTTCAGTATCTACCTGAACGAGCGACGATTACGGTCAAGGAAGGGGTGGATATCACGCCCGGTACGACGCTCGCTGAAATGCCTCGTGAAACGGGTGGTGTTTCTGACATTACCGGTGGTCTGCCTCGGGTGACTGAGATCTTCGAGGCTCGCAAGCCGAAGGATCCTGCCGTGATCGCCGAGGTTGATGGTGAGGTCGAGATTTTGGCCGAACGGAAACGCGGCAAACGGACGATCATCGTCCGAAGTGAATCCGGCATCGAACGTGAGCACCTCGTTCCCCACGGAAAGCACTTCTTGGTGCACAGCGGTGATATCGTCAAAGCGGGGCAAGCACTCGTCGATGGTCCGCTCGTTCCACACGACATCCTGCGTGTCTCGGGCGAGGAAGCAGTGCAGCAGTATTTGTTGCATGAAATCCAGCAGGTGTATCAATCGCAAAAGGTTGAAATTAACGATAAGCACTGTGAAATCATCATCGCGAGAATGCTTCGCAAGGTGAAGATTGAGAATCCCGGCGATACCAGCTTGTTACCTGGTTTGGTTATGGACCGTTTCCAGTTCCGTAAAGCGAACGACGAACTGTCCGGTTGCATCAAAATTACCAACCCTGGTGATAGCGATTACACGCAAGGGACGATCATTCCAAAGGAAGCCTTTGAGCAAACCAATGCTCAAATCGAAGCGCTCGGCGGGACGCCTGCGAAAGGCAAGCGACCAAAGTCTTCAACCGCGAGTACCCAGTTGTTGGGGATTACCAAAGCGGCGGTTCAGGCGAATAGTTTCATCAGTGCGGCGTCGTTCCAGGAAACGACCAAGGTGCTGACCGAGGCAGCCTTGGCAGGGAAGGTCGACAAGCTCGTCGGTTTGAAAGAAAACGTGATTTTGGGCCACTTGATTCCCGCTGGTACTGGGTTCCGGATCTTCCAGGAATCGGAAGTCAACTACCGACGAGATGCTTTGGAAGCGTTGGCTGCGGCACCTGTGGCAACGTTGCAGGATAGCTTCCCGTTGCTTGATGCAGATGAGCCCAGCACAACCGTGGAAGCTGGTGATGCCTCGGCTGCGGCCGCACCTGCTGAAACTTCCACGCCACCTGCGATGCCGGAAAGTGGCGAAGGCAGCGAAGCTATGTTCGGTGGCGGACAAGAATAGCGTCGAGTGGAATTAAGCCTTGCACGTCTTGAAAACCGTGCAAGGTATTTCGTTAAAACATCGATGTTGTACGCTGATCATGCGTCCGTCAGGACGCTGGTCAGGTATTCCACTGTACGCCGGTCATTCCTTCGGCCGTGTCGTGACCGCGGCCTGGCGTTTCCCGCGTCTTCCCGATGGTTGTGAAGTTCTGATTGAGCTGGAAAGCCGGTGCACGTTTGTTCGGCGAGTGCGTTCACCGCATGTTCCCAGCTTAGGATGTTGCATCAACGGCAGTTCGCATTCGACTGAGCAAGTTTGCCAGATGTGGATCGGATACGAGTGCGTTGGCCTCGTAAGGTGTGGTGACGCCACGGTAGATTCTCGAACTGAGCGCTTCTCCCAGCGATAGGCTGCCTTTGCTGCGAATCACTTGCTCTAGTTCGTTCAAGGGAACTTGCTGGGCTAGTGCTGCGGAAATCGCATCATTGATTGTTACGATTTCTGGGACGCAGATCAGCGATTCAAATCCATCACCAAAGCAGCATTCGCAACCTGTCGATTGATAGACCTGAGGTGCTGTATCGTCGAGCCGGGGACGGATCCGTTCCGGGACTTCGATTTCGCCAAGATCGAGTGGGGATTTGCATTCCCCGCAGAGCTTTTTGACGAGTCTTTGATTAATGACACCGATCAGCGAGCTTGCCAGGAATTGTGGATGGGTTCCATAGTGCAGCATCGAATAGATTGCTTCGACGGCTGTCTTTGCGTGAATGGTTGCCAGGACGAGTTGGCCGCTCGCACCGGCGCGAACAGCCGTTGCTGCGGTGCGCTCATCGCGAATCTCGCCGACCATGATCACATCGGGGCTGTGTCGGAGAACGGTTGTAAGCAACTCGGCAAAATCGAGACCCGCCTTCATATTCACCTGCGTTTGCATGACACCGGCGATCGAGTGCTCGATGGGATCTTCGAGTGTGTGGATTTTCCGAGTGCCATCGTTCAGCGAGTCGAGGGAGGCGTAAAGGGTGCTCGACTTACCGCTGGCCACAGGTCCGGCAACGAGAATTAACCCGGCCCTCTGATGCAGCAAGGCATTGATTTCGTCAAATTCGACGTCCTCGAATCCGAGTTGATCGATGGAGAGAGATCCCGATATTGGATCAAATAGCCGAATCGTGATGTCCTGTCCGTACATCGTTGGAATGGCGCTCAAACGGATATCGATGACCTCGCTTTCCGGGGTGGTGATTACTCCACGGCCGTCCGTCGGGCGGATCGTTTCTCCAGCGTCGGCGCCAGCCAGTACGCGGAGGTGTCCTTGCAATTTGTGCCCGTAGTGACGAGCCAGTCGACGAACGTGTTCGACTTTGCCGAGGCGGCGGATCGCCACCTGAACGCTATTCTCGAGATCAGAGATGAACAAATCACTGGCATGGCGTTCCACGGCCCATCCAATAAGATTCGCGGCATAAATTTCTGGAGGTACCAGCTCCATCTCACCTTCAATTTCTTCAAACTCAATTGATTCATCATTCACAGCATCAATCTCAATATGGGCTAAAAATGTCCTGGTGAATTGATATCGGCAGCGAGACTATGGACGAATTCGGCAGAGAATGCAAAGAAAAACCTGATTCGCCCCCGCGAAGATCTGAGATATTGCTCGCCACCCGCCCAAGAATCGACCCCGCCTGTTGGCGAAATTACCGTCCGAAATGCAATGTCTGCCCCGTTGAACCATCTGGCAAGGAATCCTATGGAACGCCCTGATTTCGGCTCGAATCGCAATCCCAGCCCGCTTATGTTGCTTTCCCAGCACTTTGGATACAGCGAATTTCGGCCACCCCAAAACGAAATCATCCAACAGGTGATGGCCGGTCGTCATGCCATGGTGGTCATGCCCACCGGCATGGGGAAATCGCTCTGTTATCAGATCCCGGCTTTGGCGATTCCGCCCACAAGTCGCGAGCTGGTGTTGGTCCTCTCGCCATTGGTCGCCTTGATGCAGGACCAGGTTGATTCCCTGCGGCGCCGCGGCATCGATGCAACTCTGATCAATTCCTCACTTGATCGTGAACAACGACTGCAGCGTTACCGGGAGGTATCCGAAGGCCAGTATCGATTGCTGTACGTGACGCCCGAGCGTTTTCGAAAGCCCGATTTTCAGGAAGTCATCGGTGAACGCGAGGTGTCTTTGTTGGCGGTTGACGAAGCTCATTGTGTCAGTCAGTGGGGGCATGACTTTCGCCCAGACTATTCGCGATTGGCTGAGATCCGTGCCGCACTTGGTGAACCGACAACCATTGCTTTGACCGCGACCGCAACGAAAGAGTGTCGAACTGACATCTATCGGCAATTGAATATTTCAGCGGACGAGATCCGCTTGTTTCATGAGGGCATCGCGCGGCCAAATCTGCTGTTGAACGTACAAGAAGTTTGGGATGAAACAGAAAAACTCGATGCCATCGAATCGATTTTGAAAGACCCGCAGTATCAGAGTGGTGGGGTGATCATTTATTTCTCATTGATCAAAACGCTTGAGCGGTTTAGCGATTTATTGTTAGGTCGCGCAGTCGATCACGTCGTTTATCATGGGGACCTGCCGCGACAAAAGCGACGCCGGATTCAGGAAGAATTCATGAGTGGGCAGGCGGATATGGTCTTAGCAACCAATGCTTTCGGGATGGGAGTCGACAAAGAAGATATTCGAATCGTCATCCATGCCGAGACGCCGGGGTCGGTCGAATCCTACTACCAGGAAATTGGCAGGGCAGGTCGAGACGGGAATCCAAGTGTCTGCATTTGGTTGTACGATCAGAACGATTTGATGACTCAGATGCAATTCATAGAATGGGCCAATCCAGACGCCGCATTTTATTCGCGGGTCTACACTCTGCTAACGGATCGGAACGAGCAGTGCCGAGCATTTGGATTGGATTGGATGAATGATCAATTACAGCGGGTGAGTCGGCATGACCATCGCCTGGCGACTGCGATCGCGATGCTCGACCGAGTCGGCGTCATTGCTGGACCGAGACCGCCGGAATGCTACCAGGTCAACGCTCTCCTGCCCTCTCGATTTCAAGACGATGAGCAGTTGGCCGAAAAGAAACGCCGTGACCAGCAGCGGCTCTACGCGATGGTGGAATACGCTGCGGAGGTGGGTGATCGCAAAGAATTTCTCAATCGCTACTTTCTCGACTAAGGGCCGGCTCGTTCTCGCCATTGTGTCAGGGTAAGTGACGACAGGTGAGGCGTTCCCCGCATTCCGGAACGGTGGATTCCAGGATTTGCAATCGGTTGTCCATGCGTCTTGTGACCGATCGGCTACTCGTAATCCCACTTCATGATCCAAGGATCTTCCATCTTTTTTTGCATCGCTTTTAACTTCGATTTGTAGCGTTCAAGAATGTCGCGGTGCCCCTCACTTTCCGCCAAGTTGTTGGTCTCATTAGGATCAGCGGAGATATGGAATAGTTCAAATTCCGGCCGCTGGACATACCCACCAACGGTCGTGTTTCCGTAAGGTGCATCCACGCCTTTTGCCCATTGAGCTTGCCAGCTGCTGGCCGCCCAAAGATCTGAAGCGAAAGGATACGGTAGTGGGTGTGCGATGTTCCAAATCAACTTGTAATCTTGGTCACGAACCACACGCATCGGGTAATACATTTGGATTTCGTGGAACGTGTGTGAGGCAAAAATAGTTTCGTGATGAGTGTCCTTGGGATTGGCCAGGCAATGCATCCATGACTTGCCATGGTAGGAATTGAAAGGTTTGTTGCCGTTGCGATTTTCCTTCAACGCTTCATCGCGTTCGGTCCAGAATTTTTTTGCATTGAGCGGGTTCTTGGGGCCATTTGTTTTTGAATCGAGACCTCCAGCGAAATCGAGCAGCGTGGGTGTGATATCGATATGACTGACCAACGCTTTGGAGGCAACACCACGATTCTGTTTGGGCTGATAGGGATCACGAACCACCATCGGAACGCGGAGTCCACCTTCGTAAACAGTTGTCTTGCCACCGGCGAATGCCATCCCGTGATCACTGGTAAAGACGAGCAAGGTTTTGTCGTAGAGATCCGCTTCCTTGAGGATTTTGACCAAGCGCGCCACACCTTGATCGATCCGTGAACAGGATTGGTAATACTGCGCCAATTCTTCGCGGGTTTCAGGCGTGTCCGACAGAAAGTGCGGGATTGGTACATCTGCAGGAGAATAAAAAACTTCCGTGACTCCAGCGTGCGCCCCATCGTTTGGCTTGTTCCCGAATAGGTCTGGCTTTAGTTCTAGCTCCGATGTCTTGTCCTTCCCGCCTCCACGGTGAGGATCCGAGGTGGCGAAATACAAAAAAAATGGTCTGTCGTCACTCTTGTCCGTGATGAAATCGCGGCTTGCTTCCGCCATCTGGATGGCGTTGCGGCTGTTGCCTTTGAGGTAGGTCTCGTAGTGATAGACCGTTTCTGGAGCGACGTGATATTTACCAATCTGGCCGGTTCGGTATCCAGCGCGAGCCATGACGCGGGGGAGTGATAAAGAGACCACATCGTGAAAAGATGAGAATTTGTGAAAATGATGCTGGTGTCCAAACTGCCCGTTACGATGATTGTGCAACCCACTCATGACCACACTGCGACTGGCGCTGCAGGAGGCGGTCGTTGCAAACGCGTTTCGAAAAATTAAGCCATCTTGCGCAATGGCATCGATTGCGGGCGTGACGGCGACAGGGTCGCCATAACAACCCAGGGTGGGGCTCTCGTCGTCCGTGATAATGAAAATCACATTCCGCTCGGCGGCGATCAAGCGGGCATTCAACAGAAACAGAAACAATGCAGCAGTTTGTAAAATTCGAAGAGAAAGCATCAGACGGATTCAGGATGGGTGGTAAATTGAAAGGGAGCGATTGTCGAGAAACCGCCGGCGGTTCGGAAACTCTCGAACTTGCCAAAATCGCAGACGCATCGGTTTGCAGGTCAGTTAGGCTGGGACGGGTATCCTCGGACTAATCGCCATTTGACGCCCAACCGCCTAGAGTTTAGTCCATTCAGTCTAGTGAGATTTCGTCAGTGCTGCAGATGATCAACCGATCGGTTTCGCCTTGTCGAGCGATGGCTACATCCGCAATGGTCATGTCCGCAATGATCATGTCCGCAATGATCACAGCGTCCTTTGCTGCCACGGCGGATCGAACCACGCTGCTGATTCCGCTTTCTGCGGAGGGAGGCTCCTCAAGTGGGGAAACAGGAATTGGGGAATCAGTGTTCGCCTCTGCCCGTTACGCCGATCAGGCGATGGGGCAGCATGCTGACGAAGGATGGCGAGCGTACGTGCGACTTTGGAAAAATCATTCGACGAATCCTGCCAATCGAGCGATTCGTCGCTTCTTGGGTCTGCCTTTGCAGGAAGCGTTCACGTGGTCTGCTCGGCGGGGTCGCTCATCACCGCGTTTTTTGAGATGGGCGGCGGGCAGCTATGCCCAAATCGACACACCCCACTTTGTTGTTTTCAGTCGCGCCGGGGAGGAACCGAGTCGGCGGGTCGCGGAGGATTTGGAGCGTTGCTATTGGATCTGGACCCAATTGTTCTTTCCGCTTTGGGAAGGGGCGCCGCAGGTTCGAACCGCCTTGGCGAATTTAAAGCTAGGCCAACCGATTGAGGATTTCCTGGAACAAAGCTCTTCTCGAATCACGATCCAACGCAAAATGCGAGTGGTATTGTTTCGTGATGCCGAGGAATATCAGCAGGCATTATCGCCCGACTATCCTGGGGTCGAGCGGTCGACCGGATTTTACGCGAACGACAAGCAAACCATTTTTCTGTACGCCGCCGATGTGGATGATGCGGCAACACGCCGACATGAGTTGGTCCATCAATTATTTCGTGAAGCGACGCGGTCAGGATTGGGACGTAGCTTTCCCGCTGAGGCTGAGGGGTTTTGGCTGATCGAAGGAATTGCCGGATACTTCGAATCTGTTCAACTGGCCGAACGCAGTGCATCGGTTGGCGGTTGGGATTGTTCACGACTGCAGTTCGCACGGTATCGTCGTCTTTCCCTCGGTGAAGTGATGCCGATGAGCGATTTGATTCGCGATGGCCGCCAAGCTGCACAGGAACGAAAGGATATTGCGCGATGGTATGCGCACGCGATCGCTCAAACGCATCGTTTGATGGATAGTGGCAATGACGATCAGCGTGCCTGGATCTATGCTCAATTAGCGCGTCGTTATCGAATTGGGTTGGCACCACGATTTGATCTTGATGATGAGGCGGTTCTGAAAGATTCGGAGGTGGCACTGACTGAGTTTCTTCGAGTTGACGACGATCGAATCCGGTCGAACCCAATTCGTCGACCACTGCAGCAATTGGTACTAGCGGAGTGTCCCTTGCACCCCGAAACGATTTCGCAGTTGCCACCCTCCGGTTTGCTTCGTTGGCTTGATCTAACCCGAATTCCGCTTGAGAACGCGGATGTTTCAAGACTCGTGCCCGATCCCTCTTCCGTCGAGCAGTTGCGGCTGGAGGCAACAAAGATTGATTCTGGGTTGACGCCGTGGTTGCGTCAAACGAAGCGATTGACCGAACTTGATCTCAGTTGGACCAAGATCGATGACTCGGTGATTGCAGCGGTTGAAAACCAAACGGGGATCGCCACCTTGTATCTGACTGGTACGCAAGTGACCGATGCCTGCATCGATGGCATCCTCAAAATGCGGGATCTGGAAACGGTCGATTTGCAGCGGACTGCGGTGACTGCCGCTGGCCTTGAACGAATCCGGACAGCACGTCCACAGCTACAGCTGAATCCATTACAGTTAGTCGACAGTCGCGAGTAATCGAGTTTGCGAATCAAGCTGTCAATGTTGAAACGTGATCCCTCTTTTCTGATAACTGACCGCCCTCATGCCACTTCCAGACTTCTTTCGTGTGCGTCAGCGATTTGCTTCGCAAGCGATCGGCGACATTGAGGCTGCGGTTGCCGAAGCGTTAGCCAGTTCGGTGTTGTCTCAGCGAGTGAAACCTGGGCAACGGGTCGGGATTTCGGTCGGTAGTCGCGGGATCACCAATCTTTCTCGGATTGTGAGGGAAGTGGTTCAATACGTTGTGGCCATTGGTGGCGAGCCAGTGATCATTCCTGCTATGGGCAGCCATGGGGGAGCGACCCCGGAAGGGCAAGTCAACGTCCTGGCGCGGTATGGAGTTACTCCCGAAGCCATGGGGTGTTCGATCGAGCCCGCGATGGAAACCGTCTCGGTAGGTATTACCAGGCATGGTGTGAATGTCCATTTTAGTCAGGCCGCCAGCGAGCTAGATCACATCGTTGTTGTCAATCGGGTGAAGCCACATACACGGCTGGCTGGACGCTACGAAAGCGGTTTGATCAAAATGCTGATGATCGGTTTGGGCAAGCATCACGGGGCGTTGCTGTACCACCAGATCTTTCGCCGCTTCGATTACTCGCTGAACGAACTTGCACCCGAGATCGCGACCATGATCTGCGACAAAATGCCAGTGACGCTGGGATTGGCGATTGTAGAGGATGCGTTCGAACAAACCTCTTTGATCGAGGCGGTCGCGGCCGAGGATTTGTTGAATCGCGAGCCTGAACTGCTGGAAGTGGCAAAGGCGAGAATGCCGAAGCTCCCCTTCGAGATGGCTGACCTATTGATCGTCGATCAGATTGGCAAAGAAATCAGCGGCACTGGGATGGACACGAATTTGATCGGCCGCAAAGTCAATGATAAGCAGGCAGCCCCGAATGAGTATCCCAAGATTCATCAGGTTTATATTCGTTCGTTGACTGAGAAAACAAACGGAAATGGCTGCGGGATTGGAATTGCCGACTATTGCCATCAACAGGTTGTCGAAGCGTTGAATCAAGAGACAACACGAATCAATTGCCTGACAAGCGCCCACCCAAGTGCGGGCGCGATTCCCTTGACGTTTCCCTGCGATCGTGATGTGCTCGAAGCAGTGCTTGCGCAGGCCGCGGATGACGAAAAAAATAACCTGCGGTGGTTGTGGATCCGCGATACGTTGCACGTTGATGAGGTTGATTGCAGTCGTGGGTTTTGGGATCAAATGCAGGGACGATCTGATTTAGAAGCGTTGAGCGAACCAAGACCACTTGTGTTTGATGACCATGGAGATTTGGTGTTTGTAAATGACTGAAATGATGCCTTCACTTTTTCCTGAACAGACTTTGCAGCGGATTGAGAATTCGGGAGTGATTGCGGTCCTGGTGATTGATGAACCAGATCGGATCGTTCCGCTTTGTCGCGCCTTGCTTGCCTGCGGATTGGACGTCATCGAATTGACACTGCGAACGCCCGCAGCGATTGAAGCACTGAGATTAGTTCGCCAGGAAGTGCCGGAGATGTTAGCAGGGGTTGGCACGATTTTGCGTCCTGATCAGGTAGAGTCCGTGGTGGAGGCGGGGGCGGCTTTTGGGGTCGCGCCGGGCTTAAACCCCAAAGTGGTCTCGCGGGCGATCGAAGTCGGTTTGCCATTTGCACCCGGAATCACCACACCCACCGATATCGAGGCGGCAATTGAACTTGGGTGCCGTGAACTCAAGTTCTTTCCTGCCGAGCCGAGTGGTGGAACCAAGTATCTACGATCGATGTACGCTCCCTATGCTCATCTAGGATTGCGGTTCATTCCGCTTGGCGGCATCAACCTGCAGAACATGAAGGGTTATTTGTATGATGCCGCTGTGCCCGCTGTCGGTGGGTCTTGGATCGCCACGCAAAAGTTGATTCAAGAGGAAAACTGGTCCGAAGTAATCGATCATGCGACGGATGCCCGAAGAGTCGTGAAGGAATTGAGAGAACAGAAATGAAATCAGTTGTCACCTTTGGAGAAATCATGGGGCGGTTGACGCCGCCCGGTTGCTTGCGACTACGGCAAAGTATGCCGGGCAATTTGGAAGTTACGTTTGCCGGAGCGGAGGCGAATGTTGCAGGTTCGCTGGCGATGTTGGGAATGGAGGCAACGTTTGTGACGGCGTTGCCGAAAAATGAATTGGCTGACGCATGTGTTGCTTCGCTCGCCGCAGCGGGAGTCGTTACCGAGATCGCTCGGACGGGCTTGGGACGACTGGGCCTCTACTTTCTCGAGACAGGGGCCAATCAACGCCCTAGTCGTGTGTTGTACGATCGTGACCATTCAGCGATCAGTTTGGCGTCGCCAGAAGTCTTTCATTGGCCATCCCTGTTTTCCGATGCGGACTGGTTTCATGTTACTGGAATCACGCCTGCAATTTCCGAATCGGCTGCTCAGGCCACGATTGAATCAGTGAGGGCGGCAAAGAAGGCTGGATTAACGGTTTCGTGTGATTTGAATTTTCGTGCCAAGCTGTGGAAGTGGGAGCCCGCGACCGAGCCCAAGCAATTGGCTCGGCGGGTGATGAGCGAGGTCCTGCCGAGTGTTGATGTGTTGATTGCGAATGAGGAAGATTGTGGCGATGTGTTGGGGATTCGGTCACCGCAGACGGATGTCCACAGCGGAACGTTGGATGTGCAGAGTTATCCACAGGTTGCAAAGGAAGTTGTCGAGCAGTTTCCGAACCTATCGATTGTGGCGACAACACTGAGGCAAAGTCTTTCCGCGTCCCACAACAATTGGGGCGCCATGTTGTGGGATGTCCGTGAGAAGCGAGCAGTCTTCGCGCCTACGGTCGATGGAGAATATTCGCCGTACGAAATTCGGAACATCGTCGATCGTGTTGGCGGTGGCGATTCATTCGCCGCCGGATTGATCTTTGCCATGCTTTCAGACGATTACCCGAGCTTGGAGGATGCTTTGAGTTTTGCTGTCGCTGCTTCCTGCTTGGCTCACTCCATCAAAGGCGATCTTAATTACTCAAGCCGGGCCGAAGTCGACGCGTTGGCGTCAGGTTCGGGGGCGGGGCGAGTTGTGCGATAACGGCGAACCGTGCGACAACTTTGTGGGGATACCATACTCGGCTTTTATTTCAGACGTGAATGATCAGGACGAATGATGTCAATGAATTTGCTGCAATCTCGTTCAACATTCATTTTGCTGTCTGTTCTTATTTTTGCATTCCTGCCGACCAAACGATCGTTTGCGAATAATTCAGATCAGCGTCCCAACGTGGTGGTGATTTTAACGGACGACCAGGGTTGGGGTGATCTGAGTGCCCATGGCAACTCGAATTTGCAAACACCGAATCTTGATTCTTTGTTGCGGGATGGAGCCTCCTTCGAATCGTTCTATGTCTGTCAAGTTTGCGCGCCGACACGCGCAGAGTTCTTGACTGGACGGTATTATCCAAAAACTGGCGTCAGTGGAGTCAGTCGTGGTGAGGGACGACTGAACTTGGATGAAACCACGGTCGCGACGCTATTTCAAAAGGCTGGATATGCCACCGGAGCTTTTGGGAAATGGCATAACGGAACGCAACCGCCGTTGCATCCTAATTATCAGGGCTTCGACGAGTACTACGGGTTCACCTCTGGGCATTGGGGGCATTATTTCAGCCCACCTTTGGATCACAACGGCAAGCAGGTGCGTGGTAAGGGGTTTGTGGTCGATGATTTTACCAACCATGCGATTGACTTCATTCGGGCCAACCGTGAGCAGCCTTTTTTCTGCTACCTGCCGCTGAACACCCCTCACTCACCAATGATGGTGTCCGATCGTTTCTATCAGAAGTTTGAGGGAGCTGAAATCGGTATGCGTTATCGTGATCCTGAGAGGGAAAATATCATGATGACCCGCGCTGCCCTCGCGATGGTTGAAAACATCGACTGGAATGTGGGGCGGTTGCTTGGGACGTTGGACGATCTGAAGCTCGCCGAGAATACGGTCGTTGTTTTCTTTTGCGACAATGGGCCGAATTCCTACCGCTGGAATGGTGGAATGAAAGGCCGTAAAGGGTCGTTAGATGAAGGTGGTTTGCGATCTCCCTTATTCATTCGGTGGCCCGGACGCATTGCCGCTGGACATCGGATCAAGCAGATCGCGAGTGCGATCGATCTGCTGCCGACGTTGACCGCGTTAGCGGGTATCCAATCAACGACCGGTAAGCCGATTGATGGCCGATCGCTAAAACCATTATTGATGCAGACAGAAAGCGATTGGCCAGCAAGAAATCTGTTCTCCATTCGACGGGATCAAGTTAGTGTCCGGTCGCCGCGATTTCGACTCGATGCGAGTGGGAAGCTGTTTGATATCTCGGTTGATGTTGGGCAAACCAAGGATGTTTCCTCCGAGCATCCCCAGGTGACGCAAGACCTCAAGCAAGCGGCTGCAGGGTATCTGATCGCGATGCAGGCGGAGTTTATGAAGTCAGCCGACCGGCCGTTTCATCTTGGTTTTGCCGAATCCACGAAGCTGCCGGCTCGAGACGGTGTGGAGCACGGTACCATCCGCCGTAGTTCTAAGGCACCCAATAATTCGTTCTTTGAACATTGGGCCAGCGAGCAAGATTCAATCACCTGGGATGTGGATGTTTTGCAATCGGGAACCTACGAGGCACTGGTTCATTACACTTGCGCGAAGCAGAACGTGGGGGTCAGCGTGAATCTGACTTGGGAAACCACCGCAGGGCGTTCCACTACTTCCGCTAAAGTGATCGAAGCCTTTGACCCGCCTCTCTACGACAAGTCCAAGGAACGAGTGGAAAAATCACATTACTTCGTGAAGGACTTTAAAGTGCTCTCGTTGGGCAAGTTAACGATGGAGCGTGGCCCCGCCGTACTACGAATGACCGCAAGCGATTTTCAGGGTGACCAGGCGATTGATGTTCATTCCATTGAATTGATTCGGCAGTAACGCGCGAGTGCAGTGGCGGTTGGCGATCAGTTTCCGAGGTGCGAATCTCTCTGCACAGTTCCGAGGGAGAAATTAGAGGATCCCAGACAGATCGAAGCCACCGGTCGTCAACCAGAAAGCGACGAGCATCGTTACCCAGACGAGATCGAGGAAATGCCAATACTGGGCGGCGAAATCAACCGGCCAGTGTCGTTCGTGATCATAGCG
Source organism: Rubripirellula sp. (assembly GCA_049602075.1). Taxonomy (GTDB): domain Bacteria; phylum Planctomycetota; class Planctomycetia; order Pirellulales; family Pirellulaceae; genus Rubripirellula. Next base: position 74,896 of record JBMYRF010000009.1, read on the forward strand.
ACCACGTAGTGATCGAACCGAGACAATCCCCAACGCGATGACTCCGCCCGCGACGTGCAGCGCGTGAAGCAGTGCGAGAACCGCGACCATTCCTGCCACACCCCGCCCTGTCCCTCCGCGAAGTCCGGGCCCACTTAGCATGTCGATCATCGCGAAGTACTGAATTCCCATGAACAGCGTGGCAGATAAACCGCTGATGGAAAGCAACAGAAACGTAGCAAGGTGTCGATCCCGACGAATTGAACGCGTCGCAATGTGGACCAAAATACTGATGATCATCAAACAAGCAGTGCTGATCAAGAACGACGCCGGCAGGCTTGCCTGGGACTGTGGATCATCTTTCCGTGACCATGCATAAATCACGTACAGCAGAATGCTGCTGATAAAAAAGATCAACAACGATACGAGAAATAGCATCCCGCCGAGCTGGTATCGGCTGTCACTGGGCAAACGCGGCTTTGGTTTGAGGATACCTTCGGCTCTCATGTCGGTGTGTAGTTGGCTTTGCCGGAGCGGGGTTGAGTGGTGGATCGCCATGCCATTCCGGCGGTCGACCCTAAAAAGGGTTCACGAATCCAGGTGTATCACCGAGACAAATCCCCATGGCACGCGCGGTGATGACAGCGGAGCCATGTGGGTCAACCGTTCTCAGAGCACCGACCGCCTCGGAGATCGGGACGCTGAGAATGTGCGGAGGATCGTGACATACCATTTCACCGAATTTTTTCTGAACGATTAACCGCATGGCGTGAGCGCCGTACTGGCTGGACAACACCCGGTCGAACGTCGTCGGTCCTCCACCACGTTGCAGGTGTCCGAGGACGACGCATCTTACGTCCTGGTCGATCCTCTGTTCCAGTTCAGCGGTCAACACGTGGCCGATACCGCCTAACTTGACCTGCAGATTATCAGAAGCTTGGCTGACAAGTGATCCGTCGGGGAGTTGGGCACCTTCTGCCACCACGATCAGCGTGAAGTCTCTGCCGAGTCGCTTTCGCTCCTCGATTTTCGCGACAACGTTTTCGTATGACCAGGGGATTTCGGGGATGAGGATCACGTCACCACCACCGGCGATACCGCCATGCAGCGCGATCCATCCAGTGTGACGTCCCATCACTTCGAGGACCATGACTCGGCTGTGGCTTGCGGCGGTCGTGTGTAATCGGTCCAAGGCATCGGAGCAACAGAGCACCGCGCTGTTGAAGCCGAACGTGTAGGCCGTGCAGGACAGATCGTTGTCAATTGTTTTTGGTACGCCGACGACCGGTAATCCCGCTTCGTGAAACTGTTGAGCGGTAGTGAGCGAACCGTCACCACCGACCACAATCAATCCTTCGAGCGACAGTTTTTCAAAGGTATGTCGTACTTGATCGATGATCTCTGATGGTATCTCGGCTCGCCCGGATGCCCCGGCCCGGCCGCCGAATCGGCCCTTGTTCGTGGAGCCCAGGATGGTGCCGCCCTGTGACAGGATATCTGATGTGTTGACGGGATCCAGGATCGCATACTGAATCGGGTCGATCAGGCCTTCGAATCCCTTTAAGAAACCAAGGATCTCGTAGCCCATCCAGAAACCTGTTTTGGCAACCGCACGGATTACCGCATTGAGTCCTGGGCAATCGCCACCGGAGGTCAGGATGCCAATGCGAGGCTTGTTCGGATCGAGGTCGCTTCCGATAGGGTCGCTCGTGGAGGGTGAAATCACAGCATCATTCTCGCGGCGTGCGGGCGGAAAAAATGGAACAGCGGCATTGGATGTGAGGACACTATTCCGCTCAAACCGAGAGCTGCAGTTGCCGGTTTTTGCCTCACCGTCTGTGACCTGTCCGCATCCTCTGCGACGGGCGAAGCGATAACGCGGAGTGCCAGATGGCAGACGTCAAACAGCTCTAGCTTGGGGAGGAAATCGACGCGAGTCGAATTCCAATGCCCAATGGTTGCAGATATCCAACCCGTCCACCAGCGGTACCCCGGCGAGTTTCACGAGCCTTCGTTGGGAGCATCCGGCCAAGCCCATCTTGACGGCGGTGTCGCCAGAGGACTAACCACCATTTTGATGGATAACCACGAAGCAGTCGCCGTCCGCCGTCCAGAGCGATGGAGCGAGCCGATGGATGCGTCAATGACTGACGCCGACGTTTGCTGGCTGCGCTCCAGACAGCCGTTTGCGAGCATCGATCCCAAGTCGTTTCCTCGTACGATGGCATTGGATGGGATTCTGCGAAATGACTGTCGAATCCAACGATGTGAACCAGGTGAGATCATTGTTCGCGAGGGCGATTATGGGAACAGTGCCTTTCTGGTCATTGCCGGCAGTGTTCGTGTTGTGGTTGGTTCACTGCATCCCGATCAATTAGGGCGAACGAAAGCAAAATGCCATACATGGGGGGAGGCGCTGTTGAGATTCTTTCGCCGCTCGCCGTTTCGTGAAGTGCGGGAACCGGAGGATGTGACCACCAACCTCGATTCAGTTCGGAAGGCGGGGGGGGTGAGGCAAGTCGATGACCGACCTGCGGTTTTTTTGCAGGACTCAGATGTCGTATTGCGCGAAAATGAAACGGTTGGCTTAGGGCCGGGAGAGTTGTTTGGTGAAGTCGCGGCGATGTATCGGTCGCCACGAACCGCAACGGTGATCGCAGAAACCGAAGCGACCCTGTTGGAGATCCGTTGGCAAGGATTGCGGATTCTCAGACGAGATAAAGGGTTTGCTGATGCCCTGGAAGCACATTATCGAAAACATTGGTTGCTGGTGCATCTGCGAGAGATTCCGTTGCTCAGACACTTGCCGGAATCAAGCTTGGCACGCGTCGTGGAAGCGACTCAATTGCGTTCTTTCGGACGGATGGAGTGGAATGCTCAATATCGGCGAACCCGAGCATTGCCGGTTGAGCAACAAATTGAATCGGAACCAGTTGTTGCTTCGGAGGGACGCGTTCCCACCGATTTAATCATCGTGCGGAGTGGTTTTGCGAGATTGTCGCAACAATACGGTGCCTCCCATCGAACCACCGCATACCTTGGTAAAGGACATGTTTTCGGGTTAGAGGAATTGTCTTGCAATGCGCTTTCGGTGAACGCGGATCCCCCGCGGCTGCTCAAGCAGTCGCTTCGTGCGGTTGGTTTCTTAGATGCATTGTTCATTCCGGCGGAAGTGTTTGCGGAGGCAATCCTGCCGCATGTGCGACGCTCCGAATTGCCTGCTGCTGCTGCCGAATTGATGATTCAGTCTGGTTCCGATCGATCGAGTTCAGGTGATCGTCGTCGGCGCGGACGAGAAGGATCCCGTGCTGGCGATTGGCAAGATCTGCCCAGTTCGACAGGGCAACAGTTCCAGCCGACAGGCTTGTTGGAGTTCATCGTTCAGAATCGACTCAATAATGGTCGTCAAGCGATGGTGATTGATTTGCATCGTTGCACGCGATGCGATGATTGCGTCAAAGCTTGTGCTGCCGTTCATGACGGCAATCCGCGATTTGTTCGGCAAGGTGTCACGCATGAGCGACTGCAATTTGTGCAGGCTTGCATGCAATGCACTGATCCGGTGTGCATGATCGGATGTCCCACCGGCGCGATCGCTCGCGATGAGGAGACCGGGGTCGTTGAAATATACGAGCCGATCTGTGTTGGTTGTGGGACGTGTGCAGCTTCTTGCCCTTACGAAAATATTCGTATGTCCGAAGTGTTTGATTCTCAGGGCCGCGGATATCGTGATGTTCAAACCGATAAGCCGATTGCAAAAGCCACAAAATGCGATCTTTGCAGCCGTCAACCGAGTGGACCCGCCTGTGCATCGGCTTGTCCCCACGATGCGTTAGTGCGAATTGACCTATCCGAGTCCGAGCCGCTGCGGAAGTGGCTTGATCGACGGAGTTGATGACCATGTTTGCTCCCTCATTCCGTCACCGTCGATGGCTGGCCAGCACGTTCACGCTGCTGCTATTCGCGTTCTTTGTTTTTTGGGTTTGGATTGAAGAGAGCCGACTCGGTGACGCCGCTTTTTTAACCGGTTGTACGGTGCTCGTTGGAGTTGTGCTGCTGATTCTACTAGGAGTACGTCGTCGATTGCCGGTGCTGCCGCTCGGCTCGGTCAGTGCTTGGACGCAGGTCCATCTTTACTTGGGCATTTTTACCGCTGGTGTTTATCTGATTCACGTTCCGGTAGTGCTGGGCAGTGGCTGGTTGGAAGGTGGTTTATCGTTGGCATTCATTGCTGTGACCCTAAGTGGATTTTACGGTCTCTATGCCAGTCGTCAGCTGCCGAAACGCTTGACTGCCGTAGAGGGCAAGCACCGCTTCGACCGCGTTGGTTGGCACCGTGGGCAGATTGCCGAGACTGCGCGTTGTTTGCTTGATGAATTGCAGGAGCCGTCCGCTCATTCTGTGTTGGGGCAGTTTTACCAGGACTTCTTGAATCCTTTTTTTGGCTCCTCCCCTTCCCTTGCTTTTGTATTGGTCCCGTCGGGGGTTCGTCGGAGACGCTTGTTAAACGGCTTGCGAGCATTGGATCGCTATCTGGAGCGCGAGGGCCGCGATACGGCAGGCCGTTTCGCGGCACTGGTGCGGCGACGCGATGATCTGGACTATCAGTACGCGTTGCAATTGCGTTTGCGTTTGTGGTTGGTTTTGCACAGCACTTTGTCGATTGCATTGTTAGTCGGCGGCATAGTGCACGGTGTCATTGCGTGGCGATTCACAAGCTGAGCGTAAAGGGGGATTCATGAGACGGGATGATATTGTGCTGCAGCAGCCGCCAACAAATGACTGGCCGGATGATCTTTGGGCCTGTAGCACCGAGGGTGACTCGCCTTGCTCGCGCGGTCCGGATGCCAGAGGTCGATGTCCGCTCGCCGATTCGTGTCACCCGAACGAACTGGCATGGTCGGCGAAAGCAGGTCTCCATGATCGCGTGCGGCGTGGCCGATTCGACAGCAGGTTGGCCATCGGGATCAATTGACCAAATTTTCGCATCGGGCTCATCTGAACGTTGCCGAGCTGTCGGATGTTGCCACTGCCACGCTCTCCCAGCAGCCGAGTTGCAGTCTGGGAGCCCTTCGCTGGTAAGGGCGTCGTCACCTGGGTTCAATTCTTAGGAAGAAGATTCTTCAGACGTTAAATCGTATGGTGCTGGGGTGATTCACCACCGCTCTCTACCGCTTTCGAAGCAGGCTTGTGTGGTGTGTCACATCCAGCAGGCAGCGGGGGACAATTGCACAACTTGCCATCGGTATCACGTCGACAGAATCACACTTCGTCCCCGCGAGACTCACCTTGAACGGTGATGACGACCCTGCGGCTACCGCCATGATTGCGGTGTTCGCAAAGGTAGATTCCCTGCCAGGTTCCAAGCTGAAGCCGTCCATCTGATACGGGAATCGTCAGGCTGGCCCCCATCATCGAGGCTTTTACGTGGGCCGGCATGTCATCCGGGCCCTCCAAAGTATGGACGTAAGGCAGCGATTCAGGCACGGCATGATTCATGGCCGTTTCAAAGTCGATCCGTACATCGGGGTCTGCGTTCTCGTTGATCGTCAGAGAAGCGCTGGTGTGTTGGATGAAAACATTGACCAGTCCCACTTTGACCGACCCCAGTTCGGGAATCGCATCCAGGATATTGTGGGTGACCAGGTGAAAGCCTCGGCGGGCAGCTGGCAGATGGACGGATCGTTGAATCCACATTGCGGTGGTCCGGGGAGTGATGAAATGTCAGAGTCGGAAAAATTTTTTTCGGCTTTTTATCGTCCGCCCAACCTAGCGTAGAGAACGCCTTTCGCCGAGAAGGTTGCCCGCCTAGGAAAGCAAGGGGGCGTGTGATGATCATAGTGGGGGGGCTTTGTCAAGGGGCCGATTCTCCCTTGAGTCGATGTCAGTGTGGCGGATTCCCCCCTTGACGCCGCCAAGAATCTGTGAGCCTCGCCTGAAACCCATTTTTTCTTGGATTCAGCATCCTTGACGCTCTCGTGGATGGACGGCTTCGATCCCGCATCAAGGGTCGAACGAGCCGCTGGAGCGACCACATTTTTCTTGACTCTTGACAGCTCGCGTTAATAATCACAGCGTTGTTTTTAAGTGGACGAGGGATAGTTCCATGCCAAACAGATTTCAGGAACGCTGTCGGACATGGCGTATCCACCGATTTATTTACCCCGGATTTTTAGATATATGAGCCAGTGCAAGAACGTCTTCGAAGCCATCTTGCGGTACGGTCACGACGAAGACTTTGTACCCCAGCGGGATGAGAAATTCACCGCCACCGATGCCCCTGCCGGCAGCGCCGACAAGATCGAAGTGTTGCGGCGGCGTGTAGAGCTGGGACAACCGCTTTGGCACACCACTGACCGAGTTGACTACAGTGGTTTGACTGGAGCGATTCGGCCGCGCGAATAGGCCTCCTAGACGGACCAGATTGACCCAGCCCCGCAGATTTTGATCTGCGGGTTTTTTTTGGGGCGGGCAGGTCAGGTGTCCTGGCTGGACACTGCTCTCAAAAAACGTGGGGAGTTTTCTTCGACTACAGCACCTCATATTGAATCACAGGCCGTTCGAATCGATGCGGCATTCTGGCTTTTGAGTCTAGAAAACCCGCAGTGTTTGCTCGCAGCCGATTCCAACACGGCTTGCCAGTTGGGATAGCTTGTTTAATGCCCCGCGGCCCGTTGCACCAAGATCGAGCGTCCATTGGTTCACGTAGAGATCAACGTGTTGCATCAACACGCTGTCGTCCATCTCTTGCGCATACTGACGCATTGTTTTGAGAGCACTGTTCGGGTCGGCTAGGCTGTACTCCAGTGACTCACGAATGACTCGCTGGATTCGCGAGATGACTTCGGTGGGGAGTTCCTGTCGTGCTACCAACCCGCCGAGTGGTAAGGGTGTGTTCGTGACTTCCTCCCACCGCTCACCCAAATCTTCCACGCGAAATAGGTCTTGTTGTTGCCAAGTGAATCTACCTTCGTGGATACAGACCCCAAAGTCAGCTGTTGGAGCTTTCAATCGTGGCATGATTTCGGAAAAAACGCATTGCTCGATGCGGGTTGTTTGGGGGTGGAATAAAGCGAACAGCAAGGTTGCGGTGGTGTGTTCGCCTGGGCAGAGTGTCAGTTGAGTTTCGTCGGTCGGCGCGGTGTTTTGCTGAGCGGCCAGTAGCAGCGGGCCAACGCCATACCCTAAGGCAGATCCAGAAGGCAGCACAATCACGCGATCTGCGAGTAATAAGGCGGCGTGAAAGCTTGTCTTGGCGACATCGAAGCGGCCTGCAAAGAGTCCTTGGTTGAGTTGCTGGATGTCTAATAGATCAATCTTGAAATCGATTCCGCGCCAATCGACCTTCCGCTGCATCAATGCGTTAAAGGCAAACGTATCATTCGGACAAGTGGAGATGGCAAGATGAATCTGGTGATCTGTCATTACAAGCTTGCAAACAAAAGCGAAACGTGTCACGAAAAAAATGTAAGGTTTTATAGCGAGTCATTCACCACGGACGTCTCGCAAGTTGGATTGCGATATCGCAGGCGGCTTGGAGTGCTTCCTCGATTTTCCAGTTTTCGATAGTTCGATCCCCGGCCAGGTTCGAGATGCCACGCACGATTTGCAGCGGCACCGACGCGAGCGTGGTGGCAACAGCGACCCCAAAACCTTCCATGTCTTCTGCAACCGCATTTGGATACCGCGTTCGCCGCTGAACTGCCTGATCGATATTTTCTGAGGCGGCACAAACACTCAGCAGGCCACCGGCGGAGGGTAAGTCTGCCAAGGGAACTTCAGGCAAGACAATCTTGTCTCCGATGCTTGATCCTGATGGATCTGCGTGCCATTGATCCCAGCCCATTTGTCCCGCGCTGCGAAAATGCTCTCCCGCCCCGACACCAATCCCGTCACAGATGACTTCATCAAATCGAGCTGCTGTTGCAATGGGGCAGCTGAATTCGTGATAGCTTCCCGCGATACCGATCAGCAGCACACGCTCGGGTTGGTACTGATGAATCCATCGACTCGTGGTCGCAGCAGCCGCAACTAAGCCAAATCCGACCGTTTGGATTGTCCAGTTGGGAAGGTGCTTTTCGAGCGGACCTCGCGCGAAGTTTGTTTCCAGTGGTGTGGGAATCAGAATCAGGTCGGGCATAACTTTTCAAAAGCCTCTTTGCAGCCCGGGAGTAATGTCGAGATCGAGTTTCGCGAACTTGTTTCTTTTGATTTTTTCTAGTGCGATGGCTCCCATCACCGCGTTATCGGTACACAGGTGAAGGGGAGCGATCACTAAATCGAAATCGTGTTTTTCAGCAGCGTTTTTCAGTGATTCACGCAGGAATTCGTTGGCGGCTACACCTCCGCCGACAATCAGGCGGTCGCTTTGATTCGCGTGGATCGCACGCACACACTTGGCGATCAGGATGTCTACGACGGCTGCTTCAAAGGACGCGCACAGATTCGCTTTTTCGTCATCGGACAGATTCAACTTTGAGAAGTCTTGATGTCCAGGTCCAACGATCGCGTAACGAACAGCAGTTTTGAGTCCGCTGAAGCTGAAGTTGAAGTGATCCTCATGGATCATGGAACGGGGAAACTGATAGGCGGTACGGTTTCCATGTCTAGCTAACCTGGATACCGCTGGTCCGCCGGGAAATCCAAGTTGCAACATGGCAGCAACTTTATCGAATGCTTCGCCAGCAGCGTCATCGATGGTTCCACCGAGATACTGGAGGTCGAGCGGGCCTATGCAGTGGTAAAGGCTGGTGTGCCCTCCACTAACAATCAATCCAACGCAGGGGTAAACATCAATATCGCTGGCCAGTTGGCAAGCGTAGAGGTGGGCATGAAGATGATTGACCGCCACCAGCGGTTTTTGCCAAGCGACCGAAAGAGCCTTCGCGGCGGTTACTCCCACCAGCAACGATCCGGCCAGTCCTGGGCGGTCGGCTACCGCGATCGCAGAAAGGGATTGCGGCGAGATCCCTGCCTTGCGAAGTGCTGTGTCGATAACCGGTAAAATCCGTTCCAGATGGGCTCTCGCAGCGACTTCTGGCACGACTCCTCGGAATTGCTCGTGCAGTGATTCTTGGGTTGCCACGCAATCCCCAAGCATCTGCCCGTCTTCATCGATTACGGCAGCAGCGGTTTCATCACAGGTCGATTCGATGGTGAGAATTGGCATTCGCCAAGCCTGTCAGGTCCACCGCATTTCGTCAACGACGGCAGTAGTGAAGGATGGGTTTCAACTCGCCGGCTGGTCCAAGCGTCGAGGTCTCGTTTCAGACTAATTGTTTGACCGCCGTTCCGGAGATTTTCCGATCGCATGGATTTCAAAACCGCATTTCAGCAGTTTTTGGTGATCGAGCAGATTTCGCCCGTCGAACAGGAAAGAGGGACGATGCATCGACGCGTAAATCTTTTGGAAATCGAGTTCCTTGAATTCATCCCACTCTGTCAAGACTGCGATCGCGTGGGCGTCTCGCGACGCCTCGTAGCAATCATTGACCACTGTCACATTGTTTTCGATCAATGCTTGGTCATCTGCGTTTACGTGTCCATGCATATCCGTGCAAGCGGCCAGCAGGTCGCCACGGATCGTTGCTTCTGGAACCTTTGGATCATAGATGGTTAGCTGAGCTCGTTCACGTAAGAGGTCTCGGCAGATGTAGATCGCGGCCGATTCACGCGTGTCATTCGTGTCTTTTTTGAAAGCGAATCCCCAAATCGCGAGTTTCTTGTTTGAAACTGTGTTGAACATTGTCTTCACAATGCGTTCACTAAAGCGAGTTTTCTGGTGGTCGTTCATCGTGACCACTTGCTCCCAATAGGCTGCGACTTCATCGAGCCCGAAGTGTTCGCATAGATAGACGAGATTTAGGATGTCTTTTTGGAAGCAGCTCCCACCGAAACCGACAGAAGACTTGAGGAACTTTGGTCCAATTCTTGAGTCTGTTCCAATGGCCCGAGCGACTTCGTCAACATCTGCACCGGTCGCTTCACAAAGTGCCGAGATCGCATTGATAGATGAAACCCGCTGAGCCAAAAATGCGTTGGCCGTTAATTTGGAAAGTTCGCTGCTCCAAAGATTGGTCGTCAGGATGCGGTCACGTTCGATCCAATTCGCGTAGACATCGCATAATGCACCGATTGCTGCTTCTGATTCGCCACCGATCAGAACTCTGTCTGGGTTCAGCAAGTCTTCGATCGCAGTACCTTCTGCCAAGAATTCCGGATTGCTGAGGACGTCAAACGTTGCTCCACTGCATTCGCTGCTGAGGATCCGTTTGACTGCCTCCGCGGTTCGTACTGGCAGCGTCGATTTTTCAACGACGATTTTGTGCCCCTTGGCATTGCGAGCAATTTGTCGGGCGCACTTCTCGATAAACTCCAAGTTGGCAGCCCGGCCGGCACCCATTCCAAAGGTTTTGGTTGGTGTATTGACCGAAATGAAAATCATATCCGCTTCGGCGATTGCTTGGTCGACCTGCGTGCTAAAGGTCAAGTTTCGGCCGCGAGCCTCACGTACAATCTCATCGAGACCAGGCTCGTAAATTGGCAGACGGTCCGAGTTCCAAGCGTCGATGCGCTCTTGATTCATGTCGACAACGTGAACAGGAATCTCGGGGCACTGTTTAGCGATCATCGCCATGGTTGGGCCGCCAACATATCCGGCACCGATGCAACAGATTTTCATCAGACAGTCTTTTGTTTCGTGAAGATCGTTCAGTAACTTGAACAGTTTTCGGAGGAGGGGCAGTCAACTGGTATGGCCAGTTTTGGAATTATGTATTCAGCGAAGAGACTCCAGCACCTTCGTTTTACCGCTGGTGCATTTTTCAAAACGCTGTTCGTCCGCAACGCCGACCTTTTATTTGTAGTTTAGGGAGTGATTTGAACAACCGATCGAATGCCATTGAATCAATCTAAAGCCTTTGGTGGCAATCTCAGGGCGTATCATCCGAACGATCCGATCATTCTGAACCCTAATTGGCCCTTGCCGAGATTGAGAATTAGGTTTTCTCAGTAAACAGTGGTTCGAGTCTTGCAGTGGAAAACAGACGAGGTGCAGATCGACAAAATGGGTATTCCCGCTACTCGCGGCCATAGTCTGTTCAGCCTGTGGGATTGACCCACAGACGATCGCCAAGCTGCAGGAAGCGATTAAGGCGTCCACGGCCCAACCGGATGATTTGGAGCCAGATGCCCCCGTTGCCGAAACCGGGGAAGTTGCTCTTTCCACACCCTATCCGAATCGTGATGATCCCTTCACATTCGTTTCCCGGGCTCGCGAGCCCCGAGATGTCGGAATGGTGCGGCCGCCGACGGCAGACAAGATCGCCGTCCAAATTTTAGTTTTTGCCCAAGTCGATCGGCCTTCTCTGCTGCTGCAAATTGACGGGGAAACGAACATGACGAAGGTGGGGGATCGTATCAGCCTGGTCGAGGTGATTGCAATTCGCCCACCCGCTGCGGAATTGCGGGTTGGGACTTCGCTTCGAACCGTGACAATGTTTGATCCTGAATAACAAAGTCGTTTTCAACCCCGCTTCAACTATTTTTGAATTGATCGTTGGCTTCACGCCGGTCTCAACGACGTGAATCTCTGTTATCGTGTTGCCAGGTTTATCTTGGACTGAACGTCCTACCAGCAGCATGATGAGGTCAACGGGATGAGTGAGTCGACTTGTCGATGGGGTTTTCTTAGCACCGCAGCAATTGCTCGCAAGAATTGGAAAGCCATTCACCTTAGCGGAAATGGTCGCGTTTCCTGCGTCGCTAGTCGTACAGAAGAGCGAGCTCAGGCATTCGTGGATGAATGCAGTCGTGAGGTTCCGCCGGCAGAGCCGGTAGCGGCAGTGGGGTCTTATGAGGAGCTGATTGCTCGGGATGACGTCGATGCCATCTACATCCCGCTGCCGACCGGGATTCGAACAGAGTGGTGCCTCGCTGCAGCCAAAGCCGGTAAGCATCTGCTGTGCGAGAAACCCGCTGCAGTCAACGAGCAAGAAGTTCAGCAGATCTTAGATGCCTGCCAACAAGCTGGTGTTCAGTTCATGGATGGCGTGATGTTTGATCACAGCCGGCGTCTGGCTGAGATTCGTCGAGAATTAGGCTCGGGCGATTCGATTGGGAAGCTTCGGCGTATCTGTACTCATTTTTCTTTTAGCGGAGACCAATCTTTCCAGCAGTCAAATATAAGGACAGATTCTGTCCTCGAGCCGCACGGTTGTCTGGGGGATCTTGGTTGGTACTGCATTCGGATGACGCTCTGGGCGGCAGGGCTTCAGATGCCGACCGAGGTATCCGCTCGAACCATTACACCGTTGCAGGGTGATCAGTCTGCAGGTTCGGTGCCAGGCGAATTCTCTGCTGAGTTGCGGTTTCCGAATGACATTTCAGCCACCTTCTATTGCTCCTTTTTGACTGAGAACCAGCAGACGGTCTTGCTGTCTGGGGACAAGGGTTATTTGACCGTTGATGATTTTGTGCTGCCGTTCTATGACGCTGAAGCAAGCTGGTCGACACATCAGCATGCACTTGAAATTGATAATTGTCGCTGGAATTTTCGCCGAAGCAGTACCCGAAAAGCGGTCGCTGAATATGCCTCAGGCGAAGCTAATTCTTCCGAGGTCAATATGGTTCGGCGATTAGGGGAGATTCATCTTTCCAAGCAGCTTGATCCGTTGTACCCCGATCTAGCGATGAAAACACAGCGAGTCCTCGACGCTTGCCGACAAAGCGATATCGAAGGTGGCAAGCGGATCTCGCTTTGACCATAGGTTTGCGGTCTGACGCTTCTGTTTGCAACAATCCAAATTCCTTTTTCTTTCGTTACCTGACTTATGCTCACTCTCCTTTCGTTTGTGTTCTTTACTGGGCTGGTTGGTCTCCTGACGTTCTGGATTGTGCGAGGTAAGGAGCATGCATCAACAGATGGTTATTTCTTGGCGGGCCGATCGTTAACTGCCGGGGTAATCGCTGGTTCGTTGTTGCTGACAAACCTCTCTACGGAGCAACTGGTTGGACTTAATGGAGCAGCATTTCGCGATGGATTAGCGGTGATGGCTTGGGAGGTCATCGCAGGTCTGTCTCTCGTGTTGATGGCGATCTTCTTTTTGCCTCGCTATCTGGCTCGCGGGATTACGACGATTCCGGAGTATTTGGCAGGGCGATTTGATGATACGACGCGGGCGATCACCAATGCGATTTTTATCATCGCCTATGCTGCAATCTTGCTGCCAATCATTCTTTACACAGGTGCCCGCGGGTTGAGTGACATCTTGGATCTGCAAGGGATTACCGGGATTGGAAGTGATCAAGTCTTGCTTTGGATTGTCGTCTGGATGATCGGGATCATCGGCTCGATCTACGCTATTTTCGGAGGACTGCGGACGGTTGCCATCAGTGACACGATCAACGGTTTTGGTCTTCTGATTGGTGGGTTGATGATCATGTGGCTGGGGTTGCAACTGGTTGGTGATGGTGATGCCATGGGTGGGTGGCGGGAAATGCGAGACGCGAATCCCGAAAAGTTCAATTCGCTTGGCGGGAGCACGTCGTCCGTTCCCTGGCCAACTCTGTTTACGGGCGTGGCCCTACTGAATCTTTTTTATTGGACAACCAACCAGCAGATCATTCAACGGACATTCGCCGCACGATCGTTGGCTGAGGGTCAAAAAGGTGTGTTGCTGGCGGCTATGTTCAAAATTTTGGCGCCGATGATCTTGGTGTTGCCTGGGATGATGGCATTTTACTTGGATCAACAGGGAACCCTTTTCGAAGCGACCGCAGAAGCGAATTTTCTCAGTGGTGCGGAAGACGCTCTCGCAGATTTAATCGAGGAGCAGGGTGAGCAGGGACTTGAAGGCAAAGAACCAGAGGTTTGGCTTGCAGAGGAGGTGCAATCGAGAAAATCTGATCGATCGTATGGAGCCTTGGTTCGGAAAGTTCTTCCCATGCAGTTCGCAGGTTTCTTCGCGGCAGTCATGGTTGGTGCGATTCTCAGTTCGTTCAATTCAGCTTTGAATGCGACCGCAACGCTATTCAGCTTGGGGATTTTTCGCCGCTACCTGCGGCCTAATGCGGACGAACATTCGGTGGTAAAGAGCGGTCAGTGGTTCGGAACGGCGATCGCTGTTGTCGCGATGACGGTTGCTCCGTTGCTGGCTGGGCAAGATAGTATTTTTGTCTATCTACAAAAAATGAATGGTCTGTACTTCATCCCCATTTTTTCCGTCGTGTTGATGGGCATGCTCAATCGCCGCGTTCCAGCATGGGCCGCCAACCTCGCTCTCTTTGCAGGATTTGCGACGATTGCTCTTGGCTACTTTGTCTTTGGCAGTTTTGTTAATCAGCTCAACGAGTTCCATTTCTTGGGGCTTGTCTTTGCTGTCTTGGTCGGGCTGATGTACTTTGCGTCGATTGCATCGCCACGCGAGCTCAGTGCGGAGCAGGAAGAACAAGCGGCACCGGCACCCATTCCGATGGATCGATGGAAACCGGCTGTGCCGGTGGGAGTCGCGCTGGCGACGGTGGTTGTTGCCATTTACCTGTTTTTTGCGTTTGCCTAGCCAGTGGGCGACGCTGGTTTGCATAAACGGCTAGCACGAGCGGTTGAAAGTTGCAGCCTAAGTAAGCGAGAAAAAGGTTTCCGTTGACATGGCGTCCCTGCTGTTGGGGAGGTTGTTGCACCCCTGTTGCCGCCGATAAGTTGCTGGATTTTCGTTAACAATCTTCAGCGGTTCAGCCGAACTTGTTATCATGATATCTCGTTAGCTGACGAACTTTCGGGGTGAATAGGTGCGGGCAGAGCAGGCAACATGAGCTACGACGAGAGACTTCGCAATCCGAATGAGGAAACAGCGTTTCGATGGCAGAACGACAAGGAGACGCTAGGCGGACCCAGCAGTCATCAGCCACCTCCCTGGAAGGTCGGCGACCGATTAGGCGATTTCGTGCTCGAAGTCTTGTTAGGGCTGGGTAGCAGCGGGTTCGTTTTTCGCGCTAGGGATTTGCAGACCGGTCGTCGCTGCGCACTGAAACTTCTCAGGGGCCAGCAAGCTGACGACTTGCTTAGAAACAAGTTGGGTTTTCGACGGATGATGACTTTTGATCATCCCAATCTTGTGCGTGTGGATCGAATTCATCAGCTTGGCGCATATGTTGCATTGTCGATGGAGGAAGTGGATGGCCAGACGTTGCAAGTAGTTCGCGAAGAACTGACTGAGTTGCCCCGCGGTGAAGCGTACCAGCGTCTGTTGAAGTTGATACGTGACTATTCCGCAGGACTAGCGGCCATGCACGCAGGCGGTTGGGTGCACCGTGATATCAAGCCAGAGAATCTGATGCTGGACCGACACGGCTGTGGTCGCGTCATCGATTATGGGTTAGTAGAAGCCTATGAGATGGATCACGCCACCATTGAGACTCGGGGCTTTCTCCTTGGAACTCCCCACTACATCGCGCCTGAGGTGATCTGGAGTCAGAAATATTTGCCAGCTGGAGATATTTTCAGCCTGGGGATTGTTTTGCTGGACACACTTCGGATGCTGGAAAGGCAATCAGTCAGCAAGGGCGTTGATTTGCAACGCAGCGAGGAAAGCAAACTGCACGATGCGAATCGCATTGTGGAGGCGATCGAAGATCTGCCTGATTCGGTTCCGGAAATCCTTCGTGAAACCTGTCGTGAAATGTTAGATGGACATCCATCCGAGCGGCCCACTGCGATGAGGTTGGCCCGGCTTGGACTGCCACCAACACATCAAATTCCTTGGTCGGTCGAATCTCGGGCGCTGGGTCGTGAGGCGGAGAACCAGCAAGCGTTGGCGTGGGTTAGCAAGGTGTTTTCCGGCGAGACAGGTCGCCTTCATGTGACCGGTGACTCTGGAATTGGGAAGAGTCGATTTATCGAAGAGATCGTTCGTTACATTGAATCTAAACATTGGGGTCAAGTATTCGTCGCGCGATGTCAAGTTCGAGAAGATCAGCCGCTGCAGGCTTTCGACCAATTATGCGACGGAATTGCCCATCGTTATTTAAGAGGAGATCGTGAACACATTCAGATGGATCTTGTGAGCGTTAATACCCTGCAAGATGTGTTTCCGGTGCTGAAAAATGTGCTGGAACCGACCATGTGCTTGCCACCCGCCGGCCAAGTGAATCAATCTTGGGATGTACTGGAGGCGGCTGCACGGCTCAGCGAACAATTGCGGCGTGTGGGGCCAGTGTTTTTAGTCGTCGATGATTCGCAGTGGGCTGATTTAGATAGCCTTCGTTTGTTGGATCACCTGCAGTCATCAGCATGTGATGTTGGGATAGGCATCATCACGATTTCAAGGGATCGTCAGGATCCACAACGTTTCCCGGCATCGTGTTACTTGCACTTGAATCCACTGACTGAATCCGATTCGATTGACTTTTTAGAGAACGCGGCTGAGCGCTGGGGAGTTTCGCTTTCACGTGTCATGTTGCGACGCCTGACGCATCTAACTGGTGGAAGCCTATATCGGTTAGAAGAGTTGGCCGAAGAGTTTCGGCCTGGCGGGGCGCTGCACACGATGGCCGTTGATGAAACGTCCGAAATGGCAGATCTTTCATCGCTGCATCGATTGTGGCAGCAGCGAGCCGCGCGATTGAGCCAGGAAGCTAAGCGGGTCTTGCTATTGATCGTGACCGCAGGTGGAAAGGTGTCGATTGAGCAGCTCGCTGAACTGACCAAATTGGGAGATGCGGTTGACGCGGCGGTGACTGAGTTGGTTCGCCAGAGATTGGTGGTTGATGAGGTGACAGGTGGCGAGTGCATATCGGTTTATCACGATCGAGTCGCGGGCGAATTAATCAAGACTCTCAGTCAGCAAGAAAAACGAGAATCTCACTCGATGTGGGCAACGCTGCTGATCTGTCACGAACAGTCCGAACGAATTTCGGCTCGCATCGCTGGGCATTTGTTCGAGGCTTCCCAGCCTGGCCGAGCGGTGGTTTACGCAATCCAGGCTGCCGAGGATGCGGATCGGCGAGGAGCGAAGGCAGAAGCGGGACGCTGGTATGGACGAGTGACCGAACACGTCACCGGCGACGAAAAAATCTGTCAATTAAGAAATGCCGCCAGATGTTTTCTTGAAGCAGATCAACCGATGCAGGCTACGGATTACTACTACGAGCTCAGTCAGTTTGTCGATGGAATCGAGCAAGTCGAGTGTTTACTGATGGCGACCTCTGCTTCCGTGCGATGTGGGCTGATTGAGCAGTTTCGTTTGTATCTGCAGGAGCTAGTCTGTTTGGTGACCCCAACTTCGCATCGCTTGCGTAAGGAAGCGAAGAATCACGGGGCATCGATCCTGTAAGGGCGACGCTCTTTTTCTCGCCGTTCTTCTCTTCGGTTCGCCGGTCACATTTGCAGAAAATCCGTCTTCCATTTTCTGTCTCTCCCGCATTGTTTGCTGAACGGCCGCTTCTCACGGAAGAATGGCTGATCGCGTTTGGGAGTCTTTCCCTGCATTGTTGCTGACCAGGGGTGGGCCGTTTGGGCAAACTTCTGCGGAGATCTTACGGATGACGCCTCGATGGGGCCGGCTTAATGCTGGGGTGACAACAGCGGCGTGTAGGAGCATTCATAGCGACCGTGGCACGAATTGCCAACACTCTTGGGGGGGTTGCCCTGTGACGGCGGATTGCTTGGCGGTAGCCTAGTGACTGGTGGCGCTCGTCGGGCAGGGTCCGACAGGACGCTGCGTGATTTGATTTCTTGTCCCGATCCCGCATTATCTTGTCTTGTCCGAATCAATTGAATCGAATCGGAGGCCTTGGTCTAGTCAGATTGCTGATCGATTCAGGTGCGTTTTACCCGAGTCTTTAGCTGACTGGTGGGACAGTGAAATTTGGCGTGAGAGTGGACGTGCTGAATACGGTAATGCCATTTCACCAGAGGAGCTGCTGGACCCTGCGCCGGAATCTATTTGGCCCGGATTGATGAATTGTGATCTCGTGCCGTTGGTTAGTAATAACGCGGGCGATTGGCTCTGTATGCGGATCGGTGGGGAAGGACGATTCGATCAAATCGTCCAGTGGTACCATGGAGGCGGTGATTGGATCCCTTGGGGCGCGAGCTTGCCAGAGGCGATCCTCATGGATGCTGTGATCGATCGGTTGCCCGGCCCGTCGCGCCGCCATGCTGAGCCGGCTGAGGACCCGCGGCCCAATCATGATTTGCTTCAGCAAGACCGATTACTGGACTGGGCCTGTGAGCATTTACCCGAAGCGGTTCGCGATCTGCTCGCCGCCAAGTTGGACGGACAGATTCTCGCGGAAGAATTGTTGGGTTTAGGGTTGGCCGAGGTGGCAGTGCGGTGCGAATTGGTGGTCGATCAGTTGACGCATCCAGACCGTGATCGGATTGTCGGGTCGCTGACTGGCAAAGTGGAATCCAATTTGTTGGCGGAGTGGCTGTTTGATTTGGACCGCATGCCAAAAGACATTTGCGAGTGTTTAGAGCTGGAAGGGATTCAGCTGCAGGGAATTCAGGGTTGGGATCAGGCCTATACGCACGCTCACCGTGTTACAAACCTCGTGCCCGACTTGGCTTGGGGTTGGGACCTATGTGGTTATGTGACTGAACGGCGGGGGAATTCTACGAGGGCGGTCGACTTCTATCGGAGCAGCGCGAATTGCTCGGTGTTTACCGATCAATCGACGCGACTGGAGACGCATTGGCAGTCGAATGAATTTGCCAAGTTTTCAGTCTCACGGCTTCACCATCTACTCCCAGATTGCGTCGCTAAATCAGGTTATTACCGCTCCCTGGGCGGGCCCGACGTTCGTCAACGGCGCAGGCAGGTGACCGAGCATTGGCTCGAGCGGGCGTCCGAGTTCGAGCAGGAGCAAGACTTCCGCCAAATGCACCACTGTCTTATTGCTGCGGCCTGGGACGTGGGGATTGACTCTATTCTGATGTACGCGAATCTTCTTGAGCGTATTGCTCAAGCCGCTGCTCAATCCAATCAGCCCGCGAGAGCCGAACTCGCTGACACGCACCGTCGCTGTCTAAAGGATCGCTACGGGATGTGAGGCAGGACGCCCTCCTTGAGAAACTCAGACAGTCCCTGTGGGCCCGTTCGGGGGCGTGCTCCCGCTGAACGCGGGGAATCTTACGCACTCTGTTCAAAAAAACTGTCACTTTGTGCATCAGAAACCGATAACGATTGTGTTGACTTTTCCGATCAGGCGGTGTTTTCCTCCGCTGCAGGGGGACGGTGTATGCCTTTCGATCATATTTCGACCTTCTGCCGTGCTTTATTGCTCTCTGTTTTACTCTGCACATCGAACTCCGCATTGATTCGAGCAGATGAATCGGCGCGTTCTGGGACGAGCGGTCGTGCGACCCATCCGTTTGCGGTGCCTAGCTCTCTCAACGCAGTCCAACTGCCGGAGCCATCGCCGTTACATAGGGCAGGGAAACCGGCTTCGCCATCAGCAGGCTTGACGGCCGCTGCCGATATTTCCACAGCCAGCGAAAAAAACGTTCCAGCGATTCCGTCTGTAAATAGAACCACGGGGGGAGTACCCGTTCAATTGCGATTGCTGCCGGCTCCTCCTCCAGCCCTGCCCATTCCTGATCGCCGGACCGAAAGCACCACGCAGGATCTGAGATTGAATTCTCCGCAGCAGGCGTTGCGAATCCTACTTTCCTCGGATGCGTCATCACGACAATCTTCAATGATCGATACCTCCGAGGCGTCTCAAGTTGCTAGTCGTCAGGTGATTTCCAACGAACATGCGACGACTAGCCATAGGTTATCGAGTCATTCGAGTTCAGAGCAAGCAAGTGGTAACGCCGCCGAGGTTGCCAGCATCGCATCCAGCCGACGTGTGGTTCGATCACCGAATGCACCGAGTGAGATGCAAGCACGTTCATCCTTGATCCAGGCTGGGGGAATCCGCTTGGTTGCGGAAGAGCAAAGTGTGCTCGTGCCTCTTCGGGCTCCCCAATTAGACGACAGTGTCGATCTGTCCGACGATCATGGCTTGGTGACCTTGATTGCGAATGGGGCCGAATTGAAGTCAGTGCTACGGATGATTGCAGATCACCATCAACTGAATCTGGTGCTGGGTCCCAGCGTTGGGGGGCCGGTCACCGTCAGTATACGTGGCGCAAAACTCGAGGCGGTTTTGGATGCGATTTTGGGAGTTGCCGGGTTTGCGTGGCACCGAGTTGATAATTTGTTGTATGTGACGTCCGTTGATTCGCAGGGAATGGATCCGCGTGTTCAAGGTCGATCGCTCCAGGTTTACCAACTTGATTACGTCGCAGCCGCAGATGTTCAGCAAGTCGCGACTGGGTTGTTATCACCGGTTGGCAACGCATTCATTAGTGAATCGGATTCTGCCGACGAGTTGCGAACACGAGAAACCTTGGTGGTGGAGGATACTCCGGCAGCCCATCGACGCATTGTGGATTACATTGCGAAGGTTGATGTGCCACCGATGCAGGTTCTGATCGAATCGCACGTGTTGCAGATTTCGCTTGGTCATGAGGAGCAGCATGGTATCGATCTGCAAGCGTTGCTGCGAATGAATGGCTCGGTCATTACTTTGGACGGAGTTGGATTTACAGATCTTTCGGGCTCTGATTCTGACTTGGCCATTCGGTTCAATGGCGCCGACTTGGACGGCGTGATTCAGTTGATCCGTCGTTGTACCAATTCACGGACCTTGGCCTCTCCGAAAGTTTCTGTCGTGAATCGACAGGAGGCAAGAATTCAGATTGGGCAACGCCTTCCCTACACAGTCGCAACGACAACGCAGACGACGACCGTTGAGAGTGTGGAGTTCTTGGAGGTAGGGATTGTGCTGACGGTGCGGCCGGTGATCACTGAAGATGGCAACGTCTTGATGCACGTCTTTCCGAAAGTGTCTGGTGGGAAAATCACACAGAACGGGTATCCAGAAGAAGAAACCACCGAAGTTCAGACTACAGTCATGTTGCCTGATGGTGGTGGGATTGTGATCGGCGGTTTGATCCGAGAGGACGAAGTTCAGTCAAGAGCGGTCGTGCCATACTTGAACAAGGTGCCCGTGCTGGGGCATTTGTTCAAACGACGCTCTGACGAAACCCGCCGTAACGAGTTGGTCGTGGCGCTTGTGGCACGCGTCATTCACGACGGGCAAGGTCCACGATTGAAAGAAGTGATGGACCTTGAAGAGGCGTTGCCGGATTACGCCGCCAGCGACTTGACGCAGAGATGATCGTCACCACGTTTACGTATTTTGGCCCGCGTAGCGAATGCTTCGAATAATGGATGCCTTGGCTTCTTTGGCATCCACGTCGATCGCTACTTCCATGTTTTCCGGCCACTCGGATCGGAGTCGTTGATCGAAGACGGTCATTCCACGCGTGAGTTCTCCCTGTGTTTCGACACGACCTGCCATCGCTTTCCAGGTAAATAACTCCGGTTCCAGCAAGGAGACGAGTGTGGTCGGGTCATAAAGCGGGATCAGTTCTCGACCGAGACGCTGATGTGCGGTTCGGAATGCGAAAGGTATGAACTTGTGTAGCAATCCGCCGACGCGGGTAAAACGATCGGGGATTTTCTCTAAGAGCTCCACACCGAAGAGTACCTGTTCAGTTACATCCATCGGGACCAACAATTTGGTGGTCGGCGACGAAAAAACGTCGCGTGCACTGTTGGGATCGAAATGCATATTTCGTTCGGCCACGGTGGTGGCGTTCCCGGGATGGGCGACCGATCCACCACTGATGATCACCGAATTGATCAGCTCTACAGACGTGGGGTCAAGACGGCAGAGCTTGGCGAGATTGGTTAGGGGGCCGAGGCAAACGAGCGTGACTTCGTTGGGATATTGGTGCAGCAATTCAGAGATGACTTTTTCACTCGAGGGCTGGTGCTGGCGAGCTGAAGTCGCAAAGTTGCATCCCCCCAGTCCATCGCTTCCGTGCAGCAATGCACTGTCGTCGGACACGGTTGGATGTTCCGATGGAGCTGCTTTTCCGATTCTCGGATAGCGTGGAGGATCGAGTTCGTTGACAATAGCGGTCACATTTGCGGTTGCCCTGTCCGCATTCACCGTCCCTGGCGTGGCGGTGATCGCTAGAACATCCAGCCGCGGATCGAAAAGTGCCATGCATATGGCAACGGCGTCGTCGATTCCCGGATCACAATCGATGATAATCTTCCTGGTCATGCCAAAGATTCTAAGTTGACTCGCCGACAATGGCGACCCCGATATTTCCCACTCCCACTTACCCAGAATGGCACCCACGATGTTCGCTGAAGACTCGAATCAAGGTTCTTGTTCAACATTTCCCCAGGCAATCGAGCAGGCCAAGGCAGGCCAGGATTTGACTGCTGAGCAAACCAGCGAACTCATTGATGCAATGCTCCGCGGTGAAGCTGACGAGGACGAGGTTGGCCAATTGCTGTTGGCACTTCGAGAAAAAGGTGAAGCGGTCGATGAATTGGTAGGCGCAGCGACCGCCATGCGGGCGCACATGACCAGGATCCCCCATCATCATGGAACGTTGCTCGATACCTGCGGCACGGGAGGCAGTGGCAGCGGAACGTTCAATATCAGTACAGCGGTGGCGATGGTCACAGCCGCTTGCGGAGTTCCTGTCGCCAAGCACGGCAATCGCAAAGCAACCAGTCTGACAGGATCGGCTGACGTGCTCGAAAAATTGGGTGTGCAGATCGAATCCGACGCCGAGGCCGTTGCGGATCGCCTGGACCGCGATGGAATCTGTTTTTGTTTCGCGCCAAAATTACATCCCGCGATGCGTCACGTGGTCGGCGTGCGACGCAAGCTGGGAGTCAAGACTCTGTTTAACCTGCTCGGTCCGCTCTGCAATCCGGCTGGTGCTACCCACCAATTGTTAGGCGCTTCTACAGCCGACGCTCAGGAAAAAGTGGCCGCGGCACTGGCCAAGCTCGGGACCACCCGTAGCTT
Organism: Rubripirellula sp.; assembly: GCA_049602075.1. Taxonomy (GTDB): domain Bacteria; phylum Planctomycetota; class Planctomycetia; order Pirellulales; family Pirellulaceae; genus Rubripirellula. The sequence goes on from JBMYRF010000009.1 coordinate 97,822, forward strand.
TATCGTTCACGCAGCTGATGGTCAGGACGAAGTCTCACTCGATGGCTTAACCCATGTGATTGAGGTCAGCGGTGGTGGGAGAAATGCGTCGGACTGGTCACCAACCGATTTCGGCCTGCCACCAGTCGGCCAAGAAGCACTTGCTGCTGCCGATCCAGAGGAGAGTGCCACCATCATTCGGCAGATTCTGGCTGGAACGCCGGGGCCCCACCGCGACATTGTCCTGGCTGGAACCGCCGCAGCGCTATTGCTTGTCGGCAAGACCAACCGCCTTTCAGATGGCGTCAAGTTGGCCGCGGATGCCATTGACGACGGCAAAGTTGCTGATGTCCTGCAAATGTTGACGGTCGTCTGAGCCTAAGCGTGATCCCGTCGCCCGTCTAATCAACGGATCCATTTCAGGCCGGTGCCTGCCAACGGCAGCTAGGTTTGCCCGTTCAAAGAGCGGTCGAATGCCACGGTCCCAACTGGTCGTTCAAGTTGGCTGGATTCGATACCGCCAGCGGCAGGTGGTGTCGACGGAGATCGGGCGAATTGTGATTTGTTGGCGGGCCGCAGGATCACCGTTGCTCTGGCGATCGACCAGGTCAACTTCCCCGACAATTGGTTCCACACAGAGTGAAGCAGCCAACTCATAAGTGCTGCCGAGAAATTGGGTGGCTTCTTGGGAACGGCAGGCAAGTTCAAACTGGATCGCAGAATGACAATTCGGATCGGGTTCCCCACTCAGACTCCAGTGACCGCGCCCCGCCGCACCCACGGCAAGTGCGGTCGGCTGATCATTGATGGTTTCGATCGACAGTTGCTGGATAGGAGGGGATGGCGGCCAAGCTTCATCGGAGTCTCCTTCCAGGCTGCTGCCGACCAGGACGTCACTCAGAGAAAGGTATTGCCGGTAGCGATCTTGCTCCCAACGAAAATCGATTCGGAAACGACCGTCCAAAGATTGGATAGAGAGAGTTGGGATTGATGGACTCATTGGGCTGTCGTGGTCGGTGACTGTTGCAATTCATTAAAAGCACGTAGCAACTTCAATCCTTCAGCTTGGCTTTTTTCGGGATGAAATTGGGTGGCGTAGACATTGTCTCGCCAAACCATGGCACAAAAAGGAATGCCGTAGTCACATTCCAACGCGACGATTGTTGGATCGGTCGGCCGCACGTAATACGAGTGCACAAAATAGAAATGAGTACCGTCCTTGATTTCTGCGAGAATGGGAGCATCGGCTTGCCTGGTGACCGTGTTCCATCCCATGTGCGGAACCTTCATTGAATCCGGCAGATCGAATCGGACAACGTCCCCTTGGAAGATCCCCAGGCCATCATGTTGACCATTTTCGAAACCTTGTTCGAACAGCATTTGCAGACCGAGGCAGATGCCCAAGAACGGGCGGCCTGAGTCAATGAAATCAACGATTGGCTGAGCAAGATCTCGCTTGCGGATCTCGGAAATTGCATCTCCGAAAGCCCCAACCCCCGGCAGAATCAATTTCTCTGAGCTGGCAATTTCGGATGGATTGGAAGTGATGATGGCTTCGCCCCCAGCTTTCTCAATTCCTTTCTGGACACTGCGCAGGTTTCCCATTTGGTAGTCGACAATTGTGATCATGGTGCCCGGTTTACTTCGAAGAATGGGTTCAACACCTGACGATGGTACCCAAAAGCCGAGTAGGCAGAAGCCCCTTTCAATTGTCTGGCAGTGGCAGAAAGCTGATGTCTGGCAGTGGCTGAATGCTGATCGGTTCGACGGAGCTGCTGTCGTGATTCCGGCTGGGGGCGAGGGAGGCCGTTGGAAATTCAACCATCTATTAGCTTCGCGAACCCTTTCGGCTGGCAGAATCAAATTGATCGAACCAGTAATTTATCGTGATCGATCACTTATTCATGACGCTGCGACAACAAATCGGTGGTGATGCCATGCCCTTGAATCGAAACTGGCTGAAGTTTGATTTTTTAGAGGGTCTGCACGAATTGCCAGAAAGGCCTACGATGTTGGTGCGTCTCTGCCGATTCGTTAACTTTTGGCCCCGATTGAATGTCCACTCCGCTTGACTCACTTGATCGATTGATGGAAACGCTTCGGCATCGCGCCGAGCAGTTGCCCCAAGGGTCCTACACGACCTCTTTGCTGAAGGGTGGCCCGGCGAAGATCGGAGGCAAAATTCTTGAAGAAGCTGCCGAACTGATCGAGGCGGCTGAAGAAGTCGGTGACGAGGGGCGTGAACATTTTGTTTATGAGGCTGGGGACCTGATCTACCACACAATGGTCCTGTTAGCATGGAAAGGTGTCGATCTCAGCGAAGTCGCTGCGGAATTGGCGAGACGTGAAGGAACCAGTGGTTTGGTTGAGAAGGCCAGTCGATCTGCTCTGCCACCCGACTCGAAAAAGAATGAGTGATTCGAACGTGTCTGATTCAGAGAACCTACGTATCGGAATCCCCAGTAAAGGGCGACTCAGTGAGATCGCCAGTGGATTGTTGAGCCAGGCTGGGTTGAGCTTTCGCCGCCAAAGTCGTGGGTTGTTTGCTCGTGTCAAAGGGATGCCGATTGAGCTGATATTTTTGCGGACCGATGACATCCCCACGCTTTGCGCCGAAGGGGCCATTGATATGGGAATTACGGGAAGCGATTTGGTCCAAGAATCAGGAATGGCTGTCAATACGCGAATGAAACTGGGGGTGGGCAACTGCCGATTGGCCGTTTGTGTGCCGATCGATGCAGATTTGCAGTCAGCGAAAGATCTAGATAACAAATCAATCGCCACCAGTTTTCCCAACATCACGTCCCGATACCTGGCCGATGCTGGCGTTAAATCCCATCTGGTCTCTCTTTCGGGATCGGTCGAAGTCATGATCCAACTTGGCATTGCCGATGCGATTGTCGACCTCGTCGAAACCGGGAGCACTTTGGCCGCCAACCGACTGCGAATTTTGGATGAAATTGACCATTACGAGACCGTCCTGATTCAGAATCACTTCGACCGTGATGTGGAAACAGCCGATCGGGTCGTAAGAAGATTGGAAGGTGTTGTGATCGCCCGGGATTACTCGTTACTTGATTACAACGTTCTTCGCAGCCAGTTAGCCGAAGCGGAAGAGATCGCGCCAGGGTTCAATTCACCAACGGTCAACTCGCTCGAGGATACGCAGTGGTGCAGTGTCCGCGTGATGGTCCGCCGCCGAGATGTAATTGACGTGATGGAAAGACTGGAGACATTGGGAGCCTCGGCCATTATCGAAACTCCCATTACCAATTGCCGGTTGTGAGCAGAAAAGAGAAACAAGATGACAGACAATTCTGAATTGCCCCTCGAAGTGGATGTGCAGACCGTTGCCAAAATGCAGCAGTCGGAAGATTCCTTCGTCCTGTTGGACGTTCGCGAACAACAGGAATTCGATACTGCTCGAATTGGTGGCAGTCGATTGATCCCGATGAGCGAACTGAGGGAACGGGTTCAGGAATTAGAAGACTGTCGCGACCAACGGATCGTCGTGCACTGTCATCACGGCATGCGAAGTCTGCAAGTTACCCAAGCGATGCGACAAGCTGGCTTCAGTAAAACACAAAGTATGGCTGGTGGAATCGATCAGTGGAGTACCGAGATCGACGACGCGGTTCCCCGGTATTAGACGCGGTTTCCTGGTATTAACGGTTTCCTGGTATTAACGGTTTCC
>JBMYRF010000009.1:101593-106008 GCA_049602075.1 Rubripirellula sp.
CGGTTTCCTGGTATTAACGGTTTCCTGGTATTAACGGTTTCAATCGGAAGATCCCACGATCGGTTGGAAACCTGCTCGCCGCTTGGCCGTCCAATGGATGCAGCACGATTGTCGAGTAAGTACCGATGCCCGTAACGCACCCGATGGAGCGATTTCACCGCAACACGGTGTAATGCCTACGCTGGCCAACCGACCTATGCGGATGATTCACTGCAACCCCGCGTTGATTCGGCAAAGGTTCGTCGCCGAATTTGTTTGGCCAGGGTTGGTTCATCAGAGTTGAATCGCTAGCTGCTGAAAATTCGCAGGATATCTCCCGCGAATACAACGGCCATCAGCATCAGCAGTGCCAGTAAACCTGCGACGGTTAACCGAAACTCGAGTTGCTCGTTGGCCCGTTTGCCAGCCACTAATTCGTACAGCAAGAACATCATGTGGCCCCCATCGAGGGCCGGAATGGGCAAAAAGTTCAGGATCGCCAAGTTCATGCTCAACATGGTCAAGAACATCAACTGGGGCGAGATGCCCTTGGCCGCTTCGTTCTTGGCGATTCGAACAATCTCGACGGGGCCGCCGACATGTCGAAGCTTAATCCGACCTTGCGGTAGCATCTTTAGAAAGCGAACCACGTCGGTGAACCGCCGATATCCCTCTTTAACACCGAGTGTCAACGCGTCCGAAATTGAAGCTGCTCGTTGGATCGATTCACTCGGGGACAGTGCTAAGCCTCGTTCGAACATCACTGTCTCATCGGCTGCCACGGTTGCCGTCGTCGAAATAACTTTGTTGTCATCTGCTGGCCGCTGCACTTCGACGATCAATTCGGTGCCGATGGGAAGTCGTTGAATCGCGTCGCGGAGCGATGTGAGGGTGGTGGTTGGCGTAAATTCCCAGCCCTCACGCAGTTGAGTGAATACTCGCTCCAAAACGGGATCGCTCATCCACTCTGGTTGGTCTCCCTCAGGAATCGCCAGTTTCACTTCCAGGATCTCGTCTCCTGGTTGCAAATCACTTGCCCCAAGATCCGAATTCGTCGAAGCGATAGTCGGCAGGGGTTGGTAGGCCAAACCCAACGCGTTGATGGCGATTTCCCCGCTGATGCTTTGAGTTGGCGGAATGGTTTGCAGGGACTCGCCTGGATTGATCGTCAGTTCAATCGGTTCGGCATCCCCGTTGTCGCCACGTCGTAATCGTAGCCGTACAGGGCTCGTTGCCCCGACCAGTTCTGTTGCGATGGTGTAAGCGTCGGGCGATTCGTTGTCGTTTACCGCGATGATGACGTCACCCGTTTTCAGTCCTGCTTGCTCCGCAGGACCGCCACTGACGAGCGAGACAACTGGTCCGATGGCGAAACGGACACCGATCGATTTTGCGGTTTGGGGCGGCAGTTCGATTGCATGTTCGCTGTCATCTTTCCGTCGCAACAGCAGCTTGATCGTCTTGCTGGGGTTGGAATAGAGATGATCAAAGAAAGGCGTTCCGGGAACGATGGCGTCTGAATTGATTGCTTGGCCATCAAATCCGATAATCGTGGCGCCAGCATCGGCGGTGCTGAAGACGGTTTCAGCAATGGAGTCTTTGTAGGCGGCTTTTTCGGGTCCAAAGGTGAGTGATGTCGGAATTGCCAGTCCGATCATTCTCGCGTCTTTAAGATCGGGACGTGGTTGGGTCGTCAGGTCAAACTCACGCAGTTCATCGTCGTATTGGATCGCCATGCCAATGGGATCATCAGGATTCTCGAGGCCATCGGTCAAAATCTCGAGTTTCATCTCGCGGAAGTGCATGTCCTGGTCTTGCCAGCTGCCGACCGAAACGACTCGACCGCCTGGTTCGATACCGGCTTGCCATGCTGGCCCCCCGGGCATCACACCCCCAACCACTGCCGGACTGTAAGAGACGCCGTAACCGTAAGCGATCGCGGCGAACAGGATACCGGTGATCACATTCATAATCACACCGGCGCTGATGATGATCATCCGCTGCCAAACTGGTTTGGCGGGGAAGCTTCGCGGGTCCAATTGGGGTGCCACATCACCCTCGTCACTTTCTGAGCGAATTCGCGCAGCTTCTTCTTCGGCCTTGCGCGGATCATCATCCTGACCAAGCATTTTGACGTAGCCGCCCAGGGGGATCACGCCAATCCCATATTCTGTTTCGCCGTAGCGAAATTTGCCGAGAGTTCGTGGAAACTTGATCGGCCCAATCCGGATTGGCACATCAAAACCGACATAGAACTTCTCGCATTTGACGCCAAAAGTTTTTGCGGCGACGAAGTGCCCCAGTTCGTGTACGAAGATCACAAGTCCAATGCCCAAGGCGACTCGACCCCACAACACGATGTTGGTGGCCAGCGAAGTCAGCATCCCCCCGTCGTCCGTTGCGGCCAGAGGAAGCGCCGCCTGAATCCAATCAATCAACATCAATCGTGCCTGGTGTTCAGTGAACCAACCGTGAGAATGTAGGAATTACCAAATTGGTTGGTTGGGTTAAATACGAAAGTTGGACCGTTCGCGTTCTCTATCTTCGTTTCGATTCCAGTCCAAACCGGGTTTGCAGCTGTTTTCTGGCCCACTGATCGAGTTCTAGCAACCGGTTGAGAGGTGGATTCGACTCAAAATCGTGGGCATGGAGCACATCCCGACAGCCATCCGCGATGTCAGTAAAACGGATTTTGCCGGCGAGGAACAGTCCGACTGCTTCCTCATTGGCCGCATTCAGGACCGCGCCCGCCGTGCCACCCATTCGAGCGACCTCGAAGCCGAGTTGGAGAGCGGGAAACCGCTCCATATCTGGTACCTCAAGCGTCAAATCCCAGCTTTTGGTGAGGTCCATGGGGGGTGAGGTGCACGGGAGCCTGCGTGGATAGGTCAAAGCGTATTGGATCGGCAGTCGCATGTCGGGTGGGCTGAGTTGTGCGATCACTGATCCATCCTCGAACTCGACCATCGAATGGATGATTGATTGAGGGTGGACCACAACCTCGATGGCTTCAGCGGGTAGGCCAAAAAGCCAGCGTGCCTCGATAATTTCCAAGGCTTTATTCATCATCGTCGCCGAATCGATGGTGATTTTTGGTCCCATATCCCAGGTGGGATGGGCCAGAGCTGATTCGGGTGTCGCAACTGCCATCTGCTCCCGCGTCCAGGTCCGGAAGGGACCGCCGCTGGCGGTAAGAATCAGCTTTTTCGGCGGTGACTGGGCAGCCTGAATGCACTGAAAAATGGCGGAATGCTCACTGTCGACCGGCAGCAGGCTGGAACCGCTCTGTTGAGCCGCCTGGCTCACAACCGGACCGGCGACAACCAATGTTTCTTTGTTCGCCAAGGCGACTCGTTTGCCGGCTCGTACGGCCGCGAGTGTGCTTTCGAGGCCGGCTCGCCCAACAATGGCCGCGACAACCACGTCCACTTCCTCCGCTTCCGCCGCAGCAACTAAGGCCTCGGCACCCTGCTGAATACTGGTTTGGCAAAGTCGCTCATCACCCGATTGGTCCGCCAGCGGTGAGCTGTGGGCCGTTTCAACGTCCGACATGATCAATCGCTGCGGCGGAGACGGAAATTGTCGAGCCAATTCGACGAGCGAGTCGAGATTTCGATGGCCGGAGGCGGCCCACAAATGCCATGCCTGCTGTGCATCGACACGATTCAGATTTTGCAATACGTCGATTGTGGCGGTGCCAATGCTACCTGTCGCACCCAATACGGCCACATTCACCGGTTGTTTGGCAGATTCCGGGGAATTGCCGTTTCGATCCGAAGGTGTTTTAGACAAGTTCCAGAAACCTCAAGGCAGTGGCCGTCATTGCCGCCGAATTAAACTGCTAAGTAGCGTAAGTGGCCCACCGAGCGATCAAGGATGTCGCTTCCGAGGCACTCTGTGGGGGGATGATTCTACATGACCCCTACGACCCACCGCAAAAGCAGTCCCAAGATGGTAGTGGTTGCCCGCTAAGGTAGTCGATCCAAGAATGCGCTACGAGACTATCTGATAGTGACAACCGAGGGCCGCGACCAGCCGGCCAAACCCTAAATCAATGCAGCCAATGAGCGACGAGAACCCACGGAACCAAAACAACTCTGAACCACGTGGCGGCGGAAACGTCTGGCTGGTGCTGATTGCGATCGTCTCGGCGGTCTTGCTGAGCGCCTTCCTGATGGGGAATACGGAGCGGCGGCTTCGATATCCCGATCTGATGGCGTTATTGCAACAAATGGCTGAGGCGAGAACGCAGTCGGAAGGTTCACTGGTTGCCGAGGCGAATCGATTGGTTGAGCCAGACCCGACAACCGAGCCAGTTCCAACAACCGAGCCAGTTCCAACAACCGAGCCAGTTCCAACAACCGAGCCAGTTCCAACAACCGAGTCAGATACAACGATTGAGTCAGATACAACGATTGAGTCAGATCTGGTCGCAT
>JBMYRF010000009.1:106108-110409 GCA_049602075.1 Rubripirellula sp.
GAGTCAGATACAACGATTGAGTCAGATACAACGATTGAGTCAGATCTGGTCGCATCAACGGTCGATGCAGATCCTGAGGGCGATTCACAGGATTCTAAGCCGATCCCTCGAATTACGGTTCCGGGGAAGACCGCCGAGGTGAAAGTCGAGTATAGCAACTTGCAAGACGTTTTCGTTTCGGAAGAGGCGATTACCGGTACGATTGACTTTCGGTTAATCGGTTCGCAGGCAGATCAAGTTAGTGAACTCAAAACGGTCGATTTTCAAACCATTCGCGATACCAACAGCGAAGCGGAGCAGCAAAAGCTCGTCGAGTATCTCAATCAATCGGGTGTGACTTGGGACAACTCGCGTCCAAGTCGATTGTTGCAAGACCATTGGCCCGAATTGCTGATGATCGGCATTCTGGTGTTGTTGGGTATTTTCATGTTGCGGCGGATCGGGGGCGTTGGATCGCCGATGTCGTTTTCCCGCAGTCGTGGCAAGCTGTACAGTCAAGAAGATTTGGCAATCAGTTTCGAGGATACAGCTGGGATTGATGAAGCGGTTGAGGAAGTCCGCGAGGTCGTCGATTTTTTGAAGAATAGTAATAAGTATCAGTCGCTCGGCGGTCGTATTCCTAAAGGGGTGCTTTTGGTTGGACCTCCCGGGACTGGCAAGACGTTACTTGCCAAAGCGATCGCAGGTGAAGCAGGAGTTCCCTTCTTCAGTTTGTCGGGCAGTGATTTTGTTGAGATGTATGTGGGCGTTGGGGCCGCGCGGGTTCGTGACATGTTCCAACAGGCGACGAGCCGCGCTCCGTGCATCATCTTTATTGACGAACTAGATGCACTGGGGAAGAGTCGCAGTGGCACCGCGGTGGGCGGGCATGATGAGCGGGAACAAACTCTCAACGCCTTGCTGGTTGAAATGGACGGTTTCGATTCCAATTCAGGTGTGATCGTGATCGCCGCGACGAATCGACCTGAAACACTCGACCCGGCTTTGCTACGTCCAGGCCGATTTGATCGCAATGTGCTGGTCGACCGCCCCGATGTGGGCGGACGCGAAGATATTCTCCGCGTGCACGTGAAGAATGTGAAGTTGGACGAAAATGTCGACTTGAAAGACGTCGCATCGATCACGCCTGGTTTCGTCGGTGCCGATTTGTCGAATCTAGTTAACGAAGCCGCTTTGCTAGCGGCCCGCGCCGAGAAACGAGCAGTGGGTATCCGTGAATTCAATGAGGCTGTCGAAAGAGTGACGGCCGGATTGGAAAAGAAGAGTCGGGTGATGAACGAGGATGAAAAAATCCGCGTTGCCTACCACGAAGCGGGGCACGCACTTGTGGCCGCAGCACTTCCTAATACCGATCCGGTGCACAAAGTTAGTATTATTCCTCGCGGTTTCGCCGCACTCGGATACACCATGCAACGGCCAGCGTCTGATCGGTATCTGGTGACGAAGTCTGAATTGGAAAGCAACATGAAAGTGTTGCTCGCGGGAACGCTCACCGAAGAGATGATTTTTCAAGACATCAGTACGGGGGCTCAAAACGACCTCGAGCGATGCACCGAAATCGCTCGTAGCATGGTGATGGAATACGGAATGAGTCGGCTTGGTCGAATCAACTTCCGGCGTAGTTCCCGTTCGCCATTCTTGGCGAGTGGCGGGGGAGAAGCATTTCAAGCATCTCACAGTGAGGAAATGGCCAAGCAGATCGATAAAGAAGTCGGCCGCCTCGTCGATGATGCGTTATCACAGACCCGAGACATCCTCGACCAGCGACGTGAAGTATTGGAGGCCGTGACACAGCGTTTGTTGGAAGTGGAATCGATCGGTAACGATGAACTGATGCGATTGATCAAAGAAAACAGTGCTGGCCCCTGGTTGGTGCCCGGAACGGTCGCTGAAAAACCTCGTGCTCAAATCCGGAACGAAGACTCGACTCAAACCCAAGAACTCTCGTCTGCAGAGCAGTCGAAGGAAGATGGAAAGGCGGTTTGACCGAAAGCAAATGAGACGCTTTCTGACGGGGAGCTGTTAACGCTGCCCCCGGTAAGAAGGTTCGATTGTCGGTTCCAGCAAAACAATCATCCAGCGTTCCACTGGTTCACCGGTGACACTTTTGAAATTACGACCGAGGTACGGGATTTTTGCCAAAATTGACGTGTCTTGTTTTGGGGTGGGAGTTGTCTCGCGACTGTGGTGTGGGTCGATCATGAGCGTGTGACCAGTTGCGATCCTCGCTGAAACGACTGATGAGGTGATTAGGTGCATGGGAACTTGGACCACAATCGGTTCTTCTTCAACCCCAAAGATTTGATGTGTTTTGATCGCGATTGTTTCACTCGTGGTCACCTCACAACTGAGTAAAAATCCTTCCCGCGGTGTCCGCAGTCCTCCGAGACTGGCTTTCATTCGGAATCGAATTCCATCTTCAAACACCTCGACGGTCGGGGCAATTACATCACCGACTGCTTTCACATCGACGACCATCGGATGTTGGACCACATCATTCATTTCTGCCTCTTTGCCGTCGTTTAGGATGACGGAAGGGGCATCGGAAACCTCGCAGAGCTGATCGTTGGCTGCCGTTTCGATGATTGTTTGAGCTAGCGATTTATCGAGAGCGCAGGAGGTGATTCGTGTGGGAACGCGAAATCGATATTTGCTCGAAGCGACAACGGTTTCACTTAGGACCAACGGATCCTCTTCGTTGCGTTCTTTGGTTCGCTCATCAGCCGCGGGCGACGGTGTCAGCCGTGAATGTGTTGAGATCGTATCTGCCGGTATTGTCGCGTAGATCTTGCTGCGAGTCGCTTCGTCAACCATCAGATATCGGATCGTCATCCTGATCTGCGGTCGATGTAAAGCTTGCTGTTCGGTTAGGCTGGGAAGCGTTGCTGAAGCTTGCTGAATGGAGGTCGGTCTGGGGCGTGCAATCGAGAATTGCGCAGCCGCTTGAGTACCGAAACCCAAGAGGAACAGCCCGGTGATCATTCGGATCAAAGAACGACGGATCATTCGCTGATCACCCCTGAGAAGAAGACTATTCCTTCTCGGGTGTTAACAAAACGTCAAAATAGGCGTCAAGTCGATTCGATCGGTGAACCGGTCAAGGATTTCAGCCAGGCTGCGATTTCAGCCAGGCTGCGATTTCAGCCAGGCTGCGGGGCGGGGTACCCATCTTCCGAGCCCGAGGGGCTGGGGAGCCTTTTCCGACGGAGGATTAGCTGGCGACCCCCCCATGCTGGCTAGTTCTTCAGGTCGGATCAATAAAAAAACCGGGATCTTGCTCGCTTAGCGAAACCCCGCTTGCTTGCACTGGTTCTATTTGTAACGTGGCGTAACACAACAATGGCGTGTGCACGGGCGCACCATCTTGATGATCTCATTTGGAACAATTTGATGAAAGTAAATCGTTTCGTGGCCCCTATCTTGGCCGTCGCACTGGTAGCAGTTATGGCCTCTTCGACCTTTGCTCAGCAGCCTGGCGGACGACAAAGAGGTGGTGGACAGGGGGTTGGCGGTCGCGGTGGCTTCGGTGGCTTCGGTGGCGGGGGTGGTGGAGATATGACCTTTGGACTGCTCCGTTTGGAGCCGGTTCAAGTCGAATTAGAAATTGCACCGGAGCAAAAAGAAGCACTGACCAAGCTTGAAGAGCAATCCCGCGGTGAGCGACCGGAACGCGGAAGTATCCCGAATTTCCGTGAAATGTCGGAAGAAGATCGTCGCGAATTCTTCGAGAAACGGATGAAGGAGCAGAGCGAGCGAACTGCCAAAATGAAGGAGCAGTTGGAAGAAGTCTTGTTCCCAGAGCAAATGGAACGATTGGAGCAAATCTCGTTGCAACTGCGGGGTGTCGCTGCGTTGACCGACGAGAAAGTCGCTGGTGAGTTAAAAATCACCAGTGCCCAGAAGGAAAAGATGGCCAAAGTTCAGGAAGAACAACGCGAGACCCTGAGCGAGAAAATGCGGGAATTGTTCACTGGTGGCGATCGTGAGAACATGCGAGAGGCGATCAGTGGAATGCGAGAGGACATGGAGAACGCGGTTCTTGGCGTGTTAACAAGCGATCAGAAAAAGAAGTTCGAAGAAATGAAAGGCGAGAAATTCGAGATGCCTGAGGGCGCCGGGCGTGGCGGTCGCGGAGGCTTCGGTGGTGGCGGCCGAGGTGGTTTCGGTGGCGGTCAGGGCGGCTTCGGTGGCGGTCGCGGTGGTGAAGGCGGCGGTCGAGGCGGTCGCGGTGGCGAAGGCGGCGGTCGAGGGGGTCGCGGTGGTGAAGGCGGTCGCGGTGGTGAAGGCGGTCGCGGTGGTCG
>JBMYRF010000009.1:110507-122744 GCA_049602075.1 Rubripirellula sp.
GGTCGCGGTGGTGAAGGCGGTCGCGGTGGTGAAGGCGGTCGCGGTGGTCGCCCACCCGTCGAAGAGTAAGCCGACAAGAGTATCGCGGGGTAAATTTGCTCAGAGCGAATCGGCTTGCGGCAAAGCGCTCAGTCGCTCCGATCGGGGTAGTCTTCTTCGGAAGATTACCCTGTTTTTTTATGCGCGTCGGTTCCGATCGGCGCGGGCTTTTTTAGGCGAATGCTTTGATTTCGTCGCGATCGATTGACGGCGTTCGGCGAGCACCGTTTTATGCCGCTTGAACTCGTTTGGGCGGCATCGCTTGGCCGAAAATAGCCGCGATCGTTCGTTCTGTGGCCCCGCAATGTTGGCGAACCACGGCTTGCGCCGCCCGGCCCAACGCATCGACCCTCGACGCGTCATCCAAGCATTGCTGAACAAACGCTTGCAGTTCGTTTTGATCATCAACCCGAACAGCGGCCTCGTTATCGATTAAGCACTCTGCGATTTGGCGGAAATTACGAGTATTGGGACCAAAGCTGACGGCAGCACCATATCCGGCGGGCTCCAACATGTTTTGGCCGCCCCGATCCCCAAAGCTTCCGCCAACGGTGGCGATTTGGGCCACGCCCCACCAGTGTCTAAGCTCGCCGATCGTGTCAATCAGTAAAACGGTGTCATTCTGCCACTGAAAATCTGCTTGTTCAGAATCCGTCGAGCGACGGCGAACTTTGAATTCACTTCGTGTGATCAAACCAGCCGTCTCGGCAAATCTTTCCTTGTGCCGCGGAACCAAGATCATTCTTAACTCGGGATGATGATTCTGGATCGCTTTGTAGATTCGCAGCGCCATCTGCTCTTCGTCCATCTGGGTGCTTCCGACGATCCAGACCTGATGCTTCGGTGTAATGGCTGCCCATTGCCGACAGCGTTTTACTTCCTGCGTTTCACGCGAATGCGGTGCATCATCGAACTTCAGCGATCCAGTGACGCTCATTCGCTCACGAGGCGTTCCGCATTGAGCAAAGTTTGCGAAGCACGCTTTGTCTTGGCATCCAACCCAAGTCAAGCTGGCAAAAATCCTCTTGGTCAGGAAGGAGAATTGATGATAACGTCGACAACTTCGGTCACTCAGTCTTGCGTTGATCACAATGACTTCGGCGCCGTGCTGGCGAGATTGACGAATAAGATTCGGCCAAAGTTCCAACTCAGCCAAGACAACCTTTTTGGGATTCAAATGCCGTAGTGTCCGGCGGACGGCCCAAGTGAAATCGAGTGGGCAAAAAAAGACCCGATCGGTTCCAAAGTGTTTGACGGCCAATTCATAGCCCGTGTCTGTCGAAGTGCTGACGACGACTCGCTGATTCGGTTCTTGCCGCTCGATTCGCTCGATCAATCGGGGCAGTAGATTCACTTCACCGACGCTTACTGCGTGGACCCAAAGGCAAGGTTGGCCTGCCGTTAACCGTTGTCCTCGGGTGGCGGAGAGTCCCCACAGCTTTTCACGCCCGCCTCTGCGGTAACGCTGGTGGCAGATCATGCGGTACAAGATCCATGGTGAAGCAAGCGTCAACGCCAGCAGATATGCGAGGTTGGCCAACATAGGATTCCTTTCCTGACTCGCCAGTCGGTTTTGGATCGCCGGTCGCGTTCACGTTCTCAACAGTTGCTGGTGTTGCAAGGATCCCGTCTCATTTCCCACGGATGTTGGCTGATGTTTTTGGTGCTCCTTGGCGAGGCCAGCATTCGACCCGCGTTACAGTCCCTTCCGCATGTGGCAAGACTTGTATTTTTTGCCACTCCCGCACGGGCAGGGGTCATTACGGCCGACCCTCGGGCTCTTGTTTCGAATCGGTTCGGGTTTTGCGTCTTCTCGCTCGGAGCTGGCCTGCGCTGCTTGCTGAGCCGCTGATTTAGTCTGCTGCTGAAGCCCGGCAGCGGAGGAAATTTCTTCGTGGCTTGCTTGGCCTTCGACCCAAGTGCTTCGAATGAAGTCCTCATTCAAGGACGATTCCATTCGGAAAATTAGGTCGGTGACCCGCTCACCAATTGCTTCCCACATGGTTTCGAACAGACGCATACCTTCGCGTTTGTATTCGACTTTGGGGTCCATCTGGGCATAGCCCTTCAGGCCGACGCTGCTCCGCAGGTGATCCATTGTCAGCAGATGGTTTTTCCAAGTGTCATCGACGATCTGCAGTAGAACTTGCCGCTCCATTCGTCGCATTTCGGGATGGAAGCGATCATCGACAGCACCATCAACCGTTTTTTCCAGCTCGGTGCGGTTCATTCGCAGCAAGTCTTCTTTGGCGGCGTGGTAGTCGAGTTCGCCGGCAAGCCACTGTGTCAGCGCGTCGAGTGATCCATTTGATCCGGCGGCGACTGCGACGGTCGTTTGCGGATCCGCCGAACCGAAGAGTTCGCTTACCTTTTCGCCGGCCCGTTGGTATTTGTCTTCAGCGGCAGTGCCCGTTTTCCGGCTGAATTCGATCAATTGTGTTTTTAATTCGTCGCGATTCATCCGCACATTATCGACGTCTAATTGAACACCGAATCGACGGGTTACCCACTCAATTAAACCTTCGCGATCCAAAGAGATCTGGGCACCTTGCTTTTGGGTGAACCTCGACAGTCCAGTGAGGACGGGGTATTCCGCTTCTTTGAGGTTGTAAGCTTCTTCAGCGCGTTGGAACAACGCGTCGCTGACTTGTTTGCTATCTTCGACATCCCGAAATTCATCGGGGGTTGTTTCGATGCCAAATTTATGCCGCATCCAAGCACTGAGCGTTCGCAGGCCGAAATCAGAATCGAGCATGCTGGCTCCTTCATCCAATTCGATTTTTGCGATGCGGGCGTGTGATTTTTTGGTCAGCTCATCGATCAGTTCTCCGCGGTCCATCTTTTTGAGTTGATGTTCCTGGTAATTGGCACCCTGTTTTGTGTTGGCCCAATTCACCAGTGCCTTCCAGTTCCATTCGTCCTCCATCTCTTCCGGAAGATTCTCTTCGACAATCTCAGCGGTGGAGACTTCAGCTTGACGTTCGGCTTGGTCATGCGCGTAGGCGGTGGCCATGTCGAAGTCCATGTTGACGAAATCACGCGGTTCCAATTGGCAATCGAGTTGGCCACCGGCATAAGTGGCAAAGGATTCCACACCGTAGTGCGGGTCGAGGAAGGTCTCGACGAATTTGTCGATTTGGCCCCGGATCAGTTCCAGGATCATGCTGCGGCTGCTGTGACCATCCAGCAAGTTTTGTCGGTACCGATAGACTCGTTTTCGTTGCTCATCCATGACCTCGTCATAGTCGAGCAAGCTCTTGCGAATCTCGTAGTTGCGCTCCTCAACTTTCTTTTGTGCGGCAGCGATCCGTCGTGTGACGAGGTTTGATTCGATCGCTTCGCCTTCCTGCATGCCCAGTCGTTCCATCATGCTTTTGACGAAATCACCGGCGAAGATCCGCATCAGGTCATCTTCGAGCGAGAGGAAAAACCGGCTTGAGCCGGGATCGCCTTGGCGTCCACAGCGTCCTCGTAGCTGCAAGTCGATTCGGCGTGATTCGTGTCGTTCCGTACCGATCACCTGCAAGCCACCAATGGCCCGCACTGTTTCTCCTTCCACACTCATTTTCTCGCGGTCGTCGATCTCTTTGACGAGTGCGTTCCACTCCTCGTCAGGCACTTCCAGTCGGGTCGGATACTCATGTTGGAGTTGGGCCCAGGCCATCGTTTCCGGATTGCCTCCCAGGATGATGTCGGTACCTCGACCCGCCATGTTGGTGGCAATCGTGACAGCATTCAAACGACCGGCCTGGGCGACAATGTCGGCTTCTCGCCCATGCTGTTTGGCGTTGAGCACATCGTGGGGGATACCACGGCGTTCGAGAAGTGACGAGAGTCGCTCGCTTTTTTCGATACTGACGGTTCCGATCAAGACCGGACGTGCTTTCCGTTCGATCGATTCGATCTTGGTTTGCGGAATCTTTTGTGGGGCTTTTTCGCCTTTCAAAATGATGGTGACTTCCTCATTATTCTCATCTTGGATCAGCCCCCACAGTTCGTCGTCTTTCAAGTTCAGCACATCCCATTTGTGAGATCGCTCCACTTCATCAGCGAGGGCTTTGAACTTGTCTTTCTCGGTCAAGTAAATCAGGTCAGGATGTTCAATCCGCTGCAGGTTTCGGTTGGTTGGGATTGCAACGACATCCAAGCCATAGATCTTCATAAACTCGGTTGCTTCGGTCATCGCGGTACCGGTCATTCCCGCTAGTTTTTTGTACATCTTGAAGATGTTTTGCAGCGAAGCGGTCGCGAACGTTTGAGTTTCCTGCTTGATCGGCACCCCTTCTTTTGCTTCGACCGCTTGGTGCAAGCCATCGCTCCACTGTCGACCTTCCATGAGCCGGCCGGTGAATTCATCCACGATCACGATTTGTCGATCTTTGACGACGTAGTTGACGTCGCGGCGGTACAGATGACGGGCCTTCAGTGCGTTGTCGATCAGATGTGGCCACTCCATATTGCCAGCTGTGTAGAAGCTCTCGACGCCCGCCAGTTTTTCCGCCTCGCGGACCCCCTCGTCGGTCAACGTGACGTTGTGCTGTTTTTCGTCAACGGAAAAATGGACCTCTTTGCTGAGTTGGTTGGCGACCCGATCGGCTTCTTGGTATCGACCGAGATCCAAATCGGCCGGACCACTGATGATCAAAGGTGTCCGCGCTTCGTCGATCAAAATGTTGTCCACTTCGTCAATGATCGCGAAGTTGAGAGGGCCTTGGCATTGCTGCGCATTCTTGTCGTAGCGGTCATCACCTTTGGCCGCTGGTCGCATATTGTCGCGAAGGTAATCAAAGCCGAACTCATTGTTCGTTCCATAGGTGATGTCGCAGGCATAGGCCGCTTGCTTTTCTTGCGTCGACATCCCTGATTGGATCGCGTTGACCGTCAATCCGAGGTTCATGTAGAGCGGTGCCATCCATTCCATGTCACGGCGGGCCAAATAATCGTTGACCGTCACCACGTGAACCCCCTTACCTTCCAAGGCATTGAGATAAGCTGGTAACGTAGCAACCAGAGTTTTCCCCTCACCGGTGACCATCTCAGCAATGCCGCCGAAATGCAGCACCATCCCGCCAATTAATTGCACGTCATAGTGCCGCATGCTGAGGAACCGTTTGCCACCCTCACGGCAAACAGCGAATGCATCCTCGAGAATGTCCTCGAGGGTCTCCCCATCACGGAGGCGTTTGCGAAGCAACTCGGACTGCTGACGCAACTCCTCATCGCTCATCGATTCGTATTTCGACTCCAGCTCGTTGATCGCCTCCACTCGGTTTTGATAGCGAGTGATTTGACGAGCATTGGCGGAGCCGAATACCGCTGTCACTGCTCGCTCAAACTTGCTCAGCAAGCCCCCGAATAGAACGCCAAGGAGATCCCAGAGTTGTTCAATGAATGACATAGTGGTCGCTTCTAAAAGCCGTCGTGGCTGTGTGTCCCGTGATCAATATCTTGCAGATCGAGGTGCCCCCAAAAGGGTTGGCCCGCCATGGGCATCGGCCCAGCATTTTGGCAGTGGGAGCGCGCAGCATCCCTAACTCGTTCAGTAAGCTAAAGTTACGCGTTTAGAGAAAATGGGTCAACTGTGATTGCCACGTTCACCTTTGAGCGATTTGATGGTCGCGTAAATGCCCAGAACCACCGTTCCATAAACAAGTAATACGGCGTTGAGCGTGCATCCTTGCACCAGAGTGGTGACGAAGGTCATCCCGAATGTCATTTCAGAGCCGTCTGCTCCGACTGATTCAAACGAGTCAGTGACAAAGTTAAGCAGGGATAGCGAGAGAAATCCGCACAACGTGTCGACCCAAAAACCGATTGGAAAAATCACCGTGATCCCAATTCTGGTTCCGTAAACGATTCGCAGGATTCGCCGAACCATCCTTTTTTGTCGAATCGGAAGGCTTGCAGTTTTAAAATCGAGCAGTGTATAGCCAACAGCAAAGGTCAAGATTCCCAGCAGCATGCCGGCAATTTGGCCCTCTGTGACAAGAAAACCTAGGAAAAAGCTTGGTACGGCACTGATCCCACAAACAACGATCCACCGGACGGCTGTCTTGGGTAGGCTCGGAAGGGGGGTGTCCTCGGCGATTTCATCCAAGTTGTCGGTTTGGGACGGTTCCGTCGCTGGGGAGTACGGATTGACTGGGGTTGGTTCTATTGGCATCGAGGGTAATCGGCGAAGCAAGTGGTCGCGAAAAGTGCAATCGGAACAGCCCACAGCAGGTTATTTGGGCAGCCCCCTATCGACACTATTTTAGTCGACGCTCTCGGCTGAAGTCCTTACGATGGAAAGAGTTCTAGCACTCTCCCTTTTCTTATTACCTCGCGATGGCTCAAACGCCCACTTTTTGGCAGTTGGGTCGATTTTGATGGGAAATCCTGTTGGCAAGGTCACTTCGGTCTTGCGGTCAGGAGCTTCCTTGCGATCGCAATGGGGTGATAAATCCCGCGAAGCTGATTCAGCCAGAGGAATCGGGCTTCGAGACAAACCTACGGCAGCGGCATGCGATTTCTTCCAATCAAGTCTTCGGTAGTTGTCCTTCTGTTCACCTGGTTCGGCGGTATTGAGCCGCCTGCGGTCCAGGCTCAAGGTGGGATTGGGCAACTCGGTGGTCTGGAACCAGCCGGACAGTATCCGTCGCCTCAGTACTACGTGGGTCTGAAAGCGTACCGTGCCGGTGACTTGGAATCAGCTCTCGATATTTTCGAACAAGCGTTGCGCAGCGGCCGGCGAGACATCCGAGGCCGCTGGGTTGATTCGATCCCGGCTCTGGCGATGTTGGCGGAATGCCATTGGCAGTTAGGGAATTTAGTGACGGCTAAAGAACACGTCGATCATGTGTTTCAAATCGCGATTCGGAATCGTGGTTGGCTCGGCAGGATCGATTGGCAATCGACGTTGCAAGCCGGGGTCGCGAGACCGACGCGGCAGGGGCTTTGGCCCGAGGCGGCCACCGTCCGCCTGGTGCCGGTTGCTGACAAGCTCATGTTTCAGTCGGGCCAACGATTAACCGAGCAGACGCTTCGGGCTGGGGGCGAGATCGAAGAGTTGAATGTTCGCATGATGGACATGGTCGAAATCATGCGTGGCTTGGCGGTCGCTTCGCATCGCCGCCGCGTTATTTTGGGACCGCTTTCCGAGGAGGAACGGCTCGCCTCGGAACTACTTGCAGCCACCAAATTTCCCGCAGGTCTACAGATCCCGATTGCCCGCTCGCTGATTGGCTCACTTCGCGCCACCGGTTATGAAGCGATCCTCGATGAGCAGCGTGTTCTAGAGGAGGCGGCTGAGAATGCGATGTTTGGTGGTGCAGCTCACCCTTTGTCGGCCATTACGACACTCTCTCAGGCATATACGATGGCTGGGGCGCCGCAGGCACAGGCGACAGTGCCATTGGCGTTGAGCTTGGCCAATGTGTCGGCAGCACTTGGGCAAGAGGAGTTTATCGGTGAAGCGTTGCAATTGGCGGCCGGTTGTGCCGCCCCAGCCCAGGCAGGCATGGTTCGACAAACGGCGAGCATGATCGCCGCGGCGATGCAGCGCCAATCACGTCTGGCTACCCTTCATTGCTTGATCGCAGGTGCGGATGCGTCGGTGACCGCAGGCGATACCGACACGGCCATTGGAATGCTCAATCAAGCGCAGGCGTTGTCAGGCCGCCGTGATGTAGTCCAGCCTCGATTAGATGCTTATGCCGCGTATGTCAGGGCCCGTGTGGCGGCGGGGAGAGGGGTGTCGATTGGGGTGACGCAAGCGACCGAACTTGATGAGGCGTTAGCGATGATGAATTCGTTTACGATGAACAATCGGATTCGCCGGCAAGCGTTGGTGTCGATGCCTCGCGTGTTTCAGCTCTCACTGATTCAGCAAGGGATTGGAACCGCCAACGGTAACGCAACCAGTGACGCGCTATTGCGGGTTTATTGCGAGGAACCACCGGTCGCTCTCTGGCGACGCGATGCGGTTGACGCATTGACCGGAGTGACACTTGATCGTTCCGTAGCCCATCTTGCCCGCGTAAATTTGGCGGAATCATCGGGTTACGCTGAGCGAACTCTCACGGCGATCGACCTGATGCTCGCGGCACGCTTCACGAAGCAATTGCCACTCGGCGGACGCATCACACAGTTGCGAGCGATTGCGAGGGGTGAGGAATCATTGCTTGGCAAGGCTGTCATCGATTTCCGTAATCAAGCCCCGGCTTCGGTCAAAGAATTGCGAGCTGCCGTCGTCGCGATGGCTGATCCAGAATTGCCGCAGATTGAGGCTTTGGAAGCCAAGGCATGCGTGGCGGCGCTGAGTCGAGTTGCGGTGCCGCAGGTGATTCCACCGAGGTTGGATGAGAAGCTGCCGATCGCCAAATTACCCGCTCGCACCGGTTTGCTGACGTTTACCTATGCCGGCAAGAAACTGATTGCGACACTGTCGCATCAAGGTAAATCGGTGATGTGGAACATTGCTGCGCCGGCAAGGATCAACGTCGCCACCATCAAAGTCATTCGGGAATTCGGCGCTGGCAAGACACGAGGCAACCGCCTGCCCGAAGATGCTTCTTGGAAAGAAGATGCTGTCAAGTTACGTAAACAATTATTGCCGGATGATGCGCTGATCACCGCTGATGAATTTGATCACTTGATCATCGTCCCCGATGGGCCGCTGTGGTACTTGCCATTCGAAGTGCTGCCGCTGGCCGAACCTGATTCGCCGTTGATGGGAGACAAAATCGAGGTTCGCTACGCTCCGACACCCGGTCTGGCGCTTCATCCGGCTGCCTTGCCATCCCAACAGCGCAACCTTGGTTTGGCAGCCGATTTATTTTTTGCCCCACGGGACGCAGATCTGAATGAATCAATCATCGAAACGATTGTGGATGTCGTGAATGACTGTGTGAGATTGCCAGCTGAAGACGAGAGGCCAACTGGACTGCTTGGCGATACCGTTGCTCACTTGGTGGTTGCGGCCGCTCGGACTCCTGATATGAAGAAACCATTCCTGACGACTTTGGCTCCCTATGATCGCAACGAGCCTTATGGAACGCTCGCCGCTTGGATGCGGTTTCCGGCTCGAATCCCACAAACGGTCGTTTTGTTTGGGTATCGAACCGCCGCCAGTGCTGGCCAGTTGGGGAATGGGGATGAATTGTTCCTGCCTTTGATGGCTCTACATTCCGCCGGAGTGCGGAGTGTGATGCTCAGTCGTTGGCCCGTTGGTGGCGAATCCTCTGCGATCGCGTTGCGAGAATTTCTGCAAGAACTGCCATTTATCGGAATGAACGAAGCTTGGTCGCGCGCCAGGATGGTGTTGCGGCGAAGCGAACTCGATCCGGCCGGCGAACCACTGTTGATGAAAGCAGAATATTCTCGGGAAGGGCTCACCGGTGACGAGCCTTTATTCTGGTCCGGCTATCTCGTGTCCTCACCACCGCTGAAGTCTGAATGATCAGTTCGAATTTGTCGGAGACTCGCCCCAGATGATCCCCGGCAAATAAATTATCATGCCGGCGAGTGCTGAGACCATCCAAGGTGTGAGTTGATATAGGTTAGGGATGCCGAGCGATGCCCCATAGAGGATCATGATGGTTGCTGCGGTGGCCGGTGGCGTCATTCGCCATCCCGAGACAAAGGCTGAAAATATCAGCAGCATCCCGGCGATTCCCACGGACCAGGGATGAGAACCAAGCAAATTTGCGTCGGTTGCCCCGTCTGGATTGGAGGTGGTTGCAGCTGTATCACGAAAGGCGGACGAGACCTCTTCCAGATCGAGTTGCCCACTTCGCAAATCGCTCAATGCATCCAGCTGTTGGATTGGCTCGAACACTCCGTGTCGGTTTCCCCAAATGGCGAACACCGCTAACAGGATCATGCCGGCAAGAAGTCGCGTTTGACCGCCGCAGACGATTTTGATCGGATGTGAGCGGGTTTTAGGATGGCGGTATTTGCCGCTGCGAGCATCCGCTAGCATCGCTTTAATGCGTTGTCGTTTTGCCTCAGCCACGATCCCTGCGTGTTCGTCACGTGGGCTGGGCTTTTTGGCTTCAGCGACGACGGCGGCAGCGATCTGCCATGCTTGCTCGCGGGCTTCGTCGGCACCGATTCCCTCGCACTGTAATCCACGGCGTTCAATTTTGAATAGCTTTCGTTGGTCGCGACGGATACGATTTGCTTCGGCTCTCGCATCAAATTTCGCGCAAAGAATGTCGGCTAGTGAGATCAATGAGGTCGAGACAGGAAAGGAAGGATCTCGCTGCACTTGCTCACGCATCATCACGAGTTCGGGATAGCCAAAGAGCGACTCAAATAGTGGCTGCCATCGCGTCCCTGAATAGCGTGCGACCATTCGTTGAATCCCCTCCTCATCGGCCCCCAGGATTCGCAAATTTCGGATGAAGCGTTCAGCGACAGCTAACGGCTTTGATTGCTTTTCTTGCACAGGCCGGATCGTGATGAGGTGAAACAGACTCCCCAGTAGTCCACCTCCGATCACTCCGATGACCAAGCCAATCGTTCCACCGGTCAGGAGAATCACAAGCATCATAAAGCCACTTGCGAGGAGACCAAGGATCCAGTCTGACCAATGCAACGATGTCCCCCACCGACGCACTGAGACAACGAGCGGATGGCCGCCGTGTCGATTATCAAGGAGCAAGGTGGTCACAATCGAGCTGATCAAGAAACCGGGTGACAGGAACCACCACGACGGTGCGTACCAAGCCGTAGCAAAGAGCAGCGAAAGGCTGAGAACAACCAGGGCGGGCAGCGTTCCTTGAATAATTCGCTGAGGAATACTATGTAAGTTGAAATTAGCCGAGATCTTCTCCCATTGATCCGCTTGGTCGGCAGAGGGAGTGAAGCCGTTTTCCGCAGCGATCCCAAGATAAGCTTCCAGGTCGCTGATCATCTCTGCCGCTGACGCATACCGATCTTGGGGCCGCTTTGCCATCGCACGAGCAACGATCCGGTTCAGGTTTTCTGAAACACGACGGTTCAGTTCGCGAAGGCTGGGTGGATTTGCGGCAGCGTGTTGCTTCATCACGTCTGCAACTTCAGTGGATTGGAATGGCGGCAATCCTGACAGCATGTAATAAAGGGTGCAGCCGAGTGAATAAACATCGGCGCGATGGTCGACTGCCGCGGCGTCGAGACTTTGTTCGGGCGCCATGAAAGCTGGCGTTCCAACCGCTGTTCCTTGCATCGTCACTTCCGTGCCACTGGCCATTGCCGAGGTGATCGAGCAAGGTTCCCCTGCGGTTTTGGGTTCGCTCATCAGGTCAGGTAGTTTCACCAGCCCCAAATCGGCGACCTTGACCACACCCGCTTCACTGAGCAGTAGGTTTGCAGGTTTGACATCGCGGTGAACCATTCCATGCCGGTGCGCAAATTGTAGTCCCCGGGCGGCTTGCAGCGCGTAGCCGGCTGCCAGTTTTGGATCGAGCCTTCGCTTGCGTTGCACCAATTCCGCAAGCGTCCCACCAGTAATCCGCTCCATGCTGAAAAAGTAGTGGCCTTTGTCCTCGCCAAAATCATAAATCTGAACAATATGATGATGGGTCAGTTGAGCTGCTGAATATGCTTCGCGTGTGAATCTTGCTAACGTGGCGGGATGGTGCAAAATGCGGTTGCGAATCGTCTTGAGCGCCACCAGTCGGTCAAGCGAAACTTGCTTGGCTTCATAGACGTCGCCCATTGCACCATGGCCGAGTAATCGTAGGATTCGGTATCCACCCAATCGATCCGGGATTTCGGCAATCTCTTCTTTCAGCGGCTGATCAAGTGGCTGTTTTTTCGGCGGTTCCTCGGAGCGATTGCTCCACGAGTTTTGGGGCAACTGATTTTGGGACAACTGAATCAGCTGAGCGATTGACTTGGCTTGATTTGGAAATCGTTTCGCATAATCTGACTCATTCGGTGGCTGATTCAATTCAACCAAGACACAGATTTCCGCATCGATTAGATCCAGCAGAGGTGCCTCTTGGTTCAACAGGGGAAACTGTTGGGTGTAATCTTCAACCACTGCCGCGATTCCTTCGCGTCGCCGCTGCATCAAGTCGACACAGGCTAAATCGATCAGCTGTTGCGGCGTGACGGTCGCTTTACTGACCAGTTCCTTGAGTGACACATGGGGTTTCTTGGCCCGTTGCGTTTTAAGCCACTGAATGAGTCGGTCGACAGGGGGTGACTGGTCGACAGGGGGTGACTGGG
>JBMYRF010000009.1:122841-144229 GCA_049602075.1 Rubripirellula sp.
CCGGTCGACAGGGGGTGACTGGTCGACAGGGGGTGACTGGGCGTTCGTGTGATCGGTCATCGATCTCCCTCGACGCCAACTCCCAGTTCCTCACGAACCCGCTGCAGTCCGCGTCGCACCCGCATCCGAACCGTATCAGGTTTGAGGCCTAATCGCTGTCCGATTTCTTCCCAGCTTCGGTTTTCGAGCATCAAGTCGACAGCCATTGCATCCTGCTCGTCAAGCATCGAGCGGATTTTGTCAAGAACTTCCCGGCGTAACGCGATTTGGCTAGGCGTCGATTGTTGTTGGGACAGGCCAATGTCGTCGATGGGCGTGGCCGCATTGCGGCGAAAATCTCGGCACTGCCGAGCCAAGGTTCGAAAGGTGTCAAGAACCTGATTGTCGATCGCTTTGAGGACGTATGCCAGGGCATCGTCGGCGGAGAAGGCTTGATTCTGCTCGCGGCGAGCAAGGTCGGCCATGACCTCATTGCAGATATCCATCGATTCGGCCTGGCCGCTCAATCCGTATTGACGCAGTCGGGTTCGCGCCCGGCGACGTAATTGGTCACCATGTCGATTCCAGATCGCTGCCAGCGGCTTGTCGGTATTGGATGGATTACTCATTCCCCTATCTTACACCAGCAACGCGGTTCTCCCCCCGTGAGGCTGGCGATCATCCGCCCGTGGAGCGAACCGTAATACTCCGGTCTTGTTTTCGAAGGTCCCGATCCGCGTTTCACCGATCCATCGCCGTGTTTGACAGTCGCGGTCTATTTCGAAGTATCTTGTAACTGCGAATCGGAATCCGTCAGAAGTTGGAAACCCTCGCGTCCGTAGACTGCGGCGACAATGAGGGTCATTGCAACGGCAACGAAACGAATGGTTCCCGGTAGGAAGAATAAGCAGGCGACTCCGCAGACAATTGCCCCCCCCGTACAGGCAAGGTTGATCATCCCCTTCGTTTGATTGTTGCGGGTGGATAGCCGGTTGCCTTGTGTGATGGCATTTCGAGCGGTTTGATTTGCCAAGGCTCTCAGGTCTTCCGCTTTTTCGGGTGCCTGTGATCGAGGAACGAGTGGAGTCGCTGGATTCACCTCCTCGATTTCTGATTCTTCCTGATCTTGTTCCACTACCGTAAATGGTTCGGAATTTGACAACGAATCGCTCTGCAACGAATTGCTCATGGTCAGCGTTTCGGTTGTGGAAGCGGATTGATTCTCGGGGCTCTGCACGCGTTGTAGCAGACGATTCATGTAGGCCTCGATTGAATCGTCGTCCTCTTCCTCGTTTGTGTCGGTATATGCGTCGGCCGGCACCGAATCCGCCGACGATTCTGCACTTTCCTCCTGCGATACTTCACCGAACAATGCTGTTACCGATTCGGATGACGCGTCATTTCTCGCGTCTTGTTCTGCAATGATTTCCTCATTGGTCTGTGCAGAGCTCAATTCGTTGTCGGCCATGGCATCGACGCTGTGGTCGCGATTTGATCCAAGTGGCTCGTTTGATTCGGAGGAGATTTCGGACCAAGGTTCTATGTGAGCGTCGGTTTTTTCGATCAAGTTCGACTCGTCGATTTTCTCCGCGACGTTCTCATCGGCGACCGATTGCTCATCTTCCACGATCAGGGTGTCGTCAACGACCAGGTTGTCAGGAGTCGCCGCCCATGGATTGGTCTGCTGGTCCTCGAATTTAAATTGATCGTTGCTGTATTGAGCGTTTTCTTCAAACTGGTCCGAGAAACTTTGGGAATGGGATGACGGTTCGTGGGTTTTCTCTTCCGATTCATCAGTCTGCGCCCTAGCCGATTCGTTCGCATCCTCCGCGTCGAGATGATTTTCATTCTCGAGATCGGTGATCAGCATGCTGGCGAGTGAACCGTCGCCGAGCGAATCCTCCTTCTCCGAGGATATGGCCGCGTCTCGATTTGCGTTATCCCAGTCAATGTCCGACGTTGAGCCCCACTCAGGCTTGTCTGTGTCCCAGCAACTCGTTTCCGCAATGTCACTGTGATCCTGGTCGCTTGCCAACTCAAGATGCGCACTCGACTCTGAGATTGACTCGGCGGTTCGGGCCGCGTCTGCCCACGAGCTTGTTTGATCATGGGATTCGTCAGCGGGTACTGCCACAGGCGGAACAGTGTTGGTTGATTCCTCTGCCGCAAATCCTTCCTCCACGTCCCAGTTCACATCAAGAGAGACGGGTTCCATGCTTTCGGAATCTGGCCACAGCTGGGCATCTTCATCCTCAAGTGAGTCAGTGGCCAGTAACTGTTCTTCGGAAGTTTCTGTTCCTAATGGCGAGCTATGGCCTAGCTTGGTTTCTCTACCGGCTTCCGCCTCTATCCGCTTGCCAGCCCATGATTCCGTGATTTCACCGGCGGTTTCTGGCGTAACCAGTGGAGTTTGTTCCGAATCGGGTTCCGCGATTGATTCGCCTAAAGATTGATGCGCATCGGATTGATTCTGATTCGTAAATGCCGCCGTTGATTCGGTATCAATTGCTGCTGAATCGATGAATCCAGTTTCCTGATTTTTGACTTGATCACTATGGTTGGGCTGCCGGCTACTATCGATCGGCATCTCCCATTCCATGGTGGTTTCCACAAGCTTGGGTGCACCCATTTGACTCGGAGATTCGTTCTCCTCGCTTGGCCAAATGACTGACTCGCCGGGGTCCTCGGTGCTAGCCAATGACGCTTCCAAGCGATCTTCGGAAGAGCTTGCCTTGCGCGCCTCTTGTTCCGTTTTTGACTGCTCGAGCTCTGCGCGGGTACGTTCGTATTTTTCCCGCAGTTGTGACAGTTGTTCACCGGCTGATTCCAGTTCCAACTGAATTGATTCGAATTGGGAACTGCTTGGACGAGTCTCCAGTTCTTGAGATGCTTGATCCCGTTCGATTTGCATCTCGTCGAGGCGAAAGCTTAGGCTGGCGTTTGCCTGACGCAATTCGCTGAGTTCACCGTTGGCTTGCGCTAAGTCGATGGAAAGTTGTTCGACTGAATGTCGCAGTTGGTCGGTTTCCTCAGCCCAGCCGGTCCTGTCCTGTTCACCACGTTCAGTGCTGCGAGCTACGAGTGATTCAAGCTGCTTGACTGAAAGGCAAGCTTGTTCGTAGTCCGCGCGGTATTGCTCCGATTGACGCGATGCCTCATCAACGTTTTGCTGAAGTTGTTCGACTTGTTCTCTCAACTGCTCGACTACGGCTTGGCTTTGTTGCAGTTGATTGTTCTGTCGTTGCTGATCCGTATTTTCGCCAGCGTACAGTGAATCCAATTGGGCAGCCATTTCTTCAACACGAGCTTCGGCTACTTGGCAACGGTGACCACTCTGGTTGCGTTCATCGATGGCTTGGTCACGTGCCTGCTCGAGTTCCTGAAACAGCCGTATTTGCTCATCTTGTTGCAGGTTTTCACGCTGACTCATGTCGATTTGTTGCTTCGACAATTCTTCAATCTGGCGATTGAGTGAATCGAATTCTGTTCGCATTCTCTGCACAGATTGAGTCGACGTTTCAGCTTGTTGTTGCGATTGCTGCAATTGCCTCGCGGCATCTTCCAGTCGATGCCGGTATTCGAATTCCACGTTTCGGAATTCCGCTTCGCGGCGATTGAAAATCTCCTGGCGATTCTGTGTTTCTTCGCGAAGTTGCAGCAATTCTTGCTGCCGCTGCGTGTACTCATCGTAAAGCTGAAATGCTGCTACCTCTTGCGATTGCAATCGAGATTCACGTTGGTAGAGGTTTTCTGCACGAGTCCATAATTCACTTTCACGTGAACGTAGATCTGCTTCCCGTTCGTTACATTGATCTTCTCGGCGGTCGCATTCGGTTTGGCGGTCCCGCCATTGATCGATTTCTCGGCGGAGTCGTTCACGCCATTGCAAATCGCTAACTGTGCTGCCTTCTTTTGGTGGTAGAGCGTTGTCGGCAACGCATTGGTTTGGCTTCTCCAGAACGGAACGTGGAGCCGTGGAAAAAGCTGGTGCCAACTGCTCCGGCGTCGGGATTGATTCAGACTTTAGGTATTCAAAGCGATAGTCACCAAGTTGCAGCACGTCACCCGGAACCAAAGTGGCTTCGGTCTTTCGGTTCCCATTGATGAGGATCGGGACCGAATAAGCGCGGATGCAGATCCGTGTCGTGTCACGGATCAAGACGGCGTACGGCTGACGCAGTGTTAAGTCGCTCAGCCGGATTGAACAGCCTTCGGCATTGCCGAAGGTGTAGCGGTTCCCTGTCAGCCTCAGGCGTCGATTGGGGGTTCCCGGTCGAACGACGCGAAATTCAATCGCTGATTCCACGGGGGATTCAGCATCGATCCCATTCAGCAAGCGGCTTACATGCTCAGCCGTTTGGTCCAGACCGCTGACGTTGGTTGCCTGATCATCGGCTCGCTGATTGTCTTGGCTGGCGGAACCGAGTGGACCGCGGCTGTCTAACTCGCCACGGGGCCCCGAGATCGCGTTCAGTGCGGTTGTGTGATCCTTGCTCACCGTTCCAGTCCTTTCCGTGTCGAACATCCATACGAGCGAGATTGGAGGCTCGAGCCATCCAGTCGCGCAAGTTGCTTCCCTGAACGCACCTCGCCTCTGGCAATTAAATCGGGTCTGCTGTCTCATCCGGTTAGACAAAATGGGATGATTGCGACCGAATGGTCCGTCCAAGCGGTTAATGTGGCCACTTTAGTGTGGTCCTGCGGGGGGGTGGCTCTCGCTTGCTGACTAAAATGTCCTGCTCGGATGTCGCTGTGGGGGGGGGCGATCAGTAGCCGCAAACCCTTTGTAATTAGGACTTTACACCGCGTGAATCAGGAAAATCTGGGAAACAGAACCCTCTCGTGGCGATTTCTAGGACTCGGTTCCTATCATAAAAACGGAAACAGGAGCAAAGCTGTGGAAACCGGACAAGATTCGGAGACGTAGCTAATAAAAGAGATTCATAAGACGTTTACGTTGTGGAAGTCATCGTCAGGATGCGAAGTTGTTGAGAGTCATACCGACTCCTGTTTCGTGGCTGCTCAACCGCTTTGGCGGTCTTTTCACGATTGATGCCCGGTCCGGCAATCCATTTACCAGTTGAGGTGATGTCATGTCCCGAAAAGATGCGATCAAAAAGCTTCATGACCAATTGGTTCTCCGTCGCGACGCGTTGCAACGGGCGTTGGACGGCGATCTTAGCCTGCTGCGTGAGTTGCACCAGGAAAGGACTGGTGACGTGTTGGATGCTGCGGCTGATACGGTTCAGGATGAGTTGAATAGCCAGTTAATCGAGGCTGAAAGTCGCGAGTTGTCCGCCATCAATGATGCGATCGATCACATCAAAGAAGGCGATTATGGTGACTGTGAGTCTTGCGGGAAGGCAATCCCGTTGACTCGTTTACGAGCAATCCCCTACGCGACCGACTGCATCAATTGTCGGCGAAAAGCCGAAAAGCGGATGGGAACTGGCGGTGGTGTGATGTGGAATCGTGTTTTCGACAAAGCGGAAGTCGATTCTTCGACCTAAGAGCCGCCTGCTTGTCTGTAAAGGGAATGCCAGGGAGACGGTCGGAAACTTTCCGACCGTTTTTGATGCGCCAGCCATGACGGTTTTGTCGCATGATGCGCCAAAGGACGCCGCGGGAAGCTTGGGCCATGATCCGAGTACCTGAAGGCCGATACTCGCTTGTGGTGCCGCCTCCCACGGGACCGCCTCCCAATCCGTCCTCCCACGTCCCTTTATCCATCTATGGTTGCACACTCGCTTTGTCGTGCCACTGGCGTCCGCGTTGCCGCGTTCTGTCTAGTCGCTAGCAGTAGTCTTTGTTCTTCACGCGGCATCGTCGCTCAAATTCCTGAGTCCACTAGTGCAGTGAGCGTTCGCAGTAAGGCGGTCGATCTACCTGCTCAAGAACTGGCGTCAGTGGATGTGCAACGTGAACGACTGTTCAATGAGCTTGCGGAGGAGTTCAACAC
The DNA here is from genome assembly GCA_049602075.1 of Rubripirellula sp. Lineage (GTDB taxonomy): Bacteria > Planctomycetota > Planctomycetia > Pirellulales > Pirellulaceae > Rubripirellula. The sequence continues at coordinate 128,780 of JBMYRF010000009.1, forward strand.
TTTTGACCGTTTGGCCAACTTGGTTCGTCGCGTTTCTCGATTGGTCAAGCCGAGTGTGGTTCACATTGAGGCTCACAAGACCAACGGAAAAGGTGGCGGGTCGTACGATGAAGCTGGAAGTGGTGTCGTGATCCGGGGAGCGGATGGCGGGTTATGGGCGCTTACTAACCGGCACGTTATTCACGGTGCTAGCCCTCGTCAAATTCTGCTGCGATCTAACACTGGACAAGAATTTCGCCCCAGCGAAGTTTTGACCGATGCCAGCACTGATGTTGCTGTCATGCGGATTGATTCGCTGCGTCTGCCTGCGGCTCGACTAGGGGACAGCGATCAGATTGAGATAGGTGACTTTGTGGTTGCGATTGGCAGTCCGTTCGGATTAAGTCACTCCGTCACCTTTGGAATTCTGAGTGCAAAAGGTCGCCGCGATCTTTCACTTGGCGAGCAAAAAATTGACTTGCAAGATTTCTTCCAAACAGATGCCGCGATCAATCCAGGCAATAGCGGGGGACCGTTATTGAATTTGCGTGGTGAAGTGATTGGGTTGAACACCGCTATCGCCAGCAGTAGCGGTGGCAGTGAAGGGATTGGTTTCGCGATTCCGATGAAGATGGTAATGAAGGTTGCTGATCAATTGATTCAGCACGGGAAACTTCGTCGTGGCTACCTTGGTGTGACACTCGATCCTGATTTTACTGCGACCGACTTTGTCGATGCCGGCTATCCACTGCGTGGCGGAGCGTTGGTGAAAGATGTTCGCGACGGCTCACCGGCCGAATCGGCCAATTTGCAGCGGGGTGACATCATCGTTGAATTCAATGGTCGGCAAGTCGAGAGTGATGATCACCTGGTCGCCCAGGTCGGTCTGGCGCCGATCGGGTCCGCCGTGCCGATGATAATTTACCGAAACGGCAAACGTTATCGAAGCGAGGTTATCCTCACCGACCTTAATTAAGCGTGACGACAGACGGCTGACTTTTTACTGTAAGTTCATGTCGTCAGTGCGGAATGAGTGACAAGATCGTTGCAACGGTAAGCGATTATTTACTCGATCGTGGTATCCCAGATCGCAAAGTGGATTTATCCACCTTGCGATTTTTTTCGTTTCCGTGCAAGAGTGGCTATACCATTCGCATTCGTTTCCAGCGACCTTGCAAGAATCGGAGCAGCATGAGCGTGGCTAACGTCCAAATCCAAAGAGTGACCATCCACCACCACCAGTTCAGCAAACCGGTCTCAGGTTCCCAGATGAATCCAATGGTCAATGCGACGGCGGAGGCGGCAAGCCCACTCAGGAGAACAAACCACGTGTCTCCGGCACCGCGTAGGGCACCGGCAACGATCAATTGAGTGGCATCTAGCACGACGTAAATTGCAACAAACTTCAGTAAGCCCTTTGCGATCGCAATGGCTTGAACAGACGCTTCGCCATTCTGATTTAGTTCGTACAAACTCATTAGCCAGTCGGGCGCGACTAAGTATGCGGTTACCCAGCCGCCGGAGTAGAGCAAACCGATGATGATCGCGGCGTAAACGCTGCGAGCTGCCCGCGCGGGCCCACTTTCGAGGAGGTGACGACCGACCAGTACCGAGGTAGCAATGGAAACACCGACCAGAGGTATGAAAGCGACCATGTTGAAATTAATCGCCATCGTTGTTGCCCGCAGAGGGACGTCACCAATGTTCCCGATCCGCAGCACGATGACGGTGAATCCGCCTGATTCAGTCAAATACATCAAGCCAGTTGGGAAACCGTAGAACAAAATGTTCCGGATCCGCTGAGCGTCGAACCCGAAGCCAGCCCGGATTCGATATTGCGATTCATATTTTGGGCGTAGGAGCAGCCAACAGTAGCAGGCCGCTTTGAACCAAAACGAAATGACACTGGCCATTGCTGCCCCCGCAATTCCCATCGCCGGGACAGGGCCGGCACCGTAGATCATCAGCAGATCGAGCAGGAAATTGAGCACGCCTGACGCAATCGAGACCCACATGATGACGCTGGTCCGCTCGGTGCCGCTGAAAAATCCACTCAACGCGGTTTCCATGACGATTCCAGCAGCACCTAGCATTAACAGGCGCAGATAGGTCGATTGCAAACCGATCAGTTCCTCTGGCTGTCCCGTCCATTGGAAAAGTCTGGTTGCAAAGATCGCGGCGACCGCAAACAGCGGTGTCATCGCCAGCGCGAGCCAGACTGCTTGCCACAGGAAGCGTCCAATCTGTTCGTCCTCCTTCGCTCCAACGTACTGACTGATAATTGCTCCTGTCATCGACGCAATTCCCACCGGTAGGCAGGCGAGGACCCAGAACAAGTTGCCGCCAGCCATGGCGGCACTCATCGATTCACCATCGAACCACAGCAAAAGAGTGCGGTCGGCGAAGAGAACCAATGAGAAGGTTCCCGCACTGATCATCAGCGGTAAGGCGACGCGAAGAACTTCTCGTAAAGCGTTGGGGAATGAATCGTCCAGCGTCGCTTCGGAGGAGGAGGAATGCTGGGCTGTCATCTTGCCAAGGCACGCCTTGCGAGCGCAAAGAGGATGCCTCCCATCAGCCCACCCAGGTGCGCACCATTGGCCACATTCGGCACCAGCGGCGTCATGCAAGCGACCAGCCATACAAGCATCAGGATCACATTCATGGGGACCAAGTGGACGGGATAGGTTGGATCGACGGCAGGGCGAATCCACAAAAAGCCAAACAGTCCGTATACCGCTCCTGAGGCTCCAATCGCAAACGGCGATCCTTGCAGAGCTTGCGGGATCCAATCGGCGGTGGGGAGTGAAACCTGTAGCAACGTTCCGGCGATCTCAGTTCCAAACGTTAAGAGCAAGAGAAACCAAGAACCGTGTAAACGTTCGATCGCTGAGCCAAGAAAAAACAACCAAAGCATATTGAAGGCGAGATGGAATTCATCACCGTGCATAAACATTGGGGTGATCATTCGCCACCACTGTCCCTTACGGACCGATGCATACGGATCCTGCTTCTCGGCGGACCAATCGCGAAGATCGACGAACGAGAGCAGCAAGTAAGTTCGCTGCTCTAGGCTCAGGGTGCCGTCCGCTTTCGGCCGCGGACTACCGAAGTGGCTGGTCAAGCTGACGATGATTGAGATGACGATCAGGGTGATTGTGGCGGGAATCCCACGTTGCTTTAGGCGAATGCCGGCGAGTGGTTCCAGGCCCGGTCGATCGAGCATCTGTTGCTGGACCGGCATCGATCGGATCGCCTGTTCTTGCTCTACCTGACGTTTTTTCTCCTCCCTGTCACGTTCATCGCGGATTCGTTTGGCTTTTTCCTCGACCTGATACCGTGGGGAGTTCTGGTCCTGCTGAAAACTGGCGAATTCACGCTTGGCCGCCTCGACCTGCTGCTCGTCTCGAACCCAAATACTCCAGGATCCGTCCGACTCGTCATGGTCGACCGTGCTCAAGATCGACTGTGTAACCAAAAAATCGGATAATTTTCGGGCACTGGATTCGTCGGGGAGCGTTCCGATTCGCCGCATGGGGACATTTCATCAAGAAGGCAAGGAGCGAGAGGACAAGCCGAAATCGTAGCACGCAGGGGGACTCGGTTGAACGTGGACCCTTCCCGGATTGCCATTAGGAGGCCCAAAAACAGTGTAAATGAGCTCGATTGGGCAGCCTCGGGAACGTTAAGCCTTGCCGCAATCGGCTCCCGCAGAATAATATGGGGTTCAGCGAGGTTGGTCCGACATCGGTCGGATGGCCGCGAGCATGTCTACACCATGTCCATGACAAGGGACGATTCCAAGATGGCAGTGAAATTGAGCGAACGGGCCGCCGAAGAAGTGAAGCGGTTCCAGCAAGAGCATAGTTTTGGCGAGGAAATGGTCCTGCGTATCGGCATCGCTGCCGGTGGCTGCAGTGGTTTCAGCTACACGCTGAACTTTGACGACCAATTCGACGACAAGGCAGATACAAAGTACGAATGCCACGGCGTGCCGGTCGTGGTCGACAAAAAGAGTGCCCTCTACCTCGATGGCACTACAGTCGACTGGTACGAAAGCCTGGAGAAACAGGGATTCACCTTTGAGAATCCCAACGCGACCAAGAGCTGCGGATGCGGTAGTTCGTTCCAGGCTTAGCCGACCTGGTTGCCAGCAATATGTCAAACCCGGAAGCGAAGTTGCGTCGTGGCAACTTCGCTTTTTCATTTCCCCGTTTGATGCGACCAGTCTTCGGCGACCAGTCTTCGGCGACCAGTCTTCGGCGACCAGTCTTCGGCGACCAGCGTTGAAGTGGATCGAGGATTTGACCGGCGGCTCTTTGACTGACTGACTGGCGTGTCACCAGCCAGAGGAGCGACTTGCCGGGAAAAAAACTGATCAACATCAACGATTCATCGAGGTTGATGGGGCTGCGATGCTTGCATTGATCGCAATCCGCGGACGAAGCTGTTTCTAGCCAATCAACTACGATTCCTCATCGAACCAGAGTTTGGCAGTGGCGAATTCGACGCTGTTGCCGGCGGGATCGCGGCAGTACAGCGAATGTCCGCCACCGGACCAGTGGATTTCCGATTCAATGGGGATCCCGTGTTGAGTGAGGTTCTGTTTGATCTCGGCGAGTTGATCTTCGGCCACTTCAAAAGCAAAGTGCGAGCGGCCGCTGCAGCCATGTTGTGGAATCATGGCGCCACCGACGAAGATTTCTTTGGTTTGAGAATCGTCTGGGTGAAAAACTAGTAGCATCGAACGCCCCACACGGAGCATCAGGTGGCGTTCTGGTTCGTAGGCGACCACGGTCAAACCGATGACCTGTTCGTAGAATTCTCTGGCGGCGGGTAAGTCATTGGAATAGAGAATTGTTTCCAGGATGCCGCGTGGCGTCTTACGGTTCGTCACTTTTCAGTCGCCATTGTTTTGACTTGATTGGTTGCTTTTCAGTTGGTTGTTGAAGAATTCAATTGATCGTTGGGCAATCTGCTCGCGACTTTCTGCTGCTCCGCGAAAACCATGGCCGCCATCGATCACTTTGTGCAGTGTTGTTGCGACACCTGCTTTTTGCAGTGCGGCATGCAGTAGTTCGCTTTGGTTGTACGCAACCAGGCGATCTTTGTCGCCGTGCAGATGCAAGAAGGGAGGGTCCTGTGGACTGACATAAGTGATCGGATTTGCCTCGCGGCACTTGTCTCGATTCTGCTGGATGGGGCCTCCGATGAATTTGGATTCGGGAGAATCGGGGGAGTTGTGATCGATGTTCGATGGAAAATCGTTCATTCGCAAAAAATCGGACGGACCGAACCAATTGCAAACCGCTTGTACGTGAGAGGGTGTTTGTTGCGAAATCGGATGTGTTTCGAAAACATCAACGTCACCCGTCGTGCCCAGCATGGCGACTAAGTGTCCGCCGGCCGAAGATCCCCAGGCTCCGAACCGATTGGGATCCAAGTGAAATCGCTCTGATTGATTCCGTAAAAAGCTTACTGCTGCTTTGCAGTCTTCGATTGCCGCCGGAAAGATTGCTTCGCCGCTTAATCGGTACTCAACAGAAGCAACCGCGAATCCATGCTGCAAGAGTACCCGTGCGGGACCAGCACCCCGCTTGGATCCACCCTGCCAACCGCCGCCGTGGACCCAGATTACCAGTGGGGTTGGAGCCTCTGATTTTGGTCGGTACAGGTCCAGCTTTAGAGAACGATCGCCTACCTTGGCATATTCCATATCAAGGTCGACAGTGACTCCAGCAGGCACCTGGGGTGGGCGTTGCTGACGCTGCTGTTGCGCGAATCCTGCTTGAAGAGTTGAAATTAGCAAGAAAATGATGAGGCAGATTGAACGCATGGATGGCTCGCTGAGGCGGGGAGTGGGACGAACGATTATATGTTGCGCACCAGCGGAGAAGGTAAGATTGTGGGATCGCTCGCCTGCAAAAAAAGGTTCACGACATCAATACATTTTGGCAACGCGATGGAGGTGACACTGCCTTCTGATGATGATCCCTCGACCAATCGTGGCCTGGAGATGCCGGGCGAGACGAGAGTGCCGGCGGTCGCGTCTGCCGTGTTGGGATCCGGCGGTCGCGTCTGCCGCGTTGGGATATTGCCGACTGCGGATTTGGCCTGAACGCTGGTTTGTTGACCCAGCCTTGCAGTCACTGCTGTCGTTCTACGAACCGCTATCGCGTTGAAACAATGCTGCTGCGGCAGGCAACTTTCAAAGAGCCCCTACGGCTCGCCGTCAGTTTTCATATGAAAGCGACGATTGAAGAGATCGGGATCGAAGGGGTTTTCGACGATTGGCAAGCGAGAGGGGCCGGAGGACGAGACATCGTGAGGCTCAACTTGGTCCGACGTATTCCCCTCATTCTCCCGCATTGTTGAAACCGAGGTTAATTCGGAGTCCGTTGGTTGGGGAGCAGCGACTGATTGGGGAGCCGAAACCGGGGAGAAAGCCGCCTCATTCGTGGTGGTTTTATTCGCGGTCGTTGGGGAGGCGGCTTCTGCGTTCAGGGCAACGGCAGTCATTCCGACCCAACGCTGCAAGCCATTGACGGCTTTCGCATTACGTAGACCCAGTGGTGCCTCTCCACCGCCATGTTTGGTGGTCGCGTACTTCAGCAAGGGGCTGTCGGCGGGATTGTCGTTATCAAGGTACGGCAGCGTGGCGTCCAAGTTGGATCGCGTAAATTCTGCGGAGGCTCGTGTTCCCGAGGGCGGAGCAAAAATTCTCCACTTAACGTTGGTTTGATCGGCTAGTCGATGTGAATGGCAATTGCTGCAGCGATTGACAAGCATCGGCTGGATTTGGCTAGCGAACAGTTGCAAAGGACGTCCTTCAATGGACTTGGAAGCATTTTCGATGACCGGTGATTCAAACTGAACCGGAGCAACCTGCGGTAGCCCCGCAGTCGAGTGATTTTCTTTTGGATCGGTACGATCCTGGGATATCCGGCGGTCGAGTCGCTGTTCGATCCGTCTCGCTTCGGGGCTGGTCGCATCGATGGCATAGGCAGCACGTAACTCCGCAGCCGCTAAATCGAACAAGTCATAGCGTAAGCACCAGCTTGCGTCGGCAAGGTGGGTGTTTAGATCCCCCGGTTGCTGGTGGTCGACCCTGAATTGATAGAGATTACGGATCGACGGTGCCCAGCATGCGACCTGTTCCCGTGGGAGGCGGATTTCGCCTCCCTGCCGAGACCGCACGATGACGTATTCGCCTAATTGGCGAGCCTGGCCAAACAAAACATGATCATTTTTCAGCAGCACGCAGCCGTCTGGCGGTGGGGATGGGGTGAGATTGGTCGAATTCGATTGGGTCGAATTCGATCGGGGTGACGACACCTCGTGCGGAATGTCCCCGACATCTGCTGTTTGCGAGTAAACGGTGGTGGTCAATGCCATCAAAAAGGTGGCAAGCATCGCGATTCGTTGGTTTAAAGAGCCCATGGGGATGTGGACTATCAAACTTCGCGACTTCAAAGCAATCCAGGTTCTGGCTTAGGTATTATGTGGACGTTCGACCCGAAGATGTGATTGCGGGCTTTATCGATGTACGTAGCAGATAGAAAAATATGTTTCACAACTTAAAAACGAGATTATCAGTATTGGCAGCCGTTTCTGTGGTCGGCTTAGCCGCCGCAGGGCTTAGCGACTTTGCTCATGGCGAAGAGTACCTGAATGGGATCAAGTGGGAACCGCCGGCGATTGTCACCCCGGGCGACGCCAATGCTGATCCCCCGTCCGATGCGATCGTTCTGTTCGGCGGAGCCGATCTTTCAAAATGGAAGAATGGAGACAATTGGTCAGTTAAAGACGGGGTCGCCTATTCGGGGCGAGGCAAGTTGGTGAGCAATGATTCCTTTGGTGATTGTCAATTGCATCTTGAATGGAAGGCTCCTGAGCCAGTCAAGGGAAGCGGTCAAGGACGTGGCAATAGCGGTGTGTTTCTAATGGACCGCTATGAGATTCAGGTACTTGATTCCTACGACAACGAAACCTATCACGACGGTCAGGCGGGTGCGATTTACAAGCAGACGCCGCCGGCGGTCAACGCGATGCGGCCGCCGAGCAAGTGGAATACTTATGACATTTTTTGGACTGCGCCCCGATTTGATGATGCTGGCAAGCTGATCTCACCGGCTTACATCACCGCGATCCACAACGGGGTTTTGATTCTGAACCACTTCGAGTTGAAGGGCGATACTCCGTACAATCGGCCGCCAAAATATCAGGCCCATCCCCCGACCGGACCAATCTCGTTGCAGGACCATGGTAACCCCGTCGGTTTCCGCAATATTTGGGTGCGTCCCTTCCAGTCGGCGAAAGGTGAACAGGTCCGTCAACCTTATTTGCGGAATGGCGACAAGGAGACGCCGATCGAGGACTAACGCAACGCGACACGTTTTTGTCTAAGACAGCAGTTGTGCGGCGAGCTGTTGCTCACAGGCGCCGACAACTTTTGTGATCAGCTCATCGGCTTCTTGGCCGCTGAGCGTTGCATCGTGCCGTTGCAATTCGACGGTCATTAGCACGCGTTTGCGATCCTTTCCGTCCTTCTTTTCATCCCGGTAGGTTTCGCGATAAGTGATCTGAGTCAGCTCGGAACCGATCGCTGCTCGGACCACATTTTCCATTTCACTCCAACGAACTTTTTCTTCGACGATGAAGTTCAAGTCTCGTTGGATCGATGGAAACGAACTGATCGGTCGTTGCTTGGGAACAAGGTTTGAGGATTCAAGCAACTGGTCGAGCGAGATTTCGGCGACCACGACAGGGGGAGGCAGTTTCCATCCCTTGAGCGTTTTGGGATCGACGATGCCGAGATATCCGAACGGTTTGTCACCAAGTTTTAGCTCGACTGCACTCCCCTTGGTCATACCGTCGCGCTGAATCGGTGTTACCGACATCGGTGCTTCAACACCCATTCGCTGAACGAGCGTTTCCAGCACGCCCTTCAAATCAAAGAAATCGCGTCCGGAAATGATTCCGAGCGAATACTGTTCTGCCGGCAGGGTGTCATTGGCTGCGCTGGGCAGGTAAATATGCGCAATTTCGAACAGATCAGCCGCGATGCTCGAGGAAGCCCAGTTGTTACCGCGTCCTTCTAGCAGGCTGGGTAATAGTGTCCTACGTAGGCGTTTGGCCCCCTTGAGCATTGGAGTTTTAGTCTCCAAGGCAGGTCGGTCTGTCCAAGGAGAAAGTGCCTGATCAAGTTTTTTGGTGACGACGCTTGGTGTCATCGCCTCGCTCAAACCGGCGGCCGTCATGATCAACCGAACACGATCGATCGCGGTATCAAAGTCGCGTTTGGAACTGGGAGCGACCGGGATGGGCGAATCTTCTGGGATCTTGTCGTATCCGTGAATCCTCGCCACCTCCTCAATCAAGTCGACCTCGCGGGTCAGGTCATGACGCCAAGATGGAGGGACGTATTGGATGTCATTGCTAGTCCCATTGGCTTGGCATCCTAGTGCGGTCAGGATTCGAGTGACTTCGGCTTCGTCGATTTGAATCCCCAGAATTCGTTCTAGCTGATGCTTTCGTAACAAGATCGGTTCACGTGGAGCAATGTTGGCTGCTGTATCGATCACGCCGTCGGCGACTTCGCCACCCGCCACGTCAACGATGATTTCGCAGACTCGACGACTCGCCCAATCAACCCCCACGGGATCGACCTTGCGTTCGAACCGGTAAGACGATGGGCTGTGCAACTTGAGCGTTCGCGCCGTTCGACGCACCGACAATGGTGTGAAAACGGCTGACTCGATCACAAGGTCCGTTGTGGTTTCGGTGACTTCCGATTCGGCACCACCCATCACGCCAGCTACCGCACAAGCTTGGTTGGCATCGGCGATCATGCACATCGTTGGATCGAGTGCATAACTGCGGTGATCAATCGCTTCGATCGTTTCGTCTTTGTGGCCTGGTCGCACGATGATGTGCGAGTCCGCGACTTTGGAGTAATCAAATGCGTGAAGAGGTTGGCCACATTCCATCAGCACGTAATTCGTTGCGTCGACAACGTTGTTGATGCTTTGGTAAGTTTCCAAAGTGCCATCGGCTTTCCGTTTCCAATACACCGATTGCAATGCCTCGACCATCCAGTCGGGGCTTTTTCCTACCTTGACGCCTTGAATCACACGAGCGGTGTACCGGGGACAGGCATCGACGAATTGGTTTTCGACGGTCAGCAGGTCCTCGACCGAGGTGTTTGAAGTTTGCAGTGCTGGCGAGGGCAGCTGCAGGGGATGGTCGTACAGTACCCCGATTTCTCGAGCTACCCCGATGTGACCGAGGCAGTCACCACGATTGCTGGTCACTTCCAAGTCCAGCACGATGTCGCCATTGATTTCGTCAGTTCCCTCGTGATTGAGGCCGGACAAACTGAGGCGATGTGCCAATTCCTCGTGGCTCATCGGGAGTTCGATGTATCGGGCGAGCCATTTTAGCGAAACAAGCATGGAAATCAGGCGGAGTGAGGTGAAATTCGAAAGCTTAACGATCTCGGTTAGAGGTCGTTCGTGGGGCCCAAGTCTATCGGATCGGCCAAAATCGTAATACCTCCGGTCCGATCGCATCAGCAGGGCTCGACTCTGCCAGCTAAGATGCGTCCGACGATTGAATTGCCCGGATTTGACTCTGAAATCTCGATTTTATTGACCCGGAACGAACCATGATAGCGCGACTGATCGGCACCCTCGCTTTGCTCGTAACACTCGGCATGGCGGGTGCCTGTGGAGCGGAACAGCCGAACATCCTGCTGATCATGGCAGATGATGTCGGCATTGAGGGTTTGGGCTGCTACGGCGGAGTGTCGTATCAAACACCTCATTTGGACTCGCTGGCGGCTGACGGTCTGCGATTTACACATGCCTTTTCCCAGCCGCTCTGCACGCCAACTCGCGTTCAGATCATGACCGGCAAGTACAACCACCGAAATTGGAAGTACTTTGGAATCCTGGACCCCGGTGAAACCACGTTCGGGCATCTGATGAAGTCTGCCGGGTACGCGACCGGAATTTTTGGTAAGTGGCAACTGACTTCTTATGATCCGCCCGATCTACCCGGCGCAACCAACCGGCGCGGGACGGGGATGCATCCGAAAGATGCTGGCTTTGACCGTTACTCACTGTTCCATGCTTTAGAGACTGAGGACAAGGGTTCTCGCTATGCCAATCCGACAATGTTAGAGGGGACAAGCGGAGACGATGGCACGTTGAAAACCTATCGTGGTCGGTATGGCGAAGATGTTTGGGTCGAAAAAATACTCGGTTTCTTTGATGATCATCGCGGTACACCGACGTTCGCCTATTATCCGATGGCTTTGCCGCATTGGCCCTTTGTGCCGACGCCGATTTCGGATGGCTGGGATCCCGCTGCAGAACAAAGGGAAGACAATGAACTGTTTCCCGATATGGTTCAGTACCTAGACAAGATCGTTGGCCGCTTGGTGTCTGGTTTGCGCAGTCGGGACTTGCTCAAGAATACGATCGTGTTGTTCTATAGCGATAATGGGACGCACGCGAAGGTCATTTCTGAGATGCAAGATGGCCGTCGCATCATCGGTGGTAAAGCAACTCCCCGGCAAACGGGGATTCACGTTCCGTTGATCGCTTACTGGCCCGATCATGTTCCCCAGGGAATCTGCGATCGGATCGTCGACGCGTCTGATTTTGTGCCGACCTTATTGGAGTTGGCGGGAGCCGACTTGCCAGCTGTAGTTGGCAGCGATGGGATCAGTTTTGCTCCTTGGCTGTTCGGCGATAAAGGGCCAGAACGCGAGGCCGCTTTTTTTTGGTACGACCCGCGTCCAGGTTGGGACAAGGAACGTTTTGGTCGCCACGTATTTGCTCTAAATCGCGATTACAAATTGTTTCGGACCGGTCGCTTCTATCGTTTGACCGAGCGTCCTTTGGAGGAGATTGAGATTAGTCCGTTGGCAATGTCTGTGGCTGATCGTCAAGCCAAGTCGCAATTGCAAGCGGTCATTGATGCAGCGCTGAGTGGCGTCGATGAGCCGCCATTGGTTGACGCATATGGGAAACCCGAGCCAGATTTACTAGTGGTTCCCGAGAGTCGGGAAGAGACGCTGCAAGCCACGCGAGCGATGCTCGACGGAGCAGAGGAATATGTCTACGGCAACGCCGAGGTGGATCAACATCGGTTGTGGTTGTTTAAGCCGCTTGATCTCGAGGTTGGGGAGCAGAGACCTTGCGTGTTCTTTATCCATGGAGGTGGATGGGGAGGTCGTCCCGAATTATTGGCGGCTCAGTGTGTCGCGGTACAGCGGCTTGGCTACAACGCGGTAACCATTCACTTTCGGCCACCTGGAAACAAACGGACACCTGCCGATTCGTTACGGGATGCGCGGATGGCTTACCGTTGGCTGATCGAAAATGGCGAGAGATTGCAAGTCGATGTCGAACGAATTGTCGTTTCAGGTGGATCGGCTGGTGGCCACTTGTCATTGGCACTCTCAACGATTGAATTACCCGGAGATCCTGTGATCGAGCATCCACCACGAGGGTTTGTCTTGTTTAATCCGGTGATTGACTTGGTGGATGGTTGGAGTGCCGGCCGCGAGCGATGCGAAAGAAACGGAATTGATCCGGTTAGCTTCTCCCCGGCTCACCATGTCCGGTCGGGGCTGCCTCCTGTGTTGGTGCTGAGTGGAAGCAAAGATGCACTGATTCCCCCAAACTTGATCCGGGCGTTTCAGGAGCGGATGAAAAAAGCAGACAACCGGTGCGAGTTTATCGAGTATCCCGAAGCGACACACGCTTTTTTCAACTACGGGCGAAATGAGAACCGTTACTTTCAGTGGACCATGTGGGAAATGGAAAAATTTCTACAAGCAGCGTTTCAATGACCGGAAAAAGTGCGGAAGGCGGGAATGGGATGGCGAGCCGCCGCAGGGGAATCGATCGCCACAGGCACCGAATTGGCTGTTCCAGCTTCCATTAGGCTCGTCGTCAGCCAGTTTTTGAAAAGCTTTCTCTTGGCGGTGTTCGAAGAAGCCTCCCTCGGAAATCGCGATGAAAATCGCTCCCGCAAAGCTGTGGCGATTAGCCTGAAAACGACAATGCTATTGCCAGTCGCCTGAAAACGACAATGCTGTTTCCAATAGCCTGAAAACGGTAGACTACATGCATCAGTAACCCATCCCGCTTCAACGTTTGTTTGCCATGTCCATCTTGGTTCAGTGTCCTCGCTGTAACGGTGCTGTTTCAATCGCTGACCAGGCGGCTGGTAAGCGAGTGAAGTGTCCCCATTGTGCCGAAACTTTTTTGGCACCAGGGATTTCGGCAGTGGAGAAGGTGGACGACGAAGATGATTGGTTGTCACTGGACGAAAAACCACTCAAGTCAACTCCCGCGACACCACCGACGGAAACCACCTCGCCCGTTGGTAACGGTATCTCGGATGAGGATGATATCCTTGGTGAGTTCGCGCTTCCTCCGTTAACCACTCCGAAACCAAATAGCTCGCCCAATCGCGGCTTACCTCCGTTGAGCAAGGAGGAAGAGGCATTGCTGGCTGGGTTCGCCAGTGACACCGATGATTTCGCGGCTGAAACCGAACTGCCGCCAAAGTCCCAGTCCGCACCGACCGGCACTTCGATGCCTGTACCGCTGGGAGCTTCGCATACAAATTCGCCTGCACCAAAGCCGGCAACCCCGACAGAGTATGCGTCGGAGTATCGGGTGAAATGCAAAGTATGTGGGACCTACCTTTATGCAAAGGCACATCAGGCGGGTTCAAATCTTAAATGCTCTGATTGTCATTCACCTGTTACCGTCCCTCCGCCTCCCAAGGTTACCGGGGGAACCAAGATCAACATGGCGAATGCCGAGACGTTTCAATTTGCGGAGTCAGCGGCTTCCAAGCGTGGCCCAGACCCATTCAAGAGATCAGCAGACCAGCTGCTGGAAGAGGCGTCTCGGGAGGAGGAAGTGAATGCCGGGCCGACTTATCAAGATGTCCCAAGTGTGAAAGATTGGGTGCTGAATGTATTTGGTATCTTCCGGGATTTGGGCGTGGTGGCTCATTGGCTTGGCTTATCGGCGCTTGCGGCGATTCCAGCAGCGTTGGTGCTTCATTCCGAACAACAAATATTGATTCTCGGGTTGTTCCCAGCTGGATTCTTTCTCGGGGTGCTAGTCGTGAGCTGTGGGTTTGCAATCATGCATGCGGTGGCCAATGAAGAGGAAGCGGTGAGCGAATGGCCAACCTTGGATCCCTTCGCGTGGCTGGGGCAGTTAGCGATCGTGGTGGCTGCTGCGTCTTTGTGCGTGATCCCAATCTGGACAGTTTGCATGTTGGTTGGCTTGCCCACGTTGACCAGCATCTTCTTCACCATGGTTGTCGTTTATGTCACGTTTCCATTCGTGTTCTTGTCGATGCTCGACATGAACAGCTTTATGATGCCGTTTTCGGCAGAACTCGCGCGGAGTGCAACGCAAAGTTCAGAAGCGTGGGGAGGATTTTATTTCTCTTCTGGTCTACTGTTTGGTGGCTTATTTTTGCTGCTTACGGTCACGAGTGGGTTTGAGATTACGGCAGCAACGATGATCGGGGTCACCGCTGCGATTGGTGTTGCGTTTGCCTATTTCTCGATGGTTGGGCGGCTCGCATTCGCAATCGGCCAGAGTGTCAATGCGCCGCCGAGAGTGGATCATGTTGATCGAAGTCGTCACAACGATGTGAGCTAATCCCCGAATCAGTCGCCGACTTTTCCAGTCTCGTAATTGTCTAATGGTCGGCAGCAAATTTGAGAGGTCGAGTCGCTGCCTGGTCACCCGCTGCTGCTCGCTTCGATCACTCTTTGACGTATTTGATGTCGTCGATGTAGAAAGTGACGGGCTTGCCTTGCCCTGCCAGTGACCAGCCGAATCCGGTTTTGATCTGCCGCAGGTCCAGTCCCCGCAGGGGGATCGTCAGTTGATTCCATTCTTTTGTCAGCGTGACGTCTTGGAGTTCTCCCTTGGCGGAGTCTCGATAGGGCTGATTGCCATCGATCACACCGAACACAAAGTTCACTTTCTCTCCGCCTTCTTCGCCACGAGCCCAAAATTGTAATTGGGTTGCCCCACTTAGATTCGCTCCTCCTGGTTGCTTGCCATCCCAATCTTCGGGTGGCGACTGCCAGAGCACTCCTCCCCAATCGTCGCCGCTGCGGTATTCGGCTTTCAAGCAATGTTCACCGCTGTGCGGCTTGTCGGTGCTGTCCAAGTTCATGCGAATCGCGGCAGTGTTTCCCATGTAGCCTGAAGGTGTGTATACGCTCGGCTTGGCGGCATCACCGTAGACGACATACGGAAGCTTGGCGACTGGCAACTTTGTCGATAGTTTCATCGGGCTGCCCGCATGCAGCGGGACATTGGCGACGGCTGCTCCACCTTGCCCATCGTAAACGTAGGCGAACAAGCGATACGATCCATCTTGTTTGGGCAGAGTGACGGTAACGCGATTTCCTGT
>JBMYRF010000009.1:144325-174643 GCA_049602075.1 Rubripirellula sp.
CGACATCGCATCGACCGCCGCCAGTCGAGTTCCATCTGGCAACAGCATACCAAACCAAGTTGCGGTCGTTTCCTGTTTCTGTCCCCATAGAAACGCGTAAGAGCCAAGACAGGTTGCGGAGTTGTCGATGACGTTGGCTTGGTATCCCTTTGCATAGAAATCCCCCTTTGCAGTGCTGCTAAATTCCAAGGGCGATCCCCAGCCAGTTTTGCCAACTTCCCACGGCCCATGGGTTCCATGTTCGGTAACGATGTAAGGTTTTGTGCTGTTTGCGGTTTGGTAGCGTTGGGCGAGCGATTCAATTCCCCCATACGAGTTCACCCCAACGATGTCGATGTGAGGGCAAAAGGTTTCGATGCTGCGAACCTTTTCTGAATTTTCTCCTACCTCTGCGATTACGGTCACCGTTGGATGATTCGGATCGATACGCTTGATCTCTCTCGCAACATGGTTGATTGCGTACCATACGGACGGATCTGTTCCTGCACCCTCGGCTTCATTGCCAACTCCCCACAGCAACAACGCCGGATGATCTTTGTATTTGTGAACGGCGGCTAGTGATTCTTCCAGTTGTTTAAGCACAGCCGTTTGATCTTGGTAATTAAAGCCGTGACGTTGGTGGCCTAGCCACAGGCCGGCACAGACCGTGAGACCATGCTGATGCGCTTCGTCTAAAATGCGACCCAGGTCATCAACACCCCAGGTTCGGATTGAGTTGCCCCCCGCTTCAGCAAGCTTCGCCAGTTCGGTGTCGCCGCCGACTCCGCGGATGGCGTACGGTCTGCCATTGCGAATCAACTTCAAACCGCCATCACGTCGCTCAATCGAGACTTTTGATTGAGCACCAGCTGTTTGAGGACTGACAAGCAGGTTGATGTAGATCAGCAGTGGCAGATAAAAGCATGATTTAAGCATTGCAAAGGCTCGGCGTGGGCAGTAGCTGAGGTTGTAGGATGTCAAAAGGAGTATATTGAAAAACGAAGTTAGTCTTTATTGGGCACGCGAAAACGTTTCAGATTCGCAGACGATTGTTTTGATTTTACCGCTGCGTGAAAACAGATGACGACTGGTGTCCAAATCGAGTTGCAGTCCATCGATCGTGCGCTTGTTTCCATCGGTGAATTCAATCGTCACGGTCTCTCGGTCGCCAATTTGATAGATCACTGGCACCTGGCAAAGAGTGAATCCGAACCCACTCGACGGCACGGGAATCGTTTGTAGCTTGCCAGCTATGTCGTAGAGACTGAATTCTGTCTCATCGTCGAGTAGTTCATCGCGATCAAACAAGTTCAATCGGAATCGGACGCAGCCATTCTCGAAGTGTGCACCGACTTCGGCAAATCGAGCAAGCACATCTTCTTTGACTTGGCCGGTCATGCCGGGCTGTTTAACGCCGGCATTTTCAGGCGTATGAGAATAGGGGTCGGAAGGAAAAGCACCATACTGTGACGGCGTTTTCTCGGCGCCGATTCCGCTTCGAATCGATTCGAAATGTTTGCGCAGCGCTTTTATCGTTATTTCATCTTCGCCTTCGTCAATGGCACGAAAGTAATTTTCCGCGACAGCAAGACCTAGCTTGGACACCATGTGCCAGTAGATTGATCCAAGTCCTTCGTAGGCGAAAAATGTACCCGAGCGTCCTGTGAATTGACGGTGGCCAAACAAGGAAATGAACAGAGCGGTGAGGGTTGATTTCTCGGCTTTGCAATCAGCTTGATACTCACTTGGTAATGCCTCGAACGCTGCGTTCAGATCGGCTGCATTGCGAAAGCCGCCGTTGAAATGAATGCCGCCTTGTGAGTCACGTCGGACAATCTCTTCATTGCCATCTTGTAGGAGTCGCTGCAACAGTTTGCTTGACCGCAGCGCCTTCGCATCGATCGCATTTTTTGCCAGAAATCGCGGTAGCTTTCGGTCAGGGTAAAGCAGATAACTGTTCTGGTTTTCCCGATACAGATCACTGCTTCTTAATGCATCGAGCAGCGAGACCGCTTCGCTTGGTGACAGCAGTCCTGAACTCAGGACGGCAACTTGTCCTTCAAGCATCTCGTATAGATGTTCGATTTCAATGCCCTCCTCGCCCCATTGAAGCAAGTTATAAGCATGGAATAGCCCGTCACTGCGATGGTTGTTTAGGATCGTTGTTTCGAGATGTCTCTTTGCGATCTTGAAAAATTCGAGGCATTGTTGACGCGAGAGTTGGGCTAATTCTCCACTGGGGCCCGCTTCATACTGGCGGTTTCGATAGTTGCTGCCAGCACGGCCAAGTGCCTCCGTGATTTCGCGGCGTTGTGCAGGCGAGGCTACGGTTCGTTGAGCGGCCGACGAATCTTGTTCTGCAGAGGCTGGCAGGTGATCCGCCATCGTGGACAAAGTGGTATTGATCTGATTGAAGAACATTACCACTTCAGCCGAAACATCGAACGTTTCGTCTGTGGTCTCCGCTAACCAATTTTCCAGGTAGTGGAACCAGCGGTACAGATAGCAGGTGGTCACCATGGAAAGCCCGTTGCCAACCAACGCATTATTGGCATCGTTCCATTCTGGGCGCTGTGTGTTTAGCCAAATGCCACCATCTGGAATGAAGTTGGAAAGCTTTGCGAGCGATAGAGTTAACAACTTTTCGAGTAGCGTCACTCGCTGGATCTCACCCGCTTGATTTTGCAGCAGTTTTCCGTCGACACCCAGTTCCTCAACTCGGGCTGAAATTTCAGCGGACAGATCACCATCAAAAATGATTGTCGCTTGAGGATCTTGTTTGATCTGTTCAAAATTCTTGATGCGATATGGAACGTTGGCGTGTACGAACACTCGCGAATTCAGCAGTTGCTGCAGGGCATCGGGTTCCGTTCGGCGATTGCTCTCCAATAACCGGAGCAGGTAGATGATTTGGTGATCTCCCCAGTAGCCAATGTTTGCCCAGGGATCATCTGGCGTTGGTTCTTCCCACTCGAAGCCATCCTTTGTTAAGCGGTACGGATTGTATCCGTCAGCAGTCGTCGCATTCACGAAGCGGCAGATCATTGCGGTATTGAATTTCGGAAACGAAACCGCCAGCGCTTCCCAGTTTTGGAAGATGTCACGCCAATTCCCCTGGTAATCTAGGTTTGTTTCGCCGTTGGCTGTGCGAAGCCGAATTGCGAACCGGTTCCAAGGCCGTGTCGGATCACCGTGCCGACGACTAAAGGCCAGGGGTAAATACTCCAGGGACAAGCGGGTAAGATCGGGGTCGGAACCACCAGCGATTGTCGACAATAGATCTGTGATCAGAACCACCGGTGGAAGATCCTCAAGCAGAGCTTGGTGTTTCACAAACGTCGTTTTGTTAAATCCGCGGATATGCCTACGGAAATCGTCCGCATCAATGCGGTAACCCTCCAACGGAATACCACCCCGCATCACATTAAAAATCGTGTTGGAGCAATGTCGATCACTGCGCCGCTCATTTGCGCCACATTGCCTTGCATCGGAAGACGATATGATCTTCAGGAACTCCTGTTCACCCGATGCGATGTCCGATTCAACATCGCTTGTCACGTCGCTTGAATGCTGCAACCAGTGATCGAGATTAATCACGTCAGTATGATCTTGTTCCAATTCGGCGACGACCTGCCACTGAATCGATTCGCCGGGCGCGAGTTCGAGGGACTGGTTCAGCAGAAACGCGCCCGCTTTTCCCCGCACATCGGTCTCCGTTTGCAACGGCTTTCCGCGGCGGAATTCATCGACTTGTTCGGTGGACAGCAGAACGGCTTGGGGAGTCAGTCCTGACTGCCAAACCGTTGTTGTTTTTAAGCCTTCGCTTGGCTCCGCACGGTCGGTGGGGATTGAACTAAGGTAAAACAACGCGAGTTGTGATTCTGGCAGCAATTCACTCTTCTTGTATGCGTTTCCGAGATTGCTGTAGCGCATCATGAATTCACTGCTCACGCCGTACGGAAGCAAGTTTTGCAAGCCATCGAGCAAATCAATCGAACAGACTGAATCGCCTCTGTTTTGCAGCCGACAGGTGCGCACGAAACCATATTGCTCGCTGAACACCCAGCGGTATCGAAAAGCGAGTTTTTTTGTCTCGTTGATTTCCTCAAAGACGACCTTGTTACCGAGTGGTGTCTTGTAAAGATTGCGGTGGATTTCATCGGATTGATCATGTGACAAGAAGGGTTCCCAGATGGATTCGTTCTCGTTGCGTCCCAGACAACTCGCGCGAATCAGCGTTGTCGAACCTGTGGTGGCGCGGCACGCAGAGATCTGATCATCTGAAGCGTAAGGGAATAATGCCGTATCAGGATCGCAGCGGCCGGCCGTCAACGCACCCGAACTGGAAATGAACATCCAATGGTCGCTGGCCCCCACCAGTGACATAAAGAATTCGGGCATCTGTTGGCTGTTGGCGATACGGTAGTAGCGTTCACCATCAAGTGAAGCATATTCGCCGGTCACTCCCCTTGCTGGGGCCACATCGTTTATGGTCATCGTCATCGTTCGAGAATTACTAGTAGTTGGCGTTTGCGAATCGGTGATTGATTCAAATCGGAGCGCGATGTTGGTTCAATCGAGGTGTTGATTGAATGAAGATGCGCGGCGACACGGCGAGGTGTCGCGTTTATTTAGAAGCAGTGGCCGCCTCTGCTCGCCGTCGTTCCAGTTCGACACGGATCTCGTGGGCGCTCGATTCGGTGATCTCGTAGCGGGACATGATCAAAATAGCGCCCACGACCCCAGCAATCGGTAGGAACGAGTAGAAAATCCGGAGGCCCGTCAAAGATGATTCCGTCACATTGCCAGGATCAAAGCCAACGAACCACATGATCAGGCCGCCGAGCAGACCTGCGAATGCATGTCCAAATTTGACCATCCACCAATACACAGCACCGAGGGTCCCTTCTCGCCGTTTGCCCGTGTTGAATTCGTCCAGATCGCAAACATCCGCCGTCATCGACATCATGAGAGTAAACAGGCCACCAATCCCGAATGAATGAAATGGTAGCGCCCAAAGAAACCAGGATGGCTTGCCTGGAACGAATAAAAACCAGAAAAGGATGTAACCGATGATCGAGATTGCTTGGGACAGGATGAAGGTTTGCTTCTTGCCAAGCTTTTTAGAGATCGCTGCGACTAAAGGAATGACCAAGAAGGTGGTGGCCAATGCTCCGATGCACCCGTGCATCGCTGGCCAGACTCCCGCCTTTTCTGTGTCACCATTAAACAGGTGGTGAACAATAATAAAGAAAGTGAATTGGGCAATGACGTTGAACGAGTTGAATACCAAAAACGTGGCCAATGCAAGTTTGCGAAACGGAGCAATTGAAAATGCATCCAAGGTTGACGTGGCGATATCGCCCAGACTGCTCTTGATTGAGTTGATGTGAATTGGCTTCAGATCATCTCGGTTCAAGGTTGATTGGTCTCGAATGAAAATCGCTGGAATCATTGCCAGCAAGCCGCAAGCGATTCCAACCCAGATGGATAATTGCCGGACTCCAGTGTCGGCGTTGGGGAACCAGGCAGGGTCGTACAGAATGACCCAGAACCATGGGGCAATGACCCAAGCCCATTGGCCAATGAATTGAGCGACGGCCATGATGCTGGTTCGTTCGTGAAAGTCATCGCTCATTTCGTAGCCCATGGCGACGTAGGGCACACTGAAAATGGTCAGCCCCAAATAGAAAACGAGCGAGCAAGCCATGAAGTAAATGAAATTAAAGTACAGGCCGTTTTCCCGATAGAGTTGCCACATCGCGATGTAACTGACAGCCAAGATCAAACTGCCCAGAAAAACATATTGTCTGCGTCGACCCCATCGAGACTTCGTGTTGTCAGAAATGAAGCCCATGATCGGGTCGGTAATGGCATCAAACGCTCTCGGGGCGAAAAAGATGAATCCCCAGGCCAGCGGCGGAAAACCAAGGTCTTGAACGAGAACAACCAGAAACACTCCCAATGCTGCGGGGAACATTTGGTTGGCAAGCATGCCGAATCCAAAAGCAATTTTTTGGTCCATGGGGACGGGGGCCTTCGTGATCTCGGTTTCACTCATCAGCTTGTTTTCGGTTAGGGAGGCGTGTCGTTTTTCTCGTACCCCAAATCGTTCGCGTTTGGCATTCGCTGCCCATCGCGGCGTTGGTTAAGGGGGATTGGTTTGCAGCGTGGTGCTGAGTGAACAGCAGATCCCGCTTCTGAAACCGGTTTCAGGATAACGGCCTAAATCGCGATAAACAATTGAGTTTTAGCGAATTTTGTCATCTTGAAACCGATTTCGCGTGTGGTACGGTACAGTGATGAAAAATGTGACCATTGAAGACATCGCCAGAGTCGCGGGTGTCTCAAAAAGTACCGTTTCTCGCGTCCTCAATCACACAGCAGCCGTCGCTCCAGAGAAGCGAAAAGCCGTGGTTGAAGCGACAGAGAGACTCGGGTTCAGCCCCAATGTCGTTGCCCGCAGTTTGGCAAGTGGTCGCTCGATGACCGTCGGTGTGTTGACCCAATTAATTGGCAGCCCGTTCTACGACGCAATTGCCCAGGGCGTCATCGCGGGGCTGGGCTATTCCGGTTACTCCCCCATTTTTGCGGATGGTCAGTGGCAAGAAACGAAGCAGATTGATGCCATTGGAGCGTTGGTCGGGCGGCGGGTCGATGGAATGGTGCTGATTGGGGGCGGTGTTCCCAGTGACGAAATCAGTCGCCAATGCTCTGGTTTGCCGACCGTGATTGTGGCCAGGAATTTGCCAAGTGATCGTCATCATTGCATCTACATGGACAACGTGTCTGGCGGGTACGTGGCAACCAGATATTTGTTGCAGCAAGGGCATCGACAAATCGCAATCATTCGGGGCTTGGAGCACCATCCTGACGCAGTTGACCGATTTGCTGGTTATCAACAAGCATTCAATGAGGCAGGTTTGACGGCCGATCCGAGGCTGATTGTCGACGGGGATTTCTCGGCGGAATCAGGCATTCGGGCTGTCAACGAGTTACTTTCTCGCGATCTAGCCTTCACCGCTATCTTTGCCGCGAACGACCTGTCTGCGTTTGGTGCACGTCTGGCACTCGACCAGCGTGGTATGCAAGTTCCCCGAGATGTCTCGCTGATCGGATTCGACGATCAACTCGAATCCGCGTATGTGACTCCACCTTTGACCACGGTTCGGCAGCCTGCCCGCGAGATGGGAAGACAGGCTTCCGAAGCGATTCTAAATCTGATTGAAGGTGGCGAGTTCTCAACGCAAGCAGTTCAGGGGGAGTTGATCATCCGGCAGTCCGTTGCACCACCGGCTCGCTGAATTGCACGTGATTTTTTATTCGCTTGTTGGACCCTTCAGCCGCTATGGGTTAGCGACAGCGATGCGATGCGAGTCGTAGGCACTAAACGTCGATTGCTTCAGCATCTTCGGCTCGTTCCATGATGAATCGGAAACGGGCGGAAGCGTCGCGTCCCATTAAATCGCTGATCACACGATCTGTTTCCAGATGATCATCGATTTCGACTCGCACTAAACGTCGTGTTTGCGGGTTGAGTGTCGTATCCCATAGAACCTTGGGCATCATTTCGCCAAGCCCTTTGAACCGCGTGATTTCTGGATTCGCCCGTCCGGTGTAATCGGCCAGGATTTTTTCACGAGCCGGTTCATCTGCAGCCCAATGCGTTTCCTTCCCGAGATCGATCCGGTAGAGCGGTGGTACCGCGATGAACAAACGACCGTCGGCAATCAATGCCGGCATGTGTCGATAAAAGAAGGTCAGCAGGAGAGTGGTGATGTGGTGTCCATCGGAATCTGCATCTGCTAGCAGAATCACCCGTTCGTATCGAAGGTCAGCGGTATTCAGGTTGGGGCCGATCCCGCAACCGAGGGCCGCAACCATGTCTTGGATTTCTTTGTTCTCGAGGATTTTTTTCAGGGTCGCAGATTCGGTATTGAGCACTTTACCGCGGAGCGGCAGGATTGCTTGCGAGTTTCGGTCGCGTCCTTGTTTCGCACTCCCGCCCGCTGAGTCTCCTTCGACGATAAAGATTTCAGAGTCACCCTTCCCACTGGAAACACAATCGCTGAGTTTCCCCGGCAGCATCGTCCGCTTTGATCCCCCTTTACGCGACACTGCGGCTGACGCAGCACGAGACGCGGCACGGGCTCTGGCAGCCGCAATAATTCTCGCAATGATTGAATCGGCAACACTACGATTGTTGTTCATCCACTGTTCCAACGCAGGCCGCATCGCCGCTTCAACGATTGACTGCATTTCTATGTTGTTCAAGCGATCTTTTGTTTGGCCTTGGAACTGAGGCTCCGGTAAAAATACCGAAACAATCGAGACCAAACCCTCGCGAATGTCTTCGTGAGTGATTTTGACTCCGCGGGGTGTCAAGCTGTGTGTGTCGATGTAATTTCGTACCGCCTTGTTTAGTCCACTGCGGAATCCGTTCTCATGGGTGCCCCCGTTGCCTGTGGGAATTCCATTGACATAGCTGCGGACGTGCTCGTCGGTTGATTCAGTCCATTGCAGCGTCAATTCAAGGCGAACCTCGCCATCTTTTCGAAAGGTGAACGGTGTTTCGTGAATTGGGCGTGCTTTGCGATCCTTGAGTACCTTGCCCAGGTAATCAACGATTCCTCGTTCATGCAGGAAGTTTTCTTTCGTTTTCGCTGTTTCGTCGGTGTAAACGACCTTTACACCACGATGAAGAAAGCTGGCGATTTCCAGCCGGGCGCGAATGACCGAACTATCAAACGCTGTTTTGGGAAAGATGGTGGGGTCAGGTGTGAACGTGATAGAAGTACCGCTACCTCGCACCGAGCTCTTCAGCTTTTGTAGTTTGCTGGTCGGTTTGCCTTTTGCGAAGGTCATTCGATATTGGGATCCGCCGCGACGCACAACCGCAGTCAGTTGTTTTGCCAAAGCGTTCACCACGGACGCACCAACTCCGTGAAGTCCGCCAGCCGTTTTGTAATTGTCGCCGTCGAATTTGCCGCCGGCATGGAGAACCGTGAGGACAGTTTCGAGAGCTGACTTTTTCGTCTTGGGATGCTTGTCGATCGGAATGCCGCGGCCGTTGTCGGCGACCGTTATTGTGTGTTGGTCTTTGTGAAGGGTCACGCTGATTTCGGTGGCATGTCCATTCATTGCCTCATCGACTGAGTTGTCGACGACCTCCCACACCAAGTGGTGCAGTCCTGCCATGCCGACACCACCGATGTACATGCCTGGACGTTTGCGGACTGGTTCGAGTCCTTCCAGGACAACGATGTCTTCGCCTTCGTACCGTTTTGCTGCGGTTGCCATCGGTTTTGCTAATTTTCGAGTGAAGTGTTTTCGTTTGCCTGAGATTTACGTTGCCACGCGGTAAAGCATATTTACCGACAACCGCTGGGGTTTATTCGCCGCCATCCAGCGGGGCGGGAGCTTCAGGTAGTGGTAAGATGATTTGTGAGATTTTTCCATTCTTCTGAATCTCGTTGCCGCGGCCTCCTCGCGACGTCACACGGTACTTGGCAGTGGAGATCGTTTTCTTCGCGCCCCGGCTCGTCTTCACTGTTAGCAGGTCGCGATCGCCTGTGGATGGTTTGAATCCAAGCAATTCATCATCCGATGCCAGTCGGATCAGCGTCACGCCTTTGCCCGGCCCGGAGAGGTAGTTGATTTCCTCAGCGTGACAGATCATTGCACGGCAGTGGTGGCTGATGGCAAGTACATTTTCGCTGCCATCGATAGCTGCGACATCGACGATTGTTGCGCCCGATTTGACGCGTGCGAATCTCCGTCCGCTTCGCGTTGAAACTTCGGCGAAGGACTCAAGCCCAAATCGCAGTGCGAAGCCATTGGAGGAGACTGCTAAGGCATGCACCGCGGGGCACAAGTCGGGTTGCTTGAGGTCTTCTCGGATATCGCCAATGACACGCGGGTCAAATGACATCACTGCAACAATTCGCTCACCATCCTTCATCTTGAACAGCTTTTGCACTGGTTCGCCGAATCCGGTTGAGGCGGGGATGTCAATCATTCGCGTGGTGTAGCAGACGCCGAGTGAAGAAAACAGGCCAATGGTTTCACGTGTGCTACCGGCGACACAACTGAGTACGCTGTCGCCCTGTCTTAAGCGGCTCTTGCTTGGTTGGGCAATTTGCTTTTGACGTTTGATCCAGCCTTCCTTGGTGATCAGAACGTGGCAATCTTCTGCAACGATGAAGTCTTCGGCTGTGTACTCGGGTTCTTCTGCTGCGGTCGAAATGGAGGTTCGGCGTTTGCCGTTGGGGCCTTTGCCATAATGCTGCACCAACGACTCAATCTCATCGCGGACAATTTTCCAGCGGCCGGATGCGTTGGTGTCTCGGGTATCCTCAGCAAGCAATTTTCTGATTTGTCTTGCTCGACGGTTTTTGTCTTTTAGCTCATCCAAAACCAAGTTGATTTCCAACTTCGCCAGCCGATACAGCTTCAGTTCTAGGATCGCGTCGGTCTGTTCCTCATCCAAGCCATTCTTCTTCTTGGAGGCGGGGAATCGCTTCATGATTTTCGTTGCCGCATCGGCTTTGCCATCACTGCGGCGAATGATGCGGATAATCTCGTCCAAGGCATCAAAGATCAACGCGAATCCGTTCAGGATGTGAATTCGCTTTTCCAAAGCTCGCAATTCGTTGGTGAGTCGCTCGGTAATGACAGCCAATCGGAAGTGCAAAAAGTGCCACAGAATTTCCTTTAAGCTCAGGCGATTGGGGGCACCAACCTCGGGATTTTCTGTGGGAACGAGGCAAGTCAAATTGACATTGAAGTTGTTTTGAAACTGCGTGTTTTTGTAGAGGTAAGCGAGGACTTTGTTTTCGTCGGCGTCTTTCTTGAGCAACAAGTCGACTCTGATTTCCTCGGTCGACAGATCCCGTACCTCGGTGACGAGTGGTAATTTGCCGCTGAAAATGATCTCGCTGATCCGCTCGACCATTGCGGCCTTATTGACTCCAAAGGGAATAGAGGTGATTTGCAGCATTCGGGTGCTGCCTTTCGTGACAAGCTTCGATGTACCGCGGAGCTTGATCGTGCCCTGCCCTGTTGCATAAATGTCACGTAGTTCATCCTTGCTGTTAATGATTTCCCCACCCGTCGGGAAATCGGGACCTTGAACCGCATTTTCAGCAACCAACTGATAGTCTTTGATCTCCGGGTTCTGCAGTAGCTTTAGCAGTGCATTGCAGACCTCTTTCAGATTGTGCGGTGGAATGTTGGTTGCCATGCCGACCGCGATCCCGGTGGCGCCATTGACCAGTAGATTGGGGACTCGGCTGGGTAAGACGACCGGTTCTTCTCGGCTACCGTCGTAATTCGGTTTGAAGGCGACGGTGCGCGTTGACAGATCGCTCAGCATTTCTGACGCGATCGGGGTCATGCGACATTCGGTGTACCTCATTGCGGCCGCATTGTCGCCATCAACACTTCCGAAGTTGCCACTCCCGTCAACCAGCGGCATCCGTAGCGAGAAGGGTTGGGCCATCCTGACCAAGGCGTCGTAAATCGAACTATCGCCGTGCGGGTGATACCGGCCCATCACGTCGCCAACCACTTTGGCGCACTTGACGTGCTTGCTGGTCGCCGTCAGCCCCTGCTGGTTCATCGTATACAGAATCCGGCGCTGTACCGGCTTGAGCCCGTCCCGGACGTCAGGAAGGGCCCGGCTTGTAATCACAGAGAGTGAATAGTTGAGATACCTTTCTTGTGCCGCCTGCCGGAGCGGGACCCCAATTCCGACCGGGTCGACGGCATCGAAGAGGGAATCCCCATCGCCGCCCGCTCGATTTGCGGCACGCTGGGAAGTTCGCGAGGATTTGCTGGAAGATCGACGTTTTGCCACGCGCGAAGGTCCTTTTCTATACGTCGTTCAGTCTGTGATCCATCTGGTTCCGTCGGGCCCGTTCCACTTTTTGCCGGTCTCGTGTCATGATCCTGGCCCGAACAACCCGCATTTTGCGCAGAAGTTTACCAAATGAGAAAGTGGGTGGTTTGTGCGGCTGGCGCCGATCGGCCCGATTATTCCATCTTCCACGGGGTGTGAACCGGCAACGGTCTTAGCGATCAAAGATGTTGCACCGAAACGAGTGGTCGAACGAGTTGCAACTCAGTTGGTCACAAACATCATCGCGGGGCAGTCGACGGTCCGAAAGTGACATGGAAGACATCCAGTTCGCTGGCCAAGTGCCCTGTGCACCTAGCCAGGCTTGGTCCAGAACGACCAAACGCGTTCTGGGAATGGATACTGTCAAACTGCCGACACGCCTGGCGACGTTCACGAAGGACCCGAACGATGAAAAGAACACTACTTTCGCAGCTTGCTGCCACCTTCGCCATCGCGTTGGTGACCACCTTGACGACCACTGCTCTCGCCGACAATTGCAACTGCTACGTCGGCGATCTCCCGAGCGGTTCAAGTGTCGTCTCTGGCGACACGACGTTTGTTGGCGATTGCCAACCGCGACGCTATGGAAATCCGGACCTGTTTTACAATTACTTTACGAAGGGTAATTGCAACCAGTCCAACGCACAGATGTACATTTCACCGTTGCCCGTGCCGCCCAATGTCGGACACACTTTCTATACGTATCAGCCGTTTTACCCGCATCACATGCTGTACGCACACAAGGACAAATTTCATCGGCACTATGACTGCGGCCGTGGGATGAACCGAACCAAGGCGTCCTACTACTATCCACCCGTTCGCCAAACAGCGAGCAATTTCTATTGGAACTTTTTGCGGCTCCCGCGTTAGTTCCTGACCTCCCTCCCTTTAGAACTCCCGAATCGAACCTGAAAGGTTAGCCAATATGATCCGCCGAATCCTCCTCGCAGCCGGAATGCTGTCCGCCGTGCTGGCGGCGTCATCGTCTAATGTGGACGCTAGCGATCCCTATGCGGCAACGCAAATCTGGTCCCACAATTTCTCCATGAGTAAGCCGTGGCACGGGCCGTATTACAACCAAATGTATGGGCAGCCGTTGGCATTAGTTGTGCCACCGACCGCACACATGCGGCAGACCTATTCGTGGGGCGTCAGTCAAAACTTGATGTATCCAGTTCCGCATCAATTTGGGCGGAGCGCCAATTCACCCGGCGTTGCACCGGCCGGATCGTACCGTCCCACGCCGCCATGGCCCAGCCATACCGATCAGTTTGGCGTTTATTATGTGCGAGGACCTTGGTAGACGACCCATCTCGTTGGGCTTTTCGCCAGTGCATTTTGGCCAGGTCGCAGTTTTGCGGCCTGGCTTTTTTTGTCGACTTTTGTTGCGAACCAATCGTATCTTGTCCTCAAAACTAAGATTTGCCGGAGTGTCGTGTGATTTCGATTCGCAGCCACTTGGTGGGCATGCCTGATCTTTCGCCGGTTTCTGCATTCATCCCGCTCCTGATCGCCATGTAGATGGCCTTGATGCTGACTCCTTGTTGCTGCCCATGAGGAAACGCGGGCCGCGACTGGCGGCGCCATGATTCACGAACCACCTAAGGTTGATGCAGGTTCGATATTGGTACCGTCAGGGTTCTATTTTTAGGGGTTTGAGGGGGGGATTTAAGTATGGCCCCGTCTTGTAATTCGGTCTTGTGATTCGATTGTTGCGCGGCCGTGGGCGTTTGCTCACTGCGCGGCGATGTTGGCTTCTTGATTTGGACTAAATCATGGATTGAGTCACATTCTCTGCGTGAAAACTAACGAAAGTGCCTCGTTCGCGTCCTATGCTTGCGAAGGGTTAGGCGTCTGCACCGACCTGGGACTGGTAGTGGTTGAATTCTTCGGCCGGTCAGACATTACAACCCGCGGGAAATGCTTTCATCTGGAACTGGGCGTGAGTTGGTCACGCCCGTCCGCAGCGCGGCTGCAAGGATGAGGGGGAATGCACGGGACCTGACGGTTTTTTCAGATAAGGAAAAATCTGCGATGCGCACGAATAATCAAATGCCTCGGACTGAGGCCAGTCGGCAAGATCAATTCGAAGAAGTCAAACGACGGATTCATGGGAAGTTGGTCGACAAGCTGGACCTCTCTCGAGTTGGGGATCTCAAGGGCGATACGCTCAAACGCGAAATTCGTCTGGTCGTTGAGCACTTATGCGACCAAGAGGAGACTCTCCTAAACCGTCAAGAGCGCGAGCGGCTCGTCGACGAGGTGATCGACGAGGTGCTGGGATTAGGGCCGTTGGAGCTTATTCTGAAAGATCGGGGTGTCAGCGATATCTTGATCAATGGTCCCAAGAACGTCTATGTGGAAAAGGGTGGCCAGTTACAGAAGTCCAAGGTGGAGTTCCGTGATGGCAAGCATTTGTTGCAGATCATTGACCGAATTGTGAGTAAGGTTGGCCGCCGAGTCGACGAGACATCCCCAATGGTGGATGCCCGCTTGGAAGATGGATCACGTGTAAACGCCATCATTCCACCGTTGGCGTTGGACGGAGCGGCGGTCAGTATTCGGCGTTTCGGTAGCAATCCCCTGAAGTTGGAAGACTTACTCAATTACAAGGCTTTCACACCTGAAATGGTGATGCTGCTTGAAGGCTGCATCAAGGCACGGCTGAACATCATCATCGCCGGCGGTACCGGTTCTGGTAAGACGACACTGTTGAACACATTGTCCTCATTCATTGGTCACGAAGATCGTATCGTGACGATTGAGGACGCGGCCGAATTACAGTTGCAGCAAGATCACGTGGTGCGTTTGGAAACGCGTCCACCGAACATCGAAGGCAATGGAGCGGTCACCGCAACGGACCTTGTCAAGAACGCCCTTCGTATGCGTCCTGAGCGGATCATCATTGGTGAATGTCGTGGCGGTGAAACGTTGGACATGTTGCAGGCGATGAATACCGGACACGACGGTTCAATGACAACGATTCACGCCAATACTCCACGTGACGCGATCGCCCGCTTGGAAACTCTGGTCATGATGGCGGGTTTTGAACTTCCAGTAAAAGCGATTCGGCAACAGATCTCTGGTGCGGTCGATATTTTGATTCAAGCCAACCGCTTGCAAGGTGGGCCGCGCCGTATCACGGCGATCACTGAGGTGGTCGGGATGGAACAAGACACGATCATCATGCAGGACATCTACAAGTTTGCCCAAAAAGGTGTCAATGAAGAGGGCAAAGCATTCGGTCAATTTGAGTGCACTGGAGTCCGTCCAAGCTTCATGGACAAATTAGAGTCCGCTGGGGTGCGGTTGCCAGCCAGCGCATTCCGTGAACGCGTCATGCTGCAGGCGTAAGCCTGCATGTTCGGGGATCGGAAACCAATCCATTCAACACGGATACCGGTAGTAGAACTATGAGTGTGTTAGTCATCGTTATCGCAGTCGGCGTTTTTGTCGCTTCCTTAGTGGCGTTTGCGGTGAACGTTTTGGTGCCTGGCAGTCAGTCCACTGCGATCGAGGATCGTCTCAGCGAGATGGCAGCGCGTCGCCATGCAGGGTCAAGCGACGACCCTGATGGAGGCTCGCTGCTGCTGAACAAAGGCTTGGATGAATCATCAAGTCTGTTTGCGAGGCTTGTTTCCAATTTGCCCGCTCTGAATGACTATTTGGAGCAAGCCGATATTCAGATGAATCCGACGAAATTTGCCTTTGTCTGTTTGGCCTGTTTTGTGGGCGGGATTTTCGCCTGTGTCGTGACTCCCGTGCCCGTATTGTTGGGGCCGATCCTGGGTTTATTATTCACAGGATTACCAATCGGTTGGTTGATCGTGAAAAGGAAGCGAAGGCTAGCAAAATTTGGGCAGCAGATGCCTGAAGCACTCGAGTTACTGGGCCGGTCACTGCGTGCCGGTCACTCTCTGAACGCTGGGTTTGGACTCGTCGCTAGTGAAATGGAAGCACCTCTGGCGACCGAGTTCGGGCGTGCCTTCGAAGAACAGAACTTTGGGATTCCGCTCGAGGAAGCCATTGAAGATATGGCTCAACGCGTTCCCAACATGGATCTTCGCTTTTTTGCAACTGCTGTTGTGCTGCAGCGCCAAACCGGGGGCGATTTGGCTGAAATCCTCGACAAGATCGGGTACCTGATTCGAGAGCGGCTCATGATCTTGGGGCAAATTCAGGCACTCACAGGTGAAGGGCGAATGAGTGGTGCGGTGCTGTTGGCACTGCCACCGGTGCTGTTCATGGTAATGCTGAAGTTGAATTACGAATACGTGACGATGTTGTTTACCGATGAGATTGGGCGTTACATGCTGTGCGGCGCATTGGTGACTCAAATGATTGGCGCCTTGGTGATCAAAAAAATCATCACCATCAAGGTTTGAGATCGGCAGAGATTTGGAAACTTGGCTACGAGACAAATTACGGTTCACCCTGTCGGGGCTGTCTAGGAATGAGTGACATGACAACGATGACGATATTGGCCATGATTGATTCGGTGACACTCGCTTCGATCGCGATTTTCATTGGCGTGACTGCAGTGGCGTGGTTAATTATTGGGCGTGTAAGCGGCGAGGATAAGCCCCGCGCGGAAGCACGGCTCGATATGTTTGGGAAAGGGAAGTCATCAGCGGGTGATTCAGGTGAGACGGCTGGCGATAAACAGCGCAAAAAAAATGAGGCCCTGGCATCGGTTCTCGAAAAAGCCACATCGCCACTGGCTGATAAAGTTCAGGGAAGTGAAAAGGAGATGAGCCAGCTACGCGAAAAACTGGTGAATGCGGGGTTTCAGCGTGAATCGGCTCCCATCGTCTTCAAAGGAATCCAGCTCATCCTGTCGGGCGTTGGTCTTTTTGCCGGCGGAGTATTTGGCATGGTTGCCGATGGCTTCAGTCAAGGCTTGGTAATGAAGGCCGCGGCAGGGATTGTCATTGGGTTTGCGATTCCAAAACTGCTGCTCGAGCATCTCGCAAAACGCCGTAAAGAAAAAGTATTTCTTGGACTACCTGACGCGTTGGACTTGATGGTGGTTTGCGTCGAGGCCGGTTTGGGAATTGACCAGGCATTGCGAAAAGTAGCCGAAGAGATGCTCAAGAGCCACAGAGAGATCGGTGAAGAGTTTGGCATTGCCAATCAGCAATTGCAGTTCGGTCGAACTCGCGCTGAAGTGCTGCAGGCGCTTGGTTATCGCAGCGGTGTGGATGATTTAAAACAGCTCGCTTCGATTCTGATTCAGGCTGACAAATTCGGGTCGTCGGTGGCGACTGCGCTGCGTGTGCAAAGTGATTCGATGCGAACCAAGCGGCGACAAATTGCCGAGGAAAAAGCTGCCAAAACTGCCGTGAAAATGATCTTCCCGCTCGTGCTGTTCATCTTTCCTGGGATCTTTGTGGTACTTGTCGGGCCGGCGGGAATCAACATGTATCGAAATATGTTGCAGTAATCGCCTGGGGCTACGCGAGGACGTCGTGGACGACGTGCCCGTGAACATCGGTGAGGCGGTAATCGCGGCCTTGGTAGCGGTAGGTTAAACGCCGATGGTCGATGCCCAGCAGGTGTAGGATCGTTGCATTTAGGTCATGAATGTGCATGGTCCCGGGTGTCCACGTTTCTTTGCCCGGTTGCGGATCAAGTGGATTGCCATCCGCGTCAGCAATGTTGTACCCGTATTCGTCACTTTGCCCGTACGTGATTCCTGGGCGAACACCGCCACCGGCCATCCAGGTCGAGAAGCAACGAGGGTGGTGATCACGACCATAGTTGTCACGTGTCAGATTGCCCTGGCAGTAAGCGGTTCGTCCGAATTCGCCACCCCAGATAACCAGGGTTTCGTCAAGCATGCCGCGCTGCTTCAGGTCGCGAATTAGTCCAGCACACGCTTGGTCAATATCACGACATTGCGATTCATGTTCGGTTGGCAATCTTCCATGGGCATCCCAGCCACGATGAAAGATTTGAATGTTGCGTACTCCGCGTTCGGCTAATCGTCTTGCATTCAAACAGCATGCAGCGAACGTGCCCGGTTTGTTGACATCGTCACCGTATAGCTGCAAGGTTTGTTCGGTTTCCTTGGAAAGATCCATCAGCTCAGGTACCGATGTTTGCATCCGATAAGCCATTTCATGTTGTTTGATTCTGGCCATGATTTCCGGATTACCGATCTCTTGATGCAATCCTTGATTCAAAGCTGCCAACGCATCGAGCTGTCGGCGACGATCGCTTCCCGAGACACCTGCAGGATTGCTGAGATACAGGACTGGATCGCCCTCGCTTCGCATCAAAATCCCTTGATGGTCAGACGGCATGAATCCAGTTCCCCACAAACGATTGAAGAGGCTTTGTTCAGCAAAGCTGGTCTTGGCGTGCATCACCACGTAGTGCGGTAGGTCTTCGTTCATGCTACCCAAACCGTAGCTGAGCCACGCGCCAAGACTCGGTCGGCCAGGAATCTGACTGCCGGTCTGTATGTAAGTGATCGCCGGGTCGTGGTTGATTGCTTCAGTGAACGTGCTGTTGATCACGCACAGTTCTTTCGCGACCTTAGCCGTGTGGGGAAGCAACTCGCTCACCCAAACACCACCGTCGTTGTTGTCGTGGCGGGTGAATTTGTACTTGCTTGGGCACAAAGGCAAACCCGCTTTCTGATTTGCCGTCATGCCAGTGATCCGTTGACCGCTGCGAACATGATC
Organism: Rubripirellula sp.; assembly: GCA_049602075.1. Taxonomy (GTDB): domain Bacteria; phylum Planctomycetota; class Planctomycetia; order Pirellulales; family Pirellulaceae; genus Rubripirellula. The sequence continues at coordinate 162,893 of JBMYRF010000009.1, forward strand.
TGGCAGTTGTTCGTTAAATTTTTCTGCGAGTTTCGGCTTGTAGTCCCATAAATCAAGCTGGCTGGGACCACCACTCATGAAAAGATAAATCACATGTTTGGCTTTTGCCCTGTGATGCAAACCACTGTCACTGGGACGTTCGGACTCCAGGTCGGTGCCGACCAGATCTTCCGCGGGAAGTAGGCCTGCCAGTGCGGCAGTGCCCAAGCCGAGTGTGGAACGCCCCAACAAGTGGCGGCGAGTCATCAGGAGCCGATTTTCATGCAGGTGATCATTCATGCCGCTTATGATACCTGCTGAACCGCCGCTCGCGGGATGGTTAGGTGAGTTCATGCGACGCGGCCAATCTTTCGGCCAAGGATCGGGCAAGTGTCTGCCCTTTGGGGTGCCTGCGAATTGTCTGCGATCGCAGAGTGCGTCGCTTGCCCGAGCGACGGGGAACCTTCTGGCGGTTTGGGGGGGCTGGCTGATCTCCGTGGCCGGCCGCCGTCGGTTGGCTGGTGTCAGCATGCTTGATGGCAAGACGCTCAGTGCGGGGCCAGCTCAGTGCGGGGCCAGCTCAGGCCTGCGTTTGTCATGAGAGTGATTCGCCGATCTCTGTTAAAGAGAGCGGCAAATTTACTGCAAACTACTTCCAACCCCTGCCATGCGAAGATCAGCATTCTGGGATTTGTCGACAGACATCAGTGTTCGCAGTTTCATCGCGACGGTCGGTTCACCTGGCAATTCGCTGCCGGGTGGGCTGCCCCAGAACAAGCGGGCGCCGGATTGCGTCGTCAATTCAAGTTGCGGTGTATCTGTTTGGCGTGGATCACCGTGGACGCCGATGCTTCGAAGCGTGGTTTCCTCGCGAACTGGTTGTAGCAATTCGGCGAGTTTGGCCGCTGCTTCGACGCGCCGATCGCCGAACGGGGTCCCTGCGTCGTTGGTCGAGTAGACTCCCGGTACCTCGATGTACAAGTACTGATTGGTTTCTGCTTGGGCGAATTCTGTTGTTGGGAGCAGGACACCTTGGCCGTCCACCGGGAAAAAGTAGCTGCGGGTGTCATTGCGATCGGGTTTGAAGACGTGAACCATCGCGACAGGGACCCGGTAATCGAGTCGAACATCGATGATGCCGCCCGGGAGTTTGCGAACCCCAATCACCTCGCGGACCCACGGATGCATCGAGAACGCCGAGGCAATTTTGGCAGTCGCTTGGCGGTCGAGTAGGGAAAGTTCTTCCATTGCGGTGTCGCGGTAGACAGCTTTGACAATGTTGCTGCGGACGTGTTCAGGCGGATCGCTGATGCGGATCTGCGTTGGATCAATCCCACTGTATCGCTGGGTGACATGAACAGATCCCCAGCGGTGCCAGGCAACGTAGCCGCCAATAATGAGTAGTGCCGGCCACAAGATTGAAAAGGCTGCTGGTGCCTTGATGAGACGACGCAGCAGATCGCGGACGGGGCGGGTTGGTTCAGAGTCAGGCGATGGCGTCGCCACAGTGATTCCCTTCGAATAGTTCACCGCATTCGCAGTGCGTGCGGATGCTGCGATCGTTTAGCCTTTGGACACATGGTCGTTGGACGTCGATCGAACCGACCACAACCTACGATCTACCAGATTTGCAGATTCAATTGCAAGTCGATCCCGGTTTGCAGCAAAACTTGTTCGCGTACCCGCTCAATCAACCTCAGGCATTGATCGCTCGTTGCGCCGCTGTGGGCCAATAAGTACTGAGGTTGATTGCTATGGAGTGAAACATTGCCCTCACGCATACCGGCTAATCCGACCGTTTGCAGCAATTCCTTGGCTGGCATCCCGTCAGGATCGACAAAGGGCATGGCAATCCGTGGTTCCTCGCTGGGGTGGGATGAGTTGCGGCTGATCCACAGCTTTTGCATCCGCTTGGTCAATGCCGCAACGTCGCGGGTTTCCAGTTGGAAGGTGACTTTTGATACAAGCAATCCAGTCAGCGAGGTTTTCCGGTGGGAAAAACCAGCCTCCTGTTGTGTCAGCGTTCGGACCGATCCGTCCGTTTCCAGGACGGTAACCGAGGCGACTGCAGACCCAATATCGCGGCCACCGCCCGATGCATTTCCAACAACTGCACCACCAACGGTTCCGGGGATGCCAACAAGATGTTCCAAGCCACCCAGTCCAGCACCGACCGACTTGATCACGGCATGAGACAGTTTCACGCCCGATCCGACCGTCATCTGCGTCCCCTCGATCGAAGGTTGGCTCACCAGTCCTGACAGGGAGATGACGAGGCCATCGACTCCTGCCTCACGGACCAGCAAATTACTTCCGCCGCCGAGGATTCTTACAGGCAGCCCCTGCTCATGGGCCGATCCCACGAGGCCTCGGAGGTCGGCTTCGTCAATCGGTTCCGCGAAGTACCGCGCCGGTCCCCCGATGCCCAACCAGACCAAGGGTCCAAGTGGCTCGTCCGTTCGAACCAAATGCATGAGTGATTCGGGAAAAGTCATGCCGCGTTACTGTTCTCGTTGGTGAAAGAGCCGCCCGCTCCGTACGGGCTGTCCACCGAAAAGAATAGCGAATTAGGCCCGAAAATGCTCTAGCCGCTAGCCCCTGTTTTTTCATGAATCCGAGACGATCGCGGCGTGCGCGCCAGAGGGCGTTTCTTAACTACCGAGCTTGCCAAGTGCACGCCGAATCAAACTTCGAACCGGTTGGGACGATTGAAAACCAAGCAATTTTCTTCGCTTCCAGCCATTCTGCTCGGGCGTGTAGACAATGATCTGAGGAATCACTGTTTCGCCGTTTGTTAGTTGCCTGGCGAGTTCCGGCTGCTCATCTCGATTAACCATCGTCAACGCGACTGCCTTAAAATCCCCGTTTTTCTTCATCTCTTTGAGCGTTGTTTCCTTCAAAACGTTGCAGGCCGGGCACCACGGGGCGCCAACGATCACCATCAGTGGCTTTTGCTCGTCCAAGGATTGCTTGTAGGCCGTCGCATAATCTTGAGTCTCCACCTGCTCATCGGTGGAGAGAGTGGACGTAGAGGTTCCCAGAAAAATCAAAGACAGGATCAACGAAATCGTCATTTTTTCCCTCGTGCTTGGTTGGACCAGCCGAACGCTTTCGACACACTGTCGAATCAATGCCACCCGAGCTCGGACATTCGGAACTCGCAAATTCGAGCCCGCAGGTTTGCTTTCGAAAGCTAGGTGGGTTGAATGAAGTCGTTCGGTAGCTAGCTGAGTCTCGCTCGCCCCGGCCCTAACTGATCGACCCAAAATGGGATCGAAAGCAGTCGCCCGGCTGGGGGGTGGGTGGTGGGGCCATTTCAGCCTTCCGGGGATATGCGTTGGCATTTCCGGTTAATGCTGCCACGGCAAGTTAGCGGGAGTATAGGGATCGACTTGGGCCGAGCAAGTGGCTGACTTTCGAATGCTGAAAAGGATCTTCAGATAAACAGCCGCGAGTCGTTTTTCTAGACCGTAAACACCACTTTTTAAAGCGTTTGAGCCGCCTGGAGGCGGTTCATTGCGGCCAACCACTCGTGTGCGACAAAAGGTTGCATTTGACTCGTTTTTGGCTGGAAATGATGTCGGATTTAAGGATGCGGAGCGGTATGTTGGGGGAAAACCTGTCTCAATCATCACCTAGAACCGGGATGCTCGATGAAACTTCGGATCGGACTGGTCGGATTAGGTGAATCATGGCAAACCCGTCACCGCCCCGCCCTACGGATGTTGCATGATCGCTTTGATGTAAGGGCCGTCTTTAGCCCCGTCGCGAAGTTGGCTGAGAATACGGCGAGCGAATTCCAGGCCGATGCGATGGATGGCTACCGGTCGCTGGTCTCTCGCTGCGACATTGATGCCGTGATGGTCCTGCAGCGAACCTGGTTGGGTTGGCTGCCGATGCTGGCTGCATGTGAGGCAGGCAAAGCCATTTATTGGGCCGGAGATATCGAAGTCGATCCAGAACGTGATCAGCATGTTCGGACTGCGATAGAAGAGAGTGGGATCGCATTCATGGCGGAGTTTCCGCGGCGTTTCTCTCCTGCCACCTTGCGTTTGAAGGAGTTAATCGCGACTCGGTTGGGTGCCCCGCAATTGATATTTTGCCATCGACGGATGCGAGGAGGTTCCGGTGAAAAACCCGAAGCGGAGCGTTCTGAATTCATCGAACTGATCGATTGGTGTCGATACATCGTCGGTTGTGAGCCGGAAACCGTCTCGTCCGTTTCCCATCGCTTACCGGATCGTTTTGGTTATCGATGCATCAACCTCGATTTTCCGGCCACTGAACGAGGGCCATCGGTGACAGCACAAATCAGTTGCGGTGACTACATTCGCCAATCATGGCAGGAGGCCGACAGCTTTCGTCCCCCCTCTGCGTTGCAAATTTGTTGTGAGCGAGGGGTCGCATTCATTGATTTGCCCTCCACGCTCGTGTGGTTTGATGACGCTGGTCGGCATCTTGAATCGTTGGATTCAGAGCTTCCAGTTGCGGAGCGTTTGCTCACCCAGTTTCATCGCTCGGTGACGAGTTTGGTGCGCAATATTAGTGATCTTAACGATGCCTACCGAGCTGCGACCTTATTGTCAGCCGCACTAGAAAGTGAGCAGCAAGGCAAGCGGATTCAGGTCTAACGAGTGCCGTGGAATCGAATCGCCGACGGTTGAGCCGATTTTTTATGCAGCTTTCACGCGTTCGTTCATCATAGCAACGACTGATTGCACCGGTCAGTTTAGACACGTGGTTCGAAGCGGGCTGCAGTAAATGTCTCTTATCCGTTTAGCCAGTGCTCCACCGCGAACCGGTTGCTAGGGAACGCCATTTGTTCAAGTTGTTCTGCGTTCGGCCGAACCCAAGTGTGAAGGTCGAGTTCGTCCTTTGCCAATACGACGGTCGCGGGATCGATGACTCGTGCCGTGTAGAACAGATCGACAACCGGCGATACGATTCCATGGTAGTCGTAATCATTGGGGAAGGATGTCAAGTAGCAAGCATCGCAGATTTCTAGCTGAGTCTCCTCTCGCACTTCGCGACGCATTGCTGTCTCGACCGATTCAGCTCGATCAATGAATCCGCCTGGTAACCCCCATCTGCCCTTTCCCGGGTTTCGGGCGCGACGTACAAGTAGCAATTCATCACGCTCGTTGCAGATCAACGCTCCGACCGCAGCAACCGGCCCGAAGAATTGTGTAAAGCCGCATGGCCTACATCGAAAGGGGCCCTCCGTGGGGCAGTTGTTCTTGACACCGCATCGCGGGCAAAAGTGGTAGTGATGCTCGATTCGTTTGGGTTGCATCGCAGCGACCAATTAGAGGTGTCGGTTTCGCGTGGGTTCGCCCATCGAGTGAACAACGTCCAAGCGATTGGAATTGTATTATGTAGCTTCTTCGCATTGATTTTGCAGAGATAACTCATTGCGGTCGGTCATTGCCTGCCCGCGTGCGCGATCCCTCAACCAGTCGGGCACGCGATCTCTCTCTGTCATTTGGATGCTGATCGAAGTTGATCTATGAGTTTTCCTGGATGCATTTGACTGAGCCTCGGTGTTTTGGCTTAGCGGCTGCGGACAACAATTTCATCGAATTCATTTAGATCATCAAATGAGCCAATTCCGATTCGACCCTCTTTGAAAGTCTTGTCTTTCACTTCCATGTGAGGCGTTCGCATATCGTCAAAAAATATCTGTATGGTCCCCTGCTCGGTGTCTCGAACGAGTCGAACATTGTGCCATTGATCGTCCCAAGGGGTCAGTTTTTGATTGTTTGTGATCGCGAGTCGCGGGGCTTCTTTCACAATCATAATCTGGCCGCTATGGGGATCAGGTTTCGCGCCGAGATGAACGTAGTAAAAGTGCTGATTGTCTTGGTAGCCAAAGAAGACACAGCAGTCACGATGATTTCCAGTGTCCTTGGTGCTGCGGACTTTAAACGTGATGTCAAAGTTCGTCAGTTTTAAATCTCGAATCAATGCCACGTGTCCCGGGCTGCGAACGGGTGGTTTGTAATCGCTCTTTCGAGCAGTGATTTCAAGGCAGTGGTTCCCATCATGCTCGTTGATCTGCCAGGTTGCCGGATCCAGGATTTCCCAGCGGTCGAATCCTGATTCGAAGTCTTCACGGAAAACCACCTTAGGTTCCTCCGCTATGGCGATCTTGATGATGGAGGGAAAAACGATGCCGAAGAAAACTGGCCCGGTTAAGATCGCCAGCGAAAGTAATCGTTGCATCTTGGTTCTCGCTCACTCGAATTGGGCACCGGAGGGGATTATTAAATCAGCAAACGCGACGCATTCTACAAAGACTTGGCCGTGTTGAGTGGTGCGGACTGAGGTATCCTAGCAGACAAGGCGGTCGAGGTATCCCGAACGATAAGGTGCTGAGGTCGCGACCCGTCAAACAAAAAGTTTAGCCAACACGAAAAATAGAAGTTGCTGATGATTGTTCGAATTGGTTGCCTGCTCGTAGCTGCCTTCGCGGGAGCACTTATGGTCCACGGTGTTGAACCGCCGATCAAATTACAGCGAATGAAATACAACCATCCGGGACTGGCCGTTGATCTGGGGGTCGGTCTGTGGGGATGGCCATTGCCGATTGATTACGACCGTGATGGCGACCTTGACCTCGTCGTTTCTTGTAGCGACGTGCCGTACAACGGGACTTACTTTTTTGAGAATCCAGGTGCTGAGGATGGGGCGTTGCCCGTTTTCAAGCCCGGCGTGAAGGTTGCTCCGGGGATTCGTAATCTTTCGTTTTCAATGACTGATGGCCGGCCACGAATGATGGTGCCCGCAGCGGAATTGACGGGTGTGTTTGAGGGTGATTTTTCACGCCGCTTGAAAAAGTATCCCAAAGCGACTCTCGACGATGGTCAAGGCCGGGTTCGCGCGAACCAATGGGGTGTGGTCGATTACGACGGGGATGGCGTCGAAGATCTGTTTGCAGGTCACGGATTATGGGTCGAATATGGTTGGGACAACGCATTTGATGAACAAGGGCATTGGACGCGAGGACCACTGCGCGGCTATGTCTACATTCTCCGTAATCGCGGGACCACTGAGAATCCAGAGTATGAACCACCGATACAGCTGAATGCCGGCGATGAGCCGATGGATGTTTTCGGTATGCCCAGTCCTAACTTCGCTGACTTTGATGGTGACGGTGACCTCGATTTATTGTGCGGCGATTTTTTGGATGGTTTTACCTACTTTCAAAATATTGGATCGCGGAATGAGCCAAAGTATGCATCGGGTCGTGTGCTAATTCGGAATGATCAGCCGATCGATATGCACTTGTGCATGATCGTTGTTTCGGCGGTCGATTGGGATGGTGATCAGGATGTTGATCTCGTGGTGGGGCAAGAAGATGGCCGAGTGGCTTTGCTGAGGCACACGGGGGTTGTCAGCGATGGAATGCCACAATTTGAACCACCGGTTTTCTTTCAGCAGCAGGCTGATGACGTGAAGTTTGGTGCTTTGGTAACGCCCGTTAGTTTTGATTGGGATGATGATGGTGATGAAGACTTGGTGTGTGGAAATACGGCTGGCGAGATTGGCTGGATTGAGAATCTTGACGGATTGAATCCACCGAAGTGGTCAGCGCCGCGGTTGCTGGAAATCGATGGTCAACCGATTCGTATTATGGCTGGCGAGAATGGCTCGATTCAGGGGCCGGCGGAACGGAAGTGGGGTTACACCACGATTGACGTTGCCGATTGGGATCACGACGGGCTGCCCGATATCGTTGCGAATTCAATATGGGGGAAAGTTGTTTGGTATCGAAACGTGGGAACACGGAAGCATCCCAAGCTTTCGGCAGCAAGGAATGTGAGGGTCCAATGGGACGGCGACCCACCCAAGCCGGAATGGAATTGGTGGAGTCCTGCAAAAGATGAATTGGCCACCCAGTGGCGAACCACACCGGTAATTGTCGATTGGAACTATGATGGGCTAAATGACTTGTTGATGCTTGACCATGAAGGTTATCTGGCTTGGTTTCCGCGATCCAAAATCAAGGGTGGGTTATCGCTGGGGCCTGGGCAACGAGTCTTTTCCGGTGGGACGTTTGATAACCGCCACAAACGTGTCGCGGGAAATGAAAGCACGCCGCTTCGGCTCAACCAAGGTGAAGCTGGCAAGAGTGGCCGCCGAAAGCTCTGTGTCGTTGATTGGGATGGTGATGGTCGACGCGATTTGTTGGTCAACTCGGTCAATGTGCACTGGATGCGTCAGCAGGCTGGTGCTGACGGAAAATGCGTTTTCAGCGATGAAGGTCCCTTGAGTGATCGGCGATTGGCGGGGCACACGACAAGTCCAACCACGGTGGATTGGAACGGTGATGGTCGACGTGAGTTGCTGGTCGGTGCGGAGGACGGGTACTTCTACCATGCCTCGGTCGACATAAAATCGGATCGGGCCGTCAAACGTCCACGCAAAAATGTGTTGTTCATTGCAGTCGACGATATGCGAGTTGAACTTGGGTGCTACGGTTCGCCCTTGGTGCAATCACCGAACCTCGATCAACTCGCGAAGGAGTGTGTCGTCTTCGATCGTGCTTATTGTCAGCAAGCGGTGTGCAATCCGTCTCGCGCTTCGCTGATGACAGGTTTACGGCCCGATACGTTGGGAGTAACAGATCTGCCCACACATTTTCGTGATCGAAATGATCAATTGGTCACGCTGCCACAGCGATTCAAACAGAGCGGTTACTTCACGCAAGGCATTGGCAAGCTGTTTCACAATTGGCGTCAAGATCGATGGCGTGGAGATCCTGCGTCGTGGACCGTCCCTGAATCGATGCATTACGCGAGTCACGGGCACGATCGACCGGTCGTCGACGGGCCGATGCCCGAGAATCATTTACAAACTCCACGCGTTGAAAGTCGCGATGTTCCTGATGACGCTTATTTTGATGGTCGGATCGCGGATCAAGCTATCGATGCATTGCAGTCGATGAATGGCAAGCCGTTTTTTCTTGGGGTTGGTTTTTGGAAACCGCACTTGCCGTTCAATCCACCTGCCAAATATTGGAGCCGCTACGACTTTGGCCATGTTCGGCTGCCGGATCATCCGCTTCCGCCCAGAAATGTGCCGAGTGTTGCCCTGCATGACAGTCGTGAGCTATTACGGAGTTTCAAATCCGCACCACCGACGGATCACCAGATTCGTGTTCTGCGACACGGGTACTACGCGGCGATTAGTTATGTCGATGAACAGATCGGAAGAGTGATCCGTGAATTAGATCGGCTGGGTTTGCGCGAAGAGACCATCATCGTGTTTTGGTCGGATCACGGATTCCATCTCGGCGAGCATGGTCTTTGGTGTAAGACATCGAACTTTGAATTGGATGCTCGGGTGCCGATGATGATCTCGGCTCCCGGTATCGGAACCCCTGGGACTCGGAGTGATTCGCTTGTCGAATTGCTTGACCTCTATCCCACTTTGGCAGAATTGTGTGGGCTGAAACCACCTGAAGGATTGGAGGGAACCAGTTTGGTGCCGGTTCTGCGCGATCCTAATGCCGAAGTAAAGCAAGCAGCAATGACTCAACACACACGACCTGCCTATCCGCCATCCGGGAGAGACCCTGAACTAATGGGTTACTCAATTCGGACTTTGCGGTTCCGCTACACCGAATGGCGTAACTTCGTTACCGGTATTGTCGAAGCCGTTGAGCTCTATGACCATCAACTGGATCCTGCTGAAACCATCAACTTGGCCAGTGATGAGGACCAGAGTTCGATAGTTCAGCAGCATGCGGCGATCCTGGAAGCACTGCTTGTGGATCAGTCGGAGGCGGTTTCCATTCGTTGAGACTTTGCAACTGTCGAGTGGTTATACTCAGCTAGGCAGAATGCTTTGGGCGGCGTATGCGATCTGGCCGTCGTGAGCGAGATCTTTCATCTTCAGCTTGGTTTTAGGGTTTGACAACGATGTATCGGCGACAGTTTCTTCGGTCATGTGCGGCTTCGGTGGCGGCAACGACGGCATTTCAGATTCCTGCGTATGCCGACCATCATGAAGGAGATTCGCCGTTCAAGATTTCGTTGGCTCAATGGTCATTGCACCGAACACTTCGTGATCCGGCGGTCGAGATGACCAACCTTGATTTTGCCAGAGTTGCGAAACAAGAGTTTGGGATCGATGCGATCGAATATGTCAACCAATTCTTCAAGGACAAAGCCAACGATAAGAAGTACCTGTCAGATCTCAAGCAGCGGAGCGAAGATGAGGGTGTCAGGAATTTGTTGATCATGATTGACGGGGAGGGGCAGCTTGGGGCTCCGGATCAAGCGGAACGGACCAAGTCGGTAAAGAATCATCACAAATGGGTCGAGGCGGCGAAGTTTCTCGGTTGTCATTCGATTCGCGTCAATGCCGGCAGTCGCGGTACTTACGAGGAACAGCAGGAATTGGCGGCTGATGGTTTGCGTCGCCTTTCTGAATATGCTCAACCGCGAGGTTTAAACGTCATTGTGGAAAACCATGGTGGACTCAGTAGTAATGGGAAATGGCTGGTTGGCGTCATCGAAAAAGTGGGAATGGATAATTGTGGTACCCTTCCCGATTTTGGCAACTTCACTATTTCGCGTGGGCCAAAACCCGAGCTTTATGATCGCTACCAAGGTGTCGATGAACTCATGCCGTACGCCCTTGCTGTCAGCGCAAAGACAAATGCCTTTGACGAAAACGGCAATGAGACAAGTACCGATTTTGAGAAGATGATGCAAATCGTTGTCGAGAAGCACGGCTACCACGGGTATGTGGGGATTGAGTACGAGGGCCGTGCTTTGAGTGAGATGGATGGCATCAAGAAAAGCAAAGAATTGTTGCAACGCGTCGCCAAGACCCTGGCCAAGAAGTAGTTCATCGCATCAGCGATGCTGCAGACTTCAAGTGACATGCCGCTTTGTTGGTCGGCCGGCTATGTCGTCGGTCCATTCGCTTGATCGCGGATCGTTGTTGCGATCGCGATCGCTAGGCGGATTGGCCCGAGGTTTTCACGGTCCCTAAGATTGACTCTTCGCCGCATAGATTTCGGCGTACTCAATCGACCAGGCATCGATCAATTGCTCGAATTCCTTTTGGTCAACCGCGGAGATCGGCAAATAATAGTTGCGATTGAATAATTCGCGATTCATCACAGTACCTTTACCCTTCAGTTCCAGCACGCGTAGATCGCTGAATGGGCGGATCACCATTTCGAGTCGGCTGTATTGGTTGCTGCGTCGACCGGAATCAATTCTTAGGTCATCGCGGTGACACGCTGATCCCCAGCCCACTTCACCGAACAAGGATTCCTCTTGGAAGCCTGGGAAATGATCCGCAACTTGGTGGACGGCTCCCTCGATTCGGTCCGAAAGAGCGAGTCGGTAAGAAGTGTGGAGTCGGCGCAGTTCTTCTTCGCTGAGTTCTTTTTCTCGCTGCTGCGAAGCCTTCTGGTCAGCACGCTGCTTTCCTCGGGAGATTGCGGATTCAAGTCGCGATTGAAAATCGTCACTCATCAGCTCGAAACGTCCGGAGAGGGGTTCCCACCATCATTGGCTGGTGGTGAGTTCGCGTCATTCTTTTGTTCGGCCGACTGATTTGCACCGGTGTTCTTGCCAGCGTTATCATTCTCAACGTTGCTGCCGGATGCCTCACTCGGAGCGGTCGCGGTCGCGGTCGATGAGGTCTCTGTGTTCGCAGTTGGTAGGTTGTCGCTAGCCGGAACGACTGGAACTTTCGTTTCCGATTCCGTCGCTGTTGCCGTGGTCTCAGCTGTTGCCGTGGTCTCAGCTG
>JBMYRF010000009.1:174743-232811 GCA_049602075.1 Rubripirellula sp.
GCTGTTGCCGTGGTCTCAGCTGTTGCCGTGGTCTCAGCTGGCGTTTCCGATTTCGGTTTCGCGGGTTTTGGGGCGGGTGCCTTCGGTTTCTCCTTCGGCTTGGAGTGATCGAAGAATTGCATCAGGTCGCCGAAGGATCGCAATGGTTCTTCACCTTTTTGCATCGCATCCGAGATCGGCTTCGACTCCTTCTTGCTGACGACTCGATATGACTCGGGACGCTTTTCACGTCTTTTTCCATCACGTCCCCGGCCACCTCGGCCCCGAGGTTGTCCGCCACCACGTGCTTGTCCGCCTCTCGCTTGCCCGCCACTGCGGTTGCCCGATTCAGAGCGGTTAGAACCTTGTTGCCCGCCGCGTGCTTGCCCACCCCGTGCCTGTCCGCCGCCGCGTGTTTGTCCACCGCGTGCTTGTCCACGCCCACCTCCGTCTCGACGCTGTCCGCCGCCACGTGAGTGTTGTGCCTGTCTGGCTTGTTCGAGCTCTGCTTCACGTTCGGGTGATAGGGCACTCAACGCAACCCGACGACGCTTTTCGTCAATTCCGCTAACCCATGCGGTCACGATGTCACCGACCTGCACTGCTTCGTGGAGATCTTCGACATAAGAATCGGAGACGCGGCTGACATGGATCAAGCCGCTGCAATCGGGGGCTAATTCGACGAACACACCGAATGGCATGATTCCGACGACGATTCCAATCGCTTGGTCGCCAGGTTTCAGTCCTCCTAGCGATGGCATCGTATTCATGACAGCAGGGGCGTTTCCGCTGGCGTCACTGTCGCCGAAGGGGTCGCAAAGCCATTGCACTAGCTGTTGCGTTCGCCGGGCACCGATCTGCCACTCTTTGATGCATTTATCCGTTTTCGATCGGTCTGGTTTGGGTCGTAAGACACGATCAGAGATCTCCGGTACCGCCACCGAACTTGTTTCAGTTGCGGCCGGTTCGGTCGAACTCGCTTCGCTCTGTTCTGTCTCCGCTGCCGATTCGGTTTCCGCAGTCGCAGCGACCTCACTGCTTACTGCGTCACTTTGGTCGCCTGCGGCGGTGGTTTCTGGTTCCGTGACAGCGGCAGGTTCAGCGGCGGTCGTTGCTGCTTCTTCGGCGTCCGCAGGAGCCTCGGTTGCTGCTTCGCCTGTGGTGGTGTCGTTGTCGGCTGGCGGCGTCGCGTCTGGTCGTTCCGAAGCATCCTGTGATTCGACGGGCGGGTTTGTGGGCGTAGTGTCTGAGTCGATTGCGAACTCCGTCGCATGCTCACCCGCCGCCGAGAAGTCTTCTACGGTTGCTGGCTGGGGTGCCGCTTGTCGTTCGGCCAGTTTGGTGGGATCAACCGGCTCAGTGGGTTGAGAGTAGTCGGGTGCTTCGTAACTTGGTGGCGCGGCGGGTGGCAATTCAATTTCCAGAGTTGCCGCCAGTTTTTTCGCCAGAGGGTAATCCTCCGGATGAATCAGTGTGCCATCGAGTGGTTCTTCCGCATTAAAGACTCGCAGGAAGGGGATCGCTTGCCGCGAATTCGCCGCCGTCTCCCACTGCTCCAAGTCGAGCAGGGTTTGCCGTGAATTAAATAACTTTTCGCGACGTGATTGATCGATCGTGGTCGCCATCTCGGCCGAGATCCCTGGAAGCTTTTGCAGCCAAGAGATGGGTGCTGAGTTTGCATCCACTCCACCTCTGGATGCTCCGCTAGTCATTACGTCGGTCAGTGCATCGGCGAGTGCATCATCGGACAATTCCCGTTGAAAGGAGCTGAGTCGAAGTTTCAGGGGATCGACCTTTGCCAACGCTTGGGCTGGTTGCAGGACGGAAAATGCCAGCCATGCCGCAGCACGGAATCGTCGCGGTGTGGATCGCATTTCGTCATTCGCCACTCCGCTGCTGGCGTAAGCATCGGCACCGCTTCGGTCGGCCAAGGTCCAACGCACGGTGTCGGGCGGTGATTGCGAGATCAAATCGTTCAGTGCGATCATGGTTGCCCGCCGGGCGGGGCCGTTGCTAATCACCAGCAAATCAACGTGATAGGCGTGGATCAGCTCGCCCATTTTGTTGACGGCTTGGCCTCGCTGGCTGGCCGACAATTGACAGGGAAGGTCTTCGCAATGCAGCAGTTGCCCATCAGCGGAAACGATGGCGGTCGCTGCGGTGCGTGGACCGACGGCATCGATCGCGAGAACCACTTTGGCATCGACTGCGCCACGATTGACCTGGCGACTCAAGTGATCTGCAGTGATTCCGACTAAGCGAGCTGACGCACGTTCGTGCAAATCATCCCACCAAGCGGATTCGGCCGCTTCGCGGATGCTCGCTTCATGTTCAAGGACGAGCTGGCGAAGTTCATCCTCGAAGTTTCGGTTGAGTCCTGCGGCCACACGTTGGAGTTCGGCCACGAGCTTCGTGGCGTCGTATTCGAACGTGCACTGGGCGACTTGGCTACGCAGGCCGCGACCAAGCATGACGACTTCAAATGAGCTCAGTTTGTCGCAAGCCAGACGTTTGCCTTCCAGCGGCTTGAGTACTCCGACTAACCAACGGCGGCGGCGTTGGCGGGGAGAAATCTTTTTCTGCTTCTTGGATGGCTTGTTGGCTTTAGCAGTTGGTTCCTGCTTGCCCGGTTCAGACGCCGGTTTCGCTTCACTCGTCGCCTGTGCCGCATCAGCTGCGGCAGTATTTTCGGTTGCCGAACTTGGTGATTCGGCGTCGGTCGTCTGTGTCTCTGCAGCCGGTGTTTCCAACGAAGCTGTTGTTTCCGAAGACGCTGTTTCCGAAGACGCAGCCGTTTCACTGGCAGCAGCGGTATCCGTGTTCGCAGTTTCCGAGACAACTGATTCGGGGCTCTCGGATTCGGGGGGCGTCGTTTCGAGAGTGAGTATCTCAGAGCTGCCAGCGTCAGCTTCGCCATCGGTCGCTGCGGCAAGCGGTTGCGAGTTGGCCACCGCAGAATCGGTTGCGCCCGCTTCACTCGAAGTCACCGCTTCTGGGTCGGCCGCTTCTGAGTTTGAGATAGCGGTGGCGGCTGAATTTTGTTCAGCCAATGCGGCATCGTTTGCCGCTGGTGGGGCCGCTTCGCTGCTCGGCTGATCTGGACCGTTGGTTGGCTGTGCGGCTGTTTCAGCCTCTCCTGCTTTCGCTTCGTTGGGCGAGTCTGATTTTGCTCGTTTGGATTTCTTTTCTTTTTTGGTCGCTGGCGGGGAATCAGCCTTTTCGTCGTGACCGTGGGGGTCGCTGATGTTTGCTATATGGATTCGGGCGTGTTTGGCTAGCCAACGAACAGCCGATCCGATTAGGCGCGGATCACCAGCCAAACGCGTCACGAGCGAATGGTCCAGATTTTCGGTCGCATTGGCCGCGTCGGTTAGTCCTTCGATTTTCGCCGCGATTTCGGACGGATCGCCAGGATCGTCTTGGTGTGGATTCAATAGGCGAACCGCAAGACGTGCTGAATCACTCGCGTTTTCCCGCGATTCGGACTTTAACCGGCGTGATAGCCGGACCAGCATTCGTTGGGAGTTTGCTTTCTTGATCGCGTGCCCGATGGCCGGATCGGCCAGTGACGTTTGACTCCACGCTTCGCTCAACTCAGCACGGCGAGCCGCGATTTGCTGGTTCATCCGCAAAGCAGCCTCAAGACTCCACAGGGTGGCTTCATCAAGACCCCCTAATTCATCACGACGGTACCGCGCCAAAAACGGCGGCGAATAGCCTTGTTCGAGGAGGGGCAGTGCGAGTCGCAGGCTGGATACATCACAACGCCCGCGTTGGGCAATTGCTTCTAAATCGACGCTCATAATGAGTCCGTCTCTACTTGGCTGGTGCCGGATTTCATCGCGAATTGCGAGAGAAACGTCAAATTAGGGCCGACGCCGAGAACTGTCAAGCGAGCCGCGTTTGCGCTACTTCGCTTTGGGACCGTTTCAGCTCGCTGGGCTGGCCCTATCTGGGTGGCTCGATCTGGACCGGTAAAACTCGTTATCCGTTCCCGGCGTGGCACCTTTGCCACGCCCTGCCTGAGCAATCTAGACGCCAGCCTAGGTTCCGTTCTTCTCGCACCATTCCCGTATTCCCAAAAGGAACTCCGCTTCAAAAGGTTGTTCTCGCAAAGTTTCCCTCGCGAAGCGTCTCCCCCATCAGAGCCGCCTTGTTGGAATTTGAGCAATCGAACGCCTGCCACCCTGAGGTGAACGCCAAGTTTCTCTATTTGGCGGTCTCGGTAAATCGGGATTCCCTCAGGACTGTCACCTTGATTTCACCGGGGTAAGTAAGTTCGGTTTCAAAGGCCTTGGCGATGTCGTGGCAGATCGTTGCGGCTTGTTCATCGGTCGTGCGGTCACTGTTGACGATGACTCTCAGCTCGCGTCCTGCACTGATGGCGAAGGCCTGACGGACCCCTTCGAAGCGGGTCGCGATTGATTCCAGTTCTTCCATTCGCTTGACATATCGTTCCAGCGATTCGCGTCGAGCTCCAGGGCGGCTGGCACTGCAGGCATCCCCGATTGCGACGAGCATGGTGTAGGGGCGTTCAGTGACGATGTCGTCATGATGTCCTAAAGCTGCGTGCACGACTTCCGCTGACTCATTGTGCCGTTGCAGCAGGTCAGCACCGATTTTCGGGTGTCCACCTTCCAGTTCATGATCGGCTGCTTTCCCGATGTCATGTAACAATCCGCAGCGACGTGCGAGGTCGGCATCCATCCCTAACATTTCGGCCACCAGTCCCGAGACAAAGGCAACTTCCACGCTGTGCCGGAGGACATTTTGGCTGTAAGAAGTTCGGAAGTGCAGTCGTCCAAGCATGCGAACGACTTTGTCGTGAAGTCCGGGGACATTGGCTTCATCGGCAGCCTCACGGCCCTTTTGCATGATCAGTTCGTCGATCTTCTTACTCGTCTCTTCCACCACCTCCTCAATCTTGGAGGGATGGATTCTGCCGTCGGCGATGAGGTGGTTAAGTGCGAGTCGGGCAATTTCGCGGCGGACAGGATCAAAGCCACTCACGATGACGACGCCAGGGGTATCATCGATGATGACGTCGACGCCGGTTGCTTTCTCGAAAGCGCGGATGTTTCGGCCTTCGCGACCGATGATTCGTCCTTTCATGTCATCGGTTGGCACATCGACGGTGCTGGTGGTTGATTCAGCGGTATGTGCGGAAGCAAACCGCTGCATCGCGGTCAGCAACATATCACGGGTTTGCGTATTCACGACTTCTTCTAGCCGTTTTTGGTGCCTCAGCAGCACCGTGCCCCGCTCATGCTCGAGTTCTTTTTCGAGCGCCTTCATCAGGTTGTCGGCTGCTTCGTCACGCGACATTCCACTGGCTTGTTCTAAGACTGCCAGTTGCTGCTTGGTTAACTTTTCCAGCTGCGCGCGTTGTTCGCTGATACCACGCATTTGCGTTGCCAATCGAGTTTGACTCGATTCCAGCCCACGCTGTTGTTTGTGGATTCCTTCTTCCTGCCGGGTCAGTTGGTCTTCACGGCGATCAAGTTTTTGCTCTCGCTGTAAATGTGATTTCCGCGAGGCAGCCAATTCCTCTTCGGCAGCTGCCTTAGCCGCTAAAGCTTCTTCTTTCGCTTTTAACAGAACTTGGCTGCGTTCGGTTTCGGCTTGTTGGTGGAGTGAACTGATTAATTTATCCGCCTCCTCCTGCTGTCGAGTCTGCCGCTTATTCTCCTGGAGTTTGAAAAGCCCAAAAGTTAAAGCTGATCCCACCAGAAGTGAAATCAAGCCAATTAAAATCGTCGTCGATGTAAGCATTTTGTCCTCGGTATCGAGGACTCGAAAACCACCGGTTGGGTCGTCGGGCACAAGCGGCCAAGCCCATGCACGTTCGACCCTGACGCAACCGATTAGCGGAGATCTTCGCGTGTTTGGCAATCCGATGAAGCGTGTCCCGGAATTGAATACGTTGCCAGGGCAGGTGGCAACAGCATAACTGTGCGCACCAAGCGGATGGCCGTGTCCAAGGCAGGATGAAAATGATGAGTAGGGTCCACATCGAGGCACGCAGGTTCGAAATGCGACGTTCAGCTGACTGCCGAATTCCAGTGGGTGAATTCTAGGGGCAGGTCCGTTTGGCTTCCGCGTCGACCGGTGATTCTGTTGTCCAATGAAGTTGTTAATCTGGATGGTGGCCGCTGACCAGAGTTCCAATCGCGACCCCTCTCAAGTTAACAACTGATTATGCCTGACGAAAGCAACGTCCAAACGGTTAGCGGCGGACGATGCCAAGATGGCCCGTGGCAAGTCCTGCTCGAAGAGACGCGTCGGGCATGGCCGCTAGGGCGTTGGCAAGGCGTTGGGGTTGTCATTGGTTGCAGCGGAGGGGCTGACAGCGTCGGTTTGCTGACCGTATTGGCGGAACTGCGTCGTGATGGCGGAGCGGGGCCAACAGGTTTTTTGGTCGCGGCCCATTTCAACCATGGGTTACGCGGTGCCGAGTCTGACCGGGATCAGCGATTTGTGCAGGAACTTGCCGATCGATTGGGCGTGCAATATGCCTGCCGGGATGGTGACGGGGCGGCAGCGGATGAGGCCGGGATGCGTCAGCAGCGAATCGACTTTCTTACCGAGACCGCCCATCGAACGGGCGCTCGTTACGTTGCCCTCGCTCACTCAGCAGACGACAACATCGAAACGGTATTGCATCATTTGCTGCGAGGAACGGGGCCAAGCGGTTTAACGGGAATCCGGTCCTTTCGGCCAATTAGCACTGATTTGGTGCTGGCGCGGCCCCTCCTCCAGGTGCGCCGCGAGCAGATTCGCGATGGGCTGCGGGCGAATCGACAGTCGTGGTGCGAGGATTCGTCGAATCAAGATGCCGGTTTTCGCCGAAACTGGATTCGTCACGAAGTGATGCCGCTGCTCCAGGAGCAGTTTCCCAAGGCGGGAGACGCCATTTTGAGAGCGATTGACGGGCAATGCCAATGGAATGAGGTGATTCAGCGTGCGGCCGAGCACTGGGTCGCCACGCAGCAAGTGCGGCGGGTACCCTTGACGCTTGATTGCGATGGAGAAACCCACAGCACCCACGAAGCCATTCTTATCGCTGCCTGTCAGCGGCTTTGGGATCAATCCGCCTGGCCCCGCCAAGAAATGAGCCAGCGGCACTGGAAACGCCTCGCTGCCGCGATTCAGGCGGGCGAACCGGTGCGGTTTTCGCTGCCTGGCGGAATCGATGTTGTCGTAGAAGCCAAGCAAATAATCTTCGAGCGGTAAATGGTTCGGCGTTTGCTCGACTAGTCGATTCCGCAAGAATTTGCCAAGTTGACAGTTCGGCGACGCGGACTCCGCCCCTCCGAATGGGAGACTTCGCGAAATCTTCGGGTAACTTAGCGAGACAAATCGCTTTGAATTCTCGGTGAATTGAGAGATTGCTCGGGGAGATCGGAGTCACCTTGCTGATTCCGACCCGTTTGCGTGCCTGACCCGTTTACCTGCCCGTTGTTTCCGTTCGCTCGTACTGCTGGAAAAATCCCCCGTTCATTGCCCTCTGTTGAAAAGAATCTTTGCTTGTGGCTGAAGACCTGTACCAAACGCTCGGCGTTCAGAAAACCGCGACAAAGGATGATATTAAAAAAGCGCACCGCAAGCTCGCTTTAAAATTCCATCCCGACAAAAACCCCGATGACAAGGTCGCGAGAGACAAGTTCAAGCGGGTCCAGGAAGCGTATGATGTGCTGAGCAACGACGAAAAACGGGCAGCCTACGATCGATACGGTGCGGATTTTGAGAAGATTCGTAGCACCGGATACCAGCAGGGTGGCGGCGGGTTCGATGGCCTGGATCTGGATCAGGTATTCGGTGGATCGCGGGGGGGGGCCCAGTTCGAAGGATTCTCCGATTTCTTCGAGCAGATGATGGGGGGCGGTCGTGGTCCAGGAGGAGCCAGAGCGGGCGGTGGCCGACGACGGGGCGGACGCAGTCAGCCGACTCGCGGCGCGAATCTGCGTCACGAACTCGAGATTCCGCTGCAAACCGCGGTGGTCGGTGGCAAGCCTGAATTTTATCTGCAGAACGATAAAATCTCCGTCACCATTCCGCCTGGTGTCGAGACAGGATCCAAAATCCGGCTACGCGAACGTGGGCAACCTTCTCCCAACGGTGGGCCACCCGGTGACCTCATTCTGATCATCAAGGTTACGGAGCATCCACATTTCAGACGAGATGGACAGAACCTCGAACTGACTTTGCCTGTCACACTTGCGGAGGCTGCGTTGGGGGCAAAAGTTGATATCCCGATCCCAGCAGGCACTGGTACACTCAGCATCCCAGCGGGAAGCAGCGGAGGGCGTCGTCTGCGGCTTAAAGGACAAGGTGTCAAGAAACCAGATGGATCAAGCGGAGATCTGATCGTCGTGCTGCAGGTGCAACTTCCCACCGAGTGGGATGCAGAGTCCCAAGAACTGATTCAACAGTTGGTTGAAAGGTGTCCCATATCGCCGAGGGATCATTTGACTTTTTGATGAGAGGGTCTGCCTTGCATCGTTATTTCGATCTTGAGCCCTGCTCAACGTGTTGTGACTTGAAATAAGCATTGCTGGAAAGAAACTCCGACCGCCAAGTTCATTCGCTGGACCGAATGGCTGCCACCGACATTGCCATCATTTGAATTGGCTGGACCAGAACCGCTGTGGTTTGGATCGTGAATCAATTATTTCCCAAACGCTACCGAGTGCTTCGCGGAGAAGACTTCACTCAAATACTACGGCGGGGAAATTGCGCCGCTGACGGCATGCTCGTCCTTTACGCACGTGCCAGTCGGTCCCCATCGGCGCCCCGTTTAGGTGTGACCATCCCGAAGAAAACTGGCTCGGCGGTGCTCCGTAATCACTGGAAGCGATTGATCCGTGAAGCCTATCGAACTCAACGTGACCAATTGCCGCCCGGCTTTGACTTTGTTGTGCGACCCAAGAAGGGGGCTCAGCCTAATGCAGCGGCAATTCGTCGATCGTTGATCAAGTTAGCCAAACGGGGTGCCGGTTGATTTGTCACCGTCCGTTTGCTGCTTTGAAGCTGCTGAGGAACAGCAACGTGGATGGGTAACCGACGGATCGGTTTTTTTCGCTCGTGCAAACTGAATGCTGTTGCCAGCGATGAATTACGGTTTCGCGGTCGTTGCGTTGAGCGGCAAGTCGCTGCAGATGGGTTACTCCGTGGCGCCAACGCCTGCCGCCGTTCCACGCAGCGATTGAAAAGTGCAGACGATAGAAAAGTGCAGGCGATTGAAAAGTGCAGTCTACCCCGGTCGCGTCAATCACGACGCATGTCCTCCAGAACAACATGCGTTTTTCTGAAGGACTGGTTTCGGTGGTCCCGACGGATTGGTGCCTGTCGTTACGCGGCAGCTTTGACGCCGCTGGCGAAGTAGCCCGAAATGGTTTCCACGACGCGGATCTGTTCCGCTTCGGTAAGACTCGGGAAAATCGGTAGGTTCAAAACTTCTTCACTCGCTCGAACCGTTTCGGGGAGCGAATCTTTCTCAACCTTCAAGTATTCAAAGCACTGTTGTTGGTGCATTGGTACAGGGTAGTAGATTTCGCTGGCGACGCCGTTTTCAGCCATGTGATTACGAAGTGCGTCGCGCTGTCCACCGGGGATCCGGATTGCGTATTGATTCCATACATGGAATGCGTTGGGGTCGACGGTGGGTAGGACCAAATGCTCGCCTGCCAAATTAGATTCTGTCAGCATCCGCGTGTAACACGCCGCAATTTTGGTGCGGTTGTCGACGGCTTGGGGAAGTGATTTCAGCTTTACCCGGAGCACCGCCGCCTGCATCGTGTCGAGACGGCTATTGATGCCGATAACTTGATGGTAATACCGCGGACGCATGCCGTGTCCGGCAAACAGCCGCAGACGATCGGCTGTTGCGGCATCGCAAGACGTCAGCATGCCGCCGTCGCCCATGCCGCCAAGATTCTTGGTGGGGTAAAAGCTAAAGCATCCGATCAAGCCCCAGCTTCCGGCTGGTCGCGAGTGGTATGCGGCCCCGATGGCCTGAGCTGCGTCTTCGACGACTGGAAGATCGTGGTCGCAGGCGATTTGGCAGATGCGATCGATTTCGGCGCACTGGCCAAACAAGTGAACGGGGATGATCGCTTTGGTGCGAGGTGTGATTGCAGCTTCAATCGCATCGGGATCGACGTTGAAGGTGTCGGGTCGAATGTCCGCGAAGATGGGTGTCGCGCCAAGTCGCGTGATGCAGCTGACCGAAGCAAAAAAGGTAAAGCTGGGAACAATCACTTCGTCGCCCGGCCCAATCCCTAACGCCATTAGAGCGAGCAGCAGGGCGTCACTTCCGGAGGCGCAGCTAACGGCGTTTTCCGCTTGGCTGTAGGCTGCGATTTCGCGTTCCAGTTCGGTTACGTCGAGGCCAAAAAGATAGCGACCGCTGTCGATGACTTCGGAGATCGCTTCGATGAATTCCTCGCGATGAGGGCTGTTATCGCGATTGACATCTAGGAGTGGAACGCTGGGAGTATCGGTCATCGGGGGCAACCTTCCTTGGTTGGACTCGATTGGAATCGCAGTTCGAATGCGGTGAGACTGACTGGTGAGATAATCGGCAGCTGGCGACGCCGTCAAGATAGAAAGTCGCCGCGCGAACGGTTTGAGCCTCCGAGATCACCTTTTGCTGTTCGATTTTGTTCTCCCCGGCCGGTCAGGTTCAAAGCTCTGGGAGGCTTGCCCGTTACTCGCCGATGCGTATCCGCACCCCCTACGGATCGAACGTTTTTATCGATTTTTCAACGGTTTTCTCCGCTTCCTCGCGAGTACGCAGTTCTCCGTTTAGCTGCGCCTGCCTGATTTTTTTTAAGAGCCGTCCCAGTCCAGGGCCGCCCGGGATGCCAAGTTGTCGCAGGTCGTCCCCGTTCAGCAGCGGCGGAGGGTTAAGCTGCTCAGCAGGCCATGCCAACGCTTCTCGAGCTCTTTCCAAGCCGCCGGGGTCGAGTTGCTCCACTGCAACCCGGGTTTCCGCCAACCAGATGATGGTGTCGATATCACGATCGATCAGGATGGGCTGTACTGTTGACCATTTTTGCCGGTCAGCGGTCGCGATCGTTTGCCAGTGGCTGAGTGCTGAATCAGCTATGCGGACTTCCAAATTGGACAGCTTCCAGCGATCAATCAGCGACAACGGGACGGATGATGGATCCTCCAGATTGCTGACCACGGCGGCCAGAGATCTTGGAACATTCCACGCCCCCAGCGAATTTCTCGACGGCTCCAGTCTTCCCGCAGCTTCTCGCATTCCCCGTAGCAGGTCCCAGTTCAGTGAGTGCATCTCGGGAAATACCAGTCGATCCAAGCCGCAAGACTGCAAGTGACTCAGGCCTTGCAGCAGGTTGGCATGGACCAACACTCGCCGCATTTCGGCGCCAATTCTCTCACCGCTCACCTGAGTGATATCAGCTGCGTGGTGAACGATTGCTTCTTGCGTAGCTGGGTCGATTTCAAAAGCCATTGTGGTCGCGAATCGCACCGCTCGCAGCATCCGCAGTTTGTCCTCCGCAAAGCGATCAACTGGGTTGCCAATCGTCCGAAGCAAGCCACGGTTTAAATCATCGACCCCGCCGACAAAATCGATGATCTGATCGGCAAGGGGATCGTAAAAGAGCCCATTGATGGTGAAGTCGCGCCGCTGCACATCGTGCTCAGCATCGCCAAAATGGACTGAATCAGGCCGTCGTCCGTCGCTGTAGAAACCATCACTGCGAAATGTTGCCACTTCCGTTGGTTCGGTTGACGAACCGCGACGTCCTTGCGATGGCAGTACAGCCATCACTCCAAATGACGCCCCAAAGCCGAGTGTCTTACGTTTTCCGAACACATTGCGAATCGCGTCCGGAGTAGCATCGGTTGCCACGTCATAATCCTTGGGGGGATTCCCCAGCAGTGCATCACGCACGCATCCACCCGCCATGTAGGCGATGAAACCGGCCTCGTGCAATTCGTAAATAATCCGCAACGCCTCGACCGCCTTAGGACCCCGTAGGAAACGGTGCGCGTTTTCCAGATTTTTGTGGTCAACCAAATCGTATTCGTCCCTTCTAGCCACCGGGCTTTTGTTTCTTCGTAGGCGAACTTCCTAGCAATCTATTTTTTTTCTAGCAGTCTATTTGCGTGATATCTATTTGCGTGATACTCGTGTAAATCATTCTTTGATACCTGTGCAAATAACCAGCGATGCCCTGCCTCTTTTCGGTGCCAAGTTGTTGTACCGCTTCATGCGTCGCTCAATCGTACTCGCTTTGGCCCGCTTCCTTTGCGGTATTTGGTTCGCTTGGCAGAATTTGTATTTGCTGAGCTCACTCCGTTCGACCAGAAGGTGTCACTGCTCTTGAGGTTCGGTCGGTCTTGAACCAATTCTGATTCGCTCTCAAGTCGAAGGTTTCGCCGCGGTTCGATTTTCTGGTGGAGTTCATGCCAACACAAATTTAAGTCGCTCGAGTTTCGTGACTGGACGCACGTCTTCCCCTGTTGGACCCGCGCGTTTACAAACAGTTTTATGAACCAAGCCAAGCCATCCGTTCGTCATCGCCGCGGCGTCGTTGGCGTCATTTTTCGTGTCGATCGTCTGTTGATCATCCGGCGTTCCCTGACTGTCGCTGCGCCCGGGATGTTATGTTTACCCGGCGGGGGGATCGAATTGGGAGAGAGTGAGCCCGAAGCGTTGGTTCGCGAGATGCAAGAAGAATTAGCAATCGATGTTGAGCCCATTCGATTGTGCTGGCGAAGTGTTACCGCTTGGGGCACCAATCTAGCTTGGTGGCTAACTCATCTTGATCATGAAGTCACTCCTGTTGCAAACCCAGCAGAAGTCGCTGAGGTGCACTGGATGACTGCGGAGCAAATTCGTACTGCCGACGATATGCTACCCAGTTTGCCAGCTTTTATGGATGCGTGGGAGCGGGGCGAAGTCGATCTCAGGCGTTAGCAGTTGCTCAAACTGAAAGATTTCGAACAACCAAACGCCGCCCTGAGTGACTGCGATTGGAGAGCAAACCAGGGGACGGCGAAGAAGCGAGCGTTCGCGGCCGGGCACTCCTTGTACCCGGCCCGTGAGGATCCGAAGACGGCTCGTGAACTCCTGTTCGGAGAGCCATCAAACGATGTCAGCCCGTGGCCGCAAGCTGACCGCGTTAACCCCACGCAAGGCGAACTCGCGGAAGATCATAATACGGCGTCAAAACGCCGGTTCTCTGTTCGGTTTCCAACGCAAGTCCAATGCTGGCAAAGGGTTGCGGGAAGCGATGAAGTGTTTTCTGTAGTGGTGAAAAAAGGCACGACCGTGTGGCCATGCCCTTTCCTTCACCAGCGTTAGGTTACGCCCTCGGCCAGTTCGGTCAACTGCAGATTCTCGCTTTTTCACCTCCGCAGACATCTTGGACGCGGTAAAGCGTTAGGGAAGCGCGATTTAAAAAATTTGGACGAATCTTTCTTGCCAGCCTGACCGAGCAATTTGGCGGTCCGCCACTTAACTCCCCCCCACTAGGGAAGGTTTGGGCCGGATATCAGCCAACCGACGCTCCCTTCGAAATGGCAGCAAATCAACAGACGAGCAGTCTTTGCCTATTTTGCCTGTTTTATTGCTCGCTTTTGCGTTTGCTCGGTTCGCGATACGTTATCCGTCAGGAAGGTTTGTCCGGTCTGACCGCCTCGGTCACCCACCCGAGCTTCCATCGGCTGCCCGCACCTGCTGGTGAATGCCCCTGCCCGTGAATGCGGGGGGCCCGTGAATGCGGGGGGCCCGTGAATGCGGGGGGCCCGTGAAAGTGGTGGGAGCGCTGAAAAGTGGGGGGAGCGCTGAAAAGTGGGGGGGCTGCTTCCGGGCCGATCCATCGTCCCGGGTGTTACGCGGGTCCAACGATGGTGCCGGGTTAGGGGACAGGTCTGGGATAGGAAGTCTCTGCCGGGGGAATTGGGTTTCCTCGGCGGGTTTTCGTTGTTTTCACACATTTTAGGAATCGCACCGATGACGGAAAAACGCATCCACCTGGCTGTTGACCTGGGGGCCTCCAGCGGTCGCGTCCTGGCGGGTGTGATGGAGGGTCAGCGGATGACACTCGAGCCGATTCATCGTTTTGAAAACGAGGCGGTTCGGATTCAGGATTCTTTACAGTGGGATGTCGTCGGGCTGTGGCGAGAAATCCTGACGGGCTTGCGACTGGCAAAGGATCGTTACGGTGACATCGCTTCGGTCGGTGTTGATACGTGGGGAGTCGACTTTGTGCTAGTTGACAACAAGGAGCAGCAAACTGGGCCGGTTCGGTCATATCGTGACCCGCGAAATGGCGGGATGGTGGAACAGGCTTTCGAAACGGTTCCCAGGCGTGAGATCTTCGAGGCGACAGGTTTGCAGTTCATGCAAATCAATTCGCTCTACCAGTTGTTGGCAGCCGTTTCCCACGAGGATCCAGCGTTGGAGATCGCTGACGGTTTTTTGATGATGGGAGATTTCTTTCACTGGTTGCTGACTGGAAAACGTAGCATCGAGGTCACCAATGCTTCGACGACTCAGTTATTGGATCCACGCACCAAGCAATGGCATGGTGAATTAATTCGTCGTTTTGGATTGCCTCAACATTTGTTTATCGATCCGATTGAACCGGGCAGCCAGTTAGGCGTGGTGCAACCTTCTGTAGCGGCTCAAACGGGTTTGGTTGATGTTCCGGTGGTCGTCCCTGCGACTCATGACACAGCGTCGGCTGTGTTGGCGGTTCCGTCCAACGAATTCGCGCCCGCTTCGCCGACCTGGTGTTACATCAGTAGCGGCACATGGTCGTTGATGGGATGCGAATTACCCGAACCGCAAATCAGCGCACGATGTGCCGAGTTAAACTTCACGAACGAGGGTGGAGTGCGTGGCAGCACACGACTCTTGAAGAATATCGGTGGCTTGTGGGTCTTTCAGCAGATTCGTAAGTCGATGGAACGTCGCGGCCGTGCTTGCAGTTGGGCAGAAATGGTCGATGCGGCGCGGCAAGCGTCTCCATTCGCCTTGCTGGTCAATCCGGATGATCCTGCGTTTGTGGCTCCCGATGACATGGTCGATGCGATTGAATCGTTTGCCCAGCGAACCGGGCAAGCGACGGCTCATGACGATGGGGTGCTCTATCGTGCGGCATTGGAAGGATTGGCTTTGCGATATCGCGCCTGTCTGCAGATGCTTGAATCTTTAACCGAGAGTCATATCGAAACCATTCACATTGTTGGTGGTGGTTCCTTGAACCAGTTGTTGTGTCAAATGACGGCTGATGCTTGCAACCGCACCGTGATCGCTGGACCAGACGAAGCGACAGCGATTGGAAATGTGTTAATGCAAATGATGGGGACCGGCAGCCTCGATTCAATCGACGCGGCCCGCAAGGTTGTTCGTGAAAGTTTCGAAACTGCCACCTATGAACCTGTGGATTCGGATTTATGGACCGAGCCAGCGGCGAGGTTTGCCCAACTGTAAACCTGTTTTGTAATCACTTTTGACCTACATCATCATCGCTTAAATCGTCATCACCTGTGTTGGCATAGAAGCATCAGTCACCCTGAGGAATTTTTTCGTGAGCATGGAACAACTCTCTGAACGCAAAACTGAAATTCGAAAACTCGCCCATGCGGCTCGCAAGGATCAGACGAATAAGGATGAAGTGAGTCAGCAGATCACTGCGCGTGTTATTGCTTTGCCCGAGTACCAAGCGGCTAACTGCGTGATGTGGTACGTCGATGTACGCGCCGAGGCTCGCACGCGTCACGCTTTGCCGCAAGCGTTGGAAAGTGGCAAGAATGTCGTGATTCCTTACTGTGTCGATGGCGAGTTAGAGCTGTTTCATCTGCAGTCCATGGATGAATTGGAAACTGGGATGTACAAGATTCTGGAGCCCCGAGAGGATCTTCGCAGTGTCGATGCAAAACGTATCGACGTCAGTGAATTGGATTTGATTTTGGTGCCTGGGGTTGCCTTTGATGCTCGTGGTGGGCGGACAGGTCACGGCAAAGGCTACTACGATAAGTTGCTCGAAAACGCTAAAGCGGAAACGCCCCTAATCGCACTTGCGTTTGAGTGCCAGATGTTTGACGAGATACCGATGCAGGATCACGACATCTTCATGGACAAGGTGGTGACAGAAGCAAAGGTCTATGAAGGGATTGGGCGTGGCGAATGAGTACTGGAACGACGATTGAATTGAAAGAACTGGTTGACGATACCTACGCCGAGGGCTTTCGTAGTATTTACGGAGAAATTCTTGTCACTGCTCGCAGCACCCGATGGTTGCAGCATTGTGTCGCGGCCGTGGTCGGGCATGCGTCCAGCACGATTTTGTGTGATTGTGAAGCGGGCGTCTCGCAGTGGATCGACGAGCAGCAAGCGGCCGATGGCGGCACACCCGACGGCCGGCCTGGGGCCGTGATCCAATTTCACGTCCCGCGATTTGTGAAAAACCGGCGGCGACATCTCGAGAAAGTGATGTTGGCTAGGATCAGTCAGAACGTGCTGACCTGTCCCTCTGCGCGGTGCTTCAATCGCTTGGACACGGAGGACTATTTCAAGCTCGGGCGGAAGGTCGCTATGTTTGGCGACCGTCATCAATTTCGTGATCAACGCTATGGTCAAAAGGGCTGGGTTGTGCCGATTCTGGGTGGTGAATTTTTCCTTTCAAGTCGGTTTGGTTTTCGCGATGGTGTGATGGGTGGGAATTTATGGTTCTTTGGGGGTAATGAAGATGTTGCTTTGGATGCGGCAGAGCGGGCTGCGGAGGCCGTCGACCAAACCGCCGATGTCATCACTACCTTTCCAGGTGGAATCGCTGCGAGTGGATCGAAGGCCGGTAGCAGTTATGACTTTCTGATCGCCGCGACCTACGCGGAGTACTGTCCCACCCTGAAGGAAAAACTCGGTGAAAAATCGAAGGTCCCAGAAGGGGTCGGTAGCATCATGGAAATCATTTTGAATGGTCGAGATCTAGAGTCGCTGCAGCAAGCGACTCGGAATGCCATTCATGCCGCCGCTAAAACTCCCAACCTGATTCGAATCAGTGCCGGAAACTATGGTGGACGGCTCGGGAAATCGCTGATCCACCTGCACGAATTGATCTCCTGAATCGACTCGAACGATTCCACGATTGGTTGATACCACCGAAGCCGCTCTTCGCCTAACTAGCGGGTTCTATTCTCGGGTCAGGCCGCCTTCCCGGAGCTTTTCGCACGCTTTTTGGGGTGAGGCTACTCGTGATCAAATCATGCAGGAGGCGATTTTTGCGATCCTTTCCTGGTTCGCGCATAATATGCGGCGGATCTGATTGATCGTGTCTTTTGGTTGCGTTGTGCGAAATGATTTTAAATTTCGGCACTCGTCTGCCCCATCGAGGCTCATTGTTTTGCGTATTGCCATGCGTTTCCTGTTCGCTTGCCTGTTTGCTTTGAACGCTGCGGTTGTGTTGGCGGAGCGTTGGCAATGGGATTTTGAATCGCCGGCGTCCACTGGTTCTCTGCAGGGTGACGCGGTCGTGTCACCGATCGGTCCGAGTGGTGTGGATTACGTGGGCATGCCCGTTTCCAACCGCGCCTTGCTGCTTGATGGTAAAGGTGATTACGTTCGGATTGCCGATGATGCCGAGCACGGTTCGCTTGACTTTCTGCAAGGTGATCCAATTACGTTAGAAGCGTGGGTGCGTTTGGATCAAATCAGTTCTGGACAGAATGTTTACGTCGTCGGGAAAGGCAGAACACATCGCGATGGTCCGAAGAACAACCAGAACTACGCCTTGCGATTGCGATCGGTTGGTGGTCAAGCCGCGTTAAGTTTCTTGTTCCGAAGCCAGGGGACTGACGAACAGCCTGGGGATTGGCATCGTTGGACCAGCAAATCTGGAATGCAACTTGACGGTATGTGGCATCATGTGGCGGTAACTTATCGGTTTGGTGAGCCGGAGAGCATTCGTGGTATCCTGAACGGAAACTCATTGAGTGGTTCGTGGGATATGGGAGGGCCAACCAAGCGACCGCCCGTTGTCGATGACGACGATGTTTGGATCGGGTCTTCGATGGGGGCCGCGTCCGGTTCGTCTTTTCAGGGTGCAATCGACGATGTCGTGATTGCCAGACGAATCACACCGGTCGAGGAGTACGCTGAACGGAGAATCGCGATATTGCATCCACCTTCCCCGCCTGTCGGCGGACTGATCGAAGGTGCCGTTGCGGTGACGCTCTACGAAAATGTTGGCAGCAATTCGGTGATGCCATCGCGTTTGCCTTCGCCGCTGGTTCAATACACCCAGTCCGCATTCGGGTTTTCGCAGGTTCCTGTTCCCTACTCGCTGGATGGCGTGAGACGTGACTGGAAAGGGCCGTCGCTATTGATTGCCATGGCGGAGATTGACTTGCCGGCAGGTGAGTTGCAGTGGATGCTTCGCGCTGGAGGCTTGTCCCGGGTGTGGATCGGCAGCGAATTGGTCGCTGAAACTCCCAAGCATCTGGGGAATACGAACGGTCATGGGGAGGTTGAACCCTACACCGAATCAGATCCCTGGTTACGGCCGTTGCGTCCTGGACATCGAGAAGAGATCGTCACTCACAGCACGACTGGAGGATCGACGGTTGTGGCTTTGCAGTCGATGATCGGAGGCAAGGGGTATCGCTATGAAGCGGGTGAAATTACGCTCGCCTACCGTGCGGACGACTCCCAGGCGTGGCAGCTACTGAGCCTGGATCGTGCGATCTCATTGACCGACGAAGATTGGGCCGAGTACGAGCGTGAGCATCAAGCGGCGATCCAACGCGTCGATGATCGGCAGCGTCGAGCGTCAGCGGCGGCCGAAGACGCCGTTTGGCTGCAACGTCATCAACAGGCTCGACAGTTCATTCGCCAACTCGACCCGATCGAACTGCCGAATGATCGCGTCGAAGGCGGCCGATTAGAAGGCGACGAGTTTACGCACGATGCAATCAAGAGCGAACCGGCTTCGCAGGTCATTGACCAATTTGTCGATGCGGGTCTGCGGGGAGCCGATGCTTGGGATGAAAGAACGGCCATCACCTCAGATAGGCAATTCCTGCGGCGACTGTATTTGGATTGTGTCGGTGTTGTGCCATCACCAGAGGAACTGCGGGCGTTTGAATCACTGTCATCTGATTCGATTGAGCGTCGATCGAAAGTGATAGATCTTGTGCTGAAAGATCCACGCTGGGCCGGTCATTGGACCGCCTATTGGATGGATGTTTTGGGCGAGAACGCGAGTGTGCTCAAGCCGAGTTTGAACAATAGCGGACCGTTTCGTTGGTTCCTTTATGACAAACTTCGTGATAACGTCGCGGTTGATCGCTGGGTAACTGGGCTGCTGAAAATGGAAGGTAGCAAGTTATTCGGTGGCTCCGCTGGATTCGCGATGGCCGCAGAAAATGATGTGCCGATGGCGGCCAAGGCTCATGTCGCCACCAGCGCATTTCTTGGCGTCAATATGAAGTGCGCACGATGTCATGATGCGCCCTATCACGATTGGACTCAGCGAGATCTATTCTCGTTGGCTGCTATGTTGGAACGAAAGCCGCTGAAAGTTCCTGTGACCAGCAGTGTTCCCGCGGAGTTCTTTGACGGTGAGGAAGCAAATGAGTCACTGATTACGTTAAGCATCGCGGCCGGTGATCAAATCGAACCCCGTTGGTCCTTGAATCGGTACACTGCCGATGCCTCAAGCGAGCAGTTGCCTGAGGATCCCCGCCATCGTTTTGCTTATCAGCTCACGCGGGTTGAAAATCGGCAGTTCGCCAAGACGATCGTCAACCGGTTGTGGAAACAGTTGTTGGGGCAAGGGATTGTCGAGCCGGTCGAAGATTGGGAAGGGGCTGATCCCAGTCACCCAGAATTGCTGGACTTCTTGGCCCGAGAATTGGTTGCCGCAGATTTCGATTTCAAGCATGTCGCGCGATTGATTCTTCATTCGAATGCTTACCAGCGACAGTCCATTGATGCTCCAATCCAACGGGATGAAACCAAACGTCGCTTCGCGGCGCCCCGAATGCGGCGGATGACCGCTGAGCAGCTAGTTGATTCGATGCATGCGGTGGTTGGTCGAGCAATGAATTGCGATGAACTGACATTCGATCCGGAAGCGCGGATGAAGCCGACGGCACAAAATAATTTGGGAAAACCACGTCGGGCGTGGCAGTTGACTTCGTTGTCAAATGAACGCGACCGCCCTGCCCTGTCACTCCCTCGCGCAGCAGCAGTCGCTGAGTGTATGGAGGCGTTTGGTTGGACCGGATCTCGGCAAGAGCCGACCAACCACCGGCAGGTCGAACCGAATGTGATTCAGCCTGGTGTCTTAGCCAACGGATTATTGAGCATCCAATTGACGATTGTGGCTGACGGCGATCACGTAGCAGGTGACGCGATTGCGGCCGAATCGGTAGATGCATTGGTATCACGTTTATTTGAACGTTTTTTGACGCGGCAGCCGACGGCCAGCGAGCGAACGCAGTTTTCTGCCGTGCTGCGGCCTGGTTTTGAAGGGCGTGTTTTGGAGATGCCGTTATTGCCGGAAACGCCCATTCGCGAGCCCAATGTCAGCTGGGCGAACCATTTGCATCCAGTCGCGACCGAAGTGCGATTGCGGCAGGCGGAACGGTTGCGTGCCGGTCCAATGCCTAGCCGATTGTTGCAGCCTGCTTGGCGGCATCAGTTGGAAGATGTCGTTTGGGCGTTGGTCAATACACCCGAGTTTTTGTTCATTCCCTAAGCGGAGCGTTGGGCTGCTATGCCGTGGAATCAAGTCAATCGGCGATCCTTTCTGGCGACCTCTGCTACGGTGCTTGCGGCGCGGGCGAAGGCCACTGAATCGAACGGCGCGCTTTCGGCCAGTCAGGCCGACCGATGTATTTTTATCTGGCTCGGTGGCGGGATGGCGCAGATCGATACGTTCGATCCTAAGCGGCGTGGCGATCCCAAAACTCGCAAAGCGGGTAGCGATTACGACGCTATTGATACCTGCGTCCAAGACGTGCAAGTTTGCCAGCACTTGTCTCGCGTTGCTGAGCGGATGGATCGAGTCACTGCATTGCGGAGCGTGCATCACGATGTAATTGACGAACACGCAGCTGCCGTGAATCGAGTTCACACGGGACGCTCGGTCAGTGGCACCCTTCGCTACCCCTCGATCGGTAGTGTCGTTGCCAATCAACTTGGCATCGCCGACGAAGGGATTCCGCCCTACGTGATGATTGGGTACCCAAACGTGACACGCGGGCCCGGTTTCTTGGGAGCGAAGGATGGCTATCTTTATTTAACAGATACCGAGTCGGGGCCGGCGGGTTTGAGTCCATCGCCGATGGTTGGTTCCGCAAGATTGGAACGCCGCAACGAGTTATTGGATACGCTGCGGGATACACTAAACGCCGGCCAGAGAACCAAGTCGGCCCCCTCGATTCAATCGTACGATCAAGCACTCTTGGCTAGCCGTCGTTTGGCTGGACCACAATTTATGGACGTGTTCGATTTGGCGAGCGAAAGTGACCAGCTTCGCGAGAGCTATGGAACCGAGTTCGGTCAACGATGCCTGTTAGCGAGGCGACTTGTTCAGCGCGGTGTCCGTTTTGTGGAAGTCTCGCATAATTTAAATTTCGTTAACGGCACCGGTTGGGACACACACAATCAAGGGCAACTCAAGCAGCATGTGTTGATTGATCAACTCGATCGTGCGATGTCTGCGATGATTGATGATCTGCAGTCCAAGCAGTTGTTGGATCGAACCTTGATTGTCGTCGCGACGGAGTTTGGTCGCCCCGCCGGTTTCGATGCGGGTGGCGGACGTGGCCACCAATCAACGGCTTTTACAATGGTTTTGGCAGGTGGCGGTTTGCGGCATTGCGGTGCTTATGGGGCCACCGACGAATTGTCGAAAAAAATTGTCGATCGGCCAGTGAGTATTCCAGATTTTCACGCCACGATTCATCATGCCATGGGCATCGACCCGGCAGAATATTTGTACGATGGTGAGCGTCCCGTTCCGATCACCAACGGTGGGCAGCCGATTCGTTCCCTGTTTACCTGAGGCCTCGCAAATCGGATGGAGGCTGGTCGATTGCAGGAAAGCTGGTCTATCGCGGAAAGCTGGTCGATTGCAGGGCAACTGGTGAATCGTTAAGAGACTTGCTGAGCAACCGGTTTCCCCACTGAACAGTCCGCGCGAAACCAAACGCCCGCGGTGACTCGCTCACGCTTCGAATTCGTTTTCTCAATTCCCGTTTATCCTTGGAATCCAACATGAACCGTCTTCCCTTGCTGGCTGTAGCAGGTTGCTTGCTGATTACCCCGGTGGTGAATGCGCAGGGCAAGTTTGTTGCGAACTATGACGAGTCAAAAATTCCAGCGTACAGCTTGCCCGATCCGTTGGTGACTGAGGCGGGGGAGCCAGTGACCGATGCTGCGGTGTGGATTGCCAAGCGACGCCCTGAATTGCTGCAATTGTTTGCAACTCAGGTCTATGGGACAGCACCACCGGCTTGTGAAATTTCACACCGATTGGTGAGCGTAAAAGACGATGCGATCGGGGGGAAAGCGATTCGGCGCGAGGTTGATGTTCGCTTCGGGTCGGCGGATGAAGCTCACGCAATGCGATTATTGATCTACACCCCGAAGGGTGTCGAGGATTCAGTGCCAGCATTTTTGACGTTGAATTTTCAAGGCAATCACAGTGTCGATCCCGACCCGACCATTGCATTAAATCAAAATTGGATGCGGTCTCGAAAAGAAACCGTCAAAAACAATCGGGCGCTCGAGGCGGCCCGCGGCGTCGCTGCGAATCGGTGGCCGGTCGAAACGATCATTGACCGTGGCTATGCGTTAGTGACGATCTATTACGGTGACATTGATCCAGACTTTGATGATGGTTTTGGGAATGGGGTCCATGGACAATTCGAGCAGCAAGCGGCATCGATTCCGCAGAAGGAGCGTTGGGGAAGTATTGCTGCCTGGGCTTATGGCCTCAGTCGCGCGCTTGACTACTTGGAACAGGATAAGCTCATCGATGGGTCTGCGGTCGCCGTTTTTGGTCACTCGCGATTAGGGAAGACGTCGCTTTGGGCGGGGGCCAGTGATCCACGTTTTAAAATGGTGATCAGCAACGATTCGGGTTGTGGCGGAGCGGCTTTGTCGCGTCGTGCGATTGGTGAGACGGTTGGACGGATCAACACATCTTTTCCGCATTGGTTCTGTGCCAATTTCTTGCAGTACAATCAGAACGAAGATGCTTGTCCTGTTGACCAACATCAATTGATTTCTCTGATCGCACCTCGAGCCGTTTACGTTGCTAGTGCAACCGAGGATCTTTGGGCCGATCCTAAGGGTGAGTTCCTTGCGGCCCTGTATGCTGATCCCGTCTATCGATTGTTGGGAACCAGTGGTTTGGGCGGCAGTGATCCGCCTGCGAAAATGCCGGCTCCTGATTCGGCGATCAAGACTGGCTCAATCGGGTACCACTTGCGAACCGGTAAGCATGATGTGACGGATTACGATTGGGCCCAGTACCTCGATTTTGCAGATCTTCACCTCAAGCAATGATCTGCCGCGAATGAGATGGCTCTTTTTTCGCAGCAGCAGGGATGTGTGAGGTCGATCGTCATGCACCCCTCACACAACACGCGATATTCTGAGATGACAGCGTGAATGGGCTACCGATTGATGCCGTTCTGGATCGAGTGGTTGAATCGGCTGTTCGCGATCAACCGGTGGTGCTTCGTGCGCCACCCGGTGCAGGCAAGACGACCGGTGTTCCACCCGCCTTGATGCAGGCTGGTCTTGCCGATAGCGGACAGATTCTGCTCGTCCAACCTCGACGGATGGCGGCGCGAGCCGTCGCCCGGCGTTTGGCTGAATTGGATCGGTCGCGGGTCGGAGACAAAATCGGATACCAAGTTCGATTCGACAAGCGGATCAGCACGCAGACACAGCTGATCGCGATGACGACGGGGATTCTGTTGCGGCGTCTCGCAAGCGATCCCTTGCTTGAGGAAGTGCAGTGTGTCTTGCTGGATGAATTTCACGAGCGAAGTTTGGAGGCGGATCTCGCGTTGGGCATGCTGCAGAGGATTCGTGAGACGTTTCGTCCTGAGTTAAAGCTCGTCGTGATGTCGGCAACACTCGATCCCGCGCCGTTATTGGCGTTCCTCGGTGATGCTAACGCGATCGAAAGCGAAGGGCGTGCTTTTCCCGTCGAAGTGATTCACACGCCAACGGTTTTGCAGCAACCGGTTCAACAGCAAGTTGCCGATGTGATTCCTGAGGCACTTGGAGCATCTCGCGGTGATGTGCTGGTGTTTCTGCCGGGGGTAGGAGAGATCCGCAAAACAAATCGCCTGCTCCAACAGCAGGGAATTGCCGATCATGTTGAAGTGATCGAACTGTTCGGTGACTTGCCCGCGAAGCAGCAGGACAGCGTGTTGCGAGAATCCAACCGTCGGCGGATTGTTTTATCGACGAACGTGGCTGAGACCTCGTTGACGATTCCGGGGGTGACTGCCGTGATCGACAGTGGCTTGGCACGGGTGATGCGGTTCGATCCCCGCGTTGGTCTTCCCAAGCTGCAGATCGAGCCGATCTCACGAGCTGCTGCCGATCAGCGCGCAGGCCGGGCGGGGCGTGTCGAGGCCGGTCGCTGTTATCGGTTGTGGCCAGCCGCGATGCACCGTAGTCGTCGTGACCAGGAGCTACCTGAGATCGAGCGGACTGATCTGAGTGCCGCGATTCTGATGCTGTCGGAATGGGGCGAGCGTGATCCGTTCGATTTTCCGTGGCTGACCCCACCACCTCGGGAAGCGGTCGACAATGCGATTCGATTGTTGCAGCGACTTGGGGCAGTTGGTCCTGACAACACCATCACCGATCGTGGTCGAGAGATGCTCTGTTTTCCCTTGCATCCACGATTGGCTCGTTTCATGGTCGAATCCGTACGCTTGGGAGTGACTTCGTCGGCCGCGATGATCGCTGCGTTGCTCACCGAGCGTGATCCGTTTCGTTCAGGTCGACAGAACGGGTCGCCCCATCTGCTGGATCGGTTGCAGCAATTGCAGGATCTGATCGCGGCAGATCCAAGCGTGGATGGTAATCTCGAAGCCGCTCGAAACGTGACGCGGGTAGCGAATCAAATTGAACGGCTTGTTCCAAACGGAGCCAGTGGCAAAGCCGTGGCGGGTTCGCCAGAATCGTTGTCGCGAGCACTTCTTGCTGCTTATCCTGATCGAATCGCCCGACGCAGGGAGCCAGGTTCTGATCGCGGTGTCATGATTGGCGGTCGTGGGATTCGAGCTGGTGTTCAATTGTCAGCGGGAGACTCTGACTTGTTGCTTTGCATCAATGTTGATTCCAGTGGCGGTCGACCTGAGGCGACGGTTCGCGCGGCGATTCCCATCGAAGAATGCTGGATCGATGAGGAGCGAATTCGCACTGTAGATGAATTCGCGTTTGATGACACATCGCAAAGTGTTGTGGCTCGGCGAAGGCGATACATTGATGATCTGCGAATCTCGGAGGTTCCGGTTGCCTGCCAGCCCGGGCCAGAGGTTGCCGAGCATTTGTTTCAACACGCGATTGCTCGGTTAGATGTGGTGGTTCCAAGCGAAAAATCGGCGGACGATTCGTTTTTGCAACGCGTAAGATTTCTTTGCGACCGGATGCCAGGACTCGACTTGCCACCAATTGACCAATCGTCGATTGAAGAGACACTTCGTGAATTGTGTCGAACTCGGACGAGCATGAAGCAAGTGGCTGATGCGCCCTGGCGGGATTATCTACGGGGACGTTACGCTTATGAGCAGTTGCAGCAGATCGATCAGAATGCTCCTGTCCGCCTGAAAGTGCCTAGCGGCAACTCGATTATGCTCGATTATGCCAGCGGTAAGCCAGTCTTGAAGGTGCGAATTCAAGAACTCTTTGGCTGGGAAGAAACACCGCGTGTTGCCGGCGGAAGGGTGCCGGTGCAATTGCAGTTGTTGGGGCCAAATTATCGTCCACAGCAGATTACCGAGGATTTGAAAAATTTTTGGGCTTCAACCTATCCGCAGGTGCGCAAAGACTTGCGCGGTCGTTATCCCAAGCATCACTGGCCGGAAAATCCTCGCTCCGCTGTGGCGACGCCGAACGGATTGAAGCCACGCTCCTAAGGATCCCTCTTTGAATTCTTCTCCAATGATCGAAGCGCATGACCTCCGACGGCGTGACGCCGAGTCGGAACGGGTGATCTTGGATGGAGTCACTTTGCAGATCAATGCAGGTGAATGTATCGGTTTGATGGGGCCCAGCGGCAGCGGGAAGTCGACGCTGTTGCGGGCAATCGCTCGACTCGATCCAATGGACCAGGGCGAGTTGTTTTTTCAGGGGAACGCTGTTCGTGGCGATGATATTCCCCCTTACCGCCGGCGTGTCGTTTACGTTTCGCAACAGTCGGTTGTGGTTCAACCGACGCTTCGTGAAGATCTGCAGCACATTTTTCAATTCCAGTCATCAAAACAACCGTTAGATTGGCAGCAGGCCGAATCGCAACTCGTTCAATTTGGCAAAACGGCATCGATGTTGGATCAGCCTGCCGATCAACTGAGTGGTGGAGAAAAGCAGATCGCGGCCCTCGTCCGAGCAATGACCTTGTCGCCTCTTGTGTTATTGTTGGATGAACCGACAGCTTCGCTCGATGCCGTTGCGACCGAAGGGATTGAAACGGGTGTCAAGCAATGGCTTGCCGGCGATGTGTCACGCGCCGTCGTGTGGGTCAGTCACGATCAGCAGCAAATTCAGCGTGTCGCAACCAGAGTGATTCAGGTAAATGCGGGGCGCGTCGGTGGATCGTAAGATCGGCTGACGATTCGCGAGGTTTTGGTGTGCGGTTCCAATGGCCGGTGGTATGAGTTAACCATCTGTGGAAAGTAATCTCTGCTGATCGAGGCTGAGCCCCGACGGATCAAGCGATCTAGTCGACGAATGAACTAGCTGGTGAAGCAACCAACCCACTCACCGAAGAATTTGGACTGATGCCTCCTTCCGATTCCTACATCGCGATCAGTTGGCTGGACGTGAGCGTCGCCGCTTGTCTGTTGGCGATCAATGCACTGGTGTCGGTTCGATTACAGCTGGGGATGGCTGGCAGGATTGTTTGGAGCTCGGTGCGAATGACCATTCAATTGATTATTCTCGGGCTCGTGTTGAAACAGATATTTGCTTTGGCAACTGCTGCGCCGGTTCTAGGCTTGGCCGGTGTGATGACAGTCATTGCTGGGGCTTCGGCGGTTGGACGGATCGATCACCGATATCCGGGCATTTATTTGAATGCCGTTTCCTCGGTCTGGTTGAGTTCTTGGCTGGTGACTTTGGTGACGGTGTTCGCTATCGTTCGCCCCGATCCATGGTATAGCCCACCCATCCTGATTCCCATGCTGGGAATGGTGCTTGGTAATTCCTTGACGGGGATTTCGCTTGGGCTCGACCGTTTTCTCGGCGAGATGCGTAATCGTCGCGGTGAGTTAGAAACCAGTTTGGCCTTGGGTGCCACGCGGTGGGAGACTTGTCGAGGTGTATTTTCCATCGCCACACGGACGGCGATGGTTCCGATTCTCAACACGATGGCTGTCGCGGGGATTGTCAGTATTCCCGGGATGATGACCGGTCAATTATTGGCGGGGACGCCACCGATTGAAGCGGTGAAGTATCAGGTCATGATCATGTTTGTGATCGCCGCTGCGATCGCGATCGGGATTGTTGTCGCATTGTGGTTGGCTTACCGAAATGTCACTACGGTCGATCATCAAATCAATTGGGAAGTCATCCACGTCAAGAAGAACTGAAAGCATCGATTCGCTGCGGTGATCGAAGTCAGTTGTGTGATCGTCGCTTTGCAGGCTGGTGCCAGCCCTTCTTCTGTTTGGGCCCTAGAGTTGAAAATAGGCCTAGAATTGAAAATAGACAAAAGGCCGAAACCCGCGTGGTGCGTAAAGCAGCAGCGCCCAGACCATGACGGTTGTTGCGATCGGAGAATACCAGGCGTTGATGGGCAATCGCATCGCTTTTCGCAGTCGAGTTCGCCACGCAACATGTTCCACCAGCAAACAGCCAAGTGCCAGCAACGCCAGTGGTGGATACCAAGCGATTCCATCAGCGAGGGTTGCCATTCGGATCAGCATCGTTTTAGCGATGGATAGGTCGGGACTGCGAAACAGGACCCATCCCAACAACACCACCCCCATCGTCAATGCCCAGCCCACTGCTGCCGGTGGTCGACGACGGGTGTGATTGGCAATCCATCGTTGGATGGATAACGCCATTCCATGCCAGGCACCCCATAGCACGAAGGTCCAGGCTGCGCCATGCCAGAGGCCACCCAGCGTCATGGTGATCATTAGGTTTCGGTACGTGACGATCGAACTGACGCGATTACCACCGAGTGAAATGTAAAGGTAGTCCCTGAGCCAACGTGAGAGTGTCATGTGCCACCGATGCCAAAACTCCGCCGTGCTGCATGCCAGGTAGGGATGGCGAAAGTTAATCGGAAAGCGGTAGCCCAGCATCTTCGCGGCGCCAATCGCGATGTCGCTATAGCCGGAAAAGTCATAATAGATCTGGCCAGCGTAAGCGAATGCCGCCAACCACAGGGTTGGTCCATCGTAGAAATCTGGACTCGCAAACACGATGTCAACGGCTTCGCCAAGCCGATCTGCCAACAGCATCTTCTTGACGGTTCCACGCAAAATCTGTTGAGCACCGCTATAGAATCGTCGTCCGGACCACTCTGGGACTGTTGCCAGTTGTGGCAACAATTCGCGGGCACGCACGATGGGGCCAGCTACCAATTGCGGAAAAAACGCGACGTACAGCGCAAAATCTAGAAAACGATTGACCGGCTTGAGCACACCGCGGTACACATCGATCGTGTAACTGAGCGTTTGGAATGTGTAGAAAGAGATACCAACGGGCAAGATGATCTGCAGCGTTTGCCCGCTCATCCCAATCGATTCGAGCAACGGTCGCGCGGAATCGATGAAGAAGTTGAAGTACTTGAAAAAACCCAGCACACCTAGATTCACAGCTAAGCTAATTAGCAACAAGCTTCGTCGCGTTGAAGTCGTCCGTGCCCGGAACATCTGCTTTGCCACAACAAAGTCAACCACCGTTGAAAGCAGCAACAGACCGCAGAACCTGTAGTCCCAATAGGCGTAGAAATAATAGCTGGCGACCAACAGCAAACTGTTCCGCGCGGTGTGTGTTCGACACAGCCAGACACAGATCAGAACGGCGATCAAGAAGATCGGGAACTCAAGTTGAGTGAACAGCATCGATGGTGCATCCCCTCACTTGTTGGTTTGTTTCATTGCATCGACCAGCAGCGATGCCAGTAGGTCGTTGCCACAGGCATTCAGGTGGCCAGCGCCGATCTGTCCGTTTTGAAATCCATGTGGCCAATCGCCAGCCAATGCAGAGTCGAGTAGCAGCGGTCGGGCGTCGATCACTCGGATATCTAGTGATTCAGCAACCGGTTTCATCGCTGCGAATGATTCGGCCATCGGGTCAGACGCTACCATTTGATCGCCAATGATCTGTGGCACTTTGGGGGCGTAAAGAATCACGATGGGTCGGTCGGTCGATTGGCGGAGCGCACGAAGTGGTGGCCGCCAGTCAAGCTCATCACGCTGTTGTTCGATCGCCGGTGAGTTCGCAAGGTGGGGTGTGGAGGTTTCCGCCACAGGGCCGATTCGGAACCGCAGTTTACGTCGAGTCGTATCATCCGATTCGGTCAGCAGGTGACGAGCCGCTTGAATAATGAAGGCTGGCAATCGAGCGGCGAGTGCCGAGTTGGCTGCCGAGGCATCCGCATTCGACGGTGCTGGTACGGGTGCGTTGACCGCCAATGCCAGATCGGGAAGGTCAACGATCAGCAGGACGTGGGCATCGATTTTAAAGGGCTGCTCGACAAGTGGTATTTGTGTCACCCAGTCGGCCGCATCTTCGCCACTGCGGGCGAGTGGCAGAACAGCAACCCGCTGATCGGATTGCGCTTCGATGCGAGCGAAGAGTTTTTGTTGGTTCGTGACGCAAACCCCTTCGGCTTGAGAATCACCCCACAGAGCGAGTCGTGTTCCCCAAGCGAAAGCATCCGCTTTGTTGTCGAGGCCTGTAGTTGTTTTAGAACCAGTCTTTGTTTTAGAACCAGTGTTGTTTTTAGGTCCATTCAGGGAAGTTCGCCCCGGCATCCCGTGAGGGCCAATGCTTGTGTTGGCATAGCCCTCACTTCGCCAGCGGTAGGTTTGCCCTGCTGGTAAGGTCCAGACGCGACGCACCGTGTCGGCTTGAAGCGGCGCGTAGCTGCGAACAAACAGTGGCGAAGTCAGCGCAATCAGCAGTGTGCCGGTGATACCGCCGACTAGCCAAGTTGTCACCAGCGATTGCACGGGGGTCGACTTCATCGGTCTTTCCGGTCGGTTCGGCAATCCAATCGGGCCCAGCGGTAGAAGTACCGCTGAGTGAGCCCATCAAACCCGCCAGCTTATTCTTCGGTGACTCGCACTGTAATCATCTTGTCACCTTGAACGATCGAATCGACCACGTCTTGTCCTTCCAAAACTTTGCCGAAGACGCTGTGGCGATCGTCTAGGTGAGGTGTTGCGAGGTGTGTAATGAAAAACTGCGATCCGTTGGTGTTGGGGCCAGCATTCGCCATCGATAAGACTCCCGGTCCGTCGTGACGGAGCTCTGGATGGAATTCGTCTTCGAACTTGTAGCCTGGGCCACCGCTGCCGGTGCCTTCCGGGCAACCGCCTTGGATCATGAAGTTGTCAATCACACGGTGAAAGGATAGGCCGTCGTAGTACTCTTTGCCGCAAAGCGTTTCAAAGTTTTCGACTGTTTTGGGCGTCTTGTCATCAAACAATTCGATGCGGATGGTGCCTTTGTCGGTTTCGAAGGTTGCAACTTTCATTGGGTTCTCGTTGGGAAAGCGTGGTGTATTCCAATCGCCTGTTGTGATTGGAATCGCGAATGGAAAGTACGGAAATGGGTGGATGAATGGCGAGACGTTGCAGCGGCTGGCTTGACTGGGCTGTCACGAGATGGGGGCTGGTATGCCGGGTATGGCTTCCTCACCCGACATTCGCTTTGCGACGGGGACGTCACGTTTCGTGTGTCAAAACATCCGTTGAAATTACCGCGGCTCTGTTGTCTTGTTTCTGTCGCGGTGGTGGTTTGATGAGGGATCGTCTCTTAATTGGGCGGATCGGCTCCGGTCGGTGTTTCGAAGCTTGGTGGAGCGGTCACGC
Source organism: Rubripirellula sp. (assembly GCA_049602075.1). Taxonomy (GTDB): domain Bacteria; phylum Planctomycetota; class Planctomycetia; order Pirellulales; family Pirellulaceae; genus Rubripirellula. The sequence continues at coordinate 206,019 of JBMYRF010000009.1, forward strand.
TCTCTCCTGAATCAATTAGATCGTCCAAGTTCATGTCGAGGTCGTCTACATCAAAGCCGTTGTCATCGCCTGCGGACGACAGGTCAACCGGATAGCGGGAATCGTCCGGCAGAACGAGTGTGCAGCTGTCGAAGTTAACTTCGTTGGTTTCGTCGAGGTTTAAGTGGATTTCCCCGCTGCCCTTACTGCCGTTGACTTGGAGGATCAGAACACCGGTGCTGTTATCGTCCTTCCTTTGCGCTTCAGCCATCTGGGTGTAGGTTCGGATTAGATCCAGGGAAAGGGACTCGACTTCCCCGATGTGTTCTTCGATTGCGGGGTTTCCAGCCAAACGCGGTTTGATCTCGTTGGCGATTTGTTGGCTTCCAAAATTCATCGCGAAGTAAGCACCGCCACAGCAGGTCAGCAAAACCAAGCCGCTGACCACAAAGCATCCGATGAGGCATCCGCGAATGCCCTTCTTCGCTGGGGCCGTTTCCATCTGGTTGGTCGCCGCCGAAGTTGCTTCGAAGGGGTCGTTTGCCATGATTGATTCCTTATGCTTCCTTGGGATCGGTTCTTTTTAAAAACTATCAGCAGTTTGGGCGGTCTGTCGGATTTCGATTTCATATCAGCATTTGCGGTCAGCCAGACAGTGCATTGACCCCACTTGGGATGCGAAATGTTGTCACTTCTTTTGCTTTATGTGTTTCGCAATCCTGCTTTGACTTCGCGGAGACGATGGGTGGTGATATCGATCGCCAGAGCTGTGGTTTCGGTTTTTAGTGGGTGGCTTCACTTATCCCGCGTCAGACCAGAACTGTTATCCCGCGTCAGACCAGAACTGCTGCCTCGCGCCTCGTTGCGTTGTCTCCCGCCTCATCGGCCCCGTTGTCGCTCCGTCGAGGTAAACTACAAGCCGTTATTAGACCGGAGGTTTGCTCCCCGTCATAGCCGCATCACCTTCACGGACCTCGATTCTTATGTATCAGCCGCTTGTTGCCTTCTGGATTGCTGCTTTTTCTTTGACGACTGTGGCTTTTGGGGTGGAACTGCCTGTAGAGGTGGGGCCACCGACGGTTGCCGGTCGGACGGTTCAGCAATATGCCATCGATTTGGATCACGAGGATCGTGTGGTTCGACTGCGGGCGGTCAAGTCACTTGGTGCGTTCGGGGCTTCTGCAGCCGAGCCGCTACGGGATGCATTGGATCATCAGGATGCGGCTGTTCGCTATACCGCAGCGGTTCACTTGGGGCGGATTGGTGGAGGGACTCTGAAGGCTACGCAGCAGCGGTTGCAGCAATTGGCTGGCGACGAAACTTCCTTCGCTGTCCAAATGGCGGCTTCTTTTGCATTGTGCCGGCAAGGCCTGTTGGAGGAGCATTTGCCGTTGTTGATTCAGGGTTTGAAATATCCTGAGCGCGGGACTTCCTGCAGCGCGGCGGAATTGATCGGGCAGCTCGGCCCGTCTGCAGACGCAGCAATCGAACCCTTGCAGCAGATCTACGACCGGCATCGACCTGGTGTCAAAGGGGGTGATTACCACATTGGAGGAGCGGCCAAGAATGCGCTGCGAAAGGTTCAGGCGTCGTCTCCATAGCAAGATTTCACAACGACCGTTGTCCACAGCCGAAGGGCTGCTTGCCCAACTTTTTTGAATGCTCCTGGGATTTGCAAACCATGAATCGATCGATCATCTTCGCCTTTTTGTTTTTCTTCGCTTCGCTTGTCTCTGTCGGCGAGGCGGATGATCGTCCTAACATTGTTTGGATTAGCTGCGAAGATATTTCGCCCAACTTGGGATGCTACGGCGATCCCCACGCCATCACGCCCAACCTGGATCGTCTGGCTGCTCAGGGGGTTCGTTTTGATCGAGCTTTCACGCCGGCTGGGGTATGCGCCGTCGTCCGCAGCGGCGTCATCACAGGAATGTACCCACCGTCGATTGGCTCGCAGCATATGCGGAGTCGTATCATTCCCCCGCCGGAGGTCAAAGCTTTTCCGGAATTGTTACGGGCTGCTGGGTACTTCACCACGAATCGCAGCAAAACGGATTATCAATTCGAGCCGACTCCGAGTATTTGGGATCGACAGGGAAACAAGCATCAGGATTGGAGAGAACGATCCGATCCGGAGCAGCCGTTCTTTTCTGTGATCAACATCACTGTTTGTCACGAAAGTCAGATTCGGCATGGCGAGAAACGTCATGCCGAAGTGATCGAAGCGATCGGCGCGGAAAACAAGCGTGACCCCGTCAAGGTTGCCGACACGATGCCGGAGTATCTGCCCAATACGCCGGCTACGCGAAAAAACTGGGCGTGGTATCACGACAATATCACCCTGATGGACAAGATGGCGGGTGAGGTCTTGCAGCGGCTTGAGGACGATGGTTTAGCCGACAATACGCTGGTTGTTTTCTGGAGCGATCACGGCATGGGGATGCCTCGCGGAAAGCGATGGATTTACGACACTGGTACCCTGATCCCGATGGTCATGCGTTGGCCAGGTAAGTTAAATGCGGACTCCGTTCGTGAAGATTTGGTCAATGTGATTGATCTTCCGCCCACCATGCTTGCTGTCGCGGGAGTCGATGTGCCCGCCTACATGCAAGGCCGCCTGCTGGTCGGTGACCAGCAGGCGGACGAGCCGCCCTATCTGTTTTTTCACCGTGATCGAATGGATGAGGTTTACGAACTGCAGCGAGGAGTCCGCGATCGCCGCTGGAAGTACATTCGGAATTATGAACCGCACAAAACCTATGCCCAGCGGCTGGACTACATGGATGAAATGCCTGCCATGCAAGATTGGCGGCGGTTAGCGACTGCCGGGAAATTGCAGGGCGGTCAAGCGAATTGGTTCCAGATTCCCAAGCCGATCGAGGAGCTTTACGACACGCTCAAAGATCCGTGGGAGCTGAATAATCTGGCCAGCCAAACGCAGTACGCCGACCGTTTGGTTCGAATGAGGACGGCGACCGAATCATTTCAACAGCAATATGGGGATACAGGCTTGGTTCCCGAGGCAGTCCTGATGGAAGAGATGAAGCCAGGTGGCAAGACGCCCCAGACGGAGCCGCCCACCATCGACTTGAGTGGTGGCCGGTTGAGTTTCGCCTGTCCGACTGATGGGGCCTCGCTTGTCTATCGGGTCCAGCAGGGAGACGGATGGGGCAGTTGGCGGTTGTATACCGGATCAATCGTTGACCCAGGTGAGCCAGTTCAGGTGTTAGCGTGCCGATTGGGCTACGCCAACAGCAAGGTCGTTCAGTCCCCGTAGTGGCTGATGGGCGCTGCCTGACGAGGCAAGTCGGGTCAATGTGGGGATGGCTTTGCTCTAAGGCAGCCAGCAGGCCCTTAATGCCGCCTAAGGTGGTATCTCGGTCTGCCTTTGTTTTGTCAATTGGTGGTTATTACTAAAACCACTTTCGCTGCTCCGAGAATTAGTTATTTTGAATGTGACTGGTTGGCTTCCGTCCCGCGAAGCCCTCGATCGGCGGCGTTCGGGGCGTGGAGTGAGAGGGCACTTAGGAGTGCCCGAAGAGCGGAAGAGTGATCGTGGAGCGATGGAGGCTCTTGGTAGCCAGTCAGCGTGGAGGGAGCGGACTGGGTTTCCGATGGTGGGATTCAGTTAGTTAGGCAGGAAATTGAAACCGGCGGTGGGTGACCCATTGAGCGGCCCGTGTGGGTCGAGTTCACCGCGGTCAAACTCGTTTTTCAGATTCACTAGGGGGAATCGATTTAATGACCAAGTGCAAGTTGGAATACATCTGGCTCGACGGCTATCAGCCCACCCAGAGCCTGCGAAGTAAGACAAAGGTTGTCGACGATTTCAGCGGTAAGGTCGAAGACGCACCGGTTTGGGGTTTTGATGGTTCGTCGACCGAGCAGGCTCCTGGTGGATCGTCTGACTGTTTGCTCAAGCCAGTTTTCGTTTGCGAAGATCCGGCTCGATTGGGCACCGGTTTCTTGGTGATGTGTGAAGTGCTGAATCACGATGGCACGCCTCATCGAAGCAACGGTCGCTCGACAATTGAGGACGACGACAACGATTTCTGGTTCGGCTTCGAGCAGGAATACACGATTTGGGATCCGGAAATCAATAAGCCGGTTGGTTTCCCGGCTGAGGGTTATCCTGGTCCGCAGGGGCCTTACTACTGCAGCGTTGGCGCGGGCAAGGCGGTCGGCCGTGAAATCGTCGAAGAGCATTTGGAGTTGTGCTTAGAAGCCGGCCTGAATGTCGAAGGCATCAATGCTGAGGTGATGATGGGGCAGTGGGAATTCCAGGTCTTCGCCAAGGGAGCCAAGGAAGCTGGTGATCAGATTTGGGTTGCTCGCTACTTCCTGGAGCGTGTGGCTGAAAAGTATGGCATGGGCATCAATTGGCACTGCAAGCCGGTACATGGTGACTGGAACGGCAGTGGCATGCACGCCAACTTCTCCAACACCCTTCTGCGTACTTGTGGCGATCAGGCTGTATTTGATGCGGTTTGTCAGGCCTTCGAGCCTCGTATCAAGCATCACATCGATGTTTATGGTGCGGACAACGACCAGCGTTTGACCGGTTTGCATGAAACGCAATCGATCGACAAGTTCAGCTATGGTGTTTCAGATCGGGGTGCCTCGATCCGGATTCCTGTCTTCACGGTAGAGCATGGCTGGAAGGGGTGGTTGGAAGACCGCCGTCCAGCGTCGAATGCCGATCCGTACATGGTTGCCAGTGCGATTATCACGACGGTCAAGACAGCCGATGTCCCGCAGCCTGCCTAGGCAGTGAGACTAGCATTTGAAATGAAGGCCCGGCTTCGCGTCATGCGGAGCCGGGTTTTTTTGTTGAATGGAGCCGGTCTTTTTGTTTATCGCGGCCGCCCGCTTGCAAGGGGTTTAGCTGGCTGGTGCTGAGCTTCATTTTGGCCACTGCGGCGATCCTTGTGGCGATCCCCGTTGGAGTGGGCGTGCTTTATACTGATCGCTATGCAAAGCGAACCAATTCTTCTCAGTGGCACAGACCCGGATCTTCCTCGAGAGGTTGCTCCGGGGCTAAAACGCTATCGCAACTTTCGTGAGATGAGTCGTGGCGGGAATGGGCTGCTGCGTTCTTGTTTTGATCCCATCGCCGGTCGAACGGTGGTGGTCAAGACGTTACTGCCGAAATGTTGCAATGACCGCGGAGAGCGTCGTCGGTTGCTGCGGGAAGCCCGCGTCACGGCTCAGTTGCAGCATCCTAATACGGTGCCGGTTTATGACGTCGGCAACGACGAACAAGATGGGATCTTCTTTGTTATGAAGCGGATTTCAGGTGAGAACTTTTTTGAAGTAATCAAACGAATTGCGACCGGGGATGAGGCGACCATTAAGGCTTATCCGGTGAAGCGGCGTTTGAGCATCCTAATCGATGCTTGTCAGGCGCTCGCTTACTCGCATGTCCGGGGGGTGATCCATCGGGACGTGAAGCCGGAGAATATTTGGGTCGGGAATTTTGGCGAAGTGATTTTGCTGGACTGGGGGGTCGCGAAGGTCTGGGGGCATACCGACGATACCGACTCGCTTCGAATGAGTGTTTTGCGAACCGAGCAAGAGCAGGAATCCTCGCAGTTGCAAACGCTCACCGGCGGTGGTCAGCGACCAGGGACGCCGCTGTACATGTCGCCCGAACAGGTGGAAGGAAATCGGGGGATCGACGAGCGAACCGATATTTTTAGCGCGGGGGTCTGCTTGTACGAGTTGTTGGCGATTCGTGAGCCGTTTCGCGGCCGCAATATCGATGAGACTTTTGAAAACATCAAGTTTCGTGATCCGGAGCCACCGAGTGTTCGTTCGCCGGACCGAGAAATGCCCGCAGGTGCTGATGAAGTCGTGATGAAGGCAATTCAGAAGCGACCGGGAGCGAGGTTTCAGACGATGCGAGATTTCATCGCTGCGATTGAAGACTTGGGTTGATCAAGCTGCTCGGTCAGGTCGGGGATCACGCCGGGGCGGCTGGTGGGGGAATCAGGTCGGCCGGCAAATAGCCTCTGTTTGGAATGTCTTTGGCCGTCGATTGCCTCGCCGGGCTGCAACCCGCGTCGCTCGCCGGGCTGGGCCGGTATGGGGCAGTTTTTGAGCGCCAGGCGGCTCGTTTGACTCGTGTTTGTAGGAGCGAGGGGAAGGAGTGAACCGAATTTTGCCAAATCCGTCTTGTCTGATATGGTCGGATCACTACACTCTGCCCTTCCGAGGGCCAAGCTTTGGTTGTCTTCCGTTTGCGGGTTTTTACCTGCCGGTCAGCCAGCGTAGCTCAGTTGGCAGAGCAGCTGATTTGTAATCAGCCGGTCGTGGGTTCGAATCCCTCCGCTGGCTCTCTTGGAAAAAAGTTGTAAGATTGCCAAACTCGTTGGTTAGGCGAGTCGAGTAGTTTCAGCCAAGTCGAGGTGACACGGTCAGCTAACCAAAACAGACAGAGATCTATTGGGGGGTTTGCCCGAGTGGTTAAAGGGGGCGGACTGTAAATCCGTTGGCTTAGCCTTCACAGGTTCGAATCCTGTAGCCCCCATTTCGAGTTGAGAACGTTGAGATTTGGCGTTGGGAGTGGTCGTTTTAACCGCTCCGACTCGCCGGTTTCATCTCGTTCGCGGGTGTAGCTCAATGGTAGAGCAGCAGCCTTCCAAGCTGAATACGAGGGTTCGATTCCCTTCACCCGCTTTTGCTTTCGAGCAAGCTGCTGTAGCTCAGTGGTAGAGCACTTCCTTGGTAAGGAAGAGGTCATGGGTTCAAGTCCCATCAGCAGCTCTTGAGCAAGTGATGAGCTGTTGCTGCAGATTTGGGTCCGTTCCCGAGGCAGGTTTATGAATGCCAGGCAGCTGGGATCATCCGAGTTGGTTCATGCGGCGGTTCGGTGGGGCGGTTGGATTTGCTTTTTTTCGCAACCTGTGATTGCAAGATTGGCGAGTTTCCGCGACAACTTAGGTCCTTATGAGAAATCGCTCGGGGTGCTTGATGCTTCGGCGACGCAATAAAAAATGTATTTATGCCGCGTTCCACTGTGGATGCGCGGTTTTTCAATTCGTTTCGATACTTGTTGAACGAGCTAGACCAGTGCGGCTGGGTGGACAGCGGTCAAACCGTGGGTGTGAACACGGTCGTCGTCCCTCTGGGTCGGTCCTGAGCGTATCTCGGGGTCGGTAATGGCACGGTAAGGTGCAGGTGAATGAGAAATGGCTAAGGCAACTTTTGAACGGACCAAGCCCCACGTCAACGTAGGGACTATCGGTCATATTGACCACGGAAAAACAACCACCACGGGTGCGATCCTTGCCGTCCAGGCTGCCAAGGGGATGGCCGAGGCGAAGGGTTATTCCGATATCGCCAAGGGCGGAACCGTCCGTGACGATACCAAGACGGTGACGATCGCCGTGGCTCACGTTGAGTATGAGTCGAATAATCGTCACTATGCCCACATCGATTGCCCGGGCCACGCTGACTTCATTAAGAACATGATCACCGGTGCCGCCCAAATGGACGGGGCGATCTTGGTCGTCTCGGCCGCTGACGGCCCGATGCCACAGACCAAAGAGCACGTTTTGCTCGCTCGCCAGGTTGGTGTTCCTTACATCGTTGTCTTCCTGAACAAGTGCGACCTCGTCGACGACGAAGAGTTGTTGGAGTTGGTCGAGTTGGAATGTCGCGAGTTGCTCAGCAAGTACGACTTCCCAGGCGACGACGTTCCTGTCATTCGTGGTTCGGCATTGCCTGCCTACAACAAGCCCGATGATCCCGAAGCCAATAAGTGCATCGGCGATCTGATGGACGCGTTGGACGAGTACATTCCAGAGCCTGTTCGTGAAGACGATAAGCCATTCTTGATGGCAATTGAGGATGTTTTCTCGATCGAAGGACGTGGGACGGTTGCGACCGGTCGTGTCGAGCGTGGTGTCGTCAAGGTCGGCGAAGAAGTCGAAATCGTCGGTCTCTCACCAGATTCCACCAAAACCACCTGTACCGGTGTCGAAATGTTCCGGAAGGAACTCGGCGAAGGTCGTGCAGGAGACAACGTTGGTTGTCTGTTGCGGGGTGTGAAGCGGGAAGAGATTCAGCGTGGTCAAGTGCTGGCCAAGCCAGGCAGCATCACTCCTCACACCAAGTTCGAGGCCGAAGTTTACTGCCTGAGCAAGGATGAGGGTGGACGTCATACGCCGTTCTTCAGCGGTTACCGACCTCAGTTCTACTTCCGAACCACAGACGTCACCGGAACCGCCAACTTGGTCGGTGCCGAAATGTGCATGCCTGGCGATAACGTCAAAGTGACCGTCGAAATGCACAAACCAATCGCGATGGACGACGGTGTTCGTTTCGCGATTCGCGAAGGTGGCCGTACGGTCGGTTCGGGCGTTGTGACAAAGATCCTCGATTAGGGTCCCACCGGATGAACTTACACCAATGACCAGCGAAGCCACGTCTTCGTTGGTCATTGGTTTTTTCAGGGTTTTCAAGTACGATTTCAGGATCGAGGCTCGCGGTCGTGGCTCTGCATGGAGTTCGGTTCTACCGTGAGGCGAAGGTTCAGAAAGAGAAAGACCGGGGTTTAGAAAGAAAAGACCGGTTTCGGGAGATATCGAGGTTTCGAACAGAAATCCAGATCTCGACCAAACCAAATTTGAAGCCATACTCAGGGGTGTAGCTCAATTGGCAGAGCACTGGTTTCCAAAACCAGCGGTTGCGGGTTCAAGTCCCTCCGCCCCTGCTCGTGTGAGTAGATGACGGTGCTTGGCCCCTCCTACTGCCCTACGGGGCAGGCGGGTGGCGGTCACCACGAATGAAGCGATAACATGGCTGCCATCGGCCGATGCCGACAGTAGCTTGATGACTGATTTACCGATTGCCATGGATGGGCGGTCGAACCTTTGATTCTTTTGCAGGAGCAAGCCGGTGTCCCGAGATCTTGCCGGATCGAACAGTGCCCCGTTGTACATGGAACTTATCCAGGCCTCGGTTTACAAACCGAACCAAGGCCGGATCGTTCGTCAGTTGACCTGCTTGGCCATCTGGATCGTGATTGGAATGGGCTGTTGGGCTCTCCACTCGACCCTTCGTGGTTCTGCGGGTAGCGGGAGTTCCTACCTGCCAGTTTTGGTGCCTGGTTTATTGCTGCTCAGCGGTGCCTGGTTTGGGTTTCGGGTTGTGAACTGGCCGAGGTTTGCAGACTTTTTGATCGCGGTGGAAGCCGAGATGAATAAAGTTACTTGGCCGAGTAAGGACGAGTTGGTGCGGGCATCGATCGTTGTGATGTTCACGATCTTTTTCCTCGCGATCGCGCTATTTAGCTTCGATATTATCTGGCAAACGGTGTTCAGCTTCATCGGTATCAACAGTTAGTCGTTCGTCCAACACGATCCGGCGCCCGTTTTTCCTCCCCTGTAATGTGCCGTCAGCGGTGACAATGTGAATCAACCTGAAACCCCCGATAACGCTCAACAACCGAATGAATCTGTGTCAGCAGAGGCCGCTGCGACCGAGGGTGTAGCTGAGGATAGCTCGGCGTCACCAGTCGGAGAGACGTCCGATGATTCGGTATTGGAAGTCGAGGGAAGCGGCGAGCAAGCTGAGCAGGCTCCGACCGACGACGCACCCGCTCCTCCACCTCCTGCTCCCCCACCAGCAGCCGCCATGCCGGCAGTCGAGAAAGCGGAGCCGGATGAGGCAGGCAAGATGGAATGGTACATCTTGAAAGTTGCCTTCAATCGCGAAGATTCCATCGCTGACAATTTGCGAAAACGGGTCAAGATGGAAGGGATGCAAGAGTTCTTTGGTGACATCGTTGTTCCGACTGAAGACGTGGCGACGTTTACCCGCGATGGCAAGCGGCGGATCAGTAAGCGGAAGTTACTGCCTGGGTACATCATGGCCCATATGCTGATCAACGATGACACTTGGTTCCTCGTCCGCGAGACAAGCGGGATCAGCGATTTCACCGGGGCGGCTGGAAAACCAATGCCCATGGAATCGTCGGATATCGAACGCTTCATCACTCGGCCTCAGGAAGAAGAGGAAGAGGAAGCACCAGTCAAAATCGGGATCCCGTTCAAGGTTGGTGATCGCGTTCGTGTCAAAGAAGGCAACTTCGAAAATCAGGAAGGTGACGTGGATGCTGTCGACGAGGCGAATGGCCGCGTGACAGTCATCATCAATATTTTTGGCCGTAGTGTGCCGATGGAACTGGATCACTGGCAAGTCGAACCACTGTAGCAATCGTGAACGGAAGGTAGCCCTTGTTCGGCGGCGAAAATCTTCCGCGTTGCGAATTGAAAACTGACATCTGAAAACTGACATCTGAAAACTGATATCGAATCATGGCTAAGCAAGTAACCGGTCAAGCAAAGTTTCAAGTTCCCGGTGGGCAAGCGACCCCGGCACCTCCCGTCGGTACTTCTTTGGGTAAGTACGGAGTAAATCTGGGTCAATTCGTCCAGGCCTTCAACGACCGAACCAAGGAATACAACGGTACTCCGATCCCCGTCATCGTGACGGTCTATAACGATCGTAGTTTCGACTTCATCACCAAGAGCCCACCAGCAGCTTCGATGTTGAAGCAGGCTGCTGGGATTGCCAAAGGGAGTGGTGTTCCGAATAAGGACAAGGTCGCAAAGGTGACCCGCGAGCAGTGCGCTGAAATCGCCGAGAAAAAGATGGCCGATCTCAATGCCCGAAGTATTGATCAAGCGGTTCGAATGATCGAAGGTACTGCCCGCAGCATGGGTATTGAAGTCGAAGGTTGAGCGATCCCGATCGCAGACCGTAGCCGTTTATCGGCTGCCCGTTGCCATTGAACATTAACGTCGATCACTATAACGCATCGCTAATCGCGTTATCGCTTGGGGCAATCGGGACGTCGTTCCGATGCGGATGGTGTGTCGAGTGCCCACCAAAGGCACTTCGAGCCGTTGACAACCACTATTCTTAGATCGATGTGCTCACAGTCTCGTCTGTGCTGGTTCTTCTCAACCGATTCGTGAACTTCCTGTTGTGAATCAGCGGTTTGTTTCCCCGGGAGGCTGTCTCCTCGGCATAGTCTGGTGCGCATTAGCTACCGCATGTTGCGTCGTATGGCCCGGTTTTGAAGAAATGCGAAGCGGGTTTGAGTAATTGTAATGGGCTGCCTAATCTTGGTTGCCCAGGAACTCGCTACCGGACGCTCGGGGCCGATGCGGATACTTTGCGTTTGATGGTGCGAGGCTGCTTGTCGGCGATGGATTCTTTTTTGGCAATTCTCTTACGTGCATGGGTTGACCCTTTTTAGAGGTTCCTTGCCCATCAAGGGGGATTGCTGTTGTCGTAGATTTGGAATCTGTATAAACGATATTAGCTTACACCGCACAGGTTTATTAATGCTATGAACGACGCCACTGAATCCCCCCCTAGTTTTCGGATTATCTCCCGAAGTAACGGTGTGGGGCTCGATCGTGACGTGGAACTTGTGCGACGATTGTTACCCTTGGAGGCAACGGTTGAGCGTCATGCTGTGCGTTCGCTCGTGCCTTTTCGTGAGTCGTTTCAGTCTCATGGCAAATCGCCCGGGTGGTGGAACATTCTCTTTGAGAGAATTCCTTTCTCATGGCTGCGTGGTTCGGGGCGTCGGGTATTAATCCCAAATCAGGAAAGATTTCCTACAAGGCATCTGAAAAGACTGCGTCGTGTTGACCGAGTGTTCTGTAAGTCGATGCATGCTAAGACGATTTTTGAAAACCTTGGTGTGGACGCTGAATTCATCGGTTTTACTTCATTTGATCGCTTCTTGCCCAACGTGCAACGGAATTACAAGAGTTTCATCCATGTTGCTGGTCGAAGTACTCTTAAAGGAACTGACACGCTGTTGAATCTGTGGTGGGCGAATCCTCATTGGCCAAGCTTGACTCTCATTCAGCATCCAAGTAACGCACCGAAAGTGGTGCCCGAAAACGTTCACTTGATCGGCGAATATTTGAACGACGATCGTTTGCGTCATTTGCAGAATACGCATGGAATCCATCTTTGCCCTTCCTCGTCGGAGGGATGGGGGCACTATATCGTTGAAGGCATGTCATGCCAGGCGGTGGTGGTAACAACAGATGCACCACCGATGAATGAATTGGTTGATTCATCCCGGGGTATGCTCGTCGGCTGGAACCGATCAATTGCAAGGAATCTTGGGACAGATTTTGTTGTCGATCCCAGTTCGCTGGAAGCAAATATCAACGCGGTCTTGGCAATGGGTGATGCTCATCTGGAAGAGTTGGGGAAACGCGCCAGACAATGGTATTTAGAGAATGATCGAAACTTCTCGGCATGTGGCCGCGCTGCGTTATTAGAACTTGCCGCTGCGTGATGTTGGTGTAACTCAATGCAGAGTTTTGAGTTGCCAGTGGCTCTCGGTCATCGTCCCTTTGGATTATGGTGGCTTTTTTAAGCTACAGCAAAATTGCGGATGTCTGATCAAGACGTTTGGTGGGGACTCAATCCAGTGTCAAGATTTTGATCCGCTTAGTTTTTTGTACAGTGCTAAGTGTTCGTCCGCCATTCGCTGAGCTGAAAATTGTTGCTCGGCCCATTGTTTGGCTTGCCTCGCTTTTGAGGTCCGTTCTTCGGAGTTTCTCAGGGTGTTGATAATCGCATTGGTGAGACCAGAGGTGTCACACGGTTGAAAAATCTCCGCATATGGTGACTCGCCATTTTCTTGGATTCGTAGCACTTCGCGGGCACCTCCCACGGGCGTCGCGATGATCGGGCATTCCGCCATCATTGCTTCGATCAGCACCAGAGAGAGGCCCTCGCTGTGTGACGCCGAGATGAAGAGATCTGCTGCGGTGAGGAGTGTCGCAACGTCATCCCGTTGACCGAGAAACTCAACTCGATTTTCAATTCCTTCTTCTCTGGCGATGGTCGCTAATTGGCCAAGTTCGGGGCCGTCACCTGCCAACCAGAGTCGCCAACGGTGTCCACTTTGGATCCCCGCGGCGATTGACCGGATTATCGCGTCGAAGCCTTTTACCGGAAGCAGGCTTCCAACAGCTAGGATGTGTTGCTCGGATTGTTGATTCGATTCATTTTGGAAATTCTGGCGTGCGTCCATTGAGTCGGATGCCATCACTTTTGGAAATGGGATGCCGCCATGGATCACGCTGGTCTCTTCTGGGGATAGCCCCGCTGCGATGCACTCTCGTTGTGCCGCCGAAGAGACGCAGGCGACATGATCGACTAGGTAACGATGTTTCCAGGCTGAGCGAATCGGGAAAATCGTATGTCGCATTCCGATACGTGTGGTAGGCAATCCCCAGGTTGCAATTCCACCACTGGTGATCGCGTGGGGATCATTCAGCACAATGATGTCGAGCTCGTTATGCCCGACCCAGTTCCTCAGTTTCATCAAGTAGGCTGGATGGCGACCGTAGCCACGTTGATAAAAAATATCTTGGATTTGATTTTCGCACGCCCACGCCGCAATGGGGCTTTCCTTTCTTGCAACCAGGGCAATGCTGTGCGATTGATCTCGAATTTCTTTGATAAGATGGCTTAATAGCTTTTCGCCACCACCCCAGCCGTTGTTCGAACTGATAAAGCCGATTCGCATCGAGTTGCTGGGAATTTAGGAATGACTTTGAAAAGAGTACTTGGGACGCGGAGTATATCTGACGCAATTCGGTGGGGCCAAGATAATTGTTTTTGGTCGTTACCTCATGAAGTTCAATTCTTGAGTAAATAGCGTGCATCTTGAAAGTTTTTGGTCCGCGGGTGCTGCCTACGCGATCGTTGATCGCCACTCTCATCGCGACAAAAAGATTAGATGCATCGATCCGTTTTCCTTTTGGAGCGTCATTCATCCAAGATGTTTCGCAATCGTTCGGCACCGAGCGTTTAGCACGCATGGTATTAAGGTTGGCGGGTTGACGATCCATTGTCTGGCTTGGGGTTCAATGCCGCTAATCGTAAATTGATCGCGTTGTTTGTTCGAATGGGAGAGCATGGCTGCCCTGAACGCTGGCGTGAGCTTGTCGGGTCACCAGCGTCGCTGCCTAAGTCGTTGGCGTCCCTGAGTTTACATTCATCAAGCCAGCCGAGTTTTCGTCTGATCTCATCGATGTGCCGCTTTACGCCGATATCTGCGGGTATTGCTTTGCAGTTATGCAGCGCGACGAGTTCCTTTGATTTGTCAAATGTGAAGCCAAATCTGATCGTCAACACTCGGCCGGAGCCGGACGGGTATACATCGGGAGTTTACTTGTTTGTCTGGCTGAGATTACGCTTGACCGGTATTCAGGCTTTTTTGTACCCTCGGCTCGAATCTACCCTTTCCAACTCAAAGGCCGGTCGAGGTTGGCATCGCAGGAATGAAACGAGTCTTATTGACGAGCTGCTGTGCTAATTGGCCACTGATGCGTCAAACACCCGGTAGCTTGGGTGTTTGGGAAGATTTTGTGTTTGTCACGGATCCCGCCGAAGGGTCGTTCGATGCGTGGGTCGTATTGGACAATCCGCCAATGCCTGTTACCGCGACGTGCAATCGCGAAAACCTGTTTTTTGTAAGCTGGGAGCCGCCCGAAATACGAACGTTTCATCGCGGTTTTCTAACCCAGTTTCGCTGGGTTCAAACATGTCACCCGTGTAAGCACCCGGGATTGATCGAATCTCAGCAATCGCAACCATGGCATGCAGGCGTAGAAGTTGCTGATGGTTTTTTACCGAATCTTGATTACGACCAACTCGCCAGGATGTCACCACCTGAGAAGAGTGAGCTTGTGAGCGTGATCATCTCTAACAAGGTCACGACCGAGGCGCATCGCCAACGGCTTGAGTTTGTCAGAATGCTAAAGAGTCGCCTCGGGGATAAGTTGCATGTTTACGGACGTGGGCATAATGATATCGCCGACAAATGGGTGGCATTGAAAGACTATCGCTACCACATCGTGCTTGAGAACGCCTCTCGAAGGAACTACATCACTGAAAAGCTGACGGATGCTTTTCTGGGATATTGTTTTCCATTCTATTTCGGTGCCCCGAATGCACATGATTATTTTCCCAGCGAGAGTTTTGCAGCCATCGATGTTTTTCGGATTGACGAGGCGATTGAAACGATTTGCTCCCTCATCGCATCGGATCGGGATGTTCAGCGAAGATCTGCCATTGAGCGAGCGCGACAGGTGGTTCTTGGTGAGTTGAATCTTTTTCCGATGTTGGCGAACCTAGTTCGCGACAAAATGGTGCATGGGCGACGCGATCAATTGACCGTTTATCCTAAAAAGAACCGCGTTAAAATCGGCGTTTCAAATATCTCTCGCGCCCTTCGTGTTGCGGCCTAAAGCATTTTTTGTTTTTTGTGGCGTTCCGGTTCTGTTACAGCGTCTTAGATTTGGTTTTAAGTGGATTTTTCACCTGCAGCAGCGAAACCCAGGGCCCTAGCGTGGTGTCCGCAGTCAGAAGTGTTGATTGTGAGGGTGCGAAGCACATCGTGAATGGGTTGGAGCGACTCTGCTTGCATCGTATCACTGCCGTTTGATATCTACTTATTAACGGATGCTGTCGCTTCTTTTATGGATGTAGATAGCAGGCTCGAAAACGGTCGATGCGATCAGGAGAGAGGCGGGCGGATACGCATTGGGACCCTCAGGAATTAGCGACAGTCAAGTTTAGGGGTGGTGATCCCTATGCGTATTTCCACGTCATGCGAAGCAAGGGAAACAAGGTGATCCATAAAAGCATTGATGTGCTGATGCCAATTTATAACGCGGAGCGACACCTAGAAGTCGCAGTTCGAAGCATCATGCAGCAAACGATGTCGGATTTCCAAATCATCTGCGTCAACGATGGAAGCACGGACGGTTCAGCCGATATCCTTGCAAGGTTGAGTGGTGAAGACGCGAGGGTGACGGTTATCTCACAGCAGAATAAAGGGTTGGTTGGCGCGTTGAATCGTGGCCTCGCGGCTTGTACAGCACCTTTTGTTGCGCGGATGGATGCTGACGACATCGCAATGCCAGATCGTTTCGAAAAACAGGTTGCATTTCTAATCGACAATCCAAAGATCCTTGCGGTGGGGTCTTCGGTGTTGGAGATTGACAGTGACGATGAACCATTGGGTGTTGAACAGTTCGGCATCAAGCATCAAGAAATAGAAGATGGGATGATGCGAATGAAAACTGCAATTGCTCATCCTGCCGCGATGATTCGACGAGCGGTTTTCAATCGTCTTGGTGGGTATCGTCCTGAATTCGAGTTTGTCGAGGATCTTGATTTGTGGTTTCGGATCGCCGAGATAGGCGAGCTCGCCAACCTGCCGGATGTATTGCTTTGTTATCGTCAACACGCCAGTGTATCCTGGCAGCTCGGCCGCATACGTCGCCGTCGGATTCTTGATTTGCTTACCCAAGCGTATCAACGTCGTGGGCGGTCGGTGCCTCAATATCTGATAAAAAGGTGTGAAGCCACCCGTTCGCCAGCGGGGCCACACAAATGGGCCCGAAAGGCATCACGCAATGGTCAGTGGCGGGTTGCAAACAAGCATTTGCGGCAACTTTGGGTCGCCTCGCCCGTGAGTTTGTTGACGTGGAGGATGACTCTCGAGACGCTGTTTTTTTCGGCCACCTCGCAAATCACTCAGCCGAGCCAAGTCCTGCCTTTAGTTCCAGCGATTAAACGCGTCGCGTGATGCAGCCTGATGGTGCAGGCCAGCGACATTCCTTTGATATCAAAAGGATAAGGGGCAGATGAAGGAATCGACATCCCATTGTTCAGGACTTGTTGCTAGAAGAGAGGTAGGGAACAGATCAGGGCTTTAGCTAGGGTAGTATTTCGTGGAATTCAACGACGCAATCCTTGTTACCGGTGGCACCGGGATGGTAGGGGCACGGTTAGTCGCAAAGCTCAAGCATGCTGGCTTTGAAAATGTTATGGCCCCAACTCGCTCGGAACTCAACCTTAGTGATGAACAGTCGGTGAATGCTTGGTTCGAGATGCATCGCCCCCGATTCGCATTCTTGATCGCTGCAAAGGTCGGGGGGATCGCCGCCAACATCGAGGATCCGACAGGATTTCTCGCGGAAAATCTGCGAATTGCTGTCAATCAAATAACGGCATGTCACCGCTATGGTGTTGAGAAACTTTTGTTTCTCGGAAGCACCTGCATTTATCCGCGCGAGTGCCCTCAGCCAATGCATGAGAGTCACTTGCTTACTGGTCCACTTGAGCCGACGAACGAAGGCTATGCATTGGCGAAGATATCCGGCATGCGTCTTGCTCAGTTCCATCATGCGCAATTTGGAATGAACTGTGTGTTGCCAATGCCCTGCAACATTTATGGAACAAATGACCATTTTGATCTCAGCCGTTGCCATGTTCTCAGTGCTTTGGTCAAGCGTTTCTGTGATGCGGTTGAGACGGGAGTTGATGAAATTGTTCTTTGGGGATCTGGTCAAGCCCGCCGAGAATTCATTCACGTCGATGATGCAGTGGATGGCATGCTGCACCTTTTTCAAGTATCGGCGAGTGGTGAGATCGTTAATCTTGGATCCGGAAAGGATGTTTCTATTCTTGAATTGGCTCAAGTCATTTCGACAGAGGCAGGCTTCAATGGTCAGATTCTTTGGGACACGAGTCGTCCCGATGGCATGCTGCGGAAATGTACTGATGTGAGTCGATTGAACGAACTGGGTTTTCAAGCGAATATTTCGTTGCGTGAGGGAATTCGTCGCACCATTGATGAATACCGGGCGCTTAGTAGTTCACCGTGCGGATCATGAAATTTGGTATCCAAGAGATTCGTTTCGAAGGAAAATGTCGTCGATGAATAACGAAGCAGCAGGTAGTCTCGATCGATGGTTGGACGAGCATTTGGAGTCGCCGCAATGCGACACCGGCAAATACTGGTTTCCGCTAACAGCACCAACGTTTGGTAAAGAAGAAATCGCAGCAGCCATGCGTTGCATGTGTGATTACCAGACCTCGATGGGAGAACTAACTCGTGAGTTTGAACGCGGTTTCGCGGAATTCACCGGTGCTCATGATGCTGTCATGGTAAACAGCGGTTCATCCGCTGATTTGTTGCTTGCCTTTCACTTAGTCAACCCACTTCATCCTAGGTTGAATGCTGGTGACGAAGTGTTGGTGCCGGCGGTCACGTGGCCGACCCAGGTATGGTCACCGTTGATGGCAGGCTTAAAGGTTGGCTTGGTAGATGTCGATCCGGAGACGCTTAATATTGACTGCGATGATCTTCGAAGAAGAATCACATCGAAAACCAAATGTCTTTTCGCTGTTCATCTGATGGGCTATCCCTGTGATATGACAGAAGTGAAAAAGGTCTGTGACGAATATGGCCTGCTTCTGATTGAGGATTGTTGCGAGTCGATTGGAGCACGTCACGCTGGACATCATGTCGGTAATTTTGGCATTGGTGGCACATTCAGCTTTTTCTTTTCGCATCATATGACCACGATGGAAGGCGGGATGGTCATTTGTGGAAATGATGAGGATGCGGAGGCATTGCGCGTGCTTCGTGCCCATGGTTGGTCAAGAACCCAGCGTCGAGCTCCCGCAGGGGACGTCGATGAGCGATTTCAGTTTATCAATTGGGGGTTCAATCTACGTCCCACAGAATTGAATGCAGCTTTCGGAATCGAGCAGTTGAAGAAACTGCCGGGATTGAATGAGCGGCGAATGAAATTAGCGGCGCGGTTTGAAAGCTATATCGACAGCACGCCCTACCTTGCCCCGGTGAAAAAACCGGAGAATGGCACTGCTTGTCCTTTGGCAACGGTTGTGCAATTGAGGGGCGATGCTTCGAAATGTCGGAGTGATGTTCTGAGCCGTCTCGAAGGATCAGGTGTGGAGACCCGGCCTGTGGTGACCGGAAACTTGGCTCGTCAGCCTGCAGCCAAATTGCTGGGAGATGTCAAGCCCGAGGAGTACCCCGGCGCCGAGGTCATTCATCACCAAGGGTTCTATGTCGGATTGAATCCGATGTTTGATGACGTCAGATTTGAGAAAATGATCCAGACGCTTGACGATTGTATCACGCAGTCAGTGCGTGGTTTTCACGCACGTAAGGTGGCATAGCAACCATGGTCGTCACTCGATTGTTGGGCGGGTTGGGCAATCAGATGTTTCAATATGCTTACGGGTTGCAGCTCGCGCGGCTTTCCTCACAGCCATTGTTCATTGATGCTTCTGGTTTCGCGACTTACGACTTGCATGCACTCGCGATAACAAATCTTCGTATTTCGGCTCCGCAATTACCCCCTCATGAATGGAAACGCATACCGAGACGTTTTCGCGAGGCCAATCGGTGGAGCGATGCGCTTCTCGCACACTGCAATTTCTTATTGCGATCTGAGTCGCGAACCCTGTCTTTAAGGCGAGAACGACCATTTGGGTTCGCGGAGAAATATTTGCGTTCTGCAACCAAAGTCTACCTCGATGGATACTGGCAGAGCGAGCGTTTTTTCGCTGGGGTGCAACAACAGTTGCGTTCCGAGTTTCGGCCGAAGCATGCCTTGTCTGATGCGTCGCTACACGTTGCCGAAAAGGTCCAGTCTGAGGTTAGCGTTGCCCTCCACGTTCGTCGTGGTGACTACGTGACGAACCCAGAAGCTAAGAAGATTTACCGCAACTTGGGAAGGGATTACTACCGAAAGTGCCTCGATGATTTGCGGCAACGACTGACCGGTCTCAAAGTGTTTTTGTTCTCGAATGACGTGGATTGGTGTTTGCGGGAACTTGATGTGGGGCTTCCTTTCGTCCCTGTCACGCACAATGATGCGACCACAGCCTATGAAGATCTTTACCTCATGAGTTTGTGTGATCATGCGATCATCGCAAATAGTTCGTTTAGTTGGTGGGGGGCCTTTCTCGGCGAAAATGCCTCTGGGCGTCGAGTCTATCACCCTGATCCCTGGTTCCATCCTGGAACTTTGAATGGGAGTTTTATTCCTTGTGAAGATTGGATAAGCGAGCGGAATCTTTCGTCGTCTCTTTCTGCTCGGGCGGCATGAGTGATGTCCTTCGTCGATTGCCCCCCAACCCAAGTTTTGAACTGACTGGAGTGATGGAAATTATGGTGTTGCCTCTCAAGCATAATCGGTTGTGCCAAAGTTTTGCCAAGCGAGCAGATTCACTGCTCAGGCTATGTGGGGTCTCGGACCGCATTCCCGTGGCGACGCACGCGCGGAGTTACCGGCAATGGATGTCTGATGGTGGCGATGCGCGTTTTCGATTTGAATACGACTTAGACGAGTCGGATGTTGTGTTTGATGTGGGTGGGTACCGTGGTGATTGGGCGGCGGAGATTCACGAAAGATTTGGTTGCAAGATCCACGTTTTCGAGCCTGTGCCAGAGTATTGCCATCTGATTGAGGATCGCTTTGCGGGATTGGCAAACGTCGACGTTCATGACTTTGGATTGGCCGGACAAGACGAGGAGATATCTCTATGCATCTCCGATGACTCAACTTCTCAGTTTATCTCTGCGAGTGAGACCACGTCTTGCAAGCTTCGGTCAGTACAGGATTTTCTGCGAGAACAACAAATCGACCGTGTCGCTCTTCTGAAACTAAACATCGAAGGTGGTGAATACGATCTCCTTGGAAGTTTGATAGAGTCGGACTTAATTACGAAATTCGCGAATTTGCAGGTTCAGTTTCACTGGTTTGTTCCCGACTCGCGAAACCGAATGCGTGATATTCAGAACGCCCTTCAGCAGACCCATGTTTCCACATACCAATATCCCTATGTTTGGGAGAATTGGTCAAAAGCAGCCTGAGTCGGGTTGGTCAAGGCTGCTGAACCTTAGCGAGAATTTGCGTTTCGATTTAAAAGGCTGCCGGCGGAAAGCCTGATGGGTCTCTCCACGCAGATGCTGCACGGTCTGTCTTACGGCAGTTCTTCTCGAGTCAACGCAAATGTTCAGTCTGCTTGGGTGCGATGGAATTTCGTCGCGTGAGCATCACGCTCCGCAAGTTCCAGGTCGTGTTCTGTCATTACCTTGGCCAACTCCTCGAGGGTGGTTGAGGCCTCCCAGTTGAGTTTTTCTTTTGCCTTGGAAGGGTCGCCCAACAGGAGATCGACTTCCGCCGGTCGGAAATATTTGGGGTCAATCTCTACATAGTCTTCATAATTGAGATCCAATTGCTTGAATACGAGATCACAGAAATCTCGCACGGTTGCCGTCCTTCCGGTCGCCAGAACGAAGTCATCTGGTTCACCGTGTTGAAGAATTCGCCACATGCCTTCGACATATTCTTTTGCGTAACCCCAGTCGCGTTTCGCGTCCAGATTGCCCATGTATAGCTTTTGCTGCAAGCCAAGTTTGATCCGGCCTGCCGCCCGGGTGATCTTCCGCGTTACGAAAGTCTCCCCGCGCCGCTCCGATTCATGGTTGAAGAGGATGCCGTTCGATGCAAACAAGTCATAACCCATGCGGTAATTGACAGTTTGGTGATATGCATAGACTTTCGCACATGCATAGGGTGACTGAGGATTGAAGGGCGTAGACTCTTTCTGAGGAGTTTCGAGAACTGCACCAAACATTTCACTGCTGCTCGCTTGATAGACGCGAACAGGTTTTCGTTGATTCAGTAATCTAGCTGCTTCCAGGACACAGAGCGCTCCCAGACCAACTGTGTTGAGAGTGTAGACCGGCTGGTCGTAAGAAACGCGAACGTGGCTCTGAGCACCGAGGTTGTATATTTCGTCCGGTTCTAGGGCGAGTACAAGATTTGTGAGTGCTTGCCCGTCCGTGAGATCTCCATAGTGCAATCGTAAATTTGATTTTTCGTGTACGTCGCGATAGAGATGATCGATTCTTGACGTGGAGAACGTGCTGCTCCGTCGAATCACGCCGTGGACCTCATAGCCTTTATCCAGTAACAACTCGGCCAAGTAGCTGCCGTCTTGACCTGTGATTCCAGTGATCAAGGCAGATTTTGTCATGATGGGTTCCTGTGGGAGGTGCGGGTTGGCCTGTCGGTTATTGTTGCCGCGGTAGGTGACGAGGCTTTATTCAACCCTCGATAAGAAGTGAGTTAGAGTCAGTCGAGCGAGGCGCGAAATCCATTTAGCTGCTTGTTGACTCAGGAAATCCCGGCGAATGCATCGCAAAGATCGTGAGATGACGATCCGGATGATGGCGGGGCCGCTGCTGACTATCACGCAAACAAGCCGATTGGTTAATCCTTTGGTTCAAGCTCGTCGTATCCGTTGTTACCTAATGTGTTCCGGACGTGAACTTTGAGCGTGGGAGAGTCTATCAAAAAAAACATGATACCGCGTGATCGTTTTTGGGTTCGCATGCAGATGGTCCGCATTGTCCATGGACGCCATTCGTGGAACCAGGTTCAGCGGCGGCAACTGAAGCGATCTTAGGCTCGGAATATTGCATCATCGGTTTCAGGGACTTGCATCCTTTCCGCTGACATCACATTGTCTAGGATCTGCGTGCTGCCTTCGCTGAAGAGCCAGTCGTGCATCAAGGTATGGAACAGCGGCAGGCGGCTCGAGTCGGAGGCCTCGATCGGCTTTGCTAGCAATCTATTCCGAATTCATCAGCATCGGAGCCAAGTGCGGTTGGAGAGATGGTTCTTGGGCGGGAGGACTGATTGCGCGGTTTGGCTTTGCCGAATGTAGCCTGTCCGGGAATCTTGGTTTGGCCTCAATCCTGAGAGTGGTGATGATGCAGCGAAGTCGCTCAGCAAATGGAAAGAAAAGTGTTGTGACTGCACGTGTACTTTCGATTTGAATGGTTGCCTCTTTCGAGGCCTCAGCTCAAGTCGACAATCAGCACAAAGCGTCTAGTAATAAGTTGTGTGTCTGATCTGCTGCCGTGGGAGGGTGATTTTGATGAGCCAGATCTCGTGAAGTCGGTGCCCGGTTGGCTCAAGTCGACCGACGGTTACCCCTAATGGCTCAGATCGCTGAGATTACATCAGCAGTGCAGTGAACGCTCAGGGTTTCTTAGAGACTAAGCTCTCAATCTCAAATTTCGATCCGGTTATGAAATGCACTGATTTTGGATGGTGATCAAGTGGTCCGATCGTGCACATCGGCAACGATGGAGGGAATCGAACTTGCTTCATTTATTCAGGCGTTCAGGCACCAGGGCGAGAAACGCAGAGCGATGGATGTGAAAGTGATCATTTGGTAGATCGCTATTCGAGTCGTTGACATCACCCGACCCTAAGGAATGAACCTCTCGGTTTATTGGGTCGGGAATGAGCAAGAAGTGTCAATCGCACAATGGTGGGTAGGACAAGCACCAGCGATGGAAGCCGGTGGTGCTGACCGGTGGTGAGACGCAATTAGTTCCCGCGAGAGGTATCTTGGTCTGCTTTGGTCGGGCGCCATTGTGGGCGATCGCGGGCTCGATGCCCGTGACGCGGTTTTGACGGCAGCCGGACAGGCTGGCATCATATCCCGGCCAGCGGGGGACTTGCATTCGGGGCTAAGGATGGATCAGCAGTGTCTTGCAGTGTACTGGGAGGCCAGTTGCTGGATCCTCCCGCGAATTGTTTGTTTGCCCGGCAGGGTGGATCGATACCCAGTTCAAGCTGGCAGCTTCTGTGAAGGATCACGTCGAAAAGGTGGTAGCTGCGGTGGAAAAGTGGATAAACCGCCGAATTGATTTAGATTCCCCGTGAAGTTCCGCTTATGTTTCAGTTGGCTCATTGAGTCCGTCGGCAGTTCGCCTAGAATCGAGGTTTCTGCGGGATGGAATTCTGCTGGCTGTTGCAGCCTGCAGCCGTCCGCAAACTTGCCACCCCTCTTTTTTACTCTTTCCGTCACCCAGGTCCGCTATGTCGCCTAAGAGCAGCCGAACGCCGAGTGTTCCCGAGATGAGCGACCAAGCCGAAGCCGTGAAAGCAAGGCTTAAGGAGAGTTTGCTCCACGATAAGCAGGCAATGGAGGTCGACAAGATCTTCAAGGCACTGGTCAAGCTCGAGGGCTCGGACCTCCACCTCAAGGTGGGGCAACCGCCGATGGTGCGAGTTCGGGGGGAGCTCAAGGCACTCAACCGCCCGCCAATTGAGAATGAGGAAATGGTGGAGTTGCTGATTCCTATGATGGATGAACGCAACCTGCTGATTTTCGAGCAGGAAGGTGGTGCCGACTTTGCCCATACCATTTTTGTGGATGGGGTTCGCTGGCGTTTCCGCGTGAACATGCTCAAGAGTCTCGGCAACATCGGTTTGGTCGCTCGACGAATCAATAACTTCATTCCTGACTTCAAAGGGCTGTTTCTGCCTGAGTCGATTGAAACTTTGTGCCACTACGATCAAGGGATGGTGCTGCTTGCCGGTGTCACCGGATCCGGGAAAAGCACCACGATTGGATCGATGTTGAATTACATCAATACGATCTATCGCAAACACATTCTGACTCTCGAAGATCCGATTGAATTTATCTTCACCGAGGAGAAGTGTTTGATTAACCAGCGTGAAGTTGGTCAGGACGTTAAGGATTTTGAGATTGGAATGAAACACGCGGTGCGTGAAGACCCCGACATCATCTTGGTCGGTGAGTTGCGTGATGAAGAAACCTTCATGACAGCGATCCACGCGGCGGAAACTGGTCACTTAGTGTTCGGGACGATTCACGCTTCGAGTGCGTCAACGACAATTGGACGAATTCTCGATTTGTTCCCAGAGGAAATGCATGGAGCAATTCGATCGGCGATCGCGTTCAATATGAAAGGCATCATTGCTCAGAAACTCCTCAAGTCAATCCGGCCAGATGTGCCTCGAGTTCCCACCGCAGAGGTAATGACGTTCACTCCGATGATTCGGAAATTGGTTTTAGATGGGGATGATCACAAGCTGCCTGATGCGATTCGAATTGGTGAAGAAGATGGCATGCAAGACTTCACGATGAGTCTGAAGCAATTGATCGATGATGAACTGATCGATCGTCCGACGGCCTTTGCCGTTGCGCCGAATAAGGACGCATTGAAGATGGCATTGAAGGGAATCGACGTGAAGGCCCCCGGTATTTTGTAACTTCGGCTTGGAGATGGTCCGGCCCGAAGAGTTTCCATTATTGCAACATGAGGCACCTGCGCCCCGATGGCTCAACAAGAAGAGATACAGCTTTGGCAAACGGTTGAACCCGTGGAGTTTACGCCACGCATGGATGACTCGATGGAGGCGCAGTCGTTGTTGATTTCAACACGACAAGGTCCCGGATATGCAATCGCTGGCGGCCAATTGGGGCATGCGATTTTTTCTCGTGCCACCCATGTATTGATGGATTTCTCTCAACAGGCATGCGCACTGCGTTATCAAGTTGATGGGAATTGGGAGCAACTGCCACCGCTCGATCGCGAGACCGGTGACGCGATGCTGTATACGTTAAAGCAGCTTTGCCAGTTGAATCCTGCCGATCGACGGTCAGCCCAGACCGGGAAATTGGGGCTGAAGGTCGCCAAAGAAAAGTACGGTCTGACACTGCAAAGCCAGGGAGTTCAAACCGGTGAGCGTGTCCTGGCTCGGATCGAGGCAGAAAAGGTGCCTTTCGAAAAACTGCCTGACTTGGGTATGCGTGACAAAGTGGTCGCGACCCTCAAGGATAAACTGAACGAAGGTGGCAACATCGTCCTCGTCACGGCACCCAAAGGTGATGGCCTCACCACGACGTGGATCACTGCGATGAATGCGGCGGATCGATTCATTCGTGACTTTCAGTCGTTGGAGCGTCAGGATTTACCTGAGCCGGAGATCATCAACGTTAACCCAAACTTCTTTGGCGGAGACACGGAGCTAACACAGTTTGAGCTGGCGAAAAAAATCTTGCTGAAAGAACCTGATGTATTGATGTTCCCTGAGTTACCGGATAACGAGACGTTCGAGTTGGCTTTGGAACATGTTGGCAAGCATCAAAAGCAGATATACATACGGATAGTAGCCGATTCCGCAATCGAAGGATTGGCTAAAGTGATCAGTCAATATCCATCCTTGGCGAAGGAAATCGTCAAACATATGGGGGCGGTCCTTAGTCAACGTTTGGTGCGACGTCTTTGTGACAATTGCAAACTCGGTTACGAGCCGACGCCGCAGATGCTGAAACAACTTGGGATCCCAGCGGGTCGTGTAGGGTTGCTGTACCAACCTTTCATCCCGCCGCCGCCAGAGCAGCAAGTTGATGAGAATGGGCGACCCGCGCCGATTACGCCGTGCCATATCTGCGGAGGACGCGGTTACTTCGGCCGCACTGCCGTCTTTGACCTACTGACGCCAGGGGATCAATTGAAAGCGGCATTGTTGAAGACCAGAGATATCAACCAGTTGACCCAAGTCGCTCGCAGCGAAGGGCAACGGGGAATCCAAGCAGAAGCGATTCTGGCGGTCGTTCGTGGATTGACCAGCTTGGACGAGCTGAAGCGGGTCTTCGCCAAGAAATAAGCGGCTACCCAGTGATGCCAGTGATGCCTGCGACCGCATGAGACCAGTCTCGGGTCGCCGTTTCGTGTTCGCGGATCTTGCTAAACGATTTGCCGCCGGGCTCGTTGCCGCATCCAGTTGAGTGCTAGTGACCCGTCTTCGACAGTCAGCCCTCGGTTGGACGTTGAAGCCGGTTTTTGCTTACTCGGCTTTGGAGTAGTAACCCGGATTGTCTTCACCGTCACCATCCCAATCAGCAACGACGGGCTGGCTCTCGGTGCCTCCGTTGCGTGGGACTTCGATTTGCAGATCATTGCCCGTCAGGCGGCGGTCGCCGTCGGTATCGATGATCCACCATTGTCCCCGCACCACTCCGATTTCGTCGATGCCATCCCCGTTGAAATCGCCGGCGACTGGTTGATCGCCGCTGCGTCCGAAGACGAACGGTACA
>JBMYRF010000009.1:232908-243788 GCA_049602075.1 Rubripirellula sp.
CCCGTTGAAATCGCCGGCGACTGGTTGATCGCCGCTGCGTCCGAAGACGAACGGTACATCGGTGGCGGAAGGTCGCCCGTCGCCATCTTGATCGAGCAACCAGCGGCCGCCATTGAAGATCGCAACTTGATCGATTCCGTCGCCATTCCAATCTCCCACAACCGGCCTGTCTGCCTGTTCGCCATAATGAAAGACGTGGTCAACTGCATCGGCACGTAATTCACCATCCTCGTTGCGACGCAGCAAGCGTGGCGGTTCTGGAGCTCGCTCGGCAGCCAGTTCTGCGGAGGTTCGGTGGGTGCCCGGATCATCAATTTGGCGACGTCGTGTATTGGCCGGATCGGGAAGTCCGGGGTCACGTGGTATTCGCCGTGCGTCTTGCTGCCACTGTCGCCCAAAGATCCCCACATCATCCTTGCCGTCCCCATCCCAGTCTCCAACGACCGGGCGATCAAGCTCGTTGCCGAGTTGAATCCAGAGGTCGCGAGCATCCCAACGGCCGTTGCCATTGATATCGACGAACCATTGTCCACCAACGAAAATCACGGCTTCGTCTGATCCGTCACCATCAAAATCACCCGCCAGTGCAGTCGCCGCGGTTTCTCCCAATGAAAAGTTTTTGAGCGCTTGCAAGCCTTCACCATTGTCGGTAACCCAACGGCCTGTTGCATGTCGGCCAACTTGCCACGTTGCAACCGCAGCGCGGGAAGAGACTTGACGGATGATCCCATCGTCTCCCAAAGTCCCTCGTGGATAGCCACCGTTGATGACGCTTAAGTGCCAAGATACCGCCCAGTCATTGTTGAAATCCGCGTACGGGATCTGCTTTGCTGGTTGACTGAAGCTGGCTGGCAGAATCGATTGGTTTTGCTCGGGGGACAAGTTGTCCGGCCGGCGTTCGCCCGTGAATCGGGTGGGGGTTTCCAGGGGGCCAGTGAGCGACAGCAGGTCCAGTGGTACCAGCAAGGGCGGTGTTGGTGGATCAACAACGACGAGTTCACTGAAGTTGTTGTTTTCGCTGTTTTCTCCGGGCATCACAGAGATGCCTAAAATCGCGTCGCGATGAGGGTCTGTTTCCTCGCGAGCGACGAGAGTTTGAATCAAGCTTTCTGCTGCTGCTGACATCGTGTCGGCTTCATTTACGGCAACACCACCGGAGGAGCCGGGAGTGTCGAGTCCGTCGACAAAATCTTTCGGTTGCGACTGGTAAATGTGGTACGTCCCAGCTCGGATTCCGGAGAATTCATAGTAGCCATCTGCGTTTGTGATCACGCGAATGGGGCCGTCCGGATAGAGGGTTGGCAGGGCGTCGCCGAAACCTGCTGGAGTTCCCCGTCCGTTCCGCAATTCCAGAACCACGCCTTCTAAGCCTTGGTCATCATCGGTTCGGACGCCATCTTGGAACTGACGCAGTTCACTTGGATTGGGAGGCTGGAGCAACGTGAGCGGTTTCCCGTCCTGAAACACATAGCCCGACAGTCGTGCCGGTGGTGATTCGTGAAAATTGTACGCACCGGCAGTTGCGCCGCCTTGCAATTGAACACCGCCGATCAAATCCTGGCCAACCACTTCGCCACCCGAATCACCAACACTCTGTCCGCCATGAAAAAGACCGTCTGGCTGAGTTTCGCGAATGGCATAGCTGCCTGGTTGTAGGTTGCTAAACAGGTATTCGCCCATTGAATCTGTTTCGATCGAACGGATGACCTGACCCGTTGAGTCCAGCAGTTCGACTTGCACGCCTGCGATCGGTTGATCGCCCTGATCAAAGGTACCATTGGCGATCGATTCCTGCCAAACCAAACCACTGATCGATGCGGGTGGGATTTCGCAAAAGTTGTAATCGGTGGCTGCCTGGCCCCAGTCGAGTTCGATAGCCGTGATTAGGCCTTTTGTCGAATCATCACCGCCGCCGTCGCCCGCCGATTGTCCACCATGGAACCAGCCCAACGGCTGGATTTCACGAAGGGTATAAGTCCCTGTTGGCAGGTCAGTGAATTGGTAGCGCCCCGTACTGTCGGTTCTGGTCGTCGCGATTTTTTGTCCATCGGAATCTAGCAGGTCAATCTGGACATCACGCAGCCCAAGTTCACCCGGATCAAGTGAGCAATTTTCGTTTGTGTCTTCCAAAACGATGCCGCTAATTTCACCGCCGGGGTGTTCGCAGAAGTCGTAATCAACGGCCATTTCGCCGGAACGCAAGACGATTTGTTCGATGCGATTTGTGCCGGATACACTCCCTCCAGCCGTTCCCGCTTTAGCGCTTCCATCGAAGTAGTTATCTGGTTGTACTTGGACGAGCGTGTAGTTCCCAGGATCGATACCTTGGAACTTGTAGGTGCCGTCAGGTTGGGTGGTGGTGCGGGCGACTTGTTGACCAGATTTGTCGATTAGGCGAAGGGTTACGCCACCGAGTGTTGCTTCGGTTGGGTCGAGTTCACAATCACCATCGACATCAGCGTGCACACGACCGGTGAGCGAAGCCGGCAACCGTTCCCCGAAGTTATAATCGAACCCCTGTTGACCTTGCTGCAACGTGATGCTGGCTAGTTTATCATTGCTGGTTGTGCCATTCGCAATTCCGTCAATGGTTCCCACGCGATCACGTCCGTCGATCCAGTCGGTGGGTTGCGTCTGTCGGATGGTGTATTGCCCCGGAATCAAATCGCCAAACAGATAACGTCCTTCGTTGTCTGTTAGCTGACTAGCGATCACTTGGCCATCTGACTGCACCAAAGTGATGACAACTTGGCCAATACCTTCTTCATCACTTTCGCGATTGCCGTTGTCGTTTCGATCGTGAAAGACGACACCACTGATCGTGGCTGGGGCGGCCTCGCAGAAATCAAAATCTTCTGCGGTTGCGCCTCCATTGATTGTTATCTCGGCGATCGAACCACCGTCGATCGACATGCCAGCTTGGGATTCGCCGATGCGGCCAGGGCGAGAGGCACCATCGAGCAAGCCGATGGGTGTTTGTTCACTAACTTGGTAGGTGCCGGGTGGAATCCTCTCGAAACGGTACTGACCTGCTGAATTGGTGGTGGTCGTGGCGATGGTGTCGCCACTTTCATCCTGCAAACTCAGTTGTACGTTTGGGAGCGGAATATTTCCGGTGATGTTATGGGTGCCATCACAATCGGTGCCGGGTGCTGCGAGAAAAACTGAACCGGCTAGGCTTCCAAGGGGAATTTCACCGAAGTTGTAATCGATGGCGACATCGCCGCCGGCCAACCGAATCTGTTCAATTCGGTCACCTGGATTTGTGGCGACACCGACACGTTTGCCGGAAATGGTTCCCGCGCTGTCGATCCCGTCAATATAGGTAGCAGGCTGGTCGACCTGGATGACTTGGTAATGGCCTGGGGCCAAGTTGGTAAACACATAAGCGCCGTTTGCGTCGGTTTGAACGGTTACCGTCGCCTGTGCGGCAATGGTTTCGATGGGGATCAAATCCAACTGAACACCAGCGATCCCGGGTTCCGCCCTGTGCTCTCCACTTGGACGCATCCCGTCTCCGTTATCGTCGACAAAAACATGCCCGGAAAGCGATGCCTTTTCGGCCTCGGCAAAGTCATACTGTGAGCCAACCGAATCACCGAAGGGGATTCGAATCCCGGTCAGTTCGTTGCTCGATTGCGCAGTGCCCGTATTTGTAATTTGGGAGCCTGAGATCACGTTCCCTGGGACAGCGGCAACACTGACTAGATCTGCCGGTTGCATTTGCACAATGCGATAGGTTCCCGGCATCAAGCCAAGTGATTTTGGAAACGCGTACTTGCCGTTGGTATCGGTGACCGAGCGTAAGCCGGTATCCAAGTAGTCTCCATCGCCACCTTGTTGCCAAAGTGCGATCTCGACGCCCCGAATGACGGCTTCATTTGATTGTCGAATTGCATTCAGGTCATTGTCGATCCAGACATGTCCGGAGATTTCGATCGGCTTGGGAGTTTGGACGGTACTGATCAGTGCAGCAGCCGAGCGGTTGGGGCGACTGTCAACATCGGCACCCTCATCCGCTGGCAATCGCAGGCCATGCTTCGCAAGCGGATCCCCAAAATCATTCAGGAAGACTGAATCGGCCTGCGCTGCTTTGAACTTCGGTGCGTGAAAGGTCGCTTCCAGGATCGAGTCTTGAAACTCTTGGCCTGAAGTGATGACGTCCAATCGATCATTGAACACGTCCAGGTCAATGGAGTTGCGCAGGACTTCATCGACATCGATGCTGAATTCTAAACGATCACCGGCGCGAAAGTTCGAAAGTCGCAGCACCAGTTCTTGGCCACCATCGCTTACCTCGGCGACAGCTTCGATGGCCTCGCCATTGGCTGACTCGGTGGTAAGTAGCTGGAACCCATGAGCGCCATTTTTTCCCAGCCCACCGACTTCGGTGTCGTAGATCGGATCACCCACAGAGATTCCATCCGAATCTTTGTCGGTTCGGATTCTAAGTTCCGCGAGCTTGGTGTCGGGCGCACCACCGGTGAAAGAAACAATGAAGCGGTCACCGCGAGAATCACCACCGACATCCGAATCGGATTCCAGATAATCTGTCTCCAGATAGACCACCCCCAAGTGAATTGGGTTGGCAGCGAGGAGCTGCCGGGATTCGAGTTGTTCGGCTCGATGATTACGCCGTTCGGAGCCGCGAATGGCTCGTTGCCGGCGGCGGTCATCGCGTCGTTTCCGATTCCAAATCACGATCGGCACCCCCATGTGCCACATTGTTGAAGCAGCAATTGCCGCTGTGTGTTAGCGATCTTTCGTTGGATCGCTATCGGCGATCCGTTCGGTCTGTGTTGTGCCGCTGCCAACGGACCAGCGTCGCAAGGTGGCGTCAAAACCTGCGGACAATAGCGAGGTTCCGGTGCTGGCAAGGCAGGTCACGCTACCGATGTGATCT
Organism: Rubripirellula sp.; assembly: GCA_049602075.1. Taxonomy (GTDB): domain Bacteria; phylum Planctomycetota; class Planctomycetia; order Pirellulales; family Pirellulaceae; genus Rubripirellula. Next base: position 237,812 of record JBMYRF010000009.1, read on the forward strand.
TCCAAGCCGCGGACCACTTTCCCCTCATCTGTATTCAGAATGCGAATTTGGTTATCCGATCCTGCAACGGCCACCAGTTGGCTGTTGAGCACACTGACGCTGAACAGTTTGCCGGGGCTGACTTCAATGCGATGAAGTACCCGTTGGTTCTTTGTGTCGTAGACGATCGCTGTCCCGTCTTCTCCGATCGAAACGATCCCATTGGATTGGCGATGGAAACAAAGGCCGCGGATTCTGCCGCGATGCAATGTTTCGGCCGCAATGATTTGACCGTCGTCGGGGTCCAGCAGCAGTAATCTGCCGTCGCGTCCACCCACAGCCAGAACACCGAGGTCATCCCGAAACGCAACAGCACGTAGGTCGCGACTGCCGCAATCAAAGCCTCGGCTGGTCTGGTGGTCAGGATCGATCACAGTGACACGGCCTGAGAACCCGACGATCGCGAGTCGTGGATCACGCGGCCCGAAGGCGACATCTGACAATGCTGGATTACCAGCGAAACGGTGAGTGGTTTGATAGTCGGCGGCGCAATCGTAAAGGAAAAGTTGTCCGTCGTTACCAGCTGATGCGAGGAAGCGTCCTTCGCGATCGAACGCGAGGCTGCGAATTCGGTCGCGGTGCCCGATTAAAGTTTGCGTCGTCGTCAAATCGGCGGTGTGAATGATGCGAATCCTACGATCCTCACCTGCAGCAGCGAGTGATTCACCACCAGGTGATGCTGCCAATGCTGTCAATACAACGCCGGTCCCAACACGATCTCGAAAATCCGTGGCTTGACATTGGATGGCCGCTGTCGATGACCAATTGACGGTCGTCTCCGCCTGAATCGAATGCGTGAAACCATATGACATCGCAGCGATGGAGCTGCCCGCCAGCCATCGACGACGTGAAAGTCCTTTGGACATGCAATCTTCCCCCCACCTTGGACCAATGAGTTGCCATGCTTCGACAACTGAATCGCCGCTCTTGGGAATCAATCGGCTGAGGACGTCAGAGCTCATGACCCGAACAACCGGAAATGTCCGCCAATTCGAGCGTTTCCGATCAAACTCGGTTGGTGGGTGGCGCACTTGAAAGTCGCGTGCGGATAGCTGATACACGATGAAGGCGATTCAATGGCGGGTTTTTCTGCCCTGCGGTCGCTTGGCTAGCAATTCTTTGTGCACTTGAGATTCGCCTCTCCTTTTTTCAGTAAGCGTCTGTTTCTGACCTGTACGATTCGGGCGGCCTCTCTGCTTTGAGAATGCTTTTTTGCCGCTCGATCGAGATTGCGGTGTGATCGAGATTGCTACGACCCGATCGAGATTGCTACGATCCGCGAGGCGAGAGCGAATTGGCTGCTCGCGTCAAGTTTCACGCGCAAGGGAAGGCGGCGTCACGGATGATGCGACTGACTTGGGCCACAGCAGTGGTCATACTGATTTTGGCACCCACGCTGGCGCAGCAACCTGCTGCAAGCCCCGATGCTCGCTTGGCCCGTCAGGGCGACATTCCGGAAGCGAATCGGCCATTCCCACCACTAACAGCCGCTGAGCGGGCCCAGCTGACCCAAGTGCTAACGGCTTGGGAATCTCAGAGCAAGTCGACGAAAACCCTCGACTGTAAATTTGCTCGGTGGCATTTCGATCAGTTTGCCGCTCCGGCCGGCATTCACGCAAATCGGGCCGACGGAGTCATCAAGTATGCAGCCCCTGACAGGGGTTTGTTCCGTGTCGACAGCATGGTCTTTTATACCGGAATGCAAGATGGCAAGCCGCAGTTCAAAGCCCAGGCTGGGCAGTACGGTGAGTATTGGGTCTGCAACGGTAAACAGTTGATTGAATTCGATCGCGGAAAACAGGAGTGTCGAATTCAGAATTTACCGCCCCAAATGCAAGGGCAGCAAATCATTAACGGTCCACTTCCCTTTGTTTTCAACTTGGACGCTCAGGAAATCCAAAAACGCTACTGGGTCCGCCTGCGGGCAACACCAGCGGACGCGAGCGGAATCGTCTTGGTGGAAGCCCATCCAAAACGTCAGGAGGATCGGGCCCAATACAAATTTGTGCAGGTTGCACTCGATCAGAAAACGATGTTGCCGAGAGCGCTGGTCATGTATGCACCCAACTTCGATCCGAAGATTTCGATGAAATACGACCACTATGAATTCCAGGACCTAGGTCGTAACAAAATTGGGGCCGGTATTCAAAAGTTCATGGGTAACTTTCTTCCCCAGCAACCGCCGGCCGATTGGAAAATCATCCAGGAATCGTTCTCGGCTCCTGCCCCTGCCCAAGGACAGGCCCAAGGACCCGCTCAGGGGACGATCAAATAGCCGTATTTTTGGTGGTTCATTGCTGCGTAGCGGTCGGCACAATTTTTGCTATTCTGGTGAAGGCCTACCTTCCCTGCCGTTTTGGACGACGCGATGCCTACCTACGATTACGAATGTGATGACTGTGGACATACCTTTGAGTTGTTCCAGAACATCAACGATTCTGTAAAAAGGAAATGCCCCGAGTGCAAGAAGAACAAGCTTAAACGCTTGTTTGGAAGCGGTGCTGCGATCGTGTTCAAGGGCAGTGGGTTCTACCAGACCGATTATCGCAGTGAAGGCTACAAGAAAGCCGCCAAGGCCGATTCCAAAAAGTCGGAATCTTCCAGTTCGAAGAAATCGGAATCGAAGCCCAAGAAACCAAAGTCCGATAGCTAGCGCAAAACATGTTGCTTCGGACCTGCAGCGTTTGCATTACGCTCGCGGGGTGGAACTGCCCAGCAGGTTGCTAAGATGACTAGCGATCCGAGTTGACGCTCGCTGTCACGGACTGGGGATCGGGATCTGCCGATAGGTTTGAGCTGTGAACTTTATCGCTGCCAACCGAATCGGTTGGGAACCTTTTCAGAGCTCTGTTGCAACGCGTCCAGTTACCAGTGCAGCGTGTCTCCGTCTTGCCGACCAAGGCCGAATCATCACCCATTCGATTTACGCGCGCTGCCGCAGTTGTATTGATGCAGTGCTAATTGCACTCGGGCTAACTGCATTCGGGCTAATTGCATTCGGGCTAATTGCATTCGGGCTAACTGCAACAGTTCCAATGGGAATCGGGTAAACCTAACAATTCGGGGTTGAGAGCACTTTGGGGCCTTATGTTTGGCGACGCTGCTTTGTTGATTAACGGCAGCGATTGCAATCGTCGGATGTTTTAGCGGATCGGGTATAGGGAAAATTTGCTCAGCCTTTGATCGTCTGCGACGGCGGTTGCAATGCTGCCACCCAAGCTAATATCCGCTGGTCGTTGGGGATGGGGGTTACCGGATGGCAACTTCCATGTGGTAAGTTCTTTAAGTCCCCTGGATGCGAGATCGACGAGGGGTGCGACTGACGTCTGTATTCCGTGATGCGTTTGGAAAATCCAAGGGAACCGATGCAATACTCTCCGCAAGGCGGGAAACGTCCCCGCGGAAAACGGTCGAAAGTCGCTGGAGTCGCTGTTGCACTGCTGTTCATTCTGTACACAGCGATTGCTCCACGGGCGAACGAGCGTTTTGGTTGGAAGCTCCCGGTGCCGGGGGAGACTCAGCAGGTTGCCGAACAAGGCCCTCGCGATCTGAACGTCACCAAGTCGCAGCCGCCCTCTCGTTCGAACCCAAATGCTCGTTCGAACCCAGCGAACATGAGTGCAGGACGGGATGACGTCCAGCGTTCTGCGGGTGGGGAACAGCCTTTCGCGGATGGGGGCGAGTCAGCTAACAAGGCGATGGATCCGAGGCGAGATTGGCTGCGAGAAACGTCGCCGAATGTTTTCCTCTCACCAGCTGGTCTCATCTACGGTCCCGGCAGCGCAGAGGGGCATCGGCTGGAGCATGTCCGTCGTCACGCTGCTGACCTACCTCGTCGACCGGGACCGCACGGGGTGTTTGACGGAGGTTTTTTGGCCTCGTTGAAAACGATTGATGACGCTTGGAAACTCGCAAAGCAGTCGGTGCAAACAGAGAAAGAAGTTGACGGTCGCCGCACGATTTACAAAGTCGATTTGCAGCGAAAAATTGGCTTTGTTGGCGGCAGGACCGGCAACAGTCGCGGCCAGCCACCAGTGACTGTCGTGTTGCTGGTGTTAGAAGGGAATCGCGTGATCACGGCTTACCCGGTGGAGTCCCAATGATGAACCCTCTTCATTCGATCGGTTTTTGCCCAGTATGCGGCGGTGGGCTCTGCGGCGTGCGGCTCTGTAGTGAGGACTCACCCCATGGCTTGATCGTCTGCGATGAATGTGAAGCGATCTGGTTGCAGCCTGACCTCAGGACGCCGCATCAATACCCGTCGGCCGAAGCCGCGAAGTGTCCGGTTTGTGATCGCGATTTGTGGGGCGAATCGAGCCGCTGGGCGGGTGAGACTGACCTGAAATTGCTCGGCTGGGAGAATGCGATCGACCCTGAACTGAGTCAGGACGATTGAGCTGGGCCCGAATGATTGAGCTGGGCCCGAATGATTGAGCTGGGCCCGAATGATTGAGCTGGGCCCGAAAACCAAGTCTTACTCGAGACTTATTCGAGCGTCGTCGAGTGCAATGTTTCGCCCTGAAGCTGATAGCGCTCTCCCTGCCGACTCGTGAGCCGTTGCAGGTGAGGACGTCGAATCATTTGAACGCTTGACTTGGGCTTGGTGGTCTCGGGATTATCGATCGCCTGGGTGGTTCCCCAGGCGCGAAGCCGACGCAGCAGGGCCGGCGCCAGGGACTTGGTGGTGCTTTCAGCGCGGGCAGCCACCACTGAATCGTCCTCGCTCATCTTCAGCAGTCGACGCAAATCTTCGATCCGTAGTTCCGCCTCCGTTTCCTGGATAAACACCAAGTCACCGGTGGCTTTCTCCAGACCGGTCTGACCAGCCGCCTCAAGGCCTCTCGGTCGCGAGTGCCGCGCGATTCGAACTTGTGGGTACCGTGCACGCAGTTCGTCCAGGACTTCCGAGGTGCTGTCTTTGCTGCCGTCATCGACGATAACCACTTCGGATGCTTCGCGGGTCATCGCGGTCAACGCCTCGAGGATTCGCTCTACCCGGTTGGCGATCGTGTATTCCCCATCGCGCACAGGAAGCACGACCGACATTCGAGGAGATTGTGAAGCCATCTGGTGGTTCTCTTTATCCAATCGGCAAACTCCAACTTGAGTGTCGAAGCGTTACCAATGGCAGGCAGGGAGGGAAAGGAAACAAGCAGTTGGTGGAAACTGCTTCTTGGACTTACAGAGGTGATCGGGTCGGCGGGGCGTTGGGCTTGATCGAGTGCCTCAAGGATCTTGTTTTGCCCGTCGTTCCGTGACTAACGAATGCACCTATAATCTCACTCAAACCACCAATGGCTCGCTTTCTTGCGGTCACGCCGCTTCGAACGGTTGTGACGCCTTCGTCAAATACGCGAGCGATTTCATGAGTTGTTGTTACTACTAGGAGCACTGTTTAATGAGCGCTGAAGCACGACTGAAAGAACTGGGAATTGAGTTACCAACTGCTCCCAAGCCAATGGGTGTTTACAAGCCGATCGTCGTCACCAACGGCATGGCGTATCTGTCCGGGCATGGGCCGCTGCAGCACAACGGTCAACTGATCACTGGTCGCCTTGGCTTGGATTTGGATGTTGAAGCTGGTTACGATGCCGCACGCCTGACTGGCATGGGGATGCTGGCGACGTTGCAGGCGGGACTCGGGAGTCTCGATAAGGTTCGTCGCGTGGTCAAAGTATTGGGATTGGTGCGGAGCACTGATAGCTTTGATCAGCAACCAGCCGTCATCAATGGTTGCAGCGAATTGTTCCGTGATGTGTTTGGCGAAGACGCCGGTGTTGCCGCACGCAGTGCACTGGGCACCAATGCACTGCCTGGTGCCATCGCCGTGGAAATCGAAGCGATCTTTGAAGTCGATGCATAATCAGCGAATTTATCGCTGGCCAAGGTAGCAAAGACCGGTTCCCCGTGAGCCAGCGAACTGAGCCAGCGAACTGAG
>JBMYRF010000009.1:243886-247724 GCA_049602075.1 Rubripirellula sp.
GCCAAGGTAGCAAAGACCGGTTCCCCGTGAGCCAGCGAACTGAGCCAGCGAACTGCGCCAGCGAACTGCGCCAGCGAACTGAGCCAGCGAACTGCGCCAGCTAGCGGAATTTCGGAATCAGTCCCATGACGGACAACCGTAGCGCGCGTACGTTCGGATTGGAGAAATCGTGATCGCACGTTTCTCCGTCGGTCGACGCGCAGGCAGTGATGTCGTCGGTTGACGTGTTCAATCAAAAGGCTCGGTTCAGCGAGTGATTGGTGAATTTGCTTTACGGCAAATTCGCACGTCATTCGGCCCGCAGAATTGGACCAGCAGGGCACCGCTTTCGGCGTAGCGGTCAAAGACGAGTTCATGAAAATCATCTTCGCCCGGCCACGGATAGGAATAGACGATCGCGAAATCATCCAAGTTCAGCCCGATCTTTGAGTAGGCTTCGGGGAGCGGATGTCCTAGGCTGGGCAACGTCGGATCATCGGCCAGCAAGTCGGCACCGGGCGGTAAAAAATTTCCGTGGATTAATTCGATCTTGGTCGGGTTTGAATCGATTGATTTCCATTGCTCGATTGTTTTCATCCCCTCTCGCAACAGATCGATTTCGGCTTCGATTCCAATCGCGTCGTAACCCAGTTCGGCTGCCAGCCCGCTAACGACCGCAAATCCGCAGCCCCATTCGAGAAAACGCTGGCCGGTTCTGGGCACCGAATCGGTGATCCATTGAAGTGTCTGCCAAACCAAGTCGTAATCGCCGGCGACGAATTGTTCGATCTGTGGCCGGTCCCAGCGATCCTGGAATGCCTGGATTCGTTCCCGAGCAAGCTCGATTCGAGCGGATATTCCAGCTGGAATCGGAATGCTATCAATAGATGAGGGGATTTCGATTGGAAGCAACAAGCGTTGGCTCGACGGATTCTATGGGTGGAGGAGGCCAGAGACCATTCGAATCTGTGCGACTCTGAGTGGTCCCGTCGCCGACGGTGGCGTAAACTTAACTTTGAAGTGACCAGACGTGTCACGCAACCGGTGAAACATCGCCTGCATGAAGAATCTTCCCACAACCAATGCCGAACAGCCGGCCGACTCGGTCGACATAACCGATCCCGATGCATTGTTGTTTTGCATCGAACCGCGGCGTTATGTTGTTGTCCGCCAAGATGCCGCGCAGCGGCTGAAGGCCCCGACCGGCGGTTGGGAGGAATTATGTCGATTGCAGCCAGGTGATCGAGTGATTTATGAAGGGACACCAACCGTTGTCAAAGCGGTCGAGGTTTATTGATTGAGTGCCGGGCGTCGGAATGGCAATTGCTTGCCAACCCGCAGTGATTTTGCCCGCAGTGATTTTGCCCGCAGTGATTTTGCCCGCAGCGGTTTTGGCGATGGCCTAGGATCACAACACCTCTGATTCCACGGCGTCAACTCGATCGCTTCATTGGGCAAAGATTTGACCAACCGCGTTGATCCACTCGTCCCAGTTTTCGGCCGCGGCTTCAAAGTCGACGCGCATCCAACGGACCGGCTCAGGTGGCAGAACTCGAGGCGGAAATTCGCTGCCACGACTGATTGGGATTTGACTGCTATTGCCCATCGCGAGGCGGTCTTCGGTTTCGGGGCGAACGAGAAAGTCGGCCAGGGCGTCCGCTGCGACTGGATGCGGCGCGTTACGAATGACTGCGACGGTATTGGGGATTCTCAACGCACCCGGTTGGTCCGAGTTTTGGTCAGGGTAGACGATTACGACCGGCATGCCACTATCCTTTTCGATGATGGCGTCATCTGTATCGGTTAGGCCCCACGCAATTTGTCCCGATGAAACCGCTAACGCGACCTGTTTGTTTCCCGAGAGAATCACAGCGTTGTCGCGGATTTTTTTGAGTTCTTCGAGCGTTGCCTCTTCCCCTTGGGTCTCGCGAAGGACTGCAAAGTGTGTGGCGGTAGTGCCAAACAATGGGCGCGCCATGGCGCAATTCTTGGCCCATTTGGGATCGGCCAAATCACGGACCGAGCGAGGGTATTGCTCGGGATCGGTCAGCAGTTGTGTGTTGACAATCAGAATTCGGGCGCGGGCCGCGAAGCCGCACCAACTGCCATCCTTAGCAATCATGTCTCGTGGATAGCCAGCTTCGACATCCCACGAGCGGGGTTCAAGTAGTCCCAGTTTCTGCAGTCGCACGGTGTGGATGATTTCGTTGTTCCAAAAGAGATCACAGACTGGTGATTTTTCCTCGGCGATAATTTGATTTGCCAGTCCGACCGTTTTTGTTGATTCAACGTCAAATTTGCGGATCGCGGTTGTTTGTCCCTCGGTCGACCTCTCGAAGGCGTTCAGGATAGGTTCAGCAAATTCTTGGTCCAGGGCAGAATAGATCACCACGTCACTTTCGGATCGTTTCACACAACCCGCAAACGACAGTCCTAGAAGCGGCAACGAGAGGATCAGAAGTGAGTGACGGCAGAGATGCAGTGTTTTCATCAGGTTACAATGAGCGAATGATCGCAATGAGGTTGATACAGTTCGTCGCAGCGACCGTCGCCGTTGCCAGTGCGCTTTCGGTGGCCCACGGCGCGGATTTGGTGAAACGTGACGGCCAGCATATCGAGTTGATTACCGATGGAATTTCGGTAGCGGAAGCCGACACGATCGTGGCCACTTTTGATGCCGCTGTCGAGCAGTGGTCGGAATTCTGGGGATTGGTCAACGGAGAGACGGCGGACTTTCACGTCCAAGCTTACCTGATGCAAGACGTGGAGCGGTTTGCCCGCGAAGGGCTGATCCCGCCTCAGGTGCCTGATTTTCCGTTTGGGTACACGCTTGGGAATCGGATTTGGGTGCGGGCTCAACAGAGTGAGTATTACACTCGGCACCTCGTTTTGCATGAGGGGGTCCATGCTTTTGCCTACGCCTATTTCGATGGTGGCGGTGCGACGTGGTTCCAGGAGGGGACGGCTGAATTGTTGGCGACGCATCGTGAGACGGCCGATCAGGTCACGGTCAATACCGTTCCTGCGAATCGCGAAGAGGTTCCTTTTTGGGGGCGGTTCAAGCGGATGAACCAAAGTCGCCAGCAACAGACGGTGCCGACTCTGGCGTCGGTGTTGGGGTACCAGCCCAATTTACTTGGCGATGTCGAAACCTACGGTTGGAGCTGGGCGGCGGCCATGATGATGTCTCGCTATCCCCAGTATCGCCCCGTCTTGTTGGATGCAGCAAGAAAGGGACAACGCCGCGGCGGCCGGTTTAACCAAGTCGTTCGCCGCGGCCTGTCTGATCAGTGGCCCATTCTCGAGGCTCGCTGGCGGGTGATGTGCCAAGATCTCGACTACGGATTCGATTGGTCGCGGGAACAGGTGGGCCTGTCGATCGGAGATCCGCAATGGGATGGTCGGCCGTTGCGGGTCAAGATTGCGGCGGACCGCGGTTGGCAATCGTTGGGCGTTCGTGTCCCAGGCGGCGTGTCACTTCGTTTAGATGCGACCGGCCGAGTTACATTGGCTGACCAACCCAAACCATGGGTAAGTGAGCCTGATGGGATTACGTTTCAATACCATCGTGGTCGCCCGATTGGCCAATTACTCGTCAGCGTTTTGCCCAATGCGATCAACTCTTCGGACGAAACGGTGCAGCCGCTTCCAATTTATTCGGTCTTTGAAAATACGACCCTGCAAGTAGAGCAATACAGTTGGTTGCTGTTTCGTGTTAATGATGCGGTTGGGCAATTGGATGACAACCAAGGAGAATACGAGGTTGCCGTGCAATTGGCGAATCGACAGCCTTGAGCCGGAAGCACAGCCTTGAGCCGGAAGCACAGCCTTGAGCCGGAAGCACAGCCTTGAGCCGGAA
>JBMYRF010000009.1:247824-263156 GCA_049602075.1 Rubripirellula sp.
GCACAGCCTTGAGTTGAGTGCACTGCTTTGAGTTGAGTGCACTGCTTTGAGTTGAGTACGCAGTCACGTTCTAGGTAGGAAGTAGCCTTGGCCTTTGTTTCGCTCGGTTTCGATCCGGCGGCCGGGTTCAATGCGGCTCACCAAAGAATAGAAAGCGGCTGTTTGTTTTGGTGGCGGGAGGGTTTCCCGTCATGTTAACTTTCCTGCCACTGGTTCTTTCTGCAGCCGCGGGCCGCTCGCCGAAGTGTTTAGGGCTCGTGAGTCACGCGAGGCATCGCGAGTGCCGGGATACCGAGTGACTTTGCCCACCTTCCGCTCAGGCAGGCTAATCGTTGATCGCTGGGGATGGCTCGCAGCGAAGTACGTAAACCTTCGAAGCGTTCTACTTTCGGCGCGAGGCTTTCCTTGATCACCTGTCGCAATACCGAAATGGCAGATTGGTTGGATTGATAGCCTTGATAGCCCGATGTCGTTTGGCTCGCTGGCTTTGCTTGGGCGACCGATTCGATGATCTCCGCGCACCAATCATCGACCGCGATGGCGGAGGCACCAAGGGCGAGGAGCTTCACTGCGTCATCGGGGCTCATCGGTCCGGGAACAACCCACAAGGGGATCTCGTTGCCAGCTAGTTCATCGGTCATTTTTCGTGTCAGCACGGTGATTTCGGCGACTTGCATCCCCGTCAGTGGAATGTCGTTCAATCGCAAAATCAGTCCATCGGGTTTGGTTTCCAGAATCGACGGCAAGTCAGTTCGGAGTCGATGAGAGCTGAACGAGACAAACACAGCGGACCGAGGTGACAAGATGCGAAGTTGGTCAAGTTTTGCATCGAGATGCTTCAGTGAGGGGACGTCCGGCAGGAACGATGCGGCTGGGACCCAGCCGCCACCTGCCAAGGGACGATCAGCCGGGGTCGCCTTCCAGCGTTCGATCCGTCGCGGCGAGTAGCCGTAATGGCCTTTTGGGTCACGGGCGATCGACAGTCTCACATCGATGACACGAGGACCTATCAAATCTTTGGGCTGAAAACCGTAACGTTCTGCGCGGTAGGGTAAGATTCGAGCCGGGTGAGATGAGCCTTCGTGAAGTGGTTCTATGTCACTGGATTCTTGGTGCGACTCATCAACCAAAGGTGAACAGAATTCGGACTCCTGTTCTGGTTCGCTTAGATCACTATTCAGTGCTGAAACGAGTACACCTTGGTCTGCGACCGCGACTGCGATCTGGTCAGCCATACTTGTTGCGACGTGATGCCAAGCTGGTTCAAACCAGAACAGTGGCAAATCGATTTGTACGTCGCGGCCATCGCGACGCTTGAACTGGACGCCTGGTGGATCGGGAGGTGGTCCCGTCCAAGGCGTATCAATTGGCGGTGGAAGAAAGCAGATTTTGTCCAAACGATCAGTCATAAATGATTCCGACTCAACGCCAGTGAGGATTGATTTCGCCCTTGAGTGATTGCTCCGCTCGCAGGATCGCTATCGGAACAATCCTGCGAAATTCTCTCGCTTCCCCTCGGATCGATGCGTTAATCAGCAGCAAGCCGAGACGGAGTAGTTCACGGTTTCGGAGCGGTGCCTCGGCCACACCTTGGGCCAAACTACTGGCGCGACCTCGAATGAAAACGGTCGCGTTGCTCATCGCGTCGCCAAGGTTTTTGCCTGAGTCGCCGCCGATCACAATCGTTCCCCGCAGCGCTCCGACGCCCGCTTCGTCACCCACGTCACCCCGAACGAAAATACCACCACCACACATACCCGCACCGCAGCGGTCACCGGCCGAGCCGTAAATGGCAAGTGTCCCACCGGCCATCGCAGCGCCGCCTCCAACACCGGCGTTGCCTCGCACGCGAACTTTGCCGCTGACCATCCCCTCGGCGACGCCATTTCCAACCGCTCCGCTGATGCGAACGTCAGACTGTGAATTCAGGGCACAGGCATAATCACCGAGTGGTCCTTCAACCTCGATCCGCACCGGATGGTCCAAATTCATTAACTGGTTGGCGTGGCCGGCGGCACCGGTCAGCTTGACCTCTGTGAGCGCTTCGTCATCCTCGGAAACGGGGACACCACGAATCGCGTCATTGAGTTCATGCCCAGTCAAATCTCGAAGCGAAAACTGGTGCGGCGTGGACGCCGGAGCCAAATATTCCTCCGCGGCGTCGGATTCTTCGGCGGGTTTGGCCATTTGGCAACGAGGGGTAGATGAGTTGATTAGCTGGCATTTTCGTCTCGCACGACGGCACGGACGATCGACTCCATCTTAGTCTCTGCGGCCTGCCCTGCCTCCAGCACTTCTTGATGGTCGGTCTTTGCTGCAATATCGGGGGTTGCCACATTGCTGACCATTGAAATGCCAAGAATGCGTAGATCTTCTTCTTTGGCGGCTAAAACCTCGGGAACAGTGCTCATTCCTGCCACGTCAGCGCCGATGCGTCGCATCATTCGATATTCGCTGCGTGTTTCATAAGTCGGGCCAAGCGTTGCCAAATAAGTCCCCTCGCGGGCTGCGAACCCCGCATTCACAGCCGCTTGCATGGCGACCCGCCGCATCCTCTCATCGTAGATATTGCCCCGTCTTCCCACTCCTCCTAGACCTGTCGTCCTAGCGGCTGGGCCCCCCAAGAGTGGTTGTTTGGAATAATCGATGATGGGGGTGCAATTTGGAATCAGGTTGATGTGATCACGAATCACAACAATTTCACCGACCCGCAGTTGCGGATTTACGCCTCCTGCCGCGTTGCTGACGATCAACCGTTTGGCACCCAACGCAGCCATTAATCGAATCGGATAGACCGCTTGCGCATGAGTCCAGCCTTCGTAGCGATGCAATCGACCTGCCATCGCGACAACCGGAGCGGAGTCGAGTTGACCAATGATCAACTCGCCGCGGTGACCAGCTGCGGACGTGGTTGCCATCCCTGGAATTTGTTCGAAAGGAATGGCGTTTTGGGCATCGATTCGATCGGCCAAACCGCCCAGTCCGCTGCCGAGCACGATCGCGACCGCGGGGGTTGTCGTGGTTTGTGACCTAATCAGTTCGATTGCTTGATCAAGCATGCGGTTGCCGGGCCGATTGGGAAGCGGTTTCGCGACACCCGTGCTGATTAGACATTCGTAACAATTCCTCGCACGATCGAAATCAGTTTGGGAGCAGCTTCATTGGCGGTTTCAATGATTTCTTCCACGTTAGCCGGTTTCAAGGCATCGGGCAGGCACATGTCGGTCACGACGCTCAATCCGATCGTTTTTAAGCCGCAATGAACGGCAACGATCGTTTCCGGCACGGTGCTCATCCCAACAACATCGCCACCAATCATCCGGAGGAACCGATATTCCGCTCGCGTTTCTAAGTTTGGTCCGGCGACGGCCACGAAGACGCCTTTGTGCAATCCCATCCCGAGTTCTCGGCCGATTTCGATGGTCCGATTGACCCATTGTTGGTCGTACGGCTCGCACATGTCGGGGAAGCGAGGCCCCAGGCGATCGTCGTTGATCCCAATCAGCGGATTGTCACCAAGCAGATTGATGTGATCCTCGATGACCATGACATCCCCCGCTTCGAAATAGGGATTCAGTCCACCGCAGGCGTTACTGATGATCAGCAGATCTACCCCTAATTCCTTGAACACACGGACGGGCAGTGTGATCTGTTTGAGCGGGTAGCCTTCATAAAGATGAAAACGGCCCTCCATGGCCACAACTGGTACGCCGGCAAGTTGCCCGCACACCAATCGTCCTCGATGGCTTGTCGCCGTCGAAGTCGGAAAATGGGGAATGTCCCCGTATTCGATGGTCGCTTCAACTTCCAGTTCTTGAACGAAGTCGCCCAAGCCTGTTCCCAAGATGATACCAACCTTTGGAGGTGTGTTGTACTCGCGACGGATTCTTTCGCAAGCTTCTTGTATTTTGTCGTATAGGTCGAGCACTGCAGCCTCAGATCAAAAAAACAGACAACAACCGGTTCACGCGGACACTGGTGGTTTGCCACCGCGTTTCATCGGTTAGAACATACGCGATAATGCTCCTGATGTGGGCGCCGAGGCCCTGAGCAACGCCATCCTTTTCTGCCGGCGATGATTATGTCGATCCCCTCTTCGGAAGTCTTCGAAAAACTCGCATCTTTTTATCTTGGTCGTCAGTACGATTTGGAGCAGAACGAACTTCGCGACGAATTGTTAATGTACGACGCGAAGGATCTTTGCACACATGCGATGTGTGTTGGAATGACCGGCAGCGGCAAAACCGGGCTTTGCATTTCGTTGCTGGAAGAGGCCGCGATTGATGGGATTCCCGCCATTTGTGTTGATCCCAAAGGAGATTTGGCGAATCTGTTGTTGACCTTCCCCGATTTGCAACCGACCGATTTCAAGCCGTGGCTAGAAGAGGGTGAAGCCAATCGCAAAGGAGTCTCGCTAGATCAACTCGCTGCAGACAAAGCCGATTCGTGGCGGGAAGGGCTCGCGTCCTGGGGACAGAGTCCTGAGCGGATTGCCAAGCTTCGAGATGCGGCAGACGTTGCGATTTACACCCCGGGTAGCAACATCGGTTTGCCGCTAACCGTTCTTAAAAGCTTTGATGCTCCTGAAGAGGAGGCTCGCGACGACAACGAATTGATCGGTGATCGTGTGACCGGTGCCGTCAGTGGTTTGCTGACCCTGATGGGGATCAATGCCGATCCCATGACGTCGCCAGAGCATATTTTGATTTCGTCTGTTCTGCGGCACCAATGGGTTGAAGGAAAAAATGTCGAAATCGGACAGTTGATTCGATTGATTCAACGACCGCCGCTGAAACGTGTTGGTGTCGTCGATGTTGACTCATTCATGTCGCCAGAAGATCGCGGCAAATTGGCAATGCGATTGAATAACCTGCTTGCTTCGCCAGCTTTTGCGGCGTGGTTGGAAGGGGAGCCATTGTCGATCAAAAAATTGCTTTACACGCCGGAAGGAAAGCCTCGGATTTCGATCCTGTCGATCGCTCACCTGGATGACAATGAACGGATGTTTTTTGTCACCATTTTGCTGAACGAATTATTGGCATGGGTGAGAACGCAGCGGGGAACCAGTTCTTTGCGAGCGATGTTCTATATGGACGAAGTGGCGGGGTACTTTCCGCCAGTCAAAAATCCTCCCAGCAAACCGCCGATGTTAACGCTGCTCAAACAGGCGCGAGCATTTGGATTGGGGATTACCTTAGCGACGCAGAATCCCGTCGATCTCGACTACAAAGGTTTGTCCAATATAGGAACTTGGTTTCTAGGGCGTCTGCAAACGGAGCGAGACAAAGCGAGGGTCCTCGAGGGATTGGAAGGCGCATCCAATCAGGTTGGTCAGCCGTTTGATCGGGGGGAAATGGAAAGGATCCTGGCCGGGTTGGGAAAACGCGTTTTTCTAATGAACAACGTGCATGATGGATTCACCACCATCTTTCAGACCCGCTGGGCGATGTCTTTCTTGGCTGGTCCATTGGCCCGGGGGCAGATCAGTCGCTTGATGGAACCGCGCAAAGCCGCTTCCAAGCAGCAATCCGCCATCTTGGAAGAGGCGACTGATTCGACATCACCGATCGAACCAGTGGTGAAGCGACCCATCATTCCCGCTGGGGTGGAAGAACGGTTTGTATGTGCAGATCGGCTACCAGAGAAAGAAGCCAAACTGATCTACCGTCCAGCCTTGTATGTGGAAGGTACGTTGCATTTCATCCGCGCCTCGGCCGACTTGGATCAGTGGCAAGAAGTGAGGTGGTTAGTTTCTGTTGACCGAGGTGTTCCCTCCGATGTCTGGGGCGGTGGTGCTGCCTTGGCTGGCCACGTTGAGTTTCAAAATGATCCAGAGGAAGGTTATTCGTTTGGCACCCTTCCTGACGAACTGACAAGCAAAAGTAAACTCCGGTCCTATCGAACGCAGTTCAAGGATTATCTGTATCGCAATAACTGTGTCACGCTCTACAAATCTCCAGTAGCGAAAGGCTACGCGCCGGTCGGTGATGAAGACGATGCCCATGCTTATTTTTCGCAATGTGTTCGTGAGCAACGTGATGAAGCGGTCGAGAAGTTGCGTGATTCTTACGAATCGAAATTACGGTCACTGGAAAAAAAGATTCGCACGGCGGAAGATCGTGTCTCACGCGAAAAGAGTCAGCAGCGCTCGTCAATGATCTCTGCGGCCAGTTCCATTGCTGGGGCACTGCTGGGTGGTTTTCTTGGTGGTCGCCGTACTCGCGCGTCCACAGTGGCAAGGGGACTGGGGTACGCATCGCAGCAGGGGGACGATGTTCAGAGGGCCGAAGATGCGCTGCGGGCGATTCACGAAGATCGCGTCCGCTTGGATGCCGATCTTGCAAGTGATCTCGACAGACTCAATCGGGATCTTGACCCTTCAAGAGTGGTATTGCACCCGCAGGAGATTCCACCACGCAAGAGTGACTTGAAAGTGGGATATGCGATGATCGTCTGGATTCCCTGGCAAATTGCTGTCGATGGGGAGTCGATGCCCTTAACGGAGGTCTCCGAGGGGCCTAGGTGATTGCGAGGCCTTCAACGCCGAGAGCCTCGATGGGGTAAGTTGATCCAAAATAAAGATTCCTGCCGTGGAGTCGTATTCGGTTTCGATCTGACCTGCAGTTGGGGCGATGAGAGGTTGGGGCGATGACTCGAAAGCGAAAGCTTGGGTTGGCCTATGCGTGGTCACCTTTCCGGGTTGGTGGTTTATCGCAATCCTGCCCGCAGACCGGGCTTGGATTATCCTTAGGTAAAGTAGTTTGATGAAACGTTTGTTGGGATTGTGGCGTGACACTTGGTGGTTGTGGACAGGTTTTTTTCTGATGACGATCGCGTTTTCCTTGCTGGTAGGAATTTTCTTTCTGCTTTTACTGCCCTGTTTACCGGTACCCTTCTTGTACTTTGCCTTCTGTCGTTATGACGAGGATGGGAACGAAAAGGCTGATTTGGGCGACTGATTTTCTTGCCAGGGTACCCGGTGTGATATGATCCCTCAGATGTTCGGCCTCCCTTTGACGATTGTTTGACCTTGCTTCTTCTATGATCAGCCAAACCAGGACTCCCGAAGCAGATGCCGCGCCGGGTCACGGGAAAAGCCGGATCACGGGTGCGATCATTTTTACGGCCATCGCCGCGATGACCGTGATGGCCAATCTGCCTTACCAAATCGTCAGTTTGGATGGACGATGGTACGGGGGGGTTGAAGTTTCGGGTCGAAGGGAACCCAGTGAATACATCACCACGCCGGTGATGGCTGGCTGGCCCTTGAATTACCAAATTCGCTATCCGGATGCCGGGCAGTTTCAGGATCGTCGTTTTTCGATCGCCAATCTTGTATTGAATCTTGCACTCGGTCTGGGGGCGGCCACGCTAGGCTTTTGGTTCGTGCAGTGGCGGCATCGCCGCTTGACTTTGCCCCATGGCAAGTGGATGAAACGATGGACTTTGGATGCGGGAATCGCGTTGGCAATTCTGTTTGTCCCAGGGGCAATCATCGCCGGTCATTACTGGCAATTCCGTCAGCACATGAACCTTGCCAGTGAGCTGGCTCGATATGGGAACACGTATCTCAGTTGTTGGGTGCCCGAACCAATCGTGGCCTATGTGCCTGAAGGAATGAAAAAGCTGATGTCGCGGGTACGACGCGTCAGTATTGTGTCTTTTGACGGAAGAGAGGAAGCGGAGCGAAAAGTTTGTGAGATTCCGACGCTGATTGGGATGAGCGTGCTGCGTGACGGGATCCGAAAAGAATCGATTGAAAGTCTGCAGCGAAACTTTCATTTCTCGCAATTGACGCTATCGAGAGCCAAACTCGAAACGGAGCTTGCCAATTCGATTGGCAAATTAACTTGGCTTGTTGATCTGGTGCTGCGAGGTACCAATGTTGATTCAGCCATCCTTGCCGAGTTATCGGAGCTCCCGTTACTGTCGGTTGACCTGCAGCAGACGGGCCTCGCATTGTCAGACTTGGGTCAACCTGCTTGGTCTCAATCTGTGTTGAGCCTACGATTATCGCGGCCGGTATCTGGTCAGTCCGACAAGTTGGTGATCGATGGTTGGCCTGAGCTAAAGTCTCTGTCGGTGACCCGTTTTGTGATTCAAGAGAACGAATCACCGCTCGGTATCGAATTGATCAATCTGCCGGCATTGGAATTGTTGCGGATTGACCGCATGCAAAAGCATCAGTTGAAGTTGCTTCATGTGCCGAGGTTGGCAACCATCGATTCGGGAATCGGTCAATTTGGGTACATGTTGGACTCGGATGATTTTGTGCCTGGTCAAACGTGGGTCTCCGCGTTGGAGATTGAGGATACCCCGAGCCTTCGCGAGTTGGCTTTTTTTGCGCGTGACCTCGAATCCATTTCGGTTCGCGATGCACCGAATTTGCGGGAATTCTCGCTCGGGTCGTATCTTGTCACGCTTCTGGGAGCTCAGAGACCCCTTCCGGTCGATCCCGATCTGTGCCAGCAATGGATCGAACTAATCGGAAACCAGGATGGTCCGAGCTCAGTGGATCTGCAAACCCTTCCTCTCAGCGAGTTGGACTTAACACCGTTAGCGAAGAACCAGCGTATTCGACATTTGAACCTCAATGGTTGTGGAGTCCGCTTCGAACAGTTGCAAACCCTCGCTGGGATGACGCAACTGGAAACACTGAACATTCGAGCGAGTCAACTAGAAGAAGATGAATTGGCTTGGCTGCTAGATCGTTTTGAGCAGTTGGAAGTCCTAGAAGTCGATGGATTCGATTTGACCAACATGGATCTTGACGAATCACTCCGATTGAAACGATTGACCATTAGCCAACTCAATCACTTGGAGACATTGCGGTTGATCAATGTCCCTGAGTTAAGAACACGTCTCCGATTGATGCACGCACCACAGCACATGGAAATTGAGAATGCGTTCGCGTTGACCGGTTTGAGTCTAGAGAACGAGCCTTGGCCGAAAGGCGCCGAAGTGACAGGGCTCCGTGATGTGGAGTGGTTTGCCGCTGGTGGACCTGCCGTTGATGACGCTCTCCTTGATGTGTTATTGGACTGCCGTTCGATGGACTCATTGACACTTGCCTACGGCAGTTTGTCGAAGGAAAAACTCAAACGCATCGGCGAGTTTTCAAAGCTAAGAACGCTTTCGTTGCCGGGGGCAAATATCGATGATGAAGTCACTGGGGATTGGGGAGATTTATCGGCCCTCCTCGATGTGAATTTAGATGATACGAGGATTGGAGCGGCAACCATTGGTCAGTTGAGTCGCATCGCACCGCTGCGGCGAGTGTCATTACGGCGAGTTGCTTTAGATGAGCTGTCAATCAATGGGTTGGCCGAAATGACAAACCTAAGCCAGTTAATTTTGGCAGGGGTTCCAATCAGGCCCGAGCAATTGCAAAAGTTGTTTCGGCTTCCCGAATTGGAATCGCTCGATATTTCGGGGATGCCCTTTGATGAATCGTTCGTTGATTTTGTCAAACAATCCAAGGTCAAGCATCTCGTAATTCGGCAGAGTGGTGTCGAACCGAGTGTGCTAACGAAGTTATTAGCGGCCAAACCTTTGTTGTTTGTAGACATAGGTCCAATCCCTGATTCGGTTGACGATCAGGTGCTGGCTGATCTCAAGCAGCGGGCGTTCGCCGTCCAATCAAATTTTCGGCGGGGATGGCAAAGTGTGTTCCCGGTCGCCGGATTGGCCAGTGATGAAATGTCGGCGTCTAGATACGGATTGATGGTTGGGGAGGGGCCACGTGCTTTAGCGACTCTGCAAATGCCCAGGTCGATGGGTCGAATCGACATCGATCCGTTTCGACCTGCCGAACCCAGTACTGAAGAACCAGTGAAGTAGAACTTCACGTCTGGCAGTCGAGAGGAATTACCCGTTGTAGCGGACCCCAACCTCGTCAAGGTTACCCACCAAATCGGTGTCGGCTAGAAACAGTTTTCCCGCATTTGGACACTTTTGTTGATCCTCTTGGCTCATGTGTTCCACGGCGGTGGTAATCAAGAGTTTCAAGCCTCCTCGGTGAGGGATCAATGCAGGGCAGGTGTTCTGAGGGGATCCTGGTGTCTGCCAGGTACATCGCAATTGTCCGTTTGCGAGATCGTAAAGACGGGTCTCGCCATAATCTGCGACTTCGGGCCGAAAGATAGAAACGATGATCCCTGTTTGATCGGGCGTCACGATTGCACCATCGGGCACTCCCGGATCACCCGCAAAATCAATGACCACCTCTGGTTGGCCGAGGGTTCCGGCGGTGATGTCCAAGGGGTAACGAACGACTTGACGTGTCGGTGAATCGATATCCAATAGCCGCAATCCGTCATCTGCATCCTGGATGATCGCTTTGCCGTTGCTGCAGATCTGGTCATCCCGCAATCGAATCAACGCTTGGTCGCTGCCGCGGTATAAATAAAGTCCTGCCTTTTTGGTCGCGAATTCGAGATCCTTCGTGCCAAAAATCAAGTTGTCCTCGTAGGCCAAGCCATCGTTGATGATGGTGTTTTCAACATCTGCATCGATCCCTTCGCAGAACGGTGTCCACTGTCCAGTCGCGGGCTCAAAGTTGCCTAGTGTCCGTTCGCAACCGACCACGAAGGACTCACCACCCTGCCTTGGGAAGGCAAAGCCGGGCCGACCGGGCAGCAAAAACGATTGATTGGATTCCGAGGCCAAGTCCAGCAGATTCAGGCTGCCGTTTGTCGCATCGCTGCCATGTTGGATTCCGACCCAGCTGGCCCGGCCTTCACCAATCGGAATCGGGCCTTCCGGCAGGTAACGCAGCGCGTCGGTGTCGGGGATGGAAAGCGGTTCGGCTTGGCGGACTTCACTCATCGTGTGATCCTGGTTGGGTTGGGCGGAGATGTTGATTGGGCATCGGTTCGTAATGCTGGCCGGACTGGTATGCTACCGTAAGATCGAATGATTCAATAGTTGTTCCAAAAGGCGAGGTTGTCCTAACGTGCCACTCAGTATCATGCGTCGTTTCACCTTCTGTGCGGGCCATCGCTTGCTCGGGCACGAGGGGAAATGCCAAAACCTTCATGGCCATAATTACGTTCTGGAGGTTTACGTTACCGGTCAGGAGCAAGACGAAATTGGGAGAATCCTCGATTTCAAGCTACTCAAGCAACGGGTCAATGGTTGGCTAGACGAGCATTGGGACCATACCTTCGTGCTGTGGCGCGAAGACGACAATGGTTTGCAAGCGATCCGTGCCTCCGAGCCGCATCGAATTTATGAGCTCGATACCAATCCGACTGCTGAAAACATGGCGATCCACTTTCTGGAAGATGTCTGCCCAAAGATCTTGGAGGGGAGCGGTGCGCGGGCTTACAAAGTCAGGTTGTGGGAAAGCGAAGAGACTTACGCTGAAATCGAGCATTAGGGCTGTTTGTAATCCTGTGCCCGTTGAGTCCTGTGCGGTACGCCATGGCGGTGTGCTCAGTCGCTCCCACGTTGCAGTTGGAACAGGCACTCGTCGGCAATTCGCAGTCGTCGGCTGACCTCGCGGCCAAGATTCATCATGATCATTGCGTATTGCTCTACCTCAAGCTGAAACAGGCGTCGGAGTGCGTGGCTCGGGACCTCGATTGCCTCACAATTCGATTCCGCTTTGACTGCCGCCGGACGTGGCATGAAATCGATGAGCGCCATTTCACCGAAGCAGTCGCCCCTCGCTAGACGACCTAATTCAATTGGTTTGCCTTTCCAGACTCGCTCCATCAGAACGGTGCCCGATTCGAGCATGAATAGAGAATCACCCGGTTCGCCTTCGCGAAAAAAGTATTCTCCCTCCTGAAGCACCACTTGGTTTGAGTTCGACAAGATTAAACGCAGCGATTCTGTCTTCAAGCCACCAAAAGCCGGCATTGCCCGCAACAATTCAAGGCGACGTTCATTCATCTTGTTTTCCGTTCGTCCTGGTTTCTAGGTCCTGGTTTCTACCTGGCTCTGGTCGCTATGATGCGGTCTTTCAAGATCATTCTTGCCGAAATCCGGTCGACCCATGAAAGCTCTTCAATTGAATCATGTTGCTCTGCACGTTGCGGACGTTGAAGCGAGCGTTGCGTTTTACCGCGACGTTTTGAAGTTGCCCCCACTCGATCGACCTGCGTTCGATTTTCCTGGTGCTTGGTTCTTGCTTGGGGTCGACCAGGAATTGCACTTAATCGGTGATCGCGATGCGCCGGTACAGTCTCATCATCGTGGTGGCCATTTTGCATTGATTGTAGATGACTTGGATCAATGGGAAGCCCATCTTGATCTGATGGTCGCGAACCGGTTGGCACGCAAGACTCGGCCGGACGGTGCACTGCAGACCTTTGTGCAAGATCCAGACGGGCACTGGATCGAGTTGTGCGTACCACCACAGTCAACATTAAACTAGCAGTCAGTGTGATTGCCGTAGGAATGGACGATGAAGACGGGTCGACCGGATAATTCAAAGGGGGCGACCGGAGAATAAAGTCAAGTAAACGGTTTCAGCAAACACTCCGCTCGCCACTACCACAGATATTCACTTTTCGCCCCACTTTTTAGCGGCGTTTTTTTTGGGGATTTGAGTTTCGATCGCTGGATCAGCTCCTCGCCGCATGAGCGTTCTAGAACGGATCGTCCAGTAGTACCTTCCAGATGCATGCTCCTGTCATCGTCGTTGCGGCAATTGCGCTCACGGCGATACGGAGTTTCGTTGATCGCGATGCCACGGAACAGTCAATCGTGGCGAGAATCGACGGCGCGAACAATGCGACGCCGTAGACCCAAAGTGGTTGATCCTGGTAACTGTAGAACCGGGCTGAAGCGGTGATGATCGAGCCTCCGGCAATGATCGGGAATGCAGCGACCCAAGCAGCAGGAAACCATCCGGTCGAGCCAGCGATGACAGCGACGAACGTTGCGACCAGCATCGACAGTGTCCATTCGGCAAGTGACCCATAAGTTGCAGCCGCCAGAGCGAATGGAACAGCAAGACCTGCGAGTGCCATCAGCAGGCACCAGCGGGCCGCGTTGCGACGGGCCATTGCGTCGATCGCATAACTGTTCCAAAGGCAACTTAAGGTGACGGACAGCATCCAACAGCGATGCAATGGCAGCGTATCGCTCCAGGCATCACCGCTCGGCATGACCAGCATTCCCGTCAGGCATGAGAGGGTTCCAGCGACGACCCAACGCCAAGCGGCAGATGCGGGGCGTTCGCCAAATTTCGGAAGTTCGCCGAGTGGCTGGTCAGGTTTGGTCGCACGTTGCACCGCCGTTGCCGGCAAGATCATCGCCCAAGCCAGGATCATCCAAAGCGTTTGTCGCCAAGCATCTTCTGGCCACCATTCAAAACCTTGTCTTCCAAACAGTGGGATGGCGATGGCGGCAAACCAGCTGACCCCAAAGATGGCTTGCCCAAACTTGGCTGGCAGTCGTCGGGTGATCGATCGTCCAATCAGTGTACCGATCAGCATGACAGCGATCGGCGCGGCGACGCACCACAGCCCAACGGTTTGATCAAACGTCACGGGATCATCTTACCTCGACATCACGACGCCAATCTTCACGGGGTGGTATTCACTCGGTGAAGCGACAAGGTGATGCAACGGGTGAATCGACTTGCGAGCCGTCATGTTCCACGTTGTCAGCGTGGATCGACTGGATCGGATTTATCGTTTCATTTTGAAACGAACTGAAATCTTGACCTCGTTGTTGATTTTGCCTTTGCCATAGGTCATGCCCCACTGGGTTCGATCAATTTCAAATTCAGCTGTCAGGTCGATTGATTCTTCTGTGACGCTTGCTTTGACAGGAATATCAACCGCGATTTTTTTTCCCAGCATGTGCAGATTGCCTTTGATGGTAGCCAGGCCACCATCTTCCTGATCAGATTCTTTCGGCACGATTTCCGTCGATTCGAAGGTAATCGCTGGATGCTTGCGGACACCAAAGAAATCGGGGCTCTTCAAGTGATTCGCCAATTTGTCGTCATCGGCCCAAAGACTGGCTGTATTGATGGTGATGTTGAGCGAACTCTTGGTGGGATCCTCGAAATCAGCGGTCGCTTTGACCTCGAATTCTTTGAATCCTCCTGCATGCGTTGTGCCATCTGGTTTGCCGCCAACGAAGGAGACCTTGGAACCTTTTTTTATGAGTTTCAGTTCATCGGCGTGGGCCGTCGCAGTAAAGCAGGTGAGGCTCAAAGCGGCAAGAAGAACGTGCAGATGTCGGGTGCTCATGAAGTCTTCCAATGATGGGTTGCGGGGACTGGAGATCATTTAGGGGCCGGAGTTTCGGCCCGATAGTTTAAAGGCTGTGGTTGCGAGATGGCAGAAGCAAACGTGCGTGGCTTCGTTTTTCGGCTTGCAGCGATTGGTCCATGATTTTCCAACGGTTGATTTCACCGGATATTGGCCTCTGTGTTGGCTTCGGCAAAACGGGCCAGTATTCGAAAATGTGGCAATTTTCCGAGATCCCGGGGCGTTTGGCAGCAGAAAAATTAGGCTCGGCGTGACCGGCTTTTTCGATGTGGCGATACCCCCTACAATCTGGAAGTCCCACGAGGCATTCGCGTGCAAATATGGGTGAACCAATGCTGTGATTCCCGTCGCAGCGGCTCGGTACTTGCTCGGGGACGCTTGTTTTTTTGGTTGAGCTCAGTAAAACAATCCCCCTTGCGGGAGGCGGTTTTTGTTGGTTTGATCAAAAAAATAACGTGCGGCGGCATAGCTCAGCTGGTTAGAGCAGCGGAATCATAATCCGCGTGTCGGGGGTTCGAGTCCCTCTGCCGCTACTAAAGGGCCAGACAGGCCAGGACACTCCGAGCCAAATGCCGTAATTAACGGGGTTTGGCTTTTTTGTTGCGCGGCATTTCTTAGTGTGTCTGGCATTAACGGCTTCGGGTTTGGCTTCGGGTCCCCCGACAGTTGGGAGCCGGAATCCTTGCTCGCAGCTGGCGGCAACTGAGGCTTCACCTGCAACTGAGGCTTCACCTGCAACGCAGCTTCACGGTGCTCGCCGGTCACTTGCAGGTAAAACTTATTCATTGTCTCGATGCTGTGACCCGTCCATTCGCTGACGACGTGCATCGGATGATGCATCACCAAGTCAGTCGCTCTGGGTGCTCGAAGATTCTGAAATGCTTTTAGCCATGGTTTCAAATGGGCGCGTTTGATGATCTGATGCAGTTGGGTCCGAAGATTGGATTCAGCATCACGGTAGCCAGGCCAGGTTTGGTCCAGAAATGATTGATTGCAAATTGAAAAGTGCCCGTCCCTGAATCTGCCGTCCCTGAATCTGCCGGTTGGGCCTCCGCTACTCACTTGACAGAATACAGGCAACCCGGAAGCCGTAGTTGC
>JBMYRF010000010.1:0-122458 GCA_049602075.1 Rubripirellula sp.
CACAGTCACAGGAACATCACCGAACGTAACCCCGAATTGTTGAGCGAGCCAAAAAACGTGGCGACCAACAATCGTCAACCGGCACCGGCTCCCACGCGGAAAACAACCTTCACAACCCTCTGTCAGCGCGAACTATCAAGCACACCGCACGGCAGAGCACCTATGCCGCGCGCTCTGGTCCCCGATCCAAGGCAAACCACATCTCGAAGCCCAGTCCCTCAGCGAAGCCCAGTCACTCAGCGAAGCCCAGCCAACACCCTCGATCTCTTTAGAGCCGTTAGTCGTCCCCCCCAACCAAAACAGCTACAACAAATTTGAGACAACGACGGAAAAACAAATGCAGGCAATTCTCCCATCCGTTCAGACGCTGCCTCACCACCGCTTGCCAGAGGGGAATAATATGCAGTAGCTGGGATTCAAAATCCAATACGCCGAAGTCCGCCCCCCAAGCGGATCGGCATTGGATTGACGACCGGCAACAGGACGCTACTCGTAGAGGCCACCAACGATAGACAACTGCACCATTTCTACTTGTACCAGTCGCGGACTGCTTAAAATCCGGGGCGGCAAGGCCGTGGTCAGAGCATTGCGGTCCGCTGAACTATTTTGCTGCCTCACATCTAACTCGCCACCGAATTCGCCCACCAAGACGTCACGCAGTCACTTTGCGATGCCGGCTCTTCCTCCTAAATGACTTCCGCTGTCTCACTGAGAAGTCTTTCGGATGGGCACCGACCAGACGACGACTGATATTTTCAAATTGCAACCATCGTGATTTTTACACAAACCATTCTTTTGAGAAATTTCGCAAGTCATGAGCATCAGTGTCTTTTAAACCAGCTTGGATGCATGGGGTTTTATGTCTACCCGTTGCATTCGAACGACCTTGACATGCAAGGACGCTAGCGTGATGCAAGTTGTTTGGTTCAAACGAGATTTACGATTGGATGATCACTGGCCTCTCGTTAACGCGGTCGCCGACGGCCCGACGCTGTGTTTATATGTGTACGAGCCTGAGATCATTGGATCCGATGAGTTCGATTCGTCGCACCTGCAATTCATCAATCAGTCTCTCTCCCAGCTGGACCGCAAATTGAGAGCACTCAACAGCAGGTTGACCTATCGAGTTGGCTCAATGCCAGATGTTCTGTCAGCTCTGCATGCGACACACCCTATCACGGCTTTGTGGAGCCACGAGGAAACGGGGAATCGCATTACCTTTGATCGCGACTTGCGTGTTTCCAAGTGGTCGCGTGAACGCCAAATCCCTTGGCATGAGGTCCCACAAAACGGAGTTGTTCGGCGGCTGAAGACACGTGATGGCTGGGCCAAGCAGCGAACCACATTCCTGAAAAAACCATTGGCGGAGATGCCATCCGAGATCACTCACCCAAGCGAAGTTCCTGCTGGCTCTCACCAGCCACCGGAAGCATTGGGGCTTACTGCAACCCGCAAAACCAAATTGCAAGCTGGCGGTGAAACACATGCCCTGGAAATGTTGAACAGCTTTCTGACCGATCGTGGTCAAAACTACAGCTCCGAAATGTCGAGCCCGGTAACAGCAGCTGACGCCTGCAGTCGGCTAAGCACCTATCTCGCGTGGGGCTGCATTTCAATGAGACGGGTGGTCCACGAACTCCAGGACCGTCAGGGTCAACTCAGGGAGTTACGTGACACCGGCGAACCTGTTGGCGGATGGCTGAAATCGCTACGAGCTTTCGAGTCACGCCTCAGCTGGCATTGCCATTTCATGCAGAAGCTCGAAGACGAACCGGAGATCGAATTCAGGAACATGAGCCCGGTCTACGACGGCTTGAGAGAAAACGAATTCGATCAGAGACATTTCGATGCATGGTGCACAGCAAGAACCGGTTATCCCATGGTGGACGCTTGCATGCGGGCCTTGCACCAGCACAGTTGGATCAATTTCCGCATGCGAGCGATGCTAGTCTCCTTTGCCTCCTATCACCTCTGGCTGCACTGGCGTCCAACAGCGATTTACCTCGCCAAGCATTTCTTGGATTTCGAACCCGGCATTCACTATTCGCAGTTTCAAATGCAATCTGGCACCACTGGAATCAACGCAATTCGGATTTATTCACCGATCAAGCAAGTCAAGGACCAAGACCCGACAGGCAAATTCATTCGACACTTTGTGCCCGAGTTGGCTGCGGTACCCGGCCGCAACCTTGCTGAACCACACAAGATGTCTCTCGCTGAACAATCTCGAAGTGGCTGCCAGATCGGCAAGGACTACCCACCCCCAATTGTCGAGCATGCCGCCGCTTACAAATCAGCCAAGGATCGGATGTTCGCTGTCCGAAAACAAGCCTCAGCAAAGGCGGACGCTGGCCGAGTCTTTCGCAAGCATGGCAGCCGCAAACAATCAAACTCAGTCCGAAATATTCGATACTCAGAAACCTAACCGAAGAGCTCAGCCAAATCATGAGTCAGAACAACTACGTCGTCATCGGCGGAAGCAAAGGCATTGGCCTTGGTCTTACCGAACGCCTCCTCGCCCGTGGAGGCGATGTAACTGTCGTATCTCGCTCCGCAGACCAACTTCCCAACCATCCGAACCTTCACCACCTCGTTGCGGACGTAACACAAAACACAATGAATGCCGCTGATTTGCCCGACACCATTCATGGATTAGCCTACTGTCCCGGCTCGATCAATCTCGGCCCACTGCGGGGGTTGAAACCCGAAGCGATGACAAGTGATTATCACCTGAATGTCGTCGGCGCAGTCACTTGTCTTCAGGCTTCACTCGCCGCGATGAAGGCGGCAGGTAACTCCTCGATGGTTACCTTCAGTACGGTTGCAGTTCGCCAAGGACTACCCATGCACGCATCAGTCGCCGCAGCCAAGGGGGCAGTGGAAGGGTTAACGCGTTCCCTTGCTGCTGAGCTAGCTCCCAAAATACGTGTCAATTGCGTCGCCCCCTCATTGACCGACACACCCCTCGCGGAAAGACTGCTCGCGAGCGACCAAAAACGCGCGGCGATGGCCGAAAGACATCCTTTGAAACGCATCGGAAAAGTCGATGACATCGCTGCGATCGCAGAATTCCTATTGACCGACGCCTCCGGGTGGATCACCGGCCAGATTATCGGAGTCGACGGCGGTATGTCGTCAGTGAGAGCCTGACCAAACAGTCGGTGTGAAGTGGAGTGCGAGCGACACGCATCAGCTTCGTCATCCCACTCGGACAGTCTTAACTTGATGGTGGTAGCTCGGTGCAAAGCCGAGACGAGAAATGCGAGGCTCGCTTACGCGGCGAATTCGAAGCCGGCTCACCCTTCTGCTTGGATCAAAACCTCCGAGCGATCAAAGCTTCCGAGTGATTGAAGCCTCAGGCTGATCAGGGTCCTCAGGCTGATCAGGGTCCTCAGGCTGATCAGGGGCATTCGATTGATTGACTGCTGCTGCACCAATTCGATTCAACATGCCGCGAAAGATCACAGCATGAAGCGGAAAAATCCCATACCAGTATGCCAACCCGAGTACGCCAGCCGGATCAAAAATTGCCGTCTGGCGGATGGTTGAACCTTCAGTGCAGGGTTCAACTTCGAACTCAAGCCAAGCCCGCCCTGGCACTTTCATCTCGGCACCAAGACGTAACCGCTGATCGGGGATGAATTCTTCGACTCTCCACCAATCCAGTACCTCCCCGACTTTCAATTCGTTCTGATCACGCCTTCCTCGCCGCAGGCCCACACCACCGCAGGCGAGGTCGATCCAACCACGAATAGCCCATAAGAAATTGGCATAGTACCACCCCTGCTTACCACCAATTCGTCGAATGGGGCGAAAGGCATCCCCCGGCTTGGCCGCCACGGTCACGCATCGCGAATCGACAACGCGATTTCCAAACCGTGTTCCTCCCCAAGTCATCACACCCCGCGAAGAGGATAACGCATCCGACCAGCGTGTCACGGCAAAGTCGCTGTCCTCATTTTTCAAAGCCCTATCGATCGCAGCGGATAAACCTCGCGGTCGAACCTTGAACTCACCCACCGAGACATGATCTTTCACGATCGTTGGATTCCTCAGACTATCAACAAGTTTTCGGCCAACACGCGCGTAGATCGGCGTTACCAAACCCAACCAAAGACTCGACAAACGCGGTGTCAAAATCGGAACGGAAATGAACCATCGACGCAAGCCACGTTGCTTCGCGTATTCTCGCATAATCTCCCCGTAACTGACCTGCTCAGGGCCACCGATCTCAAAAATCCGATTGGTCCTTTCCTCGCGATCGAGTGTCTCTAGCAAGTAGTCGAGGAGGTCTTCGATCGCGATGGGCTGTGATTGCACACTCACCCATTTTGGGCAAATCATCACAGGCAAGCGTTGCACCAATGAGCGCACCAATTCGAACGAGAGGCTCCCAGAACCAATCACAATCGACGCCCGAAACTCAATCACCTGACAGCCAGACTCGCGTAGCAAATCGCCAACCTCGTGACGACTATGCAAGTGCGCAGACAGATCCTCATTATCATCGCCGAGGCCACCAAGATAAATGATCCGCTGAACCCCACACTCCCGCGCTGCGGCAGCAAAAAATCTGGCGGCGTTCCGATCTTGCTCCTCGAAAGAGCCAGCATCGCCCATGGAGTGAATCAAATAATAGGCGACTTTGACTCCCTGCAATGCTGCCAATAGCGAGTCGTAGTCCTGAGCGTCACCGGCGACCACCTCAGTACCCGCGGCAACACGGGACGCCAGATATTGCGGGCGACGCACCATACAGCGAATGCGGAACCCACGCTTTTCCAGAAGCGGCAATAACCGTCCGCCGACATAGCCGGTTGCCCCGGTTAGCAGCACCAATGGTTTCTGATCGCTCATCTGTCCTACGCCTCATCCAAAACGGTCATTTGGTGAAAATTGCAGGCCGCTTCACCATCAGGAAATTGCAACTAAACGATTAGCCGCTCTTGGGTTATCTTTGCGAACAGGCAACCATATGATTCCACCAACGTCGATGCGAGACAGAATTTGACCGGGGCTAAAGCACTGGACCTAGGAAACGATGCATCAAATCCTGTCCAGACGCCAATCTCTCGAAACGAACCGACTTCTCGTCTTCGCGGCAGGGTAAACGCGTTTTGGAATACCGAGGCACTGTCTGCTGCACTAAACCGAGCGACAACTGTCGCTGTTTTCAGCTCGATATTCCCAAGTCGAAACTGCCTGCGACAGTCTGTTGGTAACCCGAAAAAAACCGAAACCGCGTACGCCGCGGTGTGCCCCGTTTAGAATTTCCGGCCCGAATAAAACCAACGGAACTCAAAGCTGGGCATTGAACGAAATTTGGATCGACTCGCACCGAGCAAAACAGACGTTAGATGTTTGCACTCGGATCAATGCGGTACATTTTACGCTGGATTCGACCAATTAAGTGTGAGCATTGATCTAAAAAAATCGCGAACTCCTGATTCCCACGCAAATCCTCTTCCGTGAGTTCTTGAATCGCTTGAAGTTTGACCGAGGTTACTGTGTCGAGAAACTCCTGCAGTTTGGCAAAATCAGTGGTGGTTGCCTGCTCTCGCTCGATTCGCAGTGTTTCCATCAGAAAGGCGTCAAGTCGTTCTTTCTGTTTACTGACTTGAGCAGCTAATTCTCTTTCTTCCATTCTTCGCCAGCGAATCCAAAGCAAGTAGATCCCCGCCCCGATGGCGAATAGCAATTCCTTCGTTGCAACAATCGATTCCATGATGTTGACGACCGCACCGATGTTATCTTCCGGGTTGAAGTACCGCTTTGCGGTAGGATGCAACTGAGTCACGGTCCAAGACGCCGCGCTTTTTCTGTCAATCAACGTCGGAACGTCCAACCGAAGGCTTCCTTCGTGAACCGCCGCGAGCGCAGCCTGCACAAGATCGCTCGGTGCATCTTGATCACAGACCAGGAATGCGGTCGTCGCGATCGTTGGGGTTGATTTTTTGGGGACGGGTGGATGCTCGGCGAACAGCCCACTCGGGATCTCTGCGGCACGAGCGAACGGATACTTCATATCCAGCGCCGCAGCACTTGGAAGAGGCACGATATCAAACTGATTCGTCAATAACATTTCTTGCAGAAACGGATGATCAACTCCAGCGATCACAATCGCCGCATCAATGGTTTCATCGTCCCGCATTTTGTCAAACGGAACATTCGTCTCACCGGTTAAACCCTCGTAATCCACGTTAAAATGCTCCAAGATTTTCATCGCAGAAACGAGATTCCCGGAACCATCTTTCCCGAGACTTATGCGATGCCCCGCAAGATCGTAAACGCTCTCAATCCCAAGGCCCTTGCGGGCAACAACAAACGCATACTCTGGGAAGAGGGGCGTGATAACGCGAACATCTCGGATCCTAGCGGCGCCCCCCTGAATAATTGCTAGATCGACTTTCTTTTCCGAAAGGAGAGCAAAATTCTCCGCGGATCCATCTGTCGCAAGTACTGCAACCTCGCGTTTCAGACGGCTCTGAAGCGGCTTCTGAATCTCAGATCCAAGTTTGAAATACAAACCTCGCTCCAAGCCTGTTGCAATCACGATTTCCCGTGGGATTGCAGCGCGTCCAACGAACCAGACGACCAGCGACGAGAGCAGAATCACAATCATGCCAATGGTAACGTAGCTGCTAATGCGGCTTGTTGTGACCTGAGTCATGTCGTTTCCTTGTTAGATTTCCTTACGGTTTATAACGCAAATTCATGCGAGGCCGGCTCCTTCGAATTTGCCTCTGCCAACACCCGTGCAAGCAACGTCTTCAACAAGGATGCTCCTTCGTTTAGGGCAATGGGTGATCCAATTGCTGAATCCATTCACGCAGTAATTCAATCGCTCGTTGATCGACCACTGCCGTCCCTAATTGTGGCATTTGCCCGGCTTCGCGAATCATCATTCGATGCAGGAGCGTCGACTGTTCGGGATGCCCCGAAGCTACAATTTTCGCGTCACTGAAACCAAAGGTGTGATGAAGAGGATCGACGTCAAATATCTTCATTTTTTGGGTTGGCGTTCGAAATGCCAACTCAATTTGTGCGTTACCGCCACCTGCATGGATATGACAATACGCACAATTGCCGTGCAAATAAGAACGTGCCCGAGAACCAAGATCCTGCGATTCGTCATAGGGATTCACCAAGCGGTCAAACATCTCAGGAGGCTTCCCCAGCAGAGTTGAACGTTCGACTTGACCCTGGTTTACTTGCGGTGCAAGCTGCCCCAGGTAGGCGTCAATGGATTCGGCCTCGGCCTGCGTCAAATTCTTCCGCAAGATCGCCTTCGCATCACCACTCCAATTGACTTGTAACACCCCTAACCTCTCGAGCCTCGCCAGCTGGTTCTCGACAACTCCATCACGGACATGATCGCGATTCATCTGCAAAGTCGACAAGCCAAGCACATAGTTGGCCGCACGTGTATGACACGTCATGCATTCCGCCCGACTTGGATAGTGCCAGGTTTGTGCTTGTGATTCAGATCCGTCAAACGCGACCTGATAAATGCGATCGGCGCCCTTTGCATCCACGAGGAATGCGTCAGTTTGCTCCTCATTCCACGCATAGGAAAACCCCATCCACTCGCCCTGTTGCTTTGACATGAGACGAGTTTCGATCCAGCGAGATTCTCCCGCCCCATTTGGCAATGCGAATGACTTGACGAGCACCGTGGACTCAGGGAATTCCCAACCCCAAGAGTCGCCAAAACTAATCTGACCATCCGGAGGCAGGGCGATATGCCTCTGTTTCTCCGCCCCGTCCGACCACAACGGCGCATTGACGCTATACGGAATCAAAGCGGATTTCGTTTTGTATCCAGCAACAGATTCGAAAAGTCCAGTTTCACTGAGCCGAGTTGGAAACGAATTGGTATTTCCAACCCGCGGATTGAGATCAAGCCGATACAGCCCACCCTGGCTGTCGCCACGGTGGTCGACCACGAGTAACTCACCCTCAGCATCTACCGCGATCGCTGAAATCTGCAGCGTCGTATCAGCAATCTCGGCACTCCAAACCTCCTTGGTTCCATCATGGCGAATCGCCCAAATTTTTCCGGTGGAATAATCTCCGTAGATGTAAGCCCCCGTTAAGCCGGGCAATCGTTTTCCGTAATAGACGACTCCACCGGTTAGTGAACGGGATTCAGAATGATCATGTTCGGCCGTCGGTTGAACATGCGGTGTCGGCCCGAGTTTCCGATTGCGATAGAACGTATGACTCCCTTCAAAAACACTCCAACCGTAATTCGCCCCCCGTTCGATTAAATAAACCTGCTCCCACATGTCCTGTCCGTTGTTACCCACCCAGATCTGACCTGTTCGCTCATCAACGGCGATTCGCCACGGATTGCGCAGTCCATAAGCCCACGTTTCGGGACGATAATCCGCCTGGCCAACGAAAGGGTTGTCCGGCGGGACAGAGTAAGCCTGATCATCCGAGGGATCATCCACGTTGATGCGGAGAACCTTCGCGGTCAGCTTCGTCAGGTCCTGGCCGACATTGTTGTTGTCCGAGTCCGAAGTACCATCACCTGACGTAACGTACATCATCCCGTCCTTGCCAAAAGTAACCGCGGCACCATTGTGGCCGTTGGATTCCCAATCGATTACGGTCTTGGCCTCACCGACCAATTCAAATGGTGCCTGACGCGACAAGCGATGACTCGTGATGCGACTCTTGTGCTTTCCATCATCACCTTTCCCATTGCTACCGACATAAAAAATTCCATTCTCGGTAAACTGGGGATGAAACGCGGCGGTATACGCCACACCCTGAGGATCAAACAGAGTCTCAATCGCTCCGGTGCTTGGATCGGTGATTCGCGCGATGCGCGAAGGTCCGTAAGACCTTTCCTGATCGATTAGAATCAAACGGTTACTGCCCGGCTCAGAAATCACAAAAATCGGAAACGTGAGCTTCAGATCCGGCCAGACTCGCGTCGCGACATAGGGAAGCGGTGGGTCCGGCGACCCAATGACATTCGTTGCGAGGGTGCAGGGAGGAGCTGAAGCACCACCATTAGGACCAACGAACTGCAGAACTGCGTAATCCTCTACCCGGTGAAAATCAACTTCGGCCAGCGGAGCACTACTGGTTAGCTCAGGCTCCCGCCCTGCCGTGTAGTCATATCGACAGAACGCAAACCCCCACGTATCACCCGGGTCGGGACGTCCACCAGTGCGTAAAAAATCGGCCCAAGGAATCCGCCCCTCGATCACCCAGCCGCGATCACGGTCGGTCCGGTTTCCGAGCGTTCCCTTCAATCGCACCTTCGCATCAATGCTAAAACGGTCCTTCGATTTCAACGCGTCGTATCCACCACTTGATCGACTGGGCAAGAACAGATCCATCACAGTTCCCGCAGCATTCACCTGGAACTCGTAATACCCTTGATGCTCCTGATGTGGTTTGAAAAACAATTCAAAAACATCATTGCTCCAAGTCTTCCCGTCGTGCTCGAGGACATCCGCGTACAGATCCGCATCTTCCATTTCCGCGAGAAAATACAGGTAGTTGCGATCCCACAACAATCGCGCTTCTGTCGCCGCTTTGGGGATTCGTTTATCTAAACCAACCGGAATTAAAGAAAGCTCGGCCAAATCAGCTGTTTGCCACGCAGACTCACCACCGACACCGTCAATCTCAATGCGGTCATTCGTCCAAACACACTGGAATGCATCGCCCGCGATTACCTCCGGCGTCGGGGCAAAATAAAGACAAGCTGCAAGCAAGCAGCGGACGAGAATTAATTTGCGGGTTGAAGTGCACATGATCGGCATTGTATCCGAACCGCGCCAGATAGTGAATTCGGAAAGGTAGCGACATCAAATGAGCGTCGCACTCCACGCCCACAGAGATCCTGCACAACTCAAACGAGGTGACTTCAGCCCTTTCAGCAGCGGTGGACGAACGGGCACAAAAAAGAACAATCAGCCGGCGACACATCCCAATGAGACTGCGTCCTACTGCAATCATTCGATTTACCTAGTCAACTTCCGATCAACCAGAAACGGCAGCTGCTCGAATTTGGACCAATAAACTCCTTCCCCCAGGCACTGAGCAAATTCACAGATTGAGACTTCTTCGAATCGCGCGAAACTCACTCCTTCTACGCTCCCGTATTCCAGCCGCCCGACACGCCAAGCGTGTTCGCCCGGAGCAGCCTAGTCGCACCGCAAGAATTTGTCTGCAAAAATCAAGTATTGCCTCCAATCGTATTCCGTTACATCATGCTTGCCCTCCCGAAGGTGATAGCCAACCGTTGTTTGAATCGGATGATTCGCATCCGGCATCTCCTGCTCACCCAAGCTTGGTTTTTCAAAGAGAGCGTAAACAGAAGCTGCATTCTTCGCTGCTAAGAACTCACCCTTCGGATCGGCCCAACGATCGGCGGTAGCGCTGGCAACATAAAGCGGACGCGGCGCCACAAGCGCCATGAGCATGTGCTGATCCACCGGCAGTTCCTCTTCTTTATGTTGATATTGCTGATGGTTTGCGCAAAACCAATAGCCCACCGGTTTGATCATGTGATGAATCCGCTCTCCGTAGCAACGCCGGTAAAGCGCCGCCCCACCGCACCCAGAATTATTACTGACCACCATTGCGAATCGCGTATCCTGCGCCCCAGCCCAAAGTGCAGCTTTTCCAAGCCGTGAATGCCCGATGACCGCGATCCGTGAAGCATCGATTTGGTCTTCTGTTTCCATATAATCAAGAACACGCGACAAACCCCAAGCCCACGCGCCGATCGCACCCCACTCGGTCGTTCTCGGTTTCGTCTGTCCTTCCAGATAAAACAGTGGATGAATACCGTCTGAAAAATCATTGCGGTAAATGTCGGGATCAATTTGGTCGCGATGGACCGTCGCGATTGCGAATCCTCGATCAATCAACATTTCAACTTGCCAGCGACTCGCTTTTGCGTTTCGGTCCTTCTCTTGACCGTTTAGAAGGAGGATTTCTGGATCCGAATAAACCGTGTGATTACCACCAAAATTTAAGCCGACAAACCCTGCGACTGGTTTGGCCGCTTGATTCGGGATGTACAACAAAATGTCAATCCGATACTCATCTTTACCAAAGAAAGCCGCAACTTGTTTTCGCGTTGCCCGTCGCCCAAGCGCCGTCGGGTTACTCTCGATTAATTCGTAGCGCACCGACAGCTTTCGACTTGGTGTTTTGCCGTAGATTGCATCCTCAAATAGTTGCTGCACCTCAGCGCGTCGGGTCGAGAGCCATGCATCCACATCCACCGCATTCCCAGCATTATCAATCAGTGCATTGGGAAGCTCATAGGCAGCAACGTTCGCTTCGTCGTAGTTCGTGTCGGGTGGTTCCTTCGCGAAAGCTACGCACTCGGACATCAGACAAAGCAAAAGACATCTCATCCAGATCATGATGCACATTTCCCGATGTGGTTCGTTCTGCTGAGTCGCAGCAGTTTTGGTTCTCAAATTCTCTCTAAACTTAAACCCGATTTGAGCTCAGCCAAAACCGGCAACGTCAGTCAATCTAGATGCGGCGACACCGAGCAAACGACTGACTAGCACAGGGTTTACCTTCTGTTCATCAATTGAGACGGGTTCATCCAAACTCACGCGCGGGAAAACGGATCTATTCGGCAGTGCCTCCCAAAACCGCCTTTCGCGTCCGCCACCTTTCAACGAGTTGGGAAGCCAGGTGCAAAACCGATACGCTTGGACGAGCAAGCCACAAAGATTGACAGCACCTTGGCTCTAACATGACGGACACGTGGTTTCAGAACTTACCAGAAAACGCTTCAACTTAATCAGATGAATGACGCCTATTCCTCGCTTCGCAAATCCTGGCTCCCAACTGTCATCGAATGCGGTGCGGCCTGCAAAACGTACCCATCCGAGAACTCTATGTTCAGAGCACTCCTCCCAAAATTATACGCCGCGTAGGTTTTTCGGCCCTCCTTCAAAAATACATTGGTAAAGGGATGCGAGGAGGTCGTATTAGCATCGATCTGCCCATATTCACTGAGGACGCCGATCCAGTGCTCCATGAACGCTCGTGAATTGCCCGCTTCAACTTTACAGTCCGGGTTTGCCGCGAGATGCCGCCGGGCCAATGCCGGGTCATTCAATGCGCCGAACATGACGACGAGGTCACCCCAACCGACGTTGAAGTCATCACCACCCGTGCGTTTCTCGACAATGCGTTCGAAATTTTTCTTCACATAGCCTGGGTGTCGCCCCATGTAGACCGATGCTGGTGTGAAGGGCAACCAATTGATGCCATGAATGCAATCGATCTCAGCGGAGAACCAAGTCGCAAACGCTCCCTTCCCTCCCCAAACCATGCCAAGTGCTACGTTCGGGTGGTCATTGGGAAAATTCGTTTCTGAAACGTCGAACCAATATTCTTCGACGGCAGTCCGTTCGATGTTGAACAGGCTCAAACCTAGATCACGCAACTGTCGATCACCAGTCGCCTCACCCCACAAGATCAAACCGTACCAGGCATTGAGCGACTCTGAGGAGGATTCTTGATTGTTCCCATCGGCAAAATTCGCATCGCCTGACGCCCAAGAGTGGCCCGCGTATTTATCAAAACATCTTAGGAAGGGAAAAAGCGAATCGCGGCGATTTGGGGACGCGATATCACGAATCAACAGATTCACCATCGGTCCCCATTGCCTGGCCCAATCGGGATCAAGCCGTGCAACTTCGGCGGCGGCCCGAATGAAGTATCCATAATGAAAATGGTGGTCATTCAGGTTACGATCACTTCCGTAACTGGGCGGACTGCCAACCAGCGTGCCCCAATTGGCGTCGTAATAAAAGACCGGATCCCCCTCCTTGGCCGTCGCCGTCAACCAACTCTCGAGTCGCCGCTTGATCTCCGCAACAAACGCCGCCTGCTGCTCATCGGCGTTTGCCACTTCCGCAATTCCACTGAGTGATGCCAACGTACCGAGATACTTGCCCTCCCAATAAGTATCAGCAAAGTCCGGTTTTGCTTTCGCTGCCTCCATCTGCAACAGCTTCATCATTAGGGAACGATCCGCGATGCCACCTTTGGGAAGCATCGGAAGCACACCTTGTATCGGGACCGAAGTCTCAAATCCCTTCCCGGCACCAACTTTCATGACTCCGCGAACTGAACCGAAGGTTAGATCATTCAATTTCGTTGTGGAATATTTCCATTGGTGAGGGTAGAGCGCAAACAGGGTGTCGGTTTCCACTCCCTCACGCGGCGTACAAATGAACCGATAGTCAGCAATCACCTCACCCCCTCTTACCTCGTATTCGACTCGCGTGTCGGTGACATGTGAGTGGGCGTACTTTGAAAACAATTGAAGGGTTTCAAGAGTCGAATCAGGCAAGACTGCGATCGTGAAGTGATCCCCGGTGCGCTCAACATTTGTCAGGTCAGTCGTCCCCAAGCCCTCCCAACTTGATCCCGATGAACCAAACAAGCCGTAGTGGTGCCCGTTGACCGTCAAACCAATCACCGCCGCACCTTCATCTCCACTCCAAACCTGCGGAACAGTCCCAAAGGAAAGTTGAGGGTCTCCACCGGTGATTAATCCATATACAAAGGGACTTCCGTGCCCAAAACTGCTCGTCAACGCACCAACATCGGTCTGCATGACCGCGGTGACAAACCAGTCCGAATAGGCGGCACATTCTGCTTGGGGGAATTCCCTTATACCAGAGTGCCCAATCTTCAAATCTCCCTTCACTAAATCGGCGGTTCCAAAAATCCCCGCCTGATTTCCGTGAACCCGTGCTCCTGGATAACCAACGACCAGGCCCTCTGCATCACAGCGAACAAAAGCCGGATGTGCGAACATGTTTTGCGAAAACTCTTGCCAAACAAGCGAGCTCCACCATTGATTCGTGACCACCGGACCGGCCAGATCCTTGGTCCGATAAATCTTTGCTGGCAAAGGTGCGCACCCGTTGGGCGGCGTCGAACGGTAGCTACCAGATCCAACTTTCATGGGTGACTCTCCAGCAACAACTGCCGCAGAAAAAAACAGAACAAAGAAAGCGATTAATCTCATCGAAAGTCTCCGTAACCCTTAAGCCGCATTCAAGACTCGTGTCGCCTGGAAAAAGGTTCGACCGTTAGCGATATTATTTGCGAATCACCGATTCGCATTCTCAATCAGTACCCGGCAACACGGCGCCCGTGCACGACGCCGACCGTAATGGCCAGTCCCCGGTGTTCCTGACGATCAGGCGGTATCCATCCTTACCCCCGAGCATTCGAAATAACCAAGCCAGGTTGCCAGGCGAAAACACACACTTGCAGAGAACACGATCACTACGAATTATTCACCCAGCAATCGAACCCGACCTCGGTGGCCCCCGCGCTCTCCGCGTTGAAGTCTAAATCCCGCCGATTACCTTAACTCACGATCCCAGAAAAAGCACCTGCCGAACCCAGTGCCTCGTCAAAGAATGGTCTGGGTATGACGTTTGTAATTCCCTCATCTGACTCGCTGCCTTACCACAGTTCTCTATGACATTTCCCTCGCGATTCAGAGTCCATTCCGGCTGAACGCGAGAGAACAAAATCGACGAACACTCCCGTTGAATGACGATTATGTTGGCTCGGAAGCTTGCAGAAGCTTGCAAAGCCGCTCTTCAGCCTCAACGATCAAACTCGCTTTCAGCCGGAATCCATACTTGGGTGATCCCATCTCATTCCATGCAAACCCACGCCACAGCGCCAACACCGCCGGCCCATTCGCGATCCCTTTATCTCGCTGAATTAGATCATCGGCGTAGGCCACGAGACTGGCATCTTCAAAGGCCCGCC
Source organism: Rubripirellula sp. (assembly GCA_049602075.1). Lineage (GTDB taxonomy): Bacteria > Planctomycetota > Planctomycetia > Pirellulales > Pirellulaceae > Rubripirellula. Next base: position 14,803 of record JBMYRF010000010.1, read on the forward strand.
GAGCCCGAAGCACCTCGGCCAAAACTCCCTCATCAATCTCAATCTCATTGCCGATGGCAAGCTTCAATAAAGCATTGCGTCGCATCGTATCGGCACGTCGCTTGTCGCTCGGCTGCAACTTACGGGTTATTAGATTCGGTGCATCCATAAGCCAGCTACACATCGGACAGAAACAATGAGCGTCCGGAGAATAACGCTGTCGCCCGGGATTCGAAACCAGTTCAAACGAATTCGTCAGATAGGTCGAAAAGAAATCACAAAACGGAGCAAAGTCCGCGTTGGCCGGGCGGGCGTTGGGGGGAATGTTTCGATAATGAATGCGAATCCAAGCTTCCGCAGCCTCAGGCAATTCGGAGTGATCATGTGCCGTTTCAAAGCTAACGAATCCTTCTGTGACTGCGTTGGCCATCCACTTGAGCAGACGATAGCTTCGCTGCTGCATATCCAACAACCGCTGCAATTGAGCCAGATCCCTTTTCATACGACTTTCCAATCCAGAACCCTTGTTGTTGACCGAAACGAAAAAGGGATTTCGCATCACCCCGAAAATTCCCCTGTCGCTTCACCCGCGCAGGGCCTCTACCTTTCGACTCGTCGGTGATCCCTACGCGTGCATCGCGTTTAACGCAGCTCCTGCGTTTCGCAGCCGGTACCATCGAAGCCAAGACTGGCCAATCACGATGCCTGTCGCGGCGGCAACAATGAATTGTGTCCGAGCTTCCAATACGCCGTTAATCCAATTCTCGGCCGTCTACTCACTCACCTAATCTTCCCCAACCGAAGCTTATCCACATCCCACCCCGCAGCATCGGCAAACCGAGGTAAAAGTGAATCAACAATCATCGAAAGCGTCAGCGACAGTGGAGTTCACCCAGATATCCTATCCGACTTCCAAGACAATCCCTGATCGAAGCTTGTTAGCGTCGTGACTCACGCTTACGAAAACGCTCAAATATTTCTCCGGGAAGATTTTTCCTCGGATCATCCATTCTTTTCAATTCCGTCATAAGTCGGTTTTCCATTTTATTTCGAACGGAAGCATACGCGGAAACACCAGCCACATTGTTTAGTTGCTGTGGATCATTCGATAAATCATAGAGTTCGATCATCGGACGCGCTTCAAACGCTCGCTGAAACAATCCCTTCACCTCAGGAAGATCGCGGTTCGCAAGCATATATGTCTTCGTGGGCGACGGGTCGATGTTGTAGTTGTATTCTGAATTTGGCGCGACCGGCCATTCACCTTGATAGAAGTTCTTAATCAACAGATATCGCGAAGTGCGTAGTGCGCGTTGCGGATTGCATTCCACGTGACGCTCCATTCCCGTCAACACGTGATCACGTTTGGGATCAACCTGATCACTCGCTTGGGAACAGAGAATGTCAACGATACTTTTTGCACTCATCGCTCCTGGCACACCGACACCAGCGAGATCTAAGATCATTGGCGCCAAATCGTGCAATCCAACGAAATCAACGACCCGGCGATTTCGCGGAAACACGTCTGGCCACGAAATCGCCAGAGGAACCCGCGTCCCCATGTCATATAGCGTCGCCTTACAACGGGGAAACGGCATACCGTTGTCAGAGGTCATGATCACAACTGTATTGTTCAATTCACCACGAATCTCCAATTGCCTCAGCATTTCTTTGCATTCGCGGTCGAAACGCTGAACCTCACCGTAGTAGTTGCTGACATCTTTCCTCACGATTGGATGATCCGGCAACCCCGGTGGCAGTTGAACTCCCGCGGGATCGATTCCTTCCCGCTCACCAATATCCTCGTCATAGGGCCGGTGCGGATCCTCCCCACCGAACCAAAAGAAGAAAGGCTGTCCAATTGCTCGCCGATCCAAAAACTTTGAAAATCGCTCATGCCCATCCGGAAGAGGCTTTGTGGCACGGTAGACATGCTGCGACGGCCAGACTCCTTTTCCGAACTTACCAAGCAAGTATCCATTTTCGAGCAACAAATCTGTGATCAAGGGCACATCCGCCTGCAAAGACCCTCCCAGATTCGCGGCGCCGTCCAATCGCCAGTGATGCTGCCCAGAGAGGATCGCCGAACGCGAAGGTGAACACGAGGGTGCACAAACAAAGGCATGTTCGAACAACACCCCCGCGTTAGCAATCCGATCGAATGTCGGTGTCTTAACCGACGCATCACCCAGCACCCCTGCGTGGGGATAGGACCAATCATCAGCGATCAGAAAAAGAAAATTGGGCCGACGGTCAGCAACCGCGAATGGACTCGCGGCAATACCCATCACGATAACAGTGAAAAACAATCGCAACATCTTTATCAACTCACCCAAAATAACAAACGGCCCATGTCGTCCCGCTCAAGCGACACCCAACAACCGATCAACCTTTGCTGCAATCCGACTAAGTGGCTGAACGCCATCGCGAAACCTTCCGTACCGCGGTGTGTTCGATCGGGCGAGCGGATAATTGATCCGTTGCGATTCATCGACGGAAGGTCATGCCACGTCCAAAACCTGAAACTTCAAACGAGCCATTTCTTCACCTTGCCAATCCGCGCGAATTGAAACCACACGATCGATAAGATGACAACCAAGACTGGCATCACTGCGCCAGACGGCCCCATGACCTGCAAGCCCCGATCAATCAACATCGTATAGGTCATCTGAACAATTACTGCGATACAACTAATCGCAAACAGTGGGAGCGACAGCCTTTTACGCATTAGCAAACTGACGCACCCGGCTATCCCGGTGATAACAGAGATGGCAAAAACGAAGTAAATCCAAGTTGGCGTTGAACGAGACCATTCTTTCTGAGCTGCCGTAAAGGATTCCATCATCGCCTCCTTCGCAAAGACCTCGGTTAACAAGACCCCGCACCCCATCAAATTCCAAAGCAAAGCGATTCCAGCAATCAACCAAAACCAACCTGGAACGCCCGCTCGATCTGGTTCACTCATTTTTTCTCCCGACTCAGATGGCATCCGACTGCAGTAAACCGAGCTGAAACAGGTTCTCGGCAACCGACCAAACCCACCACGTCCACCTACTTACCTACTTACCTACTTACTTGACGAAGCATCCTTCAGCTTGGCCAACGAAACAGTACATTCCCCGCATCATCCAGCAGACGCAGTCGTCGAATTTCCGCTGTTCCGGCACCTTCACTGACGTCTAATCTCAATTGTTGAATCACTTTGTCTGTCTTTAATTCGACGTTGACCTCCTGCCACTCTCCATCTGCAGCGACTTGAAACGGCACACGCCCCCCTTTCGGCAGAATGGTTTTCGGGTCATCCGTAAAAAAAACTTCGCCTCCACCGGACTGACCACCCTTTAAATCAAAGCTCATTTGATAGGGTCCGCGCGACAATGAGTCACGTCGCAAGTCCATCGCGATCCCAGGATCTTCCCCTGCGAACACAAGTTTCAAAACCCCTTTTGAAATCGTGAGTTCGGTATTTTTTCGAGCCCGGATAGCACCACTTGGTCGGACTCGACCCTTCCTTAACTTGTCACCCAATCTGGTATCAAAATCTGTCCACTGGGAATTATGGTGGACCGTTTCAGGGCCTGTGACGGGGGCGTAAGAACGCTGAGGTGCGTGCAGCACATCTCGCGCAATTCGCGTCCAATCTTCAACCATCTTGGAAAGCCGTTCTGGCTCGTCGGCCGCCAAGTCACGCAGCTCAGTGCGATCATCTGCCATGTTGTAGAGTTCCCAGCCTTGGCTTCGAAAGCTGACAGCCTTCCAATCACCGTCACGCAATCCCCTATCCTGCGAAAACAGCAAATGAATCGGCTCTTCACGGTTAAGGGTCTCGCCTTCAAAAATGGGCGTCAGTGCGACCCCAGAGACTGGACGCAATGTTCGCCCTGTCCACTCTCCCGGAATTTCGCTCTGGGTGATCGCAGCAAGGGTCGGCATGACGTCAATTAAATGGGCGGGCTCGTCCGTGATGCTGCCAGCTCGCGTCTTCAAACCAGCAGGCCAATGAACGATCGCTGGTGTCGATATACCGCCTTCAAATTGATTTTGCTTGTAATAACGAAACGGGGTATTTCGGGCCCACGCCCACCCCGTTGAATCCGGCAATGCAATTTCCCCGTTGGTCGGTTCGACATCGAGTTGTGGGGCTTTACGGTCATAGGGACAAGCACCATTATCGGAGACAAACAAAATCATTGTGTTCTCAAGCTCATCATGCGCCCTGAGATCAGCAACCAATCGCCCAATTTCCTGATCAACACGATCAATCATCGCTGCCAAAGTGGTCATTCGATTTGCTTCATATTTTTGCCGCCATGGCTCGAGATCCTCCCAAGCTGGAATATGTTCTGGACGCGGGCTTGGCCGAAGCGATTGCGGAAGGATACCGAGCTTTTTTTGCTTGGCGACGCGTGACTTACGGACCACGTCCCATCCCTGATCATATTTCCCCTTGTACTTTGCATAATCGTCCGGCAGGGCATGCAGCGGGGCGTGGGGCGCATTGAACGCGACATACAAATACCATGGCTTTTTCGTCGTTCGCGCTGCCTGCAAAAACTCCAGAGCAAAATCTACGTCGGCAACCGTCGTATAGAACCCTCGATCGGGAACACTCCAGGCCTCACCATTGAGCCGGAATGTGTTGTCACCCTTGAAGAAGTTGCAAGCTCCGCTAAGGTGCCCAAAATATCGGGCGAACCCAAAGTCGGTCGGCTCTTGTTTTAAATGCCACTTGCCCGTCATGGCAGTAAAATACCCGGCCCCAGCGAGTACTTCTGCTGAAGTCACTCCATGGCTCATGCTGCTGTCGCCAGCAGCGCTGCAATATTGTCCGGTCAATAAAGAGACTCGCGAGGAGTGGCATTTTGCAGTGTTGTAAAACTGCGAAAACCGCAAACCGTTAGAGGCTAGAGAATCAAGAGTTGGGGTCCCAATTTCACCCCCGTAACAACCAACGTCCGAATAGCCCAAATCATCGACCATGATCACAATAACGTTCGGTCGCTCAACTGCCCCCACCGCAGTGAGAGAACAGAAACCGCAGAAAAACAAAAACTTAATCGCAGGAAAGCTCCTGAACCAATAACGAAGGTGATGCATTTAACGGAGTACCTTGAAGGTTTGAATCGCAACAGTGACGAACGGACGGTATTCAATCCTGTGCCACAGAGCCTCTGACTTTAGCGAGCGTTCGCCCATGAAGCAAAAGGCTGATAGCTACCGAACCAATTTCCTAACCGAATGCGGAAAACTTCTCCTCCACATTCCATCCCGACACGATACCGTGGCTTGTCCCTTTTCAGAAAGCCTCATGAAACGGTAGCAGAATCTAAAATCCATACCTCCCAGGCAGACGATCGAAACCAAGCGTATTGCGGAGATCGCGTATTCATCGGCTCAAATCTCGAATCATGCGCAGGTCTCGCTGAATTCAACTACCTGCAACCAAAACCAACATGAAAACGCCACTCAATTGAATCCAACCGATCGCCCAGCGTCGGAATCTGATTGAACCCACTCCCTCGATCAAAAGGCACACGTACCATCACATCGTTCTTGGTTTCGCCCACACGACAGTCGATCCATTCAACCAGGTCGCCAGCAGCAGCAACCCGCAATTCGACATGGTAAGACGTTGCCGTCTGATCAGAAATAAGAATACACCGCCCGGCAAATTCGACTTGCCGCGGCGCCGTCTTGATTGCAACCTCATGGTACAAACCATCCAAACTTTCCTGGCTCCAAAACGGGTGGACTTCACGCAACACAACAGGCATGTAGAACTCCAGCGAGGATGTCAACTCACGGAGTTCAGCAGATTGCGGAAGTTCTTCCTGATCCGTCACCTGCCGACAAACAGCACGCAGGACGCGCGCCACTTTTTGTTCAAGCGAATTCGTGATAGTGAACACCTCAGCCTTTTTTACGTCGCATCCTTGGAAGCTGACATCGTACAGTAGCGTCGAATGCATCTGCCGCTCAGTGGTCTAAACCACACAATTGAAAATCCACGTACCAAGTTGACAAGCGTGCAATGAACCGCGTCATTTCATTCAATGTAAATTTATTTTTCGGCTTCATGCAGTAGACCCGGAAGGCGAAAAACCACTGCCACCAACCATCAACGGAAAGCTTCCTGAACATACTGAATCAGGTCAGCGATATCCTGCAATTGCAGACCCTGCTCAAGCCCATCCGGCATCAATGACTTTCTTGATGACTTCAAGATTTCAATCTGATCTCTTAAAACGGTTGTCCTCCTTCCTTCACCCGCCAGCAATGTGATGCTGCTGGCGGTCTCGGTTTCCAATTTCCCGAGGTGTGTTCTGCCATCTTGAGTGAGTACGGAATAGCCATAGTATTGCGCATCAACGGCCGCGTTTGGATCAAGAATTGACACCAGCAGCGCTTCTTTCGATTTGTTTGTGATCGACGCCAACTGCGGCCCCACCGCGTGCCCCTCATCTTGTAGTTGGTGACAATTCAGGCAGAGCCTTCGAAACAAGGCACGGCCGCGTAACGGACTCGCATTCAGGCCAATTGCGGGCTGAAAGCGTTTCAGGACCTCCCCTCGATCCTCTGTCTCCTTCGTTTCAAAAAGAGCCTGCCACTTCTCGGGACTGTGACTTTCCTCAATCAGCCGCCGCTGCAACCCCGCCGAAAATTCGCCCGAGCCAATTTCGCCTTCCTCCACTCGAATGCGTAGTGATTCCGCCCAAGCCTGTCGACTCACCAGCACCTCTAAGATTTGTTTTCGCCGATTTGGAGTATGTGATTGCCAACCAGAGAGCAACACGTCGGCAGCTAAGTTATCACTGAACTGAGCCAATCTCGAGACAACCGCAGCCTGCAAAACCGCAGCCGATCTCGGTGCCAACAAACTCTGCATCAATTCAAAGTCGGCCTTCTTCGCCGCGGATTCACGCCCCAGCAATTTGACAGACGCGGCACGGAGGGCAGCCGTTGCGTTTTGATCTGCCGCGATTTTTCTTGCCGATTGCATCACTTCGTCAATCAGTTGACGAGCATGCTCGGATAATTCATTCAACGGCAATCCTCGCGTCGCAAGGCCATCAAGTGCCAGGGCGAGCGAGTTGAACTGAACACGATCGCCCGACAACACGTTCTGCTGAGACACGTTCTGCTGGGACACGCTCTGCGGGGATTCGTTCAGCGGGGATTCGTTCTCCCGCCATTGGGAATTCTGACAGATGGAGATGATGACTTGATTGATCGTTTCAGCGTTTCCCATCGCAATCGCTTGGCCCAGCACTGCTTGGATCAGCTTTTCATCAGCATTTGAACTCAGCATTTCAGTCAAAACGCCTGAAACATTCCGAGCGTTCAGGGAACTCATTGCTGCAGCCACGATATAGGCGTCGTCCTGATTCTGCAGAACCAACCGACCTAATGCAGACTGCGTCTCGCGCGATTCATAGAACCCCAGCGTGCAAGCAAGCTCCAGACGCACCTTGGCATCAGAATCATCGACCCGCGCGGCGAGCAACTCCACGGCGATGGGGATCGACGCCGCCAGACGCACTGCGTTGCGTCGCACTCCAGGATGTTCGTCATGACTCGCAGTCTCAATCTGTTTCGCCGTAAGCTGGCCAAGCCCGTGCAGAGACCATAGTGCGTGAAGTCTGGTCAACGGCTGATCGCTCGTTTCCAGCAAGACTTGCAAAGGTTCAACAGCCTGCAGATGATTTCCCCGAACCAACATTCGCTGCGCCGTATCTCGTCGCCATCCATTCGAGCTTCGCAGGCCGAGTATCATGTCATCCACGGTATTGCGGATGACATGAGAGACTGCCTTGGCAGCATCTTCTCGACGAACAATCCGATAAATCCGGCCTCGATCCTCCCCCGCTCTGTACCAGGGACGCAGCTCGTTTTTCCCCTGCTCAGGCAACCAATCCGGGTGTTCGATCATGTAGCGATACATATCAACCACCCAAAGCCCACCGTTGGGCCCCGTGCGGGCCATGACGGGTCGGCACCACCGATCTTCACTCGCGAAAAAATCAATCTCCTGCTCGCCAGGATCTCGCCGAAAAGAAAAACTGACCCCCTCATCGATTAGCAGATTGTGCTGCACGAGATTATGGAATGGCTCGCAGGTGAAAGTATGTTGCTCTGGTGCAGTCTCTTTTTCCCCCTGCCGAACTGTACCCTGCTGCACCATCTTGCGATCAGCCAAATCCTGCCCGAACAACTGGTTGTCGCGATAGATCAAAGGAGAACAGGCGGAGGTGAATCGCCCCGATTGATTAAAGCTGTGAAAACGTTTTTGCAGCTTACTGGCGGGATACACCGGCGGGTTACTGGGCGTGATCACCTGCTGCTTGGGATTGGGCGGAGCGTAATGAGAATTTCGCCGAATGTTGTGATCGGCCAAGACGTAATGCCAGAGCGGGTGACTGTTTTGAACACCAAACCAATTGCCCCAATCATCACGGACACGACCATACTGTGAAGGGCCACTTTGCGGATCGAGCTGCCCCGTATCGGGGCGTACGCGAAAGTCCCGACTGCCAACCGCGAATTCCTGACCGCTCTGGAGTGACGTGATCTTACTGTCTTTGCCATATCCGCCATGATGGCTACCGCTTGCGCAGTAAACCCAGTTGTCCAACCCCCAACGCAAACCGTTGACACGCAGTTGTTGATTCCCTTCGAGAAAGCCTGTGTATAGCGTTCGTCGCACGTCCGCTTTGCCATCACCAGTCGTATCTTCCAAGTACAAAATCTCCGGGGCTGCGGTGACAAGCACACCACGTCCCCAAACCATGACTCCATTCGGAAAACTCAATCCATCGGCGAATAGCGTCGACGTGTCGTAGTGCCCATCAGAGTTACTGTCTTCTAAAAAGCGAACGCGTCCTCCGGCTCTTCCCTCCCCGTCCAATCCAAGCGGGTAGTCAGCCATTTCCACCACCCAAAGTTTTCCATCCGGCCCCCAATCGATTGCAACTGGATCAGTCACGAGGGGTTCAGCCGCAACCAGTTGAATCTCGAATCCATCCGGAACGTGAATCGACTTGATCGCCTCTGCAACCTCTGTTGGTTTCGGTTCTTCCTGAATGGCGGATACCGCATCGACTGGCTTGCTGACCTGTTGAACACCGGCAGCTTGAAAATGCGCGGCGATTTCCGCAGGCTTTAAGGCACGATCGTAAAACGCCACCTCATCAAGCATCCCTTGAAGGTTGGCAAAATTGTCAGCACGGCCACCGATAAAAAACTGCGGGCACTGATCCGGATAATCTACCGGCAGCTCCCCGTCGATTTCTGGTTCGGTATCCCCATTTAGATAGACTTTTATTCTTTGCTCATGTCGCACCATCACCACATAAGACCAACTTCCGGTGGAAACCCTCGTCCTTCCACCGACCAATTGATCCTTGCGATTCCCATTAAACACAATCAACTGCCCCAGATTGGAATGGGTTCCCCCAATACCCAGATTATCCCCAAAGGCTCCGTCCACTCCATCAATCGCGCGTGAAAACAAATACGCGGTTACCGGTCGTGATTGCACCGGCAATTCATTTCGAAACCAAAGCTCAATACTGTAAGAATCGTTGATCTCAGGCACGTTCAATTTGATGCGGCCTCCGCTAAAATTTGCCGCGTTCGGTTGAGACCCAAGTGGTCGGGAGCCAGCCTCATAGATGCCGTGATTTTCACCAACCGCATCGGACGCAACGCCGTTGATGTCATCTTGCAATCGCCAATAAGAAACTGGCTGTGAGGCAAGAACAGCGTTCGCGTAGGCTTTCCGAGCGGCTTCCTCCACTGGCTTCGCGGCCAAGATGATCATCGGTTTGGGACGAGGTGGTGCCACCATTCCCGATGCTTTGTAAACCGCTGCAACCTCGCCCCCCGACCAGGCTTGATCAAAGACCGCAACTTCATCAACTTTTCCATCCAAAGTCGTTGAGATATTCCCATCACTGCCGATTAAGACATGCGTCAATGGAGCGATCCCATCCACCACAGCTTCGATCTCTGGCTTGGGGTTGCCATCCAAGTAAACACGCAATACTTGCCCATCATTTGTGAATGTAATCTGCTGCCAATGCCCAGTGGAAACAGGCGTTATTCCGATCGACCTTTGGTCACCCGATTGCAAAACAAGTTTGCCCTTTTCTGCGTCACCGCCGATGGACAAGGTTTCAGACCCACTCGAAAAGAGGACGCCGGTAGTGTCCCGCACGCCCGACGGCAACATATTCTGAAACCAAAACGTCAAGGTGTACTGCTGGGGGCTTTGCTTGACCGGCAGATCGAGATGTCCCCCCGCGAGATAGACCGAACGATTTCCGTAACCACTTGCCAAGAACCCGTCGCCACCGGGCCCCGGCAAGAACAGGGCAACCCCGCCCCGATATTGGGCCACGTTTTCACCGGTTGCATCGATCACCGCAACCGAAGTCATTTCATTCAAAGACCAGTGCGAAATGGGATCCCGCCTCTGCAACTCTCGCGCATAGGACGTGAGCTCATCAACTGGAGAACGCCGCTCTTTACCGGAAACTTCTTCCAGCAAACTTAGCAGTGTTTCCACAATCAGAGGCTCCGCCTCTTCTTTCAAACCGGCAGTGCGAGCAGGCCAAGTCGTGTAACCACCGAGACGATGCTGTTCTGGGGGTGGAATGTACCCAGCCGCCCCGTTGGCTAACTCAAGATTCAAAGTGATTTGCAAAGGACTTTGGCGTTTCAGTTTTAGCCCTGTGATGCCGTAAACCTCGTTTGGTATTGCCGTCATTCCAAGGTCCCCGATTCGAACCGCCTGCAAAACCACTTCAGCAACCGGGTTCTCGTGAATCCAATCCGCTTGATAGGCGTAAACCTCCGGCTGGTTCCGAGGCAGCAGATCCCCCCGCCCTGCGTTCAAGGGCCTAGCCCACTGGCGCCGATCTTTTGTGGGGGTTCTCCGACCAATATTGATGCGTTGTTCAGCCATTGCCAAACTGTGATCGGAGCGATGCTCGATCGTCCGCAGTGCGTCCATCACGCGTGTCACCACCCGCTCTGAGTATTGCTGGCGAGTGATTGACTTGCGTGGCTTGCTGTAATCCATCCAATGCAAATCGCCACTTGTTCCTTGGGACATAATGCCAACAAACTCAGGCAACGTTTTATTTCCATCTTGCTGCAAAAGTTGCTTCAAGCGTCGGGCGACCTCCCCAAAATAATCCGCCGAAAAGGCGCCCCCACCAAAATAATGCATCGACAGATTCGCCATCACACAGATTGGGGAATCATCCTCCGCAGAAACCACACTAAGGACCGAAAGCCAAGGATCGATTGGTCCTGCAGGGCTGGTGTAATTCGGATTCAGATACCCAGGGTGCATCATCGCTCGAACCGTCCGGCCACCGAACGGATCGGTTCCCACTTTGTCACTTCGCGTAATCCAACGTCGACAATTGGTTAGATCTTCTGCGTTGATGGTCGTCCAACCCACCTTGGCAGGCTGAAGATTCTGAAAAGCCTCTGCAATCGACTTCGCAATGCGATCTGGGACATATTTAATGTAAGGTTCATCAGCCGGGCAGCCTAAGCACGCATTCATCGCCGAAGGAGCCGCATGCGTATGCGTTGCACTGATCAGAATGCGATCGACTGCAATGCCAGTCCTATGCGATGCGAGGCGTTTGATTTCATCGCAAAGCGGCCGGGGAAACATGCACGTATCAACAATGACAATTGCGATTGTTTCCGCCCCATCGGCGAGGACCAACGTTCGAGCATGAAGAGGATCAAGAACGCGATCAGACTTCCCCTGCAAAAATCCCCCGTTCTGAAGAGCGGGCAAAGTCACCGGGGAAATATCAACGGCAGCGGCACCCGCCCGTAATGGTTCCGCACTCACAAGAGATGGAGCTAGCAAAAACAAAAAGACGGCCAGACAAAGTAAAAAACGACGCTGTTTCATGATCATTGGTTTGATTGATTGATGATTGACCGCCAACACAACACATTGCAGGGCCTGGAAACCCAATTTTGATCTAGCCAAGCCCCGCGGTCACGCCCCATGAAATTTACCAACTTTCATTCTGACTCAATCTTTCACAGGCAACCGATTAATGCACTGAAAGTACCATGCCACTGATTCATCATCCGAATCGCCTGGCCTCTGCAGCTCAAGCCAGGAAGTCTTTCGCTAAATCGTGAGATTCCAAAATCGTTGCATCACCACCGTATCGGTGATGTGCTTGCTCCGAAAGTGAGACTCAATTTGCAGAATCGACGCACCGAGAAGGTCAATTCCCGTTTAGCCCGGGAAACCCTCCCGGGGGAAGCTCAGGAAAACCCTCACCCAATGACTCCATCGCCTTCGTCATCATCGCCTTCTGTAACCGTGCTGCCGCCGCAGAAATGTCGGCTTGATGGCGAGTCAACAACTCTTGCTTTTCGCTATCGGTAAGCCCCAGGCCTTCAAACTCTTTCGCAATCACCTCGCCTCTAGATTGAAGCTGATCAAGTTCCGCTTGCGATGCACCTTGTTCCATTGCCGTTGCAATCTCATTCATGTGCGCAATCTGCTTTTGCACAACACCGTCCGGGCTACCGCCGCAACCCGCCGTGACCAGTACGCACAAGCAGACACCAAACGCAATTGTTCTCATCACACGCACTCACATCGGGGGAAAAACGTCTAGACTCAACTTCATCCACGTTAACGCATCGCTGACCGTGCATGAATCATCAAACAAGAGTCAATCGAAGAATTCCCAAAATGATGGCCAGCGTGGTGCTTTGCATGGCCAGCGTGGTGATCACGTCGATTCACCGGACCGCGCATTCGCTTACGGTGAACTCACCTCACTTGCTTCCCCAGAATCTAAGTCAGGCGTTGTGACAGATGAATTCGTGGTTGCTTCACTCCGTTGCAACCATTCTTCTTCAGGTTCCAACCAAAGCATAAACCCTCTTGCCGACTGCCCAGAGGACCACCAGAACAACCGAATCCTTTCGTCTAGATCAAATTCAGCATTGAATGCCGCGGTCAAATCTGGCCAACTAACCGAGGTCGTTTGAGTCCCGCCGCTCCAGTTCATCCCCGTGTAGTCGAACAATAAATCGGCCTCAGAACTAACGAGAAGCCTTGGCCCCGCGTCTGTATTCAAAACAACGCGGCTAAGCACAAATTCGGTTCGCCAAGGATCCAACAAAACGGTTTCGGTCGGAACCAAACTTGCCTTTGCTGGATACGCATCATTCGCTTCCTCTTGATCGCTCAGATGCAGAACGTACCTGGAACCCGCGGGAAGATGTACACGATACGACTCGTTTGGCTTCATACCCTTGGGTAACGAACGACCATAATCCGAATTAACAAATTGCGCGACACTAATTTTACTTTCGTCAGCGCTCCGAAATATACCGTGCTCATCGCGATTTCGGTCCAATTCCGTCCTTGTGAATTTCAATTTGCGAAGTGTAAACAACTGCGCACATGCCAGCCCAATAATGGCGGCGAAAAGCAACACACTTAGAATTAAAAATTTTTTCACGAACAGCCACAGAGAAAACAGCACCTAAAAAAAAAGCAGCCCGCGAATTGCCATTTTTCGCGAGCGCTACGTACCCCAGTTACAAACACTAATCCAACCGTACGGTTCAATAACTTTTTGAATCGCTTTCCACGCCAAGCTTCGGCATTGAACAATATTTTTTGCAATCCACCGAACCTCAAATCTATCCGAAAGACGGCTTTTCCCGTCAACAGCACTCAAAATCTGGCAAAAGGAACTCTTCGATTCTAAATTCATCCCGCGAATTCAATTCGAAAACGACAGTTGAAGATCGGCCGTTCGCATGCCGCAAAACACTTTTCACCACACAATCGACCTGTTGATCGCAAACCGAGGTTTCTGGAAAACTGCAGTAAATCTCCTGCTCCTCAACACTTTCCACCGATACTGGTTTTCCCAATTCATGAGTCAAAAGCTCAAACTCCTGGGCAAGATCTGCAGCAGTCATTTGGGAACCCAAGTGTTCTGAAAAATTGCGTCGCAGGCTTTCGATGTGACCCGAACGCCATGACTCTACATATTCTTCAGCAACCGCAATGCAGCCCTCCGTCGGCTTCCAGATCACCTCGTAACCACCACTTGAAAGGTGATCTCGAATGGCGAGAGGCACCGCAGCGAAAGCAACAAAGCCAAAAATAACGACCACCATGATGCCGGTTTCCGCCGTTGGGACCAAATTGGCGAGATTCGCAAACGGCTCGCCCGATAACCACATCGAAACTAACATCAAGACCGCTATCAATCCCAACATTGGAAGGCCAGTCACGACCCCGACAACGATGAAAGCAAATGGCGCAATTGCTACGTCGGCGAGGATACGATGAATCTTCCGCTTCCGCCTAACTAGTGTCATTACAAAACCATCATCCAGATCACACTCAGCTCAACGCTTGATTTCCTTTCAGGCTTAACGATGCGAGTTACATTGTCAACTGACACTACGTTGCTTCTTTAAAAACATCCACACTCGTTACACCAACCCCCAACTTGCCTGAGGATCCTCGCAGACTTTCAAACATGAAAGCATTGCTCTTTAATATCCATCGCGTCCAACTCGTTACTGCTAGAGACAACCCTGCTCGGCAACATACCCCGAGAAAGGCTGAGAACGGCATGCCAAACAATCCTCATGCTAGCGATCCTCGAGTTCTTTCCTCTCTCCTCTCAGCAGCCCTCGCCCCTCACTGCACAACTTCAAGTAATAATCAGAGGGAAGTCCTTCAAAAGTTTGAAATTTGGACGCACCGACCGGAGGATCATTGGTGCATTTAAAGAGTGCGGTTCCCTCATCAATCTCATCGAACATGGCTAAGTAGGCCGTTCGATTACCCGCAGTAAGCGTCGCTTCGAATTGATCTCGCAGAAATTTTCCATGCAGTCGGGGGATCCCATCCCCTGCGTGCGCCTCACCTTTGAGATTCTTCCAACTAAATCCAGGAAACAAAACAGGCAAGTACGCGAGGTCACGCTTTTGGCACCAAGCGAGATCCGCCGCTTGGTGCTGAACGATTTGCGAAATCTTGTACCCACCATTTCCATAACGGCCAATTGACCAGGGGCTAATCACATCTGCGAGTTCAAGCACCTTGTGTAGGTGGGGATCATCCGTCGCATCGCGATGTTGCGTCCGCCAGTAATAAGGAACTCCCAGCATGATACTCATGCCGCCCCAATCAGGATTATGCTTCAGCAGGCGAATTAACCACTCAGTCTTTTCCAAGCTGTAGTCGCGATCATGCTTGAATCCAACTCCCCAAATCGCGACGAGCGGCTTGCCATTAAGATGCAGATACGCGGAATCGTTCGGATCGGTGCCCAACTCCATCCTCTTCCGCAACTGCTTCCAATCTTCGGCCAGTTTTTCAAAGTCTTCATCCCGCATTCCCGACAAATCGTACATCAGCACCCAACAGCGTTTGTGTCGAATCGCAGCATCCCGACAAAGCATCAATTTCTGATTCTCAAACTTCAGTCGACGCTGGTCGCCGCCACGAGAAATCGCCTGGACTCCAAACCGCTGCACAAACGCGCCATCGATCCCATACTCGGCCATCCATGAAAAATGTCGGTTGAGGGTCTTGGGATGAATTGAACTGAAAACATGTGCGACCCGGCCATCCGCGTGCTGAAAGGGGGTTGCGAATTTTTCATCAGCATCAAACTCGGAAAGATCGGGCCAGAGGTCGATCGTGCAGTAACCCGGCGCGAAACGCCCTCCTTTTTTGTAATGCTGAAAACCGAGGCCCGCGCCATCGCCCTCGGCACGAAACCATCCTTGGTATCCCGTCACAACCCTCCCGTTAAGTCCCTCCGGTTTCTCTCCTGGCTCTCCAGCCTCCATGACAGGCGTCAAGCATTCAAGCGCAGCATCGCGTGTGACCACCTGTGCATGGGCGGCCGAAAATAACAAAGAAACTGCCAGGAAAACGAATCTCATTAGCAAAACCTTGAAGCTGCCCATCAGTTAATGTCGTGAACTATCGGATAACCATAGCCCAATCATTTGCCCACAGCCGCCCAATCAAAATTGTTAGAAGTGGCCAACCACGCTTTGACTGAGTCGATTCTCGATCAAAAACTGGTATTTCATTCCAGCCTGGTAAGCCACTCGGACGGGACGATGCACGTCTTGCAATCGGACGCTCCATCTCCGAGCGACCTTTGGATTTTGCAGCGTCGACTCTGAAACTGCAACTCATTTTTGTTCAGCGTGATCCGAAGTCTCGCAAAGATTGGGTTCGGCCAGCCAACGATAAAACCGCTCGACACCGCCCTCTTCTGTCTTCGTTTCCGCAACAAAAGACAAGGCACTTTGATCAAGGATCTTGACCGAAGCGAGATTCGCGATGTCTGCGTACGCAATGATTTCATGCAAATTCTGATGATGAATTCCATGCACCATCAAACCATTGCAAATCTCCCTTCCATAGCCGTTACCAAAGAAATTCCGCAGCAACCGATAGCCAATCTCTGCGCGTGGTCCATTGGGAACAATCGCACAAGTCCCAACAAATTGCTGATCACTTTTGCGAACAACGGCCCAAACCCAAAAATCGTTCGCCGGCCTGACATAGCGGGCAATACAATCGCATAGCTGCCGACGATTTTCGGTTTCGTCAAGAGCTTTTCCCGTCGTGTAACGCATCACCTCAATATCGGATTGCATTTCATGAAAAGCATCAAAATCTGCCTCCACTAAATCCCGAACCAAAAGCCTCGCCGTTTCAAAGATCATAAGTCAGTGCTCTTCCCACAACGGTACAACCCGCTTGCATTAAGACCTTCCCTTATTCCGGTCTTCGATTCTCATATGCCAGTCTTCGATTCTCATATGCCAGTTTTCGATTATCGCGTGAGCGGCACCGACAACTTTTGCTCACGAACATCGCGACGAAGGATAACATTTATGTTCCCGCTTGAGCTTGTTCGGCCGATCAGCCTGGTCAAGTCTGCGCTCGATGCTGGCACCTCACCGTCGATCCGTTCAATGACATCCCCCACTTGAATTCCGGCATGAAAAGCTGGACGGTTGGGATGAACGGTCGAAACGATCATCTGCTGCCCATCGCGTTGCACACGAATACCGAGCCCCAATCGTTGGATAATACATCATCAGTGGATGAAAAGATACTTTCCTCAAATGGTTCATCCCCGACGTTTCCGCGCAGTCAGGCCGCTTCTAGCGTCGTCAAATCTACCAGCCTTCCTTGGCCCGTCCGACCGTCATTCATCCGCACCCTCAAGAGTTCTCAAGACATCGAGACTCGGAGGTGTAATTGGGAGATAGCCTCTGCTCTTCGCAAACGTCGCGTTGTCCGCTTCGAGTCATCTCAATCCGATAACGAGGACTGACTAAATTCTGAAAGAACGGGTCCGACAGATAAAGAAACGTCAGCATTTCACCCGTGCCATTGGGTTTATTACGGGCGTAGCCAAATTCGCGCAACTGCCCTAACGAGCCATCTCCCTCGCCTGCTGCAAAGAAACGCTTGAGGATGTGTTCCGAATTGGTGATCAGATGGTAACGGCCGTTGATGGCATAGAACGAACGGAACCGGTGATCGAGACCCCGATACTGGCTCGTCCGTTACGTGGAATCGATTCTGCGGCAATGGCAGAATCCTCCCAACAACAGCTGGAAGGCAACCAAACTAGATCCTGCCAGCACCGCGGTTGCGCCCAGAGCAAACCAGATCCCTCGTAAGCTTGCGTGAACCGGCATCCCATCCCCTCCGAACGAGTCGTTCCGTAACGGGCGAGACCCAGCACCCAGCACCCGTCCTGTAGAGCCAATAACCATCCCCCCCTCCCATTAAATAGAATCGACAAAGCAAGATCAAATTGAATCATGAGCGGCGATTTGCCAGCAGAAGTTCATGATCAACGCTTCGAACCTGCAAACAGGTGTGCCGTTGGCCGGGCAACGAAAAGTTTTTGCTAACGATTCAAGAACATTAGGCAAGCCTCTTTACACTGCTTGGGGCCACACAATTGATGTTTCACGAAGTTTTGGTATCGATTATTCTCCGACCGCATATCACGTATGGAGACACTAATGAACCAAAACTTGCGGCACTTCGTTGCCTTCGCGCTATTCGCTCTGCCTGTCACTTCGTCGGTGACGCTGGGCCAAGGAAATTCTGAAGAAGCGTCGGTCGAAGAAATTCGTTCGATTCTTGATTCGATCCGCCCCTACCTGCCTGCCGGCGAAGTCAACATGGAGATTGACATCTTCGGCTCGACGAGCATGGATACCTTGGCTCACGGTTGGGCCGCCGGATTCAACAACTTTCACCCCAACTCGAAGGTCGTCATCTCGGCTGAGGGATCCGAGCGAGTCTTTGATCGAATTGCCAAGAATCCCGCCAGCATCGCCATGCTCTCACGGCCGGTTACCGAAGCCGATATCGAGCTTCTAAAGCAGAACGGGATGAAGCAACCAGTGGCCGTCATGGTCGCGCGGGAAGCAATCGGTATCTTCGTTCACCGCGATAATCCACTCGAATCCATCGACTACAGCAGTCTGCAAGGTCTCTTTTGCGGCAATGGCCAGGCAGGCCAAACGACTTGGGCCGCTGCAGGTCTGTCGGGTAAGTATGAAAACAAACCTGTCGTGACAGTTGGCCGAGGAAAAGACAGTGGCACACACACCTACCTGCAAGACTATCTATTCCGTGGCCAAACCATGAACGAGTCGAGCCAGCAAGCCGCCTCGAATTATCAAGTTGTTTCCAAAGTGGCCGCCGACCCCTTTGCCATCGCAATCAGTGGCTTGCGATGTGGAGGGCATGAAGCCAAATTACTGAATTTAAAATCAAACGGCTCCGTCATTCCAACTGACGACCGTTCGCTCTTACTTGGGAAGTACCCTTTAATGCGCCCCCTTTGCCTAGTCCTTGATATGGGTGCAACGAGTGAAGTTGTTCGGGGCAACCGCGAATTCGTGCTTTATGCATTGAGCCAAGCTGGGCAGACACAGGCGATTCTTGCTGGCTTCTTTCCATTCGACCCACCGACACTTTTAGGTCAGGTCGAACGTCTGAACTTTGACCGCAAGGAATCACCTGCACCGGTCGATTCAGCCAACCCAGCTTTGAAGTCAACAGCGCGAGACACCCAGGAAAAAGTTTCTCGCTGAGTTCAATCGCACTACGTCATTCGGCAGGCTGCCAATCACAACATTCCTGCCGGAAACGAAAATCACGACACCCATCGCTTCGCTCAACGAGTCGAAAAATTGGGTAGCCGCAAATCAACTTACAAACTTAAACAATCTTGCATATTGGAAATTCGAAATGAACTTTCATAGCCGACACGGAGCCGTTGTCGTCGCTCTGTTTTTCGGGGCATTGGCATGTACTCAACACCTCAGCCCAATAACGGCCCAAGCGGAATGGCAAAATGGTTCCACCAATCCAGCCGCGACCGCAACCTGGAATTCGGGATGGGGCAGTGACAGCTGGCTTGGATCATCAGGAGCCAACAAAAACCAATGGTTGCTCGGTGTCGATGCATCGAACACGGATGTTGGCGCAATGGTAACGCGGGTTAATCCTGGCTCCGCAGCCGCCCGCGCAGGAATTACACCACAAGATATTATCGTCTCGGTCGGTAACAGCCGCGTCGGACGCGTCGGTGGACGCATCTTTGATCTCGGTGAAGAAATCAAGAGGCATGCCGACGCGACAGGTCGCGTTGGTCTGCTCGTCCAAAACAGCCAAACAATGCGATTGGCATCGATGACAGTGCAGTTGGATAGCAATCTGACCTCCGCTTTAACCGGCACGTTATTGCTGCCGCCTAATACTCAACTTCCTTACGATGCGGTGGCAACCGTCCAACTGGAGAACGTTTCACGTCCCCACTATGTCGTCCGCAACGGTGAATATTCTTTTCGGGTCCCCCAACCTTTCGCTGGCCAAATTGGTTTCAATCTGAATTACGATCGCGACTACATCGTCCCCAACGATACCTACCGTGTGATCGCTCGAATCGTATCGGGAGGTCGGACGCTCTATGTGACCGCCCAAGCTGCATTTGTAATTACACGCGGCAATCCTAATCAGGTCCAATTGCAACTCGTTCCAGCTTCGAGCGCTGCGGTCGCCGGTGCTTCAGGCACGAACATTGGCAGTGTTTATACGGTTGGCTACACCAATTATGATCTTATCACCCAACGGGTAACTGAGTCATATCAGCGTTACCTCAATCGCGCACCCTCTTCACTTGAGTTAGCCGCCTGGCATCAAGTCCCCGATGTCGAGTTCCGACTCACCCAGCTACCGCTGGAATTGATGGCTTCCCAGGAATACTTTGATCGGGTCGGCGACAACAACTCTGTTTGGATTCGCAAGGTATTTGGGGAGGTGATTGGACGCACTCCTTCTGCCCTTGAATTCGACCAATGGATGCGACGCTTCGCAGACGTTCGCTACTCGCGGATGGAAGTCCTGAAACAAATGAAAAGCGTAAAGATTTAGCGAAGGTTTGATCCCGCAAAGCCAATAAACCTCAAAGCAATCGCTTTTAAAATCGCAAGTGAATTTACTCATTTGCGATTTTTTTTTGCGGGAAGCCGATCACGCGAACCCAGCAAATCGGCAAATAACTCAATAGGTACTAGTCCAATAGTCCGGGAATGCAATTCCCATTGCGCACCAGGGTTATGGGTCGACCAACGTCAGCTTGATACTCAGTCTTGGGATCGATGCCAATACTCTGAAAAAAGGTAGCTGCCAGATCGTCCGGCGAATACCCCGCGTCGACAGGCCCGGCCGCGTGTTTGTCAGTCGCTCCGACGACCTGTCCAGTTTGCACCGACGCTCCCGCCAACAAAGAACACATCGCACGGGACCAATGATCTCGACCAGCGTTTCTATTCACCTTAGGTGTTCTACCGAATTCCCCGGTCACCAAAACTGACGTCGTTTCCAGCAACCCACGCGAATCCAATCGATCAAAGAGCGCCGACAGACTTTGATCCAACCGGGGTAGTAGTTCACGGCCTAACGTGTTGAAATTGTCTTGATGGGTATCCCAACCTTCCATCAAGACAGTGACAAATCTCACCCCGGCTTCAATCAAACGCGTCGTCAACAAAGCGCTTTGCCCAAATTCGTGCGCGCCGAAGCGGTCCAACTCACGCTGGTCCTCACCTGTCAGGTCAAATGCCTGCCTTGCACGAGGTGAGCTGATAATGTTGTAAGCGCGTTCGTTAAAACGGTCGAGTCCGCGAACGCTGGGATCCAGGTCATCGTAACCGTCGAAGGCCGTATCAATGTCACTTCGCAATTGGTGGCGTTCACGAAATTGGTCAACGGTCAAGTTGCCATCTAACGTGATGCCCCGAACTCGAAATGGCTGCCCGTAACGAGGCTTTTCACCAGTCGACATGGGCCCGTACTCAGAACCGAGATACCCTGGCCCTTCCACCGGTCGATCGATCGAAACAAACGACGGAAGATCTGGGCGTCCCGAAAACTCTTTGCTGACAACGGAGCCATACATCGGATACTGAACAACTGGAGTGGGCAGGTTGCCAGTCATCACGTAGCGAGTTCCAAGTCCATGGTCCGCCAAACTATGGCTGATCCCACGCACAATGGAATACTGATGGGCCCGCTGGGCGAGTTTGGGCAAGTGCTCACAGATTTGAATTCCGGGAACCGATGTGCTGATCGGACGAAACTGCCCCCGATATTCCGAAGGTGCATCCGGCTTCATATCAAAGGTGTCCTGGTGCGATGGTCCTCCGCCCAAAAACACCAAAATCGCGGACCGTCCCGAATCCGACAGCCCCTCCGCTGCGTTCAAACGCAAGAAGTTGCCAAGCGAAAGAGCCCCGCCTAAGGCCCCAACTTTCAGAATTTTACGTCGTGAAAAAGTCATGTGAATCGCCTGATTAACTCAACATAGTTTCGAGATAACTACTTCAATAAAATAAACTCTTTGATGTTCATCAAAGACCACAAGAGATCACGCATTCCGACGGTCATGGAATCTCCCTTTTCGAGGTATTCCAATGCGCGCGCGATTTCAATCTCGCTCGGCGGCCGATTGACCGTTCGCAGCCACGCCTCGCGAACGAGCGATTGCTTTTCAGCTGCATTGTATTGCCCTCTTTTCTCGGCAATTTCTTGCAACCACCCGCTCGATTCCAGTAGTTGTTCAACCAACGGATCGTTCTGAAGATACAGTGATTGCAATAACGTCGGTTCGTTGACTCGCTCGCAATCACAATTGACCACCCGGTCAGGTTTTCCAAATACCCGCATCGCATGCGTCCCAGCCAATCGCATCGAAAGATGACCGATCGCGCGACGCGTCAGGTCCGTCCTGACCTCCCCTAGCTTGTCGGTCGCCACCAAGGACTGCTTGATCATGTCGTACACCACTTCAGCCGGTATCCTCCGAGGAATCGCCCGGCTGAAATTACGTCGTTCTTCACGATTGGTTTCGTTCGGTTTCCAACTGCGCTGATAACTGTCGCTGAGGACAATTTCACGATGCAACCATTTCATGTCGTACCCCCGGACGATGAACTGATCCGAGAGCCAAGTCAGTAAATCTGGATGACTGGGAGGGTTTGCAGGTGTCAGATCATCGGTTGGATGAACGATGCCGACGTGAAAATAGCCAGCCCAAATTCGATTCACGATAGCTCGCGCGAAATAAGGGTTTTCAGGATCTATCATCCATTCCATGATGGGCTCACGTGGGTCAGCATGCTCGGCCAACGTGATTTGCCCCGTCCGCAAGAGCGAAATGGTCTCCGGTTTTTCGCGTGGCTCGATGTAGAGTTCCCGCCAGGGAATCGTGCGGCCCTTGCGGGCTTGGCGTAGTGTTTCATTGCGAATCGCTTCACCAGCTGGCTTCCGGACATTTAATCCGACCTGCTTGGCCAAACTTCTGTATTGCTTTTCAGCATCGGGTGCGACACCAAATTTTACTGGCGCAAAAAAACGAGCAAACTCTTGGTAATCTTTCTGAGTCCAAGGTGCGAACGGATGCTTATGGCATTGCGCGCATTGCATTCGTATTCCAAGAAAGTTTTGTGCAAAGGCTTGCGCGGCTTGCTCCGGCTCCTGCATGCTGCGGCGAGTCCAATAATGCGGCATTGTTTCGCGGCGACTAAAATCAGCGGGCACTTGGTCCCGAAAATAAGACGACGTCTGCTCTGCATATTCCTCGTACGTTTGCTCACCCATGCGCCCTTGGGCCAGAACGATTCGCCGCACCATTTGATCGTACGGCATATTCTCAATCAGTCGCTGGTAAACCCACATGTACCATTGCACAGACGTTTCTTGACCTAGCTCTGCCTGCTGATTCGGATTGCAACCGGTGAAGTCGCACAGTTTATTTGCCCACCAAGCGGCATAGGCTGGACGCCGCAGCAACTCATCAACTTTATGGGTCCGCTTCTCCGCAGAATCATCCGCCAGGAAATCCGTCACCTCGCCGGGGGTGGGCAGCGTTCCGGTCAGGTCAATGCTGGCACGACGCAAAAACTCGGTGTCGCTGCAAATCGGCGAGGGATCGACCTGCAGCTTCTGCAGTTTGGCCAAAACAAAACTATCGATTCCCCGGCTCGTTTCCTCCGCCGAGGTAGCTTCCCCAGGCAGACTGTCAACGCCGTCCAAAGTGCTTTCAGCATCTCGATCCGGGCTCGAATCGACATTCAACCTGGGCCGCAAGATGGGCACGGCGACCATACCGTTGTCGTAAAACGCGATGACATGCGTATCACCAGCCCCGGTTGAGCGGATTTGACCATCTTGATCAACTGTTGCGATCGAATCGTTATTTGTTCGAAAGCGACACAACGGGGTCACATTTTCTCGGGTTCCGTCTTCCCAAACTGCTACGACCTGAATTGAAACGGATCCGGAATCATCTTGAAAAACAATTTCGCGCGGGGCAACATCGAGACGCGATAACTCGCGTGGTTTTGCTTTTTGCTGCGCCCCCGCCTCAATCCATCGTTGCATCAAATGGTGCTCCCACGAGCCCACTTCGAATCGCTGCCCCCCCTCATGCTCCACTTGGTTCAGTGGCTTCCGTAAAATCAAACTCTTGGAAACGTCGTTCGAATTCGTGCGGCGTCCAATTTCGGATTCGCCGGCAGCGGTTAAGGAATCGTGATCGAGCCTGAAGTCATAACCGAATAACGACAACTGCATTCCGCCACGCCCTTGAAAGGAGCCATGACAGGAGCGGCTATTGCAGCCCAAACGGCCTAACAGCGGTACCACATGCCGCTGAAAATCTGGCGTCTCTGCTACCTCAGCGACAGCAAATCGTTCATTCGCCGGCGCGATTGTTTCCGCTGCCCCGATCGAGCTCGCGAACGGAGCGCAGCATAGCACCAGGTAAAAAAAACCTGCTAGATACAACCTCGAATTCATCACGTCAAAGCACCTTTGCAAATAATCGAAAGGCAAAGTCTCCGCGGCAGCAAGGCCCTCTACCCTTCCCCCGCTTCACTCACTTCGCTCATTCACGAAGTAACGGGGCAATCGTCGTTCCAGCTGGAACCTCAGGCTCATTAGGGATCGTCGCCTACCAAAACGAAGACCTGCCAAATCTAAAATCGGCGTCCTGTTGCACAACGTTTCGCCCTTCATCTCAGTCGCCGATAATCGACGGTGCCGCCTTCTGGCTGTTTGACGAATCGTCGATTTTCTGAACGGATTCGATGACGTTCAAGCTATCGCTTAATAATTGTGGATGATCCACTCCACAACGGAACACGTCGCCAACCTGCAGCTTCTGATAAGCCTCTTTCCGGTTCCAAAAACCACTCAGGGTGACCTGCTTGCCTGTAAGTGCTTGAGCATTCTTAGCGCGATTTTTCGCGAAGAGCTTTTGGATTCCCTGGATCTCCACCACCAAACCCCACATCTGCTGGTCTTTCTTGACCACTTTGGCAATCACCATCCCAGCAATCCCCCGTGAAGCATCCGGAAGCACGGGGAAGTCCCCCGGTTTGACCGGCGAGACCTTACGGAGAATTTCTCCAACGCGAAGTTGGTCAACTCCATCGTGCAATGCACCGAACTCAATCGTTTCGCCTAACCGCGCGACGATCAAGGTATCGAGCATCTTTGCTGGTGTTCCTACAGCATCGACGTTCTGACCAATCAAGGATTTCGGATCGCGTGATTGGTTATTCTTCCAAACACGAGTCACGGCATCGACTGTGATGGTAAATGTGCCACGCTCGTTATCCTTCTTTACCAATCGCCCGACCAACATGCCCCGAAACCCCTTCACTCCCGAGCTCATCTCTACGCCTCTCCCTGGCTTTTCCTTCTCGATCGGGCTGGGCTTCCGTACGTCAGACATCCGCTCCATTTTGCCTTCAGAGGACGACGCCTGCTTTCTCACAAATTCGTGAACCGTGACATGGTCACTCTGCCTGCTGATGTGATGCATCCCCGTCGCAATTCGATCGCCCGGTTTCAAGCTGTGATACTGCTCCCGGCGATTCCAAAACCCGGCGAGCAACAGCGATCGGCCCTGAATACTTTGGGGCTCCTTGGCTTTGTTACCAGACCAAACATCGGTCACCTCACCTACCTTGACCAGCATCTCAAACGAATCAGCGTCCTTGCGGATGATGTCGGCGACAACCGCTCCCTGAAACCCTCGAAATTGCTCTGGAAGCCTTGGATAATTCTCTGGTTTATAAGGCGGCACTTTTCGCAGCAATTCACCGGGAAACCTAAGGCCATCGCCATCGTGTTGGCATTCAAACTCGATCGTTTCCCCAATCCGCGTTGTGACCAGAACATCGAGCCATTTCCCGGAAACGTTCCCAACCTCGACCGCCATACCAACCAACAGCTGAGGGTTTATCGCGCGGCTATTTCGCCAAACTCTAGAAACGGCGTCAATATTCACGACGAACGTTCCACGTTCAATATCTTTCGCCGACAGCCGCCCGACCAGCATCCCATTGAACTTTTGAATTTCTGGCGGCAATGGCTGTGGATCTTTTCGTAAAACAGATCTTTGACTCTGGTCGGAAGAAACCGTCTGCGGTTCGTCCGCAATCAGCAGACAAACCAAACTCGACAGAAAAACGGCTGTTCCAATTCGAAATTTCATCGAAGTGATCTCCGGTTGAGATGCTGGGAAAGCATGCAACGAAAGGGTGAGACAGAATAAGAATGATCAAGGAACGAGATGGAGTCTCGCAGGCAAGGCTTTCCTTCGAAAACGTTCCGTCTTGCGGATCGATTCATCGCCGGCGACGACTCGACAAACCGTGGGCGGAGCGAAATACAAATCCGTGAACACGTGATGATTCAACACCGGGTAAGTCAACATTTCATGATGCCAGCCAATCCGGCCGAATCGCGGTACCCCGCTGCGGACGATTTTTAGTCAAGACACCCCCTGATTCCTGGTGGAATACCATCCTCAGCAACCACTTGGTGGAAACGGTGAGACACAACCTTCACCGTCGCTACGCCACTCTGGCGATTGTAACACAACCACCCAACCTGGTGGCAAAAAGCTTCAACCAAGACAACGGGTCGCTCGGAAATTTTCCTTCGGCTCACGACTGAAGAAATACAAGCCAGGTTTCATGGCACTTTTTTAAATTCCGGTGGATGAGACGCCTTTGAGACTTAACCGCCGATCAAACCAACCCAAGCAAGCGGCGTGACCTCATTTCGGTCCCTCACCCTTGACGCCCTGAACTTCAATCGCGGTTTCGCAGAGGCGATTTCTCAAACTCCCAAGCAAACCTAGTGTCATCACGCAGTACCCGCAAATATAGAGCGGCCAAGAAAACTGGTCAGGAACATATCCAACTAATGCTTCACGCCCGGCACGCATAGCAAAGGATGCTGCGGGCTGCATGAACGCGACTAACCCCATAGACGCTCCGACGATAAACAAAGCGACATGGCGACCCGAAAAAACAATTCGCCGGCTCGATCCCAAAACCCGAGCTCCCCAAACAAAAAACAGTAGCCCAATCGCAGCGGGACAAATCCAGGGCCCAAGCCAAATAACGGGGATTAAAAACAGGACATCCCACTCCAACCAAGTGCGTGGCCAACCAAACAGAATTTTCAGCCATGCGTAATAAAACACATCCCACAATCCAAAGACATAGACAAACGCCGCAAACCGCCGTGTCAGGTCCTGGCGTTCGGCTAACAACGCGACGGCGATAATCATTACGATCGTCGAGACTTCACGAGACAGTTCGACCATCGGGTCGTACCGTGTCAGAAATTCCAGCGGAAAAAGATCAAGCGGCTGCTCCGGATAGTACAACTGCCGCATGTAAATCACGACAACCGCCTCCAGCAGTGCCATCGCAACTGCGTACAACGATAGGAGTGTGAGCGTAGCAGTGGCAGTCTTGCTTGGCATTGTTTAGTACGGTCACTTTGAGGACGATTCAAGCGACGAAGCAATCACACTTGTTGCACGAGCATCCCGACGTGGGATTCTCGACAGACACCAAGACCGCTGTTTCGATCGACCGGAGCGGCGAAAAACTCTCCCAACCAAGATCCGAGTACCCCAAACCCAAAAACGAAGTGACAAGACCCGCTCCACGAAACGCCTGTCAATTTCCAACGCACCCCGGGCGGCTCTCCGATTGCAATGAACTCGCTGGCGACGCAATCCCAACAGAAACGGGCGATCCAATGCGTTCGAGTGCCCGTTGCACCTCATCGATCGTCCCATCCAGAGTGGATGTCCCCGCAGTCAGCCCGACAACCTTCACATCAGAAAACCACTCAACTTGTAATTGCTCGGCATTCTCTACGTGATAGGCCGGCTTGCCGTGCTCATGGCACAAAGTCACCAACCTCCGTGTGTTGTTTGAATTCATGCCACCGACAGCGACAACTGCGTCAACTCGCTTCAAAAGGTCCAACATGGCTTGTTGACGCAACTTGGTTGGCCGACAAACCGTGTCAATGAACCGAATATCAGCGTTGGGATTTTGCCGCCGTATCTCAGCATGCATCTCCGACACTTGGTCCATCGGCATCGTGGTTTGACTGATCACCCCCAGTTGATCCGAATCAAAACGCCGAACGTCTTCGGTAGTTGAGATCACCTCAAAGCGAGGCAGGTCACCGGTGATACCCTGCACCTCAACGTGTCCAGCTTTGCCGATAACCAATACCAAACGGCCCTCGTCACGCAGGTCAGACGCTGCCTCATGGGCGCGTTGAACCAAGGGACAGGTCGTATCGATGAGTTGTTTGTTATTCGCTTGTAGTTCATTCCGTTCTTTGTCGCTGATGCCATGAGCGGTTATCAACACCAAAGGAGTCGTGACATTGGGCTTGCGGCCATTTTCGCGTGATTGATGGAATCCTGCTTTGCTCAGACGATGATTGACAACGGGATTATGAACCAACTCACCATAGACAGTCACATCAGCGGGGCGTGTTACTTCGTCCGCGATCTGCAGGGCGTCACGAACACCAAAACACATTCCCATTTCTTCAGCTCGAATAATCTTCATAGTAGCTCTACCCGGTGTTCAACATGGATGCGAAATTTTGCCTAACAAAGCACCCGTGCATTCGCTGGTTCTAAATTCAAAAATTCTGAGAGTAAGGTGTTCACGTCGCCGGAGACCAGTTCCCAGGCAACTCCCGTGAACTCTGCTTCGAATCAATCTCGGATTGGGCATCCGACACAATGCTGTCCAGTAAACTGATGTATTCGGAAAATCGGCCCCGACCTTGGGCGGTCAGCCGATAGAGCGTTTGCGGCCGCGTTCCCGAGGATCCTTTCCAAATCTCGATGAAGCCAGCCTCCGTCAAAACACCGAGATGACGACTAAGATTTCCATCGGTCAACGAGCAGAGCTGTTTTAAGTCATTGAACAACACACCGTCTTTGTGCGCGGCCAATGAAGCCAAAATCCCCAGCCGCGCTTTTTCGTGCATCACCCGATCGAGTCCCTGATAGGCGAATCGCCCCGTGTTGGGCCCCTCGTTGGTTGTTGCTGTGTTTCGCTTTGTCTTACGAGGCATCGTTCCGCTCCAACGTCCAATAAAGAATCATCGCACTCATCCCTTGCCCACCGCCGAAGGTGACCCCCATCTGCCATGGTGCAAGCGCCTGTTGACCTTGACCGAAAAGCAAACAGACCACACCGCATAACACGTAGTAAGAACCAATCCAATAAGTCTGAGGCGGTAACAAACGGAACGAAGCAAATACGCCGAGGGCAAAAACAAACGACCACAATCCGGGTAACATCCAACCGACCTGCGGGGCCGCACGGTAAATCGACAATGTCAACAATCCGCCAACAATCAAGCAAGGCACGAATTGACTGATCGCCAATCTTGTCAGTTCACGGGATAGCCCTGGCCCAGACCGAAACCAACCCCAGCACAATTCGACACCCGCCATCATCACGCTGACCGCAGCCACCCCGACCCACAACAACAAATAGCGTTCGATGTCAGTCGTTGGCGATGGAACAATTTTCGATTGAAACAACGCTGCGAGAATCCCCAATAATGCCGAAACACCAACGGTCGCGGAACGATAACCTCGAAAGATCTCCGTCCGCGCCATTTGGCGTCGGATGTCGGAGATCTGCCGCATCGCCTCACGAACTTCCATCAGAATTCCCGTCCCACAATACTACTTTGCAATGCAAAGTAGTTTACGAATCGCCGAACGTCAAGTTTTCATCCGAAAATAAATTGCCCGTTGCCTCACACTCTCAGGCCCGCGGACGACAAAGCCCCTCAAGAACGCACGAATCCCCAACCGGCCGCAACTCCTTCGCGATTTGGTTCGTGCAGATTGTCCAATCACAGGATCTGCAGTCCCTACACGGAGGAATTCTTTGCGTCTGCCGAATCTTTTTGCGTGGCAGAGTGGTCCGCACATTGAGCACTGGCATTCGGCTCAGTGGTACAATCCCGGCACTGTGAGCAAACACATTTGGAATACGCGATGAACATTGAACGATCAGTTTTCAGTAACGCCCGGAATACACCAGCCGGCCGCACAAGACCGGCGATTTGGCTACTTTTCTTGGCTGTTTTAACTGCAGCAAGCACCCCTGTGTCTGCGGCAGAGCCCCCCCTGAAAGTTTTCATCCTCGTTGGCCAGTCCAATATGCAGGGCCACGCCCACGTACGGACATTCAATGCGATGCGATTAGACGAGGAAACAGCACCACTGCTCGCCGAGATGGTCAAAGCCGACGGTACACCTCGCGTTTGTGACCAGGTTTGGATTTCGTCTATCGGCAGCTCACCCGAGGAACGCACAGGGCAGTTAACCGCCGGCTACGGCGCGGACCCCAACGGATCCAAGATTGGGCCTGAATTCACCTTCGGTATCACGATGCAAAAAATGCTCGATGAACCAATCTTGATCATCAAGACTGCTTGGGGAGGCAAGAGCCTACACACTGATTTTCGCTCTCCCAGTGCCGGTCCGTATCGTTTCAGTCCCTCGCAACTCGACGCCCTTAAAAAGCAGGGGAAAGACCTTGACGAAGTCAAAGCAAAAAGGTCCGAAGCAACGGGGTTTTACTATCGCCTGATGCAAGATCATGTTAACGCGGTCTTAGCAGACATCGGCCGCGTCTACCCCGATTACGACGCCAATCAAGGTTACGAATTAGCCGGTTTCGTTTGGTTCCAAGGTTGGAATGACATGGTGGATCGCGGCGTCTATCCCCGTCGTGATCAACCTGGTGGCTATGACCAATACACCGACACGTTGGCTCATTTCATCCGAGATGTCCGCAAGGATTTCAAAGCCCCCAACCTGCCTTTCGTGATTGGAGTCATGGGCGCTGGCGGTCCAACGGACGAATACTCAGTTGAGCAAATGCGTTACAAATCGATTCATGACAACTTCCGAAATGCGATGGCGGCACCCGCCTTGCTTCCAGAATTCAAAGGATCCGTTGCTGCGGTTCGGACCGAGAAGTTCTGGGACATGCGATTGATGGAATTACGTGCACGAGACGCTGTCATCAAACGACAAGTCAATCAAGCAAAGCAAGAACAACAACTCAACCGCCAAGCAGAACAAACGCTGCGAGACAAATTGCGAGCGTCCGAATTCACCGACGAAGAGCTGGAATTGCTAACCGAAAGTGTCTCGAATCTTGAGTACCATTATCTTGGCTCAGCCAGGATTCTTGCTCCGATTGGCAAAGGCTTTGCCGAAGCACTGGCTGAGCTAATGCCGGCGGACAAATCAGGAAGCAACTAAGGCGTTCGAGCGAACGCAAAGTTTTGCACCGATCACATTTCGGCGGCACCCAAACATTCCGCTTTACCATGATAAAGCCAAACCCAGTCACCGCATTTTTTGCGGTCGTTTGAGTGGAGGATCCTGCAATGGCTTGGAGTCGAATAAATCGGCAGCATTTCGTTGCAGACCACTGCGTTGCTCGGCGTGTTGACGTTCCGCGTTTCCTTATCTCGCTGATCGTCGTTGCTTCCAGTCTGATCGCCATACCACAGGCATGTTCCGCACAAAGCCCTCCCTCTTCCGACCCCTTCCAACCAGCGGCGCGACAGCACCTGCTTCGCGTTGTCAACTTCTATCGGTCGAAAGTCGGATATCAAGGCGCCTATCTCTGGCGATATTCAGCCGACCTAAAATACCAAGAGGGTGAAGAAGCGGCGACTGCCACAAGTGGCTGGACGCAACCACCCGGAACACCGGCGGTTGGCGAGGCATTCCTGAATGCTTATCGCGTGTGTGGTGAGACAGAGTTGCTCAACGCGGCAATCGAGGTGGCCCATGCTTTGGTCCGTTCTCAGCTTCAATCTGGCGGCTGGGCCTCACACTTCGACCTCCAATCACCTGGCCGTGATCGCTATGCCTATCGCATCGAGGGAAAGTACGCAGGCAAACAAAATTACACAACCTTTGATGATGACAAAACGCAGTCCGCGCTCCGCTGTCTGATGCATGTGGACGAAGTACTGAAATTCGAGGATCAAATCATTCATGAAGCAGTTGAATTCGCGTTGAAATCGATTCTTGCCGTTCAATATCCCAACGGCGCTTGGCCGCAGCAGTACAAAGAACCAGCGGTGCCTTCTCTGACCGGGTCGCGAAAAGCCTCCTACCCAAAAAACTGGTCACGTGAGTATGTCAAACGATCCTACCGTCACCTGTACACCCTGAACGACAACAATATGTCCAAAATCATCGATACGTTAATCGAGGCCTACCGTATCTATGAACGCCAGGATTGCTACGAAGCAGTAGCAAAGACGGGCGAATTTTTTCTCCTCGCCCAAATGCCAAATCCACAACCGGGGTGGGCTCAGCAGTACGACTTGGATATGCATCCAACCTGGGCAAGACGATTCGAACCACCCGCCATCACAGGAGGCGAATCGCAATCTGTCATGCGTTCGCTGATCGGCCTGACTCGATTCACCGGTGATTCAAAATTCGTCGAAACGCTGCCTGCAGCGATTCAATACTACCGACGTTCTGCCTTGCCCGATGGCAGGCTTGCGAGATTTTATGAACTGCGATCCAACCACCCACTCTACTTTAATCGCAACTACAAACTCACCTATGACGACGCTGACGTACCAACACATTACGCCTTTGTTGTCTCGTCACGACTCGATTCAATCGAAAAAGAATTGCAGACAATACGCGATCATCCAAACGACGCCCCAAAACAAGAACACCGATATCCGACACCACTTCCAATCACACCCAAGCTGCAAACCGCCGCCGAAAAAGTCATCAACCAATTAGATGCTCGCGGTGCTTGGGTGGAGCGGTCCAGCATGCGTCACACAACGACTGAGCTGGATTCAATCGACATGCGAACATTCGCTCGCAACCTGGTTACCTTGGCTCGGTACGTCGGGGCAACCAACCCTAACGAGTAATCCTACGGGTCCCTTGACCTGGAACGACCGATCAACAAGTAAGAAGCCCATCCTGTTTCTGCAGCAAAACAAACAAAGATTCGGCCCAACTCGACCGGTGGTTGTAAGCTTTCGCGGCCCCCAAAACCGCGCAAAATGCAAGTACGAAGACTGGAAACAACGCAATGGCTGACAGAATTACCAATAAGATTCCATTGTGGCCAGAGGCCGATTCTCGAATCACCCGTTAGTGCTCGTGATCCCCATGCTCGTGATCCCCATGCTCGTGATCCCCATGCTCGTGATCATGCTTGATCTCACCAGTGTAGGACTTCCCTTCAATCTGCAAGACAACCACACCAGCGGCTCGTGCGGCCATCCATTGAGCAAGTTCAGGATTATCCGACGCAAAGCTCGACGCCTTGCCGTCTTCTTCGCTCGAACGCGGACTTGCCTCTAGGTCGAATTGCTTCATCCCACTTTCATGCTTCAAACTCACGAGCATTTTCGTGCTCGCGATCGCGACCGGCGTCGTCGCGCTACCGTCAAGAACATTGAACACAACTCCTTCTGCATCATGCAGCATTTCAAGATGGTAAGCTTCCATGCCTAGCTCGATCAACTCACCCCCATTGGGGCCGTGGTTGGGGTGATCGTGCTCGCCGTGGTCATGCTCTTTGTGATCTTGATTCATTGATTCCGTGGGAACGGAATTTGATGCCGTCATGTCGTCTTGAATCTCGCAGCCACCAATCGCGAGGGCAATCGCGAGGGCAATCGCGAAGCCATCCAGCCAGGTGATCTTGGTTGGAACTTTCATGCATTTGCTCTTTTCAGGCGGGGAAACTGAATTGACTTCCGTTTGTTTGACTCGGCAGCATCACGCCCAGGAATCGCACGGATCACAGGTTCGCGAAACCGGCTTTCCATCATCATAGTGCTCCGCTGTGCGAAACAGATCGGGCCTATCCTGTATTGTGATGCTTTCGATGTGTGACATTCTCTTTACGCTTCATCGGTGAGCGAAAGTGGTTGGGCCGGAACGCACCTTCCGTCCATTTCCCGGGAAACGCGTGATTCCAATATCTGCTGACCGGCACGGCGGCCGATCGCCCAGAACAAAGCAGGGCGGACAAAGAACTCGGCAAGGGTGCTGGTGACCAGCCCACCAACAATGACCGTTGCAATGGGGTACAAGATTTCCTTACCCGGCTCGCCCGCAGCAAGTGCCAGAGGCAGCAATCCAATGCCGCTGGTCAAAGCGGTCATTAGCACGGGGGCCATGCGTTCTTGGCCAGCCCGCTTGATCATTTCCCTCGACCATGATTCGTTTTCTCGATGGACCAAGTGCAAATAGTGGTTCAAAAGCAAGATCCCGTTTCGACTGGCAATCCCACATAATGAGATGAATCCGACCATCGCTGCAACGGTCAGGTTCTGTTGGGTGATGACCAAGGCGGTAACCGCCCCGACAAACGCGGTTGGAATCGCCACCAGAATCTGCAGAGCAAAATTCACGCTCCCAAACAGTGAGTATAGAACCAAGAACATCCCCAGCAACGCAACCATGGACAACCATGCCAGCCGACGTGATGCAGATCGCTGACTTTCAAATTGCCCGCCGTATTCCAAAAAATATCCTGATGGCAATTCCATCTTCGCAAGCTCAGACTTCAGTTCGTTGACAACATCCACCACCCCACGTCCTGTCACATTGGCTTGCAGCACGATCCGTCGTCGCACCTGCTCGCGTTTGATCATATTCGGTCCCACACTCTCATAAATCTTGGCGACTGATTCGAGCGGAACCAATCCGCCATCGGGCAGTGGGACGGCTAAACGCTTCAACTTGGTAACATCCTCACGGTACGGCTCGTCGAATCGAACCAGTAAGTCAAAAGTCCGCTGCCCGAGCAAGACTTGACTCACCACCTTCCCGTTCATCGCGGTCTCTACCATCTCCATTACATCAGCAGGCTGAATACCATTTCGCGTCAGGGCCGAGCGGTCAAGTTCAATGCGTAATTGCGGGATATTAGTTTGCTGTTCAACCATGACATCTGCCAAGCCTTCAATCTTCGCGACCCGCCGTTTCATCTCCTCAGCCTTCTGTCGCAGCACATCAAGATCATCGCCGTACAGTTTGATCCCGATCTGTGCTTTGACCCCTGAGACCATGTGGCTAATCAAGTGGGCCAACGGTTGCTCGGTACTCGAGATGACTCCTGGGACACCTTTTAATTCCTCTCGAATCGATTGAATCGTTTGCTCGCGATCTGCGCCCTCCTCAATTTCCAGCAACATTTCCGTGACATTGACGCCCTCGGCATGCTCATCTAGCTCGGCACGCCCGGTCCGACGGACAATCGACTTCACATTTTCGATTTCCATCAATCGCCGAGTGGTTGCCATCCCAATTGCATTACTCGTCGCGAGAGAGGTTCCGGGTACGAGCAACGCATTCACTTGGACCGTCCCCTCATTAAAAGGTGGTAAAAAATCACGTTCAAAGGTCCGGATCGTTGCGACCGCGGTGACCACCAAAACAGCAGTTCCAGCAAGAACCGGGACGGTGAACCGAGTGCTGAAATCGACAAAGAGCCCAACGATTCGTTTTAAACCAAGCAATAACCAACCTTCCTCGGCTTCAGCCCCACCTAGCCAAGCCTCTAAACCTTGAATCCCCACCCAGGTAATTGGTGTGAAGGCAAACGTCCACCAAAGTGGATTTCCTGGCAATTCAACTGCCAAATGGAAGATATCAAAACCACGGGGCAACACCCAATAGGTGCCAAGGGCGGAAATCCCAAACGAAAGTATCGGACCAACCACCAACCATGCTCTCCCGCCAACCAGCAACAGAGAAGACAGTACCGGCGTGACCGTCAAAGAAACCGCCAACGAGGCTACCAGTGATATCACGTACCCCATGACTAGCGGAATAAAGAGCTTGCCCTCCATTCCTTGGAGTGCAAACAATGGGATGAACACCAAGACAACAATGGCTGTACCGAACACCACGCTGCTGCGAATTTCAACACTCGCGTTGTAAATCACTCGAATGATAGGGAGAGGCTTTTCACGCTTGCGATTTTCCCGTAGGCGACGAAAGATGTTTTCAACATCGACAATCGCGTCATCAACCAGCTCGCCAATTGCCACGGCCAAGCCACCCAATGTCATCGTATTAATCGACAGCCCCAGGGCGGAAAAAATGCAAGCAGTGATGATGATCGATAACGGAATCGCGGTCAGCGTGATAAATGTTGTCCGAAAATTCAGCAAAAACAAAAACAGAATCATCAAGACGAGAAAGCCGCCATCGGCAAGCGCTTCAATGACATTACTGATCGCACGATCGATAAATGAGCGCTGTGAATACAGATTCGCAATCCGAATATCCTTCGGCAACGCGAAGCGAAGATCCTCTAACACCTTGAAAATAGCTTCATCGACTGCCCGCGTATCGGCATTGGGTTGCTTATTGACCGTTAACACAACCGCGTTACCGCCTTCGACCTCGCCATTCTCACCTCGCACCAAGGCTGATGAATCACCACGCATCACCTGCGCATCGGTCACCACCCGCGCCACATCGCCGAGTGTAATCGGCCTTCCCTGACGAGTCGTGACCGCAACTTGCCGAAGATCATCCAAGCTGGTAATCCGCCCGAGCCCCCGCACCAACAATTCGTTTGCGCCGCGTTCATCCAAATAGCCGCCGGTCGCATTTAAGTTGGAACGCGTTACTGCTGCATGGACGTCGTCCATCGTAAGATCGAAGGACCTCAGAGCATCGGGATCAACCAACACCTGATATTGCATGCGTCCGCCACCCATTGTGAAGACCTGCGAGACACCTGGAATGGCGAGCAAACGTTGCCGCACAACCCAATCAGCCAAAGTCCGCACCTCCATTGGTGCTGTCTCACCATCCTCGCTCCACATCCCGTACATGAGAATCTGTCCCATGATCGATGAAATAGGAGCGAGGGTGGTCGTGACACCGTTTGGCAGCGATTCGGAGGCCATTTGCAGACGTTCATTGACGATCTGACGATCGTTGTAGATGTCGGTATCCCAGTCAAACTCAACGTAGATAATTGACAACCCGATACCGCTGCTGCTCCGCACCGATTGAACACCACTGGCACCATTGAGCGTCGTTTCAAGTGGCAGGGTGATCAAGGCCTCCACCTCCTCCGGCGCCATCCCGGGTGCCTCCGTAATCACCACCACGCGAGGGCGATTCAAATTCGGAAACACGTCAATCGGTAGGCGTGTGGTTTGCCAACCGCCAACACACAACAACATCACCGCCAAAGCAACGATAAGTAGCCGATTGTTTAGTGAAAACGAAATGATTCGATCAAGCAATGACATAACGCGTTCGATTTGGTGGGCCTGTGAAGCAGATTGGTCCTGCCAAAGTTGGTGCCAGGTTTGTTCGCACGGTGCGGGATTCACCGGCAGTCTTTTTCTATCCTGAATTCATCATCCGATTGACATCAGTGAGTGGGCGATCAAGGTCCCCGGCCCTTCAACAATACGACCGCTGTTCTTTGTTCAGAGTCTTAGCGAGAGAGACAAGATTGAAACAAAAGGAACAGCAATTCCCTAATGGCTGTGTCCTGCATGCGGATCAATTGCGTCACCGGCTTGATTCTTGATTGCCATCTGCAATTGATGGGCGCCCTTCGTCGCAATCAATTGGCCTGGCCAAACCTGCCCATCGTTTTTGATTGCTACATTGATGGAATCTCGCGCCAGCAGTACAACCGGAACCCGTTCAAAATAATCCCCATTTTCAACAAACAAGTAGCGTTCCGAACCATCTTCGGCCACCGCATCTTTGGGAACGACGATCGCATTTTCCATCACCTCAACTGGCAGGCGCAAGGTTAGTCGCTGGCCCGGTTTATAACGCCAACTCAGATAGCGTTTCTCACCTCGTCGCTCGGAATGCTCCGGCTCGTTGACGATCGAAACATAAAACGGAAGAGCTCGCGAGTTGCGGTCAATTTCGTTGCCAATCCAGACCACCTTCAAACCACTCACAACCTCCGGCACGGCTCCCGCCTGATCAATGATCGCTTGCAGATCGGCGGCAGTGTCAGCCGCGTCTCGAAGTGCCACCGCATCTTGTTGAAAAGCATGCCCCTCGATCAAAATTTGACTGTAATCCGAGAGCTGGGCCAATTCCTCGCCCGCCTCGACTGACTCGCCAAGCCGAACATTCAACTCGGTAACCAAAAATTCCGCATCGACGTGGGGTGGATGACCGCCAAGCAATGGAGGTTGAGTCAACGATGCAAGCCGTTCTGCTGGTCGTCGCACCCCCCTAGTGCTGCTCGGCAACAGCGAGTCATGATGCAATGAGCGATCCTCGTGAATCTCTGGTGCATAAATGGTCAATTCACTAATGAGTTCGCGGTTCTGCTCAATCGACGAGATCTGCATATTGGTCAATCCATGCAGCAACATCGCTTGACGTGCGGCACGAACGGATGCCAACAATTTGTCCCGCTCGTACTTACGGGTAATCAGGGTCTTGCCAGCGATTGCCCCCGAATTGGCAATCGTCGAAAGTCGTTCTATCTCGCGTTCCTCGACATCCAATGCCCCCAGCTTGGCAAGAAAGGTTTCCTGGGTGTTTACAAGATCTTGGTGGGTCAATCGCAGACTGAACAGCGGAGCACCACTTTCGATCAGCTCGCCACGAGAAACCTCGATGGATTGAAGAACACCGGTTAACGGTGATGTGACCGCCACGTGGGTGCGTCCCGGCCACTCGGTAATGACCGCGGGAATCTCGACGTACTCCATGTAGGGGCGGGCCGCAACAACTTGGGTCTCCAGTCCCATTGTCGCGCGTGCTTGAGCGGTCAATTGAACCGCGCCCGAAGGCCAATGAACGTGTCCATCAGCCGCTTCATGTCCATGTTGATGCGAATCGGAGGAATTCGCCTGCCGTTCACCGTCACCCTTCGCTTCCCCCAGCGCTTGCTGGCCGCCCGGTGCTAGCTGACCTGTTAAATAAATACCGCCGCCCGCTGCTATCAAGATGACAATGATCGTCAAAAGCACACCGCGCACGTGCGCGACTCGGTTCACTGGCCAGTGCATTCTCTTTGCTCCATTCAGGCAACACGTCGGTCACGGTGAGCGACGCGCAAAAGACCATCACGATTCAAATCGTGAAGCTTTGAAAAAAGGTTGATGGGTGATCTTGAGTGGATCAACCAACTCCTCAAATCTGCCAGCAGCAATGCATGGCTTGCAGAGAATAGCTACCGCCGAGCCGAAAACTCGACGTATCGACACACGAAAGCGAACGACTCAAAGATTGATCTATCCAAAAATCGTCGTTCTGGAAAAACGAAGCGGCTCGCCCAGCTTCCACACGAAAACCGATCCCGTTCACAACGATGAAGCTGCACAGCAGGTTCGAACAACACGGGCTGTCCCCCTGCTGATCCGAACAAGCATCGCCACAGCCACAGTTGGAGGCAGCCAAGATCAATTCGACAACAGGTTCATCCGGATCGGCGTACCGATGCTCGCAACCTTCAGGATCGTGGCTGTTACACCGTTGTTCGCTGTGACACGGTTGTTCGTTACAGTCGCGATGACACTCGAGGTCGTCGCAGCTCCGATGAACGTTCACTGCATGGTGACCAAACTCACAAACATGCCGTAGCCCGCACCCAAAAATTGAGTGCAGCAACAACATCGTGGCGGTCATCAACTTGCAGGCAGTGAACAAAACCCAACAACTCCGTAAGGCAATCCCTTGTTCGTATCAAAATTCGGCATGCTGTTAAATAGACGTCACAACCGGCATCAAATAGCCGTACCAACCGACCTCCCATACCCTCCTCAGTTTACCCTCACCATGTGAACGCATCCGCCTTTAATGCTAGCAGTTGAAAAAATGCTCCAAACTTGGCCCGTCGGCCTGAAATAAAGCAAATTTTTGGTTCAAATGATCGATTTGAAGCAAAGCCCGTGAAAACGGACCGAAAACGCTTCCAATAAATGTAGGAGGCGTACGCACTCCGCGGTCAGCTCCCGCAAATGTGATGTAATTTTTCAGTCGCCCCAACCAGCCTCGCCAACCCCGTTGCCTTGCTAGCCCCGTTGCCTTGCTAGCCCGGGCACCGAGATCACGAAAAAGTGAATACGAGCCCGGCTAAGCCTCGTTCTACCCGCGCCGGCGGCCACCATGCTCCCCATGTTTACGTCGTTCTCCGCATCGATCGCTTGCTAGCTGGAGACGAATTCGCGGACGCACCTGCAACTGAAGGGGCCTACAGAAATGACAATCGAGGTGCCAACCACTCCCGATCCTGGCATTCTGACAAGGATGCAAACAAACAATACAGGCAACTAACTTCGGTCACCGCTGGCACATCGTATCCAACGCACGGCGGATTTGTGTAATGACAAGTTACGCGTCGCTCGATGCTGAAGACGCCCTTCACGCTCGATCGCTCTGCCGCCGACAAATTCGAGTCTAGCGAACGCTACGCAGTCCAAGGACAAATTTGGTGCGAACAGCTAGAAGAAAAATCAGTAGCCCCCAATAGTCACACGTGACCTCAGCGATGATTACGCAGTCGTGGTTCGAAACTCGACTCGCAAACTTGCGCAACGCTGATCACAAAACGCAGCATCATTCGCCGCCGACCGAGACCCACAACAGTTCAAAAGGGCCGGCCGGCGATCGAAGACACGTGAGCGTAAAGACTCAGTTTTGCTCAGGAGTCTTTCTGCTGTTTTTTCCCTTTGCCTTTTCCTTTTCCTTTTTTATCCCCAGCTTTCATCAATTTTTGCATTTTTTCGGGCAGGGCTGCTTTTTGCTCGTCCGACAGCATTCCATAGATTTTGCGTTGGAACGCCAAGCGAGTTTCGTTGACTTTCACCAACGCAGCAGCTTGTTTCTCGCTTAGGCCAGCTTCCTTGTTAATTGCGGCGACACGTTCTTTTCCCTTCAGCTCCGAATCGCTCATGGTTTTCATGACTTCAGCGCGTTTCTTTTGCAACTCAGGGGTCAGCTCGACTTCCTTGCGAAGAGCGGTCATCGCCGTCATCGCTTCTTTGCCCAATTCCTTGACCTTGGCAATCTGCTCGTCGGTCAATTTCGCAGGCTCCAGTTGCTTCATAAATTGTGCAACGACGCGATTGTTACCGCGGTTCCCCTGACGTTTCTTCTTCTCATCTTCGGCAGCACTAGGTAGCACCATCATCGCAGAAACAACAGCCATCAAGAACAGTTTTTGTACCATCAGAGGATCCCTTGAAAGTTAGTCAGCAGCGTCAAGAAGTTGACACACTGGATTGGATTGGACGGCCGTCGCAAATGACCAAGGTAAGGCGAGGAGCGTTGGCCTGGCATGTAGCACGTGAAATCACGCGTCCTAGACTCGCGCAGCGAATTCGAGGAGCGTATAAGGTAATTAAATGCAACCGACGGTGATACAAGACCGAGAAAATAACTTTAAAACTAGAGATTATCCCCGCCCGAAACTTCTCATTTAAGTTTTGAGCAACATCCCACCTTCGAGGGCGAGCAATTGCCCCGTAGTGAGGGTGGTTCCCAGAGCAAAATACAAGACAGTATCGGCAACGTCAGCGGGTGAGGCGGCACGGGGAATCGGAAAATCAGCCACCATCTGATTCAAGTCCCAATCGGGGTTACCTTCGCGAATCCAACGACTGTCGATTGGCCCGGGACAGACAGCATTGACCCGCACTTTTGGTGCCATCGACCGTGCCAACGAGAGAGTCATGGTATTGAGCGCCCCTTTACTCGCGGCGTAGGCAATGCAAGATCCGCTGCCGGTCAATCCCGCAACCGAACTCACATTCACAATCGCCCCGCCCTCCCCCGCTTTGAGTAAGTCAAAGGAAGCGCGTGAGACAAAGAAGGCACCCTTCAGGTTCACCGCCAACATGCGGTCCCACATTTCTTCGGTCAAAGCTTCTAAGTCATCGTGGGGGATGAAATTAGTAGTCGCTGCATTATTCACGACAACATCGATGCGGCCATATTCTTGTGCAATTTTTTTGACCATCTCACGTACGGCCGTATCATCCGAAACGTCACACTGACACAAAAGTGCTTTCGCACCCAAAGCTGTCACCTCGGCAACCGTCGCATTCGCTTCGCTCTGGCTGCGTGAATAGTTGACGACAACGTTGAACCCGCGGTCAGCAAACTGCAAAACACAGGCTCGACCGACGCCAGTCGCGGATCCCGTTACCAAAGCTACCGGGCGATCATGATTCGTCATTACTTTACACCAATTACAAATTTGTTCGAATGAGCATTACTCAACCTACGTTGGCAGATGCACCTTTTTCACGGAAAGGAACTCGCGAAAACACTCAACAATAAGTTTTGAGCTTACACATTCAACACGACCTCCGCTAACCGATCTTCCCGGTCGAACAAGATGAATCTAGATCCCGGTCGATCCAGCAGCAACCAAGCGTCAAAAAATGCAACAAACGCGTGCCGGTGTGTTAAACGAATTCCACGCTTCGGCCATCCTATCCAATACGGACACGATGGGCTTCACCGCTGGTAAGTCGCTTCAAACCCTCATTTGTTTCAATCAACAACTCTCCATACGGACCGATCCCGCGGCAAAGACCTTGGCCAGAGGTCGCACCGATCAAAAACGTCACCTTTTGTTGATTGAGCAAACATCGCTGACGGAATTCAGCTAAAAACTCTTCAACGTTATCTTCCAGATTCGCAATCGTATCGACAATTTGCTCTACCACCGCCGGCAACAG
This sequence comes from Rubripirellula sp., assembly GCA_049602075.1. Lineage (GTDB taxonomy): Bacteria > Planctomycetota > Planctomycetia > Pirellulales > Pirellulaceae > Rubripirellula. The sequence continues at coordinate 57,509 of JBMYRF010000010.1, forward strand.
GTCGTAGCGATGCAATTTCCGGCCGGTACAAGAGGAGAGATCACGGACGGCCGAACCGTTAGGATCGTCCTTCAAGTCAGGCCGCGAACCAACATTGATCCCCACCCCTACCACCACGGCCCGGGGGATGCCAGCAACTGTCTCCAGCAAGATGCCCGCCGCCTTTCCACCATCCACGTAAACATCGTTAGGCCATTTAAGACGGGTTTTGAGCGGCGCCAATTCGAACTCGATCGCATTGGCAACAGCAACACCAACGGCTAGGCCTGTCAGTTGTCCGACTGGCGAGGTGAGGTCACAACTCGTCAAGACGAGCGAGAATGTCAACGTATCTTCCTTACTTTCCCATCGCCTGCCATGGCGACCCCGCCCCCCGGTTTGATGATCTGTCAAGAACAAGGCCGCATCGTCACCATCAGACCGTAGGCCCGATCGCAAATAATCCAGGGCGAGACTGTTTGTCGAACCCGATTCGCGTTTATATGTCACCACGCTGTAACAACCATCAAGTTTCAATTGATTAATCGCCCGTCGACCGCGTGGATCCACGTCACCGTCGATCAAATCCATAACATCACCACAGCAGCAGGAACCCAAGCCCAAAGAGTATTAATAAAATTAGCGCGACGGCCCGCCATCCCGGCGAGACCTGAGTGTTGGCAATTGAATCGCCAAAGTTGTCAGCGACAAATTCTTCGTAGTCGAAGTCCTCCGAATCGTCACTCCAATCACCCTCTTCCGCCCACCCATCGGCTTCACTGCTGCCACAGAAACGACAGAACGTCGCGTCAGCCTTGATTTCTGCGCCGCAATGCGGACACGGAACGAACGAATCATTCATTTTTCAATACTCGTCAGATGACCTAAGGATTCGATCGCAGATAGGCCAACAGATCTTCGATTTCCTGACGGCTGAAATGATCGACCAACCCCGACGGCATCCAGGAGACCGAGGATTGTTTCTGTGCTGTAATTTCTGCTTTCGGGATCTCGATTGTTTCGAGCGGCGCGGCGGGATTGGTCGCCAAACGGAGTTTGGGCGAGCGATAATCACCACTCATCGTCGCCAAACCTGTATAGCTCTGCCCGTCAGCATTCAGCACCTGGACAGCTTGGTAGCTTTCGGCGATCACTTTGGAGGGTTCCAAGATCGAACTCAACATGTCTTTGCGATTGAACCGACTTGCCGCGGAGGTCAAGTCAGGGCCGATCAGGTTCCCGCGTGAACCGAAGCGGTGACAAGCGGAGCAGGTCGCTTCCACAAAAATCATCGCTCCACGTTCTGGATCACCATCTTCGAAGGGCTGAACATCGTCCGAAACAAAATCACTCGTTTTCCAATGGCGAACGAATTCTCGCGTCGGTAAAGCCGGCGAATTCAGTGAGGGCGAACTTTCCCCCACCGTCGATGGGACGCTCATTAGATCGGACAACGCGATTCGTTCCCGCTCGCTGAGCGTGGCGATCGCTTCTTCCCGAATCCGTTTTAAAAACCCAGCCATGCCTGCACCCACCAAATAATGGCGTGCTTGATCAAGCGCTGAAAAGTAATCCCGACGATGCTTGAGTGTCCATCCCTCAGACGCACGCCGCAACACATACAGGTAATGCATTTGATCCTGCTGACTTTCCGCGCGATTCAATAAGCCAACCGATTTGGCGACCGTGTTGGGGTGGCCAAGATTAAGCAGCAAGTCGCTCAGCAGCCAGTTGTGTGTCTGGCAATAAGTCACAGTCCCCTGCCCGCTCAGACGCTGATTGGAAACAACGGTGGAGCGACTCGGAAACGCTTGATCCAAAGTAGAACCGGTTAATTGTCGCAGACGATCATCGATCCAATTCTGATCTCGTAAACAAAGCTGAAATGTGTAAAACGCTGCGGTTCGATCATCACGATCGCGCAAGTCACTCAGCCTTTCATTTAAGTGGTGAACGATGGACGGATACCATTCGGCTTGTCCCGCTCGGGCGAGTGCCAGCATCGCTTGCGAGAAACGATGTGGATCTTGTGTCTCAAACGCACGCGTCACCCATTCAGAAATCGGTTGCCGTTCAAGTAAGTTACGCGCGGCGAGCGAAATCCAGGGGTCCGGATTCCCCAAGTGCTCCCATGCCAACGCCAATTGCCGCTCTCCTGAAGGTAAAACTAACTCGGCTTCCAATGCCTGACGCAGCTGACGCGATTTACCCGCATCAGCCTGGCGAGATTCCTGAAACGGAGTCAACGGTCCGCTCAAGGTCGATCCTGGTCGGGTTGATTTTGCATCTCCCTTCCAGCGAACTCGGTAAAGGGCCGATTGGGTTTGTCGCCCACCCGTTACAAGATAGAGACTGCCGTCGGCAGCAAAACCAAGATCCGTGACATTCAAAGGGCGGCCTCGCAAAAAGGTTTCCGCAACCATGAGATAACTGGCACCGCGGGGAACCGCATGGACTGCGATGATCCTTCCGTACGCCCAATCGAGAATGAACAAGGCATCCTTGAATCGGTCTGGAAAGCTACCCCCGCGACAGAACTTGACCGCCGTCGGCGATCCTTTTCCAACGTCCAGATTGGGCCGGGCGTTGTCTGGATGGTCAGGATAATAGGGAGGCCAATTACCGGTCACGCCACGCCATCCGTAGTCACCGCCAACCACTAGATGGCTGACACGGGTCGGGCGGTACCAGGGCGCTCCCATGTCAAACTCGGCGTCCGCATCATAGGTGAAGAAGTCACCAACGGAGTTAAAATCAATACCGAATGGGTTCCGGAGGCCAGCTGCCAGCACGTCAACTTGGCCCGACTCAGGATCAATTCTCAATAAGTGACCCTCGCGTGTCACGGTCCCCTTGCGTGCCTCTCGAAACGGTGATGTGTAATCGCGAACACCCTCGCCTGTGGGAAGATCAACCGCATCACCATGGATTGAATACAGCTTGCGGTCCGGCCCCACAACCACATCATTTCTGCCATGTCCAACGCCCCCCGATGAAGCAAACAGCAACACCGGATCCGCGAAACCACTTTCTCTGGCGGACAGCCGAAAGAGCGCTTTGGAATTATTTGCATTGGCATACAAATCTCCCTGCGCAAACGCCAAGCCACGACACTCCTGCAACCCCTCCGCAAATGATTCGACACTTATGACCGAGCTGCCGTCATCAGACAAAACCATTTTCAATAGACCACGCTTTTCTTTGGCGATGATCAGTTGGCCGTCTGGGGAAAACTCCAAGCTGACCCAAGAATCCTCACCCGGTTCCGCCTGGCGAATCAGCTGAATCTCGAATCCAGCAGGCAACAGAAAAGACGCTGGGTCGGGGCCCTGCCGATCGCCGAGTGCCTGTTTCCATTGTTCGTAATTGTCCCTCGCCCCGACCCTTACGCTGCGATCGGGCGGAATCAACAACTTAGATTCCACCTCACCTAGATCACCCACCTCACCTAGATCACCCACCTCGCCTGGACCAAACGTCCTTGCATTTGAATCTTGACTGCCCGAAGCTGAATCCTGCCCCCCCGAAGCTCGCCAAAACTGATCCGTTGTGACAAAACTTTTTTGTCCACTTTCCGTCGTCAACTGCAGACACGCAAAGACTCCTGGTGGTCCTGCGACCTGCAAGGCATTCAAAGTCAAACGATGCGAGCCGATTGCCAACCGCACTGGGATCACTTGATCCAAAAGCGGATCGTATGGCTCTAACGTGGCGATCGCTCGCCCATCCATGAACAACGTGGCCCGAGCCGAAATGGTGGCCATGTTGACGCGAATCGAAACGACTGGCGAATCAACCTCGAAGGAATGAGTCAATTCGATTTCGGAAGCAGCTTGATCTCGCCCCCAGATCCAATGAGGTCGCGGTGCTGATTGTTCCTGATCTGATTGCTCCTTGACGGAACTGTCCTGGGCAGAAACGTTCGATGCCAACGATAGAGACAGCGTCAGCAGAAACAGCAAATTTCGAGCGATCATGAGACCAAGCCACGCAGCGTTCGCAAATTGATGATGTCCCAATCCTCACCCGTTTCTTCGTCGGTTCCCTTTTCCGTTTCCAGGTAGCCTGGAAGTTTTCCGAGCAGATCATCCTCCAGAACAAAGCGAAAGGCTTCGAGTCCAATTTCGCCGCGGCCAATATGATCATGGCGGTCAACGCGACTACCGAGTGGTTTCTTACTGTCGTTCAAATGCAACGCCGCAATTGTGTCGGCAGGAAATAGGTCGTCAATTTCCTGTCGCATTGATTGAAATCCGGCCTCGGTGTTGATCTCGTAGCCGGCGGCAAAAGCGTGACAAGTATCCAAACAAATCCCAACACGCTCATGGGTATCGATACCATCGATCATGAACGCGAGTTGCTTGAAAGTGTGACCGAGGCAACTTCCTTGCCCAGCGGTGTTCTCTAATAACAGACGGCAGGACCCAGGATCGACCCGACCGAGAGTTTCCGCCGCCGCATCGACAATTCGATTCAATCCCTCCGATTCGCTGCTGTCGGTGAAAGCGCCGGGATGAACAACCAGCCCCTCGAGTCCGAGTAGATTGGCGCGCTCCCATTCAACGACGAGCCCATCGATGGATTTCTGCAAGAGCTCGGGTTTGGGTGAGGCCAGATTGATCAGATAGGAAGCATGAGCAATCGGATGGCTCAAGTTCGAATGATCGAACGCCTCCCTCCACGCGGTGACCGCCGAATCCTCCAAAGGCTTTGCCCGCCACTGGTTGTTATTTTTCGTGAAAACCTGGACGCAATTGCATCCAACGCCGCTGGCACGCTCCACGGCGCGGTGCAATCCGCCTGCCGCCGAAACGTGTGATCCTAAAATTGGTTGATTTTTCATCGCCGCAACTTACCAAATCACCGGTCGATTGGTGACCTGAGCAGCCGGTACCCGCCCCTCGCGTACTCGCCGCGGGCTGTCGCCTGCCTACGAATACCGATCAGCCTGAAACATAGGAAAAAAGGGTCAGCTTTGGCATCCAATTGGTTAAACTCGACTCATTCAGGTCTTTTTTGGCCACATCGGACGGATTTTCCGAGATCGTCGGAATGGTGCTAGCCACCCGCAATACAATAAAATGCAAACGCTTTAGCACCGTTTGCAATTACCGATAGGCCTATGCATCACTCCCAAACAGCGGGTGCATGGTCGCGAAACTTTGAAGGCTGAGATGTGTTGGAACAATATGAACAAGACACGCAAACTTACCGTTCTCGGTCTCTCGCTGTTGACTGCCACAACCTTGCTAGCCCAACCCCCCAGTCGAAGAGGGGGTGATTCGGGTCGCGGAGGTGAGGAAAATCGCGGAGGTGAGGAAAATCGCGGGGGTGGAATGGGCAGTCGCGGAGGTTTCGGTGGCGGCATGAGTAGCAGAGGGGGCATGAGTAGCAGAGGGGGCATGAGTAGCCGAGGCGGATCTGGCTTCGATAGCAGCTCATTCCTGGCTCGACTTGACCGAAATGGCAACGGCATCTTGGATCCCGACGAACAGCAGGGGCCCGCACAATTCATCATTTCGCGAATGGCCCAATCGGATTCGAGCATTCAAGCTGGACGGCCGATCCCACTCAAGAAGATCACCGAAAGCTTCACGAAAATGCGGGAGCAGCGAGACTCGGGACGCGGTGGTCAACCTTCAAGCGGAGGTTCAAGCTCTTCCGACGACTCACTCACTGCCGAATTGCTCGTACCAGGATTTGGCGGCGAAGCGACACCCGAACCATTGCTCGGATTTGGGGCAGCGGCCGAAATGCTGTCGGTCACGGTCACCGAGGCCGACACCCGAGAAGCACTTGAACGCCTACGTCGTTATGACCGGAACCGTGATGGGTTTCTTTCACCTAACGAATTAGAACGTTTCGCTGGAAACCCAATGGATTTTGACCGCAACCGCGATGGGAAACTTTCTGAAAGCGAATTGGCAGTACGCTACGCTCGCCGTCGTGAAGGGCAGGAAGAGGCAAGTAAAAAGTCAGACAGTGACCGCGGCAGATCGCGAAAACGTGAAGAGTCGAAGGACCTTCCGGACGTGTTCAATGGCCGGCAATCGTACCGTCCCAATGGCCAGAGAAGACTCCCTGAAGGTCTGCCAGGCTTCTTTTCGGACAAAGATGCTGACACCAACGGACAAGTCACCATGGCGGAGTACGCCAAGGAATGGAACGACTCGCTGATCAACGAATTCTTCAATTATGACTTCAACCGTGATGGTGTTATCACTGCGGAAGAGGCTCTGCGGAGTGTCGAGGAAGGAGGCGCGAATCAGCAAACTGCCTCAACTTCTTCCAGTTCCCGGTCAGGTTCCAGTTCGAGCTCTGGATCTAAAACAAGCAGCCTGTCGTCCGCTAAACCGCTTCCCGCCGGTACCAAGGCAGACGAAAAGTACGTCAAAGTGGTCCAGCGAATCGTTCAGCGTTACGACAAGAACAAAGATAACGTGCTGACCGCATCCGAATGGCAAAGCATGCTGATGAGTCCCGCGGCAGCCGACGCGGACCGAGATGGTAAAATCACCGTCAACGAGTATGCACTCTGGATGCAAGCCCGGCAAAAACGGTAGGCCTTTTTCTTACTGCGATCCCTTAAATCCTGACCGGCAGTGCTTTCCACGTTCCTGCCGTCGATTCGGTGTTTACCCACCGAACAGAGTTTGGTTGCCGCCTCCGACGGTTTACCGGCATTGAACCCACTTAGAACTGGCGTTCATTTACCATCTCGAATCATCTCGATCGCTGCGTTCCTGCCGCAAGCTCCCATCACGCCTCCGCCTGGATGGGCAGCACTGCCGCACAGCGTGAGCCCTTTCACAGGTGTCCGGTAATCGCTCCAACCCGCGACCGGTCGAAGATTGAACAATTGATGCAACGGCATTGCGCCCTGAAAAATATTCCCGCCGGTCAAACCGTACACACGCTCTAGATCAACCGGCGAAAGTACTTGGCGATGCAAAATCGAAGCAGGAACATTCGGTGCAAACCGAGCGATTTCGTCGATACAACGGTCGGCGAACTCTTCTTTTCGATCGTCCCAAGTCCCTTCAGCCAAGTGGTAAGGCGCATATTGAACAAACAACGATAACACGTGCCCTCCATCTGGAGCGAGCGTGCGATCCACCGACGTTGGAATCGTCATCTCCACGATTGGACGTTTCGAAGGTTCACCACGCCGTGCATCTTCATAGGCTTCTTCCAGGTATTCCTGCGTCGCCCCAATGTGGATGGTGCCGCAATGCTGTGGGCCGACCTCGGCGTTGCCCGGCAGGCAGGTAAAGTTTGGCAGTTCGCTGACAGCCAGGTTGATCTTCATGCTCGCACTCGAGTAATCGATCCGCTTCACAGCCGAATGAAATTCAGACGGAAGATCTTTCGCAGAGAGCATTCGTGTGAATGTGGTTTGGGCGTCGACGTTGGAAGAAACATTGCGTGAGAAGATCTCTTCGCCACTTTGTAAACGCACTCCCTTAACCGCACCAGCTTCGGTCAGGATCGAATCGACTGCCGCCTCGGTACGGATTTCAACACCGCGTTCCCGCGCAGCAGCAGCGATGGCCGCAGAGAGCGCTCCCATGCCACCTTCGACATAGCCCCAAACCCCCCTCGCCCCACCGGCCGATCCCATCACGTGATGTAACAGAACGTAGGCAGTGCCCGGTGCAGAAATTGGCTGAAAATTTCCGATAACGGCATCTGTCCCAAGGGTCGCCTTGAGTTGATCCGATTCAAACCACCGGTCCAGAATCGTTCGGGCGGTCCCCGTGATCAATTCAATCGCTTCCGGCAAATCGTCTCCTAACTTTCCCAGGGCTTGATAGAGCGACATTGCCTTGCGGCCATCACGCAACTTCTTGCCGAGGGATCGTGACCGCCACGTTGACGGGAGCGGCAAGAGATCAGGAGGCGTTTGCCCCAAGGTTGGCTCGAGAACTTCGGCTACGCGTGACAGCAACGCCTCATAGGCCGGATAAGCTTCAGCATCTGCTTGAGAGAACTTAGAAATCTGCTCGTGGTTCTGCTGAGCGTCTGGCCCCAAGATGAGGTAGCTACCATCTTCAAACGGCGTGAACGAGGAGGGCGTTCGACGCAGCACTTTATAGCCGTGCCGTTTCAAGTCGAGCTCGCGTTCAATCTCTGGGAGCAACAAGCTGACAACGTAGCTGGCCGTCGAAATTTTCCAGCCCGGCCACAATTCCTCGGTCACACAGCAACCACCGAGCACCGGCCTGCGTTCGAGTACGAGAACTTTCCATCCCGCCTCTGCTAAATAGGCGGAAGTCACCAAACCATTGTGCCCACCGCCAATAATAATCGCGTCGTATTTCACGTTACCTCTGATAGATTGGAAGATAGTGATAGCGGACACTGAGGCTGAGCACTGCTAGGGCAGTCGCGTATACAGCACCATAGTTTCGTTCTTCGCCGCCTCTTGCCAGCCAAGCGCCATCACTTCGCTGAGCTTCGAGCAACATTTCTGGCACCAACCGATCCGCTTTCTCCGCGTACTTACCACCCACTTGGTGCATCCCTTGAGCATAGTAGTAAAGACCGTAAAAAAAGAATCGCTCGTGCAACTTAGGCGGATGCTGCAACAACCATTCAGCAGCCCCCTGGACCATGGGTGATTTGTACTGGCCACAGACTTGCATCGCTAACAAACCCGCTGCAGTCATCGCGAAAGAAGGATGGTGCGTTCCGGGAGTGTAGCTAAATCCACTTACCTTGTCCCGCGGACTACCATCCGCAAGCAAAGGGGATGCGTAAGAATTCTTGAGATACTCAAGTGCCTTCTCGATGGCTTCTCCCGGCACATCGAGTCCATCATTCTTTGCTGATCGCAACGCCATCAACTGCCAGACCGAAACTGACAAATCGGAGTCTCGATTGGTAGGAGTGTATCGCCAACCGCCGACTAAGTTCTCTGGCTTCGGGATCTCTTGGGAAGCGAGGATCAACCTGATCGCCTTCACCAGCTGCTCATGCACCTTCTTGTTTTCAGCTGGATTCCCGCACATCCCGAGAACTTCGGTCAGCATCAACGTAATGATTCCATGCCCGTACATGCGTGATCCATCACGACCGCCAAAATACCCGGTCGAATCCTGGTTACGCGGATTCAAAACACACCGGAGGGCTTTCAGCATCGCCTCGCCTCGCTCCGTATCGCCAACCGGCTCAGTTCCTATCGAAGCCATCGCCATAATTGCCAGCGAAGACATCGCCACTTCATGCCCTCGGTCAGCGATCGCCCCATCATCTCGCTGGCTGGCCACCAAAAAATCAACCGCCGAGCCCACCGCGCGGTCGATATCGTCCGGTAAGAACAAGGCCGTGGGATTCTCTTGCGCCCACGCTCGATTACCACGATACATCGCCATCATCAGCGAAGAGCTGGCCACAGCCAAAGTTCGGAAGCAGTCTCGTCGATGTTGCATCAATTCTGCTCCTGCGACTCAGCCGCCTGTTTAGCGACTGCTCGGAAATAAGCTTCAATTTCTCGGCGATACTGGGGAGCAATTGTCGCACCACGACTTTCGCTCGCATCCCCCGTTCGCCGTTGTCGCAATTGCCCCCATTCGTCGCCCAAACGCTCAACACCATGCGTGTCGACAAAACCACCATTGGGCATGTTACCGGAACCTGGTTCAGTTGCAGCATCGCTGCTGCTGGCTGACTGATCCTGCGAGGGTGCTTGTCCAGATGGCGGCGTCTCGCCTTGTAATTGCTGACCACGTTGACGCGCTGCGTCTTGAGCTTGCTGTGCGAGGGCATCCGATAACGTTGGACTCGACTGACCCGCCGTTGGGGATTCGCCTTCACCCGCCTGCCCTGAATCTTGGGGTTGGTTACCCGCCTGTTGCTCGCCACTGGCATTAGCCTGCTCCGAACCTTGCTCTCCAGCCTGCGATTCACTTGCTGGTCCAGTCTGCGATTCACCTTCTGGCTCAGGCACGGGTTGATTGAGCACCCGATCCAATTCGTCGAGCATTCGGGCAAGCTCCTGCCCCGCCTGTTGCGATTGACCCTGTTGCGATTGACCCTGTTGCGATTGACCCTGTTGCGACTGATCTTGGGGTGATGGATCCGTCTGCCCCTCATCTGCCTGCGTTTCGCCTTGCGGCTGGGACGCATTTTCTGCCGTCGCACTTTCGGCAGGAGCGGACTGCGGCATCGATGATTCAAACAATCCATCGACTTGATCAGCAGCCTGCTGAATCGCTTCGGCAGCAAGAGCGATCTGGGAGTTTGCAGCGGGAGTTTGCTGATTATCCTCCCGCGCGCGTTCAATCGCATCGGCGGCCGATTGAACCGCATCGGCGGTTTGCATCTCAACTGCATCGGCAACTTCATCGAGCTGCTCAGCTAACATCTCTCGGCCCAATCGTTGTTCGTGACGGGCGGCCCGCCGCAGTTGTTCGACAGCCTGATCCACTTCCCCAGCAATACGCGATTGTTGGCTGGCCAAATTCTGGGCTTGATTAGCAGGCACTCGGAGCTCTTTTTCGAGGCCACTCTCGCTCGCTAGCTGTTTAAGATCCTCCCGAATGGCGTCGAGCGCTTCGTCGGCCTGTGCAGTCATCTCGGCCGCCATTTCCGCAGCGGGATTACTTTTTTCCAATCGGGGAATGGTTTGTTTCTTTAGTTCATCTCCCCGTTGCCGTGACTCACCCAACATCCGATCGGCAAAATCAACCGACTCCCGCGCGGCCTGCTCGACACGACTGGCTTCGTCTGATCGTTGTTCGATCGCATCGAGCTCGCGGCTCAAAGCTTCGGCATTCCCAGGCTCTCGTTCTATTCGATCTTCGATCTGTGCTTTTTGATTTTCAACAGCTCGTTTCTGCCGTTGGGCTGCTTGCACACGGCGAGCCGCTTCGCGTTTTGAATTTGACCAACGCTGCGTTTCTTGGTTCGCAGCTCGCAACTGGGTTGCCCGCGCGTCTCGCATAAATCGTTCTAGCTGATCGCTAGCCCGCTTACGGCCTGCTTCATCCGCGTGCAGGTCATCTTGCTGAGCTTCCTCTGCCAATTGATTCACATCAGCTAAGGTTTCGGCGGCATTCTTCACCGCCTGCTCCATCTGTGCCGCCGCTTGTTCTAATTGTGAAAGGACAGCATTTTCGCCACCATTCACGGCTACGTTCTGAGTCGCCTCACTCAGCTCCCGCCGAGCTTGATCCAACTTTGGCCGCCACTCGGGCGCATTTGCCCATCCAATCGCTCGCTCCGTCGCCTGCAACAATGAATCATTGACGGTCTTGGTGCGATTTGCCAAGTCACTTAGCTGTGCTGCCATTTGTCGCTTTTGTTCCTGAAAAGCCCCGTCTGACCGCTGCAACGTTTGGTTCAAATTCCGTTCTTCCCTGGCAGAGTTCTCAAGGCTCCGAGCTGCATTTTCTGCCGCCTGTCGAGCAATCTCGGACAACTCCCCCTGCATTGGTTGATTGGTTTGCAATTCCTGCTCGAGTTGCTCGAGCAGTTCCTGTGGAGTTAGCTGCGACGCTTCCGCTAATGCTTCGGTGCGATCGTAAGGATCTTGCATCTCTTGCTGCATTTGCAAAGCAGCCTCGGCGTCTCGGAGTGCTTGTCGCGACTCATCCAGGTTTTCGCCGGACTTCGCGTCCTCGAAGTGGCTAGCCGTTTCTTCAAGCGATTCAGCCAAGTCGTTCATTGCCCGCGCGGCTTCGTTCAACGCTTCACTGCGATCTGATTCTTGCCTTGCTTTACCGGCATCCTCCATTGCCTGTTCAGCACGCTGCAAATCAGCCTGGATCTTTGCCGCAGCAGCATCAGCATCACGAGCGAGTTCCCGCTGTTCACGATCAGACAAATCGACGGTGTTGGCATAATCGACGAGCGATTCGATCGTCTGCTTGGTCGTCTCGACAGCCTCTTGGTGCTCGGCTTGTAATGCTTCAGTGGTTTCCTTATTTGAATCCTCGCGATTTCGGTTGGCGGCCTCTGCTTCACGTGCTTCGGCAGCTGCTTGCCGTGCCAACTCCGCTAGGTCTAACACGTACTGCTCAATGGTTTCACGCGCCTCGATCACTGGGATTTGAAGCGGTTGGATCGCCTTCGCCAACGCTTGCTGCAATTCATCGATCGAATTCTCCGCAGATAGCATCGGCTCACCACTCCAGCGCCGCTTCGTGATCCGAGCTTTAGCGAGGTTAAACGCGTCGCTATAGCGGACGCGATCAATGCCTGCTCCAACTTCTGCCAAACCGAAATTTTGAATGGTCCGCATCGGCCAATCCAAACCATTCGGGAGCCTTTCAATCCATGTCGGGTGCAGAATTTTGGTCGTTGGATTTTCATCCAACTGGCGTTCGAGCAACAATAAAGCCCGAACCTCTTGCAGCCACAGATTCGCCTCATGGTCGGCTTCAATTACCTGGCAAGCTCGCGCAATTTTCTGATGCACAAGCGCTGCCGATTCCTGCTTGTAAGGTTGATAACCCTCAGCCGTAACATTTTCGATCGCGCGGCGAATCAGTTCCAGATCTGCCGCGTATTGCAAATCAACTTTCGGCCGGCCACGATGCAGCCATTCTTCCTGACTGATCCGTGTCAAAAGCTGATCACGTTTATCGAGGTAACGAGTTTTGGCAGCCAAAGCTTGCTGATTCAGATCCGCGATCTTGGCTGAATCATTTGCCATCTGTGCTTGTGACCGTAATTCCGCTTCCTGACGACCAATCCGATCCATCGCAAAAATCTGATCTCCAGTTCCAGCGATTTGATACCGTAGGTCGCGAGTCATCGAAACGAGCATTGGCGATAGCCGACCATCCACCATCGACTGGTCGGTCAACCCGCGTAACTGTTGTTCAAATTCAGCCACCGTCGTTGCATTGGAATCCACGTTGTCGCGGCGCAGTAGATCCTCGAATCGAGCCGTCCACTGGTCTTTCATTCGGGTCCAGACCTCCAGGTGGCGACTGGTCGATTCAGGCAGCAAATTCTTAAAATCCGCGATCATCGCACCGATTTCTTTCATCCTTCCGACGGTCACCATTAAGTACCGCGGGAAACGATCGGCAGGAAGTGGAGCAGTTTGACTTGTTAGCGGAACCAAACTACGAACCAAAGACTGGGAATCCGCGACGACCGCAGTCGTCAAATGCTCCGCCAACGTTGCACGAACGAGTTGTTCAATCCTCGAGCCCTCCACTGAAAGTTGCTGCGCCAAACGAATCAACTCAGGCGGCTTTTCGCTATCTCTTTGCAATCCCGCCTCATGAAACCAATTTTCCACTTTCAGGCGGTGATCTTGGAGTGCACGTCCAACCAGTTCAAGCGTCGCTGCTTCCGCTTCGTAGCGAGAACCAGCGAGCGTATCACGAGTCAAATTCTCAAGCTCACCGAAGTCAGCAACAATCGCCAAGCCATCTTCAACACCCTGGTTGATCGTTTGCCAATCGGATGTCTCCGCCGACAGTTTCATCAGGTTCATCAACTCACGAGAACGATCGGTCCATTCGGTGACCGATTCAGCCCATTGACGCATCTGCAATAGCCGGAAATGTCGCTCAGTATCGAATCCCTCTTCAGCAATCAAAAGTTCAACGAACTTCGTTTCCCCACGCTGTCCCTTGCGATCAATCGCGACCAACCGCATTCGTACGATATCACCACCATGCAATTTCTTTTTTGCATCGCCATCCACCAAATCTTGAATAAGATCCCAATCCCAACTTAAATTTAGCTCGCGCCCTGGATTTTCAACATTCAATAGCTGGCGTTGCACGGCTTGATCATTCACCTGATATTCATGGACAACGCGTTCCATTGGCAAATCATCCGACGCCTGGGCGGACAAGGAAACGACATCCAAAGGGGACACAATCGAACTTTCGGAGATGCGTTCACTCCACCGTACGTTCGGCGGTGTGTCGACGATTGGCGTCACGGAGTACTGCGGGCTAAACGGATTGTCCAATCCTGATTCCGCGCTCACTGCTTGAATTTGGTAGGTACCCGGCGTGCGGATGGGGATGGAGGCCAAGAAAGACCGATCCGATCCCTCGACGGGATCGAGAGTGCTGGTCGCGCCCTGATTTCCGTAACGCAAGGTGACGTCAATGACTGGCTGGTCAAAATCAACCGTCACATACGCCATCGTCCCGACGAGTGCCTTCAAATCGCCATGCTCAGAGGTTTCGACCCGTTCTGGCAACGCGGCATATTCTGGAAACACGTACCTAGTTGAAAACGAGGCAACTCTCGGCCGCGGCAATGGTTTCAACTCCTGCCATAACGTGATTGCATCCCCTGCCAAAACGCGATACTGCAACGGAAGCGATCCAACCGAAACATTTGCTGAAAAGATGCCCTGATGGCCAAGCGTTCCCTCGTTTGGTTTTTCTGATTCCATCACGCGAGGTGTCATCGAAGTTTCACCATCGTTATCGTCAGTCCGCCATTGCAACCAGATGTCGTTGCGGCGCGCGCCAGTCACTTTCACTGTGACGCCGACCGCATCACCTTCAGCAACAAAACCGGAAGGCGGAGACGGTTTGATGATCTCGAGTTTGGTCAAAGAGGCACGTTGGATTGCCAAGCCCGGCATCAACGCACGTGCGATTCGACGCCCAAATTGCATCCGAGGGACAAACAGTAAAATGGCGCAGATCGAAAGCATTACGATTCCGCCAATCAACCAACGAACAATCAAGTCGAACGGCAGCAACTGTCCAATGTCTATCCCTTTGGCCCGCCCCGCTACGCTCCGCTGCAAACGGCGACGAAAACCAAAAGAGCCGTTCGTCTCGGAGGGATCTGCTAACTCAACGGCAGAAAGCAAGTCTTCCCGCATGGTTGGGTCAACCGCTTCAAGCTGTCGCGCCAACCGTCGCGGATCCCCACTGCCGATGCGGCGAATTCCAAACCACCACATAGCACCGGCGGCCACACCATAGGCTAGCAAACTAAGCAACCACCGAACCGGATCAGACACAACCCAAAAATAATCACAGGCGGCCACGAGCATCATCGATACGACGAGGAAAAGAGTTCCCGCAGCAATGGCACGCAAAATCAATAACCGCCGACGGCGCCGCGCAAACCTGGTCAATAATCCCGCAGTCTTTGGATCTAATTCCAATCCAAAGTTAATTTCATTTCCGATCGTTGACATGGCTAAACCAACCCCGCTTTCTTTCGCATCCACCATTCGACGGTCAGCAACAACATGATTGTCCAAAACCAATAGAACGATTGCCATACCAACGTATCGGATTCAACCACTCGCCCCGATGAAAGTGGTTCCAGCCAATTCAATAGTTCATCAGCGGAGGATTCGTGCAAATATTCGCCTCCCCCCGCTTCCGCGATCTGTCGCAATCCGTTGGGATCCAAACTCACCCGACTCAATTCCATCGTGTCACGTTCGCCGACCCAAATCGGAGTGCTTGCCTGCAGTGCGGTCGCATCAAAACCGCTCGCACGCACACGAACTTCGTAGGCTCCGCTAAGGAGTGCCGGCGTCTGGCCTTGATAGGTCCCCCGTGCCGCGTCATCAACCATCAACGGAACCGTTGCCACCACGTGGTTATCAGCGACCAAAATTGCATCGACTGTGGCGTCCCCGATCGGCTTATTCTCTCCGCCTTGCAAGCGAACTCGGATCGTTGATGATTCACCAGCATCGTATTCGATCTTATCAGTCCCCAAGGCAACGAATTCATCACTAGCTGAATAGGGCGGCTGCATCACTGCGTTGAGCAACTGATTCCAAAACCGAGCATGAAATCGATCGGCGACCTTATAACGCCAACGCCAAGTCTGATCGGTAGAGAGATAGAACACGCGGCCAGCCCCATACAGGCGAGCAACCATCCAAGGCGACTCCTGCTGATCACCACCAACCGCATGAGCCCAAACCTCAGCGTCAGCCTGCGCCTGGACGCGTGGCGCTGACGTCGGCGGCTTCAAACTCTCCCATAATTCGGCAACCTGTTCTTGCTCTCCCCACAAATTCAAAACCGGATGCTCCATCCCCAAACGAGTGGGACGCACCGAAGTTACTTTCAACCGTGGTTCATCAAGGTAGATGACGGGAATCAGATCCTTGAACTGGTTCTCAGCTAGTTCTTGGATGCGGCCATAGCGCCCGTCCAATACGATCAATCCACCACCGCGCGTGACATATTCGCGGATCAAATCCAAGTCTTTCGCCGTCATCTGGCTCGGAGGAATTTGCCCAAGCAAGATCGCATCGTATTGACCGATCGCCCGCTGTGAGTCTGGAAACTCACCCGCTTCTTCACCCCGTTTCAACTCTTCCATGTCGGTGCCGGAACCGAACAAGACCGTATCGACTACCCAACCTGGATCCCGTTCAAACAGATTGCGAATGTATCTCGTTTCCCATCGACTAGAGCCGTCCAATATCAGCAAGCGACGGTCTCGAGTGGAGGCTGCGACGCGAAACGGCATCGCGTTGTTGCTCTCACTTGTGTCGCCGCTGGTCGGCTCGATCATCGCTCGCAAATCCATCACAACGGTGCTGCGTGTGACACCCCGCGGTGAAAGTTCCGACATGCGTTGCACGATTGGCTCGATTTCGATCCGAAATGGCACCTTTTGCTGACTTCCCGGTCCCACCACGACGGTTTGTCGCCAAACTACCTGGCCGCCCGACTCAATACGGACGTTCACTGACTCATCCTTCATCCCAAACTGACTGAGCATGATTTCACCAGCCAACTCACCGTCCGAAGCAACCGTATCTGGCCGAATCACGTCAACGACCCCAATGTCCAAGGGTTCGTCCTCGGAGCCCATTCCGATCGCGTAAACCCTCGTTCCGTTTTCGGACAATCGTTGAGCTGCATCGACAGGCGACTTACCTGTGTTGTCACGACCATCGCTTAGCAGAACGAAGGCAGACCGCCCGGCACTTCCTTCGGTCGCTTCCGTTGCGTCGCCGGCATCGCTCGCTGGCCAATCTGCCCGCATGGCTGATGACAAATCCGAGCGTTCTCCATCAGGCGTGAGCGAAACAGCGGCCGGAACCTCGTCACCGTCACGATTGGTCCACACCATCACTGGATCGTTTTCCGTGAAAGCATAGACATCGACGTGATGCGATTGATCTAGGTCCTCCAACCAGCCAACTCGCTCTCCCTCGCCAATCAGTAAACCCAAAGCTCGCTGCAACCGATCGGGACTTGAATTGGATCCACTCGAATCATTGATTGCCATACTTCGCGACGCATCGATGGCAAACACGACGCTTCCCAGCGTTCCAACCACCTGACTGCGATGCCAGACTGGTCCAGCCAGAATCAGGATCGCCAAAGCGACTGCCGAGGCTCGTAAACCAGGCAACAAATAACTGTAGGGCGATGCGACTTGACGACTCTCACGGAGATAGAACCACGTGACCGCGATTGCGGCAGTCAGCGCCGCCGCAAGAACAAGCCAGGGCGAGACATCGCCGGCAAATCGGAGCGATCCACTCATGCCGCCCTCCCGGTCGAAACACGGACCGCAATCTGCTGCAATAACAACTCAACGACCAAAGCCAAACAGAGCCCTACCAACAACCAGCGCCAAATCTCGCGACCGAATCGTCGAGTTTGATCATCCTGCTGTAATTGCTTCAGGTCCTCGAACACCTTTCCGTCTAAACTCGCTGCGGCCGATTTCAGTCGCGTGCTCTCCACGTCCCGCAACTCGGACTCGAGCGACGGAACTTCGACGACGCGGTTTTCCCGCTTCAGAAGTGGCTCTTCGTCCTCCAGCGGAACGCGATGAATGAATTGGTAAAGCCCTGGCCCAGCATCTGTCGTTGCGACGACTTGGGATAATGCTCCCTCAGTTGGCATCAGCAATTCCTCGGTGCCCCCTGGGTACTTCACACTCACACTGTTTTTCTGATCTGGGTCACGCGTCGCGTCGCCAGGGAGCGACGCGGTCAAATCACTCATCATGACAACAATTTCTTCGCCAACATCAACCGTTGTTTTCCTTCGGGAGCCAGCCAAGTCAAGCACCAGTTGCTGGAGCATCGGGAGATAAACCACCCGTGTCGGTAAATTGCTCCATCCGGTGTCACAAGGGATTGAAAACTGCACCACGGTGCCCCGTCCACATTTCGCCGACAGAACCAGAGGATCACCGTTCGCCAGCGATAGTAAGACAATCGTCGGCGAATCCCCATCCGTTCGTTTTTTCGAAATGCTCAGTTTGCGGTAGGCAGACACCTCAAAATCAACAAATGGGCGTTGCTCCGATTTCCCTAAAACATCCCATGGTGAGAATTGTGAATTGCGATCCCCAACAGGATACGTTCCCTCTTCGGCTCCAGACTCAGGTTCCCAGGCCGATCCAACTCTTTGCCCCAAAGTACCTGGCAGCATCCAACTGCCCGCATCGCACCGCCACGACTCGTTGTAGACGTCCGGCTTCACTTGGTCACCATCAAACAGGATCAGTCCACCCCCGTCGAGAACGAAACGAGCGACGGCTGATCTCGCGGTATTTGAGAATTCAGAAACGTTGGCCAGCACAATCACATCAGGCGGATCGGATTCGATCACTCCCAGCATTTGACTGGAGTTCACCACCGTCGTCCGAACCGCATCAGGCTGATCTTCACCACCAAAGGCAAACGGACTAAGAGCAATCGCCAAAAAATCTGTTTCACCTTGCAGTGGCCGCGGACTTGGCTGACCATCAACCATCAGAACCCGTACTTCGCGAATGACATCGACACCAATTGCTCGTCGATTGTCCTCAACTAAGGCATCCCCCTGCTCAAGTGCCACCGAAATTTGATGGACGCCTTCTTCGTCGATCGTGCGACTTAATCGGTGTGTGACTGATGATCGCGGCGGGAGATTCACTAACACGGGTGCCAACGGCTTTTCGTCAATTGCCCAGACAACCCGCAAATCGCGTACGGGGCGGTCACTGGAATTGCGCAATTCTGCGGAATAATTGGCAGTACGCCCGGCAACGACGGCGGTCGAATCGACTTGCACCAAGTCGACTGATACGTTTTCCAACTGTTCAGATTCACCCCCAAGATTCCAAAAACTCACCACAGGCCGAATCGTCTTTTCCTCGATACGACTTGTCATCCGCGAGAGCGATTCAATGACAGCGTCAGAAACTAGTTGCGTCTGAAAATCCGAGGCCACGATAATGCGGCGTTGAGAGTGCGCAGCGGCGTCGGCCGCTTCGACGGCAGACTGCATCATTCGCCCCAGATCGACGGGTCCAAAATCAGCTCGTATCTGCCGCAACGACTTAGACGCACTCTGGGCGCTACCCGGCTCGGGCGTCGACGTGACCTGACTCGACCGAATCAAGATGACTTCATCCCGACGTGATAGACCCGCCAACAGCTCATCGAATCCCTGCTTCACACGATCAAGCCGGCTCAAGCCACTTGAATCGCGAACCGCCATACTGCGACTGTCGTCGACCACTAAAACGATCGATTGCGGTGCGTCGCCGGGCAAAGATTCAAATCCGGTCAACAGT
Organism: Rubripirellula sp.; assembly: GCA_049602075.1. Lineage (GTDB taxonomy): Bacteria > Planctomycetota > Planctomycetia > Pirellulales > Pirellulaceae > Rubripirellula. Next base: position 76,982 of record JBMYRF010000010.1, read on the forward strand.
GGCCTGGCCAAGCAAAACGCCAACAAGACCGGCAACAAACATCTCACCAGCAAGAGTAACAGATGCAACAACTGCACACGTCGTCGATTAATTCGCACGACGGCATCCAACAAATGCATCGCCCCCCATTCCACGGTACGAAAGCGACTGCGAAACAACAAGTGAATCGCTAACGGCACCGTGAACGCCAACGCGCCAAGTGCAAGAATTCCATTCAGCAGTGTCACGCGATTCGCCTCCGCAACGCCAAATATTCGTGCAATGCATCGGCGAAAGGACGATCGGTCGTGATCCGAATTAAATCGACACGGTGGCGGCGACAAACATCCTGCAAATCGGAATCATGCTGCTTCAGCCGCTCCATATAGGCATCCCGTAGCGTTTGGGCATCCACTGTTTGCTCACGATCAACATTCTCGAGATCGCGAAACTGAATCCGGCCCGAAAACGGAAAATCCAACTCATCTGGGTCAAGAATTTGGAAGAACAGCACCTCGTGCCGCGAGGATCGAAACTGAGCCAACGCGCGAGCCATTGAAGCAACATCCCCCATCGCGTCGGACAAGATGATAACCAATCCACGACGACCTAATTTCGGCGCGATCGCGTGGAAGACGCCGCCCAAATCGGTTTCGCGTTTTGAACCGTCCACAACCAACGCGGACAGCAGTGCACGCAAATGAGACGGTCGACTTTTCGCCGGCACTTGATCTTGCGGCTGATCATCAAACGTGACCATCCCCACCGCATCCTGCTGACCCAAAATTAAATAGGCCAACGAGGCGGCAAGTTGTTGCGTGTAGTCATATTTGGTCAGACCGGCTCGTTCGCCCCCGTAACGCATCGATCCACTGCGATCGACCAACAGCGTACAACGCAGGTTTGTCTCTTCTTCAAATTCTCGAATATAGAGCCGGTCACTCTTGGCAAATGCCTTCCAATCGATGCTGCGCAACTCATCGCCACGAACATACGGGCGGTGCTCTTTGAATTCGACGCTGAACCCTTTATGCGGCGACCGATGTCGTCCCGAACAAGCCCCCTCGACGACCTGCCTTGCCAGCAGTTGTAGCTTGGCAACCCGCGACAAATCTTTCGGCGAAATCAGATCCAGAATACGCATAAATTTTTGTCGATCTCTGCTGCCCGAAATGAATCCAGGAAAGCTGCCAAATGTGAATTCAGGAGGCCAATGCATTGGATTCAGGTAGACCTCTTAGTATACCGACAATTATATCCCAGTGACCGAGGTTCGGAACGGCGTGAATAATTACGAAGCCCCCCCCATCAGCGATTAAATACATCGTTCCGCACGCAGCACCGAACCTGCGAGGAGCGAGAATGCTAGCCGGGGCGGGCAGTCTACCAACACAAAACGTCGCCGAACGTTCCTGAACTGGGCCGTGCGAAATCTAGCTAGGTAACAGGGGTTTCTTAGGGCTCAGCCTCGCCCATCGATCCAACCACCAGCCAAGGATCCCCAGGTCTTTGAGAAGCTGAACGCCGCAGGTGCAAATTTTAATCTGCCCCCCGCGTTCGGCGATTAGTTTTCATTCAGCCCCGTTCGATAGGAAAATCGACCCAAAGCCACGTCTCGCATCGCGCACTTTTTTAACAAAGGCTAACAGCAAACGCGAAACGGAAGCTCACACCCCTGCACGAAAAATGCAAAACAAGCATACGGAGTCGGCCCGTACTGCAAATCGCGCCGAGCAAAGCACGCGTTCCAAGAAAGAGTTGGGCGTGAACGATGCATAGAACTCGCCACCCACCGGCCTAACCGGTCCTGTTAATCGACGAGGCCCCAGTTACCGATGAGCCCAGTTACCCAACTACCCAGTTACCAATAAGCCCAGTTACCAATAAGCCCAGTTACCAATAAGCCCAGTTACCAATAAGCCCAGTTAGGAACCGACGGGCATCGAGTGCGTTTGATCCGAAAAAGTAAACTCCGCACCATCAAAATCGACGAAGACGGTTGCTCCCTCTTCGTACGCGTTTTTCAAAATCGCAGTCGCAAGTGGATTTTGCACCTGTTTTTGAATCACACGCTTCAATGGTCGTGCTCCGTAGGTTGGGTCGTATCCTACCGATGCAATTTCGTCGATCGCAGCTTCACTGACAGACAACTCCAACCCAGCATCGTGCAACCGGCCGGCCAGGACCTGTAATTGCAGAGCGACAATTTTGCGAATCTCACCTTGATCAAGTGGATGAAAGATCACAATGTCGTCAATTCGGTTCAGAAACTCGGGCAGAAACCGTGCCTTCAATGCTTCGTGAACCGCCTCACGCATCTGTTCTTCCGTCCCACCTTCCTCGTTAACCTGCTGGATCACCTGGCTCCCAGCATTGCTGGTCATCACGATCACGGTATTACTGAAATCAACCGTTCGACCATGCCCATCGGTCAAGCGACCATCATCCAGGACTTGCAACAAGATGTTAAAGACATCGGGGTGAGCTTTTTCCATCTCATCCAGCAGCAAAACGGAATATGGCCTGCGTCGCACCGCCTCGGTAAGTTTCCCCCCCTCTTCATAGCCGACATATCCGGGAGGGGCTCCGATCAACCGCGACACACTGTGCCGTTCCATAAACTCGCTCATGTCGATTCGCACCATTGCCGATTCGTCGTCAAACATCACCTGCGCGAGCGCTTTGCAAAGCTCTGTTTTACCGACACCAGTTGGACCGAGAAACAAGAACGACCCGATGGGACGATCCGGATCTTGCAAGCCACTACGACTTCGCCGGACAGCATCGGAGACGGCAGCCACCGCCTCCTCTTGACCGATCACCCGATGATGCAACCGATCTTCCATCACCAACAACTTGGCACGCTCGGTTTCAAGCATGCGGGTGACCGGTACACCGGTCCAGTTGCTGACGACCTCAGCGATCTCATCTTCGGTAACATCGCGGCGCAACAGTCGCCGCTTCTCATCGGAAGGATCATTCGCCGCCTCGTGGCTTGATTTTGCTTTCTGTTCACGTGCCTCCAATTCCGCTAACCGATTCTCCAGCTCGGCTTGCCGAGCACGAACATCAAGCATCTCCTGATAGAGCCCTTCAGGATTTTCACCACTTAATTGCTTTTGCTTCGCTTCCGCATCTAAGGCGGCGAAGCGATGGGCCAACTGATCCGCCTCTTGCCGGATTGACTGTACATCATCCAGCCCGATCTTCTCGGTTTCCCACTGTTCCCGCAAACTGGCAAGTTCCTGGTTCAGGCTTTCCATTTCCTGCTCGACTTCTTTACGCTTTGCCACGGCCGACTCTTCCTGTTCGTCAACCAATTGTCGGTGAGCCAATTCAAGCTGTCGCAATTGACGCTGCGCTCGGTCAATCGGCTCTGGAACACTTTCTTTTTCCATCGCCAAACGGCTTGCTGCTTCATCCACCAAATCGATCGCCTTGTCTGGCAAAAACCGGTCTGCGATGTAGCGATTCGACAAGTTGGCAGCCGCCACCAACGCACTGTCAGTAATGCGAACACCATGATGTGATTCGTACCGCGACTTCAGCCCGCGGAGGATCGCAATCGTGTCATCCTTTGACGGTTCGCCGACATAAACAGGCTGGAAGCGACGCTCCAGTGCGGCATCTTTTTCAATGTGTTGTCGATATTCATCGAGCGTAGTCGCCCCGATGCAACGGAGTGTTCCACGCGCCAATTCGGGCTTGAGAAGATTAGCGGCATCGGCAGAACCTTCCGCTTTCCCAGCCCCGACGACTAGATGAAGCTCATCGATGAACAGGATAACTTGCCCGTCGCTGTCCTTGACCTCACGGAGCACAGCTTTCAAACGCTCCTCAAAGTCACCTCTAAACTTTGCGCCAGCGACTAAAGCTCCCATGTCAAGCGAGATCACACGCTTGTTCTGTAAGCTCTGTGGGATGTCACCTTCGAAAATTCTCAGGGCAAGCCCTTCGGCAATTGCAGTCTTGCCGACGCCCGGCTGCCCGATTAGCACGGGGTTGTTCTTTGTCCGTCGGGAAAGCACCTGAACGACTCGGCGGATTTCATTGTCGCGACCGATCACCGGATCGAGCTTTCCCTCTGCTGCCAACTTCGTCAGATCGATTCCGAACTTTTCGAGTGCCTGATAGGTATCCTCGGCGTTTTGGTCAGTCACACGGGCGGACCCGCGAACTTCACTCATCGCCTTCAAGACGTCGTCTTCCTGAACACCTAAGACTTTTAACAGGTTATTCGCTTTGTTTTCGGCCCGTGTTAGACCAAGCAATAAGTGCTCGGTGCTCACGTACTCGTCTTTCAACGCTTCAGCGGAAGCCGCAGCAGCATCAAAAGCTTGTTGCAGCTCAGCTGAAATCCCCGGCTGACGACCGCCTGAAACCGCTGGCAAACGTGAAATCTCGCTCGCCACCAGCTCACTCAGTTTCGCGGAATCAACCCCCATTTTGTCGAGTAGCGGCAGCGTGATTCCATCGGATTCATCAAGCATCGCTGCAAGCAAATGGAGTGGGCTTATCTCGGGATTCCCCGCGGTGGCAGCGCGGGCTTGTGCCTCGGCAACCAATGATTGAGCCTTGGTCGTCAAACGGTCAAATCGAAAAGTCATGGCAGTGTTCTCCTTCAACGATTAAGCGATGCAACTCCTGGGCCATGCGCTTACCCCGGGCATAAAAAAAGGCGGGTGAATGATCACCCGCCTTTTCTAGTCATGTCAAAAATGACTGCGTTAGTCTTTCACTTCGAAGTCGGCGTCGATCGCGTCATCATCAGCGTCAGCAGCTGCATCGGCGCCCGCCGGTGCCTCACCACCTTCGCCTGCTGCTTCCGATTTCTCGTACAGCACCTTGCTGAACGCGGTAGCTGCCGCATCGAGTTCGTCCGAGGCCTGCTTGATCGCAGCAGTATCATCCCCTTCCGCAGCCGTTTTCACCTTCTCGATCGCCTTATTCATCGGCTCGGTGTCGGTTTCGGTGAGCTTATCCGCATGTTCGGTCATTTGCTTTTCAAGCTGATAAACCTGTTGGCTGGCACGGTTTTTCGCTTCGACCAATTCAAACTGTTTTTTGTCCTCATCCGCGTGCGCCTCGGCATCCTTACGCATCTGCTCGATGTCGCTTTCGCTGAGTGCGCCCGCTTCTTTGATCGTCACCGAAGCTTCTTTCCCGGTTTTCAGCTCTTTCGCCGAGACTGACACGATACCGTTCTGGTCGATGTCAAATTTGACCTCGATTTGGGGTACACCTCGCGGCTGCGGCGGAATCCCTTCGAGATTGAACTCACCGAGCAACCGGTTGCTGGTGGCCATTTTCCGTTCACCCTGAAAGACGCGCACTGTTACCGCGGTTTGACCGTCGGCAGCCGTGCTGAAAACGTTTTTCTTCTCAACGGGAATCGTCGTGTTCCGCTCCACCAGCGCGGTCATCACGCCACCTTCGGTTTCGATCCCCAAAGTCAGGGGTGAAACGTCCAGCAGCAGCACGTCGGTACGGTCTCCCGATAGCACGCTTCCTTGAATCGCAGCACCGACAGCAACAACCTCATCAGGATTGACGCCCTGATGTGGCTCTTTGCCAAAAATTGATTTGACCAGCTCGCGGACTTTCGGGACTCGAGTACTACCACCTACAAGGACAATCTCATCAATGTCGCCAGGGCTCATCCCGGCGTCTTCGAGTGCCTTGAGGACCGGGCCACGACAACGCTCAACGAGGCCATCGATCATGGTTTCGAACGCACTTCGCGTGATTTTCATCGTCAAGTGCTTGGGAACATTGTCCGAAACCGTAATGAACGGCAGGTTGATGTCCGTCTCTGGCAGGGTACTTAATTCTTTCTTTGCTTTTTCACAAGCTTCCTGCAGACGCTGCAACGCCATCGGATCTTCACGGAGATCGATCGCGTTTTCCTTTTTGAATTCGTCTGCGACGTAATTGATCAGAGCTTCATCAAAGTCATCACCGCCGAGGTGCGTGTCGCCCATCGTGCTGATCACCTGGAAGACGCGGCTCTCTTGCTCCTCGTCGCCACTGTCAGCAACCTCCAGGACTGAAACATCAAAGGTTCCACCACCAAGGTCAAACACGATGATTTTTTCGTCCTTCTTTTTATCCAGGCCATAAGCCAAAGCAGCGGCAGTTGGCTCATTGATAATTCGAGCAACTTCCAAGCCGGCAATCTGCCCAGCATCCTTGGTCGCCTGCCGTTGCGCGTCATTGAAATAAGCAGGGACCGTAATCACGGCTTTATTGACTTTGTGTCCTAAGTAGGACTCCGCCGATTCCTTGAGCTTACGAAGCACCTTCGCGGAAATCTCTTGAGGCGTATGCTGGTGATCCCCTACCTCGATTTTGACATACTCATCGGCCGCCCCAACGACACCGTAGGGGACCATTTTCTCCTCAGATTCGACTTCGTGGTGCCGTCGCCCCATGAATCGCTTTGCCGAGTAAACGGTGCGGTTGGGATTCGTCACTGCTTGACGACGAGCTGGTTCACCAACAATCACATCGTTCTTGTCTGTGAAGGCAACGACGCTAGGGGTTAGGCGGTTTCCCTCGGGGTTGGGGATGACTTTGGGCTCACTACCCTCCATCACGGCAACCACGCTGTTGGTTGTACCGAGGTCGATACCGATAATCTTTTCACCTTGAGCCATTTGTTTTTCTCCTGCGCAAATGTTCGATTTCGTTTAGCTATGGTCAACGACTGATGAACGCTTGCAGCGAAGCCTTCCCGCGACGGGGAGGGGAATCAGTCGTGTTTCTCTAATCCTGTTAATTCAAAATCACGTTAAATTTTGAAAATCGAGAGTCGTTCTGGTTTCGGCGATTGTCGTTTTCGACACCCGTCGAGCGAATCGACACAAATCGCAAAGCCTGTGCCAGTCGATCCGGATTATTCAGGGAATCGTTTAAAATCCTCCCCACACCCTCGCAAAAAGCCGCTATTTGCGGTCAAATCACACTTACCGCCCGCGATCGAGACAAAAATGGCAGGGACGTTTTGGCGTCCAAAATTCGAGTTTGCCGAAGGTTGTCAATTTGACAGACGCCAGTGGCCCGATCGAGCATCGCGAAAATCCATCCCCCACGATCGAGTCTCGGTATGACTGACACGAATCTGCAACGTTCCATCGATTCAATCGATCTCCAGATCTTGCAGCTCGCAGAGACTCGCCAGCATTTGGTCGAACAGCTCGCCGGAAGCCTCGAAAAGGGCTCGATAGGCCGAGTCGCGGCAGCCGCAGCAGAGATCAAGAAAGTCGTCCAGTCACGCCCGCCATGCGATGCACTGAGCCGGCAAGCACAAACCCAGCTCCTCAAATGCCTGTCAGGAGCCTGCCTGGAATCCGTCCAGGCGATGCGAGTGGCATTCCTGGGCCCCAAGTACAGCTACAGCCACCTCGCCGCGACAAAATACTTCGGCGAGGCGGTCTCGCTGACACCGGTCGGATCAATTCCAGCCGTGTTTGATGCGGTTGCTCGGGGCGACATGGTCGCGGGTCTGGTTCCAATCGAAAACAGCACCGATGGACGTGTCGTCGATACACTCGGGATGTTTATCCGACAGGACATGGAGATTTGTGGTGAAGTTCTGCTACCGATCCATCACAACTTGCTCGCCAAAACTCCCCGTGAAAAGATCACCGAGGTCCACAGTAAACCGCAAGCGCTCTCGCAGTGCCGAGACTGGCTGGCCAGTCAATTACCTCAGGCCAAGATTGTCGAAAACAGCAGCACAGCAGCGGCCGCAAAACTCGCCTCAGAAAAACCTGGTGTAGCAGCCGTCGCCAGTCTGGAAGCGGGTCGTGCGTACAACCTCGATGTGATTGACCAGAACATCGAAGACAATCCAAACAATGTGACGCGTTTTGCCGTGTTGGGAAAGGAAAGACCTTCGCCAACAGAAGACGACAAAACAGCCCTGTTGTTTCAAGTCAGTCATTGCCCCGGTGCCCTGGCTGACGCGATGACGATCTTCAAGCAATCCGGACTCAACTTAACTTGGATCGAATCTTTCCCCGCACCTGAGACAAAAAACGAGTACCTGTTCTTTGTCGAATTAAGCGGACACCGCGATGCCCCGCTCGTCCAAACTGCCATCGATGAACTGACCGCCTCAGCCCAGCGACTAGATATTCTCGGTTCTTATCCCAGAGCAGTACTCGCTTAACCGCGCGATCAGAGTGCGCGAATAACGCCGAGCAACGGTCGCTGAACGCCCACAGAATCACCCGTCTTCTGATGGGAGTGGTCGCTTTCGAAGACTCATGTTGCAGAGGAGCGTGATGCTGGAGTGGGCATGATAGGCGATCAACGTTTTGCCGCGGCGAGGTGCTCGTTGCAAACATACGCCGTATCGCACTCTCGAACGAATCGCGGCTGTCATTTTTCCGTTGAGCCCGCTTGTTTTTATCGGGAAAGCATTATTCCGTGCTGCGTTTCCCGGCTACTTAGCGCACACACGCTGCTTGTCTCACGTAAACTGTTGCCTCACGATGTCACCCTGCCGCTGGTAGCCACGCTTCCCACCAGACCAAGATCTAGGTTCCGCTATGCGTTCGATAATCTGCCAAGCTTTCATTGTCTTCTTACTACTCGCCAGCTTTGCTCAAGCAGCGAATAAGCCGAATCTACTGTTCGTCATTGCGGATGATTGCACCTTTCGCGATATCGGCTGTTACGGTGGGCAGGCCCACACGCCTAACATTGACGGCCTGGCAGGTGAAGGCGTGCGGATGACTCACTGCTTTCAAACGGCACCAATGTGCTCCCCAACCCGACACAACATCTATACCGGCCAATATCCGGTAAAGACGGGGGCCTACCCCAACCACACTAGTACCTACGGGTACGTCAACAACATCACTCACTACCTAAAACCCCTCGGATACCGAGTAGCATTATCTGGCAAGACCCACATTGGTCCACGGAATCTTTTCCCCTTCGAATATTCCGTTGCCAACAAAAACCCTGACATGCAGGCGATCGATGAATTGATGGCGGAATGCTCGAAATCGAAGACGCCATTTTGTCTTTTCGCGTGCAGCAACGAACCCCATTCGCCCTGGAACAAAGGGGATTCATCGCGTTATCCGCCCCAAGACGTGAAACTCCCGCCTTATTTGGCCGACACACCTGAGGTGCGTGATGCATTCAGCCGCTACCTCGCAGAAATAACATTTTATGACGGGCAGGTTGGACAACTACTTGAACTTCTTGATAAGCATGAACTGGCCCAGGACACGTTGGTCATGGTTGTTTCCGAACAAGGCAACTCATTTCCGTTCGCCAAATGGACTTGCTACGACAACGGCCTGCAATCCGCGATGATCGTGCGATGGCCAGGACAAATTGAGCCCGGTTCGGTATCTGACGCGATGGTGGAATACGTTGACGTAACACCAACCTTTGTTGAACTCGCTGGCGGGGAGCTGGCTGCCGAACTTGACGGCAAAAGCATGGTTGAGGTGCTGCGTGGCAACGCACAAGAGCACAAGGAGTTTGTTTACGGCGTAATGACAACTCGCGGAATCATCAACGGGAACGACTCATATCCCATTCGTTCAATACGCAACCGAAACCACAAGTTGATTCTGAACCTAAATAACGGCGAGCCATTCACCAACGCATGCACGAAGAGTCGAGAGTATCAGTCGATTGTAAGAGCTGCTGAAACTGGTGACCTCAAGGCGAAGCAAGTTGTCCAGCGTTATCAGAATCGTCCTGCCATTGAATTTTATGATGTGATCGCCGACCCACTGGAAATGAACAACTTGGCCGATTCATCGGCTCACCAGCAAACCATCAAACAACTAAAGCAACAGCTGTACCGATGGATGGAATCCCAGGGAGATCGTGGAGCTGCCACCGAGCTGGTCGCGAATCAACACAAACAAGCGAATCAGAACCAAACTCGGAAACGGAATCAGAACCGCAAGCAACCCAAGCAGTAAAACTGGCACGGGTATCGACCAGCACGGGTATCCGTTCGCCGGCGGAGTCAATTCCCCCAAAGTCCCCCCATCCTTCGCAGAGCTTTGCTCGTCAAAGCGACCGTAAAAAGCTCGCTCACTCGCGACCCACCGCCACGCATTCTTCCAATCGGCCTTTCCAGAAACCCTCTACGTGATAGACGCCGCCACCGAACCATCACAATAATGTGGGCACAATGCATTTTGTTTCACCCTTGGCATGCACGACCGGAGCTCTCAATGAATAAAACCGTCAATGTGGCAATGATCGGACTCGGTTTCGGTGCTGAATTCATTCCGATTTACCAAGCTCATCCAAATACAAACGTGATGGCAATTTGCCGCCGCAATGAAGTCGAGCTCAACAAAGCAGGAGATCAATTTGGGATCGAACGTCGCTACCTAAATTACGACGAAGTGCTGCAAGACGACGACATCGATTTTGTTCATATCAATAGCCCGATCCCCGACCACGCATGGATGTCGCTCAAGGCGTTGGATGCCGGTAAACATGTCATGTGCACGGTGCCAATGGCAACCACCGTGGACGAGTGCCGCCAGATTGTCGAAAAAGTGAAGCAGACCGGCTTGAAGTACATGATGGCGGAAACAGTCGTCTACAGCCGTGAGTATCTATTCATCAAGGAGCTTTACGAAAAAGGTGACCTTGGCAAAATCCAACACCTCGCTGCGTCTCATCCCCAAGACATGGATGGATGGCCGGAATACTGGGAGCGAATGATCCCCATGCATTACGCCACGCACGTGGTGAGCCCCTGCCTTGGCTTGGTCAATGGATTAGCTGAATACGTCAGCTGTTTTGGCTCGGGAACTGTGCGGGAAGACATCGCCAAAAAATCGGGAAACCAGTTCGCTGTCGAGACCTGCCATATCAAAATCAAAGATAGTGATCTGACAGCTCATATCTGGCGTTTCCTCTACGATGTCGCTCGCCAGTACCGAGAAAGCTTTGACGTCTATGGAACCAAGCAAAGCTTTGAGTGGACTTTGATTGAGAACGAGCCCCACGTGCTCCACACCGCCAAAAAGCCCGAACACGAAATTCCCGAGCGAATTGAGGTTCCTGATTATGCCCATCTGTTGCCCGAAGAGATTCGCAAATTCACATTGCCGCAACAAATTCATGATTCCGAACACCTGTCTTTTATCCAAGGCGGCGGACATGGCGGATCACACCCCCACCTCGTAAATGAATTCACCAACGCATTGTTGGAAGATCGGGATCCATCACCTAACGCCGTGACCAGCGCGAACTGGACCTGCGTTGGAATTTGCGCTCACGAATCCGCTTCCAAGGGTGGCCAGATTGTCCACCTGCCTGAATTTACCCTCACCTAGCTCGCCCTGCCCTTGGCCGCCCGGCCCTGATTGTTGATCCAAAGCTAATGGAAAGTGGCGACGCCAACGAACGCTGGCACGACGGAGGTTGGCGGGCTGAAAGTGTATAAACATGCGGACAGAATTCTCTGTACCGTTGCGTGTTGATCCGCTTCCTCTTCCCTTTGCTACCGACCACAAAAAAGAGCGGGGGAATAACAGCATTCAAGGCATCGATCCCGCGTATAATTTGGGCAGCGTTGATTATGGGTCTCAAGGGTCCAGCAACGAAACTTTCATTGCTCAGTTCAAACGCACCTAATATTTAATAACGGTTTTGTGGAGAGAGTCTTGATTCGTTTACACCCGCTTCACGTAGTTGCTCCTGCGATCTTGCTCTGCCTGAGTGCTATAAGTCAAGCAGCTGAGAATTCACCTTTGAAACTGGTGTTCCTGGGTGACAACGGACACCACCAACCATCCCGCCGGGCTGCGGAACTGCTCCCCGTGCTCGCCGACCGCGGGATTGAGATTCAGTACACCGACGATCTTGCGGGCACTTTGAATCCAAGCCGACTGAAGCAGCTAGACGGCTTAATTGTCTATGCCAACATCGATCGAATTAGTGATGAGCAAGCTGCAGCGTTGCTCGAATATGTCGACCAAGGTGGAGGATTCATTCCCTTGCATTGCGCGTCATTCTGCTTTCGCAATCATGCGGAAATCGTTGCTTTAATCGGGGCACAATTCCAGCGTCACGGAACTGGAACCTTCACGGTGTCGCCAACCGACCAAGGGAACGCGCATCCGATCCTTGACGGGTACAAGAGTTTCGAAAGCTGGGACGAAACCTACGTGCACACCCTGCACAACGAGGCAGGACGTACGGTCTTGGAATACCGTCAAGAAGGGGACCAACGGGAACCTTGGACCTGGATCCGCTCTCAGGGAAAAGGGCGGGTGTTCTATACCGCTTGGGGCCACGATTCACGCACGTTTACGAATCCTGGCTTCCACAATCTGGTTGAGCGAGGCATCCGCTGGGCCTGTGGTGATGACCCAGCCAAAGTTGATGAGTTTGCAGGTGTAAAAAGCGAACCACTGGCCAATGTCAAAATGACGACCCCGCGAACCGATGTCGCCCCCTTTGAATACGTCGATGTTGGTCCGAAGATTCCCAACTATGTCGTGAGTCAACAATGGGGTCAGCAGGAAGATCCCAAAAACATGATGCAGAAACCGCTCGAACCAGCAGAGTCAATCAAGCATTATGTCGTACCCGAAGGATTCAAGCTGCAGCTCTTCGCTTCAGAGCCGGAGATTGGCGGAAAACCAATCGCAATGACTTGGGATAGTCGCGGACGCTTATACGTTTCGGAAACCTACGACTATCCCAACGAACGACAACCGCAAGGTAAAGGTCGTGATCGAATCCGCATCTGCGAAGATACCGACGGAGATCAACAAGCCGATAAATTCACGATCTTTGCCGAAGACCTCAGCATTCCAACCAGCATCCTCGTTTCGCATGGCGGTTTGATTGTCCACCAAGCACCTGACACGCTATTCCTGAAAGATACCGATGGAGATGATATCGCCGATGTGCGTCAAGTACTTTTCAGCGGATGGAGCACAGGTGACACCCATGCGGGGCCGAGCAATTTGCGATACGGTCACGACAATTGGATCTACGGAATGGTCGGTTATGCCGGATTCAAAGGGCAAATCGCTGGTAAGGAGCAATCGTTCCGAACCGGTTTTTACCGCTTCCAAGTCGCGATGCGGGGTGGTCAACTAGCCGTTACCGATTTTGAATTCCTCCGAAACACCAACAACAATTCATGGGGCGTTGGGCTGAGCGAGGAGGGATTGCTGTTTGGGTCAACCGCAAACCGCAACCCAAGCGAATTTATGCCCATCGCCAATCGGCATTACGAGCGAGTGCGTGGCTGGACATCAAGCGTATTGTCCGGCATCGCTGATACCCATGAATTTGCCCCCATCACCAACAAGGTACGGCAGGTTGACCACCACGGCGGTTATACCGCGGCGGCCGGTCACGCGATCTATACGGCCCGCCGATATCCGCAGGAGTACTGGAACCGTGCCGCCTTTGTCGCTGGCCCGACCGGACACCTCGTCGGCACCTTCGTGCTGAAGGGCAAAGGCGCCGGCTTTACATCAACCAGCCCGGCGAATCTTCTTGCCAGTGATGATGAATGGGCGGCGCCAATTATGGCCGAGGTCGGACCAGACGGAAATGTCTGGGTGGTTGATTGGTACAACTACATTGTCCAACACAACCCGACACCCGCAGGATTTAAAAACGGCCCCGGTAACGCATACGTTACCGACCTGCGTGACAAAAAACATGGTCGGGTTTATCGCGTCGTGTACGGCGAACAGAATACAGAACAAAAGCCACTCACGAATTCCACCACGGATCTCGTATCGGCACTGACATCGGACAATATGTTTTGGCGTTTGCATGCCCAACGTCTGCTTGTGGAACGTGGTGACACATCGGTCGCGGCAAAACTGATCGCTCTCACAAAACGACACGAACTAGATGAGATCGGCCTCGATGCAGGGGCTTTACATGCGCTATGGACCCTTCATGGATTGGGAGTGTTTACCGATAACGCCAAATCGCTCCAACCACTTGCTGCAGCATTAAAACACCCATCCAATGCGGTCGTTCGTGCGGCGGTCACGATGATGCCGCGGACCACATCAGGTCGCGACGCTTTGTTGCTATCTGGAGTTTCAAACGACAAAGATCCACAGATTCGCTTGGCGACCTTGCTCGCCTTAGCCGAAATGCCCGCCGACGACCAAGCTGCATCAACCGCTTTGTCGGCGTTGACCAAGGGAACGAATCAAAACGATCGTTGGATGCTTGATGCGGCAACCGCTGCAGCCGCGACCAACGATTCCGACTTTCTGCGATTGGCAGCCGGCAGCGATCGAGTGACCGCTGCCCTGATCGAACGAACCAAGATCGTTGCCGAACAAATGGCCAGGAATGAGGATTCCGAATCGGTTGGTAAGGTGATGGGAGCATTGATCGCTGCCGACCCGCAGCTTCGAGATACAATCGTGCGAGGCTGGTCAGACGGTTGGCCGAAGGACAGTAACAAAAAATTGACAGCTGTTGCCGACGACAAAATCCTGGCATTATTTGACGTCTTGTCACCTGGTGCGAAGGGGCAATTGATTCGATTGGCACAGGCCTGGGGAAGTCAAAAGCTGACGAACAATGCCAAGATGATCGCCACGTCGCTTTTGCAGATTGCCGCTGATGAGGAGGCCGCCGGAAACGACCGCGTGCAAGCCGCCTCTCAACTGATTGGATTAATGGATCGGGAGCTCGACATCGCCAATGACCTGCTTGCAGCCATTTCACCTCGGATGCCACAATCAACTTCACTGGGGTTTCTTGATGCTTTGCAAGGCAGCCGAGCTCCCGGGATCGGTGTCGCCCTGTTGCAGGCGATGCCCCGATTCACTCCCACCGTTCAACAAAAAACGCTGCGCGTGATGCTGGCGCGGCCAGAAACGACCCGGGATTTGCTTGCCGCCATGACGGCCCGCAAAGTCATGCCGCAAGATCTCGCCCTGGACCAGCAGCAGGCACTTCTGGCTCACCCTAACCGCGAGATTCAACGTGAGGCTCGCGAGATCTTCTCGCGGTCCGGTGGTTTGCCAAACCCTGACCGTCAGAAAGTCCTCGCATCGCTGATGAACGTAACCGAGCAAACTGGCGATGCAACGCGTGGCAAAGCCGTCTTCACGAAGAACTGCGCGAACTGCCACATGCATCAGGGTGAAGGAAACAAGGTGGGCCCCGACCTCACTGGGATGGCAGTTCACCCAAAAACCGAACTACTAACTCACATTCTCGATCCAAGTCGCAGCGTGGAAGGCAATTACCGTACTTATGCAGTATTGACCCTCGACGGACTTGTGATCAATGGAATGTTGGCGTCCGAGACGCAAACTGCGATTGAGATCTTCGACGCTCAAGGCAAAAAGAAAGTCGTCCTGCGTGAAGATATCGATCAGTTGGTGGCCTCGACGAAATCAGTAATGCCCGAAGGTTTCGAGAAACAAATTGACCCCGCAGGCCTAACCGACCTGTTGGAGTTCTTGACCCAAAAAGGCAAATTCTTACCTTTGCCGCTCGACAAAGCGGCAACGGTAGTGAGCACCAAGGGAATGTTTCATTCAGGTGACCAGGGCGCCGACCGCTTAGTGTTCAATGATTGGTCAGCAAAATTTGTAAAGAACATCCCGTTTCTATTGATCGATCCGCAAGGCAAACGCGTGCCGAACATTGTTTTGCTGCACGGGCCACAAGGATCAATGCCGCCCCAAATGCCAAAAATGGTGGAGGTCCCTTGCAATACGGCGGCAAAAAAAATCCACTTATTAAGTGGTGTCAGTGGCTGGGGTTTTCCAGCTCACAGCGGCAAAACCATTTCACTCATTGTTCGCCTGAACTTGGCCGATGGAACCACCGAAGATCACGCCCTTCAAAATGGTGTTCACTTCGCGGACTACATTCGCCGAGTCGATGTGCCAGGATCGGAATTCGCCATGATGGTGCGCGGCCAGCAATTACGTTTAATCACCATCGAACCAATGACGGATCAGAAAATTGAACGGATCGAACTGGTCAAAGCAAATGACCCGACGGCACCAATCATCGTTGCCATGACCGTCGAAATCGAATAGTCGATTCACGTTTCTTCACTCTTCCCGATTCTCTCTTTACTCTTCACCAAGCATCATTGACCGTGTTGCCTCGTTATGACGCCAGTCGAAGCTATCGCTGGAATTACGATCACGCGCCGGATCCGGTCGAGCGGGAGATACCAGCGATTCCAGGTAACTGGACTTTCTGCGGCTTGAAAGTTGATTCACCACTGGGAATCGCAGCCGGCCCACTATTGAACGGTAAGTGGTGTCTCTATTACGCATCGCTCGGCTTCGACACCTTAACTTACAAAACCGTGCGAAGCGCCCGCCGCGGGTGTTATCCTCCGCCAAACTTATTGCCGGTCGAATGCGGATCACTCAATGGCAGCGAATCTCACTTGCAGGTTAGCAAGACCATGCAGGGATCTTGGGCAGTATCGTTTGGAATGCCCTCAGCGGACCCAGAAATCTGGCGTCGTGACATCGAGTGGACTCGAGACCGACTTCCTGCCAACAAACGACTTTGTGTTTCAGTCGTTGGCACCGTTCAGCCGGATTGGTCGATGCAGCAACTGGCGGAAGACTATGCGATCTGTGCGAAGTGGGCCGTCGAAAGTGGAGCGGATGTTGTCGAAACAAACTTCTCCTGCCCCAACGTCGACACCTGTGATGGCCAATTATTTCAAGACGCCAACGGTGCGAGAATGGTCGCTCAAACCGTCCGGGCAGCGATCGGCAGTGTTCCGCTGATCATCAAAATCGGGCATACAACGGACAAAGCTGAGATCCACAATTTGTTGGCAAGCGTTGGGGACCATGCAACCGCGTTGGCAATGACCAATAGCATCGCCACGACCGTTGGCCCAATTGATGACCGCCCCTTGTTCGAAGGTCAAAAACGAGGGATTTGTGGTAAGGCGATCCATCAGGCCTCCGTTGCACAAGTTCGAAGGGTCGATCGCATACAAGCGGGCACCAAACAACAACTTCGATGGATTGGTGTTGGCGGAATCGACACCTTCCGTGACGTGCAAGACTACCTCGACGCAGGCGCCGAAGCATGCCAATTGGCGACGGCCGTGATGTGCGATCCGGAGGTTGCAATTAAGATTCGGGCAAGTGCGGCAAGCGAACGGGCTTGTTCTTAACGATTTATCATTCGTGAAGACACAAGCTAAACGACGGAAACTGAGTACGAATCTGGCGCATTCAGCTTCACACGAGCGAGTCTAGGAGCGGAGTGAGGGTGAGCGAGGAGGAAGTTGAGAAAAAGGGGCCAGTGGTTTGCCGGCCCGCCATCAGCTTTGAATCATCAGCGAATCAGCAAACTGTAACGCAACACGGTTGGCGTCTGCATACTCAGTGGCACCAAGTTTCGGCCGGGATAAACAGCATTTTGCATGCTCCGCTTGCGACGAAGAATCCAATGCGTTGGCGCTGACAATCCGGCAGGCGGCGGGTTATGCGGATCAGCCATCATCTTCACGCGGAACGAATTACCAACCAGCTCGACCCAATCCCCCACGTCGACCGCGGTGACTTGTGGTTCGACCACACCATCGGCTGCCATGAACGATTGATCGGGAGATAGCTTTAGCCGGGGGGAAAACCCACCGTACCCTTTTCGATCCTCGCTCCCACCAATTTCTACCCCAGGGACCAAGGCAAGCAGCGCGATCTCAAATTCGATCAAGCGACTTTTGTCTTTTTGTCCGTGAACGCTGATGATCACCCGTTCCTCAACCACCGAAATCATTGCCTCACGTTCATCGAGAAGATCTGGGGACTTCCAGTGAGTTACGGTCTTTAGTCGCAGTGGGGAGGCGGGGGACTGAAACTCAACCGAACGCACATCCCATACGAAATTTTCGCATACCCAACCGTCACCAAGCTTGTTGCCGTTTACGCGAACCTGATGCCATGCCCAGAAGAGGCCACGATGATGACCGTGATCCGCCGGAAAATCCTCGGTGATCACCTGTCGTCCCTCGATGTCATACAAGGGGTGGATGTAGTTGGACCGGGGCCAGCGGCCCGACTTCGACATCAGCTCACGTTGAAAAAACAGTACGGGCTTCACCCCCTGTCGCACGAGTACCCCTTGGGCATCAGCGCTCGCCGTCAGTGGAGTCGGCGGGGGATCAGCAGAAACGGCGACCAGTGGCTCACCGATCAAGAGGAAAACCAAGGCAATTAGGGTTCGAAACATCAGAAGACTCCGCAGGAAAAGCCTGAATTGTAGCGAAACCCTATGCAACAATCCTAAAACTCACATCTCCGCTGCGCCCGGCCAAAGCTGGATTTCAGCCCTGACTTGACGTAGGCTACCTGTTTGAAATTTCACCTCCAATGGATTCATTCAATGATTTTTACAACTCGATTAGGGCTGGCCGCCGGCTTGATGACGGCACTGGTCGCAGCCAATTGCAGGGCGGAAACATGGAGCGACCTCTCGGGGCAGTTCACTGTTGAAGCGGAATACGTTCGCGTTGAAGGCCGGTCGGTCGTGCTCCGAAAGAGCGATGGCCGCGAACTAACGGTACCGATCGCAAAATTGAGTGCCGCCAGCCGTGCTCAAGCCAAAAAGCTTTACGAAGCTGCGAAATCGAACGCCAACCCCGCGCCGAAGACGCCACCAGCAGGTGTTGCAGCCCCGGGAGAAGCTGCGGCCCCCGCAGCTAACGCCGGCGGTGCTGCCAATATGCCAGCGGCGGCGATCGAATTTGGGGTGACGATGCCTGAGCCCGCCGCCGTTAAGCCGATGGAACCATTCCCGGCAGATGCCTCACTGCAACAAACCGTTGATCATATTCGCGATCAAATCATTGCCGGGCATCCGGAGGTGATCTGGTATGCCCTGCCCACTTCCATGCGGACGGAACTGGACAGTGATGAGTTGCGCCAGACCATGCAACCAATGATTCAAAAGCAAATGCAGGTTACCAAACCTGTTGAAGTGCTGATGAAAAAAGTGGTCCAGATCCTGGTCAAACAGAAGAATTTTGTACTTAACTCAGAAATGCTGAAATCACAGGTCCCGCCACCGATGATGCCGATGGTTCAACAAGCGTATGACCCTGCCGTTGGCATTCTGTCAGAATTGGTTGCAATTCAGTTCGCCGTTCAAAAAACTGGCTCTCAAACATTCACCGATATGGTTGACTATCACGGTCCACGGATCGGCGGCCATATGCAGGGCCTGATGCCCATGCTTCCACCAGGAATGCTTGACCAAGCGATGGGGCAGATCCAAGTCACGCAAACCGACGCGACTTCAGGCACGATGACGATTCCGTCTGAAGAGGGTGAGGAAGTGACTCCAATGGTTCGCTACGAGGACCGCTGGATTCCAGCCGAGCTCGCGACCGAATGGGACCAGATGAAAGGCTCACTGATCGAAACGGTTCAGGGCGCGATGGCACTCGCTGAAGAACAAACACCACAGGCCACTATGATGATCGGAATGATCACCACGACCGCAGGCGGAATGCTTGACCCGATGCTAAATGCGACAAGCCAGCAGGAATTTGACGCCGCAATCATGCAATTGATGGGACTTGCTGCCATGTTTGGTGGGGGTGGCGACGGCGGTGGCTTCCCCGGTGGACCAGGTGGTGCTCCCGATGGTGGCTTCCCCGGCGGATTCTAAATGACTAGATTCCGGTCAATCACGCCGGCCCGCGACCGCAACTTGGTACGCGTGCCGGTTCTGAGTTAAAAAATCTTATTTGCCTGAGGCATTGACAATGTGTCGTCATCAGTTGCCGGTCGGAGTATCGCTTGCCCTGTGCATCCTGGCCGTCACGCTCGAGATGATGCCACCAAAGGCATTCGGACAACAGCTTGCTTATCAGTGGGAGAAGGGACAAAAGTTCTCCTACAACATCGAGATCGTCGTCGACACCGACAACGAGACGATCACCTACAAGGGCATGACCAATTACACCGTTGACTCGGGTAGCGAAACTCAGAGCGTGCTTAGCTACCGCGGTGGTCTCAGCGAATCAAAGCGGACCAAGCAGAGTAATTCGCGTCGAGGACCTCGCGGTTTTCCTGGCTTTGGTGGACCGCCAGGCTTTGGTGGGCCGCGGGGTTTTGGTGGACCTCCCAGCCCATTTTCTCGTCCGAACTTTGCCGGCAAAACCCAGACCAGTAATCGAATCACGCTGTCGACTGGTGGTGAAGTTCTCGCCCTCGAAGGTGACTCACAATTGCCCTACCTGCTGGGGAATGTTTCGCTGCTGCCATTTGAACCACTTCCCAAATCGGGGAAACGCAGTTGGAAGTACGACAGCGGTATCTCCATCACCGAAAAAAATGAATCGGATCAGTCCTTTGGTCCCTTCGGACCCCGAGGTCGCTTTGGACCGTTTGGTCAACAGGAATCGGAAAATGTCCAAGCGGCTGGTGAAGGTGGCAGCTACACGGTTCAACGAACCGACAAAAACCTCGTCACGATCGCTAAAACCTATTATCTGAACACTCCGAAAACCGAAGACAACAATGTTTTCAAAATGGAAGGTCAAGGGACATGGACCTTCGATTCTCGTGATCACGTTCCGCATGCCTGTGACATGAAACTCTCGCTTGCGATTGCATCGGGCAATAGCACCACGACAATTCCAATCACCATCAAATACTCTCGGATTTCGCCAGCGGCCTTGGCTGAAATGGCCGCCAAGGCAAAACAGCAAGCCGCTGAAGCGGCAAAAATGGCAGCCGAAAAGAAAGCAATCGCTGAAACGCCTCTGACGGGTTCCGAGAAATCACAGGCGTTGGCTGCGTTAAGTTCTGGTGTTGTCACCACTCAGATTGAAACACTCAATCAACTTGCGGGTAAATCACTCATCGATACCGATCTGGAAATTTCAAACGCGATCGAATCGCTACTAAAACACCCTGACAAAAGAGTCGTCAGCGCGGCGGACAAAGCCTTACGCCAATGGTCGAGTTCTTACGTCGCCCAAAAGAAACTGGAGAAAGCTTACCAGGGGCCCTCTCCCGTTAAATCAACCGGCTTAGTCGTTGAATCGACGACACCGCTTATGGTCGGACAATTAGTCCAGGCACAGCGGCCACAACGAGGCTCTTTCTGGCGTGCCGCAAAAGTCAAAGAACTCCTGCCCGATGGCAAAGTAAAACTGGCTTTCCTGACTTGGGGAAAGGAAAACGAACGAGACAATGTCGCTGTTGCAAGACGCAGCATTCAGCTAGCCCCGCCCGAACTCCTGCAACCCAATATCGACCAACCGAAAGTCCAAATGCCTGCGACAGCGACGCCAACCTCGCCGACAACAACGACGGGCGAAGGGGTAAGGACCTGGAGTGACGCGACAGGAAGATTTAAAATCGAGGCCAGCTTCGTCGAGCTAGTCGATGGAAAAGTTCGACTCAAACGTGCTGATGGCCGGATGATCGCTCCGCTACCCTTGGACAAGCTGAGCGAAGCGGACAAGTTGTACATCAAGCAAAAGCTCGATGCTGATAATCCATTCAAGCTTGAATAGACCCGCTTAACCAACTCTACAGCTGTCTAGAACCGCACGAGGCCCGATCGATCGCTCAGGCTTCCTGGGTCTTTGCGAGCTTGTCGAGCACGCCGTTCACAAATCGTGGACTGTTTTTGTCGCCATAGCGTTTCGCCAGGACGACAGCTTCGTTGACCGCTACAGGTCCCGGTGTCCCACCGTGCATGATTTCATATCCGCCGAGTCGCAGGATATTACGATCGACAACCGCCATTCGCTGGACTGTCCAATGAGCCGACAGTTCACCAAGACGCGTGTCGATCTCATCGCGATGATCAAGGGTTCCCGAAAGCAAATGGTGAGCAAAATCGGTAAGTGCACGCCGCCCCTGCATTCGAGATTTAATGAAACCGCGTGCCGCTTCAGTATCACGGAAATCGTTCAAGTCCGCTTCGTACAGCAGTTGCAATACGATCTCTCGAGCACGGCGGCGGGTGGACATACGATAATCCGAAGGGGTGCAGTGAAAAACGCGATTGTAAGCAGTTCCCTCCGCAGCGCCGATTGGGCGTGACATTCTGAACAATCCTTGACAGTTCATTAGCCCCTCATTCTTACCAGACTGTATCCCTCGAAAGTCCAGCAAGCTGTGTCAAGGTGAACCACCCGATGCAGCCGGAGACTCAATGCCGCGCGACCTTCGATAGGCCAGCTCCAGCAGCGGCGAACCTCCGTTTTCGAAATTTCTGCTTCACAGCCAATCACGCGGCCATCTACATCAAACCGGAACCTCACCCCATGAAATCGCTGCCGATGCCATCCGGGCCGAGATCCTCGACATGGATGCAGCCCATGATCTTACGGTTTGTAAGCAGCTCAACGGTTTGTCAGCCATCGCAGTGTAACTGGGTGACTGGGTGATTGGGTGACTGGGCCTTCCCGAGGCTGGCAGTCAAATCGGGGAATGGCCCACCTCACTGACCAGATTGCGTTAAATTGGTCCTCTTTGCCGCCCCCACGTTCGCGAGACGCATCCATGATTCGATCAAGCATCGATGGCATCTTAGCCGCGACCATTGCAATGTTGCTGGTAATCTCGAGCGACTGCCAAATCTCACATGCCGAATTAATGGCTGGTGCGGCCGTCGTCGACGTCACACCGAACCAACTTCCAGTCTTGATCAACGGAGGCATGCTCACTCGATCCGCCAACGAAATCAAGACTCGCATCAACGCCAGGGCCATCGTGTTGAGCGACGGAGAAACGGAAATTGGATTGGTTGTGGTTGATTCCTGCATGGTGCCGCAAGTGCTTTTAGACGACGCCAAACATCGTGCCGCTGCGCGGACCAAACTCCGCCCGGAAAATATCATGGTGTCGGCGACACACACACACACCGCCCCCAGTTCATTTGGAGCGTTGGGGACCGACCCCGATCCATCGTACGTCCCTTTTCTGCGTGAAAAAATCGCGGAAGCTTTGGTGGCTGCAGAAAAGCGTTTGCAACCAGCACGGGTCGGTTGGGGATCGGGCCGAGCTGATGAATTCACTGCATTGAGGCGTTGGGTGCGCCGTCCCGGCCGTTTGGAGGACGATCCGTTTGGAAACCCTACGGTGCGAGCCAACATGCACGCAGCAAAAAATAAGGATGATGTTACGGGTGAGTCTGGCCCCGAGGACCCTGAGTTGTCGATCATCGCTTTCCAATCTACCAACGGTGAACCGATTGCGGCTCTCGCGAATTTTTCGATGCACTATTTCGGTGATCAGCCTATTAGTGCGGATTACTTCGGCTTGTTTTGCGATGCATTACAAAAGCGGGCAGCAGAGAAATCCCCTGGATCGGATTTAGTCGCAGTGCTTTCGCATGGCTGTAGCGGAGATATTTGGCGGCGTGACTACATGACTTGGGACGGCAAAGACACCACGATCGAAAATTACGCACAAGGCTTATTTGAAATCGCAGCCGAGATTTACGATTCGATCGAGTATCAAGACGACGCTGATCTGGCGATGGCAGAGACAAGGTTGACCATGAACTATCGACTGCCCGATCAACAGCGTTTGCAATGGTCGCAAAAAATTGTCGATGCGATGGAAACGCCGACTCCGAAAGATCGGCTAGAAGTTTATGCTCGCGAACAGATTCTACTGCACCGAATGCAATCGACTGAAATCGTCTTGCAGGGCATTCGAATCGGTGACATTGCAATCGCCACGACTCCCAATGAAACCTATGCATTAACTGGCTACAAACTCAAGCTGCAAAGCCCATTGTCTAAAACGATGGTAATCGAATTAGCCAACGGAGCCGATGGATACATACCACCACCCGAGCAGCATGAACTTGGCGGCTACAACACATGGGCCGCAAGATCGGCTGGCTTGGAAGTGACGGCTGAACCTCGAATCGTCGCGGCCGATTTAGCCTTGCTGGAAAAAGTCACCGGGAAACCTCGCCGCCCTTATCAAGAACCATTCGGCCAAGCGGCAAACGAGATCATTCAGTCCGAGCCACTTGCCTATTGGCGGATGTCCGAACTTGAAAGATCGCCCGCCGCAGACGCCTCGGGCAACCAACACGCTGGCGTCTACGAAGGTGGCGTTTGCTTCTTTCTTGAGGGCCCCGAAGGCAATTATGTCCCAACGGCCCAAACCAATCGAGCAGTTCACTTCGCTGGTGGTCGCATGCGAACGCGGTTAGCGGACCTCGGCGATGAGTTCACCGTTACGATGGAATTTTGGAACGGCATGCCGAATGAGGGGCGTGCCACAGCGGGTTGGTTGTTTTCCAGAGATCATGCCCACGGCATCAGTGAATTTGGCCAACACCTGGGCATTGGTGGTACGGCCACCGCACCCGGGAAACTCGTTTTCCAGCAAGGAACCGGTGAACCACAAATCGGCAAAACTGTAATTCCGCGTTGGACTTGGAACCGAGTCAAATGGGTGCGAGACAAAAACCGCGTAAGGGTTTACCTCAATGATGCCACCGAACCGGAAATTGATCTGCAACTGAAGGCTCCCGCCTCAACAATCGCCAGTTGCTTTGTAGGTGGCCGCAGCGACAATGATTCTAACTGGGAAGGAAGAATCGACGAGGTGGTCGTCCACGACGGAACACAAGATTGAACTGTGCCCCGTACCAATTCGATTTGCCGCCGCTCTTGATCGTTTTCAAAAGCATGTGAAATTCGCGTGCAACGAGTTACTTAATCAGCGCGGCGGCGGATTCACAAAGTGCGGTTGCTTCCGCCTCTGTCTCGGCTTCCGCGATCAAGCGAACAATCGGCTCGGTATTGCTGCCACGGACCAACAACCATTTATCATCCCAGGCCAAACGTAATCCATCACCGGTTTGTGCCTTTGCCTCCGGGAACGTTTCAGTCAGTGCCTCGAACAGCATGGGTAGTTGATCGGCGGCGACGGAAGCCTTGGTCTTATGAATGTGGAGCTGTGGCAAACCATTGGCAAGTTCAGCCAGTGATTGCCCGGACGAAACCATCAGCTCGAGCACCTGAGCCATGCCGACAAAACTATCTCGCACGTAACCCACGCGTGGATCGATCGGTCCGCCATTTCCCTCACCGCCATAGGTCGCTTGTTTTGCAATCATCATGTCGGCAACATTCGCTTCGCCAACAGCACTTCGGTAAGCCGGCACCTCATATTCCGCTGCCAATCGCTCACTCATACCACTCGTCGCACCGTTGATCACGATTGGTCCTCGAGTCGCCTCGCTGGCCATCGCCCGCTTCACGCACAACGCGAGGGTAAATTCTTCGCCGATGTAGCGGCCATCCCCATCCACCAATGCCAATCGGTCGGCATCGGGATCTTGACAAAATCCGACGGCACAATCGTGCTCGCGAACCTTTCTGGCAATCCCAGTGAGGTTCTCAGCTGTTGGCTCCGGCACGTGGGCAAAGTTTCCGTCAGGTTGGTCGCCGATCACAATCGCTTCGCAGCCGAGTGATTCGAGCAATCGTTTGCCAAGGATGCTGCCGGCACCGTGGTTGCTATCGAGCAAGACGCGTGGCGCCGCTTTGCGAATTGCGTCAACATCGACGGTCGCGAGTACTGCCTCCAAATGGGCTGCGTGCGGATCTGCTTCGACCGTCGCCGTTCCGAGCTGGTCGAAGGAGGCCCAGTCGGCTTCGTTTGCGAAGTAGGCGTCGCGGATGGCGCTACCGGTTTCTGCATCCAACACGCGACCCGCTCCACCAAACAATTTGATGCCATTGTAGGGTGGCGGATTGTGACTGGCAGAAATCTGGACCGCCCCGGCCGCTCCCCGCTGTCGTACCAAAACCCCCACAGTCGGCGTTGCTGCCACATCCATATCAACACAATCACGTCCCGATGCAGTCAGCGAGGCAATGATAGCTTGCTTGAGCATTGGACCACTGCTGCGTCCATCACGGCCAATCAGAATCGGGCCCGCTGGCAGTTGCTTCGAGAATGCGGCGACAAACTTGCCAGCAATGATGGGTGTCAGTGTGGTTCCAATGATCCCCCGCAATCCACTCACACTAATAATTAATTCACTCATCGAGAAACCTGCTTGAAGCCTCGTTGCGGGGCCGCAACCTAACGAAATAGAATGCTCGGTACATCCAAAGCGACTGCGGAATTTAATCGGCATCCATCCGTAGATTCGCCGTAAAAATTTTAGAATCGCCTTCCGTTCGTTGAGTTTCGCACACCCATTTGATCATTTATGACCATTGTCGAATCTGTTCAAGAAGCACTCGCCGCCGTTCAGCAAGCCGTTGGCCACCAGAAACTGACCGATTCCGCTGCGAAAAACATCGCCGCCTGGCTGACCGAGGATCGCTACGCGGGATACCGTGACCAGGTAATTGAGCATATTCGTGACTCGCAATGGCAGGCACTGGATGATGCATTTTGGACGATTATTCCATTTGGGACGGGTGGCCGTCGTGGCCGCATGTATCCGATTGGATCCAACGCAATCAACGATCGAACGATTGGGGAAAGTGCTCAAGGGCTGGCTGACTACGTGGTCGAATTTAGTAACGGAAAATCGGATCGGTCCTGCGCCATCGCGTATGACACCCGGCACCAATCTCGGCACTTCGCCGAACTCTGCGCCGGAATCATGGTGGCAGCCGGTTTCAAGGTCTATTTTCTGGATGATTATCGCGCCACGCCACAACTCTCCTACGCTGTCCGCCACAAAATCTGCGACTGCGGCATCATGGTCACGGCAAGTCATAACCCTCCCAGCGATAACGCCGTCAAAGTTTATTGGTCGAGTGGTGCCCAAGTCTTACCGCCGCATGACAAGGCAATCATCGAACGTGTGATGAATTGCCAGGAAATCAAGGTCGCTGATTTTTCGGAGGCACTTAAGGACGGAAGGGTCGAGATAATCACCGCTGAAATCGATCAAGCCTTTGCAGATGAGGCCGCAGCCTGTGCGTTTGAGGGCCCGCGCGATGCCAATATTCTCTATACACCGCTGCATGGGGTGGGAACAGCCGCAGTCCTTCCATTGCTGCAACGCGATGGCTTCACCAATGTCGAAGTCTATGGTCCTCATAGTGAACCCAGCGGTGACTTTCCAAATGTGCCCGGACATGTTTCCAACCCAGAAAACAAAGTCGTCTTCGATGCTCCGATCGAACACGCCAAGCAGACCGGTGCTGACTTGATTCTTGCTACTGATCCAGATTGCGACCGGATAGGCTGTGCCGCCCCGATGACACTGGACACAAAAGGCCCCTGGCGGACCTTTAGCGGAAATGAAATCGGTGCTTTGTTAACCGAGTTCATCCTTTCCAAGCGAGCCGCCGCAAAAACATTGACGCCAGATCACTTTGTGGTCAAAACGCTCGTCACCACCGAACTGACCCGCCGTATCACTGAAGATTACAACGTGCGTTGCGAAGGCAATCTACTGGTGGGATTCAAACACATCGCTGCGGTGATCGATCGTGATGGCCCCGACCATTATGTGTTTGGCACCGAAGAGTCGCATGGCTATCAAGTTGGGCAATACTGCCGCGACAAGGATGGCGCCGTAGCGTGTATGTTGATGTGTGAATTGGCGGCAGAGCTCAAAAGCCAAGGCAAATCGATGCACGACATGCTGTGTGACTTGCATCACAAACATGGCTGCCATCGTGAAACACTAATCAACCTCGTCATGGAGGGTAGCGAAGGAATGGCGGCCATGCAGCGATTGATGCAATCGTTTCGCCAGTCGCCACCTGCCACTGTCGCTGGAATCCAAATTGTCCGCATTCGCGACTACGGCAACGGAACGATCCGTGATGTCGAATCGGGAACCGAATCCTCTCTCGATGGCCCCAGCGGCAATTTGATCATCCTGGACCTGGCAGATGAGGGAAATTACGTCGCAGTCCGGCCCAGCGGCACCGAGCCCAAAATCAAACTTTATGTGTTCACTCGGCTGACACCTGCGGAATCTACCGATCTGGATCAAGCCAATGAAACGCTTCAACACCGGATTGATCTGCTGGAAAGCGATATGCGAACCTATGCGGCAGCGAATAGTTAGCAAAGGGCACAACTCGGAGCTGGCCACACACTATCACGCAACCTGACGACCTGTGACGCCAGTTGAACTAAATGCTGGCTGCAAAATGGGCATGAATTCGAGTCAGTAACGGTCATGTGGTCGGCCACCGCGCAAACGCCAAAAGAGCATTGACGATCCCCCAGGCGACGCCCGCAATAATCCAGCATGGGGTTTTTCTCGAAGCCGCCCCAGATTCCAGCGTCGGTTCCGGTCGCCACATTACGTGGCAGACACCTCGCAATTTCCAATAGCCAAAGGCCGTCGCGCTCAATGCAATGATCGCCAAGACGGCGGTCGACGAACCGGCACGGATTAACTTATTCGTGTCCAACTCCGGTCCACCACTTAAGAACCCGAGTAACAAGTAAAGCCCATTGGCGAGCAGGCAAAACCACGCAATGAACCAAGTGACTGGTCGTCTGACGAAACACGCGACCCCCAGCGGCACAAGACTTCCCAGAACTGGCCCAGCCCAAACCGTCACCCATGGAAATGGGTCGCCGACGAACTGACTATCAGGTAGATGCCAGGGCCGCAGTTCAAGGTAGAGCAGTTTTCCTCCACCGACTAATCCAGCCAACACATGGCCTAATTCGTGGGCCAAGGCCATCGCCGTCCACGCCCAAATCGCTGTTATCGCGAAGACTGCGAGTCGGTTCCTATGAAGGTGCGTCATCGATCTGCACAGGCGAGTCGAACGGCGGTTCTTGATGGATTCGCTCGCTCAGTTGCCATCGGAAGTCGCAATGGGTAACTGCAGAGAGACGAACCTGTGGCGAAAACCGCGGGCAAGCCATCGCTCGGCGCGTGTCCTCGGGTCGCGGCTAAAAAAAAACGGGACAAGCATAATTGCTTGTCCCGTCGTCTTTTATCTTCAATCGGTTGGGGCCTAGTACCGTCCGCCGCGATCGCCTCCACGATCGCCTCCTCGTCCGCCACCACCGCCGTAGCCGCCTCCGCCGCCATAGCCGCCGCGGCCACCACCACCACCGCCGCCGCCGCCACGTGGTTCGCGTGGTCGGGCTTCGTTTACTTTGACATTGCGGCCACTAATTGCCGCGCCGTCCAAGTTCTCGATCGCCTCTTTCGCTTGCTCGCCGTCTGCCATCTCGACAAACGCAAAGCCTCTTGATCGTCCAGTCTCTCGGTCCTGGATGATACTGACTGAAGTGACTTCTCCGAATTGCTCGAATGCGGATCGCAAGTCTTCGTCAGTTGCGGTGAACGCTAGGTTCCCAACATAAATATTCGTCACAAAACTAACCCTACTCTCTTACACCAATGAGACAACGGGCCTCAAACAATGGCCAACCAAAAGGATGAAAACGGTCCGATCCCTTAGCTACTGGCCACGTGGTGAATCGCTACAGCCAAAAGGGTGACAGACCAGGGGCGCCTAGTCAATCCTACTCAATCTTGAAAGGCCAAAATCCAAACGCTCCAACCTCGAACTGGCGAAACGGTTTAGCTGCCTGAGCCCTGGAAAAAAATGCGGCGGGCACCCAAAAACAGGCCATCCTGACCGCCAGAACACCCCAATCGGGAGTCTAATTGGACTACAATCTGTCATCTCCTACCTTCCCCTTCCCCCCAATCCGGTCCTGTAATGAAGCGTTTGATTGCCTTCGTGCTAACGATCACTGTCGCCGTCTCCTTGCCCCTGCCAGCGGGCGCCGAGCAACCACCTGAGGGATTTAAGCCCGTTTTTGACGGTGAAACGATGGATGGCTGGCACGCCCGGCCACACTTCAATCCGATCAAATTGGCAGAAATGCCCGAAGATGAACGCGCCTCCAAGATGGCCGAATGGCTGGCCGATGCCAAACAACACTGGTCCATCGAAAATGGCGAACTCGTCAACGATGGAAAAGGAGCCTATCTCGTCACCAATCAGGACTTCACCGATTACGAACTCATGCTCGAGTTCAAAACCGTGGCACGGGCCGACAGCGGTATTTATTTGAAAGCGACCCCTCAAGTCCAAATCTGGGACTACACCGATCCCGGTAAATACGGCATCGGGGCCAATCTTGGAAGTGGCGGACTTTGGAACAACAGTGCCGGTGCTGCCGGGAAAGACCCGCTGGTCATGGCAGACAAACGGTTCGGTGAGTGGAATCAATTCCATGTTCGTCAGGTCGGGGCCCGCACCACGATCTACCTAAATGACCATTTAGTTGTCGATAACGCAATCATGGAAAACTACTGGGATCGAAAGGCCCCCTTGTTCCGCTCCGGACCAATCGAACTACAGACGCATGGCGGTGAAATCCGCTGGCGGAATATCTGGGTCAAAGAACTGAGCCCCGAAGAGGCGAATGAGTCGTTACAGAACCACGAATCGGCCGCATTCAAATCATTGTTCAACGGAAATGACCTGACCGGTTGGCAGGGTAGCGTTGATAACTACGAAGTGGTTGACGGACTGATTCGCTGCAAGAAGGGCAAAGGCGGCATGTTGTTGACCGAAGACGAGTACGCCAACTTCATTTTGCGATTCGATTTCCGACTGCCACCTGGTGGCAATAACGGCTTGGCCATTCGGTCGCCTGGAACGGGTGACCCTGCCTACGCTGCCATGTGCGAACTGCAAATCCTTGATTCGGAGCACCCAAAGTACGCAAAACTCGACGACCGACAGTACCATGGCAGTGCCTATGGGATGGCGGCCGCAACACGAGGCTTCCTCCGTGAAGCCGGTCAGTGGAATTTCGAGCAAGTGACGGTGAACGGAAGTAAGATTCGCGTAGAACTTAACGGAAACGTCATCCTCGACACCGACTTGAGCCAAGTTACCGATTACCTGGCGGATCGCCCCCACCCAGGCAAAGATCGTACCACCGGCTACGTCGGTTTCGCGGGGCACAACGATCCCGTTGAATTCCGAAACATTTCGGTCCGTCGCCTACCAGATACCCCGAAAAAGAAGTAGTCACACGCGATACCGGCG
This sequence comes from Rubripirellula sp., assembly GCA_049602075.1. Classification (GTDB taxonomy): domain Bacteria; phylum Planctomycetota; class Planctomycetia; order Pirellulales; family Pirellulaceae; genus Rubripirellula. The sequence goes on from JBMYRF010000010.1 coordinate 107,961, forward strand.
TTGAAATCGGCCGAAAAGAAGTGGACATCCGGCGTTTATCCTGCCGATCCACCTTGCTGACTGCTTACGCGAGTCTAAAATTCGGATGTGGGATTGAATATGCCCACATCTGTTTCGGTCTTCTAATTTTCGGCAGAGGGATCATTTTTAGGGTTCGCTAGAGTCACTTAAAGGCTTGTGCAGTAGCACGCTGAGACTCCCGCGTTTCTCCCAGCGGCTCCATTTTGCCGCCGACAGACTGAAACAAACTACCGGTCAGCGGCCTAACGGTTGCTGACCGGTTTTTTTGTTCCCCGGTTTTTTTTGCCAACGAGATTAAGAGAAATACGAACGCAGCTAGGCGTCCGTGAGCCAGATAGGCTTAATTCGCGCCCAAGTGTCGTCCCCGAGGTCCTAAATTCCATCCAACGCGATGCCACTGATTCAATGACATCGGTCGCTTGAAACAAAGTCCGACCGAAGCTTCAGACACCTCAGTTGCTGCCATTCTTACTCATCTTCGCTGAGTTTCGCGATCACGCTGAAATCTTCCAGCGTCGAAGTATCGCCACCGATTTCCCGCCCACTGGCAACATCACGCAACAGCCGTCGCATGATTTTTCCGCTTCGAGTTTTGGGAAGAGTTGCTGCGAACCGCAAATCATCAGGTTGCGCCAACGCACCAATTTGTTTTCGCACATGCTGCCGTAGTTCAGTACGCAATTCGTCATCTGGTTCGCGGTCTCGAATCGTTACGAAGGCTGCGATCGCTTGCCCCTTCAGATCATCCGGGCGTCCTACCACAGCAGCTTCACAAACCGCTTCATGACTCACCAATGCGCTTTCGACCTCAATGGTACTGAGCCGATGGCCCGAAACATTGATCACGTCATCGATGCGACCCATGATCCAATAATAGCCATCCTCGTCTTGCCGAGCGTTGTCGCCGGTCAGATACATCCCTGGGACCGTCGACCAGTATTGATCGACAAATCGCTCTTCATCACCCCAAATCCCACGGAGCATTCCGGGCCACGGCTCGGCAATACACAGCATGCCGCCATTGTTTTGCTGAACCGGTTTCCCAGCTTCATCAACAATTTTTGGAACGATTCCTGGTAGGGGCGTGGTGCAGGAGCCTGGTTTGGTCGCGGTGATCCCCGGCAGGGGACTCATCATGATTCCGCCAGTTTCTGTCTGCCACCAAGTATCGACGATGGGGCAATTCTCGTAACCAATCTTTTCGTGGTACCACATCCAGGCTTCTGGATTGATTCCTTCACCCACGCTACCGAGCAAACGGAGACTGGACAAATCATGCTTTTCCACATGCTCGTCACCCCACTTGATGAACGCCCGAATGGCGGTGGGCGCGGTGTACAGCGTGGTGACTTTGTATTTCTCGACTAGGTCCCAGAACCGATCTTCGGCTGGATGGTTCGGCGCGCCTTCGTACATCAAGCATGTTGCGCCTGCCGACAAAGGACCGTAAACGATATAGCTATGGCCTGTGATCCAGCCGCAATCGGCAGTGCACCAGTAAACATCCTCTTCTCGATGATCAAACACCCACTGAAACGTTCGCATCGCCCACAGGTTGTATCCGGCTGTCGTGTGACGAATCCCCTTCGGTTTACCGGTGCTGCCGGAGGTATAGAGGATGAAAAGGGTTGTCTCACTGTCCAACGGTTTGGCTGGTAAGTCACCCGACTGCTTATCGACGACATCGTGCCACCAAACGTCACGGCCCTCTTGCATCGCAACCCCGTCCTGGCCGACCCGACGCAGTACAAGACATTTCTCGACCGTTGGGCTTTTCGCCAACGCTTCGTCCACGGTTTCTTTCAGCGGCAACACCTTGCCGCGACGGTGAAGTCCGTCGGCTGTGACGACAAGCTTCGCCTTGGCATCATTATTTCGATCGGCGATCGATTCGGCACTAAACCCGGCAAAAATAACCGAGTGCACGGCTCCAATCCGAGCACAAGCAAGCATGATGATCGCCAGCTCTGGCGTCATTGGCATGTAAACGCTGACCACATCACCTGTGTCGATCCCCAACTCCTGCAGTGCCGCAGCGCACTTGGCAACTTCGGTTCGCAACTCCGCGTAGGAGAGGCTGCGGGTATCACCTGGCTCGCCCTCCCATAGAATGGCGGTCCGATCACCCCGACCGGCCTCCACGTGTCGATCGAGGCAGTTGTAACTGGCGTTCGTCTTGCCACCAACAAACCACTCCACGTTCGGCGCGTCCCAGCGACACACCTCATTGAATGGTTCAAACCAATGCAGATGAGTCTCGGCCTCTTCTTTCCAAAAACCGTCCCGATCCTCAGCAGCCCGCTGACAGGCCTCGTCATACTGCGACTTCGATGAGAACACCGCCTTCTCAGTGAACTCTGCAGGGGGCGGAAAAGTGCGATCTTCATTTAGAACGTGATCAATCTGCCCAGAAGTATCAGTCATCGTGCCGGCCCGATTTCAAAGGGGAACAAGTCGTTCAAACAAACAGAAATTTTAAGCCAGCCAGCCCGGCTTCGGGAGGCCGCACCACCACCTGAACTGCGGTTTTATCAACGTAGCCAGCCAAATCCCGCACAATCCCCAATCCTGCTCACGAACCCGGCGCAATCAATTCTGAATGGCAACGCCCAAGCCAGGGATGACGGCCCGATTGGCCGTCTCGATTAGGATGCCCGCCTAAAACATCAGTCCCACTGCGATCGCCCGAATCACAAGCGATTTGGCAAAACCGAAGGAAAAGCTGATCGGGGACGAATTACAACCGAGCAAACGCTCGATCGGGAACGAAAAAGTCGGTCCAGCCACCAAGTCACCAGCCACCAAGTCACCAGCCACCAAGTCACCAGCCACCAAGTCACCAGCCACCAAGTCACCGCGATTTAAGCATCGAGACTCGGCGCTGCTAGGTTCAAACAACCGACCGGGAACACGATCCACGGTCAGAATGCCAGCCGTGAAGATGCAAGGCAGCGTTTCGACGATCCAATTATGCAGCCCGACGTCTGCGGCTGACGTCTTCAATACGCTCGCGTGGCATCGCATGGGGCCCCATTTCCGAAAGCTTCGATTCGGAGTACCAGCAGCGTTGTTCCATCATTTCGAGAATCCGCTGAGCAATCTCAACCGCATACGCTCCGGCAGCCCCGTCGACCGTCGGCGAAATACCGGTCTGCACACTGATCACAAAATCATGCAACTCGTCCAAGATCGCATTCCGCGGCTCTAGCTCCAGCGTCTCGCAACAAAGTCGCTCACTGAATAAGCGACCGGCATAGTCCAACGGATTCTCCGTTTCGGCAAATAGTTCAAAGGTTCGGTCTCGCACGTTCTCACTTGGGCGAACGACAGATACCGCTGGGCCACCGAAATCGATATCTGCGTAACCGTTATTTCCGTACAACTGCATTCGCCGCGAGGGCTCAGGGCTGATCCTTGATGCTTTCAGGCAGGCAACCAATCCGCATTCAAATTCTAGACGGGTTTCCGCCAAGTCTTCATGATCGCTAATCACCGACAACCCGCTACCCGAGATTGAACACACAGCCGAATCGGTGAGCGACAGCACAAGATCAAGATCGTGAATCATCAAATCCATGACCACGCCAACATCGAGGCAGCGTCCGGGAAAACTGGATGCTCTCACCGCTTCAATGTATTTCACGTCGACTTTCAAATTGTCCAAGGCGGTGAACGCTGGATTGAATCGTTCAACATGCCCGACCTGCAAGGTTTTTCGCCGAGCCGAAGCAAGTAACGCCAAACGCTTTGCTTCTTCAGTTTCAATCGTCAATGGCTTTTCAACGAAGACGTGTTTACCGGCTCGAAGTAAGTCGCCGACCACTCCCGCGTGCGTTCCAGTTGGTGATGCGACAACCGCTGCATCAATGTGATCGAAACATTGGCGATAATCCGCGAAAGCTGGAACCGAATGTTGGTTCGCAACCGCTTCTCTGGCTTGTTCGCTTGGATCACTAACGGCGACCAATTCACCGCCGTCAACCTGCCCCAATAACTTCGCGTGAATTCGTCCTAGATGTCCGGCGCCAATCACGGCGATGCGTAACTTACTCACGCTGCAGCCTTTCTTCGATCGCGGCCACGGCCATTTCGCCCGCCGCAGGAATGGTCAATAAAATCAAATAGATGTTTTAGAACCGGCCGAATCGGGCCCATCCCCAACAATTCTGTTCTGGCAACCTCAATCCCGACGCGTTGCCGATACAGCAACTTGTAGGCTTTGGTCAAAATTTCGATATCTTCACGCGGATAGTCATGGCGTTTTAAACCAACGACGTTGCAGGAACGGGGCCGAGCTGGCGAACCGTCGGTGAGCATATAAGGTGGAATGTCTTGAAGGACACGACTCATTCCACCGACGAAAGCCAACTGGCCAATCGAAGCGAAGTGATGAACAGCAACGCCACCGGCCAAGGTCACGTCGTTCCCAACATGCACGTGACCACCAAGTAAGCAATTATTGGCGAGCACGATTCGGTCTCCCAGACAACAATCATGGGCGACATGCGAACCGATCATGAAGAAATTGTCATTGCCGATCCGAGTGACCCCTTCTTCCTTCTCACTTGCGCGATTAACGGTGCAATGCTCACGAAACGTGTTGCCATCGCCAATCTCAACGCGAGTTGGTGAATCACGATAACCCGTATCCTGGGGATGAGCCCCAATCACGACACCAGGGAAAATATGATTCCCTTCCCCAATACTGGTTACGCCGGAAACCACCACATGGTCTTCAACCAACGTGTCGTCCCCAATGGTCACATCGGCTCCGATTACGCAAAAATGACCGATACGGACGTTCTTGCCTAACTTGGCTCTCGGGTCGACCACTGCGGTCTGGGCAATAACAGTGCTCATGGCTGCTCCAATAACGGGGCGTCGCTACGCCGCCTCCGTACTTTGAATCCAGTTGTTTGGTTGTGAATCTGTTTGAGCCGATTCGGAAACGAAAAGCTCCGAAATGCGAGCCGCAGCCTCGGCATTCAACCGATGACCGCCACGAAACGATGTAACACGTCCAACGATATCGATTCCCGCTAAGGCGAGGTCACCGATCAGATCGAGTGTCTTGTGCCGTGCACATTCATTGGTGAACCGAAAATGGTTATCAATCGGCCCATCTTCACCAATGACGAGCAAATCTTGATTGGTCACGTGGGAGCCCACGCCTGCCGCACGAATTGCCTCAGCCTGCTGCGTTGTGACAAAGGTTCGCGCCGACGCAATTTCCCGCATAAAGCGATCAGGTGTCAGCTCAACCTGAAATGTCTGCGGAACAATGGGCGTCTCGTCATCAAAACTAAGCTGATATTCGAAGCAACTTTCGCCACGCAATGACGGCGCGAGCTCAATCCAACTACCGGGCTGTCCGATCCGATAACGCTCTCGAATCACTAGACGCTTACGTGCCTGTGCCTGGATAACCAGTCCGGCAGTCGCCAACTGCTCGACGTAACCTAGGCTACTTCCGTCCAAGCCGGGCAATTCCTCGCCGTTGACTTCGACGATGCAGTTATCGATTTCCATACCGGCCAAGGCTGCCATCAAGTGTTCGACCATCTGAAACCGGGCTTCACCCTTGATCAGGTTGGTTCTCATCGCAACGGCTTCGCGGCTCTGCAGATTCGCAGCACATTCTGGCTGCGATGGAAGATCCGTCCGAATCATTCGAATCCCGGAACCGTGGGCGGCCGGATGCATCTCGACGGTCACGGCTTGTCCAGTCCAGTACCCGCGCCCTGTGACTTGACAGGACCCAGCGATCGTATGTTCGTGGCGCGACGGATTCACGCGACGGCCTCCCTACCTTGTGCTCGCAGATCCTTCTGCGAGGCAGTTACCCAAAAACCAAGTTCCGGGCGGACAACTTGATCAACTCGGCGCTACGTGGCCGAGATACTAAATCATCTCATGGTCGAGACAATCATTTCCACCAGCGGCAACATCAGGGCCCGGCAAAGCTGGCCCTAACGTGCCATTTCAAATCAAGCAAATCGCAACTACTTATTCGTGGAACCAGGAGCGCGAGCTGTTTGCGTAGCCATACGCTGGTCCAAGAACTGCATCACGCCTTTGGTCATATCAAGTGATTCGTCATGATAAACGATGTTCTTCATGACACCGCGAATCACCGACTCACCAACCTCCTTGTTCATGTCTTCGCTGTTATATCGAAGCACGAGGTTGATCTTGTAATGACCGGCCAAAAACTTAACGCCTTCACCGATCAACTTGTAGTTTTCGTAATAAATCTTTGCTTCTTTCTCGGCCAATTCTTGACGCTTACGCTGCATGTCCAAACGCAACTTTGACTCGAGCGAAGCAACCCGCTCTTCCTGTGCGGAATAATCTGGCGATCCAACTTTGAAGGTTTTCAGTTGCTCAGCAGCTTGCTGCAACTCTTCCCGCTTTGCCTTGAGTTGGGCATCATAGGCCTTCAAATTGGCCTCCACCTTTTCAACCTGGGCTTTGATACCAGGATGATTCTTAAAAATGTATGCCACATCGACGACTGCGACGCGGTGATACTCCTGGGCCGACACCGAAACAGGCGCCAATGCAGATAAACTTACGATGGCCGCGATGGCCGCTTTGCCGATAAATCGCACGTCCGCTCTCCTTGCGTTGTGGGTGCGCATCAAATGACGCTCGTGATTACTCTCAGCGTTTACAGGCGTCCTACGCCTGAACCGAGACACTCACGTCGATCTACCACCGTTGGGCAGATTCGATTCGTTGCGGATTGTGGCACCCCTGGGCTTTGCCGTAAAGATTGAAATTGACCGAACCCGCTGCCCGGTCAAAAAATCTTCTAATTCTCTCAACCATCAGGTCGAGATTCCAACCTAACCGTTAGCTCAACCATCTTTCCCTCGCGTAGCACGCGAACTTTGACCTCTTGGCCTGGTGAACGAGTTCTCATGAAACTGAGGACATCCTCCGCCGTCGCGATATCACGTTTGCCGAGTTTTTCCAATTGATCTCCGGTTTGCAGGCCAGCCTTCTCGGCAGCACCTCCCGCAACCAGTCCGGACAGGACCACGTGATCGCCCTCATTTTTCAAAGAAACTCCCAAATAAGCAGTCATTTGACGGCGAATCTGGACACTTTTCTCTGTTTCAGCGTATTCGGGACGTTGCGGGTCAGTCGCCAGATCCAGCGTGACCTCGGAAACTATATCGGTTATCCGGGTCAGGCCATTAAAATTGATTTTGTCGAAATCATCAGTTGGGCGATGATAATCGTTGTGGAGCCCCGTAAAGAAAAACAAAACGGGCACGCCCGCCTGATAAAACGACTGATGATCGCTCGGCCCATATCCGCTAGCAACCTTCAGGATATCAAACTGGCCCCGCTCATTGGCCGCATCAACTAACGAATCAAACCCGGTCGCACTCCCGGTGCCATAAACCGTCAGCTCGTTATCACGCAGCCGCCCCACCATATCGAGGTTCACCATGGCCGTTGTATTTGCGAGCGGGAAAATGGGATTGTCAACGTAGTGCTTGCTCCCAATCAGGCCTCGCTCTTCCCCGGTAAAACCGATAAACAAAACTCTCCGATGCGAATCGACCTCGCTTAATGTCTTCGTCATTCGCTCAGCAATCTGGAGCATCGTGACAGTTCCGCTGGCATTGTCATCCGCTCCGTTATGAATAGCGACCGTTCCGGGCGCCAACGAGCCATACCCCCCCATGCCAACATGATCGTAGTGTGCCCCAACGACGATCGTTTGGTCCGCCAATGCACCGCGACCCGGAATCGTGCCTACGACGTTGCCGGTATCTGCGACGGTCGGCTTAATTTCAATCTGCAGGTCGACCGCATGGTTGGCGAGCTCGAAACTGGCGGGAGCAGTTGTGTCGTCAATCTGGGCTTCGATCTCAGCCAAGGATTGACCACTTTCAGATTTCAATAGCTTGCTGACCGCATCCCTCGACACAGAAACGACGGGAATCGACTTCTGGCCGGGATTCCCTGGCCCGGCAACGGCAAGCCCCATCACACCCTGCTTCGCGGTAACGAGCTCTTGCTGCAGGCCCTCCAGTGTCTTGGAGATCAACAGAACGCGCTGCTCAAGTGCTTTACGACTATTTTCCGCAGCCTCCGGTAGGAGCTTGATCTGCTCAATCGTCTTTTCACGACGTTGTTTTTCTCGATCAATCCGGTTGGTAACTTCTTTAACTGCTGCGGAAACACTTTGAGGATCATTGACCAAGATGATTGCCGCAGCACCATGCTGGATTGCGTTATTAATTTTGGTTGCAAAGTAAGCGTGGCGACTACTTCGCGTTCCATCAAAGGGACTATCTGGATCTGAAAGTCGAGGCTCTTTTCGGATAACGATGACTGTCGCACCAGTTACATCAACACCTTCGTAATCGTCAAAACTCAGCTTGGGCGCCGTGATGCCGTAGCCAACAAAAACCATCCGCCCCTGGACCTGACCATTCTCCGCCCCAATCGCCAACGGACTCATACCATCGGTCAAACCGAGCAGAACGGGCTCATCTTTAGCCTCGTTACTTTGAAACACAACCTTGTTGCTCTCAGCCGAGCCAACCTGAGGCTGCAGCATGACCTCGACTGGTTGAAACGGCGTCCCATCCACCAGATCCGTCTTCAGCCCGATTTCCTTCATTCGCTTGGCAACGTATTCGGCCGCGACACGAATCGTGTCGTCTGTAACGCTGCGGCCCCGCAATTCTTCGCTGCTTAAATACTTGAGGTCGGCTCGCAAGCTCGCATCGCCCGACGGCGAGTCACCGTCGACCAATCCAGTGGCCAAAAAGACGAGTACAGCGAACAACAGAATCCTTGAATGGTTCATAGAACGGGGTCCAGTTCAGACAGGATAAGGTTTCACACCGGACTGGGCTTAGACTGGCGTGTATTTCAGTTGGATTGGTTTCCTTGGCGGCAACCGAACGGGCCACAATCACAAGGACGAAATAAGCGAGTCAGGTGAGAATCGAACTTCACCCCATTTTATCCATTCGGAAAGGCCAGTGGTTCTCTAAGTGGGGAGGCTAGAGAACCCCCAAAACACCTTCACTAAAATCACGACTACGATTGCCATGACGACTGCATAAAGTCCTGACCGACTTTCCTTCACCCTTCGAAATGGGTGCCTGCAGTTCTCACCGCCGCACCCCTTGGCAGGCATTCGCTCAACACTCACATGATCGCAAGCAGGTTTGAAAAACGGCACAACCGAATGATCATTGAAGCATCACTCCGTGGAAGGAGCGCCTTCCCCCCACTGGATCAACCACAATAGGATCGGGCTTGCGATAAAGATCGAACTGTAGGTCCCAACAATCACGCCAACGACCAACGCAAACGCGAAGGCATGAATGCCATCCCCACCGAACCAGTACAGCAGCAACACAACGATCAACGTCGTCAACGACGTCAACAAGGTTCGGCTGAGTGTCTGATTAATGCTGGTGTTGATCATTTCGCCAGTCAGGCGAGGTGCCTTTCCCTTGGTCTCACGAATCCTATCAAAGACAACGATGGTGTCGTTCAACGAGTAACCGATGATCGTCAGGATCGCGGCGACAACGGTCAAACTGATTTTGAAGGGATCGATCAGCAAGAAGCCCAATGCATCGGCCACATAGGCACTGACGGCGATTGCACCGAGGGTGATCATCACATCATGCAACAAAGCCGCGACAGCGGCAAACCCGTACATCACTCGCTGAAATCGGAACCAAATGTATCCAATGATGCACAACAGCGAGGCGAACAACGCACCAAACGCTCGTCCGATCATGTCTCCAGCCACACGAGCACCAACGCTGCTGCTACTAATCCAAACTGGCTCCGCTTCGATGTTGTTTTTGAGGGCCCCGATCACGGCATCCGCATCAGCAGCATCAAGGGGCAACTTGACCTCCCACTTCGTAAAGCCAAGCGATGACTCGGGGTTCCATTCAGCGATAGACTTGGATCCTTCGGACTCCAGTGGCCTCAACTCGATCACCCGCGGACTAAGCACAATCGCATTGCCATCCTGACCAGTGATGCCAGCGGCTGCCGAAACAAGTGCATCCTTTAAGCTAATGCCACCCATTGTGGCCGGTTCGCGATCTCCTTGAACCTCGAGACTGAGTTCAAGAATACGTGAAACCCTTGCACCAACGCCCGAAATCGCTTCCGCGATGTCGACTTCCGCGTCCTGATCATTAACAGCAGGAGAATCAGCCTCAACATCGACAACAGTTTCGACTTCATCCGATTCGCCGGCGACATCCTCTTGAGCTCTAGCGGCCGTCAACAGGACTCCATTTGAATCAAGAACAGACCGGCGACGTGCATCCTCTGCAGGCAACTGATCGATGTGATATGTCACCAGTTTAACACTGGATTCCTTGTAGGCCTCGGTAATCGCTGTCTTCAAGGCCGTTAAGGCATCCTCTTTCTCATTGCCGATCGCACTCGAGACATCGACCTTGTAGACCGTATCATCGGGCACGCCCTGCATGCTTACACCGTTAACCGTGAATACAACCTCTTCACCGGTATCCTTGTTTGTCATTTGCTTCGCGATCGCCTCGCGAACGTCACTGGCTTCCTGTGACTCAGACAGCCTGAACTGAACCGAGGCACCGCCGGCGAAGTCGATGTCGAGAATGCCTTTCCCGCGAGACACGAGCGCCCCGAGCCCGACGACGACCAACACGCCCGACATCACAACAGTGAACTTGCCTTTACTGATAAAATCGAGCCCAGACTCACCCGCAATCATGCTCTTTACAGCATTCACGCCGTCGGACATCCCCAGTGAAAGGAAACCGTGCCGCTCAGCAATGTCAAACAGAGTTCGCGAGACGTAAATCGCGGTAAACATCGAGAACAAAATGCCCAGAATCAACGTGACGGCAAAGCCACGAATCTGATCGGTCCCGATTGCGTAGAGCACGATCGCAGTAATCAGGGTGGTTAGGTTGGCATCGATGATGGTTACAGTTGCCTTTCCGAATCCGTTGCGGATCGCCATTCTCGCCGCCGCACCTTTTTTCAGTTCTTCGCGAATCCTTTCAAAAATCAGCACGTTTGCGTCGACCGACATCCCGACAGTCAAAACCAAGCCAGCTAAACCGGGCAGCGTTAACGGCTGGTTAATCAAAACCATCGTCGCCAAGATCATCGCCAAGTTCATCGCTAGAGCGATACAGGCAATGATGCCGGCAAAACGGTAGTAGACCAGGATGAACAAGAGCACCAAGACGAGCGAAACACCAATTGCTCGGTAACCGCTTTCGATGGTGTCCGCGCCGAGGGTAGCACCAATTTGGTTTTCTGCGATCGGTTCTTTCGTCAGTGCGGTTGGCAACTGCCCCGCCTTCAAAACGGCGACTAGTTGCTGCACCTCGGCCCGGGTGAACCGCCCGGTGATACGGCCCTCTTTTCGAATCGGCTGCAGGATATTCGGCGCGGAAAGCAGATTATCATCCAGCACAATTCCTAGCCGCCGCTGCCGAGTGCCATCCGGGCTATTGTCGCTGGTGAGCGCGTAAAACTTACCGGACCCCCGATCGGTCAGCGTGAAAGCAACCGCAGGCGCGCCATTCTGATCGAAAGTGCTGGCTGCGAACGCTAAGTCGCTGCCCTTCACGTTCAACTCGTCTTCAGGGCTCAAAATCATCAGCGTTTCGAGGCCCGACATCCCTTGTTCGTCAATGTATTCCGCCATCGCGGCTTCCGACAGAGCCGGGAGTTCAAGAATTTCGCCGGTATCCGGATCGCGGACGATTGCGGCAGAAACATCCACTCGCAGCGGCCCCGAACGATTACCGTCTGCATCGGCTTCGCGGTCAATCTTGGCCCAGAAAGCGACTATTTGGCCAGCCGCGTTCTTGACGTTCGGGCTTGTTCGCAGCCCTAGACTATTTTCCGGGCGTGCCTGCTCCACCGCGAGGTTGTATTGCGGCGCGTGATCGGACAGGTTTGCGAGGATCGCAAAACGTAAAATGCCCGCTTCAGCAACGAGGTTCTTGATCCGGTCGACCTCGCTCTGATCGACCTCGGGAACGATGATCTCGACCTGCGACTCGCCGTAGGGCCTCAGGATAATCTCCTGGGTTCCACTGGGATTGATCCGCCTCGTTAGAGGACCGATCAAATCATCTGATGTGATTCGCTGCCCGCCCTCTTCGTCAATGTCCCGGAGTTTCTCGGCATCGATTTCGTAGACCAAGATGGTCCCCCCACGAAGATCGACACCTAGCTTGGGCCAAGCAGTAGATAGCACCGCTGCACTCGCCACCAGGGCCAAGAGCAACCAACCTAGCCGGGTGCCTGCGTTAGGCATCTTCAGCGACTTGGCAAGTAAACCGCCGAAAACAAACGGCACAACCAGAATGAGCAAGACAACAAACACCGCCAAATACTGCGAGCCGGAAATCCCGCTCGAGACGGCTCCCGCACTGGTTTGGGCGAGCGTGAAGTAGTCAAGCATCGCAGATTGAAAGAAAAAGCAGTCCATCGTTATTTCTGAATCGGGGATTCGTGGTTTCTGAGGATATCAAGCCTTGGGAGCTTGGGATCGAATGATCCTTCAAAGCGGTCGGCCGCTTGATAATTTTGGTTAAGTCTTCTTCGTCTTTGGTTAAGTATTCTTCGTCTCCGGAGCGATCTCCGTGCTCGCTGTCGCATCGGATTCGTCACCCTTGTCTGAGACGACCGCGGCAATCGCTGAGCGATTAATCTTCACCCGCGTATTCCCGGCTTCGTCGATCTTGATCGTGATTATTTTGCTGTTCGGAGGTGCGGCGACAATCATCCCATGGATCCCGCCGATCGTGACGACCCGATCATTCTTCTTCAAACTCGACATCCTTTGCGTTTCTTCCGCCTTGCGACGGCGTTCTGGCTTGATGAAGATGAAGTAGAACAACAGAAACAAACCAACGATCGGCGTGAGCGGATTGTTCAGGACTTGGCCGATCGTGCTGGTCGGCTGCGGATCATCCGCCGCAAGAGCCAGGATGCTCCAGCTGCTCGTTAAATCAGCCGCTCGGGCAGCGTAGTCTTCGAAGATCAACAGAAAACCTTCCGCATCTAAGGCGGGTATCCCTACGACCGGGGTTGGCCGAAAACTCAGGGGTGCATTGAATGACGCATGATATGGAAGGGCAAAAAACGTCACAAGCCCAGCAGTTTCCAGCACTTGCGATAAAAAACTCCTTCAATGGCCCGTTTTTTGCCAACAATCAAACGGAAATGGAGTGTCAACGTGACCTTTGAATGTCCGAGCTGGCCCCCCGATTGGCCCGAAATAGACCAAGCGGTTGAATCAGTTTTGCAGTCCGGGGAATGGGGCCAATACCACAGCGACACCTGCAAGCAGCTTGAGAAACGACTTGCACGAGATTTTGAAACTCCCATCGCACGCCTTTGCTGCAGCGGCACTGCGGCACTTGAAATCGCGCTCCGTACCCAACAGATCGGACCAGGTGACGAGGTCATCCTCGCCGCCTACGACTATCCAGGTAACTTCCGAACTGTTGAATTGGTCGGAGCTCGCCCAGTCTTAGTCGACGTGTCCCCAAAAAACGCCTCGCTCGACCCGAACCTACTAGAAGCGGCAGCCAGCCCGTCGGTGCGGGCAGTGATCGCAACCCATCTATATGGGCAACCTGCCGAAATCGAAGCGATTCGGCTGATATGCGATGAATATGACTGGCTCTTGTTTGAAGATGCCTGCCAGGTAGTGGGAATGACAATCGCCGGCCAGCCAGCCGGCTCATTCGGCGACGTAGCGGCCCTCAGCTTTGGCGGCAGCAAGTTGATCTCGGCCGGCTGCGGTGGAGCGTTGCTAACAAAATCCGAACGCCTGGCAGCCCGACTTGGACCGATATTAGACCGTCCCGGTGAAGCCTTTCCACTTTCTCCCCTGCAGGCAGCGACCATTCCCCCCCAACTCGACCGGCTGGCTGAACTCAACCAACGCAGGGCAGCCAATGTCGCATGGCTTAAAAAACACCAATCGGCGATGCCGCACTGGCAGATGATCGAGAATCCCCAGCCCCAGACATCTCCGGCCCACTACAAAACGGCCTGGATCGCTGAAAGCGAGACGCACCGCGCGAGCATCATCCAAACAGCCAAAGATCGAAACCTCCCGATCGGTGCTGGCTTTCGCTCCGCGTCCCGATGCAGCTCGCGCCGCTGCCGCAAACCAGTGGAAGCACGAAATTCAAAGATTTTTGGAGAGCGACTATTCGTCTTGGATCATCGCGCTTTATTGATCCATGAGAACCAGCGACAAGAACTTCTAGACGCCTTAACGCAACTTCACCATACGACTTTAAAAGCAGATTAATACCGAATCGTCCAGATAATCCGGCAGGCACGCTCAAATCAGCTGATCGCGGCGAGAGCTATTCAACGGGACATCCGAGCTAGACCGCCTCTATCCCAAACCATCGCCTCTATCCCAAACCATCGCCTCTATCCCAAAC
>JBMYRF010000010.1:122556-133338 GCA_049602075.1 Rubripirellula sp.
GACCGCCTCTATCCCAAACCATCGCCTCTATCCCAAACCATCGCCTCTATCCCAACCCAGTCGATTAGACATTCCCCTGCCCTCGGGTCACGAATTCTTCGCGTGTCCTGAATTTATGAGCAAAACGATCTTTATGAGCAACGCGATCACTTGCTGGCTTAAGAATCCGCCGATTCATCGCTTGAATCCCTCTTACGCTCAGCAAACGCCGCATAACAAGCACACAACATGCCGCAAAACTGAAGCGTCAACAAACGCTGGGACAAATAGAAAAAGGCCCCCGAAGGTCGTGATCCGCCGTAGACATAGATGGAATATTCACTGAAGCCGTTTGAGCCAAGAAAGGCCGCAGTGAGCACCCCAATCGCGAAACCACGCATCACCCCTCGATGATAAACCGCCACCATTGCCATCAACGCCAGGAAAACGGTGTTAATCACTGAATACACGATCAAACTGCTTTGGTTGAGGTTGATTCTGAACAGATTGATCGCCACGTAAAGGACGACCAACACCACCACATTGACCGCCAACAAAATCGCCACCGCGGCGATGCGAGACGTGAGACCCGATCCCTTGCGGTGTTTGAACAACTTCATGGACCGAATTCTCAAACCAATCAGAATCAAAATCCCGCCGCCGAGAATCATGATCATAGCGAGCCGGTGCCCGTAGCTACCAATCGTCTCAAGCGGGCCCGAACCGCGGAAAATCCCAAGCAGTCCGGCAGTCACAAGCAGGGTCACAAAGCCGGTTAAGAAAATAAAAATCCCTGCTCGATGAACGTTGCCCTCGGGCATTTTAAGTCTCGGACGGGACACTGACTCCACCTCGGAATAATCGCGATCGAGCGGGTGTACCTCATAATCTGGATCATCCATCGCAGTTTCCAATCGGTTCGAAACGTTGCCTGTTCCTCATGCGACGACCCTGCAGAGCTAGAGCTGCCCAAACGCGCGGTCACCAACGACCAAACCAAACATCGAACTCGCTGCTGAAAATCACCATTGAGCCGGATCGTCACGTTCGCATCGAGGAACAATGGTACCCTGGATTAGCAACCCAAGTGCATGCCGAACCGCTCCTGATCCGATTTCCAAACACATCAATGAGGCTGCAAACATGCCAGAGAAGCATAAGACGCCGAATGCGCCTGCGGCTGGAACTCCGGAACAGGGAGCTCCCTATGATGTCACAAGAGAACGCGGAATACCAACGGACAGCGAATCGAAAAAAGAGAGTTCCTTTCTTGCAGCAATCGACGGGGCAAGCTTGCCGAACCGCCGCGAGTCGAGCGAGGCGTTCTCAGCGGAGCAGGCACGGCCGATCACATCCAAAGAACTCTTGAACGAGCAACTCAAGATCTCGCAGCAAGTCACAAAGCTCTCCGACAAAGTCGATCGACTCCACAGCTACGCCGTGATCGCCAACCTCGTCGGCGGCGCGATCATCTGTTCAATCCTGGCAATTGGCACCACCATCTATTTGCATCCGGATGTTGTCGCGCATTTGGTTCCTCCAAACGGCGCACGAACAACCGAGCCGCTTACCCCCTCGGCTCCCGAAACGCTCCAACCGAGCTTTGCTCTCGACACGAATCAGGGGTTCAATATTGACAATGACACGGACTACGAGTTCTTCATGCGGTTGCGAGCGCTTTACAGTCGCATGAAGCGTATCGCTCAGCCCCACGGGCCCCCTGCATCTCGAAACGCGACAAACGACTACTATCTCGACTTCATTAATGATGTACTCGATACCGTCGAAGATGCAGCGAAAGCCGACATCGCACCGGAAATAATGCGTGCACTCGCGAGTCTGGCCGAAGTGGGCAAAGCGAGGCGAACAGCAGACGATGTGGATCAATTAGACGATCAAACCGAAGACAAACACGACCAGATCCGGCGAGTGCTCCGAGCGCGGGATATCCGCACAGATTTTTCCCAGTAAGTCATGGTGGAACCTAGTAATGATGGGCATCGCGATTGTCCGGCCGATCGGTAAGAGCATGACGCGTTGGCGAAAACACAGTTGGCCAACGATCGACCAATCGGAGCTTGCCCCGAAAGCCCTCTCCGCAATGGCCCTCTCATTAAGAACGCCCCGCATTAACGCAGCCGACCGTGCGTCCGCCGACCGTGAAACCTGTCACTGAAAATGGCGTGACTCGAAAAATCTCGTTGCGACACCCTGCGATGACACCTTTTTTCGGGGCAACGTTTTATTATTCGATTTTCCGATCTTGATTCCGTCGCAGCGGCACCCCCTACTCGCTTGCAAGGGGGCAAAAACCTGCCATCGCAATTTTTATGAACTCGTCGACAAGAACTCTCTATCACGAATGGGTTGCCAAACGATAATAGTCCACTGATTCAATCGATTTCGCCATCGTGATGTGATGGCTTGTCCTGGGATAACCGTTCGAGATGTCGCCCACCCCTTTAGAAACGTTTCGCTACCCATCCTCACCCCACCATGGCTTGGTCATGGCACGACGTCTGTCTATGCGTTATCGCGAGCTGGCGAGAAAAGCGATCTTGGAGCAAACTCGCTCAGATGGGCAGCGTTTCAGCGAAGTGCAACGAAATGAAACGTCGGTTCAGGTTGGCTTTTCGCACGTGACTGCCGTCGCGGTTGCAAGCAACTGATCAAAGTGGTCGACGGAACCTGGGCGTTTGCTCTCGCGCGGTACCTGGCGGAGAAGAGGTCTCCAACCTTGCAACTTGCCTGAGCGTTCCGGCCGTAACGGGACCTTGGTTCTTAGCGGATTTCCGCGATCATTCAGGCTTCGTAGCTCCTAGCCTGGACGTACTCGGTACCGAGTGCACCGAAAAAACCAGGCCCCCAAAACCATTGCATGCCAACCAAAGCTGCCTGCTTCAGAGAGGTAGTCTGCCTCTTGAGCAACAGCGGGGCAACTGGCCGCTACCCTTTCAGTGGCACAAACCGACGATGAGCGAAGGTAAAGCATCCGCTGGGAACACGGATCCTGGTTCACAGTAGTGACGAACTCCTCCATCATCGCGTTGATTCGGTTAATGGTTGCCGAAGAACAGGGAGGGTCTCTGGCAAGGAGGCTCTTTGTCTCTGGGCTCCCAGGGGAAACACCCGAAGCCTGGCAGAATTCGCGCCCTACCAGCGTGCGGCTTCAAGCCGTGTTACCATAAGAGGGGTTTAGCCGCCGAATTCAAGTAGGCTTTTGCTCTGCCCGCACCGTTATGAACATCACTCGGGAAATTCAATGCCGGATCCAGACTTCGATCACCTCCTTCCAAATCATTTAGAAGAAGACGCGACGGTGATGGCGGTCACTCCCGAGAATGCAGCCGATATTCTGGCAACCCTGCCTGCCAAAGTCGAAGCAATCCAGCAGGAGGTGGGGCAATGCGTCGTTGGCCAACAAGAGAACACCGCGGCGATTTTATACGCGTTGTTGTCCTATGGGCACTGCCTAATCGAAGGCGTACCGGGCCTGGCGAAAACGCTATTGGTCCGCGCCTTGGCTCGTGTGCTCGACTTAGATTTCAAGCGAATTCAATTCACGCCTGACCTCATGCCACCTGACATCACGGGGACCGATATTCTGCAGGAGGAAGAATCAGGGCATCGCGAATTTGAATTCATCAAAGGTCCAATTTTCACACAGATGTTGCTGGCCGACGAAATCAATCGAACGCCTCCCAAGACACAAGCAGCTTTGTTGGAAGCGATGCAGGAGCGGACGGTCACGGTTTCAGGACGGACCGATCAATTACCCGAACCGTTTCTCGTGCTGGCAACGCAAAATCCGATTGAACAAGAAGGAACGTACCCGCTACCCGAAGCCCAACTCGACCGTTTTCTGTTTCAGCTAGAGGTCGGCTACCCATCGCTTGAAGAAGAAAAACAAATTGTGGCAGGACACTCGTTCACGCCACTTCAAGGCTTGCGACCGCAACTGTCGCGCCGCGACATCCTGTTGTATCGCGATGCTATCGAACACATCCCGGCATCAGCCAACGTCATTGACTATGCAGCCCGCCTGGTTCGTGCCACCCGCCCTTCCTCAGACGGTGCATCAACGAGCGTAGCGCGTTGGATTCGCTGGGGTGCCAGCCCGAGAGCCAGCCAGAACCTGATCTTGGCAGGCCGCGCTCGGGCAGCAGCGCACGGTCGCTTCAACGTTGCCTGCGAAGACGTAAAAGCCATCGCACCGATGGTGCTACGCCACCGGATTATCCGCAGTTTCCACGCGGATGCTGAAGGCCAGTCAGCGGACGACATCATCCAGCATTTGTTGGCTGAAATCCCACAAGCCGCGACCGGCCGAGGATAATCCTGATGGCGGTTCGCCAGCACGAGCGATTGATCGATCGATTCGATCCCAAAGTCATGTCACTGCTACTAAGCCTTGACCTGAAAGCTCGCTACATCGTGGAGGGATTCTTGCACGGCTTGCACAAGAGCCCATTCCACGGCATCAGCGTCGAGTTCAGCGAATATCGCGATTACCAGCCAGGAGACGATCTACGACATCTCGATTGGCAACTTTATGCTCGCAGCAATCGACTGTGTGTCAAAAAATACACGCAAGAGACGAATGTGCGGATCTATCTGGTGATCGATACAAGCGGATCGATGAACTACCGGGGCAGCGATGCCTGGGCATCCAAGCTAGAAGTTGCCAAAGCCGTCGCCGCAGCCATGACATCACTCGCACTTCGTCAAAACGACGCGGTGGGATTGCTCACGATGGACGAACTGGCCCAAGGGTCGGAGTTTATCCGACCGTCTCAAAAACCAAGCCAATTCGGAATCATGCTTGGCCATCTTCAGAACATCCAACCTACAGGTGGTCCACGATTAGCCGAGTTGCTGCAACATATGCTTCGGCTGATTCATCGTCGCAGTGTCATCCTGTTTTTCTCGGATCTATTAGAAGACGCGGATGGGATTCGTGAATCGTTTCAGCAATTAAGGTTTCTTGGCCATGAGTGCCTCGTGTTTCAGGTACTTGATCGAGACGAGCTCGAATTCCCTTTCGAGCAAGCCTCCGTTTTCAGAGACTTGGAAACTCAAGAACGACGAACAGTCGACCCAAACACTGCAAGGGATCGCTACCTCAAGCGATTTGAATCGTTTCTCAAGGAATACCACGACCTGTTTCAGTCACTCGAAATTCCCCATTGCGTGCTACGAACCGATCAAGAACCGTGGCAAGCCTTGTCACTGTTCCTTCATGAACGTCAGCGGTTGATGTAACGATGAGCATCCTTTATCCGCTCATGGCGTTGGGTGTTCTTGCCGTTGGCGTCCCCATTTGGCTTCATCTCCGCCGTCGTGACGAAAGCAACTTGGTCGAATTTTCGACCCTCCGCTTTCTGGACGATCAACCAATCGCGAAGGCACGACCGATGTGGCCGCAAAACTGGCCGCTGCTGTTGCTGCGAATGCTGGCTTTGCTGTTACTGGTTGCCGCTTTCGCCTGGCCGTACGTTGAAGATCAAAACACGGTGATTGTGGACGAGAGCCGGGTGTACATTTTAGACAACACGCTCAGTCATCAAGTTGATGATTCATTCCGAACTGCCCGTGATGCGATTGCCACCGAATTGGCAGCCAATGATCAGCGCACCCAAATCGCCGTCATCGAATTAGCGACCACGGCCAAGACGTTGGTCCGCTTTGGCGATGACCCCGTCGTCGCTGCCGATGCCGTTCGGCAACTGGCTCCATCCGCAGAGCGAGGAAATTTTCTCGATGCCTTCCGTTCCGCCACGGAGATGCTGGAGACGTCACTCGGCACCGAGCGACACATCATCCTGTTCAGTGACAGCCAAGCCAATCAATGGGCAATGCGTGAAAACGCTCCCCCCTTCCTACAACCGAATATTGAGGTTTCGCTGCCAAATTCACGGGGAACCACGCCCGCAAATCTTAGCCTGTCTGACCCAATGGCCCGACGAATCGAACGTGAGGGACGGCCTTGGTTGGAGGCCACCGTCACCTTGACTCGGCAAGTAGAGTTCCCTCAGTCCGCAGAGAGTCAGCCAACACCACAGAAGATCTCGGTCATCTTTCTCGATCGCGGTCGTGAAGTCTTCCGGAAAGACATCACACTTGAACCGAAAGCGAATGCGTCCATCGCATCCGGTACGGTTGTCGCTGAATGGGAAGCAAATGCTGACCAATGGGTACTTGGCGAAGTGATCGTTGAAACAGACGGTGATGCCTTGGCAGGCAACGAGAGGAATGCCTTGGCGGGCGACGATAGGGTCGTTTTTTCCTTGCCGCCACAACGCGCAGGTCGCGTCGAACTGATTACGGAGTCGCTGTTCCTCCGCCGCGCGCTCGACCCACAAGTAATGAAGGCTCGGTGGGAGGTGCAGAACTCTGACTCCTCGGTGTTGGTCGATCGCAAAGGCGAAACGCCGCCAGATGTGCTTTGCGTCGATGGTCAAGCATTGATGTCAGCAAAAGTCCGTGACGCAGTTCGCGATGACCTCAGTCGCGGAGGCGGGGTCATGCTGATGGTGGATCAAGCAACACCACTGATCACCGGCTTTCTACGAGAACTGGGGATCGAAATGCCATCTGACCAACCCACATCAATATCTCCGGCAACCTTTCGTTACGTCTTTGCGGAACATCCGGTGTTTGCTCCATTCCAATTTGCCGAGATGGGAAATCTGGAAGAAATCGAATTCAATAGCTACCGCCGACTGAAAGTCCGCGAAGCGAGTCCGCTTGCTTTCTCGGCCTCAGGCGATCCTCTGCTGTTTGAGTCAATGCTCGGTTCAGGACGCATGCTTGTCTTTGCTTTTGCTTTTGAGCGGCAAGATACGAATTGGCCCATCCATCCCACATTTATCCCGTTCCTAGATAAGTGCCTCGAGTATCTTCGTGGGCAATCGACTTCCGTTGCCGGATATGAACCGGGCGAGTCCGTCGCCTGGGAACTTCCACCTGGCACGATCGTTGACCAAATCACGGTTTCTCGAATCGACCCCACTACAGGCAAAACAGATTTCAGCGAGACCGATTCGGTTCGCATTCCAGTCGTCAATCTCACTGCGAATTTCCTGGCCTCTGCTCGGCCAGGCCACTACGGAATTCAGTACAGTGAAGGGGATCGAATCGACGCGATTCTGGATGTAAACCCGTCGCCACTGGAATCCGACTTGAGATATGACTTCGCACCGACTGCCGTGGCCTCGTGGACCCAACCGGATGACGGTCGCTCATTGGATTCCGAATCAGCGACCGATGCGATCCAACTGGCGGAATCGGAGGCACTCCGGCAGCCGTATGGGTGGTATTTAATATTGGCAGCCTTAGCTGCGTTCGTCATCGAATCGGTTTACGGCGCTGTTGCCAGTCGGAGAGCAAATCCATGAACGGATCAAATCGATGCACTAGCCACCGATCGGACGTTGTTTTTGTGAACGGTAACTTCGTCCAAAGTACCGAAGAACGTTTTTTCACTCCGCCGCAGAATACTTTTGGCCGGGTTGAGCCCCGTAAGAAAGTCGTATCGCGGGATCCCTTTACCTGACCTTGCTTGTACGCGGAATGCAAAATTCGCATCGGTTTTCCATCACACTCAGCTTCTGACTCCCTTTCACCCGAGCTAAAGTGATCCACACCACACTCGAACAGCAACTTGCCAACGCGGCGGGAATCTGGAAATGGCAGCGTGTCATCAAGACGACTGCCATTGCCATCTCGGTTGGATTGACCGCCGGACTCTCTGTCGGAGTCCTCATTCACCAAGGTTGGATCGAAGATTATTCCCTGGCGATCACCATCCTGGTGGTCATTGCTCTATTAAATGTCCTCGGCTGGCTCGTCGGGATCGTCATCTCACTCGATCGCCGACTCAAACGTCGCTGGCTAGCCGAATCGGTGGAGAATGGAGAGCCGCGATTGATGGATCGCTTGAATGCGGTCGTGGAACTGGAACATCGCCCAACGGATCTCTCCGCCAAGATGTACCGAAAACCGATTGAACGGCAGGCCACCGAGGTGCTGCGAAAGAATCGGCAACGGAGCCCATTTTCGTGGTTCAACACCGTCATTTACATCACCGTGATGTTCGCGTTGCTTCTGGGAACCATTCGCTTCTATCAACACTATCAACCCTTTCAATTGCTGGCCGCAAAGCAGGCAACGAAACAAGCGGAGTCATCCCAAGCAAAGAATCAATTGGCGATCCCAGAACCCTCGTTCGAGGATCAGGACGAACCTACCTTGGCGGATGCCGCAACTGAGCCATGGGGACAGATTCGCATCAGCGAACCAGGCCGTAATCTCCGCTTGACGAAATACGAAGAAGTCCCATTGATGATTGAGGCTGCGTCTGACCGACCGCTTTCTGAGGTCTATTGGGAAACGTCGGTCAACCAAGAAACTTGGGGAACTTCCGACCTCGAAAATGCGGAAACCAAACATAACTTGCCGCTTGCCGAAGACCCGCGTTATGGCGTTTTTCAACCCACATTGAAACCTAGCGAACTCGGCATGAGCACTTGGGACCTAGCGATCTATCGAGCCGTGGCTCAAACGGATGATGAATCAAAATACGAATCAACCACCTACTTCGTGGAAATCATCCCCTCCCGCGATCAACTCGACGAGCTGCCCGAATCAGCCATCGAACGTTTGGAAGAAATCAGCGACCTAATTCTCCAACAGCAGCAGGTCATCCGGAACACCGAACCCCTGAAGACCGAACCCCTGAAGACCAAGGCCAGCGAAACAGAAATCGGGCGGATGGACGCGTTGGCTCGGCGAGAAGGCCAGCTTGCGATGTCGGCGGAAACAGCACGCAGCACAATGCAGCAACGCTTGCCCTTCGACGCCACCGAATCATTCGATTCCGCAATGCAAGCAGCTCGCAGACTGCTGCAACAAGCGGAAACGGTATTGGACAACCACGATCCCATCGGTGCTTTAGAAATGGAACAGCTAGCGCTGATGAAATTAGTGGAAGCACGTCGGGAGCTCTCTCACCTGGTGGAGCAGCATCCAGAAGCCTTCGATCAATCCACGGTCGAGGCTATTGAACAAGAGCGTTTGCAAGGGGCAAACCTGACTGACCCAAGATTAGCTGCACTACTGGATAGATTGGATCGAGAAACGCAACGGACGGCTGCGGTCGCCGAACAAATGGAATCGCTGGCCGCAAAGCAGGAACGACTCGTCGATCAATTACCGGTCTCAGATGAGAACCAATACCCTGCGCTGACGGCTGAGCAAGATGCGGTACAACAACAATTTGAATCGTTGCAACAGACGTTTGAAAACTTGCTTGGCGATCTGACGTCGCTTTCAGAGCAGGCCGAAACTTCTCTCGCTAAATCATCCGAGAGCTTGCGACAAGAATCGTCCGACGCCGAGACAGTAGCCCAACAAGCAGCCGATGACCTAAACCAATTGGCCGAAAAATTGAGGGAGCGGGCCATGGCCAACGAATTGCTTCAAAAAAACACCCTTAAAGAAAGGCTGCAGATTAATCGCAGCGAATACCAAGCGATCCAAGGCAGCCCTGACCAATCCTCACCCGAGTCAATCACACAGACCACCGAGGAAACACAAAATCTAGTTGATCAACTTCAGCAATTGTCAGACAAACAATCCACCGACGCTTCGGATGATGACTCGGCGAACCGGTCTGAGTTGGCAGAGCAATTGACACCCAAATTCGCGAATGAGCTCAACGAGCAATGTGACGCAATTCGGCAAACGGCAGACGAAACCGAGCGATCAGCCATCGCGAATAAGATCGGTAAATCACTCGAAAAGCTCGTCGCTTCGCTGGGCGAAGAAATGCTGAATCAGGAATCCAAATTGGATCAACAACAACTCGCCTCCAATCTTCGCCGAATGCAACAACAGAAAGAATCCATGCAGGCGGCACGCGCGGCAGTTCAGAAAACACTGCTCGAACAGCAGGCGATCGAACGCACGGCGTTCACCGATCGGTCGCTCAAGAAACAATTCTCACAACTCGCCCAACAACAGCTCGACCTGCAGCAACAAATGCAACAGGCGATCGAAAAGTATCCCGCCCCGTTCCAGCAAACGCAGCCGGAAACCCAAGCAGCAACATCAGCAATGCAGCAGACATCGCGGTCGCTCGATGGCCAGCAGTCGGATGCACCCGAGATGGCTGATCAAGCTGCCAAGCAATTGCAGGAGCTTGACAAAGCACTCGAAAAGCACCAGCGGCAACAGGGAGTCTCCGAGAAACAACGCATCGGTGAGATGATTGAACGCTTGCAAAAGCGGGTCGGCGAGATGGCGAAATCCCCACAACAAGTCACCGATCAACAAAAACAGACGACCGCAGCGCAATGCAAAGATGTCGGTGCCAAGGCATGCGAAATGGCTGGCCCCAATTCCGGTACGAATCCGGGTGGTACGAATCCGGGTGGCCCCAACACCGGTGGCGGAAAACCAGGTGGGGGCGATGGCGACGAAGGGGTATCACCATCTAAGGGCCAGCCATCCCAGGCGACCGCAGGGTCCCCCGACTCATCCGCGAATAGCAACGCACCCAATGCGCCGCAGACAGACGCCGAAAATCGTCAGCAACAGCTCAACGCCGCTAGTGACCGTTTGGCTGAGTCAAAAGGAGAAGACCAAACGGCATCTGCCGCGAGCGGGCTGCAGAAACAACTGCAAAGCCTCGCCGAAGCACTTGGCGTGTCCCAAGCAAGCGGCCAGCGGCCAGCGGGCCATGGGAAAAACCCCAGTGGCAAGCAGGGCCAGTCCAGTGGCAAGCAGGGCCAGTCCAGTGGC
>JBMYRF010000010.1:133437-140668 GCA_049602075.1 Rubripirellula sp.
CCCAGTGGCAAGCAGGGCCAGTCCAGTGGCAAGCAGGGCCAGTCCAGTGGCCTACGCCCACGCCAAGCGAGTGGGCAAAACGGACTTCGCCCCGGCGGCCAGCAGGCGATCCAACGTGGATTGGCCCAACTCGAATCGGCTGCACGCCAGGCGAATCAAGGCAAACTGTCGCAAGATGCAAAGCAAACACTTCAACAGGGAGGTGTTGCCGATCTACTGGCCGGAATTCAATCGCAATACGGAGGTAACGAGAACACTCGTTCAGTTGCATTGCGACTGGCCGACCAACTGCGAGATCCCACTTCCCCGGTCGATTTGAAGACACTCCAAGACCTTCGTGAGCAAATTCAGACGCTACAGCAAGACCTCACAGTTCAGACCGAATCACAGCAACCACCCGATACAAGCCGTCGTGTCGATCCGAGTCGATTCCCGCCTGCTTATCGCGAATCAATTCAGAAATACTTCGAAACTTTGTCGGAGCAGCAGTAACAATCGCTCATGTCCAATTTTGTCTTTCAAGTTCCGTGGGCGATCACAATCGGCGGCAGCGTTGTCGTCGCTGTCATGGTTTGGACTGGATTCACGCTGCAACGCAGGCGCGTGCCCCCAGCAAGACGTTCCATCCTGATGGCACTCCGAGCTTTATTCCTAGTCTCGTTGATTCTTTTGGCAGCCCGTCCCGTTTGGCAATCTCCCGATCGAGAAGAGCAGACCCGCAACAAGGTTGCCTTGCTGATCGATCGTAGCGAAAGCATGTCCGTCCGCGAGGGTGACGAAAGTCGATACCAGCAAGCAGTAAGTTTTGCTCGTGATGTGTTATTGCCAACCGTCGATCAGTCGCAGCTAGAAATCACACCGATTTTGTTCTCCGACGATTCCCGACAAGTTACTGGTAACGAAATTGCCGCGGCAAAGCCGAATGGACCGTCGACTAACCTCGGTCGTGCAATCCTAAAAGCTGTCCTGGCATCGGACCCACCACCACTGGTTGCGATCACACTGACCGACGGAATAACGACGCAAACAACCGAGCACTCGCGTGCCGTCGCGGCGTTAGTGACCAGTGCCGTACCGATGGTTGGCATCGGCTTTGGGAGCCAAGCCGGCGGCCGAGTGGTTAGTTTGGAAGACGCCACAGCTCCTTCCCTCGCCGACCCGGGACAAACGATTCGCGTATCGGCAAAGTTGAACGCAACTGGAAAGTCAATTCCCTCGCTGCAATTACTTCTGATGCGAGACGGACAGTTGATCGACCAACGACGGATCGATGCCTTTGATGGGCCAAGAACCTGGACAGAGAATTTCGATGTTACGGTGGATTCCGAAGCAACGCACGCCTACGAATTTCGCTTGCTACCACCCGCGACCGAATCATTAACGCTTGCGAAATCAACGGCGGCTGCGATTGTACGGGTGACCGAGTCGAAAGAAATCCGGGTGCTGTATGTGCAAGGCGGCTTAACCTGGGATTACAAATTTGCCAACATCGCAGCCAGCAGCGACCCTGCAATTCGCCTGTCAGGATTGAGTCGCACTGCCAACACCTCAAAATTTTTTGAAAATGTCCAGAGCGATGTCGATTTGGTGGGTGGTTTTCCAAACAGCTTGGAAAAGCTGAGTGAATTCCGGGTGGTCGTTTTATCAAACTTGCGGCCTGGCGACCTCACCCCGTTTCAACAACAACTGCTGGCTGATTTTTGTGGTGAGCTAGGGGGTGGCCTGCTCATGATCGGTGGGCCGCAAACATTCAATGCTTCTTGGCGCGAAAGCCGACTCGAAGAACTGCTACCAGTTCGATTTGCAGTTCTTTCAGATCGGTCTGCTAGAAATCTCTTTCAATTGCAGCCGACGTCGCTTGCGTTACAGCATCCGGTCTTTCAGATCAGCGATAAGATGCCAGCCGAAGTCGCGTGGCGAGAAATGCCTCGATTCACCAGCCGCGCCTCGGTCGACGAAGTCAAACCGGGAGCCGAGACATGGCTGGAGGATGAAAACGGATCCGTCTTGATGGCATCGCAGCGTTATGGCAACGGCTTCGCTTCCGTAATCTGCATGCAAAATCTATGGCGATGGCGATTAGCTCGCGAAAGTAACCCTGAACACTTCGATCGATTTTGGTTGCAACTGCTGCGTTACCTTGCTGACGCCGGGCGTGAGGTGTTTACGATATCCCACACCAACCTTGCCCCGGTCCCCGGAGAACGAATTGAACTGCTGATTGACCACCGCGCCGCAACCGGCAGCGAAACTCAAGAACGACACCGAGTTCGCTTGCTTGTCCAAGACGCAGAAGGGCAAGATCACTTGGATCAGATGATTGACATCGAAGCGGGAAACCAAGCCACCGCAGCACTCACCGCTGACGCCACGGGCGTCCTTACCGCAACCCTTTATGGTGCTGGAAATCAAATCCTGGCCAGCCGAGATATTGACGTTCGTGATGCAGTGGTGGAACTAGCAAATACATCGCGCAACATGGAAATCCTGCGGCAATTTGCTGGGATCAGCGGCGGCATTGCGGTCAAAGCCGAATCGCTCACCAACGCACCAGAAATGCTGCAACCTTATCTCAACCCCCAACAGCCACCTCAAGTTGAAAAAAAACATGCTCTCCCTGCGGGAATCAATGGCTGGATAATGACTCTCCTGCTAACTTGCGTTTCACTAGAATGGATCTGTCGAAAGCGATGGAATCTAATCTGAGCTTTTCAGGTGAGTAATCAAACCCTCAGCCAAGGCCTTAATCTTTACCTAAAAATAAAAACGAAACCATTCATTTAGCTCGCCGTCGACCAATTCCTTGAACTAGCCCTGCGTCGAGGAGACGAACCACGACAGCGGCATCCCGACAACCTCAATCACGCAAAATGACGCATCCCTTCCGGCCGGTATTTCTCATCGCATTGCTGAGCACTGTCTTCATGCCGGCTATCGCGCAATCGCCCACTGATTTTTCGATGGCCGATCCCTCCGCGTCATTCTTTATGGGACGCATTAAATACAGTCGCAACAACGGCAACGATTGCAGTGGGGTAGGACGCAATCTCACCAAATTGGTCTCGGAGGTTTCAACCATCCAGATTGGTGATGAGGAGCGATTGGCTTTCACCGATCCAAAGCTGTTCGAAACACCTTTTCTGTTCATGAATGGGCACAATGATTTTGTCCTCAAAGACAATGAACTGGAAAGCCTGAGGATTTACCTGGAACATGGTGGATTTCTGTTTGTCTCTGGGTGTTGCACCAACCCTGAATTCCCGAAGGCGTGGCGACGTGAAATGACGCGGGTGTTTCCTGGAACGGAGACAAGGGTTCTTGGCTATGACCATCCCGTCTATCACTCGTTCTATCAAATCGACCGAGTCAGGAGCTTGCATCGCAACGTCAACGTTCACTTTGAAGGACTATTCTACGGCGATCGTTTGGTTAGTGTGATGTGCGAAGATGGTTTGTGTTGTGCGTTCAGCATGGACAATCGATGCAACGCTGGAAGAGGCGTCTCGCCTGAAGATGGCCGGCAACTCGCACTCAATCTGGCAGTCTACGCCATGACACACTAGAGCGGCATCGGCCAACACGCTTCGCGAGAACCCTCGACCGAACACTTTCACAAACCGCGTAAGGGTTCATGGTCTCGCTAGCTGCGTCCATCGCCGTCAAGCAAAACAATTCGAGCACCAAGCGTTGGAAAATATGCTGATCGCTGTGCGATGAGACAATTTCGCCGCAGCGGCTTTTGGAAAAGCTCGATCCAAAAACGGCGAATCGCTGACTCCGATTGGCAGCGAAAGGTACCTCGGGAACGCATCGTCCGGCCGGACATGCGGGCCGACGCAATTCTTGTCGGGTAAAGGCAATGCCGCTCCGGGCGCCTCGGCCCCCACGCCCCGTCCGGACTGATCAAAGTGATTCACCTGGTCAAGGAAACCCATTTTAGATGGTACGCCGCAACTCTCCGCAGGACTGCCGATCCTCCCCCCCGCAGCAGGAAAGTCATCTTCGGAAGGAATACCAGTTACCCAACGAATCGAACCAACACTAAGAAATCCTAAAGTGGATCACGGTACCCCCTTCACCGGAATGCTTACCATGGCTAACACTATCCAGTTAGGAAAGTGGATTCGGATACCCTCAGCGGATTTCCACTGGAGATCATCAATGGACTTGATAAAAAAATAACGTGTCGCCGTCCGCATTGCAGGCATCGGAATCACAGATTCCGCTCCTGCTTTACCCCAGTCAATCTTTGGTAGCTACAAGATGAAGCAACTTTTAGCATTCACTCTGCCGTCACTTGCCCTCTTACAGGTGGCGTTTTTTCAATTCCATGCCACGGCTCAGGATGTCCCGGCGACCGCCCCTGTTGCAACTGCGAAAATCCAGGACGCAGATACATCGAACAAGGATCTCGAAGCACTCCGTAGTGTCGGAAAAAAATATGTGGAAACATTCAATGCACATGACGCCAAGGCTTTGTCTGCATTTTGGTCGCCGGAAGCAGTTTACATCAATCGTCTAACTGGCGAGCAAGTCAATGGCCGCGATGAAATCGCTAACCAATTCGAAGCCATTTTTGAGGCGAAGCAAGGCTTACAAATGGAGGTAGACGTTCAGTCGTTAGACTTCGTCTCACCAAACGTTGCGGTCGAAAACGGCACCGCAACGATGACGGCGGACACCGTTGATTCACGAAGTATTGATTACTCCGCCGTCTACATTCGTCGCGAGGAAAAATGGTTACTCGATCGCGTGACCGATGATCCGAATCCAATTGTGCAATCCAATTATGAACGACTGAAAGAATTGGAATGGATGATTGGAAGCTGGGTCGATCAAGCGGAGGAAGGACAAGTCGCGACGGATTGCCGATGGTCAAAAAACAAAAACTTCATCGCACGATCATTCACCGTTTCAGTAGCTGGTCGGATTGGTCTTTCCGGCATTCAATTTGTTGGCTGGGATCCGGCGAACAAGCAAATTCGTTCCTGGACCTTCGATTCAGATGGTGGCTTTTCTGAAGGTCGCTGGTCAAAAGACGCGAATCGCTGGTATGTCCGGAAGCACGGGACTACCTCCGACGGTAGCCGGGCCACCGCCGTCAATATTATTACCTACGTCGATGACAATACATTCACGTTAAAATCGACCCAGCGGACCATCGCTGGCGATCTGCTGCCGAACGTTGATGAGGTTGTGGTGGTCAAGCAATAACAGGCTGACCGCACCACCACATCATTCCAGACAAAACAAAAGAATCAGAGAGACGGATAGAGGAATAAGATGAAACGTACTGCCATTTGGTTATTGTTCTTGAGTGCAACGGTTGCCTTTGTCGCTAGCGAGGTCGCTGCTCGCGGCCCCGGGGGCCGTGGTGGTGGCGGTGGTGGTGCCTCACGCGGAGGTGGCGGAGCGTCGCGGGGAGGCAGTGCTGCTTCCAGTCGATCACCTTCGATGAGTTCGCGTCCAAGCACAAGCTCCCGGCCAACACCTTCGACCTCCCGGCCAACACCTTCGACCTCCCGGCCAACACCTTCGACCTCCCGGCCAACACCTTCGACACGACCGAGTCCCAGCAAACCGCCAGCTACTGGCTCCCGTCCTAGTACTGGAAATCTTCCCAACGCAGGCTCACGTCCCGGAACCGGCACGCGACCTTCCCCCGGCACCGGCACGCGACCTTCCCCCGGCACCGGCACGCGACCTTCCCCCGGAACCGGGAACCGCCCCGGCAGTGGAACAGCGGGAGGCAATCGACCTACCAACTCACAACTACAAAACTTTCTCGATATGCCCTCTGGATCGAAGCGTCCATCGGGCCCCAATGGGGGCGTTTCCCAAATGCCGTCCAACGGTGGCAATGCTGCCGCCGATTTCTTGCAAAACCGAGATCGTCCCACCGCCTCAACGCTCCCTGCCGGCAGGCCCGCTGCGGGCAATGGGCAGCTCGCTGACAACCGAACCGATCGTCGCGATAATGTTTCAAACAATCGCACGGACCGCCAAGACAGTGTTTCGAATAATCGTACGGACCGCAAAGACACCGTTTCGAACAACCGCACAGACCGCCAAGACAGCGTTTCGAACAACCGCACAGACCGCCAAGACAGCGTTTCGAACAATCGCACGGACCGCACCGACAACCGGCAAGGCAACACATCGAATCGACAAGATTCCCGCTCAGATCGACTTGATACTCGCAATGACAATCTGACGAATTACCGCGCCGATCGGATCGATAATGTGCAACAACGCACCGTGGATCGCGTCGAGCGACGCGATCAAGTCCGCGATCAAGTTCGTGATAATTACCCACGGGGAGCGTTCTGGGCGGATCACCCTTACTGGGCGCAATGGCGTTGGACAGCACCATACCGCTACACCACCTGGGCAGTCCTTTCCAACTGGGCACCCTGGCGGTCAAACACTGCGACCAGCTACAACTATGGTGACAATATCTATTACGAGGGTGGCGATGTTTATTACGGAGATTCGATCGTAGCGAACGAACAGGTATACGCCGAACAAGCTCAGGCAATCGTCGCAACAGCACCGGAACCGACCACCGCGACTGCTGCCCAAGTCAGCCAGGATGATTGGATGCCGCTAGGTGTATTCGCGATTACGGCAGATGGCGAAGCCTCAGGGCCACCTCCCAGCATGTTCTTCCAACTTGCTGTCAGCAAGGACGGTGTGATTGCCGGAACCCTCTGCAAAAACGACACCGATCAAGTTGATCAGGTAGAGGGCGCCGTTGACATGGAAAGCCAGCGCACCGCCTGGGGAATTAGCGGGAAAGATTGGCCGATCATGGAAGCCGGACTTTCCAACCTGACTGGTGATACCTGCCCAGTCTTGCTTCACTTCGCTGATGGACAGACCCAACAATATCTGTTGGTCCGCGTCGAGGATGACCCCACCAAATAGCGATCTGTCCTGACCGAAGTCCGCCAACAGCAGCGACGATCAAACAGCATGAAGCACCTGTTTCGACCAGAGCAGGGTGAGAAGTTTGACGTCGCTGAGCCTAAGTTAAACGACTGCTACGGTAGAGACGTTTGACTGGCTGCGGCTGCGATCGCTAGACCGCGCGTTAATGGGTTGAACTGTCTGCAAGCCCCCAAGGGCAAGGGCCTCGCGTGGTGTCTTGCCGATCCGATTCACGGACCGTCGCTCCGACTCAATCAGCTCAATGGGGCCCAGCTCAACGAGTGCCCAGCTCAACGAGTGC
>JBMYRF010000010.1:140767-149674 GCA_049602075.1 Rubripirellula sp.
TGCCCAGCTCAACGAGTGCCCAGCTCAACGAGTGCTCGGTGGAACACGAGCTTCCAACCGAATTCAGCCTAAATTTGCGGCCCGATCAGTCATCACCTGGATCAGCGCGCGACAAAATGCGGGCAGGTCATCGGGGCGTCGGCTGGTGATGTGATTTTGGTCCACCACCACTTCAGCGTCGACATAGGTCGCACCCGCGTTGACCAGATCATCTTTGATCCCGGGCGATCCTGTCACTCGCACACCCTGATAGACGCCCGCGGAAATCGGGATCCAACCGCCATGGCAAATCGCGGCAATTGGTTTTAGAGCAGCTTGGAAACCGCGTACCAAATCGAGCACGACAGGGTCGCGCCGCAGCTTGTCTGGCATGAAGCCACCCGGCACAACCAAAGCATCAAACGATTCCGAGTGCATTTGATCGATGGCGGCATCACTGACACATGGATAGCCATGCTTTCCGGAATAGTGAGCACCAGCCTGTGGACCGGCAACGACGACTCGCGAACCGGCCTCTTCTAACCGCAGCTTCGGATACCAAAGCTCCAGGTCTTCGTAAATATCCCCCGTTAAAATCAGCGTGTTTTGCCCATGCAGCAGCAAATTATCAGCAGTGTTCATGCTCTCTTCTCCTTCATGCCATGATTACTTAACGCGAGGAAACTTTGGTGCTCCGCCCAAGTAGGGATAATCGTCGAAATTAATCCCGTCTTGGGTGACCCCCTTGTTCAACAACCTGGGATCGTTCGATTCTCTTAGCACAGTTTCCAAGCGGGATGACAAGTCTTTGATTTGCGCGTTGTACTGAGGAAGCGACGCCAGGTTATTCAGTTGTTCTGCATCGGTTCTTAAATCGTAAAACTCGATTTCCGGCCTCATCCCAAAACAGAGTTCGTAGCTGAGCCGATGCTGTTCGTCACGATCTTGGTTGTTGACGATGTAGGACTTCGTCGGCCCGTTGTCTGTGTCAGCAAACCAAGCATTTGGAATCACAGCTTGCTGATAATCAGGAGTGCCATTGGGCCAACGCTCGGGATGAAAATTTCGAATCAACAGAAAGTCGTCGGTGCGGATGGCACGACTCGGGTAACCACCGGTTTCCGGGGCAAGTTGCCCCGGAACGTGCCGCTCTTTACCGAATACAATCGCATCCCGATCTTTGCTGACGCGACCTTCTACATCGCTGCTCAGAATCGACACTAAACTTCGGCCTGTCATTTCTTCGTCAATTGGTAATCCAGCAGCTTCCAAGAAGGTCGGTGCCAAATCGGTCGTACTAACAAAATCAGTAACAACACGATCAGCAGAGATTTTTGCCGGCCATCGAACGACCATTGGCACCCGTGATCCCAAGTCATACAGATTGCTTTTTCCGCGCGGGAATGGAAAACCATGATCACCCGTCATTACGACAATGGTATTTTCCGATGCTCCAATTTTTGCCAGCTGCTTCACTGCTTCCCCAACCAGAGAATCAAACCGCTGGACCTCAAAGTAGTAATCAGCGATGTCGCTGCGGATGACATCCGAATCGGGATAACAGGCTGGCAACTCAACCTCCTCGATCTTCATTCCGCTCTGCTTTCCGCTACCAGCTTTGTAGGGGCGGTGCGGGTCACTTGAACCAAGCCAGAAACAGAACGGCTTAGCCGGGTCGAGTTGTTCAATAAAAGTGGCGAAGTTTTTGTAGTTTTTGCCCGCTAAATCGCGGTTCTTTGTTTCCGGCCTACCTGGCCCCCAAGCCTTTCCTGTCCTGCCGACGATGTAGCCCGCCTTCGCAAGTTTTTCTGGATAAGTATCAAGCCGATCCGGAAAGACACTCCATAAATTAGCCGCCCCACCGAGACGCCAGTGGAACTGGCCGGTCAAAATCGCACCCCGCGACGGAGTACACGATGGAGAAGATATGTAGGCATGCTCAAACAACACACCTTGCCGAGCCAAGCCATCGAAGACTGGCGTCTTCACAACGGCATCACCATAAGCTCCTGCATGGGGCCACCCCCAATCATCCGCAATGCAAAACAAAATATTCGGAGGTCGCTCACCGTCAGCCGCCAACGCTACCGGTGAGGAAACGGCAAATACCACCGCTAGCAAAAGAAGCGGGCGAAAAACAAGCATGCTCAAATCTCTCATCAAAAAAGCAACCCACAGCTGATCGAACCAAAGTTTTACCAGTCCCATCGTAACCGATCGACATTCATGGCGCGAATTGCCCCCTTCTTTAAAACAAGTTGTGGTGAGTAACCAAGCCAATCTCGAATTTGCCACTTGGGATCCACTCATGACGTAGCCCGCCATCGCGTGTGCTAACATAAAGCTTGGCTTGGCCTTTCAATCACGAGGGAAAGATGCCGGCAAACAATCGATCATCCCGAAACAACGCGAAGAACTCGTTAAAAAACGAAATACGCATCCCCTTTCTTGATACCAAGGATTCTCAATGCGTCGCGCGGCCTGTTACTTCATAACGTTTGTTTTCTTACTGTTAATTCTTCCGGCTCAAGCATGCTTGTGGGATCGCGATACGCTGCAGCAGGAGCGGATGCGATTTCCCTCGACGCTGGAACTCATCACGGGTCATTTCCTTCGACACTCACCAGACTTCTACCGCTGGCGGGTCAAAGATCGCTCCAAAAAGATCGCCGAAGGATCAAACGACCTAAGGCTCTATGACGACTTGGCAGTTGCCCATGACAAGCTCGGCCAACACGATCAAGCGATCAAAGTCATCCTACAGAAAGAAAAACTCTCACCCGGAGTGTACGAAACCGCCGCCAATCTAGGCACCTTCTATATTCACGCAGGCAGATTTGAGGAGGGTCTTGAACAAATCGATCGTGCGCTCGAAATCAACCCCGATGCTCATTTCGGCCGTGAACGTTATCAAAAGCTTCTCGTTGAGTACCTGCTCAGTCGCCAGGTCGATGGGCAGCTGCAATTACCACTGGACGATTCACGACGCAACGCTTTTGAGCCATTTGGCTTCGCAAAGTTTGTTCTTCAAGCCAACAATATCGACCCCCAAGATTCCGATGCGATTTCAGAGGAAACTGCCAAAGCATTGAAGGGCGTACTCGGGATGATGCGATTTGGAAAGCATGATTCACCCGTGTTGCTCGAAGCTGCCGCCGACTTAATCCTGGCGACTGGTTACCCGAACGATGGCAAGCGGCTTGCCGTTCGCGCCCTGCTGAAAGCAAGCTACGAAACAAAAACCGAAAGCAGAAAATATCGCCAGCTGGCAGAGTCCGCTATCTTTAGCCAAACGTCCAGCCCCTCGAAAACGACGCAGCTAAAACTGGAAGCCTTGGAGAAAACGTTCCGGAAAGAATTAGAACAGGCTTCAGCTTGGTTTCAGGATTTAGAGCTCAAGGAACGCAAATGGATCAAACGTGGCGCTGACCCCGAAGCTGAATTCAACAACCAGTACACAGCACCGCCCCAAGCTGGGCTTCTTCCGAAAATCGATCAGCGATCACGCAGCTGGACATGGACACTCGCCTTTCTCGCGACCCTATCTGTGATTGCTAGTTGGTGGATCAAATCACGCGCTCGCTAAACCCCCGCCTTACACACCTCAATCGAGCAGGTCGATTTACGGAACGAATCAACCTCACATAGATTTCGAGATGCCAATTAGTTTCAAAATTGCCCGATTTGAATTTCCCGGCCGATGTTCATTGGGAAGCACAAAGGCAATGAAATCCTGATCAGGTCGAGCTTCATACGGGCAAATACCTAGACCAACTCGCCTCATCACTGTGCGGACCAAATAGCGATGCGGCTCCAATACCGATGTGGGCCAAGGCATCCAGCGCAGCTTATCGCTCTTCTTTCAGTGTCACCAGCGCGTCATACCAGTGATCTGGCATCGTGATGTTTTCTGCATTCTCGCTGAAGCCGCCATATTTGCCGGCGAACCGAAGAACGAGTTTCTTACCGCGATCCATCACGACCATGTGGTAAGTAAAATTCACACCACGATAATTTTCTTTTTCATAGAAGCGAAAGATGGTCGCTGGCAAGCTGCCCACCGTCACACGGGTTGGCTGAACATCCCCATCAACACCTTCGCTTAACTCCGGCACACTCTTGACGAGCGCCTTGGCGTAATCACGCGGCGGACTTGTCATTCGGCTGTAAGCCTCATTGGGAATGATGGCAGTGGTAAACCGACACCCCTCCTCATCCTGGAATCGATAAACCGCGTAGCCGCGTTCGCTTTCCTGGCGGGACAGTTGCTTGAACTCTAAGGGAAGCATGATGGAATAACCTTCATCGAATACAAACCGAGTTGCTGCGACAGTTGTTTCGGTCGGCACCTCGGACACTGCCGCCTCGATGGGGTCCGCCGTCACCAGACTGATAACCGCCGAGGTAACGATCACCAAAACCAAAACAAACAAGCATATTACAGCAGTAAAGATGATCGCATCGTTACTAATCGAGGGCGTATTATTTCGATTCAGATAATTCGGAAATGCTCGCTCTGAAATCTGGGAGGAGGAGGGAATCTGAGAATCGTCGGGAACATCAATCAGAGTATCACAACCAGTACAACGAACCTTCGTTCCGCGGGGTTGAGGAGTGATTGATTGCTGTCTGCCACAGCGTAAACACGTGATCTGCATTGGGTCGCTTAAGATTCAAAAGCCAGAAACGAGACTTTCTGCATTGTCCCAGCAACAACCGCGAGATTCCATATCGGAATCGAAGCTCACCGAATAAATCACCAGGTTTCATTTAAATTACAATTGCGGCAAGTCTTACCCAGCCGGGAAACGCGGCAACATTCCTGCAAAGAACGCCAAACATTGCAACAACTCGCCAAGAAACCAAGATTAATTGGTGTCAGAATTTCCAGAGCCAACAGACAACACCGGCGAGAGAGACAATCAGAACTCAATCAGATGGCATAGTCTTAAAACGCATTTCATAACCGGTACGTCGCTCGCAAGCGACCTGGCGAATCATTGGTCTATTCGCCTGGCATCTACCGCGTCACCGCTGTGGCTTTCGTCGGGCTTCAGGTCCGGCTGAACCGCAGCTTGGCCAACTCCGTCAACACTTTTTTCCGGCGGCGGGTTATCGGATAAGTGAGCGAGCAAAAAGTCAACCACTTCACCGTATCGACCTGAATCGTACTTCAATAAGTCTTGGTGAACCGCGCCCTTGAATTCAACAAACTGCTTCGGTTCTTTCGCTGCATTGAAAACGCGAATGCTCTCTGCAAACGTTGTATGAGCATCCCGATTTCCCGCAGCGACGAGGATTGGGCAACCAACCTCGGGTACATAATCAACCGGACGCATTTGCGAGGCAGCGATTCCAAGACGTGGTTTCATCTGTACCAAAAGAACAGGTGTCAGGAGGTGAGCCAACGGGCCCAACCTCATCGAGATGCGGTTGTGAATTGCTGCGCTGACAGTGGGGTACACTGATTCAATCACCAATGCATCGATTTGTAATGGTGATGCAAACAAGGCTGCTGCACCACCTAAAGACCAGCCAACGATGCCAATCCGATGATCGGGAGTCTTGGTTCGCACAAATTCTACAGCCGCCATGACATCTAAACGTTCACGATAACCAGCTGTAATCTGATCGCCCGGCGACTCACCGTGGGCTTGTAAATCGACTAATAGCGTGGCACAGCCTGCATCATGTAATAATTTAGATCGGCCGAGCATTGCACGCCGATCCGAGCGGATTGGGTGAAGCAGGATCACGGTCGCCCCCGCGGTTTGATTCGGGACGTACCAGGCAGAAAGCGGTGATCCAGATTTTGACAGGATTTCGACCGACTGGATTCCTGTCTCGCTCGGCGGAGGCCCAACCAATCGATTCGCTGGCGCCACCAACTGTCCACCGACATACCAGGAAATCCCGGCAAACGTGGACAGCAGCGCCAAGCAAATCGACATAGCGAAACGGCGAAATTTCGGGGAATTCATTTTTCCAAAGAATGAAGCAAGTGCTTTTTCGTAGGCAATCTCAATCAGTCTCTTCGTAAATTATCGAGCGTAGTTACCGGTAAACCCATCCAAATAAGGCTATTCGCCACAAGCTTTCGCTGCAACGCAAATCGGCCAACGGGCTTTCACCGCTTCTTTTCATGGTCGCGTTTCACAACCACAAAATCATTCCAGCGGCGACCTTTGATCATGCTCCGTATCCTCCGCAAGCATCGCAAAAGAGCCGAGAGGAGTAGAGCGTTAACGCACAACTTCATCCCAGTGCAGGCAACAAGTTCAAGTGCATAAAGGTACTGCGACTTCGTGACCCCTACAGCAGCTTGGCATTCCGGCAACTGGGCAGGGAACCGATTTTGTCTCCCAAGTCGCCGCTTAACATAAAATTTATCAAGAACGTTGCAAAAACTCACGATCCAAATCCGTGAATGCAGCGTTCGCAAAGGTTATATTCCTCACCGTCGTTGCAATCCCTCAGCAAGGAAAAATAACCCTAACGGCATGAGAACAGCGGTATTGCGGCATAGTTGGATGCTAATGCAACTTAGCGCCCCTTTATGCAGCCAAACAACGATTAATTTACGGGCAGCCGCACACATACCCAAAAAACGAAAACACCGCGACGTTCGCAACATCTCGCGAATCTTGGTAAAAGTCGTTCTCGGCAAGATCGAGGCAGCTCGCAAGCAGTTAAATTGTCACCCATCCTATTCCGGGGTGGTCAGGAGCAGATTCAATTTCGCATCAGCTTTCTGTGGTGTTTCCAAGAGTCATAGACTGAATGCTTGTGAACGCGATGAATGGATACTGATGCCTTCCTGCCGACTGGCAGCGGCGTTTGTGATTTCCACTCGAAATTATTCGCACGGTTTTTCGGCAAAGCCAAATCCACGATGAACTTCAGGCACGAACTAACGCCGGACGAGTTTCTGAAGTTGATCCATCACTTCGCACTCGATCTGCTTCAACGATCGACACTCGACGAAATCCTCTGGTTAATCGCTGATCGGGTGATTGCAGGGATGGGGTTCGAAGATTGCGTGATCTATCTCTTGGATCATGAACAACAGCTTCTGATTCAAAAAGCAGCCTATGGGCCGAAGAACCCCGAAGGTCGAGTGATCAAAGACGCCATTACGATTCCCGTTGGCCAAGGCATCGTTGGAAGCGTCGCAAAGCACGCGATCGCGGAGCGCATCGCCGATACTCGACTGGATCCTCGCTACATCGTGGATGATGACTTTCGTCTCTCTGAACTCGCCGTCCCCATTATGCTACAGGGCAAATGCATTGGGGTGATTGATACCGAAAATGGTCAAGCGGGCTTCTATACCGAACGCCATGAAGAATGGTTGACAACCATCGCATCGATCGCTGCGACAAAGATCTCGGACGCGAATCGTTCGGAAGAGCTACGCAGAACCATTAAGAAACTAGAGGACACGCGGAAAAAGTTAGATAAACAAGCCGAAGAACTTAAGCTTGCAACTAAGAATGCGGAATCGGCGAATAAAGCCAAAGGTGAATTCATGGCAACCGTCAGTCATGAGATGAGAACTCCCATGAACGGCGTGCTCGGCATGACCGACCTCCTCCTGGAAACAGAGCTCGATGCAGAACAATTCGAATTCGCTCAGGCAGTGAAAGCCTGCGCCGGAGGTCTGCTGAAAATCATTGATCAGATCTTAGATTTCTCCAGCATCGAAGCAGATAGCCTCCACCTGAAGAATCGTCCATTCAAATTTGATGAGCTGATTGATGAAACGCTGGCGATTTCCCAGATCCAAGGAAGGTTCGAAGGAATCATGGTTTG
Organism: Rubripirellula sp.; assembly: GCA_049602075.1. Classification (GTDB taxonomy): domain Bacteria; phylum Planctomycetota; class Planctomycetia; order Pirellulales; family Pirellulaceae; genus Rubripirellula. Next base: position 148,559 of record JBMYRF010000010.1, read on the forward strand.
TTCCGAGATCGACCAAAACATACCGACATGGCTCAATGGGGATGCAAGCAGGATACGCCAAGTGTTGGTGAACTTGATCAACAATTCGTTAAAATTTACCAATGAGGGACGTATCGATGTGATTGTCAAATCCATGCCGTTGGAGGAATCCAGACAACATAATTCAGCGCACAATATCGAACCGATGCAATTGCATTTTGAAGTTCGCGATACGGGGGTTGGATTGCCAGACGGAGATACCGAGTCGCTGTTCTCAGCGTTTACTCAGGCGGACATGTCATCAACGCGCACCTATGGCGGCGCCGGCTTGGGCCTGGCCATTTCGCGTGAGTTGGTCGAACTGATGGACGGCCGTTTGTGGTGTAAAAACAACCATCCCAATGGATGCTCGTTTTTCTTCACCGTTAAACTCGAGACCGCGAATCCCGAGTTCTACCCCGTCACTTCCAATGCCGAAAAGGAGTTGATCCCCACGGTGTCTTCACAGTCACCCTCTGGCAAGCAACATAAACTGAATATCCTGTTAGCAGACGATTCCCACGTCAACCAAGCGCTGATGCGTGCTCTGCTGGCGAAGTGGGGGCATGACGTGAGCGTCGCAGGCAACGGGAATGATGCAATCAAAATTTGGCAAACTGCCGAGAAATCCTTCGACCTGATCTTGATGGACGTTTTGATGCCTGAATGTGACGGCCTAGAAGCAACTGCCAGAATCCGTGAATTGGAACAAGAATCCGACCGCCACATCCCAATCATCGCACTAACGGCACAGACACTTCCGGGTGACCGAGAGTCCTGCCTGAAGGCTGGAATGGACGCATACGTCAGCAAACCACTTTCCCGAGAACTTCTTAAAGGACTGATCTTTCGTTTGACCTCACCTTGTGTTTGAAAGAGTCCAACGGCATCAAGCAACTTTGTCATGGGGCCTCGGAAAAGCCAGTTTCACCGCGGCAACTCATTCAGAGATCAGCATTCATCTTCCGCTCAACACCGGGGCTGAGCGTTTAACCCTACTGCTGACTGGCGATTGATAAACGAGCATCGCACCTTCATTCAATTCACTGCTCCGGCCGATTCTCCGCTATGGCCGATTCACTGCTATGGCCGATTCAC
>JBMYRF010000010.1:149773-171543 GCA_049602075.1 Rubripirellula sp.
GCTATGGCCGATTCACTGCTATGGCCGATTCATAAAGGCCGTTGGCTATTTCCTGATGCTTTCCCAAGCCCGCGGAGCCCTTTGCCGTGGGTCCCCCCAAATTGCGACGGGTGACCGACCGCGGGCATCGAGATCCTCCCCGATTCAATACCCCCTAGCAGATTCGAACTACTGTTTCTGGACTGAGAGTCCAGCGTCCTGGGCCACTAGACGAAGGGGGCGAGTGTTGTTGCCCGAATTGCCGATGGCGGGGCAAGAGCGGGTGAAAAATCAGGCTCGTGCTCAGACGGAGCCTCTCAGTAGGTTAGTCCATTGACAATCTTCTTACCACCGCGCGTGCAGACATGATCCTGACAGGCCAATTGCTAATCGAAGATGGTTCCGGTGGCTGCCACTTACAGCCCGGTCACGTAAGACTAGACGGCGAGATCATCGCAGAAATCTCACTAAATGAGCCCCCACCGAAAGGGGATCGCTCCATCCAAGATGTTTTCGGAGGTCACGATTGTCTCATCTGCCCTGGTTTCATTGATGCACATTTGCACTTGTCGCAATTTGGCATCATTGGGGCCCACGGTCTGCCATTGCTCCGTTGGCTTGCAGAATTCACGTTTCCAGAAGAAAACAAATGGAACGATCCTGAGTTAGCTGCCAGCACCACTGCCACGGCCCTCGAAGAATTACTAAGTCACGGGACGACCGGCATCGCAGCCTATGCGACCGTTCACCACGAAGCAACGTGGCGTTGCCTCCAGGTCGCCGAACAGAAAGGGGTCCGGGCACTTATTGGACAGGTGCTAATGGATTGCAACGCCCCAGCTTCGCTCTGCCGTCCCGCTGCGCAACTCCTAAATGAGGCTGAATCGTTAGGTGCAAAATACCCGCCAAATCGCCGGGTAGCCGCCGCTGTCACACCACGGTTTGCCTTGTCGTGTAGCGAAGAATTGCTGCGAGGATCGGGCAAATTGGCGACCGAACAGCAAGCGACAATCCAGACGCACATCGCGGAAACTAAGATTGAATGCCAGCAGGTTCAACGCCAATTTGGGAAGCCCTATTCACAAGTCTATCGTGATGCCGGCTTGCTGACAGAAAGATCGCTTTTTGGACATGGCATCTACCTTGACCCGCTGGATCGCCAGCAACTTGCGGCAGCAAATTCAAAAATTGTTCATTGCCCAACCGCCAATTCATTTTTGCGAAGCGGAGAGATGAACCGTCAAACGCTGGCGGAGGAATCGATTCAGCTTGCAATCGGAAGCGATATCGGCGCGGGCTACGAGCGTTCGATGGTGCGGGTTGCACGAGGGATGATCCTGACCGCAGCTCGGCTGGGAACTTCAGTTCCTTCCGCGAGTGAGGCTTGGTATTCAATCACCGCAGGAAATGCCGATGCGTTAAGCTGGCTTGACGCGGGTCGATTGCGAGTCGGTGCCTGCGCTGACCTGTTGATCATTCGACCTTCGATTGACTGGCAGTCAGCGAACAGCGATCCACTCTCCAAATTGATGTTCGGTTGGGATGACCGCTGGATTCAACATGTATTTTTACGTGGAAAGCTTGCTCGTTCGTACAACTGAACGCTCAAGTTCGAGCAATTTCTTTTTTCGCTCGAGTCCCCAACGATAGCCGCCTAGCTTGCCGTCACTGCGAACAACGCGATGACAGGGGATGGCGACGGCCAATTGATTTGCCGCGCAAGCCCCGGCGACAGCTCGTGTCGCGGTTGGCCTACCAAGACGACGAGCCAGTTGAGCGTAGGATTCAGTGCTCCCAAGGGGAATTTCTTGCAGTCCCTTCCACACCCGTTTCTGGAATGGCGTACCGGTGAGCTCAAGAGGAAGCGTCATTCCGGTCGGTGGTTCCTCCAGCCCCAAACGTAAAGCAGTGACCCAAGCCTGCAGTGTTTCCGTCATTCCAATCTTCGCAACAGGAAACTGTTGATGCATCGTCGCACGCATCTGTGATGCATTCTCACCAAAAGCGACATAGCGCAGACCTCGGTCTGAACCACCCACCAAAAGCGTTCCCAAGGAAGTTGCCACAATAACAACCTGGGTAACTTTCGAATCTATTCGCACGGCGATAGCCCAAAAAGAACTCGGAAAACTGGATTTTGGCGATCACGTTGCATGATCAACCAGCAACATTTTTTCGACCGCTTCCTGACCAGTCATCCCAACTTCGATTCCGATTTTCTCCGCTTGCGGAGTAACACCAACGATCGTCGCATCAAGAAGATCCTCCGGCTCTACCAGGGGATGAGTCGGCGTTCCTTTGGCAATGGCAATCGCCTGTCCAAATTCAGCGGCTGTTTCCAGATCATAGATCCCGCATCCCACGATGCCGGCCCTCGTCATAATCGAACAGTATTGGCCGTTTTGCCAGCGGTGGCTCAGCCCATTGGCACAGCCATGATTGAATTGCATCGCTCGCGTGATGGTTCGAGGTAAAGCATCACTCATCATTATTCCTCTTTCTGGGGTTTGAATCCCGACAATTTAACATCCCAGAGCGACTCTTGCCGCTGCTGAAAGACACTGTGGTTGTGTTCGACCAAAATCGCTGGCTTTTGGTTCCGACGATTCAATTGGACCGAGTTGCACAACTTGGGAACCACCGAAGCAGCCTCTCGCTTTCAACCCGATGAATCGAAATGCCGCAATGATTTACCTAAGAGGAAAGCGAGTTGAATAGAGTTGATTGGAATTCACAGAAAAAACAATCAAAGACCACTGCGGCTTAAAACCAGCGACTCTCCAAAGAAGCAGAACTGAAGGTCCCCCAAATGCGCGTCTTCGCGTTCAATCGGGAACAGCAGACGGTCCGCATTTGGGTTGAGCAGTTCATGAAGCTGAATACCTCAACTATCGACAATCACTGAGGTTTCGCCATCCACCAACAAACGGATCGTTGGGAGAGATTCCCCCACTTTCAACAAGAGAATCAAAGGTTCCCAGGATCGCGTGAAGAAAAAACAACGCATCATCCGCAAGGATCAACACACCGATCATCAAACCAACTAGCACTCAAGCGATCAGCATCTGCGTTGCGATTCGCGTTTTAGAGACATCAATAAAGCGGGATGCTCTCGGAACTTGGCAGCCGACAAGCCAACCGACAGCTATCGAGTGACGAAAACCTCATCGGCGTTGAAAGGCCAGCCCATGCGGAGGAAAATAAGCCGCCCTGAATGACGTAACCTTCGAGAACCTGAACTGATGAGACCGACTTGCTGGCTTCCAGTGAGTGTGATGATTCCCACGTAAATCCAACCTCGATTCCAAAGCACTCAAAAGACCACCAAGCCTGTCGCCAAGACCTGCCCCCAATGCATTACCTGAGAACCCCATTTGCGGAGACGCTTTGCCAGCCTGACTCAACACACGCTGCGACTCAGCTCGCTCGAAACCAATAGTTTCAATGTGGGAAGCCAACCGTTAATATGAGCTGATGCGAAAAACAATTTGTTTGATTACGATTCTGATTGTTTCAGGTATCGCCCCTGCCGCGCCGCCCCCCAACATCGTCTTCATCTTGGCGGATGATCTAGGCTATGGCGATCTTGGCTGCTATGGCCATCCGAGTGCTGAAACACCAAATTTGGATAGTTTGGCCAGGTCGGGTGTCAGGTTGACGCAACATTATGCCAATGGGCCAGAATGCAGCCCAACTCGCACCGCTTTGCTGACTGGCCGTTATCAGCAACGAGTCGGTGGCCTTGAGTGCGCAATCGGTACAGGCAACGTGGGCCGCTACGATGATGCCATTCGTTTAGCGGCGAGTCGTGAACTTGGATTGCCCTCCGAAAATACGATGATCCCGGGCAAGATTCGCGAGGCAGGCTATCGTTGCGCGATATTTGGAAAATGGCATCTCGGGTATGAGCCAAAGTTTCATCCAATGCGACACGGTTGGGATGATTTTTTTGGCTACCTCGGTGGCAACGTGCACTACTTCAACCATCGAGAGACCAGCCCATTGCACGTTCTGTTTGATGGAGAGCTGCCAGTTTATCGAGACGGCTACATGACGACACTGATCACGGATGAAGCTGTGGAGTTCATACAATCACAGGACGGCCCTTTTTTTCTTTTTGTCTCCCATGAAAGCCCACACTTTCCTTTCCAAGCTCCAGGAGACATAGACAAAGAAGTGAACGAGGAAAATTGGATGCAGATCGACTCCGATGCCTACGTCGAGATGTTGGAGAATTTGGATACCGAGGTGGGGCGAATCCTTGATTCAATTGATTCAAAAGGGCTTACCAACAACACACTGGTTGTCTTCACTTCCGACAACGGTGGATTCGAAGGAGCCTCCTACATGGGAGCACTTCGAGGAGCCAAAGGGAGCACACTTGAGGGCGGTATCCGAGTTCCGATGATTGCGAGATGGCCTGGAAAAATCGAAGCAGGAATCACAAGTAAGCAAGTCTGCGCGTCATTCGACCTTACCCATTCGTTCCTCAGGATCGCCGGTGTCACAACCGACGAAATCCTGCTCGACGGCATCGACATAATCGAGCATTTAACTTCAAACGCGAAGGATTTTCCTCGCACCTTATTTTGGCGCGGACGGCGTGGCGAACGGACCTGGACTGCAATTCGCGATGGAGATCACAAGCTGGTTACCAAAGTTGAAGATGGCAAGCAGCAAGCATGGCTTTATGACTTGTCACTCGATGAGGGCGAAGCAAGTGATTTGCGAGAACGAATGCCAGGCGAATTCCAGCGGTTGGATGGCCTGCTGCAACAATGGGAGAAAGAAGTCGCTCCTACTCGTTAAGTTGCGAGCGTAGGGTGCGATGAGTTGTTTCCGGGAGGCGTCTAAACACTCACAAGGTATCCCCGAATGTCTAAAAAGCCGAATGCCTAATAAGCCGGGACGTTCACCCCGCTCCGACAGCCACCAACACAGCTATGATAGACCCCAGTCCGACCAACAATCTCCCCACCTGTTACCCTGAGCTTCGCATGTATCGCCTGGCCTTTTCTCTGCTGCTCCTCACCCCTTTGCAACTCTTCGCACAGCAACCTGAACTCCGCTGGTGGAAGGGCAACCTGCACACACATTCGCTCTGGAGCGACGGCGACGAATTCCCTGAAATGATCGCCGATTGGTACCGGCAACGCGGTTACAACTTCCTCGCATTGACAGACCACAATGTCCTCAGTGAAGGGATGCGTTGGATGTCGCTCAAGAGTATCGTTTCCCGCAGCGACGACAAAATCCTGGACCGGTATAAAGAGCGTTTTGGAGAAGCATGGGTCGAATCTCGAATGAATGAAGGCGACCAACAAATCCGCTTAAAACCATTAAGTGAATATCGCGCGTTGCTTGAACAAAACGATCAATTCATCCTGATACCCGCCGAAGAAATCAGCGACCGAGCGGAGGGCAAGCCGGTTCACATCAATGCAACCAATCTTGCGGAGGTCATTCAACCGGCCGGTGGCAAAACCGTTCGAGAGGCAATGCAAAATAATTTGCGAGCCATTTTGGAACATGAAAAACAGCATGGTCGCGAAGTATTGCCGCACATCAATCACCCGAACTTCGGCTATGCAATCACCGCAGCGGACCTTGCGGCGGTCGTGTCAGAACAGTTCTTCGAAGTCTACAACGGGCACCCGACGGTCAATCAACTTGGTGATGCCAACCATCCCAGTATCGAACGGATGTGGGACCTCGCCAATGCAATCCGCAGAACAGAATTAAAGGTCCCACCCTTGATGGGCATCGCAACCGACGACAGCCACGAATATCACGGAAAGCCAGGTTCACGCCCCGGACGTGGTTGGATCATGGTGCGAAGCCGATACCTAACGCCTGAACGCTTAATCCAGGCGATCAAGCGAGGTGATTTCTATGCCTCCAGCGGCGTCGTCCTGGACGATGTGACTTACAAAAAAGAAACCAAGACTCTGAAATTGGCGATTAATCCTCAACCGAAGGCGACCTACAGCACGCAATTCATCGCAACGCTACGTCAAGCACCAGAGGGCTCGGATCCGATTGGGCAAGTCGTTGCAACAGCAGAGGGACTGAACCCGGAATACCGCTTAACCGGGAACGAACTTTACGTTCGCGCGGTTGTGAACAGCAGTCTGCCACACAATGACCCGAGCTTTAAAAACCAAGTTCGCCAAGCATGGACGCAACCAGTTGGCTGGGAGTAGCAACCTGTTGACTGGGAGTAATTGAGAAGCATGAAGCGTGACAGTGTGAAGCTGACGGGCGCAACAATCCCCATGACCTTGGGCTTGATGCTCTCGAAGGCTTGCCAAACACAAACGTCACGCCCGAAGGGCCAGCAAAACCACGCAATTGCTAGTCACGTGGGCCGTCTCGCCTGCAGGGTTCGGTATCCAGACGGACTGCGGGGTCACTCCCCCGACCGAATGAACTCCTCAATCCGCTGGCGGATCTGATCACGAACACGGCGAAACATAACGAGCTTCTCTTCGTCTGATCCCTCGGCATCTGCAGGATCGTCGAAAGGCCAATGCACCGAACGAACGGCTGCTGGCAGCACCGGGCAGGCTTCTTTTGCCGAATCACACACGGTGACAACGAGATCCCACGCCTGATCTGCCAGCGGCTCAACTGACTTGCTTTGCGAGTTCGACAGATCCTCGTTTAATTCACTCATTGCTTGGATCGCCAGCGGATGCACATAACCTGCCGGCCGTGACCCGGCGGAGTGGGCTTCCCATTGCGATTCACCGATTCGGTTCCACAAGGCCTCGGCCATTTGGCTGCGACAGGAATTACCAGTGCAGAGGATCAAGACTCTCTTCGTCATCAGCGGACTCCTGAACAGGATTCAGTTACAATTCGCGTATTGTTGACCAATCTATCGTCTCCGAGAAGGACTGACTGTGCGACGTTTATTGCTGTTACCGTTGCTTTTGCTTGTTGCTCCTTCGACCCTAGTTTGGAGCCAATCGCTCGAACAGCGTCAAGCGTGGTTTGAGCAAGCATTTCCGTCTTTAATCGAAACCTACCACTGGCTCCACACCCATCCGGAGGTATCGTTTCAGGAAGAAGAGACAGCGGCCTTGGTGGCTAAAACCTGGCGTGAGCAGGGTTTCGAAGTCACCACCGATGTTGGCGGGCATGGTGTCGTGGGACTGCTCCGTAATGGTGACGGGCCAACCGTCATGCTGCGTTGTGACTTGGACGCATTGCCTGTCACCGAACAAACACAGTTACCCTACGCTTCGACGCAAAAGATCGTCTTGCCCAGCGGTGGATCCACGGGGGTGATGCATGCGTGTGGCCACGATGTCCACATGACCAATCTACTGGCGACTTCGTCTTACCTGGCGAACCACCGTTCGGCTTGGTCGGGCACCCTGATGGTGATTGGCCAACCAGCTGAAGAACGAGGTGCCGGTGCACGTGCGATGCTCCAGGACGGACTGTTTCGCAGCTTTCCAAAGCCGGATTTTGCGCTGGCACTGCACGTCAGCGGTGACCGACAGGCCGGTACAATCGGGTTGTTACCCGGATTTGCGTTAGCCAATGTGGATAGCGTCGACATCATCGTCAAAGGTCGCGGCGGACATGGCTCACAACCCCACACCACCATTGACCCGATCGTGCAAGCGGCTCATTTAATTATCGCTTTACAAACCATCGTCAGTCGCGAAGTCAAACCGATCGATCCAGCAGTGGTCACCGTGGGGGCGATCAATGGGGGAACCAAACACAATATCATTGGCAATGAATGCCATCTGCAACTGACCGTACGGAGCTATGCCGATGATGTGCGAGCAGCCTTGCTAGCCGCGATCCAACGCAAGGCCAATGCGGTCGCCGACAGTTTCGGAGCCCCGAAACCTGACATTGAAATCAGCCAAGGCACTCCTTCGCTTCGCAACAATCCAGAGCTAACCAAACGAATGGAGAAGGTTTTTGCTGCCACCATCGGCGAGGACAATGTTGCCCGCGATGAACCCTCCATGGGTGGTGAAGACTTCAGTCGATACGGCCGCGCTGGCGTTCCCATCTTGATGTATCGGTTGGGCAGCGTCAGTGAAAAGCGACTCAATCGTTTCAAGGAATTGGGCGTCCCGCCGCCGTCGCTGCACAGCAGTCAGTACTATCCTGATATCGAACCGACCCTGCAGACCGGATTCCTGACCATGTCAGCCGCGGCACTCGAATTACTCGCCAAATAGCGGCTAAGAATCTTGATAAATCGAATACGCGGCCGACGGTAGCGCGCAATTCACTTCAATCCCACGGAGTTTTCCCGGCGGATTGAATCAAGCCTGCCAACCTCACCGTAAAACAGTTGTGTCAGCCAACTGAAATGGGTCACGTTCACCCGCAACTGATTTTCCAAAACGCGGTCCGAATGCTGTGAAAATGCGGTCAGTCAGGCCGAGTCCAAAACCTCTTTGATATTGAGCAGGAAAACTTGCCGACCTCCATCGTGAGGACTGTCGATCGCCACCCGAGTTCCATCATCACTGCTTCGCGGATGGGTGTCACAGCGCCACTCTCCTCGGTAAGCAGGTGGCGACGGAAAATGTCCCAAATCGACTCTTCGATCGCTGGGGACGTGGTATAAGAAAACCGTTTGACGTGACGTTTCTCGGTCTGGATAAGTATCGTTCAGGATCCAGTCGTCGTAGGGAGGCGGCAGGTAGGTGTTGTGACCGTTGGTCGGCATTTTGCCGTGACCGACGGCGGACACATCCCGTGTCTGATCGGTGAAACGATAAAAACCAGATGGCATTCCGGCTGGCTTGGTCCACATCGTGACCTCTCGATCGTTCTTCCAGATGAAGTGTGAGGTGCAACCACTTGGATCGAGAACGTACCGGTCGGCCCCATCCAGATTGGCGGTGATCATGCGAGTCACAAAGCCGCCTTGGAATCGCCTCGTCTGAGGATCAAACTTGGGCCGATACCGGTGCAGCACGATGAATCGATTTCCTTGCGGATTAATCAGCAAGTGGTTGAAATAATGCCACGCTTCGGAATGCCGACTGCCGTCCGGCCAGGGGATGTCGGCGACATCGGCTAACGAAATGATTAGCTTCGATTCACCGGTCGCCAAATCGACACGCCAAATTCCTGAATCCCGCGGTGCCCGATTTGAGACGTGAGGATCGGTCAAACCGTCGTACCCATACCCGGGACGCAGGTTATCAATACGACGAAAATCAACTGACAAACCGTATCGACCATCCGAGGTGATTGTATAAATCGGACGGTCGATCGTTCGAACACTCCCATCGTCCTGCTGGCGGACCCGGCAAACAAAGCGGTCAGCTTGGCGATCGTTCCAGAGAATCGCCCGCCCCTCGGCACCAACCCATTGCAACATGCAACCCTGTTGCCATCCCCAGGCACTCGAAGTGCCGATTTCATGCCAGGCATCGCTGTCGGCCGTATCAACAAAACCAACTTTGATCGTGTCATCTCCGGTCGGCCCGCGTCCCTCGAAGTCGACTTGGTTTGCCAAGATCAAACGACCTGTGGGATCAAATTCTCGCTTGTCGTAGTATCCGAACCAATGATGAAGCGGACCGCGAGTTACCGCTCGGGTTGGCACAAATGTTTCCAGGGGTCCAGTTTCCGCTGCCGCTCCGCGACCTGTCATGAACATGGAAGCCCCCGCACCAGCGGCAGCAAGTTGAAACTGTCTTCGACTGATCGGCATCTTGATTCCCCGAAACGCGTTCGCATGATCCGCTCATCAATGTAGTCAACTAAGTTGCCTAGCGTGGACCGGGAAACGGATGCTGACGCAGACGCCCTCAAATCACATCAAGCCCACCCAGAAATAGCCGCTAGAACGCTACCAGCGTGGTCGGTCGCCGCCAAACTGAGTCGGCAGATTTGCACGGCTTTTTTGCTGATCTCGATGGTCAGATCGGGGCCAAACGAGGGTCGTCCGCTTTTCTGAACGCGCAGGGCCGCCGGAAGCTCACGCCCTTGCTCGAAACGCCAGCTCAGCAGGTGTCTTTGAACCGCGTTACCGCTGTTCCCGATAGGTCGACCAGCTCATGTAAATCAAGGCTCCGCCGAGAACGACGAAGACGATGTCCATGACGAGATTCGCTGAGCCCAGAGGCGCGACCGCCCCCATACCAAGCATGCCCATCGCGGCATCGGCAAAGAAAAGGACGACGATCAAGATCGACGCCACAAGACTGATCAGACAGAGCGCCTTGGGCATCAACCACCTCGTGGAAGTGTCACTGCAGGAAAAGAAATCACAGGTGTAAACTGGGTGAATGAAGCAGTATAGTTGCAAACCGCCGCGTTTCCCAAGCCTATGATCGCTGGCTAAACTACCGATCTTGTAAGAACGGCCGGTCTGGAACGAAAAACCCGATATTTCCGGTGTTCTGAGGCTTGCACCCGGCACGAAACATCGAAAATTCTACTGTGATTGGCCCTAAAAGTTTATCTGAAACCGAATTTCATACCGTCCAATCCGCGCCTTGGCAGTGGTTGCGGGCCCAAATGCCAGTCACGGAGCAGTGGGCATATTTCGACCACGCGGCCGTTTCGCCGTTGTCATCACCCGCTGTCGCGGCAATCGAAACCTTCGCCGCCGAGGCGTCTCAACAAGGCGACACCGTTTGGCCCCAGTGGGCATCCCGGTGCGAGGAGCTACGTCAAAAGTTCGCCGAGTTGTTGAACTGCGATCAGGGCGAAATTTGCTTGGTCCCGAATACGACCACCGGGATTAACGTGGTCGCAGAGGGCTTTCCATGGGAATCCGGCGACAACATCGTTTTGCCTGACGGAGAATTTCCCAGCAATCTATTCCCCTGGCAGAACCAGGGATCCCGCGGTGTTGAAGTGCGAATTGTGCCGCGGCGTGACGGAGAAATTACAGTCGACGATCTGATGGATCACGTGGATGAATCGACCCGCATCATCGCGGTCAGTTGGGTCGGGTACGCCAGCGGTTTTCGCATCGACATCGATCAATTGGTTCGCCAAGCCCATCAGCGGGGCGTACTCGTTTTCCTCGATGCAATCCAAGGGCTCGGTATGTACCCCTTGGATTTGAGCTCGACACCCGTCGATTTCTTGGCAGCAGACGGTCATAAATGGTTACTTGGCCCGGAGGGAGCCGGCGTAGCGATGATCCGCCACAAACACCTCGAACGCTTGCGGTGCTGCTATGTTGGCTGGGGAAGTGTCAAGAATTCGCACAACTACGCATCGCCAAAATTTGATCTAAGAAACACGGCGGCCAGATTCGAGCCCGGTTCCGCCAACATGATCGGGAATGCGGCACTCGCTGCCAGCGTTGAGATGTTTTGCGAAATCCGCCGATTCCACGGCCCAACAGCCATTGGTCGGCGGGTGGTGCAATTAGCGGAACAATTAGACCAAGCTTTGCAGCAACTTGGCGTCGCTACCCGCCTGCCAAACGATCCCCAACATCGCAGCGGAATCCTGACCTTCGATGTTCCTGGCATGAACCCAGCCGAGGTGCGACGGCATGCCTTGGAACAAAAGGTTGTGCTGAGCTGTCGCGACGGTGGCGTGCGAGCCAGTATCCATGCCTACAATAACGAGGACGATTTGAATCGTTTGACGCGTGTCATCGCGGACCTCCTGAACGACTGAATCCTCTTGCTGCTTCCAGGGTTGCATCATGTCTGATATGCGCACAGCGGTTTATACCGGCTCCTTCGACCCGATCACGTTGGGGCACCTGCACATCATTGAACGGGCTGCCCCTTTATTTGATCACTTGATCATCGGTGTCGGAATCAATGCTGATAAGCAGTCTTTGTTTGAGCCGGAGAAACGAGTCGAATTGGTGAAAAGCGTCACCGGAAACATTAACAATATCCAAGTGGAAGTTTTTACTGGGCTCGCTGTCGATTTCGTTCGAGATATGGGAGCCCGCATTATGGTACGCGGCATTAGGCCACTTACCGACACAGCCGGTGAGTTCACAATGATGATGGCCAATCACCAATTGGACCCAGGCATTGAAACGGTATTCCTGATGGCGTCGGAAAGATACACGCACGTTAGCAGTTCGTTGCTGAAGCAGATTGCTGCGGTCAGCGATGATGATCAGCAATTGGCGAAGTTTGTTCCCATTGAGATTATTGAACCACTGCGGCAACGGATGCCACGTTAGCCCCTTACTCGTTGGCTGGCCTGCAGGGGCGAGTTTCAAATCGAAACGGCCAAGCCAACAATCGGCTCACTCTCCAGCGTCGGCCCCTGGCGAAAGTCGGTGGTTCACGATCGCACTAGTTGCCATGTATTGGACTTGCTTGGCAATGCTCGCTAGGCCGCACGTTTATCCTGAATCATCTCTGGCAGTGATACTGCGTTTGCTTTACCAATTCGTTGTTGGGAACGCCGATCAGATTCCATCCTTTCGAATAAACTGCCCATTAGCTTGGGGTGGTAACAAACATAGGCCCACGACAAGCCCACCGCGGCCGATCCGAAGAGATCGCTCAGGAATTGGGTGTTACTATGCAGCCGATGCAACATCGTACCGACACAGATCACGGTGAATAGCCACCGCCCACGTGGCAACACGGCCCACAAACCAACCGTCAATGCCGTCGCCGTGGCGAGGTTCGCGCTGGGAAACGATCGCGTACTAGCGTCAAAGGTTGCTACTTGGCTAAGTGTCCAATCGAATGACCAAATCCAAGCATAGTCATAACTTACCAGGTCGAGATTGACAGTACTTGGCCGGGGCCGCAGCACAAACGTTTTGGTGAGGGTCGCCACCGCCCCTGCCCCGAGTGCCAGGGCGACCAAACGCGGAACGTACCAGCGTCGCCGAGGGGCCAGCAGGAGAATGCTTACGAAGATCAGAAAGATGCCGATCCCATGTGAATACAAAAGAGAAATCTCCAGCGAATCGGCAATTTCCTTGGGGAGCCGGTTGTGTGAAAACCAGCGTGCGACGGGAATATCGACCAAGGTTGCCACCGGAACCATCAACAAACAGATTCCGGCCATCCACAACAAACCGATGAGCCTAAAACTCACACGATCATTATCACGTTGCAAGGGCAGCGTCATCACAGCATTCGCCAGGCGATTATGATCTGGGGGCATTCGGTTTCCTCGTTGGTGGTTCGGTGGAGGTTACCGAATCAGAAACGAAGAAGGAAAGAGAAGAAATCGTTGCCCACGAGTTTCACGAATGACCATCACTTGATCGATTAATGGGCCAGATCAACCGACGATCCAGATCGATCGGTTGAATCGCAGTGTGCCTAAATTGCCAGCAAGCTTCCCATTCATCACCCATCGTGGCTTCACGCCGTAAAAGCTGCACCCCGATCGGCTCATCCAAAGCAGCGACCCAGTCGGCTTGTTTAAATCAGGGCCATTCAGATCAGGCTGATTCGGACTTGTGCCCGAAGCTTGACGGTGGCTACAAGCCATTGACTAAATGGTTCACAGAGAACGCTATGAGCACGAAATCCAGACTTTCACTGATGCTGCTGCAACGCCCCTTTTTCAATTCGCATGGGTTGGCGATCGCCATCGCCTGTCTTCACATAGGGTTCTCCGCCCTCGTCGGGTTTGCACAGGTTCCTACGGCGACCGAAGTCGAAGAAACCCAATCGATTGAACTACCGGATGATCCCGCAGCAATCGTCGCTGTCGTCGGCAGCACGCCGATCTTGCTGGGGGACTTGATGCCAAAAGTAGAAGCAAGGATCAAGGAAGTGACCGAAAAGTCGGGTCAATCGATTCCCGAAGAGCAACTGCACTTCGCCCGCGTTAATCTCATCCGGGGCATGCTGTCCCAAGCGATCCAGAACAAGATGATGCGTGAATCCTTTTTATTGGATCAGGTGGGAACCCAAGCCGCGGACAAGCGAACCGAAGCTGAAGAAATGCTCGCCAGCCGCGCTCGTCAGATGTTTTATGAAAGCGAAGTTCCCGAACTGAAGAAGAAATACAAAGTCGATGATCTGACTAAACTTGACACAATGCTCCGAAAAAAAGGGAGTTCACTTGCCGCTCGGCAACGAGATTTCATCGATGCCATGCTCGGCCATCTCTACATCCGCGGCAAAGTTGAAAGTGATCCTGAGGTGTCCATCGCCGAGATCAACAACTACTACCAGAGCAATTCAGAAAAGTTTACGCGTCCCCACCGGGCCCGCTGGGAACAATTGAGCGTAATGTTCGCGAACTTCCCCTCACGCGAAGCAGCTCACCAAGTCATCTGGGAAATGGGACGCGACGCCTACTTTGGCGGCAGCATGCAAGCAGTCGCGCGAGAGAAAAGTCAAGAGCCGCTCGGGAAACAGGGGGGAGTACACAACTGGACCGCACAGGGTTCCCTTGCGAGTGACCCCCTTGATCAAGAGATCTTTCGCCTTCCGTTAGATGCGATGAGTGAAATTATTGAAGATTCGAGCGGCTTTCACATTGTCCGCGTGATCGAGCGTCAAGAAGCTGGCCTGACCCCACTGAGTGAGGTTCAAGAAGAGATCCGCAGCAAAATCCGTCAGGAAAAGATCAACGAAGCTCAACGCAAGGTGATGGAGGATTTGGCCAGCAGAGTTCCTGTTTGGAGCATGTTTCCCAAGGATCTTCCAGAAGCCAAACCATTGCCACCGAGCATTGCCCGACAACAAACCAGCAAACTTCGCTAGTCAGAGTTGCAATGCGCCGCGAAAATTCAATCAAAGTCCGGCGA
Organism: Rubripirellula sp.; assembly: GCA_049602075.1. Taxonomy (GTDB): domain Bacteria; phylum Planctomycetota; class Planctomycetia; order Pirellulales; family Pirellulaceae; genus Rubripirellula. The sequence continues at coordinate 164,460 of JBMYRF010000010.1, forward strand.
CGCTGGATCATCATCAGCGCGATGACAACCATGCTGGGCTCGCTCGCCCCGGGGTGCGGACAGTTGAAGCACCGATTGAGTACGAAGGTACCAGATTCCTTCGTTCCCAATCCGCTTGAGTTGCCGGCGGTTGGAGATCAATTCTTATGGTCGCAGGTCGTGGATGCCGTGGATGATTATTTCCGGATCGCACGTGAACAACCGGTCCAGAACTCAAACGGCCTATTGCTCGATGGCCGCATCGAAACGTCTTACCGAATTGGTGCTTCTCTGCTGGAACCTTGGCGGAAAGACAGCACCGCTGGTTTCGAGCGTTTGCAAAGCACTTTGCAATCGATCCGCCGCCGCGCCGTGATCACCGTGCGGCCGTACGGGGCTGGTTACACACTCGAAGTGATCGTTCAAAAGGATCTGGAAGACACGGACCGAAGTCAGTATTCGACCGAATCGATCGCAGCCAAGCGACATGATGGAACCATTGTTCGCACGGAAGATGCATACGACGACAGCCCCCAGACGCTGGGCTGGATCCCACTAGGGAGGGATACCTCGTTAGAACAGGTAATCTTGCGTGACATTTTCGGTCGTATCACTCAGGCGGACAGTAACCGGTTATTACATTCCAAGTAAAGCTTGGAAAAAAATCCGGCCTGCTTGAAATCCTCGTAATCGATACTGTTTGACAAACAGTCGTCGCCATCCATCACGGATTGCCACTCGGGCCTAATCTCGCCCTCGATGGTCGCCGATACCGAACCGTGCCGGCAAGGAATCGCCGGTAACTCTCCCTCGGCTGCTCTTCCCGTCTCCACCATCAAGGACGCCCATGTTCGGAGCGACTCCCCGCAAGCTTGATTACGATTCGCTTTGTGAAACTGTCGAGACCCGACTCTGTGAGCTGGGACACCTTGAACCGCACCAGTTTCCGATGACCCAACGAGAAGTGATCCGCGGTGGGAAACCAGTAGGTGTCTATTTTTGCGTGCACGGGCCGAGAAGTGTGAAACTGACCGCGATCTGCGACTTTGATCACAATACGGTGATTTTTTACGGCAGTGACGGGATCAGAAAAAACAGTTGGAACGTAAACGTTGCACCGCCAGCCTTGTCGGCTGCCTGAGACGCCATTGACACGACGCGTCCTTGCGAACGGTCCATCAGAATCGTTCGGGTGCAGCCCGCTAAGACCAGATTTCAAAGACTGCATCTGCCGAAAGGCCCACCAGCGGGCACTTTTTCGCGCGGCAACGTTTGAGCCTATTCAAAGCCCGGCCAATCCCAAAGCTCACTCGATTCGCGGTTGATGCCCGCCCGATTCACGCTTGACGCTCATGCGAGCAACAGTTTACATGCCAGTCATGTTTCGTGTTATCGCACTCACAGTCTGCTCTATCTGCCTTGGCGGTTGTCGGTCGTCGGCGCCGATGCATGTTTGGCAACCTCCCAGACTTGAAACGGCCGTTGGCAAAAAGGTAGTACTTTCATCGGTGACCGGCCCCGAGGAAGTGACCGCGCCGCTCAAGCAACTATTGCTGTCCTCTGCCCCCTCGGACCGTGGTCGCGCGACTTCGCTGATCGCTGCCGAATCGCTTCCAAAACCTGAGACCATTCGCTTGGTCTCAGCTTTCGATGACGAACCAAATGACCTGGTGCTTGCTTCGCTATCACGTCAATCAGGAGCTGATTATCTTTGGCGTGGCGAAGTCATCGGCTACGATCAGCCTTCATTGCCATCCTCAACACTGCGGCTTTCCTGGGGACTGATCTCTCTGTCTGATGGCGGCAAATCGGCCGGTATGCCTATCGTGGTCGATCACGAAAAGGTTTTGGAACGCTACCCAGATTTGGCGTTTGTTCAACCCGCCGAGCGACAACTCTTGGCGGGTGCTGCGCGTGACAGCCTGCAATTGATCGCACCTTGGATTGATCGCCAAGCCACTCAACTGTCCCGGCCTTACCTCATGCCGGGCAGTCGCGAAGTGCGCCGTGGAAATCTGTCAGCCCAGGCGGGAAACTGGGGCGAGGCGGAAGCAATCTGGGAATCTGTCTGGCAACGTTATCCGACCCAAATTGCCGCATTGCACAACTTGGCATTAGCGGCCGCGGCGGGCCAGGATTTCTCCCGCGCCAGGAAACTTGCCCGCCGGACAGTTCGACTCAGCCCCACCGCCTTACACAAGAACACGATGGTTTGGATCGAATTGATGCAACGTGATTACCACGATGCCTTTGGCTTACCAGATCCACCCGAAGGATGGTTCATTAGTCGCCGCTAGAAATAGCGTTGGCAGCCTCCCTGGGCCGCATCGTTCCCTCACAACGAGATCACCCATCAGCGTCGATTATCTTATCTCGACAGGACGGTTCGCGAGCAACCGCAGGGGAGATGGGATTGGAGACAGACGCGAGGGATTGGAGACAGGCGCGAGGGCGGCACAAATGTTCGCCTGGCATTCATTACTCGAGGAAATCTCAATCCAAGTCTGCCAGCATGCTGGCAGACTGCGGCCTATTGGTTCTCTAGCAATGCGATTAATCTTGGGTCATTCAATGTGTTGGCGATCAGCACCGCGCCGTCAAAACACTGTTCTTTTGTATGTTCGCTGGGAACCGCAACCACGATAGCGCCCGCAGCAACGCCAGCAGCGCACCCGTTGCCACTATCTTCCAAAACCAGCATCTGCTGCGGAGGAATACCAAGTCGTTCAGCCGCCATCTGATACATCTGGGGATCTGGTTTTCCTCGCGTTACATCATCGCCCGTCAAACTGAACTTCAGGTCACTCTTCCATTCGACCGTATCCATCAGCACGGTCGCGAATCGACGGCGACTGCTGGTGGCAAGCCCGAACGGCAGTTTCTTTGCTTGGAATCTTCGGATCATCGCGTCGACGCCCGGCATCTGCTCAACACCAAGCTTAAGCATTGCCGCAAAGATTTCATCGCATTCAGCCAACAGCTCAGCCGCATCGTCATCCAAGTGATGCAGATCGATCATTTGCTGGACTGCCGCGACACCGACTCGCCCCATCATTCGGTTTTGAAGCTCTTTGCTGTACCGGTATCCCCGCCGCTGCAAAACGGCATCACCAACCTGCCAGTACAAACCTTCGGTCTCGAATAGCAGGCCATCCATATCAAGGGCCACTCCGCGAATCACCAGACTAGTCAAATCGAGCACCTGCAATTCCTGTGTTGAAGCAAACTGTGTTTTGGCAAACTGTGTTCCAGCAGCCAGGGTTCCAGCAGCCAGGGTTCCAACAGCCTGGGTTACTCCCGCAACCCCTCTTCGACTTGCGGTAATTCATCGAGAGATTCCAGGCTGAACAGATGCAAAAATCGTTCGGTTGGGTAGTAATGAGGCACGGGGCGTTTCGCGTTCTCAGTCTTGATTCGCTCCATCCTCAACAATTGTCGCCGCACCAACTGATTAAGCAACGATCCACTTTCCCGGCCGCGTTGATCCTGAACCTTGGTTGCAGTGATCCCCGGTTGGTACGCGACCAAGGACAGCACCTCGATCGCCATTTGGCTCAGTCTCGCCTCACGCACTTTCCCCAGAAAAGATCGCCGCATATGCTCGACCGCCGGTGCGATCGTCATGCGAAATCCACTTTCATCGCGGATGATACGTAAAGCTTGATCCTCAGCTTGATAACCCTCGTTTAATCGATCCACTAGCTCGATAATTTCATCGGGTGAGACTCCCCGCATCAGCGACGCAAGTCGTTGCTCCGAGAGTGATTTGTTCTCAGGATGCCCGACAAACAAAGCCGCTTCGACAATGGTCTCCGGGGTAACGAGGGTTTCCGTATCGGCAGTCGCATCGTTCGTTTCGTCCGGCGCAGAACCATCCTCCGACAGATGCTCGCCAAAGGATTCCCCGTTCAAGTCGGTGTCGCTCGCCCCGCCGGCCTCAGGGTTCTCTTGCGCGACGACTCGCGCGTAAGCGGCGCCAAGGTCGTCCAGAGATAGATCATCCTCCATCGACAAATCGTCTTCGAGAGTTGGACTGAACTCAGTTATCGCATCATGCTCGGTGGCGAGATCCTCTGGGGTAGCGTTGCTGACTTCACCAGGATGATCGTCAGGTTCATCATCCACTTGATCCTTTGACTGGCTCACCGCGGTTCTCTGCTTATGAGTTAGGCTGATGAAATTTGAATGAGTAACGGTCGGAGGACAACCTTTTCCCCACAGACCTGTTTTGGCGGTTTTCCCTGCATGAGCCAGGGCATCAAGTCCGCATTTCTTGGTGACGTCGTCTTCTTTGCTACACCCATTCCTGTTTGGTTGGTTTTACCACGACTTCTGGGACGTTGGCTCGGGGTGGCAATTCGCAGATTGTCTTCACGACCGCCGCAATATCTTCCGGTTGCAAAATCGATTCCTTGTGCTCTTGGCTAACGGGCGTTGGCCTTTTGTCCAAGATCGGCGTGTTGACTTCGCCGGGATAGACATTGGTGATCCGGACACCCTCCTCTCGAACTTCGTTTGAGATTGCGGTGCCGAGCGCCGTCATCGCAAACTTGCTAGCGCAGTAGACAACTCCACCGAGTGAGATTGCTCGCTTACCTGCGACCGAAGAAATATTCACGACCAATCCATCTCGCTTCGCCCTCATACTAGGCAACACTTGGTGCATGCACCGATAAGCACCAGTCGCATTGATCGCCATCACACGATCCCAATCTTCAGGCACCATGTCAGCCATGGTTCGCTTTTGGATATTGATACCAGCACTATTCACCAAGATCTCGACCTCACCAACATGGGTTCGAACATCGGCAAAAAACGCCTCGATGCTGTCTGGCTCAGCGACGTCAATCAAATGGGTTCGAATCGGGTATTGGCTGGAGACCGATTCGGCGAGTTGCTGAAGCGGTTCGATACGGCGCCCCCCAACGGTGACCTGGCAACCTGCTTCCGCGAGGACTTTTGCAATTCCCGCCCCGATACCGGTACCACCGCCGGTAATTGCGACCACTTTGTCGGTTAACTGGCTCACTCGAAGCGTTCCTTTGCAAATCGTCGTTGAAGCTATAAAAAGGCGAGTTTACCGGTCTCGTCGGGTCGCGCGAAGCAATCTCGCGATACAATTCTCCGCGGAGACAACGTTCTGTTGAAATAAATGGATCTTCAATGAGCACTGTGACCGGCGACCCTTGGTCAGTTAACGATGCAAACCAACTTTACGAAATCGATCGTTGGGGCGATGGCTATTTTCAAATTTCGCCATCAGGCCATCTGATGGTTTCGCCAAATCGCGTCAATGCCGAGGCGATCGATTTGACTGAGTTGGTCGAAGGTTTACACCAACGCGGGCTCGACCTGCCAATTCTGCTTCGATTTAACGGGATCTTGCGAGATCGATTGAAACAAATGCACGAGGCCTTTGCCGTCGCAATCGAGGAACACAATTATGCCAATCGCTATCGCTGCGTATTCCCGATCAAAGTCAACCAGCAGCGTGACGTGGTGCAACAAATCATCGAGCATGGCCGTGACTTCGGCTTCGGCGTTGAAGCGGGAAGCAAACCCGAACTACTCGCCGTCGTCGCGATGACTGACCCCAAGATGCCAATTATCTGCAATGGTTTTAAAGATGCGGAATTTATTCGAATGGCGTTGATGGCGCAACGATTGGGGCGTACCGTGATTCCTGTCGTGGAAAAAGTCTCGGAACTCAATCGAATCCTTGAACTTTCAGATCAACTCGGGGTACGCCCCACAATAGGCATGCGAGTAAAACTGGCCGCCCGAGGATCAGGACGGTGGCAAGCAAGTGGTGGCTACCGCAGCAAATTCGGACTCACCGTCGCCGAAATGCTTACACAGTTTGAGCGACTGGTCGATTTGGGCATGGGCGACTGCTTTCGGTTACTCCATTTCCACGTCGGGAGCCAGGTCGGCAATATCCGCCGCTTAAAGACGGCGATTCTTGAAGCAGCTCGGGTTTACGTTGAACTTTATCGTCGCGGCGCAGGGCTGGATTACCTAGATGTCGGTGGTGGCCTAGCGGTCGACTATGACGGCAGCCGAACGGATACCAACTCCAGCATGAATTACACGCTGCAGGAATACGCCAACAACGTCGTCTTTCATGTCCAAACGGTATGTGACGAAGCCGGTGTCCCCCACCCACAATTGCTCTCCGAAAGCGGACGAGCGGTCGCGGCGCATCACAGTGTTCTGATCGTGGAAACGCTCGGGACAACGTCACAGGGCAATGTACAGGCCTGCCCCGTTGAGATCCCCGAAGACTATCCGCAACCGTTGCAAGATCTATGGATGGCATACGACAAATTAACGGTTCAGAACATGCGTGAATCGTTGCACGATGCCCAGTTGGCTTTTGACATGAGCATGAGCCTATTTACCGGGGGTGGTCTGCCACTCGAGCAACGTGTGGCTGCCGAGGATCTTTACTTCGCAATCTGCCATCGAGTTCGCGCTTTGGCTGAATCAACACACGATAAGTCCGAAGATTTTGCCGGTTTAGATCGTACGTTATCCGACATCTATTTCTCAAACTTTTCAATCTTCCAATCGGTACCTGATTCGTGGGCGATCAACCAATTGTTCCCGATCATACCGCTGCACCGTTTAAATGAACGCCCAACCCAACACGCGGTACTTGGGGATATCACGTGCGATAGCGATGGAAAGGTCGACCAATTTATTGACCGCCAAGGAAGCGGACAGACGCTGCGACTGCATGAACCTCGCCCGAACGAGCCCTACTGGCTGGGCATCTTTCTTGTCGGTGCCTACCAAGAAATCCTGGGTGGACTACACAATTTGTTTGGTGATACCCATGCGGTGCATGTTGACGTTCAGGATGGTGTCGCCAAAGTCCACTCAATTGTGAAAGGGGACACCGTGCGAGAAGTGCTCGGATATGTTCAATACGAAGACCGAGAACTCGTGCACAAATTGCAAGATGCGGTCGCCCAAGCTGTTCAGAGCGGTTGGATCGACCATCTCCAGGCGAATGAAACAGTCGAGTTCTACGAGAATGCGTTGGACAAATACACCTATCTTACGAAGTGAAGTAGAGGTCTTACGAAGTGAAGTAGAGGTC
>JBMYRF010000010.1:171641-258029 GCA_049602075.1 Rubripirellula sp.
TATCTTACGAAGTGAAGTAGAGGTCTTACGAAGTGAAGTAGAGGTCGATTGCTACCGGGGTCAAACCCACCATGCGAAGCGTGGAGCGAGTGTGGCACAGAGAAAGTGTTGCACCGAGAACAGGCATTCAGGAAGGTTTTCAATCCTATCGCCCACCGGCCCCATACCGACTTAAGCATTGGCAGAACCAGTCGCCGCCACCAAAAACCACCCGCTAGGTCGACACTGCCTTTGCGACACTGCCTTCGTGACACTGCCCTCGCAACACTGCCCTCGCAACACTGCCCACCAGTCGGGCCCTCCAAGCTCAAAACCGAGGACTGCTGTACGCCCCCGCCAGAATTGCCCCATAATTCGGGGAGTGACAAGAAATCGGCGAACGACAAGCAGTTCACGGGGAATTACGACAACTGGGCGTTCTGGTACGATAGTGGGAGAGGAATTTCATGGTCTTGGTACAAAAGGTCTGGCCCCGTCGATGATCGCTTGCTCTCCGCTATTGAAGCTTCTGACTGCCGTTGTTTGGGCCGTTTTGCCCGTGACGGTGCAAACGAATTCGGGTGAAACAGTGGAGGGCGAATTGATCGCCTTTTCGAGTGACTCCCTGACCATCGGCCAGGGTGGCAATTCCGTCGAAATCCCTTTCGAAGACGTCGACCGCTTAGTACCCAATGACGCTGAAGAGGGGACAGGTCCAGCCTATCGGGTGACTCTCGTCGGTGGCTCAAAAATCATGGCCCAGGATGTTTCACTGAAAGACAGCGAACTTACGATCGAACCGAGACGGCAGAACCCGCTCACCATCCCCGTCAAACAGGTCAAAGCAATCCGCTTCCGACCAGCATCAACATCCACCGATGCAGCTTGGTTCGGCAACTTCGAACGGGAAAGCAGAGGCGATTCCCTAGTTCTCCGAAGGTCAGCCGACACCCTCGACTCGCTGTCAGTCATTGTAATGTCGATTGAGGATAAGAGAATCAGTTTTGACTTAGAGGGAACGACCGCCGACGTCGACTTCGGAAAATTGGAGGGAATTTTATTCGGTGGTGGAACAAGGGTTGCAGAAAATCCAGAGATCCAAGTTACCGATATCTGGGGTTCCAAGTGGGCTGCGACCGCGATCCAACCGAGCCAAGCTGACCAGCCCTTGAAAATCGAACTCACTTCGTCCGCCACCCACACGATCCCAATCGAGCAGATTCTTTCGATTCGCTGGAGTGGTGGTGTCGCCTTGCTAACGGGCCTGAAGCCCGTAGCTGAATCGCTGAAAACGTTCTTTCCGACGACCGTTCAATCGGAATTGATGACGAGCTTCTTCGGAAATCGCAAGGTCAACGAACAAAATCTGAGTATGGTTGGTGGCTCATCGGCCGAATATCGAGTGGAACCGGGATACCAGGTGTTCTCCGGTTCGGTGCGGCGTGACTCCGATTCGGAAGGTGGCCAGCTAATCGTCAAACTGCGAATGGATGGAAAGGTGGTTTGGGACGAAACGCTGGAAGATTCGGAACCGAAGGGATTCGAGCTACCCCTGGGTGAGGCCAGACGTTTGTCCATTGAGGTGAGTAGCGGTAAAGACGGAGATCTTGGGGATCGAGTACTGGTCGTTCGCCCTAGGTTGCTTAAGTGATCAAAGCTGAGGACTGAAGTGAGAAAAGTAGAAATTCGCAGGAGTCACGTCATCATGTCACCCAAACGCCTGTTCCAAAGCATGGTCGTGGTGCTTTCATTGCTGATCGGCCCGTCGTCCCACGGCGTCGAGCCCATCACCCTGGATCCAATTTTGGAGTCTGCCGAACAGGAGCGAATCGCCGCAATCAATCTTGCCAAGCCGACCGCAGTGAGCGTGTTTGTTCCTGGCGGGGCCGGCGGAGGCAGTGGCGTCTTGATTTCACCCGACGGTTACGCGCTAACGAATTTCCACGTTACCAGCCCTGCCGGTTCATTCATGAGGTGCGGATTGAACGACGGACGGGTCTACGATGCTGTAATTGTTGGGATCGATCCGGTTGGTGACCTCGCCATGATCCGCTTGCTGGGACGCAACGACTTTCCCTACGCCGAAATGGGCAGCAGCCGCGCAGCCCAAGCCGGTGACTGGTGCATGGTGATCGGCAACCCTTTCTTGCTCGCTTCGAACCTTCAGCCCACAGTGACCTGGGGAATCCTTAGTGGAGTTGGGCGATACCAATATCCGTCAGGAACCCTACTGGAATACGGCGATTGTTTGCAAACGGATGCCTCCATTAATCCGGGCAATTCGGGGGGACCCATTTACGACTCAAGCGGCAAAGTGATCGGCATCGTCGGCCGAGCCTCGTTTGAAAAACGAGGCAGAGTCAATGTTGGTGTCGGCTACGCCATCTCGATCAACCAAGCCAAGAACTTTTTGGGATACCTGCGGAGCGGTCGCATCGTCGACCATGCGACTCTCGGAGCAACGGTCGTGACCGACCCCGACGGTGGAGTCGTTGTGTCCAACATCTTGGATACGAGCGATGCCTATCGCCGAGGCCTTCGCTATGGAGCCGAGATCCTTGAGATTGACGGACGCATCGTGCAATCCGCCAACGATGTCCAGAATATTCTGGCGACATTCCCAAATGGCTGGCGGGTTCCACTGACGTTTCGTTACGAAGGTAAAACGACCAACACGCTCGTGCGGTTGATGAGCGTGCACTTACCCGATGAGTTGCTCGAGAAGATGGCAGGTGCACTGCCACCCCCACCACCCCGTCCGCAGCCCACACCGAAAGAGGGCGACGAAAAAGAAGAAGACGAAAAAGAGGGCGATACGGAAAAGCCCGCCGAAAGCATCCCGGATCGGCTCAGAAAAGCGATTGCCGGTAAGGGAAATCCAAAATATCCAAAAGCGGTTAACGAGCAACTGGTCTCCCGGAAAGGCTACGCAAACTACCACTTCAACCAAGTGCAGCAGGAACGGTTTCGCGATGCCGTGCGGAGTCACTTTCCTGGCGGAAAAGCAGGGGAATCAGTCGCCTGGGTGATTGAAGCCGAAACGGACCAAGCACAACCACAAAAAGTTCGGATCCACATTGGCAAAGACAAAACAGAGATGGTGGTGGGTGAGAAAACTTTCGAGGCAACCTCGCGTGGGAAACTTTATGACGAAGTCGTCGAGGGATCGGTCGCAGGCATGCTACCAGCCTTGGATGCTTGGCGACGCATGATCGAAAAGGGGCCACAAAAATTTGGTGAAACCTTTTATCTCGGTTCGATGCCATTGGCAGGTGCACGTCCACTGCGTGACTGCACGGTTGGACTCGATGGTGAACTCGAGGTGCGATGGATGAGCCATCCCGAAAGCGAGTTGGTCGAGGTCGTGGAAGTGTTCGCTGACCGAGATGAGGATCCTGCTGAACTGTGGGTGATCCGCGAGAACGGCGAACAGCAACCAAGCATCCTTGACCTTCGCTACGGTATGGACAGCGTGCTTCGCCTAAAGATCAAATCCTGGCAAACGATTCCCGTAGAAAAAACGGAAGCTCAAGCAGAGGGGGCGGCTGAATGAGAATCCTGGCAACAATCGCGATTGCAATGACCGTGACCTGGCATGCCAAGGCAGAACCGCCGTTGGCTGAATGGGCTCGCGAGGGTCAACAACGCGTCGTGAAGATTTATGGTGCCGGGGGTCTTGCCGGCCTGGAGGCTTATCAAAGCGGCATCCTGGTTTCTCCAGACGGTCACGTCGCGACGTCCTGGAGTTACGTGCTTGATGTGGAACCGATCGTATTGCTTGACGATGGACGCCGTTTTGAATCCACCATCGTCGGATTCGAACCCGCCTTGGAATTAGCGGTACTTAAGATCGACGCTACCGATCTACCCTACTTCCCCATTGAGGAAGAGCTTGAAGCTCAGTGGGGCGATCCGATCTTGGCAATCAGTAATCTGTTCAACATCGCAACGGGAAAAGAGCCTGCGAGCGTGATGCAAGGAACGATCGCTGCTGTCAGTGACTTGGATGCCCGTCGAGGCACGTTCAAGACACCCTATCGGGGCAAAGTCATGATCCTTGATCTGATCGCAAACAACCCCGGTGCCGCCGGCGGCGCCGTGATTGACTCAGAAGGCCGGTTAATCGGTATGTTGGGCAAAGAGTTGCGTGATTCGGCGACTGGTGTTTGGCTGAACTACTCGATTCCGGCGAAAGAACTCAGAGGCACCATCGGCGATATCATCGCCGGTCGAACCACATCCGCACCTCCGTCCGCCGAAGCGATGCTACCTCGAGATCAGTCGCATAACCCAAAGACGCTCGGGCTGATGATGTTGCCCGACGTGCTAGAAACGACTCCCGCTTACATTGATGAAGTCGTTCTCGATTCGCCAGCGGCAAAAGCTGATCTACGCCCCGACGATTTGATCCTGCTGGTAGGCGGAAAACGGGTTGACGGCCAACGAACCCTACGAAACTTATTGCGAATGATTGACCGTCGTGATGACGTCGAACTGACCATTCAGCGAGATACCGAAATCCTTCCCCTGGTGCTGCGACCGTGAAGTTAATCCCTTTTTTACCGCCACGCATTGATTGGCTGACATCCATCAGCTTGGTATTACTGCTGTCGACTGCTGCCTCGGCCCAACCCGGCGGAGACAGCCCTTCGCTTGCGTATCGCGCAGCAATGGCCAAAGCCGTACGGGCTGCTGCCAAACAAGTCCTGCCATCGATCGTGACGATCGAAATCATTGGCGCGAGTGGACAAAAGACAGGCGAGGTTGAACAGGACGCGCCGACCTCCGGTGTGATCGTTGACCAGGACGGCTACATTCTCGCGTCCAGCATCGTTGTCCGCCGACCAGCCGCCAGCATGCTCGTGATCCTGCCCGACGGAAGCCGCCACGCTGCCAAAGTGATTTCAAAAGACACTCATCGTGACTTAGTGCTTCTAAAGATTGATGCCAAAACTGAACTCGTACCGCTCAAGCTGCCTCGCGAGGTAGCGATGACGGTCGGTCAGACAACCGTCGCGGTCGGTCGTTATGGTAACGGATCATCGCCCATGGTCAGTCGTGGTGTCCTCAGCGCCACCGGGCGTTTGGACGGAATCGCCATTCAAACCGATGCTCGAGTTGCCCCTTCCTTTTACGGCGGCCCGTTGGTTGACCTGTATGGGAATGTCCTCGGAATTTTGATTCCCGCTGTTTCCAAAGGTGGTGCAGAAGACAACACCAGTTGGTACGACTCAGGAATCGCCTTCGCGATCCCATCATCCGTGATCGCTTCGAAACTCGACCGCTTGAAGACGGGTGAAGACATCCGCAAAGGCCTGATCGGAATCGTCTCAAAGTCGCGTGACCCGTACCAAGATGAAACCACGATTGCGGCGGTGCGGATTCGCTCACCCGCAGAGGCGGCTGGGATTCTAGCGGGCGACGAGGTGATGGAAGTTGCCGGCCAACCGGTCCGGCGTCAATTAGACATCCGACAAGCACTCGGCAGCTTTGATGCGGGCGAAAAGGTACAGCTGAAACTGCGCCGAGACGGAAAGCCGATCGATGTCGAAGTCACGTTGGCCGAAACCATTCCTCCACTCCAACCTCAACGATTCGGCATCATTGCTCGGGAGGAGAGTGGCGAGATCGAGAAAGATCCAAATCGAGTCATCGTCGATGTCGTAATCCCAGATTCACCCGCCAGTGACCTCGTCCAAACTGGTGATGTCATCACAAAACTTGGCAAGGCTGACGTCAACGATATCGAAACGCTGCGGCGACTGGCACTGTCCACCGCCCCCGATTTAACGGTCACACTAAACATTGAGCGTGAGGGCACCGACCAAACGATTGAAATCACACCGCAATCGATTGCAGGCGATGTCCCAAGCGATGTCCCCACAAGCTGGAAGCGCAATGACGAGAATGATCAGACGGAGTGGGTCACCCAGAAAATACAACTCCCAGATTCAGCTAACGAGGCCGCCTTCTTGGCCCCCAAGGCCGGCGACGAGGAACAGGCTCAACAGCAACTTGGGTTGATGATCATGCTTCTAAATCCTGGTCAAGACTCGCCTGCCGAAGTCCTTGAAAAATGGTCTGTTTCGGCACGTGCATTAGGCGTCGTCATTTGTGCGATTGCACCGGAAGACGCCAAACGTTGGCTACCCAAGGAAATGGAACTCGTCGCTAAATTTGCGACTGCGGTACTGAAGAAAGCGGCAATTGACCCAGCAGCGGTTTCGATCACGACACCAGGTGCCCTCGCGGGTGGAAAAGCGGGAGCGGCTGACTCGATGGCGCTCGCCGTCGCCGTCTCCCAGAGCAGTACGTTCTTTGGTGTTGCCGTCTCGGCGGAGACTCGTCCCCCCGCCATGCGTTTGAGCGAAAATAGCCCATCAGCCGCACTTCAACTACTGATTCCGATCAAAAGCGAAGATGAACTTCCCGGCTGGGCTGCAGCAGTGGAGAAAGCGGGCTATCCAATCGTTCGTGGTGGTGAGATCCAGGAATCGACCCTGCTGCAATGGACTCGACTACTGCAGGCGATCTAACGTCACTCGACATCGGTTCACACAGTCGATGCCAACCGAACCGCACCATACCCGTCTGCGTCCGGGAACGAGTCGAAATGGCATGCGGATTATTGCTGAACGTGAAACGAGGCTGCGGGGTCGCAAGAACGCCCTGGTGACCTTCTTTCAATGCAGTATTCCAATCGAAGATGCGGCCCCTGGTGTAAATAGCCGCCTTCTCGTCGCAATGAGGAAGTCGCTAACCGGGGATTCCCCCAACTTGATCGGATTGTGCTAACCTTCTGCGTTTGAAGTCATTCTCCGAATATTGAGTTCCTCCTGACAATGTGGCTCGCCTTACAGATTATTTTTGGGTTCGTCCTTTTAGTCGGTGGAGGCGAGAGCTTGGTCCGAGGTGCGGCACGAATCGCTGCCGCATTTAAAATCTCTCCATTAGTCATCGGCCTCACGGTAGTGGCGTTTGGGACGAGCGCACCCGAACTCGGGGTCAGCCTGCAAGCTGCGTTCGCGGGAAAGCCGGATGTTGCCATCGGAAATGTTGTGGGAAGCAACATTACGAATGTGCTGCTGGTTTTAGGAACGTCCGCCTTGGTTGCGCCACTGATCGTTTCAAGCCAGCTGATTCGGCTCGATGTACCACTCATGATCGCAGTCTCTCTCTGCGTCTGGGGGATGGGGGCAGACGGAAACATCAGTCGTGTTGAAGGGGCCGTACTGTTTGGAATCCTAGTGATTTACATCGCATTTAGTATCTGGAAGAGCCGTAGCGAAAACAAAGCTGTTGTGCAGGAGTTTGCCGCTGAATATGGTGCCCCGGGACAGACCAGTCTATTTACAGATATCGCACTGATCGTGGCTGGATTGGCCTTATTAACGCTTGGTGCCGGTTGGTTGGTCGACGGTGCGGTCACGATCGCCGCTTCCCTCGGAGTGAGCGAGTTGGTCATTGGCTTAACCGTCATCGCCGTTGGCACCTCATTACCCGAAGTCGTCACGTCCGTTGTGGCAAGCTATCGCGGTGAACGAGACATTGCAGTCGGCAACGTCGTCGGCAGCAACTTGTTCAATCTGCTCTGCGTACTTGGGCTGACCAGTGCTGTCTCGAGCACAGGCGTATCGGTAACCGACGAGGCGATCGCGTTTGACATGCCTGTGATGGTCGCCGTCGCTGTAATTTGCCTGCCGATCTTTTGGCTCGAAGGCGTGATACGCAGGCACGAAGGTGCGATGTTCCTGAGTTACTATTTGGCCTACACGACCTTTCTGGTGCTTTCGGCAACACTGCCCGCGTGGGGAGATTCCTTCGGAAACGCGATGGAATTCGTCGTTGTTCCGGCAACCCTGTTGACACTAGGGTTATCCTTTTACCACGCACGAAAGAAACGCCGTCAAGCTCAACAAGCCGAGCAATCTTAGCTATTTCAACTGCTTAAATGGCAGTAGCGAACCAAGCGTGTCAGAACGTTGATTGCCAGCCGGTAGCGCGAACTCTTTTAAAAAGACGAATCGAACGAGTTGCCGCTTTGCTGTGATCAGCCAAGGGAACTAGCTGACGTATTCTTCCTCTTCGTCGCCAGTGGGGCGTGAAATTTCTCCAGAATCTTCTAATTGTCGAACGATATCGACGATTTTCTGCTGCACCGATTCGACTTCGCTCACCCGCACGCTGCCGAGGTATTCGATTTCCTCACGAAGATTTTCGGCAGCACGCGTGCTCATATTCCGCATCACTTTTTCCTGCAACGTTTCACTCGCACCCTTCAGTGACATCGCCCACTGGGCCGTTTCAACGTTCTTCAGAAGTGATTGAATGTCCCGATCGCTTAGCTTACTGATGTCTTCGAAGACGAACATCAGACGTCGAATTTCATCCGACAATTCGGGATCTTCACTCCCCAAGAATTCCATGATCGTTCGTTCGATTGAACGCTCACAAACATTCAGGATTTCAGCGACTGCCTCAACACCACCGGCAGCGCTATGCTGCTGGTTCACCATACTGCTTAAACGCATTTCCAGACCGAACTCAAGTTCGGCAATCGCTTCGGGGCTTGTCGGTCCAATCGTCGCGATGCGCCGAATAACCTCCAATTGCTTCTTTGACTCCAATCCTGCCATTAGTTCGGCAGAATAAGCACCGGGCAGCTGGCTGAGCAGCATCGCAATGGTTTGCGGGTGCTCATCACCAATGAACTGCAATAGGGTATCCGGTTCGACCTTCTTGATGAAGCCAAATGGTGTGGCTTCGATTGTTTGCTGCACGTTGCCAATCAATTCAATGGCATCGCGACCGAGCGCTTCCTTGATTAGCTCTTTGGCCCGCTCCAGGCCGCCCGGACAGGCATAGAGCGAACTCGCTTTGCTGGTCAAAAACTCGGCGAACACGATCTCTTGATCGTCACCACCAGCCGAATCAGTATGAGCGATGTGGATACTGATTGCCTCGATCAAGCTGGGAGGGAGGCGCCCCATAATCTCAGCTGCCGTGGCGGTCGGCAGACTCATCAGCAGAATCGCGGCCTTCTTGAGTCCGAGTTGATCTAATTCGCTGATCATCGCCATGGCTATCTATTTAGGTTGGTTTGAACCGAGACGGATCAAAATTGTCACATTTCTTTCTATCGGCCCTCGCAACGGACGATCACCGAAATCGGGCTCGCTTTTCCGGTTGTAGTATTTGTTCGGAGAACGACAGTTCACCCCCAAATATGCCTGTCAACGTCGATGCCGACCACACCCGAGATCGAGTAGTCAAAGTTAAGCGATTTCAGTTCACGCAGAAAATTGGTGAAGAAACCGGAACACAACAAGAAATGACCTGGCCCATCACATTGAGACTCTCGCCTAGCGTGATTCCGATTGCCAACCGCCTTAACTCACAAGCGAACGCATCTCAATTTCCCTGTGACTTGTGACTAGAGCATCGTCCGCAAGAGATTGACAAGGATTGAGAATCCAAAACAGGAGGTCAATCCAAAACCATCCGATTCAACGGCACTCCCCATAGTTGAATCTCTCAAAGCCACCTGATTCAACGGGATTCGCATTTAGATCTAACTCGCCACACAAACAATCGCGTTCGCACTCCAGCGACTAAATGAACAATGCCCGCCAGCCGAACTTTCGACAATGAAGCAGGGATGCGAATATTAACTGACCTAAGCCACACAGAAAGTGGAGTGCCGGAACCGCTGCCGACCGCTGGGCGACGCCCGCTCGTCGCTAGCTTGATTCTCCAATTATTGCTACTCCAGCGGATCAACAAGAGCCTGGCACAACTCCATAGGACTTCAGCCAAAAGGCCCAAAACACTGCAAAAAACGGCGTTAGAACGCCAAAACCCGCGGCGAGGGGATCAGCGTTTTTTCGCCTTGGTACGATTAGCACCATCTGCTATTCTCCGCCTGCTCGCCGAGTAGAGCTTAAAGGCGGATCGGAACCTCTGGCGTTCCGATGAGTGGTGTTTCGCTGGAAAGGAGTCCAAAGTGGAAACCAAACCGACTTCGCTATGTGTACATATTCGTTGGATGATCCGACGAGATATGCCCTCCGTGCTAGGGATCGAAAATGCATGCTTTGAATTTGCGTGGAACGAAGACGATTTCATTCGATGTCTTCGTCAGCGTAACTGCATTGGCATGGTGGCCGAAGAAGACGACAAAGTCGTTGGGTTCATGATTTATGAACTGCACAAGAATCGGCTGCACATTTTAAATTTCTGTGTTCATCCAGAGCATCATCGCACTGGTGTTGGACGCGCAATGCTATCCAAACTGCTCGGCAAACTGTCGCTAGAACGACGCAACCGAATCATGCTGGAAGTCCGCGAAACCAACCTCGAAGCGCAGTTGTTCTTCAAATCAATTGGCTTCCGGGCAATTTCGGTTCTTCGCGACTTTTATGACGATACGGTTGAGGACGCCTATCTGATGCAATATCGCTATCAGCCCAGCGTGGAAGAACTGGCACAGCCACACAACCGGATTTCGAAACTCGCCGGCTAGACGGATAGCGTTCGCACTGTAGTCGGGTCGGCCCCAGCGACCGACTCGACTAAAATTCGCTCGTCACAACGAGCGATAGGTAAAGGATCGCGCGCATCTTTCGCGGCGGGCAATTTACTCGTGCAGCAGGACGCTCCGTAGCCTGCCTAGATCCAAATCGCGGGTTCATCCAAATCGAGAAACACCAGATGCAGGTCTCTACGAAAACCAGCGATCGAAAACTCCGAATGACGGACGCTGCCATCATTCGTCCAGCCACGACTGCTGTGGTCTAGTCTTCGCCGGCATCGTCAATGCAGCAAAGCAGCACAAACCGCTTTCGTCATTGCTGCCAATCGGGCTGTCGGAACTCGCCATTGGTCTGCTCAGCAAGCGTTCTCAGGAAAGTCTCAGTGCTACCCTGCACAGCGATGCCAACCGTGTTGAAGTTGAGATGCCGAAACCGATTGCGGTGGATGATATCAGGCACAATCTGGGCTGGAGCAGTCAATTGCCCCGTTGTGGGACGTCCATCGGTCAACAAAAACACCGCCTCCAATTCCTGATCAAATTCCAATGAATTCCGCAGTGCCGCGTACGTATTGGTACGATCTCCGTAACCCAATTTCTGCACAAACTTGATCGCCTCAAGCTTGTTATCTTCGGTCGCTTGAACAAGTACGTCACGCCACATGCGAACAGACGACTCATAAAATGCGATCGCGAATTCCGTGTCCTCGGGCAGGTCTTTGATCGCTTTTACCAATTCCAGTTTGGCTCGAGCAAGTCGCGTGTAAGCGCCCCAATATTCCTTCATGCTTCCGGAATGATCGATGATGAACATCAGACGCTTGGCATGGATATCGATTCCATAGTACTGCGGTGTTTCAAAGGCAATTCGGTTCAAGGACTCCGGCTTGCTGCTGGCAGTAAAGAAACTCTCGCGTTCAATTTTCGGTTTTTCATCTCTCTGCTTCCATGCCTCAAACCGCTCTTCATCACCAAAGAAATGGTGGACGTTGACCTCATCCAGAGCAGACTGCAACTGGTAGTGAAGTTGACCGTCAAGCTCTTGCTGCAGTTCTGTTAAGAACTCAACCGCATCCGGATGTTCCATTTGTGCCAGGGCCCGGACTAAGTTAAAGCGGAATCCGTAGCTCTCGGAAAATTCAACCCGTTCGACCTGTTGCTGCAATGCACCAATCGCACCATAGCGTTTGTTTTTCCCGAGCGAATCTGCACAAACCATCGCAAGGCCGGGATGCGGGCAATCCAACAAGTCGATCAGAACTTCCTCTGCCGAGATATGCTCGAACTGACCAATTAGATACAGCAGCCTCGTCGTGCTGTGCGGCACTAAATCGTCGTTTTCTATATTTTTGGCAAGGTGTTTAGCGACTGCGATCAGATCGGGAAGCTTGGTGACATCGCGTTCGGGATTTATCGAGGCGATCGTTCGAGTTCTCAAGACTTCGCTTCGTCCGATCAAAGACCGAAAAAGCCGGCTTTCCCCGCCCAAGACGGAGTAGGGAATCGTCGCGAAGAACGACAGAATTAGAATCAGACGAAGCACAATACCCTCCGATCGGAAGTCCCCAACCCACTGATTTTAACCGGCGACCACGTGGGACGTCGACTCTCGACCGATCGCAGCGGACAAAATCTCGTGCAGAAGAGGCATAGAAGGCACGGGAACCCGGCGTTTTCGGCTGCAAACGGCAGAAAAGCGATGACGGCTCGGAGCTTGGACTGGAAAAATCAAATAGAAACGAGGCTACCGGGAGCCCTCACACCGACTATTCGGCACGCCAACCGACAGCGATCATGTCCCCGCAGATGCCATCTTGGCTCGCTCAATCGACGCATCCATGTCTTTGAATACGTTTCCGGCCTCCGGTGTGAAGACACGCCCGATCAACAAGTCAGTCACGTTACCGCGATGTTCGGGATGCTCCTTCATGAAACGTCCAATGCTAAATTCTTTGGTGTAGAAGGCATCCACCAATTTCCGGACCCACTTGGCACCCTGCTTAAAATCACCGCACCAAGATCCGAGTTGGTCAGCACCCAGATCGTCTTTCTCGAATCCAGCGACGATCGCCTCGCCCGCCCGAACCCCCATCTCAAGCGCGAAATAGACACCCGACGAATAGACAGGGTCAATGAAACCAAGTGCATCACCGACCAGCACCCAACCATCGCCTGAGTTAGAAGTGGTCATGTAAGAGAACTCTTTTGCGGTCTTGATGTCGCCTAGCTGCTGGGCATCATCTAATCGGCGGCCCATCCCCGGACACTGACTTAACTCTTCGCGATAGACATCCTCGGGCTTGCCTCGCCCCTTCAGAAGATAGTCGGCATCGCCAACGCAGCCGATGCTTGTAACTCCGCGTGACATTGGAATGAACCAAAACCATGCTTCTTTCGAGGCGGTCTGCATGATGATCGTGGCGCCCTCATTGTCTCCATCGCCACGAACGGCACCCTTGTAATAACTCCAGATTGCCGCTTTCTTTAGATTTGGATCAATCTGCTTGAGGCCGAGTTTGTTGGCTAGAAAGGACTGCTGCCCAGTCGCATCAACCACGACACGACAATCAATGTCGTGCTGTTCACCATCCTCGCCCCTCACCGAGACACCGCACGCCCGCCCCTCGTCGTCAAACTTAACGTCGACCAGGCGAGTCCGATCGTAGCAGTCAGCCCCCACCTCAACGGCTCGGTCGAACAGCATCTTGTCAAACTCGCTTCGCTCGACTTGCCAGGTATCGCTGTTGTCGCGGTCGTCGTGCTGCCGGAAGAAAAACGGATCTGATTCGGTACCGTTGTGGGTGACAAATTGGACACTTTTCTTGACCTGCCATCCACAGCTGCGAATCTGTTGGTTCACGCCTAACCGCTCGAGTGCCCAATAGGTCTCCGGCATCAGCGACTCGCCAACATGGAAACGCGGCATCGGGTCCCGCTCAACCAGCAAAGTGTCTCGTCCTGCCTCGGCGACGATCGTTGCTGCGGAGCATCCGGCAGGCCCCCCGCCGATGACAACGCAGTCGTATTGGTTTTTCATTGAGCTGGATCCCATCCGCATAGTTTTTGGAAAGACGGTTAGACCGAGTAACTCTTAATTCTACGGGTTAGGAAAGTCTAATCGCCGCAGGAGCGGGAAATGCGACTATATGGCAAGTCGTAGGCCCACTGGTATAGCCGACCAACGGGACAACTCGGCCTCCCCGGCAACCCGTAGTACCCGGACTCAGGTACAATTATTAACAGATTTTTCTAGCCGCTCTCCAATGAAGTAGTATGACCATGCGTTCGCCCGTTTGCAGCTTGTTGTTGCTGGCTGCCTGCTCTAGTTTTCCCCTGGCCGCCGCCGAGAAACCCAATGTTGTGATCGTGATTACGGATGATCAGGGGTACGGCGACCTTTCCTGCACGGGAAACCCCATTCTCAAGACCCCTAATCTTGATGGTCTTTACGCTGAATCGGTCCGCCTGAAGGATTACCACGTCGCGCCGACTTGCTCACCAACTCGCTCCGCCTTCTTGACGGGCCACTGGACCAACCGAACAGGAGTCTGGCACACGATCATGGGGCGATCGATGTTGCGTGAAAACGAGGTCACGATGGGACAAGTTTTCAAGGATGGTGGATATGCGACAGGAATGTTCGGCAAATGGCATCTGGGGGATAACTATCCCTACCGTCCCGAAGACCGCGGATTTACGGAGGTTCTTCGACATGGCGGTGGTGGCGTGGGGCAAACCCCCGACTATTGGAACAATGCTTATTTTGACGGAAGCTACTGGCACAACAGTACCCCCGTTCCAGTCAAAGGCTTTTGCACCGATGTCTTTTTCGACTACGCCAAACGATTTATCAAACAACAGAAACAAGCAGGAAAACCTTTTCTGGCCTACATCGCGACCAACGCGCCGCATGGCCCGATGCATTCACCGCCCGAGTTCAGCCAGCCTTATCAGCAACAAAACACGAACTTGGCCAACTTTTACGGGATGATTGCAAACATCGATCACAACGTGGGTGAATTAAGAGCCTTTCTGGATGAAGAGGAATTGACCGAGAATACCATCTTCATTTTCACGACCGACAACGGTTCATCCTCGGGAGATAAAGTTTTCAATGCCGGTATGAGAGGCAAAAAAGGAAGCGAATATGATGGTGGGCACCGCGTCCCGCTATTTGTCCATTGGCCCGATGGTGGGCTGACAGGCGGACGTGATGTGGAACCGATCACCGCCTACGTGGATGTTCTGCCAACGCTCATCGACTTGTGCAACGTCCAGCCACCCAAAGGTGTGAAATTTGACGGCACAAGCATCGCCGACCTTCTGCATGGCAAGTCTACCGATTGGCCTGACCGAATTCTGGTAACAGATTCTCAGCGTGTCAAAGATCCTATCAAGTGGCGTAAGAGTGCTGTGATGACGTCACGCTGGCGACTCAACAACGGCAAAGAATTGTACGACATCAAGGCCGATCCCGGGCAAACCGCCAACATTGCTGACCAGCATCCCAAAGTTGTCCAAAGGCTAACGAATTTTTACGACCAGTGGTGGGCCGAACTAGAGCCAACCTTTGCCAACGCCACCGCGATTGCACTCGGACATCCTGCGGAAAACCCGACCCGCCTGACTTCACACGATTGGATTACCACCGGTTCGACCCCCTGGAACCAATCACATATTCGTAAAGCGATGAATGGCCCACGAAACACCGGATTTTGGAATGTAAAAGTCCACGAAGCTGGGACCTACGAAGTCCGCTTGCGTCGCTGGCCGCTCGAATCGGCTAGCACGATCGACGCTTCCCTGCCACCAGGCAAACCCGTCCCGGGCGTTGCCGCCTATCGAACGGCGGTGGGCAAAGCGATTAAGCCGACCATAGCAAAACTCTCCATTGGCGATGCAAGTGTTGTCTCGAAGGTTGAGCCAGGCGCCCAGGAAGTAGTATTCCAGCTCGACTTGAAGGCGGGGAAAACAAAAATGGAAGCCACCTTCTTAACAGGGGACAACGAGGTTTATGGAGCCTATTACGCCTATGTAGAAAAGCTCTAACCAGCGGTTCCGGTGGCAAATATCGTGAGATGCTCATCGCTCAAGGCACTCAAACGCGTAACTGGAGAGACAATGAAACCGGACGTGATGAAACCGGATGGGGGCGGCCCATTGATTTCGCGACGTACATTCGCGGCCCTCACGACGGGCTCGCTCGTCGCGTTAACCCACTGCGACCAAACGCATGGCAGTGATGCCATTGATCGCGGGTACGTTGACGCCCACGCGCATATCTGGACGCCCGACCTCACCAGTTATCCGCTTGATCCTGGATTCTCGCCCAAGGACATGGTGCCGCAGAGTTTTACTGCCGAAGAACTGTTCGCCGCCTGCCAGCCGTCGGGGGTAACCCGCGTCGTCCTGATCCAGATGAGCTTTTACAACTTTGACAATCGTTACATGCTCGATGCAATCGCCAAATACCCGCGACAGCTCTCTGGCGTCGGGATTGTCGATCATCATCAACCAGATGTCGCCGTCACGATGAAGTCGCTCGCAGGGAAAGGCGTGAAGGGGTTTAGGATTCACTCTCGAGGCCGAGCCAAGACATGGGTCGATGACGAGGGGATGGCCACATTATGGAAAACGGCGACGGAGGAAGGGCTAGCAGTCTGTCCGTTGATCAACCCCGCCGAAATCGGCTACGTCGATGCTTTGTGCCAAAAGTTTCCTGAAGCCACCGTTGTGGTTGATCACTTTGCCCGCGTGGGCATCACAGGAGGAATCATCCCCGGTGAATTAGATCAGCTCAGCAAACTGGCAAAGCATCCCAACCTATTTGTCAAAACATCCGCCTTTTACGCTCTCGGAAAAAAACAGGCTCCCTACACGGACCTGTTGCCGATGATCCAGCGTTTGACCGATGCGTTTGGCCCGAAACGATTGATGTGGGCGAGTGACTGCCCCTACCAAGTCCAAGGAGAACACGACTACGACTCCTCGATCGCATTGCTGCGTGATCACGCCGATTTCCTGTCCGCCGAGGAGAAGCGATGGATGCTCAAAAAAACCGCCGAGAAAGTTTTTTTTGATCAGTGAGCGACTCACAAGATCGCGTTTCAAAGATGATACAGCGGCCGCCTCGCCTCACCAGCGCAAGAATCGCTTCAACAGTTCGATTCCCGGTTCAGTCAAAAAGCTCTCCGGATGAAACTGCCATCCCTCTAGCTTGTGTTCGCGATGCCGGACGCCCATGATCTGCTTTGCCCCACCGGTGTTTGTCCAAGCCGACACGAGCAATTCATCAGGCAGGCTCTCCGGTTCGATAACCAAGCTGTGATATCGCGTGGCGATGAAGGGGTTGACGATTCCTGCAAACAAGCCGTGGTCGTCGTGTTGAATCTCGTCGGTCTTACCATGCATTAATTCGGGGGCTCGAACGATTTTCCCACCGAAAGCCTGCCCAATCGATTGATGCCCCAGACAAACTCCCAATAGCGGGAGACGCCCGGCAAAGTGCTTCACACAATCAACGCTAATCCCGGCCTCGCTGGGCGTACACGGCCCGGGTGAAACGAGCAGTCTCGCAGGCGCGATTTCATCAAGTTGGTCAAGAGTAATTTCATCGTTCCGAAAAACCCGAATTTCGATACTTGCATCGATTTCACCGAGTCGTTGCACAAGGTTGTACGTGAACGAGTCGTAGTTATCTATCACGACAACCATGGCAATTTAATAACCTTCGCAGTGTCAATGGGAAATTGGAAACAAACCGGCAAAAAGATATTCTTTTGCTACTAGCTTAAACGCTCTTTAGTCAGTTCGGAAACGGTGCGTATAATGGTGAGCGTCGAAGCAAGGAAACATGCCTCAGGCAGCCTCCACTTTAATCCATTTGGATGCCGTTCAGTTTGCAGCGACCATGTGATGCGATCTGACAAGGCGAATTCAATCATTCGCAGGTCAGTTTTTAATACTAATAGTTCAACGGATTATCGTAGTGCTTTCGGTTCGTCCCAAGGTTGCTGAATTAGCGTTTCATCTCTTCAGTCGGTCTCTGCACCCAGAACTGTATACGATTCATAAGAGTCGACGGATCGAGCGGGGCAATTACGAAGCCCGAGTCGAAATCACCAACTGTGGTCACGTGATCACCTGGACTTCCGGAGGAATGACCCTCTGCGAAGTAGCGAGTAGTGCCCATCAGCCGCTCCCCAAGCGACGCTGCCTACTTGCCGAACCGCTGAAGGGAAGCCGCACAGAGCGGGCAAAGTGTCGAGACGAAATCGGCTACCGCACTCATTTTCAACTGGAACCTGTCGATCCCGAAATGTTTCGAATGGTCCAAAAACAACTTGAGCAGGGGCCGACAGCAGGTTTGCTGCACAACTTTGACGCCAGCGGCCGAATGGCTCTAGGTGCGTTGAGTTACGTCAATGTTGAGACACGACATCGATCCATGCTCGTGCAAGCGATTCACACCTTCCCGGACGATTACGCGATTGTCAAAGTCGAATCACTCTTTTCCTTGCCGTCTGAGACTGACGAAGTGTGAGCGATCAGCAAGCCTGGTGCAGTGAAGAGTTGTCTGCCCTGGTTGGTGTGATTGATTTGCTTGATGGTGTCGCAGTGCACGCCATCGCGGGCCAACGAACAGACTACCGTCCGGTTCCTTTTTGCAACGGTGATCCGCACAAGCTGTTAGATCACTATCTTGCACGGGATGTGAACTCGATTTACATCGCCGATCTATCTGCGATCCAACGACAATCCCCTAGCTGGGAACAATTGCATTCATTAGTCGGCCACCCGGAATTGGATTGCGTCTGGTTGGACATTGGCTGGAGAGGCAGCGAGTCTGCTCAAACAATCGAGTTTATCACTCAACTGGCCGATCATTTTCCAGCAATCCAATTCATTGCGGCGAGCGAGTCCTGCCAGGAGATTGAATCACTTCGGCAACTGGCGAGCTGCGCCGGATCGGCACGAACTTGGCTGGGACTTGATTTTCGCGAGGGAAAGTTACTGGGCTGCGAATCATCTGAGCGTATCTGGATCGAAGCAGCAACCAATCTGAACGTCGCCGGATTCGTCATTCTGGATCTGGCGTCGGTCGGTACTGGCCACGGGCCGACAACATCGTCGATCTGTCGCCGGGTTAGACAACGATCACCAAGTCTGCGTATCTTAAGCGGCGGTGGCATTCGCCATTCCACTGACGCCAAAGGGCTACTTTCGGCGGGATGCGAAAAGATCTTGGTCGCCACGGCTCTGCAGTCCTGGCAACCTCCCGACTCACCCGGCAATCTCCCGATTCAATCTTGTGATTGAAGCCGCCACGTAGAGGAATCAGACAAAACCAAAATGTTGCGAATCTCGGTAAGATCAGCTTATCCGTCGATTCTCAATTCAAAACGTTCGATTTTGGTCGCCTGACCATCATCATTTGAATCAACGATCGCGCCACACAGACGAACATCTCGCGTGGCAACATAAAAATGGGTCGGTTCAAAAGTCCGCGTCGTATGCAAGACGCGCTCGATGTCACGCCCAATTATACTTTCGTACGGACCACACATGCCGACATCACACTGAAATGCGGTGCCCCGCGGCAAAATGCATGCATCAGCAGTCGGAACGTGCGTATGAGTCCCGAGCACAGCAGTTACTTTGCCATCCAGATAACGGGCTAATGCCTGCTTGTCGCTGGTCGCTTCGGCGTGCACATCCACCAGAATCTGCGAGGTCTCGGTTCGAATTTCGTCCAGAGCTCGATCAACGGCGGCGAAAGGACAATCAACTGGCCGCATGTAAACGCGACCGAGCAAAGAAATCAATCCGATCGGTCCGGACTCAGTCTCGATCACCGTCCAAGGTTTTCCCGGTGCCTCACCGGGGTAGTTGGCCGGCTTAACGATCCGTTTGCTTTTTTGCAACGTCGGCACGATATCTTTACAACGATAAATATGATCGCCCAGCGTGATCCCATCGGTCCCCGCTTCGATTAACCGCTGGTACTGGCGGGGCATCAGCCCGGAACCGTCGGACGCGTTTTCTGCATTGACGATCACAACGTCCAAACGATGCTCCTTGCGGAGTAACGGAATTTGTTTGACCGCGGCTGAATAGCCCGGTTTGCCAACCAAATCGCCCAGAAACAGAATTCGCATTGAAAAAGCTTACTCGATATCAAAAGACTCGAGCGACTCCTCTAAAGACTCGGGTGACTGTGGAATTGCTTCTAACGGCTCACAGGATAGCTCTTTTTCGACCGCCGTTCGAACACGCACGCGCCCCGTTTCTACGCTGACAACAATCACATGGGAGCCTCGATCGATCGGAGCTCCGATACTGAGCGCATCCATTTTCTCGCCGTCAAGCTCCACTTGCCCACTCGGCAGCAGATCAGTTTTCGCTCTTCCGGTTCGACCAACCAATTCGGCCAGTGGCGTCCCGCGGCGTGTCGTCCGCGAGATCGGATCTGCGGCGACTTCACCCGGCCGCCGATTGAGCATCCGACGCCCAATCGGGGTATGAGGCCAAACCTTTAGCATTCCGAAGAGAACCAACGGCGTCGTCAACGCGACGAAAAAAATCACAGCGGTCCCAAGGACAACGCTGTGCGAGAATGCAACCCCGACGGCAGCAGCTAGCACAGCCACCGAAGTGACGCCAAGAAAGCCGCCGGTCGGAAGGAAGAATTCGGCGACAATCAGCAGATAAAACAGGGCCAACAACGCGACCACGTAAAACAACGTCATGTGGATTCCACCGGCTCAACCACAACCCTGGTGGCGTGAACTTCTGTCACGCGGACAGATCCTCCCACCGGTATCGCGGACCCATCGCTGATCACTTGAAAAATCTGATCTCCAAAACGTGCCTTTCCGGAGGGGCGCAGTGGCGTCGTCGTCGTTCCGCTTTGTCCGATTAAGAAACTGTAGTCGCCTAATTTTTCTGCTTCATTGATGTTTTCATTATCAGGAGCCTCCATGACCAAACCACGCAAGACAGGCACATGTGGCAGCATCACCCTCACCGCGATGAATCCGCCAACCATTCCCGCCGCTCCTCCCAAAGCGACCCAGACTCCGCGCGTCAGCACTTGAATTTGGTAACCGTTTTGAGGAATCACAAACGTTTGGCTCATCAACACGATCCCGATCACCGTCAGCGCCAAACCGCCAATCCCAAAAACACCGAAGCCGGGCACGACAAAAATTTCAATCGCGATGCAGACAATCCCCAAACCAAAGGCGATTAGTTCCAGCCATTCCGCGGTGCCGGCCAAAAACTTCATCCAAAAATAGAGTCCAAAGCAAACCATGGCGACGAATCCGGGAAGACTCAGGCCGGGTGCATTCGCTTCTGCAGAAAGTGCCGCAAATCCAATAAACAACAACAAAAAGGCCAACGCGTTGCTGCGTCCAACTTTTTCAACAAATCGAACGAGCCCCCGGTCGGCCACCGAGGGCGGCGTACCGCTCAACCCGATTTGCAAAGCCGATTCCTTAACTCCCGAGGAAATACCATCAACAAGCCCCAGCGAAACAGCCTGATCGGCATCAAGCCCGTTCTGTAATTCGATAGCGGTTCCGCGCTGCCACTTCGCCCGCTGGGCATCGGCTTCCTTTTCATTCGCCGCGCCACGAACAATGTCAGCCTCGGTCGCATAGCGGATTCGACCTGTTTTCTGATTGGTGTAACGATAAACTTCCTGGCTGGGATCCAGCAGACCGCGAATCAGTGCCGCAGGCCTTTTCGTTTGCGCGGCGATCTGTTCGATCAGTTCGTCGTAGCGTGCCAAATCTTCGGCCGAAATCGATTCGGCTCCCGGTCCTCCTAACATCGCTTCGGGTTGCATCATCAGCGGCTTGCAACCCATTGCCACCAGGGCCGCGTCACCGCGAGCCTCCCCTCGGACCAAACCAGCAACCGTTCGTAACGGTGGTTCAGGATTGGCAAACCAACCCGCCAAAGTCGCACTATTGTCCAGACTTCCCCCCTCGCTATCGAGAACGATCAACCAAGTGTTGATTTCGTCGCGGTCCAAGGTTGCCGACAGGTTGCTTTGCCAGCGTCGGGTCCGGTTCGCCACAATCGGCCCGGCGATTTCCAACATGACTGCCTGTGGTTTCTCAGTGTTCACCTTGGCTGACAGCGGTTTCAATTCAGCTAAATCAAGAAACTCTGCGGCGGTCTCGATCGAATCGGCAACCGCCGCTGCAATTCGCGCTGTACGCAGTCGCTTGGTATTGAGTTGCAGCGGTGCTCCCGGTGCTGACCAAACTTCTTCCCCGAGAACTTTTCCCCCACCGCGTAGTAGTGCCAACTGGTCCCCTGCGGCAAAAATTTGGTCTCCCCCAACCTCCGAAACCAAGGCTAGCTCCACCACCGGATCGACCAGGGCACTCACCACTGCGGGTGGGAAAAGCCCCCGCCGCTCCGCAATGGACTCGTAAGTTAACGCAATCGTTTTATCGAGCGTCAACTCATTGACCGCTGCATTGGAAATCGCTCCTCCAGGACCGACGAGCAATAAATCGGAAGCGATGATTGGCAGAATGGAATGTCCTTGCACTTTGTTTTCAACCCAAGAAACGGTCCGCACCCGTCGCAACTGGGGCCCCGACATCGCCCGCGCCAGCTTCAAGGCATCTTCAAACTTGGTGGTATCCCCGGAACCATCCCCATCGGGGGCTGACTGGTATCGCATAACAACAGTAACACGTTTTCCCTCGGGAGCATCAACGTGAATCTGGGTCAACTGATTCAAGATCCGGTCGGACGCAGTCGCTGTGAGTGGAACAGGAATGTCGAGCAGGTACCCACGCTTCGGAAGATTCGTCGCATCAGGTTGCTGCCCAAATCCGATCAGGACGGATGTCAGCCAAATCAAGAGCGGCAAACCGATTAAGCAAGTGCGGGACAGTTTCAGCACATTCAACTCCATCGAGCGACAAAAACGGGAACAAAACATCAGTCTTCGGATGCTCAACCAATTATAGGGCCAAGGCTGCCGTGAGAAGCGCCGCGATTCTTATCAAAACAGGAGGGCAACGCCGATCGGCGGTAGAATGATGTAAATGAGCTAATTCGAGTCGCTCCCGGTGATTCATAACAATTTCGGGAGCGGAAGCCACTTTCTTCCCAAAGCGGATTCTTCCCAAAGCTGACGGTCGAATCACTCAGCAGCAACGACGGAAAACCGCAATGCAAACTCGTTGTCTTGTCGCAGGCAAATCGGGGCTACTGGAAACTGCCCAGCGGCTGGAAGCGACTGCAACGCGAAACTTCAGGTCACACGAGCATGGTAGGGAAAGGGAAACGGAAAATTCAGTCAGCGACTGATTTGCTCAGAAAGACAAAAAAGACCCAAGAAACAGGGTGCGACCCCCTCAACCGGCCCCCATTGCCCCTGGAGAATCGCTTCTTGCGGTAACTCCAGCGATCCCCCCTCCTCACAGAGCAACCCGATCGGCGACAATAAGAACTGGCTGGAACGAGCGAACGGCCGCCGACTTGGATCGTCAGTCAAATCTTCAAAGCCGTACAACAAAGGGAGTGACCATTGAGCGACGCGATTTCCCAGACCCCAAACGCCAATCGATCGGCTTGGAGAGCCTCTTCTGAAAAAGCAGAACCGAAGCCCCGAGGCTGGTGGAACGTCATCCTAGCAATCGGCATGATGGTTGCGGGATTGATCATCGCCGTCGTGTCAGGCGTCTTCGACCGTAGGCCGGTACAGCCCCAGAGCCCAACCACTCGAGCGATCCCAGCCAAATACGATCAACAGCGGGCTTTTCAATATCTGAATCAACTTTGTGATTTGGGACCTCGCCCGTCGGGTTCCAAGGAGATGCAACAGCAACAGCAAATCCTCAGCAAATTGTTCTCGGCGAATGGGGCGACTGTGGAAATGCAAACTTTTGAGATTCGTCATCCCGAGGATGGATCGCCGGTCTCGATGGCAAATTTAATTGCGCAATGGTTCCCAGAACGGCCGAAGCGTTTCCTGCTGTGCGCCCATTACGACACAAGACCTTACCCCGACCAAGATCGCTTCAATAAGCAAGGCACATTCATCGGTGCCAACGACGGGGCCAGCGGTGTAGCCGCATTGGCGGAACTCTCGCACCATCTTTCAGACCTTCCTACTGATGTCGGCATCGACATTGTCTTGTTTGACGGCGAGGAATTCGTATGGCAACAAGGCCGCGATGATTACTTCCTGGGATCCACCGTGTTTGCTGAAAAATACAAAGCAAGTCCACCCGCCAATCCCTACGTTGCTGGCGTTCTGCTGGACATGGTGGGTGATCGCGAATTGAAAATCTATTTCGAAAGCAATAGCCTCGATTTTGCACCGGAGGTAGCGCGTGAAGTTTGGAAGACGGCCGATCGATTAGGGGTTCGTGCATTTGTGCCACGCCGCCGGCACCGCATCGAAGACGATCACATCCCACTCAATGAAATCGCCAGCATCCCCACAATTGATATCATTGACTTTGATTACCCCCGCCCCGGGATTGGTGCTCCGCGTTACTGGCATACAGAACAAGATGCACCAAAGAATTGTAGCGGTGAATCATTGGCTGCAGTCGTGTGGGTGGTCCACGAATGGCTGCGACAACAATAACGTCAACACGTTCCTTGCTACCCCTCCAATACGATGTTTCTCGGCAGCTTAGTACTTGGCTTGACCGTCATCGCGTTTGCGGCATGGCTGCATTGGAATGAAACGTTGGGCTGGCCCAACGAATCATTTCAAACTGAATTGGATCGCGAATACCTGACGAATCGCACCCGCGCGAGAAAGCGGATTCACATTGTGATCGCGTGCAGCGGCGGATTGATCTTAGTTGCCGCCTTTGCGGGCCCCGGAACCGTTTGGCTATTCGCATGGATGGGAGTAATCCTGCTGTTGTTGACGGTCGTGCTATTGGCAGCGTCGGACGCACTGAGAAGTCATCGTTATCACGTCCGCAAGCTGCCAGAAATTCGCAAAGAGATTTTTGGTGACCAGGATAAATAACAAGTCACCGGCGACACCGCGATATGATCTATAACAGCAAAATTCTCTGCTGCGTTCCCGCCCCATCATGTGATAGCTGGGCAGTCAAGAACGTGCTACCAAGAAACTGGATGGACAGTGTGCCAATCCGCTTGGCGACTGATCCACCGAATCGGACCACGAGCAATGAGAATGGGCGTCGGTGAGAACGGACATCTTTGAGAACGGGCGTCGGCCGGAAATTAGAATAACAAAGTGATTGCAGTATCGATTGCAACGTCGCGTTGGAGATCAAACAGAGACTCCGGCTCAGCCAGTGCACCGCTTCGCCTGGAAAGCTCGTTGATCACTCGCAAGGCGTCCACTGCAGTAATGCGATAATCGCCATTGGTATCGAGAAAGATACCGTTGGGTTGCTCGATTTCAGGATCAAGCTGGGAGACGGCTCCCCGCTTGGCCAACTGATTAATAATCCTGAGTGCATCGCTTGCCGTGACCGTTCCATTGTTGTTGACATCAAAGATCAGCGGTGAATTCTGAAACAGCGGTTGCTCGTTATCCAATAACTGAATTTCCGCCACAACAAGCGGATATCCTGCGGCTTGGAATCCCAACACAACTGTCTTGGTTGGCTCTGGATCAGAATCATCGATCGCGAAAACTTCGACGATGACCTGCTGCTGATTGGCGGGAATCGTTATCACTGAAGGTACGTCGAGTTGCCCTGATTCCACACTATCGATATGCACCTCTAACGGCTCTCCAACCTCGCCGTCAAAACGTTGCACGGTCATCCGTACAACAGAATCATTGGATTCACTGATGAAGAAAGAATCGAATTCGGCTGACAGAAATTTGGTTTCTTCCACGGTGATTGTGAAGCTCGACAGCACGGTCGCACCATCATCGTCAGTCACTCCCAAATTCACTGTGCGCGTGCCTGCGGACGTATAAGTGTGGGAGCCGTCAAATGATGCAAGCGTGAGCGCACCAGATGCGTCACCAACCGAATCAATCGTCGCCATGCCTGTATCGACATCTGAATCATCTCCCCAGTCAATTGAAAACCCAAACGTTTCCACCGTGCCCGGGCTCGTGTTTCCATTCGCAAAACCAGGATCTGCAATTTGCCCAATGTTCGTTAGATCAATGGCCTTACCAACCTCTGCAACAGCATTGGCGTAGGGTGTCAGCGTTGGCGCGACATTCGTGATCAAAGCATCGTCCAATGAGTAGACAAGCTCACCCAGCCCACTTCCCTTCAACATCAGGCGGACGGGGTAAGAACCATTGTCCGGATAGACATGACTGGCAGCCACAGTGGTCCGTGATCCGATTAATTCCCAACCTAGGTCGTCCATCGCGGCAAAATCGAGTGGAGAAAATAGTTGCCGCACCCCTCCATAAATCGCAGCCGACATCACGGTCGCTTGCCCAATCTGTTCACTGACAACATCCGCCCAATGCGAATCCTCAACGGGAACCTGCCCCAAGCCCTCATAAGCGGCTTGTGCTGCTGGCCCACTGAACGCCCCATCACGGGTTAGGTTGGCCCACGACGAGGTCAGGTCAGTGCGAATCGCACCAAAACCAAGAATATGCGCGAGCTCGTGGAGCGCGAAACTGACGAAGTCCGATTGCCCTGATTGAATCCCCGCTGCATCGACACCAAAAAACCAGTTGGTCTCGCTGTCGAATGAGATGGAACCGAACGCCGGGGCAACATCCGTTTGCACCGGACCGGCGGCCCCAGCCTCACCGCGAGTTCGCACGGTGTTACGAAACGCCTCGATACTCGCCAATTGTTGATCACATTCCGCTTGGGTCTGACAGGAAATATCGGTCGCCGGAAAGCTGAATCTACCGCCACCACCCACGCCCCGGCGATTTCCCGGCAGATCGCGGGCTCCAACGTAAACAATGATCTCGTTCTCGGGGATCGATAGATTCGGTGATAAATCAATCAGCGTTCCAAATGATTGATTTGCAGGCCCACTGCTTGGATGAAAGACCGACGGTTGCCACCGACTTAATCCCCCCGGATCAATCGCGGCCAAGTCATCGGCGAAACGACCCACCAGACTCTCTGCTGCCAAATCCAACAACGCACGCCGATTAAATCCATCGCCAGAAAAGAAGTTCGACGAATCGAGCGAGTAGTCAAATCGAACTTTCAATTGGCTCGACGTTTCACCACCATTGATGGAAGTCGGTGGCGATACCGTGCCATCTCCCCAATCGACTTCAGCACTGACGCTCCCCGCCAATCCGCTCGCGTTGTACACACCACTCCAGCCGTAAACACTACCCTCCGCCGCCAACAAACACCGGCTCTCTAGCGTTTCGCAACGCAGCGACCGCCGATGTCCGGCTCGTCGTTTTGCGACTCGTCGTTTCGCCGCTGGTGGATGCCCGTTCGGGACCTGGGAAGCGGTTTTGTCAGATCGTCGTTGAAAGGTCATAAACCCATTTTCGGCAACGAACGCCAAACGCGGCAAGAAAAGCTAGTGAACTCCCGTCAGATACGAAGATTGGGTGATCCTACGTCAAACGCCCCTGCGTTGCCCGAACCGATTGAATTTGCCCCCTGGAAGAGGCTCATGAAAAACATGTCGCCGCTTCAGCATCAGCCGGTTCATATCGCAACCTGTCTACCCGTTACCCATTGGTGAGCCCAGAGGACCGGAGAAGTTGCCTAGAAACATGGCAGGGGATTACCAGTTGACGATAGGCTCGATCGCCTTCGACCGAGCGGTTGTCGAATTCGCATTCACGCTATTGCGCCGCCTAAGCCAAGCGATCGGCGATTTTTCAGCCGCTCCCAAGCGTCTTGATTCTGGGTGATTGATTCGGGGTGATTGATGCGTGGCGGGTTCTCCACCCTTCGCAGCCCAACCCCACGTTATCACTCTTGCTCAGCGCGCCGAAAGACTGCGACAACGTCGTCGACCGGAACAACGAACAGTTGATTGTCGTGTTCTAAATCAACCGGGATCGCATTTTTCGGATGGAACAGAATTTTGTCGTATTGGCGAAGTGGCAATTCCTCATCATTCTCAACCACAGCACTAATCGTGACAATTCGCCCGGTGATTGTTGGAATTTCAGCAGCATCCGGCAGGGCGATTCCACCCCGTGTCTCTCGTTTGGGCTCGTCTTTACGCACCAGCACGCGATCACCAATTGGCTCGACATGCTCAAACGTCGCTGCTTTCTTCTTTCCCATTATGAACCCGTTAGTGGATGTTTGCGTTTCAGTCGGCCCGCATTCTAGTCAGCGACGGGAGGATTCTTCCAGTGGCGGTCAACTGCTTTGGTTTCACAGCAAGTGCCAAATTCCGCTGCTAGCATCCCCGAGGCCCAAGAACACAGGAAATGAAATCTGGGAAATCCGCCCGGGGCTTGCCGAATCGGCCACGACCGAACGAAAACCAACTCGAGACCTGGGAGTGATCGAGGAAACCCAGTCCGCATCGCAATTGCAATGCCGCCGGTCACATAAGCGATTCCGCTGTTCGGCTTTCAAATCACTCCGTATCAACCCGTTTCGCATGGGCTTCTCGCAGCGCAAGGACATAGTCATGAGCGGTCATGATCCGCGATAATTCTTCAAGCGTTGTCTTCGCCTCCCAACCCAAGACCTCTTTCGTCCTTGCCGCATCACCTAGCAAAACATCGACCTCGGCAGGACGAAAACAGCTCGGATCAATCTCGATGTATTCTTCGTATTTTCTTCGTATTCAAGATCCAACTGTTCAAAAACCAAACGGCAGAAATCACAAACGGAGGCCGTTCGTCTGGTGGCCATCACGAAGTCATCAGACTCATCATGTTGGAGCATTCGCCACATCCCCTCCAGGTACTCGAGGGCATACCCCCCAGTCTCGCTTGGCATCAAGGCTGCCAAGAATCAATTTCATTTGCAGGCCTGCTTTGATCCTGCCAGCAGCCCTCATGATCTTTCTAGTGACGGACGTTTCACCGCGACGCTACGAATCATGGTTGAATAAGATTCCGTTGGACGCAAACAAATCGTAACGGCGACGATAGTTAATCTTCTGAAAGTGGGCGTACGCTTTCGCACAAGCGTATGTTGACTGCGGTATGAAAGGCGTTCGCTCGGTTTGCGGGGTCTCAAGCACTTTGCCAAACATCTCACTACTATTAACCTGATAGACTCGAAAAGGCTTGGACGGCCTCAATTGCCGCGCCGCTTTAAACATATTGAGAGTGCCGACGCCAATGGTCTGCAGTGTGTAGACCGGTTGGTCGTACGAAACTCGAACGTGGCTCTGCGCACCCAGGTCATAAATCTAATCCGGCTGAACAGCGACCACGAGATTCGTCAGAGCTTGTCCGTCAATCAGATCGCCATAGTGCAGTCGCGATCGCGATTCCTCATGCCGGTCGCGATACAAGTGATCGATTCGCGAGGTCGAAAATGTACTGCTCCGCCGCAACACTGCGTGCACCAAATACTCTTGGTGCAGCAATAACTCAGCCAAGTAGCTGCCATCTTGCCCGGTGCTCCCGGAGACTAAGACGGTCTTGGCCATTCCATTACACTCTTTGTCTGATCAATCTAGTCGTGAGATCGTAACTGACCGGACTACGATTCAGAAAGAAAGGACTCAAATGCAAACTGCAACCCGCGATCCAATTCGATTTGATGCCGCCAGCCAAGTTGATGCAAAAGTGTAACGTCGATTTGCTTGACCGGCGCACCATCAGGACGCGTGGGGTCCGTTAGGATACGACCTGGATAGCCGACCAAACAGGCAATTTTGTGAGCCAATTCCATCACGCTCAAATCAATCCCGGTTTCGACATTGCCCCAGTCCGGCGGTTCAGCAAGACGAAGCAAGTAGATGATCGTATCCGCCAGATCCTCCACATGTAAAAAATTCCCTTCGGCCGGCCGGATCCCCAAATCGTGACTTCGCTGGCGTTCGCCTGCTTCGCTTCATAAAAACGCCGCAATAGGCTCGCGACATCATGACTACTTTCCGGATCATAGTTGTCATATGGACCGTACAGATTTACCAGCATCACGCTATGGTAGATCCTGCCGAATTGCCGACGGTATGCTTCACACAACTTGACGCCGGTGATCTTTTCTTACGAATACGGTTCGTTGGTAGGCTCCAAAGGACCTTGTAACAAATCACTCTCCCGTGTCGGCTGCCGACAGTCACGGGGATAAATACAGGTGCTACCCAAGAACAATAATCGCTCGACCCCGCACGGTGGGCCGCTTCAAGCAAGTTGACCGTCCTTCGAACATTGGCGCTCAGAAAAATCGACTAGCGCTCAGAAAATCGACTGGCGTTGCTTGATTGGCGGCGATCCCACCAACCCTGGCTGCGGCCATCCCGATCGCCGCGTGGCGCTTCGATTTCAAAAAGTCCGAGGGTCGCCTGCTGATCGCACAGATCCAGCTGACCACGAGTGATTGTCACAATTCCGCCAGGGATTCCCGGGAGCTGCAGAGAGCCGCTGATCAAAAGCAGAGCCCACCAACCCCCGATGACCAGTGGCAAACAGTGGTGAAGGAAGTGAGGTGCGCTGCATTCGATTAATCGCGTCAGACAATTCATGTTTCTAAGGTGGTGTTTCGCGCGTCCGGTTCTCATTGATCAGTTCCGGTTGCACCGATTAGCCCAATCAGAAGCCTTAGTCCAACCAGAGCACCTTTTAACGGTTGGGGGAAGGCGAAGGAACAGGCTGTTTCTTCTTTCTACGCTGACCGATCATATCCGTGTGAACACTCCGAAGTGCTGGAAGGACTGGCACGCATAGAGGGTTTGAACTCCCAATCACTGGGTTTGCAAGGATGCACAAGGAAGTCATTCGACCGCTAATTCTGTGGCCCGCCGTTGTGTCGGTCACCATCACAACCGCTGCCTGGTTAAACCAGGTGGGAGTTGATTTAGGCGGTCCCATCAATCGCTCGTCCGCCTATTTCCCGACGTTCAAAATGGACGATTTACTGGTCCAGGACAACGTCGATTTGGCTGTGCCGATGTCGGATCGAAAGCTGGTCCTGCCGGAACCATCACCCACACTGATCGCCGAAGTGCAAGCCAGAGCCGAGCACGGAACCCGTGGCATGCAGCTACCGAACCGTGTTGCGACAGCCTATGGGGTCAATTCGGAACCCATCTTTGCCCCACTTCTCGATGAGCAACAAGAAATGGCAGGATGGGTATCGCCAAGCAATCCGGTCGCGTCAAACACCGTTGATGACATGGCACTCAACGACCCAAGAGAATCGACGGAAAGTCACGAGACTGACGGCAAAGAGATCAGCACAGTGGAAGAAAACGCGTCTGATCCCATCGCCGAAGCCGTGGTCAACGCGATCCTCGAACCAGCCGCTGAAATGGTTGTCGAACCGACCGCTGATGAAGCTGCCGAAACGGTTGTTCACGCAGCTACAAAAAACGCTGTTAACACAGCGAGTGGTAACCAAGGTGCGCAAACCATCCGTTCAGGAATCAGTCGATCCGAGCCAACTTTCCCATCCAACCTCGGAATTGATGGCCTGGACTTGGCACCATCCCCACTTTTACCAAAGTCGACTCGCTACCTTGCTAAGCCTGCGGTTCCCGTAACGTCAGAAACGGTGGCACTCCCTTCGGAATCAAACGCACTCGGTCGCGACGACGCAGATCGCGTTAAAGATTCGCCGCCAGCGGAAACCCAAACGTCGGACTTGGAAACGATTCCAGCGATCTCGAATCTCGAGTTTTCACCGCCGGTCGAGCCAACGTCTCCAACCAACTTGCATCGAAACCCCAATGAGAAAAATGCAGGGGAAACAGAAAGCCAACCTCCACGAAAAAGCATCGAGACGCCTGCGGTCAAAAACGAGCAAAAAAAATCGACGGTCACCCCACCTCAAAATGAGATCACGTTCGCCGGATGGCCCAGCACAACCGTCCTGGACGAACAATTGGCATCGCTGACCGTCCATCGCTCGAGTGAAGTGAAACAGTGGGCCCTGGTCGTTGCCGATGCGCTCGCGGAACTTCAGTCACTGTCACGTTTGGGTGAGCCGCAAGCTGGCATTCTGATCGACCGTTTGAATCAGTTAGCCCGAAGTGGCCTACAACAAGCCGAACAAGTCACCGATCGCAACCTGCAGATTCAGTGGCTCTTAGCCAGCCACGCTATCGTGCGAAGAGTAGCCATTTGGAAACCAACCTGGCAATTGGTACAGCCAAACCCACAAGGGACTGATCAGCCCAGCCAGACGGACCGAGCAACCGAATCCGCAGTCTCTCTGACCGTCCCAACCGCCGACACTGTCGCAAAGCGATCCACGATTGTGAAGCAAGTTGCGGCGAGGCAATGGCTTGACGACGGTGATCAAGCCAAGGAAGCCGCGTGTCTCCAAACCGTCCTTCATCAACTTCGAAATGACGTCGCCGAAACCGGAGACCATGCAGCATGGGCTTCGTTCCTTTTGCTGGACGAAATTGAACAAGCAGCTCAACATGCCAACAGCCGCGATCGTGTCGTGCTGGCTCAACGAATTCTTTCACGTCTGCAGTGGCACGGTCTCGATCGCGAGCAAGAGCGCTGGCTGGACCGCGACTCGGTTGAGCAATTGGTTTCGCTGATTCGCCCCTGGGCACGGGGTGCAATTGACTACGCCAACCTGCTACGCCAACTGGAACGACAAGAAGCGGATGCCATCGACCTTAACGCGATCGAAATCGCCAACTCAGTTCAATCACTACGATTCGCTGCATCCCCAGACGTGGTGACGATTGGGGAGGAAATTAACACCTATTACCGAAACGCAAACATTCGCTTGGCGCTCAGCCAAACCCTGCTGCAGCGAATGATGCCAACGATCGAGCCGCAGACCGTGCCACTGCAGACCACCATTTTGGGCAGTCGCGTTCGTGGTACCAGTCAACTCGAAAGCGATCTGCGATTGCAGCTTTCCCCCTCACCCAACCGTTGGCGTTTCGACCTTCAAGCAATCGGGAATGTGCAAACAAACAGTACAGGCCTTCAGCGCGGCGTCGCCGTGCGAACCCGCGGAAACTCGGAGTTCCAAGCCAGCACGCCGATCGAAATTAACACCAAGGGAATCGATGTAGGCACCTGCCAGGTAAGTGTCCAGGGACGATCAAATCTCCGTGGTATCCGCAGTGAATACGACAGATGGCCTGTCGTCGGCTCGCTCGTACGGTCGATCGCCAAACGCCGATATGAATTGCTACAGCCCCAAGCCAATCGAATCGCCAATCACAAGATCAAAGCGGAAGTCAGTGAAGAATTGCAAGAACGTGTTGATGAACGCGTCAGCCTCGCCACCAAGCAAATGAGTGAGATGATCCTTGGCCCCTTAGGACGACTGCAACTCGACCCGAAAGTCATGGATTTGCAAACCACCGACAAACGCTTGCTGGCACGATACCGATTGGCGGGTGATTGGCAGTTGGCCGCATTTACACCGCGGCCACGGGCTCCTAGTAGCAGCTTAATGAGCCTGCAAATCCACCAATCAGCCTTGAACAATACCTTCGAGCAACTGATCCCGCGGGAACAACCGTTAACCATCCAGGAACTGATTCGCCACACAGGCGTCACCTTTGGCCAAAGCGAAATCACCCTGCCGGAAGATATCCCCAGCAACGTAAGTGTTCAGTTTGCCAAGACACGTCCCATCACCGTTGAAATTGAGGATGGAAAACTGTGGATTACTCTGCGAGTCCTGCGTCTGCAGCGTGATAACCACCAGTGCCTGACTCGGTTTATCGTTCGAGCCACCTATCACCCGCAAGTGGATGGGATCAACGCATCGCTGGTCCGCGACGGACACCTGCGAATCAGTGGACCCGGCATGTCCGCACGCGAAAGGCTGCCGATCCGAGCGATTTTCAACAAGGTGCTCGCATCCAGCAGATCGCTACCCCTCACACTGCCACAAGTAGCCAACCATCCGACAATGGATGGGTTGGAGGTAAGCCAAGTGGAGCTTCGCGACGGCTGGATCGCCTTTGCAATCAGTGAACAGGGTGCCTACAAAATTGCCATCCGCGGTAACGAGTCCTCGAAGACCCGAAAGTAGCACCACCGTGATCGACGCATGCCGCCCGCAAGGTAACCTTCCCGCCTCCCCAATCGTCGCCTCCCCAATCGTCGCCTCCCCAATCGTCGCCTCCCCAATCATCGTCTGGCCAATCATCCGATGCCCGGGCAACTAATGCTCAGGGCCAAAGGCAAACTCGCACAGATGGGCTTGGGCGATCGGAGCGGGACAGCTCCAGACCAAGAAAAACAACGCTTCGCGACACCAGCGTCCCACCAGATGACCCTCGACGTAGCCAGCCCCCTTTGCGGCAGTCATCGCCGCTTGCGTGGCCCGCAAAACCATGCGGTTTGATCGACCACGAATTTCGGCTGGGTTACATCCTGATTGACCAGACGAGCCATCGATTAACTCTTGTTCCAAATCCCCGACCTCGCGCGACAGTTCCAGAGCGGCCGCGTTTAGGTCTTCTCGCCGTGATGCTTCGCTCAACAGATAATTCGCCGCAGCGCGTGCAAGTCCAATCGCTAAGGTCGACGTCTGCAAACCACCTGGCCCAGCGCCCGATCCGGTCTTCATGACCTCCTCCACCGGTCCCGCCAGAACGCATTCCCGAGGAACCAAAACCGATTCAAATCCCACGCGATCGGTACAACTGGCTGACAGGCCAACCAAATCTGCGCCACCGCCAGGCTGCACGCCTGGTAAATCCCGAGGCACAGCCGCCAATATTTCTCGACCATCTTCCAGGGTCGCACCAATCACATAGACCTCTGCATGCGGTGCACCGGTGACCCAGGGCGA
The DNA here is from genome assembly GCA_049602075.1 of Rubripirellula sp. Classification (GTDB taxonomy): domain Bacteria; phylum Planctomycetota; class Planctomycetia; order Pirellulales; family Pirellulaceae; genus Rubripirellula. The sequence continues at coordinate 206,007 of JBMYRF010000010.1, forward strand.
CATCCCTTGCAATAAAAAGCCGTCGGCGACTTCACTCGCCAAGAGCACCGGTCGATGGAGGTGGCGTCGACTCGTCGTCAGATGGCTGATCCCGACGGTACCGAACTGCTGACCAGCGGCAAGCGGATTCAACCAACGCTCGATCATGCCATCATTGCCACTGCCGGCGATTCGTCGCATCGCCCCTATGTATTGAGTAATCACAAAGGTCGTCGTCAAATCGGCCTCAGCCAACCGCAGATACCCGCGTGTTTGATCATCGCTAGACCACTCGTAACCGCCCTGGGCTTTTGGCAGGAACCAACGAAAAACTCCCCTCTTTCCGCAAAGCTGAAGCGATTCAGCAGGCCACTTAGCGACCGTCGACCAGCGACCGCTCCATTCCCGCAATTGACCGCAGAGCGTATCCAGCTGGTCGTCATTCGGAGTTTTTATGGGTGCGATATCGTGCATTGCGTCGCCTTGATGGATTGAAATGAATAGAGGAGCAGAATGCTGTCCCCTTCGGCAGCGATTCTCGTTATTCTTCTCGATTGAGACCGAGATGTTGTCGAATACAAAAAGGTTGAGGGAGACAAATGGCACCCATTTTGCCCAGTCCCCCTAAAGCCTCGCGAATTGATTCGCGAAATCAAGAACCACCCGCTTCATAGTCTCAATCAATGCTTCAATCGGTCAAGCTGTTGACCGGGCGGTGCGACAATGATTGGAATTCGAGTCCTAGTTACTTTCTCTACGAGTCGTCATGAGCCAAATCGACCTGTCTAGCAGCGTTTCGCCGACCTCGGCTGTTCTAAAACCAGAACACGAGCACCAACACGCCGACGATTTGTACTCCAAGTTGTGGGCGCTCGCCAACAATCTGTGGTGGAGCTGGCACCCGGAATGCGATCAGTTGTTCCGTGATATCGACCCCATCCGTTGGCGTCAAATCGATCACAACCCTGTCGCATTACTGCGTGAGATGTCAGCCGAACAGCTTGCCGAGCGAGCGAGCGAATTGGTGCTGCATAGCCGCATCAATTACGCCTACCGCCGTTTGCAGGAATATCTGGCGGAAACGAATAACTGGGCCACGACGCACGGCGGAGTGTTGGGAGCAAAACCGGTCGCTTACTTCTCGGCCGAATTTGGGATTCACGAATCGGTGCCGATTTACAGTGGTGGCCTCGGTGTTTTGTCAGGGGACCATATCAAGAGCGCCTCCGGATTAGGCGTCCCGCTGGTAGGAGTTGGACTTTATTACTCGCAAGGCTATTTCCGCCAGTACCTCGATGAGAATGGTTTTCAGGGCGAAGATTACTTGGAAACCAAGATTGACAATCTGCCGATGACGCCGGCGACCGATGCCGAGGGCAATCCGATCACAGTCACAATCGCGACTCGCACTGGCGAATTGATGGCCAAGGTATGGCGGATGGCAGTTGGTCGTGTGAAGCTATATCTGCTTGACTGTAACGTTGCGGGCAACAGCCCAGAGGATCGCGAACTTACCAGCCGGTTGTACGGCGGAGACCAACGAACTCGGATCCGTCAAGAATTAGTCCTTGGTGTTGGCGGGGTGAAAGCTTTGCACGCCCTGGGAATTGACCCTGGTGTCTATCACCTCAATGAAGGCCACTCAGCGTTTGGTCCACTGCAAGTGATCAATTACCTGATGCATGAGGACGGGATGACGTTTGCCGACGCGCAACGCGAAACGGCTCGCATGACGGTCTTCACCACGCACACGCCCGTCCCTGCTGGACATGACCGCTTTCCACCTGAATTAGTCGAAGAGCATCTTGGACCGCTACGCGATTCACTCGGCCTGAGCGAGCACGAGTTGTTAGCGTTGGGACGAGTCCATCCCGATGATCAGCACGAAACGTTCTGTATGACGGTCACCGGATTCAAGATGAGCCGGTTTGCCAACGCAGTCAGCAACCTGCACGGCGTAGTCTCTCGTCGCATGTGGGCGCACGCTTGGCCAGAACGCAGCGAAGACGAAGTTCCCATCGGCCACATTACCAACGGTGTTCATACACCAAGTTGGCTAGCCGGACAGATGGCGCTACTGTACGACAAGCACTTCCCTGCTGATTGGAAGAGTCGAATCCAGGATCCTGGCGTTTGGCAGAGCATTCACTCCGTCGATCCCGGTGAATTGTGGGAGACTCACAACGCACTGAAAAACAACTTACTTTCGTTCGTCCGGCGCCGTGTTAGTCGCCAATGTCGCCGCCGTGGAGAATCGGATGACGTGGTCGAAGCAGCACGTCGCGTTTTGGACCCGCGGCACCTGACAATCGGATTCGGCCGTCGCTTTGCAACGTACAAACGAGCAAACTTGCTGTTCCGTGAACTCACTCGCATCAGCGAATTGCTGCAAAACGAGGATCGTCCGGTCCAGTTGATCTATGCAGGCAAGGCACACCCCAAAGATGAGCCAGGCAAACGATTCATTCAAGAAATCGCCAACCTACGGCACGACCCGCGGTTCAGCGGACACGTCGCCTTCATCGAAGACTACGATATCAACGTGTGCCGACACCTGATCCAAGGGGTGGACGTCTGGTTGAATAACCCACGCCGACCACTCGAAGCGAGTGGCACGAGCGGTCAAAAAGTCGTCCTCAACGGTGGCCTCAACTGCAGCATTCTCGATGGCTGGTGGGGTGAAGCCTACAACGGGGTCAACGGATTTGCGATTGGGCAGGGACGAAGTCATGTCGACGATAACGTGACCGACGAACGTGATGCGGAGTTCCTGTACAGAACGCTGGAACAAGAAGTCATCCCCTGCTTCTATGACCGCGATAATGATGGGCTGCCGAAAGAGTGGATCAACCGGATGATGCATAGTATCAGCACCTTGGCTTGGCGGTTCAGTAGCCACCGGATGGTCGCCGATTACACCGAACGCGCGTACCTCTGGGCAGCGGGTGGTGTTACTTGCGATATCCGGCACAGCTAAGACAGTAGCCTTGAAGCAAAAAACAGGGCATTCAAAAGGATGCCCTGGATGCGGTAATTCATTGCGGCGTTTGAGCGGCGGCGACCCAGAAGGTTCTCGCCGCAGCGTTCGGCAGACCCCGCTCGAAGGGCCTCCCCAGACCGCAGTTGCGTTTTGAAACGCCGCCGCTTGGTTTACTGAAAAAAGCAAACGCCAGTTTGACGATGTTGCCTTGCTTGACAATCGCAAGATTCGCAGACGGCAAGCAATCAAGGCCAACACCGCCACCAACACGGTCCTGGTGAGAGGGATTTCCGAAAACCCCTGAATTCGCCCGCGAAGGAACTTCTGTTGCGTCTGTTCAATTCCCTGCTGCGACTCCCTTCCCACGGCTAGCCTAAGATGTCGAGAGCGGCAGAACTTGTCGATTCATTGAGAGCGACCGAGAATCGCTTGGTGCTGGCTGAAAGCTGCACCGGTGGATTGATCGCAGCCCAACTGGCATCGATTCCGGGAGTCTCTCAGTGGTGGTGCGGTTCGGCCGTTACCTACCGCGAGAGCACCAAAATTCGCTGGTTAAATGTTTCCGCCGAATCAATTGATCAACTATCAGCCGTGAGTGAGCAAGTTGCTCGCGAGATGGCAAGTGGCGTCCTCAAACAGACCCCGGAAGCAGACCTCTCCGCGGCAATCACAGGGCACCTTGGTCCTGACGCACCTCCCGGGCAGGACGGACTGGTTTTCATCGGCATCGCAACCGGCGATCACTGCGAGGTGTCACAGCACCAACTGCAACAGACCGGACGGGCCTCTCGCCAACAAGAAGCGGCCGAATTAGTGCTTTTCAAACTGACTGAATTCATCCGGCCGTAGCAGGCGAAAAAATCTTTTCATTTCGAGCCAGAATCTTTTCATTTCGAGCCGGGCAAGCTTGCTCACCTCGGGCAGCAACGACAAAGAACGCGTATAGTTAAACAGGCTCGCACAATGCGATTCGCACGCCGGCTCGCAAACCTGTTCCGTACTGCCGCTTGAGACTTTCGTGTTGGTGAGCGCGGCTTTCGTGTTGGTGAGCGAGGCTTTTGTGTTTGCGACCGGGACTTTTGTGTTGGCGACCGGGACTTTTGTGTTGGCGACCGGGATTTCGGCCTCTGACGCTTGCATCCCAATCGCGACCACGGCGCGGCTTTCAACCACCAACGTTCCTCTGGTGATGCCTGGCGATTGCCCCCTGCCCTTTCTACCCGATGGATTTCATGAAACGCGTATTCTGCCTCCTGCTCTTGATCAGCATCAGCTATTCGTCGGCCCCTCGTCCAGCCTTTGCGCAACGGGGATCCTTTGTCGAAGAAATGTTTCGATCCATCGCCGAAGCCCAACGGGAACGAGAGCAACGCAAACGAATCGAAGCCGAACAAGAGGCACGCGAACAAGCAACCGCCGGCAGACTGCCTCAACCCTCTCGCCCCCCTTCCAGTCCACCTAGCGACCGAGAAACTGCAGTCTTCGCGCAGAATCTCGAAGAATTTAATGGGATCATGACCTCGCTGACTCGAGAATTACGCAGTAACGCCAGTCGCAATCCGGAGATTCGCGGCGTACTGGCTGCTGCTTACCAAATCAGTGCTGATTCTCAACTGATCCTGCTGCAATGCAAAGGCCTGAACTCCTTGCGCATCATCGCCAATTCGTATACGAAACTCGATGCGCAATGGCGGCAACTCTCTTTTCGGCTTCGATCCATAGACGGCTTACCGAATTCATGCTCGAACGCGATTCAAACAGCCGATTCGTTGATCAGTCGCATGTCACAGCAGATGCAAATTCGCCCGCAGTTTGATCGCCACGCGTTGCATGACCTGATGATCATTGCATCCACCTACATGCAAGCACTGATTGATGATTTACAAATTGCTCGAATCTCTCGAAACCAAATCGACGAACTAACGCATGACTGCCGGGTTTTGCGTCAGCAACTGATCAATGAATCAGGGAATGTCGAAACAGCCAACTACGATGAGCTAACATCACGCTTCACTGACTTTGTATCGCGCTGGTCAAGATTTAGTGAACGGGTTTACGCGATCAATGACCTTCACTTGACCCGACGACTGGACCGCATTTCGCAAACCAGCGATCGAGCTTACGCGTTGCTGTGGATGCCTCCGCCGTATAACGCGAACCAATTGGCCGCATCGGCGGAAAGACTGGAACGCCAATGTAACGAACTGCTGAGCCAATTGAGCATCCGAACGCTTTCTTCACTGCCTCGGCAACAGCAAATCCGAGTGATGGAATCAAGTTATGCGATGCTGGATGCTGTCAAGCGATTCTCCGAGTTAGCTGCAAATCGCGCCTCTCGCGATGAACGCCGCCGTCAGTTTGCCGAAATCGACGCGCAGTGGACTTACCTGCGTGATGTGTTGCACCGCCTACCGGCAATCAACCAAGCAACACTCAACAGCGTTGCCCATGAATGCGGCTTCTTGCGGAATGCACTCGGAATCACCACCGGGGGATCTCAGCCCTTTGACCACCATTCCTTACTGGAAGCTGCTGCCGCACTGGAAGGATCCTCCGAATCGTTGATGATCGACCTCCGACGATACGAACGATACTTGGAACCAAACTCGTATCGCGAATCGATTGCGACCGCCTCGCAAGAGTTTCACTTATTTGCCGAACGACTTCACGACGCATTAAGCCATCGGGCCGATTTGCCAACCCTGCAGCAAGAATCGCAGCAGATGCTGGATCGCTGGAAGCAACTTTCTCGCGACATGGCGACCATTGAGCGGCACGGGATCAGTCAGCGACGAGCACAATCGCTCCAACGGCAGCGTGATGAACTCGCTCCCGTGGTCGCGAAGATTGCTGCCGCACTGACGCCATTCTGACACTCTTTGCTTGACGTCCTTCCCACTTCCCATCGCCACTGCTAGCCCAGCGATCAGCATATCCCATCGATCGGTTGGTCCCAGCGATTCGGGAAGCCCCGCTTCAACCACATCATCCCTGGGGAACCTTCACATCAAACCGCAAAGCGGGCATCTGATTTTGTTGCATGTGTCGAGTATCGTTGCTTGTGTGTGGCTTCGCAGTGTGTGCTAAACTACGCCCGGATTGATCAACTTAGTCTTGAATGCTTCCGGAGCTGTGCGCCATGCGATTCTTGTTTGCGACTTGTGCCCTTTGTTTGCTCCCGCTGTCGCCGATCTCGGCAATGGACTTACCCGCCCTCGGCAAAAACGTCGATGCGGAAAAAGCCGGATTCAAGCCGCGGAACGTCGTCTTTATCTTGACGGACGATCATCGCTACGACGCAATGGGATTTGCCGGCCACCCGTTTTTGCAGACGCCACACCTTGATTCCTTGGCATCGAATGGCGTCCACCTAAAAAACGCTTTTGTGACAACTTCACTCTGTTCGCCCAGTCGCGCTTCAATTTTAACGGGACTATACACGCATAAGCATCGTGTCATTGACAACAATCGGCTCGTTCCAGAAGACACAATTTTCTTTCCTCAGTACTTGCAGCGGGCTGGGTACAACACCGGATTTATTGGCAAATGGCACATGGGTGCCGCCAACGATGATCCTCGTCCAGGATTCGATCACTGGGTCAGTTTTCGGGGGCAGGGTAACTATTTGCCGCCTGGGCCCCGATACACGTTGAATGTCAATGGCGAACGAGTCAAACAGCGGGGCTACATCACGGACGAACTCACTGACTACGCGGTCGATTGGCTGGATGAACAAGAGGGTGCGGACCAACCCTTCTTTTTGTACCTGTCACATAAAGCGGTGCATTCGAATTTCACGCCGGCCAAACGACACCAAGGTCGCTATGCCGATGTCGACCTAAGTTTCTTGCCGCGAGGCAAAGAAATTACGGCAGCGAACAACGCGCCACGCTGGGTCCGCGATCAACGGAACAGCTGGCACGGAATTGACTTTAGCTACCACAGTAATAATGGCTTGGAGTACTTATACCGACGCTATTGCGAGTCCCTGTTGGCTGTGGACGATAGCGTCGGGCGTGTCTTGGAAAAACTAAAACAAATGGGAATCCATGACGAAACACTCGTGATTTACATGGGCGACAATGGGTTCATGTGGGGCGAGCATGGATTGATCGATAAGCGGGTCTCATACGAAGCATCGATTCGAGTCCCCATGATGATGCAATGCCCCGACCTCTACCCCGGCGGCAAGGTTTTGGAACAAGTCATTGGGAATATCGATGTGGGGCCAACCATTCTGCAGGCTGCAGGCCTGCAGAGGCCTGAATACATGGATGGCCGCAGTTTTCTAGATTTACCCAATCAGCCAGACATGAAGTGGCGAGATTACTTCCTGTACGTCTACTACTGGGAGAAAAACTTCCCTCAATCCCCGACCCAATTCGCATTGCGTGGCGATCGCTACAAATACATCACCTACTACGGCCTCTGGGATGTTGATGAACTGTACGATCTACAAAAGGATCCAGGCGAAACAAACAATCTGATCAATGATCCAAATATGAAGTCGGTGGTCAAAGAAATGGAAGACCGACTCTATTCGATGCTTGGTGATTCAGGCGGAATGGACATTCCGATGAATCAACCCAGCGGTCGCTCACAAAATAAACGCTGGCAAGAAAAAGGCGGTAGCGAGGCGACCGATTTCCCCCGCGATCTGGTCGTCGAGGAACCAATCAATCGCCAAGCGAAGTAAGAATCGCCAAGCGAAGTAAGTAACGAACGTGAGAGGTGCGTTTTTTGGTTCAGCCGGCACCTAGCCAGCGAAGTAGGCCCTGAATCGAAGTCGTATCCAATGCCCCTTCCCAAATTCTTCGTAAGGCGGTGATTCAACGAGATGACTTGCTGCAATCCAATGGGTGAGGCACCAACAATATCGTTGATCGCAACCAACTGCTCCTATCTACAAACTGCCTTCGAAAGTTGATCGATGCGAAATCCAAAACTTTCCCGCCGCACGGTATTGGCCTCCTCCGCTCTGCTCGCCGCACCCGCTCTCGGGCAGCAAGCGGCCAAAAACCAAACTCAAGCAAACGACCGCATTCAAGTTGGTGTCATTGGACTTGGATCGCGTGGTTACAACTTGGTCGACGCGTTGATCCGACACTGTGACAAAGCTCGAATCATCGCCGTTTGTGACGTTGACCAAAAACATTACCGAGATCGCCCTTGGGGAACCGGCAATTCGTTCGGACTGGTTCCCGGTCAACAGCGGATTGAAGCAGCCTACGATAAGACCGGAACAGGAACGAAGGTCGATCCCTATTCAGATTTCCGGGAATTGATCGATCGTGACGACATCGACGCGGTGGTAATCGCGACGCCCGATCACTGGCATGCGTTCTGCACGCTACAGGCGATCAAAGCAGGCAAAGACGTTTACTGCGAGAAACCAGTCACCCATTGGTTTTCCGAGGGACAGCAAGTTTATCGCGAGGTTGCGAAACAGCAGGCAGTGTTTCAGACCGGATCGCAGCAAAGGAGTGATTGGCGTTTTCGTCGAGCAGTCGAACTCGTCCGCAATGGACACCTCGGCCAGATGACCAAGGTAGAAGTTGGGCTTCCGCGTGGCTATGACAAACCTCAAGGCGACGCTTCTCTGGCCAAGATCCCGGACGGACTCGACTACGATCTGTGGTGCGGTCCTGCAACCAAGTTGCCTTACATGCGAGCCCGACACCATCGCTGGTGGCGTGGTCATTCGGCGTTCGGCGGTGGCGTGCTGATGGACTGGATCGGGCATCACAATGACATCGCGCATTGGGCGTTGGATACGCTGGGACCGATCGAAGTCGAAGCCGAGCAGTGGATTTTCCCAACAACCGAGATCTACGACACGCCCGAGCAGTACACCATCAGAAGCCGTTACGAAGGTGGCGTCGAAAGCACGATTTCCACTCGGAACCAGGCGGGGCTCAAACTGATCGGAACCGATGGCTGGCTGCGAGTGGATCGCGGCAAATTGCAGACCTCCGATCCCCGGTGGGCAAAGCAAACGTTTAAGCCCGGATCAAAACGGACCTATCACAGCGACGACCACATGGCAAATTTTCTCGACTGTTTGCGAACCCGCAAACCTTGCATCGCACCGGCAGAAACTGCGCACCGATCGATTACTCCCGGCCACCTCGGTTACGTCTCCCAAGAACTGGGACGAAAACTAACGTGGGATCCTGCCCGAGAAGTTGTGCTGAATGATCAGCGTGCCAACGACTTACTGGCCGCACAAAAGTATCGTTCCCCCTGGAATGTATAAGTACGAATTCACATAAATGAGCCCAAAGCTCAAGTGAAACCAACCAAACAACATTCCCTGTTCAACGACGCCTAGTAACCACCTTCGCCACTTGCAGCATGACCGAAAAACCGAAGATCTTCCTGACACGCGAACTGCCCCCCGAAACGATGGCGCTGCTTCACGACCAATGTGAATTGACGATGAATCGAGAAGATCGGGTCTTAGAAAAGTCTGAGATCATCGCTGGCATTCAAGGGTGCGATGGCCTGCTTTGCTTGCTGACCGACACGATCGATGCTGACATCATGGACGCCAATCCAGATCTGAAAGTGATCGCGAACTTTGCAGTTGGATTCAACAACATTGACGTGGCAGCCGCGACCAAACGAAAGCTCCCTATAACCAACACACCTGGCGTACTTACCGAAACGACCGCCGATATGGCTTGGGCGTTGTTGATGGATGCGGCACGACGCGTCTCCGAAGGAGACCGATTGGTGCGAACAAAATCATGGAACGGCTGGGGTCCACTGCAATTACTTGGTGCAGACGTATCCGGTGGCACACTCGGTTTGGTCGGAATGGGACGCATCGCCCGCGCGATGGCAAAGCGGGCGATCGGATTTGATATGCGAATTCTCTACTGGAACCGCACTCGGCTTGAAACCACCGACGAAAGAATCATGGGTGCCGAGTTTGTTGAGCTGGATGAACTGCTCACACTCAGTGATTTCCTTTCACTGCATGTCGCATTGACTCCGGAAACCAAACATTTAATCGGGGCAACCGAATTGGCCAAAATGAAATCTACTGCGATCCTAGTCAACACCGCACGGGGGCCAGTCGTTGATGAACAAGCCTTGGTGGCCGCACTCCAAACCGGCACAATCGCTGGAGCTGGCCTGGATGTCTACGAACATGAGCCCGCGTTAGCTCCTGAATTGTACGAACTTGAAAATGCTGTCGTCGCGCCACATCTCGGGAGCGCCACAATCGGCACGCGCACCAAGATGGGAAACATGGCTGCAAACAATTGCCTGTCCGCATGTCGCGGTACCCGTCCAGAGAATTTGGTGAATCCAGAAATTTATGCTTGAATCAATCGCGCCACTCGTGTCACTCTCGCCCATTATCGTGGTTGCAATTTTCTTGGTGGGATTGCGTTGGCCCGCTGCCAAAGCGATGCCGCTTTCTTATTTAACGGCGGTATTGATCGCATTCTTTTTCTGGCAACTCAGCTTTGCCCAGGTTGCCGCTGCCACGATCAGCGGCTTGGTGACCTGCTTTACTCTGCTGTACATCATTTTCGGAGCGATCTTATTGCTCAATACACTGAGCGAGAGTGGTGGGTTGGCTGTAATTCGCAGGGGATTTACCGGAATCACTGCCGATCGCCGTGTCCAAGTAATCATCGTCGCTTGGTTGTTTGGCTCGTTCATCGAAGGCTCAGCCGGATTCGGTACTCCTGCGGCGATTTGCGTTCCTTTACTCGTTGGGCTTGGCTTCCCCGCCAAGAACGCGGTTGTCTCGGGAGTCTTGATTCAGTGCACTCCGGTTTCCTTTGGGGCGGTTGGAACGCCCATTCTGGTCGGCGTTCGCCGCGGACTGGAAGGCAGCCCAGAAGTCGTTGCCCTCACCGAGCGGATGGGAATGACGGAGTGGACCGAACTGCTGCCAGTGATCGGCGCCAAAGTCGCGTTGCTGCATGCCACAGCGGGAATCATGATTCCGTTGTTCGTCGTGATTGTCATGACGCGTTTTTTTGGCCCCCGCCGAAGCATCACCGAGGGCTTAAGAATCTGGAAGTTTGCAATTTTTGCGTCGTTGGCAATGACGGTTCCATACGCTTTGATCGCCCATTGGCTGGGGCCTGAATTCCCATCATTGCTAGGGTCCCTGGTTGGATTGTTGATTGTCGTCCCCGCCGCCAAAGCTGGCTTTCTTCTCCCGAAGGGAGACCCCTGGGACTTCGCCGAGTCATCAGAGTGGGATGAGTCGTGGAACGGTTCGACAAAAATCAAACTCGCAGAGCCAAAGCAAAAGCTACCACTCTGGTTGGCATGGACACCTTATTTGCTAATTGCAGTCTTACTCGTAACCACCAGATTGTCCGTGTTCGGAATCGGTGCGTGGCTAAAGTCTTTCAAGCTGCCGTTGAATCCCGAAACAACGAAAAACGTTTTTGATTCTGGAATCGACATCTCGCAAGTCGAAATGCTTTATCTGCCGGGCACCGTTTTCATTGTGACCTGCTTGGCAACAATCCTCTTGCATCGGATGAGTGGCGCAGCGTTTGGCCGCGCTGTGAAACGGTCAAGTCGGATGATCGTCTCAGCTTCGGTTGCGTTGCTATTCGCCGTCCCAATGGTTCAAGTCTTCATCAATTCCTCCGGGGGTGGTGCAGGCTTGGAATCGATGCCTCGGACGCTAGCACAAGGAGTTGCTTCAGTTGCTGGTGGAGCCTGGCCCGCATTCTCACCGTTGATCGGCGGAGTGGGCGCCTTTGTCGCCGGCAGCAACACGATCAGCAATATGATGTTCTCTCTGTTTCAATTCAGCGTGGCAGAACAGATCGGCGTTAACCCAGTCTGGGTCGTTGCATTACAAGCGGTTGGCGGTGCAGCGGGCAATGTCATTTGCGTTCATAACGTGGTGGCGGCGTGCGCAGTGGTCGGCTTGGTCGGTCGCGAGGGTGACGTGATCCGAATTACCGTGCTGGTTTTTCTTTACTACATCACCGTAGCGGCAATCTTGGGAATGATTTTGACCTAATGACCGAGCTGTTGAAAAACACTGCTGACAAAAAGGTTTCCAACGGAAAACCCAGCGTGAACAACATGCCTCCTGGACAAGCAGCCAAGTGAGTTAAACACGCACACCACGGGGGACATGCCTTTAGCGAGAACTGCGGTTCACCAGCCCGGCGGGTTACCGAGGACGCTAGCCTCCCTTAAACTTTGTTTCCGTTTAATTCGTTCACCAACCAAGACTAAATGCATGAGTGATTACGCTGCACTGAATCCACGTGAACGCATCTTGATGGGGCCTGGACCGAGCACGGTCCCGTCACGTGTGCTTCGCGCGCTGGGTGCGCCGACGCTGGGGCACCTGGACCCGCAATACATCGGCTACATGGACGATGCGTGTCAGATGATGCGTGATGTTTTCCAAACGGAAAACTTGCTGACGTTCCCAGTATCCGGAACCGGCATGGCTGGCATGGAAACGGTCGTTGTGAACTTAGTTGAACCGGGCGATGAAGTGATCGTCGGGATCAACGGTGTTTTCGGCGGACGCATGAAAGACAATATGGAACGCGCCGGCGCGACAGTCCACGTGGTTGAAGCTGCCTGGGGTGACGTAATTTCGGACGAAGCGATGGCCGAGGCCATCAGCCAGCATCCGAATGCCAAGCTGGTAGGAATCGTTCACGCCGAAACTTCCACTGGTGCCCACCAGCCATTGGAGAAAATCTCCAAGCTGGTCCACGACGCTGGCATGCTGCTGGCTGTCGACACAGTGACGTCGCTTGGCGGACATGAGGTCAAGGTCGATCAGTGGCAGATCGATGCCGTCTATTCGGGAACACAGAAGTGCCTGTCTTGCCCACCCGGCTTATCACCGGTCTCTTTTTCGCCGCGCGCGATTGAGCGTATGGAGGCGCGAACCACCAAAGTTAAGTCGTGGTACCTCGACGTTTCAATGCTCAAGAACTACTACATCGGCGCAGGTGGCCGAGCCTATCATCACACTGCGCCGATCAACATGGTCTACGCTCTACGTGAAGCACTCGCAATCGTACTTGAGGAGGGACTGGAAAATCGCTTCGCGCGGCACAAACAAATGCACGAGATGCTTCGGAGCGGACTCGAGGAGCTCGGCTTAAAATATGTGCCCGAGCATTCGCTTCATACACTCAACTGTGTGATGGTCCCCACAGGGATCGATGAAGCAGCCGTTCGCAAGCGTTTGCTGGAGGAATACGATCTCGAAATCGGTGGCGGATTAGGCGAGTTTGCCGGCAAGGCGTGGCGAATTGGGCTGATGGGTCATGGTGCGACACGCCGTAACGTTCAAACCCTATTGGCAGCACTTAAAGATTGCATGAATTGAGCAACACAAACATGGAACCTCTCGATTCTCTCGCATCGATTTATCCCGCATCTCGATTCAATCGAGATGCCGCGTTTCAAGCTGCGTTTGAATCAGACGGCTTGACGGCGTTCCGCGCAAAACCAAGGGCAGTCGTCATCCCCGAGTCTGCCGAGGAAGTGATCAAAACAGTACGCTGGTGCCATGAACATGCGGTCCCGTTTGTCGCTCGCGGCAGCGGAACCAGCCTGTCGGGTGGATCACTGCCGGTCGCAGATGGCATCGTCATTGCCCTGAACCGACTGAACCGGATCTTGAAAATTGATCCGGTCGAACGGATCGCAGTCGTCGAACCGGGGGTTGTGAATCAACATGTCTCAGATGCCGCGGCGCCCCACGGTTTGTATTACGCACCCGACCCGTCCAGCCAAAGCATCTGTACGATTGGTGGTAATCTCGCATTCAATTCTGGTGGAGCGCATTGCTTGAAATACGGCATGACTTCCAACCATGTGATCGGTTGCAAAGTAGTTTTGGCGACTGGCGAGGTGGTCACGATGGGGAGCGAAAGCCTGGAATCCGTGGGACCTGATTTCACCGGGTTGTTTGTTGGTAGCGAAGGATTGTTTGGTGTCGCCATCGAAATCACCTTACGATTGCTCCCGAAGCCAGAGCAATTCCATACAGTTTTGGTCGGTTACGACTCCTTGCAGGCAGCCGGTGATGCGGTTTCGGCAGTGATCGACTCTGGACTGCTACCTGGCGCGTTGGAAATCATGGATGCACTTTCGATCGAAGCTGCCGAAGCGGCAGTTGCCTGTGGCTATCCTCCAGGTGCGGCAGCAGTCTTGATCGTGGAACTGGAGGGGCCGCGCGAAAAGATCGAAGAAGAGCGACGACAACTTGATGAAATCCTGACTTCCACCCAGCCCTTCGCGCAACGCGTCGCCGTGGATGAAGCGGACCGACTGTTCATTTGGAAAGGCCGTAAAAGCGCGTTCTCGGCGGTTGGACGACTGAGCCCTGATTTCTTGGTGCAAGATGGCGTAGTACCACGCAGTCGATTGGGGGAAGCACTCGTGCGCATTCAACAACTATCTGCAGAAGCGGACATCCGAGTGGCCAACGTTTTTCACGCAGGGGACGGCAACCTACACCCGCTGGTCATGTTTGATGGCAGCCAACCGGGTGCATTGCATCGCGCTGAAGAATTAGCGGCGAAACTATCGAGACTGTGCATCGAAATGGGTGGATCGATTACAGGTGAGCACGGTGTCGGAATGGAAAAACGCGACTTCCTGCCCGAAATGTTCGACGAGCCAACGATGCGGATGATGCACCGAATCCGCGCAGCGATGGATCCAAAGCTGATCGCGAACCCAGGCAAAATGTTTCCGGGAAAAGAAGCACCAGCGCTTTCGAATATTGGACTTCATCCACTTGAGAAAGCGGGAGTGATCAGTCGTGAATAAATCTTCCGAGCCTCCGCAAAACCCAAGCGAAGAGCAGACACTCGACACGCCCGAATCCCTGGATCAATTGCGCGACGCAGTTCAAGCATCACCGCAAGTGCTTGCCGTGGGTCAACAGACCAAACCGCCCTTGAGCGAGACGGAAGCGACAATCATTTGCACTCGCCGGCTAGCGGGAATAACTCAATACGAGCCTTCCGAGTTCACCTTTACTGCACTGGCAGGAACACCGCTCACTGAGATCACTGCCACGCTTTCTCAACGCGGCCAGTATCTGCCATTTGATCCCGTGTTGGCAGGTGCAGGATCAACCCTGGGCGGTGCGGTCGGAGCCGGCTTGTCTGGATCTGGTAGGTTTCGCTATGGCGGCATCCGAGATTTCTTGCTCGGCGTGAAGTTTATCAGCGGTGAAGGCGACTGGATCGAATCGGGCGGCAAAGTGGTTAAGAACGCTGCCGGCTTCGATATCCCAAAACTTCTTGTCGGTAGCCTGGGTCGATACGGCGTGATGGCCGAACTGACATTCAAAGTTTTCCCGCAACCAGTGGCCCAACTCTCACTTGGGATAAAGTGCGGCACGCACGAACAGGCTCGGCAACGCATGGCTCGCGTCGCAAGATCACGATGGGAAGTGTTTGCAATTGATTATCAACCCGCGTCGGGAACGGTCCATTTGAAATTAGGCGGTCCACCACAGGCCAACCATCAAATCGCGCAAGAAATCATGGCAGAGTGGAGCGGCGAAGTGACCGAAATCTCGCTGGATGAGTCGATTTGGGCGAAAGTCAGCGAGCTCAACTTTGGCTCCCACAGTACGGTCTTAAAAGTGCCGGCTACGGGGCTAAAAATGCAACAACTTTGTGAAGCCCTTGAATCAGCCGACGACGTCGCCCTGCATGCCTCACTGGCCGGGCAGCTGGTTTGGATCGCTGTCTCTGGCGAGCCTCGCCTACGCTCGATCGAAACCCTCCTGCAATCACTCAGCTTATCCGGCTTGGTTGTGCGCGGCAGTGGAAGGTGCTGGCTCGGCAGCGAAAACGGATCAGCCATGGCCATAGGTTCACAAATGCAACGCGCGATCAAGCAGGCGATGGACCCCGCGGCTAAGTTTCCAGAACTGCCTTTCCCTGAGCTGATTGCTTCCCAGTAGTCACGACATCTCACCGTCGGTCACCAATTCATGCTGCACGATATCAAACCCGAAGAACACCCACTGCTAGGCCAGGAGATGGCTGAAGCGGTCAGCACCTGTGTCCACTGCGGTTTCTGCTTGGCAGCTTGCCCCACCTACAAGGAGCTCGGTCAAGAAGCCGATTCACCGCGGGGACGGATCGTGCTGATGAAGGAAGTTCTTGAAGGCAAACTAGAACTGGAAGCTGCACTACCGCACATCGATCCCTGCCTGGGATGCCTCGCTTGCGAACCCGCTTGCCCATCGGGCGTTCCGTATCGCGATCTGATCAGCCCGTTCAGGGCGCAATCCGAATCAAAACGCCGACGCCCCCTGATCCAACGTTTTACACGCTGGATGACTCAGTTCACGCTGCCCTACCCAAAGCGTTTCCGGCTAGCAGCGAAAACAGGGAAGCTGGCCAAGCCGCTGTCGTTCATGTTGCCGAACGCGTTGCGGGTGATGCTGGATCTGTTACCGCCCCAACTTCCCAAACAACAAGTGTGGAAAGAAAACTATCCCGCGATTGGCAGCCAGCGGGCTCGCGTGGCACTGCTAACCGGATGCGCCCAGAGTGTGCTCGATCCGGACATCAACAACGCCACCATTGAAGTCCTTAATCAAAATGGCGTCGAAGTGGTGGTGCCGAAAAAACAAGCCTGCTGCGGCGCCCTAAGTTGGCACGTAGGCAACCTTCCCCACGCACGCCAATTTGCATCGCAGAATGTGCATGCATTCCCCGAAGACGTCGATGCCATCGTTACCAACGCAGCCGGCTGCGGATCGGGGATGCATGAATACCATCTGATTTTGAAAGGAACAGCTGACGAGGCGAAAGCTGAAGCGTTTCGCCATCGCGTGCAAGATGTCGCGTCCTTCTTAACACAACTGGGCAACCTCAAAACTCCACCTGATCCTGGCCGAAAGATGCGGATCGCCTATCACGATGCTTGCCATCTTGCCAATGCTCAAGGGGTGAGATCTGAACCGCGGCACTTGCTGCGGATGATCCCCGGCGTGGAACTGCGTGAGATTAACGATGCTCATTTGTGTTGCGGTTCGGCAGGGACCTACAACATTGATCAACCGGAAATCGCCGCGTCGCTTGGAAAACAAAAAACCTCGAATGTCATGGCAACGGGTGCCGAAATCGTTGCCACTGGCAACATCGGCTGCATGACCCAACTGAGCAATCACCTCACCAAACAAGCATCGGGGATTCAAGTGCGACACACGATGCAAGTGCTCCGCGATGCGTATACTGGAAACAAAACGAATTGAATTGCAATCACTCGCAAAGGGCTGAGGAAACGCCGCGAAAATGCAAACCAAAATCCACCTTGAAACCTGACTTCGAATTCGAGATCGCGATTCCGCTCTTTCCGGGTAATGACAGGACAAACGGACCACGCAACCAACAGCGGCCCTCCCGAGACGAAGACACAGCCCCCAAAACGACGACACGCTCCCCAAGACGAAGACGCCGGAGCATCGAAAGACGCTGGAGCATCGAAAGACTTCGTCACCAGCCCGCCAACCCCAAAATTGAGAAGACAAACCACTGCCATGCTTCCCTACTCTGACCTGCTCAAACTGAAACGCTGGAATACCCCAACGATCTACAACGGGTGGGAACAGATCACGCACCGGGACAACGCGGCTGACGGATTCAACATCGAAGAGACATGCGATTTCATGCCGCAGATGGGTCCGATGGTTGGTTACGCGGTGACGGTCGTTGTCGAACCTAGCAACCCGGACCATCGCAAAGTCGCGACGGCAAACGAAGAGTACCGACGGTATGTCGCCAGCCTGCCTTTTCCAAAAATCGTGGTGGTCCAGGACTTGGACAAGCCACGCGTCATCGGCTCATTCTGGGGCGAAGTCAACAGCAACATGCATCGTGCACAGGGCTGCGTTGGCACCATCACCGATGGCGCGATTCGCGACGTGGACGAGATGACAAACGCCGGCTTCAAAGCGATCGCCCGCCGCCTGTGCGTCGGCCACGCACACGTTTGTCCTGTCCGCTGGAATTGCGATGTAGAGGTATTCGGGCAACGCATCTCGCCCGGCCAACTAATCCACGCCGACAAACATGGCTTCCTGGCAGTCACCGCGGAAGAGGAACCCGAGTTACTGGAGGCAGCGATTTTCATGGACAGCAATGAATGCGAGACCGTCATCACCGCCGCCCGAGAATCGTGCGGACTGACGCACGATCAAATTGTCGACAACCTCAATGCCGCCGGCACCAAATTTGGTCAGGCAGCCAAGGAGCGTTTCAAACGTGACGGTGAGTGGTAGCAAGCGGGTCAACCAAGCCGTGACCAGCTTCGCAATTGAACTTATTTTCGATCGACCAAAAACGTCCCATTGTCAGCCACATCAAACAGTGGACGACTGTAACGTCCGGCACCGTTGTGACCACCGGGGCGAAAGACGACCCCGAGTGACAAATTCCACCCCTCTTGCTCATTGCCGCCGTTACTGGTGCCCTCACTGGGAATCTGATAGGTCACGCCGCCGGCCAACGCGAGTCGTCGCATGATTGGCAAAGAGAAATCAGACCCCAACAGGGTATCCTCTTGATTCGTCCAACCGGCGAAGGCACTCCACTGACCGTTGTGTTTCAACAAACGGCGGTAAAAGAAACGGTACTGGTCGGTCGACTCGTAGGACACGGTCGAGCTGAACACGGCGTTTGCCTGATCACGTACCGTCGTTGCCGAAGTATCGCTGCTCAGTGAGCTCATGAATTGAAAACCACCGATGTGACAATTGTTCTGACACCGCCAACTCAACTCACCTCGCAATTGCGTCAAGTTACCGTTGAAGTACCAATCCTGATTGAGGTAGTCGACGACGATCCCGTACTGCAGCCCGTAATCGACTCGGCGAAAGAAACCAGCGGTGACAAACACCTGGTTGCGTCGATCGTCTGTAAATTCAGCGCCCGATAGATTGCTTTGCGTGGTTCGAACACCAAACTGCGTCGCCACATCCCAACCACGACACCATCGCTTGAGCGACCGCCCGTGGTTGAATCCTTGATAGAAACCGAAGCTACCCGAACCGTTTCGTTCATTCGCAGCCGTGTTGGCAAAATTGAGCGGCCCTTTGAATCCTTGGTGCCCGGCAAAGAAATCGAAGCGGTGCCACTGCACTCGCAGCATCGGCAGAAACAGGGGCATGCAATCGACTTCGCAGCTAGAGCAGGCACCACAGCCGCAGACGTCCAAACCGTCCATTCCGCAACCAGGGCCCTCGACCACAATTTGATCAATCCCACATCCCTCTTCCAGAATACCGATACCGTCACAGCATTGGTCGCATCCATCGTCGCAGCATTGACTGCCGCTCCACGAGTTAATGTTGTCCACGAGGGATCCAATACCGCAACCGATTTCGAATCCGCAGCCTGCCCCAGGCATCAGCTCGACGCCGCAAACCACTTCAGTCATACAATCGCCGCAATCACAAACCGGACCGCAGGGAGCTGCGTACTGGAGGTGATCGACCTGTGCGACTTGAACCAAAGAACCGTCGAGTGGTGGTTGCGGCAATCCATCAATCAACTCACCGTTAGCTGCTTGGGCGATGACACTTTGGCGTCGTGCCGGCTGCTTGGCCTCTTGAGGACGAAGGCGATTGATGGCAACTTGGCGGTTGCCCCCATCCCGGGCCATTGACGCCTGCTGTGATGGGGAACCGGCATGGACCGAGACGATTTGAAAAATTATCCCGGCTGCTAAAAGAGTCGCAACCGAGGCCGTTCGGAAAGATTGATGGGACGTTATCATGGCGATACTTTGCAAAACCGCGTTCGAGAAGCTCTAAATGGGGCATCCCCGGAGATCCGTTTCCTTAAATCGGACCCTCCTGACCCGGAAAACCAGTAAACTTTGCCTAATCGATACTTTTTTACAGGTGACGGATTCGTGAAACAGAAATGGCAATCGCACGCTTGGGCCGGATTAATGGCCGCGGCATTCTTGGCCGTGCCCCTCAACACCCAAGCCCAAGAACCTGCGGCAGCAACCGCCGATTCGGAACCGCAGTACCCGCTGGCCGTCGCGGTCGCAGGCCCCAAGCTGATGGTGGTCGACCTCGATTTGCCGGGCGTGTGGCTGGTTGAACAAGAGCGAACATTAATGGCGGCAGGTTCAAAACTGCTTCGCAAACCGATGAATCGCCCCCGCTGCATCGTCGCGCTGACCGACGGCAGTGCATTGGTGGGAGATTCTGCGACACGCGAGATCTACCTGGTCACCACGGATGGGGAACCGAAGCCACTGACCAATGGCTACCTTGGAATCCCAATGGCGATGGCGGTCGCCCCCGATGGCAAGACGGTCTACATCGGCGATGCCGAAAAACGAGCCACCTTTCGGATGCCAATCGAAGGCGGCAAGCCGGAGCTGGTCGCGCGGGTGAACGCACGCGGACTCGCTTTTGACGGCGAGGGAAATCTCTGGGCAGTTACCCCAGATGACGCGGCGATTAAGAAAATCAACGTCGAATCGAACGAGGTCGAAGATGTGATCACCGGTCGTCCCTACCAATACCCCAACGGACTGGCGTGGGCGGGCGACCACGGTTACGTCACCGACGGCTACGGCAAGACGATCTGGAAATTCACCGCGGACGGAAAAACCGAGAAATGGCATGAGGGCGAACCCTTGATCGGTCCGGTCGGAATCGCCGTTGACGAGAAATCGGTTTACGTGGCGGATCCGAAGCAGAAGCAAGTGTTCCAGTTCGATCGCGAAAGTAAAGAAGTCACCGAACGACTTTGACGAGACTTAGAGGCAAACCCCGGCGCAAACACTGCCCCCTGACGGCTGACCCTATTTCAACAAGCAGGCAGGTTTCAACCAGAAAGCCTGGGGGCCAACAAGGGAGATGAAATGCCTGTAAGGAGGAGTAGCAGGCCGCGGCGCAACTGGAAGATAGATTCGCTTCACTGAGGTCGCTCGCTTTTACTGCGGCTGTCAAAACCGACCTGCGAGAAGAATCGATTGCCAATTCTCAATGTCGCCCAGATCGTGATCGCAACCCGTGCCGAGGGGCCGGGCCTGAGGCTGGCAATCTGGCTGCAAGGATGCCCTCTCCGATGCCCTGGCTGCTGCAACCCGGAGATGCTTCCAATGGCAGGAGGCACGCCACGTCACGTCGACGAATTAACGGTGGAACTCGAGATCGCGGCCAAGCGGGGAATTGAAGGGATCACGCTGCTCGGCGGCGAACCCTTCGCGCAAGCCGCCGCCGCAGCCCAACTTGCCGCCCGCGCGCAGCAACGCGGATTCAGCGTGATGGCATTCAGCGGATTCACCTTGGCACAGCTTCAAAATCGCCGAGATCCGGACGTCACGAGACTCCTGGAACAAACAGACCTGCTAGTCGATGGCCCCTTTCTGAACCAGCACCCAGACCGCAACCGCCGCTGGATCGGATCAACCAACCAGCAGATCCATTTCTTGACGGACCGCTACAAGGCTCAGGATCCGTGCTGGAAAGAGCCAAATACCGTGGAACTGCGTTGGATGAATGGCGAATTGCAAGTGAATGGGTTTCCCGCGGGTTAGTGGACAACCTAACCAGCCGGAGACGACCTTTCAGAGTTAGAAAACTGGCATAGCAGGCAAAATTGGCATAGCAAGCCGCCGGGGAAACTTTGTATCACGCTGGCATTGAACGGAGACTACCCTTTCGGAACGGAACCGATGCACGCGCCCCATAGCACGCCTTCCTGGCTCACCAAGACACTTGCACCAGCGATCTGCTGCGGATTCATCGCATTCACCGCCATCGTGCAATCGGGATGCCTAGGACTCGCATCAAACTTGATGCACGCGGTGGGAGCAGACATGATTCCAGCCGAGTACGAGGGACTGGAAGAACAGACCGTTGCAGTGGTAACCCTCAGCGACGGCAGCCAGTACTCCAACGATTCGGCAAATAAAGATCTGGGACGACGGGTCAGTGCCATCCTCACAAAAGAAGTCGACAAAATTCGTTTGGTGCGAGAAGAAAAGATCGATCGCTACCGTGACGTCAACGGCTGGGACTCGGTCGACTTTGCGGAAATTGGCATGGCCGTGGGAGCCGACAAGGTGGTCGGGATCGAACTTGACAACCTACGACTTCGGGACGGGGCGACCCTCTATCGTGGCCGAGCCGATGTCACTGTTCACGTGATTGACGTTGCCAGCGGTACTGTCGAGTACACCCGGAACCTGGACGAATTCACGTACCCCACGGTTGCCGGGCAGTACACCAGTGAAACCACCGAATCAAAGTTCCGAAAGCTTTACTTCAGCATGCTTTCCGAGGAAATTGGGCGCACCTTCCACCCCTACGACTTCACCGATCGACTCGCCCTCGACAGCGCGATCGCAAGATAATCACCATCGCCACGAACGCCCGCGTTCGGGAATCCCTTCCGAAGCGAAAAATCGCGGGCGGGCCAAAAAAATTCTGGTCAATGGAACCAAGAACTCCAAAACAGCACCGGTACTAAGCAAGGCTGTGCAACATCCGTGACAGCAACTGCCTGATCCGAGATAGCAGTTGCCTGGCCTTGAGGAGTTTGGCCTTGAGGAGTTTGGCCCTGAGGAGTTTGGCCTTGGAGAGTTTGGCTCTGGGGGAGCTTGGCCCTAACAAGCGACCGCTTCCGACCCCACAAACTTCCGTCTCATAAGCACTGCAGGTCCTCCGAACAGGGCTTTCGAAACAGCGTCTGCGTTCTAGGTAGACGCTTCATTTTGAGTAGACGCTGCGTTGTAAATAGAGCCTGCGTTCAAAACATTGCCGGCGGGTCGAACCTAACTTGCCGACGACAAACCGACTCTTTTCCTTTGGCAATCGTCGAACATCGGCTCGAGGATGAGCGAAGCGGAGACCTGTTTAAAGCAGCGTTTCCCGGCAGCAAACGCGAGTTCCGCAGCAAACGCGTGGTTCCTGGCAAACGCGCGGTTCCTGGCAAACGCGTGGTCCGGCAATCTTACGCCATCAGACACCAGCCCCAATTCAAGAAAGCGACAACCATGATGGCAACTCCGCCGAGGGTAGCGACCTTCTGGATTCGAATGGATGGGGGGCATCCGGTAACGACGCTTCGCACGGCGATGACCGTCACCGCCAGCGAAAACCAAGCCAGCAAAAACCCAGCAACGTTTGCCTGAGCACTGGCAAGCCATTCGCCCTGGGTAAAATACGCCCAGGAAGTTGTCATCCCACAGCCTGGACAGCGAATTCCGAACAGCATCCGCATCGAACAGGGCGGCAATCCGAGCTGCTGGTGAGTCCCCAGCCCACGACTATCGGGCTGCAAACGGCTGGCGACGATCAAGGCCGAGGCCGGCCCCACAGCCAACAAAAGGGCGACAACCCGCACAAACCCAGGCCTCAACCCCCTGTTCCCCCCAGGCCTCCCCGGCTCACCCACCGGAAGAGCCTCCTGGGGGTCGAGATCGGTCATTTGGGGCAATTCGTCGCTCACAAGCCAAAAAGTAGTGAAGAAATTGTTGATTGTGTTATTAAGAGCCGTTGACGGCTTTTGATCTGACCCGTAAATTCTCGTCCTCGCACTGCCGCTTCTGCAGTCGTGCGATCCGCGATTGACGCATTCTACTGGTGAAGCGATCACCAACCAATGCTGAAACGTTAACGGACTAACTAACTACACCTCTCTACTTGGTCATCCATCAGTGTCGGCTGGAACTAACGAAGTCATTCGGATTCGTATGGAAGCGTACGACCACTCAGTTCTCGATCAGAGTGCCCAAGAGATTGTGGACACGGTAAAACGCACCCACAGCGAAGTGCACGGGCCAATCCCGTTGCCAACGCGAGTGGAGCGGTACACCGTTTTGTCAGGTCCCTTTGTGAACAAGAAGGCTCGTCAGCAGTACGAGATTCGGACCCACAAACGATTGATTGATATTGTCCAGGCTACGGCCAAGACGATTGAGGCGTTGAACAAATTGAGCTTGCCCGCTGGCGTCGATATCAAGATCAAGGCGTCGGCCAGGTAATCGCGATGGGGTGAAGGCACGTCCTTCATCGGATTTATCGACATCGCATTCAATCGGCATCGATAACCAACGGTTCTCCTATCGAACGGAAGTCCGGTCGATAACCTCGATGCAGAGCGTCACGAGTGTCACAGTTGAGCGGTTGCTTAATGAAGATCTCGGGAGATGTTCTGAACGGCGGTTCGGCCAGGCGAACTTGGAATCCAACACGAATGACAGGCACCTCGCGTTGACGAGGTGAGATGAGAGTTATGTCACCATCAATCCTCGGCCGGAAAGTCGGGATGACGCAGATCTACTTGGAAGACGGACGGGCTGTTCCCGTGACGGTAATCCAGGCTGGTCCTTGTCATGTGCTGCAGGTTCGCAGCGAAGAGCGAGATGGCTATCAAGCCGTTCAGTTGGGTTTTGAGGACAAGCCGCGTCGTTTGGCCAGTCGCAGTGAGCGAGGTCATGTCGCGAAGTTAGAGAGCAAGAGAACGAAGAATCGCTCCGCTGCAGGAATCGAGTTAGTCGCCAAGGCCGATTGCGAACCGCAGCGTTTCATTCGCGAATTCCGCGGCCCCACCGACCTTGAGGTTGGCGCAACCGTAACGGTCGATCAATTCGCCGACATCAAGCGAGTGGACGTGACCGGAACCAGCAAGGGGCGTGGTTTCTCCGGTGTGATGAAACGACACAATTTTTCTGGACAGCGTGCCACACACGGCGTCAAAAAGGTGCACCGCCACGCCGGGGGTACTGGTTGCAGTGCCTCGCCAAGTCGTCTGTTCAAAGGGCGTCGAATGGCGGGTCAGTACGGCAACGCGAAGACGACTTCGCGAAACTTGGAATTGGTGCGGTTTGACGCTGAGAACAACCTGTTGCTCGTTCGGGGCGCAGTCCCTGGCCCCAACGGTGGGTTCGTCTCTGTCCGCGAAACGAACAAGGTGGGCTAGAAAATCATGGCAACGTTACCAGTTTATGATGTTTCCGGCAGTGAAGTCGGGAAATACGAAATCGACACCGAGCAAATCGCTGACCGCGTCAACAAGCAATTGCTGCACGATGCCGTTGTGATGTACCAGGCCAATCAGCGGCAGGGTTCTCACAACACGAAGACCCGCGGTGAAGTCTCGGGAACGAACAAAAAGCTCTACCGTCAAAAGGGAACAGGGCACGCCCGAGCCGGTAGCAAGCGAACCAACGTTCGTCGCGGTGGCGGTGTCGCAAGAACGGTCAAGCCTCGTGACTACAGTTATCGTCTGAACAAAAAAGCTATCCGTTTAGCGACGCGAATGGCAATCCGCTCCAAGATTGATGATGGCGAAACCGTTGTTATCGACACTTTTGGTTTGGAAGAACCCAAAACCGGCAAGATGGCTTCTGCACTGAAGGCACTCGGCCTGGACGGCAAGTCGACCCTGGTCGCCACCGCCGACCAAGATGTGATCGTCTACAAGAGCGGTCGTAACCTGACCGGCGTGACCGTTCAGCCCGTTCGCGAACTGAACGCCCTTTCGGTGCTCAAGCCTCGCCGAATGCTGATTACAAAAGATGCCTTGGACAAAATCAAAGACGGCAGTTTTAACCTGCCTTCAACCACGGAAGTCTAGTCCTCTCGCGGCATCATTTACTGAAACCGAAACCGGCAAATTGCAATTCGATGACACGCATTCAACCACCTGAACCGAAAGCCAGCATCCAGCTGGAACCGCATCAGATTCTGCTGCGGCCTTTGGTGACT
The DNA here is from genome assembly GCA_049602075.1 of Rubripirellula sp. Classification (GTDB taxonomy): domain Bacteria; phylum Planctomycetota; class Planctomycetia; order Pirellulales; family Pirellulaceae; genus Rubripirellula. Next base: position 231,704 of record JBMYRF010000010.1, read on the forward strand.
GAAAAAGGGGTTCACCGGGCTTCCCGGAACAACCAGTACGCGTTCGAGATTCATCGCGACGCGACAAAACATGACGTCAAGAAGGCCGTCGAGCAGCTGTTTGATGTCAAGGTAACGAAAGTACGAACGCAGACCCGCAAGGGGAAACTGCGACGTTACAAGTTCCGCTACGGCAGAACTTCCGACTGGAAAAAAGCGATTGTTCAACTCCACGAAGATCATCGGATTGATTTCTTCTAAGAAGTTGATGGCCGATACTTGGACCGCTGATCGCGATATGGCGAAAGGCTGCCCAGGCAATTGGCTGAAAGCGACTCACCTGCGACAAAATTCCACGACCGACCACGATCCAACCGACCTGATAATCAGTAAACATCCATGGGCATTCGAGTCTACAAGCCGACCAGCGCCGGGCGACGCAACGCCTCGGTCAGCGACTTTGCCGAACTGACTCCCGGTTATACCGTGGAGAAGTCGTTGCTGCGGCCAAAGCGCAAAACCGGTGGTCGCAACAATCAAGGCAAGATCACCTCCCGTCACCGGGGCGGTGGACACAAGCAAAAATACCGCGTTGTCGATTTTCGTCGTGCCAAGGATGGGATCGACGCAACCGTCGACTCCGTTCAGTACGATCCCAACCGAACGGCACGGATCGCACTCCTGAAATATGCCGATGGCGAAAAGCATTACGTCATTGCACCAACGGGTTTGAAAGCGGGTGACAAGGTCCAAAACGGCCCGGAGGCGGCTCCCGTTCGGGGCAACTGTCTGCCGCTCAAGAACATTCCATTGGGGACAACCGTTTGTTGCATCGAGCTTCGTGCCGGCCGAGGTGCAGTTCTTTGCCGGTCGGCTGGAACACAAGCAACGCTGATGGCACGCGAGGCAGATTGGGCTCAATTGGCTTTGCCAAGTGGTGAAGTCCGACGTGTCTCGAGCAATTGCCGAGCAACGATCGGCCAGGTTGGTAACAGCGAACATATGAACGTTCGACTTGGGAAAGCGGGACGAGCACGTTGGCTCGGTCGTCGTCCTCATGTTCGCGGTACGGCGATGAACCCGATCGATCACCCGCACGGTGGTGGTGAAGGCCGAACCAAAGGTGGTCGACACCCGGTCAGCCCGACCGGCAAGAGTGCCAAGGGCGGAGCAACCCGCCAGAAACGTAAACCAAGCAACAGCGCGATCGTTCGTCGTCGCAAGAGCAAACGATACGGTCAACTGAAACTGCACAAGTAAGTAAAGAAGCAAAACTGATGAGCCGTAGTAGCAAGAAAGGCCCGTTTGTCGATCCGAAGCTGTTCTTCAAAGTACAGAAGCAGTCGGAAACGGGACGAAGCGAACCCATCAAGACCTGGGCACGTTCCTGCACGATTGTTCCCGAATTCGTCAATGTGACCTTCATGGTTCACGACGGACGGAAGCACGTCAAAGTGAACGTAACCGAGGATATGGTGGGCCATAAGTTGGGCGAATTCGCCCCAACGAGAACATTCCGTGGACACAGCGGAAAAGGCAAGAAGTAGTCACCTTTGTCGCCTGTTTTCCCGGGTTGGCACATGCATCTACAGAGACAATTTGATGGCAGTTTTTAACGCACGACACAAAAACGCACGAATGAGTGCTCAAAAGGTTCGCCCCTTGGCGGACATTGTTCGCGGCATGTACGCCGACGAAGCGTTGGATACGCTGAAGTTTCAGCCCCAACGTGGTGCTCGGATGCTGGAAAAGGTCATCAAGAGCGCCGTTGGTAACGCTCAAGACACCGAACAAAACAATGGTCGCAGCCACCGCATCGAAGAATTGGTGGTGACCGAAGTTTGCATTGATGGCGGTCCAATGTTCAAGCGGATTCGCCCGCGGGCTCGAGGCAGTGCCTTCCCGATCAAAAAACGAAGTTGTCATATTCGCGTCGCCTTGACGCCAATTGACGAAGTATAAGCAGAGTTTCCTTCCCGATTTCACGAAATTCGATGAGTCCCTGATGGGTCAAAAAGTCAACCCTATTGCCTTTCGAACCGGTGTCACTCGTGGGTGGTGCAGCCGTTGGTATGCGTCTAAGCAAGACTTTGCCGATTTGCTGCTTGAGGATCGCAAATTGCGAAACTTCATTCTTAAGCATCCAAAGAAAACACAATACAAGAGCGCCGGGATTGACCGGATCGAGATCGAACGCACACGCGATGAAGTCCGCGTTATGTTGTTCGTTGCCCGACCTGGTTTGATCATCGGCAAGAAAGGTCAGGAGATCGAAATCCTGCAAGCCGAGTTGCAAAATTTGATCGGTCGCCGAATCAACCTGAAAGTTGAAGAGGTTGGACGACCAGAATTGCAAGCTCAGCTGGTCGCACAAGATATCGCACAACAACTTGCCAAACGATCCAGTTTTCGTCGAACAATGAAGCGATCGCTGGAAACAACAATGGACGCTGGTGCAAAGGGCATCAAGATCCAAATGGCAGGACGTTTAGGCGGGGCTGAGATGGCTCGCCGTGAGAAGCAGATTGCGGGATCGATCCCGCTAAGTACTCTGCAAGCTAAAATTGATTACGGATTCACCGAAGCGATGACGCCACAGGGGCACATCGGGATTCAGGTGTGGATTAACCAAGGTACATACGGAGACGACACCGATGGCGCTGATGCCCAAGCGGGTCAAGCATCGAAAAAGCCAAAGAGGTCGTATAAAAGGTAAAGCGACACGCGGCAACACGGTCGTCTTTGGTGACTACGGGATTCAATCCCTAGAGCCCGGTTGGGTCAAAGCCACGACGATCGAAGCCGGCCGTATCGCAGCCCAGCAATACGTCCGCGGCGAAGGCAAGCTCTACATTCGAATCTTCCCAGACAAAAGTGTTTCCAGCACACCGTTGGAAACACGGATGGGTAAGGGAAAAGGGGAGCCTGATTTCTGGGCCGCGGTCGTCAAGCCAGGCACGATCCTTTACGAACTCGGTGGTGTGACTGAACAGCAAGCCAAGGTTTGTTTCGCCCGTTTGGCGAGCAAACTGCCGGTGAAGGTTCGTTTTGTGGAACGACGGCCTGCTTAAGCGGGCGGTTGGACACGATCCCATTCATAACGATCTGACAGACAATCACGATGAATACCAATACCGAACTTCGCGAAATGAGCGATGAGCAACTGCAGGCGACTGCCAATGAGGCGGCCCAGTCATTGTTCTTACTGCGATTCCAATCGCAGTCGGAGCGGCTCAACACGCCCACCGAAATGCGAAAAAACCGCCGCCTTATCGCTCGGATCAAAACGATCCAGACGGAGCGAATTAAAGCGGCTGAAAAAGTTTAAACCAATACACAGAACCCCAACTAACTGACTCGGACCTGACTCCATGCCGAAACGCCTCGTTTCCGGAATCGTGACCAGCGACAAGATGAGCAAGACTCGTCGCGTCGAAATCAACCGGCTGGTCAAGCATCCGAAATACAAGAAGTACATTCGCCAACGTTCCGTTTGCTATGCCCACGACGAAGAAAATGAGTCGGGCACCGGTGATCGGGTCGAGATCATAGAAAGCCCGCCGCTGAGCAAGCTAAAACGATGGCGTTTGGTTCGGGTGCTGGAGAAAAGTACCGACGTCGATTTGGCCGCTCTGCGTGCCGCTCGTAAAGTCGCCGAACAAGCCGAAGCTGAGGCAATCGAAGCAGGTAGTACCGACGACCAAACGGACACCCAACCGACCGAAAGTGACCAGTAGCTCTGCTTCAACGCAGCCTTCCGTATTCAATTAGTAACCAGTCATGATCCAACAAGAAACTCGACTCGATGTCGCCGATAACACGGGTGCACGTCAAGTCATGTGCATCAAAGTGCTCGGCGGCAGCCGTCGTCGCTTTGCCGGAGTCGGCGATGTGATCGTTTGCAGTGTCAAGAGTGTGATTCCTGGCAGCGACATCAAGAAGAAGTCAATCGTCCGCGCTGTGATCGTGCGAACGAAACAACCCACCCGTCGTTCCGACGGAAGTTACATTAAGTTCGATAGTAACGCTGTCGTTTTAATTGACAAAGACAAGACTCCTCGAGGAACACGAATCTTTGGTGCCGTTGCGCGTGAGTTACGTGAACGAAGTTTCATGAAGATCGTCAGCCTGGCCAACGAAGTCGTATGAGTTCAGACCTTCGGCTCGCTCAGGCGTTCCTGACGAGCTGAAACAGGACGAATTCATTCCAACAAACCATTAAACAAAACTGCCAAAGCCATGTATTTTCGAATCGGTGACGAAGTCGAAGTGATCGCCGGATCAGATAAGAATGCCCGTGGAAAGGTTCTGAAAATCGATCGCAAGAAGAATAAGGTTGTGGTCGAAGGTGTCGCACAGGTGTGGAAGCATGTTCGACGCAGTCAGAAGAATCCGCAAGGCGGTCGATTGCAGAAGGAAATGCCGGTCGATGCGAGCAACTTAATGCTGATTGACCCCACCACAAAGGAACGTACTCGAGTCGGCGTTCGTTTCCTCGATGACGGCAGCAAAGAGCGGTACGCGAAAAAGACGGGCAACAGCCTCGGCGTGATCGCCCCAGCGCGAGGCCAACACGCCAAAAAATAGAGAGCTTTTCGATGACCTGGCTCTGTTGCCAATCAAGGACACCATCGAAACGACTCCGACTGAATACCCTTAACTGACCAACAATACAAACCTTACAGCGTCCCATGTCCGAGAAACCAAGACTACAAGCGCAATACGAAGATTCGATTCGTAGTACTCTCGCTGAGAAGCGTGGATACACGAATCCACATCAGATTCCGCGAGTGGAAAAGATCACTCTGAATATGGGTGTGGGAAGCGCGATCGGGGACAAGAAGATCTTGGATTTGGCCGTCGATGCAATGACGGAAATTTCCGGACAAAAACCGGTCCTGACCACAGCTCGAAAGTCGATTGCAAACTTCCGTCTTCGTGAAGGCATGCCGATTGGTTGTATGGTCACCTTACGTCGCCAAAGAATGTACGAATTTTTGGACCGATTGGTAGCAATCGTGTTACCTCGTGTTCGTGACTTTCGCGGAATCAGCCGCAAAGCATTCGATGGCCGCGGTAACTACACGATGGGCCTTACTGAACAATTGGTCTTTCCGGAATTGAATCCGGATAAGTTTACTCGGCCGCAAGGAATGAACATTACATTGGTGACTTCGGCCACCACTGATGATGAGGCACGAGATCTGTTGGAACTGTTCGGAATGCCATTCAAGCAGCCGCAAAAGAAAACTGACGCTGCTTAATCCATTCCCTTTTTTACTAGTAACTGAAAGTCACCCCGTGGCAAGTAAATCGAAAATCGCCAAAGCGAACCGGACGCCAAAGTTTAGCAGCCGGAAGGAAAACCGCTGTAAGTTTTGCGGTCGCCCTCGTGCTGTTTATCGAAAGTTCGGCTTGTGCCGAATCTGTTTCCGTGAAAACGCGAACCTCGGATTAATTCCGGGTGTGCGCAAGGCTAGTTGGTGATTGAAAGAGAAGGGGAGCTGACAACATTATGATGACCGACCCAATTGCCGACATGCTCACTCGTATCCGTAACGCGGTTCGTGTGGAAAAGCCATTCGTCGACATTCCCACAAGTCGATTCAAACGCGGTATCGCCGACGTGCTCAAGCGCGAGGGCTTTATCTGGGATTGGAAAGAAGTGGATGAAGAGAACCCGACTGCCACCTTGCGGTTGGAATTGAAATACGGGCCCAACGGCGAACGTGTCATTCAAACAATTAAGCGGATTAGTAAGCCGGGTCGCCGGCTTTACACCCGCGGCAAAGAATTAAAACCTGTGCTTGGTGGTCTGGGAATCAGCATCATCAGCAGCAGTCGCGGCGTGATCAGCGACCGTGAAGCACGCCGTGACAATGTCGGCGGCGAAGTTTTGTGTGAGGTCGCTTAAAGCGTCCACGATACCTGAACAGCAAAATCCTGCCCACAGCAGCCAAGCCTAACAACAGTTACCGCCATGAGCCGTATTGGAAACAAGCCAGTCCCGATCGCCGACGGTGCGAAAGTCGCTATTAGCGGTCGCACCATCGAAATTGAAGGACCCAAAGGGAAGCTCAGCTACGAGCACCGTCCCGAAGTCAAAGTGGCTGTCGACGACGACAACAAACAATTGGTTATAACCAGAAACGACGAAGAACGCTCCTCGCGAGAATTCCACGGGCTCACCCGTGCGTTAGTCGCGAATATGGTTGAGGGCGTCACCAAGGGTTATGAGAAACGCTTGGAAATCGTCGGTGTTGGTTATCTTGCCGCCATCCAGGGAGACGTCTTGCAACTGCGAGTCGGTTTCGCCAATGAACTCCACAAGAAAATTCCGAAAGAGCTGAGCGTCACATGCCCCGACCAAACCCATGTAGTGGTTCAGGGATGTGACAAGCAGAAGGTCGGACAGTTCGCCGCAGAAGTACGGGCACTTCGAAAACCTGAGCCTTACAAGGGCAAGGGGGTTCGATATCAGGGCGAACAAGTCAAGATCAAGCCGGGTAAGTCGGCTACCAAGTAATTGAATCAACCAACCAAATAATTCCAAACAGAGAATCCTTGTCGCGATGGACCCTACGGTCTGAACAACGGCGAAGCATGCCGACAAGGACAATCGAGCGAAAGTCGCAATCGAGCGGTAAACGATGGACAAGAACAAGAAACTGCAGAAGAGACGACTGCGTCGTCGTAACCACGTTCGCAACCGCTTGCGTGGTACGGCCGAACAACCACGGCTCTCGGTACAGCGTTCACTGAAGCATTTTGGTTGCCAAGTGATCGACGACCTAACAGGTAAGACATTGGCCAGCGCCAGCACCCGAGACAAGGCGGTTCGCGGTGAGCTAAAGCAAGGCGGCAACTGTGACGCCGCCGCTGCGATCGGCAAAATGATCGCGGAGAAAGCAACTGCCGCTGGAATCAAGACGGTTCGATTGGACCGAGGACATTCCAAGTATCATGGCCGCGTCAAGGCTTTTGCGGACGCAGCTCGCGAAGCTGGCCTTAGTTTTTAACCACACACTGACCCGATTCGGCACACCGTTGTTGGTCAACGCCGATCGAAATTGAATTCAATGATGGAAACCTCAAAACGAGGACGGAACGATTAGTAATTCAAACCGCAAACAACGAAACAACGATTCGGATGGTCCAGGCGATGGCCTGCTAGATCGCGTCGTAAAAATCAAGCGATGTGCTGCTGTGGTCAAAGGGGGCCGGCGGTTCAGCTTTGCTGCGATGGTCGTCGTTGGTGACGGCAAGGGAAAAGTCGGCTGGGGCTATGGTAAAGCCAACGAAGTACCACCCAGCGTTCAAAAGGCGACTAAGCAAGCTTCCCGTGGCATGATCGACGTACCACTCGTTGATGGCTCGATCCCCCACCAAGTTTGGGGACGCTTCGGTGCCGGCAAGGTTCTCCTGATCCCTGCTGGGGCAGGTACCGGTATCATCGCGGGTCAAGCAGTACGTAACGTTTGTGAAGCGACCGGCATACACGACATTTTGACAAAATCCTACGGGACCAATAACCCCGTGACGTTGGTCAAAGCCACGATGGACGCACTGTCCAAATTGCGGACAGTTGAACAGGTCGCAGCTCTGCGTGGCCTGGAGCCCGATGAGCTGTGCGTCAAGTAATCGATTCACCAAGAAAAAATAAAACACAGGTTTGACCATGAACCTTAACGATGTCCATCAAGGCATTCTAAAGAAACGAAAGCGGAAACGCATTGGACGTGGACCAGGCAGCGGTCACGGCAAAACGTCTGGACGTGGCCACAAAGGTCACAAGAGCCGAAGCGGTTACAGCCGCAAGCCCACCTTCCAAGGTGGAGCGATGCCAATGTTCCGTAGGGTCCCCAAGCGTGGTTTCAACAACCGTTGGGCTGTGACTGTTTTTGCAGTGAATGTCAGCCGCTTGAATGAGGCCTTTGAAGATGGTGCGGAGGTAACACTCGAAGCACTGGCGGCGAAAGACCTCGCTAAAGGAACATTCGATGAGGTGAAGATCCTCGGTGACGGCGAGTTGACGAAGAAACTCACGGTATCGGCCCATCGCTTCAGCAAGTCAGCGGAAGAGAAAATCACTGCCGTTGGCGGAACAGTCGTCAAGCTGGTCTCCAAGCGAACCCCTCAAGAACGCGTTGCGGCCCTGAAAACCGCGAAATGACTGGAATGACGGCTCGCCCAAATCGCCATACCGCAGGTACGGCGATTTGGTTTGGAAAGCCTATCATTCCTCTCGCCCCTAGCTCACCCAATCGGTACACTGCGGTCTGATTAGACCATCCACTCGTGCTCCGGCTTGCGGAATTCATAAGCGGTATCCCAGCTGAAATCTCCCGCCACGGCATGAACCAAACACGGACTGACGCATGTTGGAAAAGCTGCGGATCATCTTTTTTACGATCCCCGAACTTCGCAACAAAATTCTGTTGACGATCGGTTTGCTGGCCATTTATCGCATCGGATTTCATATCCCGTTGCCGATGGTCGCGACCAACCTCGATGAAACTGGTGGCGCCGCCTCGGAGTTTTTCGAGCGTTTGACGGTGTTCGCTGCGAGTGATTTGCGACAGGCCACGATTTTCGGGCTGGGGATCATGCCATACATCTCGGCATCGATCATCTTCCAATTGCTCGGTAGCGTCTACAAGCCGCTCGAGGAGTTGAAGAAAGAAGGCGAGGCCGGACGGAAGAAACTCAACGAGTACACCCGTTACCTGACGGTCGCGATTTGTCTCGTCCAAAGCTATATGTACTTGAAGTTCATGTTGATGTCGGGAGGCCCTGGCGGATACGGCAACATTAACGCCAACTTCCTCAACGCCGACTCAACCGGGCTCTATATCGGCTGGCAGATCGTCGCGGTGCTCGTGATGACCTGTGGCACGATTTTCCTGATGTGGCTCGGAGAACAAATCGATGAGCACGGAATCGGCAACGGAATTAGCTTGCTGATCATGGCAGGTATTCTCGCTCAGATGCCCAAGGCACTCTACGAGCTCGTCCGCAATATGAAGACTGAGCTCACCGGTCTGGCCAGAGGCCAAATCGGAATCGAAACATTGGTCTTATTAATCGTGCTGTTTGTCGGCGTCGTATTCGGGGTTGTGTTTATCACGCTGGGCCAACGGAAAATTCCCACGCAGTCGGCCAAGTTCACTCGTGGTCGCCGAGTCTACGGCGGAACGCGGCAGTTCCTTCCATTACGGATTAACCAAGCGGGCGTGATGCCAATCATTTTCGCAAGCAGCCTGTTGATGATCCCGGGCATGTTGTTGGCGGGTTTGGCAGGTTTTGCTGGTAGTGAAAGTATCTTCTTCAACCCGTTGAATTATCTCGGCTTGATGTTGAATGACCAGGCCTCGTTTGTATTCAACCTTCTGTACGTGGTCCTGATCTTCTTCTTCTGTTATTTCTGGACGGCAATTACGTTCAATCCCAAGGAGATGTCGGATAATCTGCGTGACAGCGGTACCTTCATTCCTGGCTATCGGCCTGGAAAGCGAACCACCGACTACCTGGAGAAGGTAATGGTGCGAATCACCTACGTTGGTGCCGCCTTCCTCTCGATCGTTGCCATCGTGCCGACGATTGTTTATGGCTCGCTAGGTGTTCCTTATTCCATCGCCGGTTTCTACGGCGGGACCGGTTTGCTGATTGCGGTGAGTGTTGCTTTCGACTTGGTGCAAAAGATCGACAGCCACTTGGTGATGCGAAACTACCGCGGTTTGTTAGAAGGTGCTGGTGGTGGCGTTTCACCAGTGGTCTAAGAGCGTCGCTGGTTGTTTGTGATCAGCTCCAACCAATGGTTGGTGATCACCACCGACAACTGAGAACGGACCATGCGAATTGTCTTCATTGGACCACCTGGTGCTGGCAAGGGAACACAGTGCGGTCGCCTGACGGAACGCCTGGGCATTCCACACCTTTCTACCGGTGAGATGCTTCGCGGGACCGAGCGAAACTCTCCGCTGGGGAAGATTGTTGCCAGCTACATCGATCACGGTCGGCTTGCTCCCGACTATCTGGTCCTTCCGATCGTAACGCAACGGTTGAGCGAAGCCGATTGCTCAAAGGGTTGTTTACTTGATGGCTTTCCACGAACGGTCAATCAAGCAGAAAAGCTCGATCAGTTCTTGGCCGAGAATGCCTGGAAGCTTGACGTTGTGTTGAACTTGACGGTACCGAGCGAAGACCTGATCGCCCGACTGCTGCGGCGAGCCACGCAGGAGAATCGTGCGGATGATACCAACGAAACGATTGCCGCCCGCTTAGAAATCTTTCGGACCCAAACGGCACCCGTTCTCGACTATTACCAACGGCAAGACTTGGTCAAATCAGTCGACGGTAGCAAGGATCCCGACGAGGTGTTTGAACTCATTTGCCGGGCGGTCGGTTGATTTTCGCCGACCCATTGCAGGTGGCTCCATCGACAGCCCACGACCTTTCGCTTGGTCTCCTGCTCGAATCCGATTGGCGAATGGAACCGGCAGTGGTTCCGATTCGTACCGAACATCAGGGACAGTCGGACCTACGATCTTCGCTTTGGAGGATCTTTAGGAAGATCGAATTGCCCGATAGACGGGCTCCCGAGACGCAGAGGCGGAGCATACAGGGCCCGCGGTCAAACGGCCGTGAACACCATCGCGTCGCTTCCAACGGGAAAGTTCCGCAAATCGCCCGAAGTCGGCGTCGGACAAATGCCGTTGGACGAGGCTGCTAAGTGCCCAGCAAAATGCAGAAACAAGCACTGGGCGGCGTGTGTTCGATGTCGCCTACGATACAATGACGATGGGATCATCTTTCACCCGATGGACAGGTTTGAACGTGAGTATTCATAGATTGATCGCTGCCGGACTTGTGACCGCGACGATGGTCGTTTCAGCATGGAATGTGCCACTTGCGAGCGGCCAAGGTTTTCTGCGAAGCACGCAAGGCAACCAGGCGGCCCGGTTCATTGAAGCGCCTCGAGGGATCCAACAGCAAATTCGTGAAGCTGAGCGGGCGTTGGACGACGATCGCGATAGTGATGCAGTTGTTCGTTTAGGAGATTTGCTTTCGGGTGAATTGGGCGACGAAATTGACGGTGATTTGATCGGCCAAGATTTCTTTTTAGAAGTCGATGATTCCCGACCGACCGGAAAGCCAGTCCGCGGCAGCTTACTTAGAAAAGCCCGCGACATGATCGGCGCTCTCCCAGCTGCCGCCCTGGAAACCTACGAGTTGCGCTATGGACCGCTGGCTCGTAAGAGTTTGACGGAAGCAGCCAAGGAGCGCGATTGGCAACAAGTTCGTGATGTGCGGCGAAAATACTTTCATACACTTGCGGGATTCGAAGCATCCTTGCTTCTCGCACAACTTGAGATGTATCAGGGCCATGCACTTGCGGCATCCCTGTTGTTAGATGACGTGGTGCAAAATGCCCGTGGCGTGAATCACCTCGGTCGCTCCGTTTTGCTGATGCATGCGGCAGCCTGCTATGCTGCCGACCGGGAAATCCCCGAACCGGAGAATTTGGGGAACAGCGAGGTGACCGTTGATGGGCAATCGGTCACTCTCAGCAAAGAAGAAATGTCAGCATGGCTAGAAGAGCATTTCAGCTTGAAAGCCAGTGAACCAGGAGGGCAGGTTCGCCATTATCCCATTATTGGTGCAAAACCAAATCGCAACGGAACCAATTCGGGACAAATGCCACTCTCGAATCTTCGTTGGATGCTTGATACCACTGCCAGCCCACGGCAGCAGCGAGCGGTGCGCGGCTCATTGGAGGAGTTAACGACAAGCGGAAAACTTCCACCACCCAGTTGGGTCCCACTTCGTGTCGGCGATCAGTTATTGATGCGTACGACAGAACGTTTGGTCGGTGTCGATTATCGAACGGGAAAACGGGTATGGACTTACCCGTGGCAGTCATCCAACGAGATGTTCGATGACGATGAGTCTTCGCTCGACATTAACCCCGGAGATTCTGATTCTAGTAATCTGCTAACCCAGCGAGTCTGGAACGACATTCCGTATGGCCAAATTACGGCAGACGACGAGCGTGTTTATCTCTTGGACGATTTGCGAGAAGTCGAAATGGCTTATTTCGGCGGGTTGAACATTCGTGGTACCCGACCGGCAAATACAGGCAAGAATTCGCTGATCGCTTTGGAGCTGGAAACCGAGGGCAAGTTGCGGTGGTCGTTGGGATCAGGTTCTGACGAAGTTTCGTCTCTCTCGGATGCGTTTTTTCTCGGTCCGCCGCTGCCCCTAGATGGCCGTCTCTACGTGATGGCAGAGATCGCTGGCGATATCAACTTGTGTTGCCTCGAACCACGATCGGGTGAAGAAGTTTGGCGGCAACAACTTGTTGCTGTCGAATCGGGTGGAATCGATGCAGACCCAATTCGTCGCGTTGCTGGCGCGATGCCTACTTACTACGAGGGACTCTTGATTTGTCCCACCGGCGCCGGCGCGACCGTCGCCATCGATCTTGCGGACCGCACGCTGCGTTGGGGCGTGAATTATGATCGCAGCGCCGAAATGTCTCGATCCATGACAAACCGCGGACGCAACCTCGACCCGAATCAGTTGATGCAGCGGTGGTCACTCGGCATTGCAATCGCAGATCAACAAAACGTCTTGTTGACCCCGATTGAATCGGACCGTCTTTACGGATTCAACTTGCTAACTGGCGAAAGCCTGTTTTCGCGAAAAGCCCGCGGCTACATGCGTTACCTGGCAGGGATTCGGAACAACCATTTTTTCGTCGTTGGCTCGAATCAAGTCCGCGGTTACGACATGAAAGGGGAGATGATTTGGACGACCGACCGGGACATGCTGCCGGCAGGCCAATTGATATCGGGGCGGGGCATGTTCACTGCGGACGAATACCTGCTGCCGACAACCACAAACCAAGTGATTCGAATCTCACTCAAAGATGGATCCGTGATCGATCGACGCAGGACGACATTTCCGTTGGGGAACTTGGTTGCCGTCGATGGCGAAATCATCAGTCAAGCAGCAACCTCGCTATCGGTCGCTTTTGGTGAAACAACGCTGGAACCGCTCGTCAATCGAATGCTCGAGGAGAATCCCAATAATTTTGACGCATTGGTTCGCAAAGCCGAATTGCTGATTCAAAAAAGTGAGCGAGATGAAGCATTAGCGCTCCTGAAACGTGCCCGCGAATTGCAAGCTGATAACGATGAGGTAAGACTATTGAGTGTCACAGCGATGCTTGGGAAGCTCCGCGACAGTGACCAAAATGATCCTGATCTGATTCGCAGCTTGGACGAATTGATTGATCGTCCAGCCCAACGCGTCGAGCTATTATCGCTGCGAATTCGAGCTGCCCTCGGTTCACGTGAGCTGGTGAACGCCACCAAGTTGCTGCTCGATTTGTCAGGTCTTGTCATCGACGACGCCTTGTTGGAATCGGCCGCCGATCGTGTGATCAATGATTCGTCGCGGCAGTGTTCGATCGATGCTTGGATCGCTGCACGAGCAGCGGACATCGGACAACAAGCAAACACCGAGCAATTAGCAGAGATCAGAAATCTGCTAATCGATGACCCAAGGGTGAATGGGTCGACGACCACATTGCGACGTTTGTATCGACACTTTGGATCCCTCGACGGCAGTCAAGCGCTCCGCGAAGAGCTAGCTTCTCGGTTGCGTGAAGACGAGGATTATCTGGGACTGGAACGGTTGGCCCTCGGGATGCAAAACCCATCTCCTGCAGGATTGAAGCAGCTTAGTGATTACTCGCTCTACCTGTTGGCTGACTCATATGTGCGTGGCAAGATTCCACGGGACGCACTAAGTGTCTTGCAAGAACTAGAGTCGCGATCTGATGTAATACCCGATGAAAAAATTGCCGCACTCAAGAGTGAAGCAATGTCCCAACTGGTGTCGGTTCAATGGGCAGAACAGGCCTCGTTGCGTTGGGAATCACGCAACCCGCGAGTTCGATCTTTTATTGTCTCGCAACGTGTCGCTGATACCGACCTTCTGGCCGGAACCCAGTTTTCAGGCTGGCGATTGATCAGCGAAGGATCATCCAATCCGATGTCACTACGCGACCCAACTGGCCTACTGCGACGCATTCCAATGGAAGGGAACGTCGATGATATGGATAAGAAAGCACAAATCAGTGGAGGCATGATGGTCGTGGTGATGCCGAAGGGACTGATCGGCTTGAATCTGCATCACATCGTTCGCGGTGATGGCGAGGTCCGAATGTGGCGGCGAGGACTTAGCGGTGATAGTGAACCGGTCGCCAAACGCCGTAGCTCCATTACGCCTTTTGATGACCAGGTTGTTCGGTACTCAATTGCCAATGCCGCAGCCTCGAGCGTGATCCCCGAATTCAAATTGGGTCCAATCATGGGCGACCGCGTGTTGCTGCTGCAGGGCGGGGACCTGCTGGCGATCGATGCATTGACAGCTGATACGATTTGGCGAAATTCGACCGCCCCCAAGAGTGGCAGTGTCTTGTGTGACGGAAAACAGGTCGCCGTTGTTTCCGATGCCACTAATGAAGTTCAATTTTTTGACTTGCTGGACGGGCGAAAGCTAAGCACGAGGTCTTGGCAACACGGCACCGTCTGGGCTGGGCTAGGCGAACACGTCCTGTCCTACCAAGAACAGGACGAAAAACGACTTTTCACGCTGAACCTCGTTAACCCGTTCAGCGAAGAAATTGTTCTGACCCAAGACGGATACAGTGCCAACCGCTCGAACGTCGAAGCCAAGTTACCGAGCGGCTATGGTCGCGTCATCGGTGGACGTTACATGGTTCACCTGGGCAATGATGGCCAAACCGTCATCTGGGATATCGTGGACGGGAAAGAAATTGGAACCCCCAAGTTACCCGCTTACGAAGATTTGCAAGAACTTCGCTTGATGCTTATGGATGATCTGTTACTTGTGCTCCCCAAGCGACGCGCCGTAGTGACCGAAAAAACGGATGAACGATTGCAGACGAGCGATGGCTCGTTTCACAAACCAACCCACGGAGTCTTTGCGATTTCGCTGCAAGATGGTTCGGTGCGATGGAGTCGTGAGTTCGAGCGGCCTTGGGGCTGCACGCTGACCCAGCCAGCCGAGTCACCAATGCTGATTTTGGCCAGGAGCCCATTCACTTTCTCGACTGCCAGTCGACGCAAATCTCTCGATGTGCTGGCGTTGGATATTCGCGATGGAAGCGACCTGGCCCTGCGTGAGGGTAAGCCGATCTCAAGTAGCAACAACTCGTTGGAAACCCGACAGACGGTCCAACCGGGGTTGTCGAGGGTGATCGCTCAGATCGGGACTGAATTACTGACCTTTAGCTTCGGCAAGGATGCGGATCAGGAACTGCAGAATGAAGATCCGGGAGTGGAAGCGGAAAAAGCAAAACCGTAGAGGTCAGGTTCGGTATCACGTCCCCCAATTCAGCAAGTCAATCGAATCGGCCGTGCAGCATCCAACGGTATCGGCCGCGTGAATTCGGGGTATCAAGATTTCGAAAAACCCACCACCAGGATCCCCTGTCCGTTTCGATGCGATAGTAATCGCGACGTACGGTGGGACCTTTCCACCATCCCGTTTCAATTCTTTCCGGCCCCCAATGTCGGGTCACCGTGTGAACCACGCCCGCGAGCCGAATTCGTTGGGGCAGCTGTTGAGTCGTCACGATTTTCCGAAACGCCCCTTCGTGCCAAGCGACCGAAAGTGGAACAGGATCGGCAAACAAGCAGAGCGGACGCCGCATTGCATCATCCGGTGACGGCAAATGGATCGCGTGATCACGAATCGAATCAGATTGCCTGGCAGCAGTTCGCAACTCAGCAGAATTTGAAGATGAAATCGGCTGATGCGGAGAAGTGGACTGAGCATGGCGTGAGCGATTGGATCGTTTTCTTGCATTGCCAGCCATTGGCCGCATTCGATAAGCATTTTCGGGAAGCGGGTCATCTTGCAAATCAACTCGCGCAACCGAATCACGACCCAATCGCCCACTCAGAGAATCGACCAAGCGGCTGATTGCCGATCCACTCAAATTCGCAGCTGAAGAATCGGTTTCGAACAAAGCTGTTTGAGCGGTGCGAAGCGAATCGGATAAGGGCACCTCGATGGTCACCCGTTTCACATCTGACGTCAGTCGTTTATTTTCTAGGTGATGAAGGATCAGGCTTGTAAGATGTTCTTGATCGACAGTTGGTGCAAATAAACCGACTTCAAAGAACAGTGACGGGGGGACCGTAAGGTCCAGGCGGCAGGTCATGCGTATTGCCCCACGTTGACGTGCTGCTAACCCCGTCCTGATCTTTTTTACCAGACGATGAATCCGGTCGGCCAAGATGTCTTGATCGCTCGTTGGGTATTCGAGTTCCCAAGTCTCCCGATCTTCTGCGGGTGCGGTTTCCACAGCCAACGGCTCTTGTAGGCCATCAAGCGCCTGCTCAATCCGCCGCACTAGGCCGCGTCCCAGACGGGCGGCCAATCCATTTCGCGGCAACTCCAGTAATTCCCCTATCCGCGTGACTCCTAACCGAGCCAAGGTTACAGCAGTCGGTGCATCCAGCCGCAATGATTCAACCGGGAGCGGTTCTAACATTCCCCGTGTCGCCTGACTCGGAACGATCCACTGCCCAGGGCCGATTGCCGCTTCGGTTGAACCAAAATGAGCCAACGCCCAAGCGGCACCTAGCGAATCAGCAATGGCGATTCGACCATGCAAACCGAGGCGTTGCAGCAATTGGTAAGCCGCTTGCAGTACGCCTGATTCACTTCCAAACAGGTGCGTCACACCACCGATTTCACCGATCAATGACTCACGTTGGTGCCGTGGACAACCTGCCCATGGTTTTTTGTCCAGCGTTTCAGTTTCCACCAATGGAGTAATTACTTGTTGAACTTTCCAAGCGATTTGCCGCAACGCTCGGTCATCAGCATCGATATCGTGGGGCAGCAGGCGTGGCCTCACTCGCCCACTTTGCACCAACTCAGAGGCCTGGGCGATCGGCATCGCAATGTTGACTCCGGCAGCACGAGCTTGGTGACAGCAAGCAGCGACCAAGCGGCCACGCCGTGGGTCCTCACGCCACAACACGACCGGTGAATCGATTGCTTCAGAACGGGCACAGTTGACTTCAGGCTCGGCGGCGATGGATCGCTCGGCTTGAACTCTTTGGATGGGCCAATTCCGCAGCCAAAGGCAAAATAGTCGTGTCATCGCTCGCAGTTCCACTTGAAGGTAACGTGATTGATTGAAGTCGGGCCCTATCATCCAGTCGCACCCAAGCCTGTTGCCCAACCTTTCCACCACGGCATCGATCCAGCGTGATCTGCATCAAGCGATCGCCGCCACCAGAAAGATCACAGTGGTCGGTATCCGACACCAACGGTGCCACCTGAAAGCGAACCTCGGCAAAGCTGGGGCGTCCCCGAACGGCGGCGGGACGCACAAACAATCCCGGAGTTCCACCCTTTTCGGCTGCCAATTGAAAACGTCGGGCATCCCGATCATCCAAACTGGCTCCGATTTCCGCCCAAACGGCTGCCACTGAACGACAACGCAACGCTTGGTCCACCGCCCAAACGAGATCCGCGTGTTGTTTGGGGCGGACCCAAATCAATCTCTCCATCGGCACCCCCAATGCCTTACCAGCAGGTGGATAGAAACCTGCTCGACTGCCGCTGGCCGGACCGCTGACCACCACCAAGGGGCCACCACTTGATTCAGCCTGTGACAATCGCATCGCCGCAGTAAGCAATGACAAAGTCGATGCGCCGCAACCTTCACCCTCCGCCACCCACTCGGTAATTGCGTCACACCGCAAACCACCTCGTGGCAACCAATCATCAATCTGCTGGCATCCGGTCGAAAGTGTCTCGTTCGAAACCGAAGCAGAACCGTTTTTCTGTTCCAGTTGGGCTCGAAGCTGCCGCAGTGTCTCCGCTCGGCTCATCGCTCCTGGGTTGGGACACTCACTAGGCAAGCTGGCAGACGGGACACTGGCAGACGGGACACTGGCAGATGGGGATTTGGTAGAAGGCAACCTCACAGACGTCTTCATTGGTGGAGGACCAGTGATATGACGAGAAACCGACTCACTCGGAATCGGTTCTGCCACGATTGCCTGGGCAGAAGCCCCCAGCTTTCTGCCCCGGCTAGCCGGCAGTGGTTTTGCCTCAAGAAAATCAAAAGTTTGCTGGTTCACCACGCTTCCACCTTTCCCTGACCAATTTTCTTACCGCGAACACCTTCCCGTTTGCTTCGTGGGCGTGTGGTAAGTTTCATTGGGCGAAGCCAATGCTATCATTAGAATGAACTTTTGTACAGTAATTCAATTCGGCTTTTCATGCAGCGGAAATGCAGAAAATCCGCTGGATCCTGCTGATCCTCGCGATCCCGATGGCACTGGCAGTGACATTCCAGAACAACGATGCGGTGCCAGTCCGCTTACTGTGGATTGAACGCAATATGCCCCTTTCGATCCTGGTGGCATCGACGACCGCAATTGGATTCCTGGCCGGGGCCCTGACGACCGCGTTGATGCTGGTACGCCGCAGCCCAACCAAACGGGATGCTGAAAAAAACGGGGTGAATCACCCCACCAAACCGAACCGGAATACTCTTCCCTAACGCTCGGCAGCCAGATTGGACTGCAGATCACGACATCACACCCCATCGCGGGAAACGATCATAGGGGCAGGAAATCGGTGATTGGCAGTCGCTGGCAACCATGCTGTTTAGGTGCTCACTGCTGGCAGGCTGCTTGCAGACAGGCTGGTTGCCGATGTGCTGGCAGTGGACAAGCGAGTGGCGGACAAGCGAGCGGCGCGACGAGCCCGACGCTTCGCCACCAACTCATATCGCAGCAGTACCAATCGAGCCAAATCGCCCATGTGATGCAGCCCACCCTCTTCCTTGCTGGGGACCTGAGCGGATGCGGATTCAGCAACAGCGGGCTCTGCCTGGGGGGCTACCGGAGAGGTGGCGACAGAAAATGAAGTCTGACTGACAGGAGCGTCGAAAAGCAGCATTTGAGTCATCGGGTTGTTTCCAACAAGGAACCATTGGTGAGTGATGCCCGATTATTTGCTGGCCCAATGACACGTCTGGTCAAGCGACTCTCTAGGCCGAACCAGATTTCCGTGAGGGTGTCTTTGCTGGTGTCCGCTCAACTATAATGAGGTTGAGGTGAACACCACTTTCACAGCCTCACGCAGCCCCGTTACCAACCTTGCTCAAAGGAACGTTTTTCCCCATCGTGCGCGAACCAATTCAAGTCCGAGACGACTCGCCTGAAACTAGCATCCTGGCACGACTGATTTTGCCCGACCACCTCGTCCCGGCGGATCCACTCGAGGAATTGCACGGACTGGCAACCACCGCCGGCACCGAAGTCGTTGATGAATTGATCCAACGTCGCAGCACACCCGATCATTCGACCTATCTGGGCAAAGGCAAGGTCGAAGAACTTCGCCAGATGGTCGACCGCCACAAAGCCGATGTGGTGATCTTTGATAACGATCTCTCCCCCGCCCAAGTCCGCAACCTGGAAAAAGCGATCGGTGCCAAAGTGCTCGACCGAACGGAATTGATCCTCGATATTTTTGCGGCCGGCGCCCGGACACATGAATCCCGTTTGGCAGTTGAATTGGCACAATTGGAATACTCACTGCCGCGGCTCAAGCGGATGTGGACGCACTTATCACGTCAAGCGATGGGCGTTGGCATGCGCGGCCCAGGTGAGAAGCAACTGGAAGTTGACCGTCGCTTGGCGCAAAAGCGAATCCATGATCTCAAGCAAGATCTTGCGAAAGTCGAAGAACGACGCGAACGCCAAGTGGCCGCACGAAATAGCGCACCAACAGTGTCGCTGATTGGTTACACCAACGCCGGCAAGAGCACGCTCATGAATGCGTTGACCGAAGCCGACGTGATGGCGGAGGACAAGTTATTCGCCACGCTCGATACCCGTACACGTCGTTGGCAATTGCCCGGATGGGGAACCGTACTGCTGAGCGATACCGTCGGATTCATCCGTGATCTACCCCACTCGTTAGTCGCCAGTTTCAAATCGACACTCGAAGAAACCCGTCAAGCCAATCTCCTGTTGCACGTCGCCGATGCAAGCAGCCCAACCGTGTTTGACCAGATCAGCGCGGTCTACAGCGTCTTGACCGATCTTGGAATCGAAGAAAAAGACACGTTGCTGATCCTGAACAAGATCGACAACATTCAAAATCCACTCATTTTGAATCGAGTCTTGGATCGTTACCCCAACGCGATCCCAGTCAGTGCCCGCAACTGCAAGGGACTTTCTGCCTTGATCGAAGCTGTCGGAGAAGCATTGGGACGCGAGTTTTTGGACGTCGAGGTCGATGTTGATCCCAGTGATGGTCGTTTACTTGCCTACTTAGCGGCGAATGGCGAAATCGTCTCGCGTGAATATGGCGAGACGTTGATCAAAGTTCACGTTCGTATGCCCAACGACTCGATGGGGCCTGTCGAACGATCGGCACTCGCAATTCGTCCCGCGACTGAAACACTGACCAACGCCGAATCCAACAGCGACGTCGCCTGAGTGATCGATGCATGATCCCCGCGGCAATGAAAGCGGCAATCTCAACAGGCGTCCTGTCAACGGATGCTCCTTCAACGGACCCACAACGCCATGCGATTCGATTCGACTGATTCGGTTTGCATCGTCACCGGAGCCAGCAGCGGAATTGGACGTGCCCTAGCCGAACGGTTGCTTCAACGCGGAGCCCACGTCGTCGCTGTCGCCCGACGCCGTGAATGCTTGGACCAAATTGTCACACCTGACGTCGCCAAGGTTCACCAAGTTGTTGGCGATATCACCGATGCAAAGACCCGTCAACAAATCGTTCAAGTGGCGACCCAACTCGGTGGAGGTGCAGTTGATCTGTTGGTCAATAACGCGGGTAGTGGGGCAATCGGCCCTTTTTCCGAAGCAAATGAGGAACGTTTACGAAAAGTCATGGAAGTCAACTTCTTTGCCCCTGTCGAACTCACTCGCAGCTTGCTGCCAGCACTTGCCAAAGGTCGCTCGCCAGTAATTTGCAACATCAGCAGCGTCTTGGGACATCGTGCGGTGCCCAACAAAAGCGAATACTGCGCTAGCAAATTTGCGATTCATGGCTGGAGTGATGCCTTGCGGGCTGAAATTTCCCAATTAGGCATTCAAGTCACGCTGGTTAGCCCCAGCACGACGCGCAGCAATTTTTTTGATTCGCTGATCGATACCGATCCCAATCAAGCCTCCCGTAGTTTTGGAAGTTGGTCGCCCGAACAAGTCGCGAATACCGCCATGTCCGCGATCGAGAAAAGAAAGGACGAGGTAATTTGCTCTTTCCCCGGAAAACTTCTCGTCTGGGCAGACCGATTTTGCCCTGCTTTGATGAATCGCCTGCTCAGGGAATCTTAAGACATCAGATAACGGTCAAACTGCGGCGAGTCACCAAGCCAACGAAAATCGCAGCAGGTCAAACGCAAACCACCAAGCCTGGTTTGATCCTACTGCATCCACCGTTCACCAACGGCCTGGAGTTCAATTTGCGGGCAGCCAATCGGAGGGTACTCCATCATCCCTGCTAGCATTCTTTAGCTCGTAAAAAAAGGAGTACTCAATAATCGCACTCCGCGCCCCCATGACATTTGGGGAATGACACTCGGGCACTCGGGCACTCGGGGACAGGCCACCTCCTCGGGCACTCGGGGACAGGCCACCTCCTCGCACTCACTCGGGGCTCGCTTGGGGACAGGCCATGACATTCGGGTGACATTCGGGGACAGCCCATGACACTCACGCGCTCAGGGATCCGCTCAGGGATCCGCTCAGGGACAGGCACTCGGGGGACCGCGCTCGGGGACAGGCCATGACACCACTCGGTGACACTCGGGGACAGGCCATGACATTCTGGGACAGGCCATGACATTCGCGCGCTCGGGGACAGGCCACCTCCTCCAAGCGCACTCCGTTGCCAGCGGACCAACGCGGAGATAAAGTTGCGGAGTGAGTTTTCAGTTCGGCAACTCAACCACGCACTGGCCTGGGATCTCAATACAGTCCCGGCATTTCAATCTCGGCAATCCTTCCAAATCCCCTCACCCCAACGGTCCGCATGCCGACGCTGGATATTCTGTACGAAGACAACCATCTGCTGGTGGTCAATAAACCAGCGGGCATCGCAACGATGGGGGCCGAACCGGGAGCGATCACCATGCGTGACATGGCCGCCGACTACCTAAAATACAAATTCAACAAGCCTGGCAATGTTTACGTTGGTATTGTGAGTCGCTTGGATCTGATGACCAGCGGCGTTTTGGTGCTAGCCCGTACCAGCAAAGCAGCCGCGAGACTGTCCGATCAATTTGCGGGCCGCGGTTCCTTTCCGTCACGCAAACTTTACTTGGCAGCCGTGCAGGGTCATCCCCGACCGACCAACGGCGAATGGAACGATTTGATTTACAAAGATGACGCGGCGCATCGAATGCGGGTGAGCCAAAACCAGAGTACCGAAACGCGGGAAGCAAAACTTCGATACTTTACCGTCAATGACACACAAACGGGTTCGCTGTTGGCGATCGAATTGCTCACCGGCCGCAAGCACCAAATTCGAGTCCAGGCAGCAGAACGAGGCCACGTAATCCTGGGGGATCGGAAGTACGGCAGCCGCGAGGCGTTCTCAGTAGGAATCGCGTTACATAGCTGGCAGCTCTCGGTGCAACATCCGACGAAACGCAATCCAATGGTCTTTCAGGCGTCTCCTCCCAAGTCCTGGCGTCAGGCATCACTCCCCGACATTGGCCCCCAGCGAGAATTGTTACTTCAACACTTTAACTTTCCGACCGACCCAAGCACGTGAAACGAAACAGCACCTCAGCCGAACGCACAACAATCGGACAGTTCGTACCGACTTGCGTTGTTTCTGGAGGCCAAACCGGTGTCGACCGGGCTGGGTTAGATGTTGCGATCGCCTTAGGAATCATGCATGGGGGTTGGTGTCCCGCCGGACGTTTGTCCGAGGACGGCAGCGTGCCGAGTCGCTACGAACTGCGTGAAACCGAAACAAGTGAATACCCGCCACGAACCGAACAAAACGTTATCGATAGCGATGGAACATTGATTCTCTTTGAAAAAGAGCTCAAGGGTGGTACCAAGTTAACGCAGCGGTTTTGTCGACGCCATAATAAGCCACACTTAGTTGCCCGGATTGACCGACCCTCCTCCGATGAAGTCCGGCAGTGGCTTGCTCGTGAAAAACCAGCGACTCTCAATATTGCAGGCCCGCGAGAAAGCACTTATCCCGGTATCTATGATCGTACATTTCAATTTTTGCTCACGATTCTCGTTCATTGAACACTGGCCCGCCCTTCATGTTCAGGACGCTGGCGAACCCGCTGTCGCTTGATCAGCAACGCAAGATGTCACCGCCACCGAGCGGCACCATGATCGAAAAAACGGTTCGATCCGCCCCTGGTTCTGTCATTCCACACACGCGGTGCAGTCATTCCAAACGAGATTGCATTGTCGTTAAACACAAACGCTAAACCTTCAGCGTCAACAGCACCCGTTGAAAACCAGCGTCAAAACACGCCCCATACGAGTTTCTCAATCGAAACGACAAATCGCGGTACGACCTTGAATGAAATTGCTTGCGGCTACCCACACACGCACTCCGAAAACGCATTTCGCAGTGGCTTCAAGCGTTCGTCCTTTCAATTGAATTTGGACATTCAATCGATCGAGTCCGATCGTGTCCAGACCTTTCAACACAACCGGTAGCTCATCGACCCGGCCTACTGGCACAACCTGAACGCGCACCAGGAATCCATGCAAGTTTCGCGATTGCAATTGCAAGCCTCATCGCTAATCTCGCCGATACCACTTTTGCTTCGCTGGTCGATCAAGTTTTCCAATCAGTTTCCGCAGGAAACAGAGAACAGTTTGAACGGCTAACAGGCTCGCCCTCACCCCATCGCTTGCCACGGTCGGCGCAACCACGCCAGGTTGCCCTCACAGCGATGCGTCTTCGTCGGCACAAGGAGTACCACCGACCCATGAACGCTCTTCTGATCCAATCGCGTTTCGTCTCCCCTTTGATCTTTGTCGCCTTTTTCAACCTCCTCCTTCTACCTCCCATCCGAGCCGCGGCGCCAGGCCTTCCCCAGGACGCCTGCCAACTGCGATGGGAGGAACAGGATTTGTGCGGATGGATTAGCCAACCCCATCCCATTAACCAGTCCAATACCGTTACCCAGTCCAAGTCCAACCGCCCGGCAGGCTACACCGTTCCGGCTACCCACGATTCGATCGCCTTCCGAATCGCCGCCACAGCCAAGCCCGCCCCCACAACCATCCCTACCTCTGCGGCCGAACCCGCTTCCGCATCGGACACCACCGACGATGGTGCGATTACACAGGCCGCCGCCATCGCAATCGCTGCGGCTGGCATTTCGGTTGAGCAACTGCTGGAACCGCTCGCCTTAGCCGCGCCTTACTTGGACCAATCACTAGCCAAGGTTCGCCAGTACCAAAGCTGGTGGGGTGCCGCGATTTCCACGGTCGATCAACGCCAAGTTGTCAACAGTCCGACATCAAGCGACATCGCGTTCGCCGCGCAGTTGGATGAAATCGCAACGGCAGAGCCGATTGATGTCGAAAGCTATGGAGCCAGTGTGATCGTGGATGAGTTTCCGATCACCGTACAACTCATCTCCGAGGGTGAACCGGGAATCGAGATTTTGCCACTCAACCGCCTCATCGGTAGCTCCGCAGTCATTGTCACGATCGAAGAGGATTACATGCCGTACGATCTGTCCACGGAAGACATCAAACTGTGGAGCGTGCTACCGAGCTCTACGCAGCCATTCTGCATTCGTGCAGAACATGACGCTTGGGATGCCGCCGCGATGTGGCAAGCATTTGATGACCGTGTTGTTCCAAACCTTGCGAAAGCCGAAGCACAGGGGACCGCAGAGATCACCCCCCAACCCACACCGATCCCGGAACCAATCCCTCTGTTTGCCCACTGCGGTTCCGCCGATTGCATGCTCGACTCGATCATTTGGCATGTCGATTCTTGGGTCATCAGCTATTCCAAACGAGAAACGGGTGCCACTGCGAATCAGGTGGGCCACCGGGTCGTCCTTTTGTCATTGCAACAAGAGCAACTCGTTCATTCAGCGACCGCCTTGATCGCACGACACTGGCACGAACCACCACCGGTAGGACCAGAACCACAAGAAACGGTACCGGCTACCAGTCCAGCTGGAGCCGCGTTACTAGCAAGAGCGGGGGCCATCGCTGCTGAAGCGCCGGTCATCGAAGTCGCTGCTTCGACCAACTCGCTAAGATAGCAAGCGAATGCTCGATCGGCTGATTACCCAAGTGGTGAATGGTCCGAGTGGTGAATGGTCCGAGTGATGAATGGCTCGGTTATTGGACAGCAAGATTCCGCTAATCGATCTTTGCTCCCCAGCGGAATGGTTGATTGGTTGAAAAGGAGTGCCGACCGTATTCGCGGCCGGTCGGCACTGCTCTGGAAAAAAACAACCCGCAGCTGGTGGTCGAGCAGAAGCAATAAAACGCATCGCGATCTAGATCCTAAAAAGCTAGGTAGTGCGTTCCGGTCCCACCCCCTGCTCTCGATCACCAGCTACCCTCCCAAAAACCGACACTCGATTCTGTCAGCTCTTCTTCGTACGGCTCGTACTGCCTTGCTTCTTCGACGCCGCAGACCTCAACGCAGCAAGCTCTTTCCGCTGCGTAGTTGTCAACACTTTCTCCATCGCGATGAGCTGATCTTGTTCCAACTCAGCTAACTCTTTCTCGAGCTCCTGAATTTGTTCGCGATACTTCGATTGAATCTGATAGATTTCCTCGCGCTGTTCATCATCCACCAAGCCAGCAAAATAGCGTGGCAATCGACCACCACTCATCTCTTGCTTGGCCGCGGCCGATTTGGTCATTTTCCGGCCCGACGATTTCTTATCCGCCGCAAAGCCAAGTAGGCAGATTCCTGAGAACAACAGAACGAATGCATAGCGGCCCCAACACTGTGTCATCTTTTTAACTCCCTGAAACAATTTACGGCCACAGCAGACAGCCGCCTGTCGGCTGCCCCAATCCAACCCATGGCCGAGAAGGTGAACACTTGATCACCTTTAGGGGAAGCTGTCAACCCAGGAAGAAAACCTACTCCGATTCTCACACGGAACCAAAATCCGAGGCCCCACCGGCACGGCCGACTACGGCTACCTGCCGAGAAAACTTACCAACGGCAGGAACGCGAACCACCCAATTCGCCACCACCCAATTCGCCACCACCCAAT
>JBMYRF010000010.1:258126-262183 GCA_049602075.1 Rubripirellula sp.
CCACCACCCAATTCGCCACCACCCAATTCGCCACCACCCAACTGTCGCCAATCCAACGGCCACCAAAGCAAGCTGTTGCTTTGCCCGTCAGTCCCCGATCAATCGATTGCCAGCAGGGCTCCGCAAACAATCAAAAACGTCCCAAAACCAACGCCTTGATTTATCACCAACTCGCCAGCGGCTCCCCTCGCGACAGCAGGCGGTGATCGATCCCCGCCACGCTAAAGACTCAATGAACCGGCACGATTCAGAAAAGGGATTCACGGGAATAACAGCGGTGCTGTCTCCGTCGCTTCGCAGGACGGGTGGCAACCCAAGCTTCCAACGGCAGCTTCCTGCTTGCTTGCGATGTCTGGCTGAGGATCGACTGCGAACCCATAAAAAAATGGAAAGGAAAACGAGTCACACTCGCTCTCCTTTCCATCGAAAAAATCACTCAACGGTTCAAGCCGCTCGAGGCTCGACGTTTACTGATTGAGCTGTTCCTGGATAACCTCTTTGACCGCACGGGTACCGAGAGCTCCCCAGAGTCCATAAGGGCTTTTGCTACCTGGAGCTTGAGGGCCTGTTCCGTTCCAACGAACGTTACCAATGTTCTTATCACCCGACTCAATCGAATCGGTGATGAAGATCACCGCGCCATCACCCATCAAGATGTGAGCACCACCTTGATGCCGACTGCTAGGACCGTAGATGCCGATCGTGAACGTGTTTCGTCCGTTACTACAAACCGGGCCATTTGGGGGCAGGATCGTGGTGATCCCCGTGTTAACGGTTTGGCCATTCATCCACTTCAGACCGCGTTCCACTTGAGCGCTCCCTGACGCAAAAGTTGCATTCTCTGCCCAGAAACGAGGACGATTTGGATCGGCTTGGCTGCCGCAACGGCTTGGGAAGTTCAAAATCCCACCTTCGAAAACCACACGTGTCGTGATGTCGTTATCACCCAGGTCAGTATTCAGCTCGCCACCCATGACGGTGTTTGAGAGTCCGTCCAGGACATCGCGGAATTTTGTGGCGTATCGAGGAAAGAACATGCCACGACAAGTCGCCTTAGCCCGAGGAGCGCGAGCACGGGAGGTGACGCCGGTCTGGTTCACGAATCCGTTGTTCTGAAACTGGATCGAATCACCCAAGTTGAAACCGTAGTTCGTTCGACCTTGCGCGGGCAAGCCTTCGCCCGGATCACTTGGGCAACGGTAGGTCGGGATGTCTACCAACCAGGGGTCGTAACGATTCCGCTGATGATCAGCCAATGACATCGCCACCTGTGGTCCCATCGGATTAAAAAACAAGCCCGGGTTTTGCCTTGATTCGAACTTGTTGCTGATCTGCTCCCACAGCGCCTGTTGCTCCACGTAAGGCAGCAGCGGCACGAGCACACTCAGGTTATGAAAGTTGTTACCGCCGTGAGGCTGTCCGATGGCAACAGGCAGACGAGCTTGCCGATTGTTTGTTCCTGGTGGCCGGATGGTCCCACCACGATGCATTGGCAACTGCTTGAAGGCGGAGTGGTAGTTATGGATGCCCAAGCCCAGCTGCTTGAAGTTGTTGCTGCAGCTCATTCGGCGAGCCGCCTCTCGAGCGGCCTGAACCGCTGGCAACAGCAATCCAACCAAAACTCCAATGATGGCGATCACCACCAACAATTCGACGAGTGTAAAGCCTCGCCTCCTGTGAACATTCATGAAGACTCCAAATCAAAACGTAGAAAGAAAAAACAAATGCGCTCGCTTGGCCCGCACTATCGGTACCACTTGCTAAAAGTAGCCCTTGCAGCGTCTAGGCAGTCATGTTGAATCGATGAAAGCCAAATCCGGAAAGAACCTAGCATTCCGGAAATAGCCCAATGGACGACCCGCGACGGTCACTCTGCCGCTTCTTCGCCGCTACCGTCATCTCCTTCGCCATCCCCCTCATCCGCCGTCATCTCTTCGGCGACGCCATCACTGCTGTAAGCCTCATCGGGATTATCAGCCAAATATTGATCGAGCTCGTCTGCGGTCGTTTGCACAGGAGCCGTCTCGGTCTTGCAACCCACCATCGGGAAGATGAGCAGGGCGCACACAACCAAGGCGAAAATAGAAGGGGCCAATTTGGAAGGCATGAGGGGGGTCTCGGAGTGATTCGGGGAGAACAGGAAAGGGGAAAATAACGCCAGTAAACCTATTTAGGGCGGAAGCATATTAACTTTGTAGCAATCCTAAGTCAAAATCCGAACAACACTTTGCCCCACAAAACCAGAAGTTTCTGAAAAAAACTGCGAAAGCGGACAAATCAATTGCAAATTCCATTCCGACAGGAAGAACTCTGGTCCATCTCATCCCAACGCACTGTGAACGCCACAACCCCCGCAACGGCACAAAAATCGCTCCAAAGAGCCACCGCCGCCGTAACCCCTAAATGCATCAGAGCGGCGTGAGGTTGCGACCGACCGCAGTTGAACCCAACGCCGAGAAAGAGATTCGATCACCTCCCCTCTCTGCCCCGCTGGTCATCAGACTTTTTACCAAGAGTGCCCCCAACATTTACCAAGAGTGCCCCCAACAAAGGAGTGTCGCTTTGGGAAAAAGAGGGGCCCTGTGGAGCCATGTGCCAGCAGGCATGTCGCTTTTGAATCCCCGATCATGTTGAGACAACTGACCGAGCCCGACCGTTCGGTAAAGGCAGAGTCCAGATAAACGAATTTCAATTCGTTTCGATTTACGTGGGTATGCACCTAACGTGGGTATACACCGTTGTGGCTCCACAATCGAAATGCGGCTCCGCAAGCGAATAGACGCAGAGGAGAGATGGCTGAGGATCGATGGACCCAGTCGACGTTTTGGCAACGAGAGCGTTTGCTTTGCTTGACTTTATACACGCCGTCGCCGATATTGACTCTAAGGTTTTATGTAACTCGTAACTGGGGGTGATCTGGATTCGACCGGATGAGAAGAAGCGTTGGTTGCGTGTCGTGGTTGATCAGTTGGCCACGTAAAAAGCTGATCACAACTTTTAGTTGCAGATGAAAGTCTTGCACTGGCCGCCTAAGAATAGGTAGCCCGGGCTGAGGGGGATTGCCAGAGTCGCCCGACTGCCCGTCACAATTCTGGATCGCTTGTCGTCCTACTCGAGACGCGACGAGTCAAAAAATGATTCGAGTTAGCGAGCGGCGGAGCCTGTCGGGCAGCGCCGTGGTAAGCGAAAGGTTCTTCGGAACATAAATAGCTCGACTACACACGTAGACATCATCGTGGATCCATCGCGGGACGCGGGTTCAATTCCCGCCGCCTCCACTAGGATGGGTTGCACAACCCGTCTCGATTCAACCAAGGCCCGACAGTGAATGCTGGCGGGCCTTGCTCGTTTGGTGCACGTATCGCGGGATTTGCGACGTTTCGCGTCGTCATCCGTGGACAGATCGGGGGACCACCTGTCTGGTGAAATCGTCTCAAAAGTCTCGAATTGGCCCAAAAGTCTCGAAATCACGTGACGCGGTCCCAACGCGTCACGATGGAAGTGATTTGAAATCGGTGAGTTGGGGAAACGACGTTTTCTTTCAGTTTGGCGTCGTCTGCCAGTAGATGGTCGCATTACAACCGGTCTCTCGTCGCCTTCGTTAGACCAGTTCCCAGTCGCGGGCGAAGGGCCTCTCCACCGGACTTCGAACGCGGCTCATCTAGAGAGGTCGATTTCACCGCAGCGAGTTGCGGTCGGACGCAATCTGCTGAAGATGATATGTTCGAAGCGAATTCGGCTGGGGGCGAAATGCTGGCGGTGCGTCTCTCCTCCGCGCGCAACCGCCTGGCCAGGAAGTCCCTCGTCTGCTGCTTGCCGCTCAAGTCGATCCGTTGGTTTTCCTGATTTGGTTTTTCAATTAATCAGCGCCCATATCCCGTGATCGCGGTAGGAACGGCCCTTTCGGGCCACCCCCCGCACAGATCCGTACGTGAGTGTCTACCTCATACGGCTCCTGCGTTGAATCTTGCGCGAAAGTTGTCTTTCGGGTAGCGGTGGAGTGAAGTGACCCCATTCTTCGATACATGCTTATGAAGGAATGGGTTGGGTAATTGTT